>CAVYGL010000001.1:0-137150 GCA_963767995.1 uncultured Actinomycetota bacterium
CCACCCTTGCACCGTGACAGTTCCACTGTCACGATTGCGGCATGCGCCTCGCCACCCTCCTGATGTACGACGGCAACCCCCGCAGCGCGGCCGACCAGGTCGTCGACCTGGAGAAGGCCGGGCTCGACAGCGTGTGGGTCGCGGAGGCGTACGGCTTCGACTCCCCCACGCTGATGGGCTACCTCGCGGCGAAGACCGAGACGATCCAGATCGGGTCGGGCATCCTCAACATCTACTCGCGTACGCCGGGCGCGCTGCTGCAGACCGCTGCCGGCCTCGACAACGTCAGCGGCGGCCGCGCGATCCTCGGCATCGGCGTGAGCGGGCCGCAGGTGATCGAGGGCTTCCACGGCGTGCCCTACAAGAAGCCGATGGCGCGGACCCAGGAGGTCGTCGAGATCATCCGCAGCGGCCTCAAGCGCGAGCCGCTGACCGCGAACGGCGAGTTCCACCTCCCGCTGACCAAGGACGACGGCGCCGTCACCGGGCTGGGCAAGCCGCTCAAGCTGCTGACGAAGCCCGAGCGCGACACGATCCCGATCTGGATCGCGGCCCTCGGACCCGAAGAACGTCGAGCAGACCGCCGAGATCGCCGACGGCTGGATCCCGCACCTCTTCCACCCCGAGAAGGCGCACCTGGTCTGGGGCGACGCGCTCGCGACCGGCAACGCCAAGCGGCAGGAGGGGCTCGCTCCCCTGCAGGTGATGGCGGGCGGCATGGTCGCGATCGGCGAGGGCCCGGAGACCAAGGCGCTGCTCGACTTCGCGCGGCCGATCTTCGCCCTCTACGTCGGCGGCATGGGCGCCAAGGGCAAGAACTTCTACAACGACGTCGCCCGCGCCTACGGCTACGAGAAGGAGGCCGAGGAGATCCAGGACCTCTACCTCTCCGGCAAGAAGAAGGAGGCCGAGGCGCTGATCCCCACCGAGTGGCTCGAGGCCGCCAACCTCGTCGGCCCCGAGTCGTACGTCAAGGAGCGGATCGCGGCCTTCCGGGAGGCCGGCGTCACCGACCTCAACATCACGCCCGTCTCCGACGACCCGGCGGCGACCGTCGCGCAGGTCAAGGAATGGGTGTCCTGAGCCCGTGCAGGTCAGGTCACCAGGGTCGGTCGAGCAGACCGGCCGCGCCACGCTGCTGCTCGCCGAGCCGGGCGTCCAGCACGAGCACCGCACCAGTCAGGGCGGGCGTCACCCACTGGAGCCACGCGAGCTTGCCGCGCGCGTCCTCAGCGACCTCCGGGTCGCGCGGGTGACCGTCCTCGCCGGCCGCGTCGCCGAGGCGCTGGCCGTAGACGTACGCCGCCGCGGTCGATGCGATGGCCGCCCCTGTGAGCAGGGACTTGGCCACCGTGGTGACGGTCGTCGGCGCGTGGCCCACGACGCGGTTGCGGTTGTCAGCGGTGATCGCGATCCCGCTCAGCAGGTGCAGCGCGATGGCCGCCCCCTGCACCGGACCCCAGCGCTCCCACCCCGTGCCCGAGACCTCGACGCGCTCGCGCTCGGAGTCGGGCTCGCCGCGCGGCCGGGTTGAGCCCGACCGCACCGAAGAGGGAGCCGCCGAACCAGGCGGCATTGGTGACCAGGTGCGTCGCGCGTACGGAAGTGCTCACCAGACCCATCCGTCCACGCTAGGCCTCGCCCAGCCGCGCCACCTCACCCCACAGGACCACCCCGCCTCCACCGCCGCAAGGAGCCAGACCCATGCCTGACCGCCCCAGCATCCTCGAGCAGGAGCACGAGGACTTCCGCGCCGTCGCCCGCGCGTTCTTCGACAAGGAGGTCGTGCCCTTCCACGAGCAGTGGGAGCGCGACGGCATCGTCGACCGCGAGGTGTGGCGCAGGGCGGGCGAGCGCGGGCTGCTGTGCTTCGACGTCGACGAGGCGTACGGCGGGCCCGGCATCCCCGACTTCCGCTACAACATGGTGCTCGCCGAGGAGTCCGCGCGAGCCGGCGCCTCCGGCCCGGGCTTCGCCGTGCACACCGACATCATCGTCCCGTACCTCTCCTCGCTCGGGACCGAGGAGCAGAAGCAGCGCTGGCTGCCGGGCTGCGTCTCCGGCGACCTCGTCACGGCGATCGCGATGACCGAGCCGGGCGCCGGCTCGGACCTCCAGGGGATCCGTACGACGGCGGTCGACGCGGGCGACCACTACGTCCTCAACGGGTCGAAGACCTTCATCTCCAACGGCATCCTGGCCGACCTGGTGGTCGTCGTGTGCCGCACCGACCCGGACGCGGGCCACCAGGGCATCTCGCTCCTCGTCGTCGAGCGCGGGATGGAGGGCTTCGAGCGCGGCCGCAACCTCGACAAGATGGGGCTGCACGCCCAGGACACCGCCGAGCTGTCGTTCACCGACGTCCACGTGCCGAAGGAGAACCTCCTCGGCGAGCCGGGGTCGGGGTTCGTCTCGCTGATGGAGAACCTGCCGCAGGAGCGGATCTCCATCGGCTGCATCGCGGTCGCCGCGATCGAGCACGTCCTCGACCTGTGCCTGGCGTACGCCAAGGAGCGCGAGGCGTTCGGCAAGCCGATCGGGAAGTTCCAGCACAACCGGTTCGTGCTGGCCGAGATGGCGACCGAGGCCCACATCGCGCGGGTCTTCATCAACGACTGCGTGCTGCGGCTCAACGCCGGCGAGGTCGACACCGCACTCGCCTCGATGGCGAAGTGGTGGACCACCGAGCTGCAGAAGCGGGTCGTCGACGCGGGCGTGCAGCTGCACGGCGGCTACGGCTACATGAACGAGTACCCGATCTCCAAGGCCTACACCGACTCGCGGATCCAGACGATCTACGGCGGGACGACCGAGATCCAGAAGGAGATCATCGGGCGGATGCTGGGGTTGTAGCCACTGGCTAGGTTCGGGGCCATGGACCTCTTCGAGATGGACGAGACCCGGACCATGACCCGCGAGGACGCCGCCGCCAAGCTGCGCGCCCTCGCCGACTCGCTCGCGAAGCACAACTCGGTGGAGTTCGCCCGCGACGGCGGCCGCATCACCGTGGCGGTGCCCGACGAGGTGAACCTCAAGGTCGAGGTGGAGCTCGGCGAGGACAACGAGGTGGAGATCGAGCTCACCTGGTAGCGCGCGAGCACCTCGCGCAGCCTGGCCGCGAACTCCTCCGGCTTGCCGGTCTGGCCGTACTCACCGCCGAGGAAGCCGTTGTGGCCACCCGGGAAGACGACCGGCTCGACCCCCAGCGCACGCGCCACGGCGTACCCGGACCGCCCCGCGATCTCGCCGTCGTCCGGTCCCCCGGACTCCTCACCGACGCCGATGACCACGGTGGTCGGGGCGTTGCGCACCTCGTCGAGGTCCGGGACGCGGGTGCATCCCTCGCCCCGCATGTTGGCCATCAGGCCGTCGCTGCGCGACCCGTCGTCGTCGGTCGGCAGCCCGAACATCGCCGGGTCCGGCACCGGCTCGGCGCCGGTCCACTCGCCGCGGTGCATCACCAGGCTGATGAAGCGCGCCATGCCGGGACCGATCCCCTCGGCGTCGTAGGCCGCCACCAGGTCGTCGCACGCCTTGCCGATGGCGGCACCGTCCGGGAGCAGCGCGGCCATCGGGGGCTCGTGCGCGACCAGGAGGCGTACGTCGTCGGGGTGCGCAGCGACCAGGAAGAGGGCGTTGACCGCGGCACCGGACGAGGCGAACAGGTCGACCGGGCCGACGCCCAGCGCCTCGACGAGTGCGTGCAGGTCCTCGGCGTGCTGCTCGGGCGTGACGGCCGCCGTGTCGTCCTCCCGCGTGCTCCGGCCGACGTTGCGCGGGTCGGTGAGCACCAGCACGCGATCCGCCCCTCCGTCGGCCAGCCCGGCGACGAGGCTGCCGAAGCCGGTGGCGTCCATCGGCGAACCGGCGAGCACCAGCGGAGGCGAGTCGGGCGTCGCGTCGGCGAGGTCGCCGATGACGGTGAAGGAGAGGACGGCGCCGGGGACGGCCACGGTCCCGGGCGTGCGGATGTTCTGTCATGCCGTCATCATCGAACCGGTCGCCGATCGTCCGCAACGCCTCCTAGCCTGATCGCATGCCCTACTTCGGACAACGCGACATGATCGGCTCCACCTTCGAGCAGGTCGATCTCTCCGTCAGCGACTTCGACGAGGTGCGCCTCCACGGAGCCAGGATCAGCAACGCCGACCTCAGCGACGTGCGGATCCGGTCGGCCTGGCTCGACGGCGCGAAGCTGACGGGCATCGAGGCGCCGCGACTGGAGCTCTACGGAGACTTCGGCACCCTCCTGGTGAACGGCGTCGACGTCGTCCCCCTCGTCGACGCCGAGCTCAACCGCCGGATGCCGGAGCGCGCGCTGATGTCGCCGACCGACCTCGTCGGCTTCCGCGAGGCCTTCGCGACCCTGGACCGGCTGTGGGACGGCACCGTGGAGAAGGCCCGCGCGCTCCCGCCGGAGGCGCTGCACGAACAGGTCGACGAGGAGTGGTCCTTCGTCGAGACCCTGCGCCACCTCGGCTTCGCGCACGCGTGCTGGGTGGACGGTGTGGTGCTCGCCGACCCGGCTCCCTGGCACCCGCTCGACCTCCCGTGGGACGAGGCGCCAGAGGTGGAGGGCGTGCCGTGGGACCGCGACGTACGCCCGTCGCTGGACGAGGTGCTCGAGCTGAGGGCGGCTCGACGGGCCACGGTGCAGGCGGTGCTCGATGACCTCTCCGACGAGGGACTGGCTCGAGAGGTCAGCTCGGCCACGCCGTTCATGACCGATGCCGAGGGGCTGACCGTCGCCCAGTGCCTCAAGGTCGTGCTCAACGAGGAGTGGGAGCACCGGCTCTACGCCGAGCGCGACCTGGCCACGCTGGGTTCGGGCACACTGGCCCGATGACGGAGACTCTGGGCACGCGATTCGCGCACGCGATCGCCACCAAGGACGCGGACGCCATCAAGCGCCTGCTGGCTGACGACGTGGACTTCCGGGGCATGACGCCGGGGCGCACCTGGGACGGCACCGGGCCCGACGCCGTGGTCGAGGCGGTCCTGGGCTCGTGGTTCGGCGACACCGACCGGATCGAGCGGGTGGCGGACGTGCAGGACGGCGACGACGTGGCCGACACGGCGCGGGTGAGCTACCGCTTCGACCTCGTCAACGACGACGGTGACTTCGTGGCCGAGCAGCAGGTCTACTACCGCGGCGACGAGTCGATCGACTACCTGCGCGTGCTCTGCTCGGGGTTCCGCCCGCTGCAGCAGGCGCCAGCCGACGACGTAGTCCGGGCTGGTCAGTCCCGGAGAGGAGCGCGAGGAGCGCCAGGCGCCGACCCAGCTCGCGCCCGAGGCGGGTGCCGGAGAGCCACGCCGTCTCGACCTTGGGCGACGGGCCCCAGCCGTCACCGCACACCGCGACCGGACCACCCGGACCGTCGACGACGGCGTACGACGCCTCGCGCCGGCCGACCGGGCGGGCGTACGTCCACCGGTGGAGGTGGACGTCCTCCGGCTCGTCGAGGTGGAGCAGGCGGCGCAGCCCGGCGACCATCTCGGGCGCCGCGGCCGACGGTTCGGCGAGGTGGCGGGCGGCCAGCTCGGGCGTCGAGTGGGCGACCAGGACCGGCGCGTCGTCGCCACGGCGGCGGCCGTCGTCGGCGATCCAGCCGATCACCGGGTCGTCGTTGACGAAGGCACCCTCGAAGCGTCCGGACGGGCTCACGACGTCCCAGGTGCGGGACGGCCAGCGCGCCGCGAGGGCGAGGACGGGCTCCCACGCACGGTCGAGCACGTCGGCCACGGGGTGGCCACCGACGAGCCGGAGGGCCTGCGGGTCGGGCATGGCGAGGACGACGACCTGCGCTCCGTCGCGGACCTCGTCGACGCTCGAGACGTCGACCCGCTCCACGTCGAGGTCGCGCGCCAGGTCCTCCACCAGGGAGCGCAGACCGTGAGGCGCACCCCACCGCACCGGACCGTCCTTGTCGGTCGGGGCGGAGTCGCCCAGCACCGTGAAGGTGTCGGTCCACGGTGCTGCGAGTCCGCGGGCACTCCACTCGTCGACGAGGGCGCGGAAGTCCGGGTCGGAGACGGTGAGGTAGCTCGCGCCCAGATCGGTGGGCCGGTCCCACAGCCGGCGCGCGGCCATCCGGCCACCGACACGGTGCCCGCGGTCGATCACGCGGACGCCGACGCCGGCCGCGCGCAGCTCGCGAGCGCAGGCGACCCCGGACAGCCCGGCGCCGACGACCACGACCTCCGGCGTCGTCACAGGATCGCCTCGGCGGCCCGCTGGCCGCTGACCAGAGCGCCCTGGATGGAGCCGGTGTCACGGTGGTCGCCGCAGACGACCACGTCGCCGACGCGCACCGGCCGGTGCGACACGTACGGCGCCGGCTGGGTCGGGAGTGCGTCGGGGACCTCGTGGCGGGACACCACCTCCCAGGCGCGGGTGTCGGCGCCGAGCAGGTCGCCCGCGTGGCGGCGCATCGATGCCTCGTCGGTGTCGCGGCCAGGCCCCATCAGTGCGGAGCCCTCGACGAGGTGGCGTCCGGGCGGTGCGTAGGACGGGGCCGCGCGGGACACGACGGCGGCGTTGACGAGCGGGCCGGTCGGGGTGCGTCGCGCGTCGACGTGGAGCAGGTCGGTGTCGGGGGCGTCCGGCGCCGCCCACCACACGGTGACGACTCCCTTGGTGGGCGTCACCGGCGTCGTGGTCAGTGCGGCCGCCTCGGCCGCACCCGTGGCGACGACGACGTGGTCGGCCGTCCAGGTGCCGCCGTCGGTGCCGACCGACGTGCCTGTGACGGCGTGGACCCGCTCGCCGAGGTGCACCCGGTCACCGAGCGTCGCCGCGAGCTGGGCGGGCAGCGCGGTCATGCCCTCGCGGGGCAGGGCAGGCACACCCGTGGCGAACATCCAGGTCAACAGCTTCGCGAAGCGGTCGGCGGTGCTGCCGTCGTCCTCGAGCAGGACGCCGGCGAAGAAGCGGTCGACCACCCGGCGCAGCAGGCCGTCGACGCCGGCGGCGTCCAGGGCCGTACGCCGGTCCACGTCGGCGCGCGAGCCGAGCACCTCCTCGAGCGAGGTCCCGCGGCGCGGCCTGAGCAGGGGTGCCGCCCAGCGCGCGAGGGCCGCGACCTCCCGGGGGCGACGTACGACTGCCCGCAGGGTCTGCGGGAGGAGCGCGGGCGCGCGCAGAGGGTGTCCGAGGACGGCCAGGCCGGTCTCGGTGCGGGCGGCGACGCCTGCGCCGAAGGGCTGCAGGCCGAGGGCGTCGACGTCCACCCAGCGGCGTACGGCGGGGTACGCGGGGTTGAGCAGCTGGAATCCGCGATCGACGAGGAAGCCGTCGACCCGCTCGGTGCGGATCCGGCCACCGACCTCGTCCGCCGCCTCGAGCACCGCGACGTCACGACCCGCCTCGGTCAGCGCCTGCGCACAGCGCAGACCCGGCCAGCCCCGCTCCGACCACCACCACGTCTGCGTGCACGTGACGACCCTAGAGAGCGGCGCCTAGGTCGGTGGGGAGCTGGTCCGGGTGGTGACGATCTGCTCGGCCAGGACCCGGAGCTTGACGTTCTTCTGCTGCGACATCCGGCTCAGCACGGAGAACGCGCGGTCGGGGGCGAGGTCGAAGCGCTCCATGAGGATGCCGGTGGCCTGGCCGATGACGGTACGGCCGCTGAGCGCCTTCTCCAGCTGCTCGACCTCCTGGGCAGCCGCGAGCGCGACGCCGACGTGCGCGGCGAGCGCGAGCCCGTCCTGGATGTCCTCGTCGGTGAAGGCCGAGGCGTCCGTGCCGTAGAGGTTGAGCGCGCCGAGGTCCTTGTCGTTGGAGTAGAGCCGGTAGCTCACGCTGCTGCGCATCCCGAGTCCGTTCGACGACCTCGGGGACCCCAGGTGGGCCACCTGTCGTCGGTGGTCAGGTCGTTGCTCACGACCGTGTGGTCCTCGCGCAGGGCCTCGAGGCACGGGCCCTCGTCGAGCTCGTGCTGCAGCGCGTCGACCTGTCGCAGGTCGTCGGTGCTCGTGGCGTGGGTGTCGATGCGATCGCCGCGGTAGACGACGCACACACCCGGCGGCGTCGCAGCCCGGGATGATCTTGGTGGCGACGATCGACCGCGCGCTCCATGGCCTCCTGCGGACTGCCGTCCTCCTGCATCTCGCGCGCGGCAGCGGCGAGCTCGTCGCGGAAGTCGTCGTGGGGAGGCACGGGAGAAGCATGACCCACGTGGTCAACCCCGAGTCGACGTACCCCTCACGCGACAAGCTCGAAGATCGCCCGGCTGAACCCGACCTCTGCGGGGCTCGGCTCCGTGCGAGCGGGGACCCGGCGCGTTCCGGTGTGGTCGACGAGGTACGTCGCCCCGTGAGGGTCGCGCCAGAGATAGATGCCCGGGAAGGGTTGGCGCACCTCCCAGTCACCGTGGGTCTTGACGCGGTGGTGGGGTAGGCCAGGTCGGCGTGGTTGCCGCCACGATCGAGCAGCGACCCCGCACGATGGAGCGATCGTGCTGCACGAGATCGCCCACGTCATCGGGCTCGACCACGTGGCTGAGCCGACCGAGCTGATGGCCGTGAGGAACAACGGCCAGGTCGAGCTGGGGCCCGGGGACCGGCAGGGGCTGGCGAAGCTCGGCTCATTGCACTGCAGCTGACCCCACCCCGCCCGGGCGGAGCCGGGGACCATCGATGTTGGGGATTCCCCTACCCGGTCGGCGGTGGCAATGTGACCCCCATCACACTCGCTCGGAGGGTTTTGCCATGCGCCGTGTCCTGTCAGGCTGTGTCGTCGCCGTCGTTGTCGCCGCCCTGGGGGTCGGCCTCGCGCCGCCCTCCTCCACCTCACCACCCGCCGCAGCACCGCGCACCGCTGACCCGCTCGACGCCTACGTCGCGCGCGGCGTGACCAGCGAGCAGCTCGACGCACTGGCGCGCGCCGGCTATGACCTCGCCGAGGCCCACCCGACGGGCGACACGACCCGGGTTGACCTGGTGCTCACCACCGACCAGGCGGAGACGCTGCGCGCCCAGGGCCTGAAGCTCCGCCTCGCGCGGGTCAAGGGCGGCAAGACGGTGCGCCAGTTCGCTGCCGAGCAGGCCACCAACGGCTACACCGTGTGGAAGTCGTACGACGAGCCCGGCGGCATCCGCGACCAGCTCGTCGCAGCGTCCCGGACCTACCCCGGCGTCACCAAGCTGGTGAGGCTCGGGACGACCTACCAGGGTCGCGACATCCTAGCCCTCAAAGTCACCCAGGGTGCGCGCGGCCAGGAGGACGGGTCACGCCCGGCGGTGATCTTCAGCGCCACCCAGCACGCGCGCGAGTGGATCGCCCCCGAGATCACCCGCCGGGTGATGAACACCTATCTCGAGCGGTGGAAGGCGAACGACAAGGAGACCAAGAAGCTCCTGCAGGAGACAGAGCTCTGGTTCGTGCCGGTGATGAACCCCGACGGCTATGAATACACGTTCACCGACGAGCGGCTGTGGCGCAAGAACCTCCGCGACAACAACAACGACGGGATCACCCAGGTCGGCGACGGCGTCGACCCCAACCGCAACTACCCCTCGCACTGGGGCTACGACAACGAGGGCTCGTCCGGCATCGCCTCGAGTGAGACCTACCGCGGGCCGTCGCCGGCGTCCGAGCCGGAGACCCAGGCCGGCATCAAGCTCTTCAACATGGCTAAGGCCGAGTTCATGGTGAACTACCACTCCAACGGGCGGTGGCTGCTCTACAACGACGGTTGGCAGATCGGCACCCCCACGGCCGACGACCCGATCTACTACGCCCTGTCCGGCAACCTCGACAAGCCCGCCATCAAGGACTTCCACCCGGGCCTGTCCTCCGACGTCCTCTACATCACCAACGGTGAGATCGACGGCTACGCCCAGGAGGCGACCGGCACCCTGGCCTGGACTCCCGAGCTCTCCCCGGGCTGCCCCGGCTGCGGTTTCGTGTTCCCCGACGACGAGGCGCTGGTGCAGGAGGAGTTCGAGCGCAACCTTCCCTTCGCCGAGTCGGTGGCTGCCTCCGCGGTCGACCCGGACGACCCGAAGTCGTCGCTCGGGATCAAGACCAAGCCCTTCTACCTCGACAGCGAGGACGCCTACAAGAGCGGGTTGCCGAGCGTGCGCCTGAGCTTCACCACGTCGTACGGCGACCCCCAGCCCGTCGCCGTACTGGCCAAGCGCAGCCTCGGTGCCGTGACCGCGAACTGGAAGGTCAACGGCGGCCCGACCCGGTCCGCGCCCACCAGCGAGTGGACCGGCGGCGAGAAGTACGGCATGACCTCGACGCACTACCACCAGATGCGCGGCGTCGTGACCGGCACCACCCCCGGCGACAACGTGGAGGTCTGGTTCGAGGGTGGCGGCAAGAGCAGCCCGTCGTTCACCTATCGCGCGGTCTCCGAGTCGGGCAACCGAGTCCTGGTGGTGTCGGCCGAGGACTACACCGGAGCCTCTCCGGCCCAGTCCCCGGGCGGTCCGCACTACCTCGACTACTACCTCGAGGCGCTGGACGCCAACGGCCAGGACGTGGATGTCTACGACGTCGACGCCAACAACCGGACCGCACCCGACGCGCTCGGCGTCCTGAGCCACTACGACGCAGCGATCTGGTACACCGGTGACGACGTCGTCACCCGTACGGCGGGCCGCATCGCCGGCAACGTGGACCGGCTCGCGCTCGACGAGATGCTGGAGTTCCGCGCCTTCATGAACGAGGGCGGGAAGGTGATGTACACCGGCAACCAGGCGGGCGCGCAGTACACCGCCAACGTCGGCACGCAGCGGTACGACCCCCAAGGCACGATCGCCTGCAACCCGCTCCCTCCGGGCATCGACTCGCGCCGCTGCCTCGCGTTGCGGGGCTCCGGTGACGGCACCAACGACGTCCTGCAGTACTGGTTCGGCGGCTACCTCGCCATCGCGGGCGACGGCCTCGACGATGAGGGCGACGTCTACGGCGTGGCGGGGATCGATGACCCGTTCGACGGCCTCGACTGGGCGATGAACGGTCCCCAGTCGGCAGACAACCAGAACGCCACGTCGTCCTTCATCTCGACCAGCGGCATCCTGCCGCCTGCGCAGTTCCCACAGTTCGAGAGCTGGCCCTCTGCCCGCTGGGACAAGCCGGGCGGTCCGTTCGACCCGCACTCCGGTGAGCAGTACGTCTACAGCCAGATCGCCGATGTGTCCTACAAGCGGCTGACCCGGACGGTCCCCGTCCCGGCCGCAGGCGGCACGCTCGACTTCTGGACGTCCTACGACACCGAGGGCGACTGGGACTACGTCTTCGTCGAGGCGCGCACCCCCGGCGGCGACGACTGGACGACGCTGCCCGACCTCAACGGACACACCTCACAGGAGACCGGCGACAGCTGCTCATCGGGCTGGCGCGAGCTGCACCCGCAGACGGACCACTACCAGACCTACGACGAGGCCGCCGAGACCTGTACGCCGACCGGTACGACGGGCACGTGGCACGCCGCGTCCGGCAACTCGGCCGGCTGGCAGGAGTGGAGCGTTGACCTGGGCGCCTGGCAGGGCGGCTCGGTCGAGGTGTCCCTCACCTACGCCAGCGACTGGGGCACCCAGGGGCTCGGCACCTTCATCGACGACATCACGCTCCCCGACGGCACCACGACGTCGTTCGAGAGTGGGCTGGAGGGCTGGGCCGTGCCCGGCGCCCCGACCGGCAGCGCCGCCAACGGCAACGACTGGGTCGTCGCTGACGCCGGCGGCTTCCCCGTCGGTGCCGGCATCACGACCCCGGACTCCCTGCTCCTCGGCTTCGGGTTCGAGGGCATCGCGACGCCCGCCGAAAGGAATGCGGTCATGGGGAGGGCGTTGGAGCACCTGCTGGAGTGAGAGGAGAGGCTGGTCGGGCGGAGTCGAGACCCGGAGCCTAGGGTCGCGATCGGGTGCGCGTGGACCCTGGTCGGGGAGCATCCCGCCCATCTGACGCCGACTCGAACTGGCCAGCAACTTGGCATGGGCTTCCTGTTGGTCGCAACAGAATCAATGTCGGGGTATCGCGCGCGCAATGGAAAGCCGATTCCAGCTCGGCTGCCGCGAGTCGGGCCGCACCACCCGAGCCGGCCGCGGAGGCCGCTCGAACTACAACTGGAAGGTCGCCATCAACCAGGTCGACGTCATGTTCCCCGGCCGCCTGGACAACCCCTAACATCGAACAGTCAGGTCAGGCCCTTGCACAGAAACGCTGACAAGCCCGACATCGAGGATGCGGACGAGGTGCGTCCACCTCCACGTCGACCGGTGTGAAGGAGTCGATCGTCCTCACCCAGGCACCCGCCGGACCCTTGTCGTTCTCGTACGCGATCACCGCAAGCCCTGGACTGAGCGCACGAACCAGCGACAGCGGCGGCATCGAGTTCCGTAACCCCGGGACGTAGTGGCCTTCGCGGTGCGCAATGCCCAGACAAGGCAGGGCGCGCGGGGCTTCGGGGTCTGGGTCGACGACCGTCTTGCCGGCTACGTCGATTGCAACCTGGGCATCGATGACGGACTGGAATGGCGACGCCAACATCACATAGCCGTGCACCCGCGGGCTCGCGGTCGTGGCGTAGCGATCGATGCCGCGCGCCTGATCTGCGACTTCATCCGTGCCAACGAGATCGGATCCTGCGCGGCCATCCGAGTCGAACCGCGCATCAGTCAGAGTGGCGGAGAAGAGCGGGTTCACCTTCGTCCGAAACTTCGTGTCGAGCACCGACACATCCGGACGGCGGCCCAGCCACGATGAGCCTCTATCGCCTCGAACTGCGAACGTAGGGATCCCTCCACGTAGGGATCGTCATTCGGGACCGTCGGAGCTGCGTCATAACGCCGCGATCAGGGCTGGGCTGAGGTGGCAGTCACGTGATCAGTCGCTGCGCGAAGGCTCATCAGCGAGTCTGGCGTGGAGCAACGTGGTGCCGCTGGCAGTCTCAACTGAGGACGAGGCAGGACCTGTAGATCCGTGTCACGCGGCTGCGGTGCCTAGCGGGATCATCGGGATGTTCGACTCACGTCAACGGTGCGGTCGTAGTAGCGGGCCATCAGTTCCCAGTACGCCATCAACATCCCCATCTCCAGCGCTGTCGCTGCTGCGGCCGGCACTGCGCGGCGCTGATGGGCGGCGGCAATCGCGGCCAGCAGGGCAGCGGTCGCAGCGAGATCGACCGCCATTGCGGCGTCCATCGGCCGCTCGGCGATCCACTGCTCTTCACCAAGCGCCGCCCGGGTCGCCCATCCTCGATCATGCGCGGGTTTGCCAAACACCACCGGGTTGACAGCCATCCACAGCCCGACCAACGCGGCGTCGCGCCCGCTGCGCCGCCACGCCGGCACGAGCACCAGCGGTGTGCTCGCCCACCTCGTCCACATGCTCCACGGATTGCTGTGCCGAGCGAACACCTCCCGCTTGACCTTGCGCCAGCCCTCCATGGACTGCTCCTTCCGGCCCTCAGATGGTCACGAGTCGCCCGGGGTCGTGCTCCAGCGTGCGGGGTGCATGAAGCGCCGCGGCCCGACGCGTTCGACCTTCTGGCCACCGTAGCTGCCTGTCCAGTTCCGGGGACGAGCCCTACGCGAACTCGACCCCGTCGACGCCTCGTCGAGCAGTCCCGGCCGCGCGACACCTGGGCGCGTCGATCCGCCGCAGATGACCACGACCCTCAGCCTGCGTGCTGCTGAACGACGTTGAGCACGTTGCCGTCGGGAGCGCGGACGAAGAAGCGGGTCACGCCCCATGCCTCGGTCGTGAGGGGATGCACGATCTCGTACCCACGCTCCTGTGCCTGGCGGTAGGCGGCCTCGACGTCGTCGACCATGACCGAGACCACGGGGTCAACAGGCGCGGTGGCGTCGCTGGTCATCACCTGAAGCGTCGCCCTGGATGCCGGCGACGTGTGGCGGGCCACCCAGCCCAGGTTGAACTCCTCCTCGGCCAACCCGAGGTAGTCGCGGTAGAAGCTCCTGGCGGCGGGGAGGTCGGGCACGTGGAGGTCGGCGATGATCTGCGTGACGCGGATGCGCGCCGGGTCGGCACTCCCAGGTGGGCCGGTTTCCCCGGGGGTCTGCTCCGGCGCGGCGCCCAGGAGGTGGATCCAGCGCGGATCCTGCTGGCCCGACCGGCGCCCGAGCTCACACACCAGCGGTTGCGGGCGGCTCGCCATCCGGCGCAGGCACTCCTCGACCTCGCCCCGGTCGGCGAACCCGTGCAACCGCTCGGTGCGGGTGCGCAGCTCGCCCGGCGCCTGCTCGCCGCGGAGGAGCAGCACCGTGAGCAGCGCCCGCTCGTCGGGTTCGAGGGCGAGATGCTCGTCGAGGATCTGGTGGTACTTCAGTGTCCGACGGCCCGTGTCGGACCACACGATCCGCAACAGCCCGCGCTCCTTGAGCGACTTCGCGGCCCGCTCGACGACCTGCTGTTCGAGGTGGGTGACGGGGTCGCGGCTGCTCGTCTGGTTGCACGCCGACACCAGTGCGTTGGCAGAGAGAGGATAGGTGGCGGGCACGGTCGTCTGCTTCTCCAGCAGGCTGCCGAGGATGCGCTGGTCAGTCGCATCGAGGACGGGGAGTTCTCTCACGCCACGACTCTAGGTCTGCCACGGCACGATGGCGGATCGAACGGCGCCTGCGTGCGTTGTTAACCTGCGCCGGTGGCAGCGGCGAGGGACGAGGGAGCGCGGGAAGCGTTTCGCCGTGGAATGAGGCTCGGCGTCCCGTTCGGGGTGGTTGGCTTCCTGCTGAGCGTCTCCTTCGGCGTGCTGGCTCGCCAGGCAGGGTTCAGCGTCGCGCAAGCAAGCGTCACCGCGATGATCGTGTTCGCCGGCTCGGCACAGTTCGCCGCGTTGTCCGTGATCACCGTCGGAGGCGGCATCCCCGCTGCCCTGACCGCCGGGAGCCTGATGAATGCGCGTTTCCTGGCCATGGGCATCGCGCTGGCGCCGTCGTTGCCCGGCGGCCCGATGAAGCGGGCTGCGCAGGGACAGGCCGTCGTCGACTCGTCGTGGGCGCTGGCCAATCGCGGCGACGGCACCTTCGACCGGTGGCTGCTGTTCGGCACGACACTGCCCCAGTACCTCACCTGGACGCTCGGCTCGCTCGTGGGCGCGGTCTTCGGAGACGCTCTCGGTGACACGCACCGGCTCGGCCTGGACGCGATCTACCCCGTGTTCTTCCTGTCGCTCCTGATCACGGAGCTCCGGGACGCCACCTCTCGCCGGGTGGCCGTCGGCGGCGGCCTGCTCGCGCTCGCTCTGGTGCCGATCAGTCCCCCGGGCGTGCCCATCCTGGCCGCGAGCACCGTGACCCTCATCGGTCTGGTGCGGCGGTCGACATGACGCTGACCTACACGCAGGTCTGGGTGCTGATCCTCGGCCTGGCCGCACTGACGGTGCTGATCAAGGCGCTGGGTCCGGTGCTGCTGGGCGGTCGGGAGCTGCCGCCATGGTTCTCCCGCGTGGTCGTGCTGATGGCTCCCGCGCTTCTCAGCGCGCTGGTCGTGACCTCGGTGTTCGCCACCGGACGCTCATGGTCGGTGGGCGCCCACACCGTCGGCGTTGCAGTGGCCGCGTTCATGCTCTGGCGCCGGTGCTCACTGGTGCTCTGCGTCGTCGTCGCAGTCCTCGTCACCGCCGGGCTGCGGGCGATCTGACACCCGCAGCCGCCCCGATCAAGGGCGATACGGCTTGTCCTCGTGCCGCGGGTCCAGCTGGGGATATCCGGCCTTCGGAACCACTCCGTGCGGCTGCGGTTCGTCGCCACCCGCACTCTGCTCCGGTGGTCCGTCTGCTGGGGTGTCCAACTCCGTCGTGTCGCGCACGCCGTCGGATGCCACCTGGCCCCTGCCGGTGGGGCCCACGCGCTCGCTGCTCGAGCCCATGCCTCCTGCGGCTCCCTCCGGACCGGAGGAGTTCGGCGTCGCACGTCGCTCCTCGGTCGCCGGCTTGGCTGTCTGGTCGTCAGGGCTGGTCATGGAATCGTCCCTCGGTCGTGGATGGCACTCCTCCTGTTCCCCGGTCGCCGACCACCATGTGCCTCGCACCGGACGTCGGGTAGACATGGGTCATGTCCTCCACCCTCGTACGTCCCCGCCGCGGCAAGATCATCGCCGGCGTCTGCGCCGGCCTGGCCGACAGGTTCGGCATCTCCCGCGGCCTGGTCCGGCTCGGCTTCATCGTCTTCGGACTGGTGGGCGCGGGCGAGGTCGCCTACATCATCGCGTGGATCGTCATGCCCAAGGGCGACTGACGTCCTCGGCAGGGCCACCGTCGCCCTCAGGCGGCCAGCTCGAACAGGGTGCGCCTCAGTTCGGTCTCAGCCGGGCTCATCTCCGGACACGACCGCAGGCGTCGGGTCCCGGAGTGATCGACCACGTACGTCGCCCCGTGCGGGTCGCGCCAGACATAGATGCCCGGGAAGGGTTGTCGCACCTGCCAGTCGGCGTGGGTCTTGATGCGATGGTGGAAGGTGGTCATCGCACCGTAGTTGCCGATCCGCGACTGCCCCGGCGGTCCCCGGTGGCGGAACGCGCGGGTGTGGTCGACCTGGTGGGTGCGGGTGGTGCTTGCTCCCCACGGGAACGTGTCGGCGGGCGTCATCATGTGCACGGCCTCGCGGTGGCGATGAGGGATCTCGTAGGCGTCGACCGGGGCCTGGCCCGCGAGGTCGAGCACCGGTCGGATCGAGAAGCGGGCGTGGGGACCGAGGTGCTCGCGGACCCACGCTTCCGTGACGGGCCCGTGCCCCTCCACGCGGGTGACGTCGGTCGGCTCGGCGCCAGCGTAGGTGTGCACGTGCAGAGTGACGGCGGGGAGGATCTTCGACCAGTCGACATCCGGTCGATCGGCTTCGTCGGTGCGGTCGCGCCACACGACGAAGGCTTCCATCAGGGCTACCGCCTCAAGAGGATTGGCCAGGATCGCGACCGCCTTCACCCGCCGGGCGTCCAGGTCGTCGGTGTCACCCAGGCTGGCGAGGACATCGGCGAACCACTGCACGCGAGCGTCGAAGAGGGCGATGACGGGGAACGGGCCGCGGATGAAGAAGCTTCGGCATGCCGTCCTGGGTGGAACGGGTGGGGCGGGCGATCTGTCGTCTCGCGTTGTCCTGCTCCTTCCGCGCTGCGACCTCCGGGTCGCTCGCGACGACGAGGCCGGTCACCAGGTCCTCGAAGCGGGACCACGGGATGCGGCCGTCGGCGGACTCGGCGGCCCGCTCGTCGACGTACGACGCCTGATCGACGGTCAGGTCGCGGGTGCGGCGCGCAACGAACCGGGCGTACGACGCCCTCACCTCGAGCGCCTCCACCCGGCGCCACAGCTGAGGCAGCCGGATCATCAGGTCGAGGGCGTCGGCCATGAGCGAGTGGGCGGACCCGGTCGGGGCCCAGCCGCGCGCCGAGCGCGGCCGCCGCGAACTCCGAGACGTCAGGCGTGCCGATCCCCCCGAAGCGCCCGGCCCGCTCACGACCCGGCAGCCTGCTGATCTCGGGGTCGAGGGTGTCGGGGTTGTTGACGATCGCGACCTGCACCGCGATCCGGAGCACCTGCGCCTCGCACTCGCGCTGCGTGCGCGACACCTCGTCGGCGTGATCGAGCAGCTCGGCCTCGGTCAGCTGGTCAAGAGCGGTGGTCAGGTGCATCTGACTACTCAAGCAGGAGGGTCCGACAGTGGGAGGTCGTCAAGGCCGGGGGTGTGGAGAAGGTGGAAGGTGCACGCCTTTCGCCGCTTGACGGATACACCGGAATGCGCGCCTGAGCTCCCGCACACTCGCGATCGCCGACGACTCGCACGTTCACCACACCGTTGCCAGCGGTTGGACCTCAACCGGCGTGGGGAGCCCAGTTGCCGTGGAAGCCGGTGGGCACCCGGCCGGGGAGGTGCACGGCGGCGACGTCCTCGAGGGTCTGTGCGTCCAGCAGCACCAGATCGCTGCGATCGGTGGCCCGCTCGTGGACGTAGCCCATGAGCACGCCGTGGTCCTCACCGTCGGAGCCCGGGTCGGGAACGAAGCAGAACTCGCCGGCCTCGCGGCCGGCACCGAGCCTGCGGCTCTGGGTGGTGCCGGCAACCACATCGTGCTTGAGGACGGTGTCGCCGAATCCTGCCCCGACCATCCCCACTGTGTAGCCGAAGCGGTGGGGCTTCCCGGTCAGCCGCTCGTCATAACGCGGGAACTCCTGGGCGTGCTCGTCGAAGCGGTGTTCTCGCGCCTTGCCCGAGCTGAGCTCCAGGGTGAAGCGCACCAGCGACGCAAGGCCCTCGTGGGGTCCGGTGTAGTCGGTGGCGAACATCCGCGGGTGGCGCACCACGTCCAGGACGACCTCTGGGCTGTCCGGCGAGCCGCTCTCGAAGGCATTGAGGGTGTGGAAGACGTAGCAGGGGTCGATCTCGAACCAGCGCACGTCGGATCCGTCGCCGTCGCGGCGTACCAGGCCGATCCGCGCCACGTGGTCGGGGTCCCACGAGTACGGCAGCGGTGCCGCCGGGTTGGTGACGGACTCGCCGCGGGCTACGGCGTCGACGATCCACTCGGGCATCGGGTTGCCCCCCAGCGCGTCGCGCTGCTGCCTGGGTGTGAGCCGAGCCAGGCGCGGGACGCCGTCGGTCACCATGCCCATGTCGAAGGTGACCGGCAGGTCGTAGACCACCACGTAGTGCTCGGTGAGGGCACAGTCGTGGATCATCGGCATCCCGCCGACCTCGATCTCCGTGTGCTTGACGACGGTGCCGTCGACGCCGACAACGGTGTAGTCGACCTTGGTGCCTCGCACCCAGTTGTACGAGATCGCGTGCAGGTCGCCGGTGACGGGGTCGACATGGGGATGAGCGGTGTAGCCCTGCGAGCCGCCGAAGTCGAGGGTGCCGCCGAAGTCGCAACGACCGACAGTGTCGAGCTCGAAGGTCAGCTCGTACGGCGTGGGCCCGGACTCCACGATGGCCAAGGTCTTGCCGGCGTGTTGGACCACGTTGGTGTTCGGCCCGTGGTCCTCGCCTTCGGGCTTGACCCACCTGTTGCGGTACCACTCGGCGCGTCCGCCGGCGATCCGGACGCCGTGCACCATGCCCTGGCCGAGGAACCAGTGGTGTTGCGAGCCCGGATCCTGGGCCGGATTCGGTCCGTTGCGCAGGTAGCGGCCGTCGAGGTACTCGGGCAGGTTGCCGGTGACGGGCAGGTCGAAGGCCGTCAGCTCGGTCTGTACCGGCGCGAAGTTGTCGGTGAGGTATCGGTTCGGCATGGCGCTGCACTTCCCATCCATAACGCCGTTATGATCGGACCATAACGCCGTGCATGGAAGGCTGGCAAGGGTGGCAGGGACAGCGGACCAGACAGGCGCAGGCCGGAGCGCGTCCTCCCAGGAGGTCCGCCAACGGTTGCTCGAGGTCGCCGCCCACATGGTCCGCGAGGAGGGTCCCCCGGCGCTGTCCGCACGGAAGCTGGCAGCCGCCACCGGCACGTCCACCATGGCCGTGTACACGCATTTCGGGGGCATGCCCGGCCTGGTCCGCGCCATGGTGGCCGAAGGCTTCCGCCGGCTCTTCGCGCGAGTGGCAGCGGTGCCGATCACCGACGACCCGCTGATCGATCTGCGCAACGCGGCCGCTGCCTATCGCGCGCATGCCCGGGCCGATCCGGACCTCTACGCGGTGATGTTCGGCTCGGCCACGCTCGGCGACTACCGCCTCCACCACGAGGACCGGATCGTGGGGCTGGACGCGTTCGTGCAGATCAAGCAGTTCATGGAACGCGGCATGGCGGCGGGAGTGTTGCGACAGGCAGACCCTGCGGCCGTGGCAGCACAGTGGTGGACCGCCCTGCACGGATTCGTGATGCTCGAGCTGAGCAGGTTCATCGACGTCGTCGACAACGCCGAGGACACCGTCCTGTGGCCCCTGATGGACCACCTGCTGAGCTCTCTCATGGTGCCGCCCGAGCCGCCGCGGAAGGACGTCTAGCCTCGGACCTTGTCCGCCGGCTTCCGGCGTGCCACCCGAGCTCTGCTCCGGCGGTCCGTCTGCGGAGGTGTCGTCAGCCCTCGCGCCTCTCGTGCAGCCGTTGCTCCGCCTCGGCGCGGAACGCCAGGCACGGAGCGTCCTCGTCGGGGTGCTTCTCGACGAGGTGGAAGATCCAGCGGTCCATCGCGGCCATGAAGCCGTTGTCGGCACCGGCGCGGTGGGTCGACCAGGCGCTGTCACCGCGGGCGACGCAGGACGTGCAGTTGATGCGGTAGAGGAACTGCTGCTCCCCGTCGAGGTCGATCTTCACGCGCGCGAGCGGACCCGCCTGCGCGGCAGCCTTCCTCTCCCGGGCCGAACGGCTCGCCACCATGACGCCTCCTCGGTCAGCTGGGACGCCCGACCGTACGCCGCGCAGCGCCGCTCGTCGCGATCGCCGCCCCGGCGCCGACCAGCCCGATCACCAGGAGGGCGTCGCAGCGGTCGTCGGCCCGCTCCTGCTGGGCGGAGATGAGGTCGAGGTACTCGACGGCGGTCGCGCGACACCCATCGTCCCAGCCTGGCGCGTTCGGCGGGAAGGGGCGCCTAGCCTGAGCCCATGGCGGTCGACCGGAGCCGACGAGCGCGGGCCTCGCGTCGGCGCAAGCGTCGGATGGCCGCCGTCGCGCACGACCTGAGCCCGGCCGAGTGGTCGGCCCTCGTGGCGGCCTGGGGTGGGTGCGCCTACTGCGGCGCGAGCGACCGACCGCTGCAGAAGGACTGCATCCTCGCGTTGTCCAGGGGCGGGCGCTACACCCTCCTCAACGTCGTCCCGGCGTGCGCCTCCTGCAACGCGAGCAAGTGCAACGACGAGGTCACTGCCTGGCTGCGCCGCAAGCGACTCGACGAGCGGGCCTTCCTGGTGCGCCTGGGCGAGATCCAGACCCAGGTCACTGCGGTGGACTGTCCTCCGGCACCACACGCAGCACGCTGACGGTCCCGGCCTCGCGCCCGACCACCACCTTCACGCCGTCCAGCCGGTCGAGCGAGGCGCGTACGTCGTCCACGTCCAGGTGCGTGTCGACGGCGATGTCGGCGTCGCGCACCGGGACGGCCGTCGAGGGCCAGTCCTGCGAGGGCACCTCGAAGGGGTCGAAATCGGTCTGCGCGGCCGACCAGAGCTGGAGGGCGGACTCGGCGACGATGTCGTCGGTCGTAGCGTCGTGAGCCATGACCCGAACCTACTTGGTGCTTCCGGTTGACTGACGTCATGGCCACCCGACTGCTCCTGATGGCGGACACTCACCTGCCGAAGCGAGCACGAGCCCTGCCGGACGAGCTTTGGCAGGCCGTCGACGAGGCGGACCTCGTCGTGCACGCCGGCGACTGGGTCGACGTGCGCCTCCTGGACGACCTGGAGACCCGCGCCCGCCGGCTGCTCGCGGTGTTCGGCAACAACGACCACGGCGAGCTGCGGGATCGGTTGCTCGAGGTCGCCCGTGCGGACGTGGAGGGGCTGCGCCTAGGCGTTGTCCACGAGACGGGTCAGTCGACGGGGCGCGACGAGCGGATGAGCGCGCTGTACGCCGACCTCGACGTGCTCGTCTTCGGGCACAGCCACATCCCGTGGGACACCACGACCAGCACCGGGCTCCGACTGCTGAACCCCGGCTCCCCGACCGACCGACGCCGCCAGCCTCACTGCACGTACATGACGGTGACGGCGGACTCGGGCGCGCTGGGCGACGTCACCCTGCACCGGCTTGGCCAGAGGACCCTAGCCAGCGACGGCCCCCGACCACGATGATGTGGCACCGCGGGTGTGACCCCCGCCACACCCGATCGTCAGGAGAGAGCCGATGACCCACGAGATCCCTGCCGACATCGCGTCAGTCCGCGAGGAGTACGAGGCCCGCATCCTCGGGCTGCACATGCCGGCGACGGTGCGCCAGGCGGCCGACAAGTTCGGCGACCTGCCGGCCTTCTCCGACCGGTTCGACGTGCCCGAGGGCGAGACGTGGTCGACGATCAGCTGGACGCAGACCTGGGAGCTGACCCAGCGGGTCGCGGCGGCGCTGATCGACCTCGGCGTGGAGAAGGGCGACCCCGTCGCGATCATGGCGGCCAACCGGACCGCGCACACGCTGGCCGACTACGGCGCGATGGCGGCGGCCGCGATCCCGATGTCGATCTACAACACCCTCGCCCAGGACCAGGTCGCCTTCATCGCGGGCGAGTCCCGCCCGGTCGTGGTGGTCCTCGAGGACCACGACCGCTACCAGCGCTGGGAGAAGGCCCTCACCGACGTCGACTCGGTCCGTCACGTCGTGATGCTGGCCGACGCCGACCGCGTCGACGACCCGCGCGTCATGACGTGGGAGGACCTCCTCGCCCGCGGCGACGACACCAGTGGCGTGGACGCGCGGATGGACCGGATCACCCCGGACCTCCCGGCCACCTACCTCTACACCTCGGGCACGACGGGCAACCCCAAGGGCGTCGTCCTGACCCACCACAACGTCATGTTCGAGGCCGTCTCGACGCTCGACAACGCCGGCCTGCGGGGCCCGCAGCGGGCCATCTCGTACCTCCCGCTCGCCCACATCGCGGAGCGGATCCTGGCGACGTACGCCCCTCCCTTCCTCGGCAGCCACGTGCACGCGATCCCCGACCCCGCCGGGCTCCTCGGCGCGCTGGGCGAGGTGCACCCGACGGCGTTCTTCGGCGTCCCGCGGGTCTGGGAGAAGATCCAGACCGGCATCTCGGCCAAGCTCGCCGAGGACCCCGACCCGGCCAACCAGGAGCTCGTGAAGAACGCCATGGCGGCAGGCCTCGCGTGGACGCAGGCCCAGGAGTACGGCAACGAGATGACGCCCGAGGTCGCGGAGGCGTACGCCACCGCGGACGGCGCGATCCTGGCGTTCCTCCGGCTCCTCCTGGGGCTCGACCAGGTCGAGTGGGCCGCGAGCGCGGCCGCACCGATGCCGCTGGAGGTCGCCAAGTTCATGGGCGGCCTCGGCCTGCGGGTGTACGACGTCTACGGCATGACCGAGACGACCGGCGCCTTCACCTCCAACGGCCCCGACCACTTCAAGCTCGGCACCGTCGGGGTGCCCAACCCCGGCATCGAGGTCCGCCTCGCCGAGGACAACGAGATCCTGGTGCGCGGCCCGGTCAACACCCCCGGCTACCACCTTCAGGACCAGGCCACCCGCGCGCTCATCGACGACGACGGCTGGATCCACACCGGTGACATCGGCACGGTCGACGAGGACGGCTTCTACTCGGTCGTCGACCGCAAGAAGGAGCTGATCATCACCTCTGCGGGCAAGAACATCGCACCCTCCAACATCGAGAACCTCCTGAAGGAGTCGCCCCTCGTCGGCCACGCGATGGCGCTCGGCGACAACCAGTCGTACGTCGTCGCGATCCTCACCCTCGACGGCGAGATCGCACCGCTGGTCGCGGCGAAGATGGGCGTCGAGTTCACCGACCTCGCCGACCTGTCGACCAAGCCACAGATCCGCGCGATGGTGCAGGCCTCGGTCGACAAGGCCAACGAGCGGCTGTCGCGCCCCGAGCAGGTCAAGGCGTGGGAGCTGCTGCCCGACGAGTGGACCGCGGAGTCGGAGGAGCTGACCCCGACGCTGAAGCTCAAGCGGCGTGTGGTGAAGACGAAGTACGCCGACGTGGTGGACACCCTCTACACGTGAGGCCGTTCGACCTCCAGGCCCATCGCGGCGGCGCCGGGCTCTGGCCCGAGAACACCCTCGAGGCGTTCGGTCGCGCGCTCGCGCTGGGCGTCTCCACCCTCGAGCTCGACGTCCACCTGACCGCCGAGGACGACGTCGTCGTCGCGCACGACGCCGCCCTGGCCGACGCCCGCAGGATCAGGCAGCTGACCCGCGCCGACCTGCCGCCGACGATGCCGCTGCTGCGCCAGGTGGCCGCACTCCTGCGCGAGCGCGGTGCGGCTCCGGTGCGGATCAACCTCGAGATCAAGTACGACGCCCTCGACGCCGCGCGGCTCACCACGCGCGAGGCATTCGTCGCCAAGGTCGTCGGCGCGCTGCGCGTCGACGGGCTGGTCGGGCGCACCAGCATCCAGTGCTTCGACTGGGGCGTGCTGACCCGTGTCCACGAGGCCGAGCCGACGCTGGAGCGCAACCTGCTCGTATCGCCGAAGTACCTGCGCTCCACCGCGGACGCCCCCTCCCCCTGGTTCGACGGGCTCGCCGTCGACAGCGACTTCGTCCACACGGCCGCCGCCGAGGGATTCACCGCGATCTCCCCGATCCACGGGTCGCCGTTCCGCTCCGGCGTGACCGACCCCGCGTACGCGCCGTTCGCCACCGCGGCGATGCTCGACGAGGCACACGACGCCGGCCTCGCCGTGATCCCCTACGTCGTCGACGACGAGCCCACCATGCGCCACCTGGTCCGGCTCGGCGTCGACGGGCTGATCACCAACCATCCCGAGCGGCTGCGTGGCGTGCTGGCGAGCGAGGGACTCCCGGTCCCGCCGGCCTTCCCCCGCGACCGAGGCAACCTCGACACCCCCGCAGGCGTCTCCTGAGCATGACCATCGTCCGGACCGCCGCCGTCGCCGCGACCACCCTCGCGCTCTTTGCCTCCCTCTCGCCTGCCACCCGGGCGAGTCCGGCACCCGCCGCGTCGACCAAGGCGGCGCGCACCGTCCTCGACGTCTCCGACCTCGAGCAGGGCGCGCCGCCGGCCCTCGCCTGGAGCGAGCGCCGCTCGGGCAGGACCGTCATCCACGGGACAGGCGGCACGACCACGCCGGCGGCCAACCGGCTCGACCAGTTCGCGCCGATGGGCTCGGGCTACGTCGTGCAGACCATCGGCGGCCGGGTGACCACCCGCTGGATCGGCGCCGATGGCACGCCGGGCCGTCGCGAGTGGCGCACCGGCTACGGGCTGGCGGTGTCACCGTTGGGCCAGGTCGTGGCGTTCGCCGGCAGGGCCGGCAAGGTCTGGACGATCGACCGGGAGGGCGACCGGGTGTTCCGCTTCAACCCGGCGCCGGTGACCGGCACGGCGCACGCAGTCGCGGTCACCGGCGAGAACTGCAAGGAGGGCGAGGGCGACCCCGGCCAGGGCTGCTCGATCGCCGTCAACGGGCCGTACCGCGCCTTCTACACGTCCTCGCACGGCATCGTCGACACCGTCCCCCACCTGCGCCAGACCTCCACGGGACGCGGTCGGTGGCTCGGCGGCATCACCTCGGTCACCGACTTCGGCTCGTGCAGCGCGATGCTGCGCAGCTGGCGGGTGAAGTGGCGCACCTGCGACCACCAGCTTTCCGACATCTCCCCGGACAACCGCCACGTCCTCGGCACTCCGGCGTACGGCGACGGCTTCGGCCCCAACGTGCTCGCTGTGCTGGCAACGGCCGACGGCTCGGTGGTCCGTACGTTCACCGCGGCCCGCGACGGCAGCTCGGCGACGTACTTCGACGAGGTCTGGGAGGACGCCGGGCACGTGCTCGTCGTGACCTACCAGGACGGCGAGTGGGCGGTCGTACGGCTCGGCGTGGACGGCTCGATGGAGTACGCCGTCGCCCCGCGCCGCGGATCGGTCGACGCCTGGTCGCCCTTCCGGCTGCAGACGCGCTGAGCGCGCCCCCCGGTCTAGACCTCGGGGCAATCACCGATGCACGATGTCGGTGCGGCCTGATCGACTGGCCGCATGCATCGACAGATCGCGGGATCGCTCACCGGACGCGTCACCAAGTGGATCGTCCTCGTCGCGGTCCTCGTCATCACGGGGATCATGGCCGGCTTCTCCACCCAGCTGGCCGAGGTGCAGAACAACGAGGCCTCGTCCTGGCTGCCGGGATCGGCCGAGTCGACCAAGGTGCTGGAGGAGCTCTCCCAGTCCGTCGACCCCAACGACATCCCCACGCTCGTGGTCTACCACCGCGACGGGGGGCTCACCGACGACGACCTCGCGGCCATGGAGGCCGACGGACCGGAGATCGCGGAGCTCGACGGCGTCACCGAGCAGGGCGTGCTCACGCCGGCGGCCGCCGAGGCCGCTGCCGCACAGGGCGCGCCGGTGCCGACCCTGGTCTCGGAGGACGGGGAGGTCGCCTACCTCTACTTCGTGCTCAACTTCGGCGCAGACGGGTGGAACGCCATCCCCGACGCGGCCGACGAGATCAGGGGCATCGCGACGATCGACGGCGGCGAGGTCCACCTCGCCGGCTACGGCGGCCAGGCCGCCGACTCGGCCGAGGCGTTCGAAGGCATCGACACCAACCTGATCTTCGCCACCCTCGGCGTGGTCATCGTGATCCTGCTCCTCACCTACCGCAGCCCGGTCCTGTGGCTGCTGCCGATCCTGTGCGCCGTGGTGGCCAACACCATCGCGACCGGCCTGGTCTACCTCCTCGCGAAGTACGCCGGGCTCACCGTCAACGGGCAGAGCCAGGCGATCCTGAGCATCCTGGTCATCGGCGCCGGCACCGACTACGCGCTGCTGCTGGTGGCGCGCTATCGAGAGGAGCTCCGCCGCCACGAGGACCGGCACGAGGCGATGGCGTTCGCACTGCACCGGGCCGCACCCGCGATCCTGGCGAGCGCCGCGACCGTGGCGATCGGCATGCTGTGCCTCTCCTTCGCCGAGCTCAACTCCACGGCCGGCCTCGGTCCGGTCCTCGCGATCGGTGTCGCGGTGACGGTCCTCGTCATGGTCACGCTGCTCCCGGCGCTGCTGGTGATCTGCGGCCGCTGGGTCTTCTGGCCCAAGCGTCCCGCCTTCCGCAGCGTCGAGCCGACGGCCGACGGCCTCTGGGCGCGCGTGGGTCGCGCGATCAGCCACCGCCCGCGTCGGGTCTGGATGACGACCGCCGGACTCCTGCTGCTCGCGTGCCTCGGCCTCGTCCGCCTCGACACCTCGGGGTTGTCGACGGAGGACACGTACACGAAGGAGTTCGACTCGATCAAGGGCCAGAAGCTGCTCACCGAGCACGACCTGTCCGACAACTCCAACACGGTGCAGGTCGTCACCAACACCGACCGGGCCGCTGACGTGGCGAGCGCGCTGGAGGGCATCGACGGCCTCGGCGCGCCCGGTGAGGTCCAGACGCTGGCCGACGGACGTTCCTGGTTCGAGGCGACGATCAACGCCGACATCTCCTCGAGCACGGCCGCCAACATCGTGGAGGCGTCCCGCGACGCCGCCCACGCCGTCGACGGCGCGGATGCACTGGTGGGTGGCGGCTCGGCGTTCTACCTCGACACCAAGATCGCCAGCGAGCGCGACAGCTGGGTGATCATGCCGCTGGTCCTGGTGGTCGTGCTGCTCATCCTCATCGGGCTGCTGCGGGCGCTGGTCGCGCCGCTCATCCTGATGGCGACGGTGGTGCTCTCCTTCGGCGCGGCGCTGGGCATCTCGGCCCTGCTCTTCGAGTACGTCTTCGGCTTCGCCGGGTCCGACCCGGGATTCCCGCTGTTCTCGTTCGTCTTCCTGGTGGCTCTCGGCATCGACTACAACATCTTCCTGATGACCCGCGTGCGCGAGGAGACGATGACCCACGGCACACGCAAGGGCTCGCTCATCGGGCTCGCGTCGACCGGCGGCGTCATCACGTCAGCGGGCATCGTGCTCGCTGCGACGTTCCTGGTGCTGGGCTCGCTGCCGCTGGTGTTCCTGGCCGAGCTGGGCGTCGCCGTGGCGCTGGGCGTCATGCTCGACACGCTCGTCGTGCGGTCGGTGCTGGTCACCGCGCTCAACCTCGACCTGGGCGGCAAGATGTGGTGGCCGAGCAAGCTCGACAGCGCCGACGTGCCGCTCACCGAGGCGGAGGCGCCGCGCCCGCTCGAGACGGTGCACTAGTCGATCAGGAAGGGGACGGAAGGGTCAGGATCTCCGCACCGTCCTCGGTGATCGCGATGGTGTGCTCGCTGTGCGCGGTGAGGCAGCCGGTGGCGCTGCGCAGCGTCCAGCCGTCGTCGTCGGTCACCAGCTCGTCGGTGTCGACCATGATCCACGGCTCCAGCGCCAGCAGCAGGCCCGGGCCGGAGCTGGTAGCCGCGACCGGGGCGGCCGTCGTTGGAGACGTGCGGGTCCTGGTGCATCGTCGTGCCGATGCCGTGGCCGCCGAACTGCATGTTGATCGGGTAGCCCTCGGCGCGGAGCACGCTGCCGATCGCGTGGGAGAGGTCGCCGATCCGGGCACCCGGCCCGGCCGCCGCGATGCCGGCCGCGAGGGCCCGCTCCGTGGTCTCGATCAGCGCCACGCTCCCGGCGGGACGGCTCTCGCCGACCACGAAGCTGATCGCGGAGTCGGCGGCCACGCCGTCGAGGCGGACGGCGAGGTCGAGGGTCAGCAGGTCGCCGTCGGCGAGCCGCTGGTCACGCGGGCGACCGTGCAGCACGGCGTCGTTGACCGCGGTGCAGACGTAGTGGCCGAAGGGACCCGCGCCCGAAGGACGGCGCGTAGTCGACGTAGCACGACTCCGCACCCGCCTCGCGGATCATCTCGGCGGTCCAGCGGTCGAGGTCGAGCAGGTTGGTGCCGACGAGGCTGCGCTCGCGCAGCGACCGGAGGATGTCGGCGACCAGGGCGCCGGTCCTGCGGGCCCGGTCGACCTGGGCGGCCGTGAGGATCTCGATCATCGTGGGCCCATCATCGCAGGCCCAGCCTGGCGCAGCGCTTCTCGGTGCTCCCGCTGCACAGCTCGTCGAGGGTGATCACGCCCTGGCCCACCAGCACCGACGTCAGGGCGTCGATCGTGACGTCCTGCTGCTCGTAGAGCCACGAGTCGACGCCGTCGACCTCCTGGGCGTCGGCCCTCGCGCGGCCGGCGGGGTCCCGGCGAGCAGCGCCACGGCGACGTCGGCGGCCTGCTCGCTCATCGCCCGGGTCGGGACGTAGGTCATCGACTCCTCGTCGCCGAGGAGGACCTCGCGCGCCGCCTCGAGGTCGGTGCCCGCCTGGGTGGCGAGCCCGCCGCCCTCGAGCCCGACGTAGCGGTCCGAGCCCGGCACCAGCTCGCCGAGCGAGACGACCGGCAGCTCGTAGCCCGGTCAGCGAGGCCAGGTCGTCGGGGTCGACGGGCACCACGACGACGACGTCGGCGTTCCGCGGCCTCGGCCTGGCGGGCCTGGCTCCGCTGCGTCTCGGCGTCGCCCTCGGCGTCGTACACCGTGACGACGCACTCGTCGCAGGTCGCCTCGACCCGGTCGGTGAACTGCTCGACGTCGACCGCGCGGGACGAGGAGTCGGAGGCGTCGGCGACCAGGAGGGCGATGGTCGGTTCGTCGCCGTCGCACCCGGCCAGCAGGGGGGCGAGGACCACGAGGGCACAGGTCAGGAGTCGGGCGCGCAGCATCACCGGGAGGTTATCGTGGCCGGATGTCCGACCTCGTCGTCACCGCCCCCTCCGTGCCGCGGTCGGCAGAGGTCCTCACTCCCGAGGCCCTCGCGTTCGTGGCCGACCTCGACGCCCGGTTCCACGGCGCCGCGACGAGCTGCTCGCCGCCCGGCGCGAGCGGCGTGCGGAGATCGTGCGCACGGGCACCCTCGACTTCCTGCCCGGGTCGGCCGACGTACGCGCCGGCGACTGGAGGGTCGCACCGGTGCCGGCCGATCTGCGCGACCGGCGTGTCGAGATCACCGGGCCGACCGATCCGAAGATGGCGATCAACGCACTGAACTCGGGCGCGAGGGTGTGGCTCGCCGACCTCGAGGACGCCAACACGCCCCACTGGCGCAACGTCGTGGGCGGCCAGCTGACCCTGCGCGACGCCGTCCGCGGCCGGCTCGCGTGCACCTCGCCGGAGGGCAAGGAGTACGTCGTCGCGGACCCGTCGCGGACGCCGTGTGGTCCTGCCGCGACCGCGCGGCTGGCACTTCGACGAGGCGCCACCTGACCGCGGACGGGCGAGCCGGTGGTGGCTGCCCTCGTCGACTTCGGGCTGCACTTCTTCCACAACGCCCGCGAGCTGCTGGCCGGCGGCGGCGGGCAGTACTACTACCTGCCCAAGATGGAGTCCCACCTCGAGGCGCGGCTCTGGGACGACGTCTTCACCCACGCCGAGGCGGCGCTCGGCGTGCCGCACGGATCGGTGCGCGGCGACGGTGCTGATCGAGACGATCACCGCGGCCTTCGAGATGGACGAGATCCTCTACGAGCTGCGCGACCACGCGGCCGGGCTCAACGCCGGGCGCTGGGACTACCTGTTCAGCATCATCAAGAACTTCCGCGACGCGGGTCCGTCCTTCACCCTCCCGGACCGCAACGCGGTGACGATGGCGGCCCCGATGATGAAGGCGTACGCCGACCTGATGGTCCGCACCTGCCACCGTCGCGGCGCGTTCGCGATCGGCGGGATGGCGGCGTTCATCCCGAGCCGCCGCGACCCCGAGGTCAACGAGCGCGCGTTCGCCAAGGTGCGCGAGGACAACCCCGTGAGGCGCCGGGCCGGCTTCGACGGCTCGTGGGTGGCGCACCCCGACCTCGTCCCCGTCTGCGCGGAGGTCTTCGACGGCGTCCTGGCCGGACGCGAGAACCAGCTCGACGTGCTGCGCGAGGACGTGTCGGTCGCGGCCGCAGACCTGCTCGCCGTGGACCGGACGCCGGGCGAGCGCACCGAGCAGGGCCTGCGGGGCAACATCCGGATCGGCATGCAGTACCTCCACGCCTGGCTCTCGGGCAACGGCGCCGCCGGCATCGACAACCTGATGGAGGACGCCGCCACCGCCGAGATCTCGCGCTCGCAGGTGCTGGCAGTGGGTCCACAACGAGGTGCGCCTCGACACCGGCGAGACCGTGACGCACGAGCTCGTGGAGCGCCTCGTCGCCGAGGAGCACGCCGCGCTGGGCGGGACGGTCGACGACGACGCGCGCCGCCTCTTCGTGGAGTGCGCCCTCGACGAGGACTACCCCGACTTCCTCACCCTGCGGGCGTACGACGTCCTGCTGGCGCGCGGCGACTGACCGGCCGCACGAACCCCCCCGAGGCGATCTGGTCGCCGCCGACCCACACCTCGGCGACGTCGGCGTCGCCGGCGAGCGCGAAGACCTTGCCGAGCGCCCCCTCCGGCGAGTCCGCGTGCCGCAGGCCGATGTCGAGGGCGGTGCCCGGCGGGCGGCCGCACCAGGATCGCGTCGAACTGCTTGCCGACCGACAGGTCGCCGACCGTGTCCGCCAGGCCGAGGGCCGCGGCGCCGGCGGACGTGCTGAGGTGGAGCAGGTGGGCCGCGGTCAGCGGCATGCCCTCGGCGCCGAGGAGGTGCTGGAGGAAGTAGGCCTGCAGCCCCTCCTTGAAGATCGAGAACCCGGTGCCGGCGCCGACGTCGCTGCCGAGGGCGACGCGCACGCCCGCCTCGAGGTGCCGGCGCAGCGGGAAGAGGCCGGACCCCAGCGCGGAGTTGCTGGTCGGGCAGTAGGCCACGGCCGTGCGCCCGCGCCGCCAGCACGGCCAGCTCGGCGTCGGTGGGGTGCACGTCGTGGGCCAGCACCGACAGCGGACCGAGCAGCCCGTGGTGGTCGTAGGTGTCGACGTAGTGGGCCCGGTCGGGGAACTGTCCGGCGACCGTGGCCACCTCGGCCGGGTTCTCGTTGACGTGCGAGGTGAAGCAGGCGCCGTCCACCTCGGCCAGCACGGCCGCGCACGCGGCCAGCACCGGGTCGGACGCGGAGAGCGAGAAGCGCGGCGTGACGGCGTAGCGCAGCCGGCCGCGGCCGTGCCAGTGCTGCGCGAGGTCGAGCGCCTCGGCGTACGCCCGCTCCGGCGTGGTGAGCAGCGGCTCGGGCAGCATCCGGTCGCTGACGACGAGCCCGCTCGTGACGCGCAGGCCGTAGCGCTCCGCCTCCGCGAAGAGCAGGTCGACGGCCGGGGCGAAGTGCGACCCGAACACCAGCGACGTGGTGGTGCCCGCGGCGATCAGGCTCGCGACGAACTCGTACGCGATGGTGGCGGCGTAGTCGGGCGAGGCGAGGTGCTGCTCCTCCGGGAGCGCGCAGCGGTCGAGCCACTCCAGCAGCGGCATGCCGAGCGCACCGATCACCCGCACCTGGGGGAAGTGGACGTGGGTGTCCACCAGCCCCGGCAGCAGGATCCCGTCGCGCAGGTCGAGGACCGGCGCCCCGGGCCGGATGGCCGCGACGTCGGCGTACGGGCCGCGGTCGACGATCACGCCGTCGTCGGAGACGACGAGGCCGAGGTCGTCGCCGTAGCGGAAGCCCGGCCCCGGTGGTGAACGGGTCGTCGGGGGTGTCGTAGGCGCGGGCGCGGTAGACGACCTCGGCGACGTTCATCGGGTCCTCACGACACCGGTGCGGACGCGGTCGGCGGCGAACAGCTGCAGCAGCTCGGCGGCGACCGAGACGGCGACGGCCTGCGGCTCCTTGCCCGGGAGGTCGGGCAGACCGATCGGGCAGCGGATCCGGTCGAGGCTCGCTTCGTCGTGCCCCTCCACCCGGAGTCCCGACCTGAACCGCGACCACTTCGCGGTCGACCCGATGAGCCCGATCGAGGCGAGGTGGGTGCAGCGCAGCGCCGCGTCGCACAGGGCGAAGTCTTCGGCGTGGTCGTGGGTCATCACCAGCACGTGGGTGCCGCGCGGCACCGACCCGAGGGCGAGCTCGGGGACCGGGGACCGGTGCACCCGGACCCGCGCCTCCCCGTCGGACAGGACGGCCAGCCGGTCGTCGGTCAGCTGGGCGGCCCGCGAGTCCACCAGGTGGAGGTCGAGGTCGTGGCGCACGAGCACCCGCGCCAGCTCGAGCCCGACGTGGCCGACCCCGAACACCGCGACGGCCGGCCGCACCGGCAGGGGCTCGAGCAGGAGCGTCACCTCGCCGCCGCAGCACTGCCGTCCGTGGTCGGTGCGGGCCTTGTCGCTGAGCCCGACCGTCAGCTGTTCCGGCTCGACGGCGCCGGTCGACAGCATCGCCCGAGCCCGAGCGACGGCGGTCTCCTCGAGGTTGCCGCCGCCGACGCTCCCCCACGCCGACCCGGCCGCGACGACGAGCTTGGCGCCGGCGTCGCGGGGGGCGTGGCCGCGTACGTCGATCACGGTCACCAGCACGCCGGCCTCCCGATCCTCGCGCAGCCGCTCCACCGCCGTCAGCCAGTGCACGTCAGGCGCTCCCCGCTGGATCGGCGACCTGCTCGGACGTCGGGTGCAGCGCGGGCGCGGCGGGGTCCGGGGGCTCCGGGGCCAGGCCGGGCAGGCCCTCGACCACCTGGTCCGAGCCCGACCGGCGAGCGGTCTCCACGGCCCAGAAGACCGCCTCCGGCGTGGCCGGGGACGCGAGCGGGACGCTGGTGCCGTCCGGGCCGAAGGCGGCGGCCGCCTCGCGAAGCGCCTCGCGCACCGCGAAGGCCAGCATCAGCGGGGGCTCGCCGACCGCCTTGGAGCCGTAGACCACGCCGTCCTCGCGGGCGTGCTCGAGCAGCGCGACGTGGAGCTCGTCGGGCAGCTCCCCGATGCTCGGCAGCTTGTAGGTGCTGGCCGACTGGGTGGTCAGCCGGCCGCGTGCGGGGCCGTCCGACTCGTCCCACCGCAGGTCCTCGAGAGTGAGCCAGCCGACCCCCTGCGCGAAGCCGCCCTCGATCTGGCCGATGTCGACGAGCGGCGACAGGCTGTCGCCGACGTCGTGGACGATGTCGACGCGCCGGGTGCGGTGGGCGCCGGTGAACCCGTCGACCTCCACCTCGGCGGCGGCGACGCCGTAGGCGAAGTACTTGAACGGGTGGCCGGTCATCCGGGTGGAGTCCCAGTGGATGCCCTCGGTCCGGTAGAAGCCGGCCGCCCACAGCTGGACCCGGCCGAAGTAGGCCTCGCGCACCAGGTCGTCCCACGGCAGGTCGCGTCCCGCGTCGACCTCGCGCAGCCGGGCGGTGATCTGGTCGCACGCGTCCTTGACCGCACCCCCGTTGAGGTCGGCGCTCGAGCTCGCGGCCGTCGCGGACGTGTTGGGCACCTTGTCGGTGCGGGTCGGCGCGAGCCGTACGCGCTCCAGCGGGATCCCGAGGCTGGTCGCGGCCACCTGCAGCATCTTGGTGTGCAGGCCCTGGCCCATCTCGGTGCCGCCGTGGTTGATCAGCACCGACCCGTCCTTGTAGACGTGGACGAGTGCACCGGCCTGGTTGAACGCGGTGAAGTTGAAGGAGATGCCGAACTTCAGCGGAGTCACCGCGAGCGCGCGCTTGGTGTGGTCGTGGGCGGCGTTGAAGGCCGCGATCTCCTCACGCCGACGCGCGACCTCGCCGGTCGTCACGACCTGGTCCCATGCCGCGGCGGCTGCGCTCGGGGTGGCGGACGACCTGCCCGTAGGGGGTTGCCTGGCCGTCGACGTAGAAGTTGCGCCGGCGCAGGTCGACCGGGTCGATCCCGAGCAGGGGCGCGCAGCGGCCGAGGACGTCCTCGATCACCAGCATCCCCTGCGGGCCGCCGAACCCGCGGAACGCGGTCTGGGAGGTCTTGTGGGTGCGGGCCACCCGACCGTGGAGGAGGACGTGCGGGATCCAGTACGCGTTGTCGACGTGGCAGAGCGCGCGGGCCAGCACCGGCTCGCTGAGGTCGAGGCTCCAGCCGCCGTCGGAGGTCAGCGTCGCCTCGAGGGCGACCAGCCGACCGTCGTCGTCGAAGCCGACCCGCCACTGTGCGTGGAAGCCGTGCCGCTTGCCGGTCATCGTCATGTCGTGGGTGCGGCTCAGCCGCAGCCGTACCGGACGGCCGGTGAGGGTGGCGCCCAGCGCGGCGATCGCGGCGAAGCCGTGGGGTTGCATCTCCTTGCCGCCGAACCCGCCGCCCATCCGCAGGCACTGGACGGTCACGGCGTGGGACTCCCGGCCGAGGACGTGGGCGACGATCTCCTGCGTCTCGGTGGGGTGCTGGGTGCTGCTCTGCACGAAGACCTGGCCGCTCTCGTCGACGAGGGCGAGCGAGGCGTGGGTCTCGAGGTAGAAGTGCTCCTGGCCGGCCATCTCGGTGACGCCGCTGAAGACGTGCGTGGCCGCGGTCAGACCCTGCTCGACGTCCCCGCGCGCGACGACGGGCTGGCCGCCCTGGTAGCTCTCGGCGTCGATCGCCTCGGTGAGCGCCACGATGGCGGGGAGCGGCTCGTAGTCGACCTCGACGGCGAGGGCGCCGAGTCGCGCGGCCTCGAGCGTGTCGGCCAGCACCCAGCAGACGGCGTGCCCGACGAACATCACCTCGTCGGGGAACAGCGGCTCGTCGTGCTTGACCCCGGCGTCGTTGACGCCCGGCACGTCGTCCGCCGTGAGCACGCGGACTACCCCGTCGACGGCCAGGGCCGCCGACGGATCGAGCCGCGTCACCCGGGCGTGCGCGTGCGGCGAGCAGACCGGGTGGGCGTGCAGCACGTGGGGCGTGCGGTGCACCAGGTCATCGGTGAAGAGCGCGTGCCCGGTGACGTGCTCGGCCGCGCTCTCGTGGGGTAGCGCCTGTCCGACGCTCATGACTCGGCCCACCAGGCGCGCAGGGCGTTGCCGAGCATCGCGGAGCGGTACGCCGCGCTGGCGCGCTGGTCGTCGATCGGCGTCCCCTCGCCCGCGAGCACCTCCGCCGCGGCCTCGACGGTCTCCGCGGTCCACGGCCGGCCCTCCAGCGCCGCCTCGGTGGCGCGGGCCCGGATCGGCGTGGCCGCGACCCCGCCCAGGCCGATGCGGGCGCGGACCACGGTGTCGTCGACGACGTCGAGGGCGATGGCGACGGCGACGCTGGAGATGTCGTCGTAGCGCCGCTTCGCGATCTTGCGGAACGTGGCGTGCTCGGCCAGCGGCGTCGGCACCCGGACGGCTCGCACCAGCTCCCCGGGGCGGAGCACCGTCTCGCGGTAGCCGGTGAAGAAGTCCGCCAGTGCCACCTCCCGGTCGCCGTCGGCCGACGCGAGCACCAGCGTCGCGTCGAGGGCGAGCAGGGCCGGAGCCAGGTCGCCGATCGGGGAGGCGGTGACGAGGTTGCCGCCGATGGTGGCGCCGTTGCGGATCAGCCGCGAGGCGAACTGCGGCCACACCCGCGCGAGCAGCGGGACGGTGTCGCCGAGCATCGCCTCGACCTCGCTGAGCGTGAGCCCGGCCCCGATCTCCACCACGTCGTCGGTCGAGAGGCCGCGCAGCTCGGGCAGCCGGTCCACTGCGACGACGTACGACGCGCGGCGTCCGCGCAGGTTGGCCTCGACTCCCCAGTCGGTGGAGCCGGCGACCACCGTCGCGTCGGGGTGCTCGGCCAGCAGGGCGAGCGCGTCGGCGAGGTCGGCCGGCCGCGCGAACCCCGGCACCCGGGTCGCGGCGACCGCGGGAGCCGGGCCGGCCTGTCGCTCCGCCAGCGTGTCCGTCGCGGCGGGGGCACCCAGCGCCCAGGCCGCGTCGCGGATCGGGCGGTAGCCGGTGCAGCGGCAGAGGTTGCCGCCGATGGCGTGGAGGTCGAAGCCGTTGGGGCCGTGCTCCGGGTCGGGTTGGTCGTTCGCCGAGCGGTCGGGGCGGTAGTACTCCGCGGCCATCGAGCAGACGAAGCCGGGCGTGCAGTAGCCGCACTGCGACCCGCCGCGGACCGCGAGCTCGGCCTGGACCGGGTGCAGGTCGCCGGGATCGCCGAGCCCCTCGGCGGTGACGACCTCCTGGCCGTCGAGCGCGAGGGCCGGCACCAGGCAGGCGTTGACCGGGGTCCACCGGCTGCCGTCACCGTCGGGCCGCGCCACCAGGACGGCGCACGCGCCGCACTCGCCCTCGGCGCAGCCCTCCTTGGCCCCGGTCAGTCCGAGGCCGCGCAGGAAGTCGAGCGCGTTGGTGTGGTCGGGCGTGCCGACGAGCGGGCGCGACCGTCCGTTGACGGTGATCTGTGGCTCGGGCATCAGAGTCGGAACCTCGCGTGTCGGTTCACGTCCTTGTAGAGCAGGTAGCGGAACTTCCCCGGGCCACCGGCGTAGCAGGCCTGCGGGCAGAAGGCGCGCAGCCACATGAAGTCGCCCTCCTGCACCTCGACCCAGTCCTTGTTGAGGAGGTAGACGGCCTTGCCCTCGAGGACGTAGAGCCCGTGCTCCATCACGTGGGTCTCGGGGAACGGGATCGCTCCCCCGGGCTCGAAGCTGACGATGTTGACGTGCATGTCGTGGCGTACGTCGAGCGGGTCGACGAAGCGCTGCGTGCCCCATGCGCCGTGCGGTGTCCGGCATCGGCTCGATCGCGACGTCGTGCTCCTGGACCACGAACGCCTCCGGCACCTCGACGCCGTCGACGCGCTCGTAGGCCTTGCGGATCCAGTGGAACGTGGCCGCCTCGGCCGTGTCGTTGCGGAGCGTCCACGGCGTGCCGGGCGGGAGGAACGCGTACCCGCCCGTGCCGACCCGGTGGGCCACGCCGTCGATCGACAGCTCGACCGTCCCGCCGACGACGAAGAGCACCGACTCGGCGTCGGGGTCGTCGTCGGGCCGCGGCGACCCACCACCTGCAGCGACCTCGGCGATGTACCACGAGAAGGTCTCTGCGAAGCCCGACAGCGGACGGGCGATCACCCACAGCCGGGTGTCGTCCCAGTGCGGCAGCCGGCTCGTCACGATGTCGCGCATGGTGCCGCGCGGCAGCACGGCGTACGCCTCGGTGAAGACGGCGCGGTCCGTGGTCAGCTCGGTCTGCGCCGGAAGCCCACCCTTGGGCACGTAGTAGGACATCGTCACTCTCCCCTTCTCAGCAGCCGCCCGCGCGGGTCGTCGGCGAGGTCGATCGGTGCGCCGCGCAACCAGGTCCCGCGGACGGTGCCGGTGAGCGTACGTCCACCGTAGGCCGAGACGGCGTTCTTGTGGTGGAGCCGGCTCGGGTCGACGACCCAGGACTCGTCGGGCGCGAAGACGCAGAGGTCGGCGTCGGCCCCGACCGCGATCTCGCCCTTGCCGGTCAGTCCGACCCGCCGGGCCGGCGCGGTGGCCATCCAGCGGACGACGTCGGTCAGCGGCACTCCCCGCTCGCGTGCCGACGTCCAGACGGCCGGAAGGCCGAGCTGCAGCGACGCGATCCCGCCCCACGCCTCGGCGAAGTCGCCGCTGTCCTGTCGCTTGAGGTCGGCCGTGCACGGCGAGTGGTCGCTGACGACCAGGTCGATGTCGCCGTCGCGCAGGCCCGCCCAGAGGGCGTCACGGTTGGCGGAGTCGCGGATCGGCGGGCAGCACTTGAGCTCGGTGGCGCCGTCGGGGATCGAGCCGGACTCGAAGTGGAGGTAGTGCGGGCAGGTCTCGACGGACACGTCGACGCCCGCCGCCCTGGCCGCGCGCAGTGCCGGGATCGCGCCGGCTGCGCTGAGGTGCACGACGTGGGCGCGACCGCCGGTCGCGCGGGCGGTGTCGACGACGAGGGCGATCGCTCGCTCCTCGGCGACCTCGGGGCGGCTCGCCAGGAACCCGTCGTACGCCGTCCCGTGGCCGCACGCAGCGATGGCGTCGCCGTCCTCGGCGTGCACGATCATCAGTGCCCCGAGCCGGGCGGTCTCAGCCATCGCCGCGGCGAAGTCGGCCGCGGTCAGGTGCGGGAACTCCTCGACACCGGAGTCCAGCAGGAAGCACTTGAACCCGAAGACGCCCGACTCGTGCAGCCCGGCCAGGGCGGCGCGGTTGGCCGGCACCGCGCCGCCCCAGAAGCCGACGTCGACCCACGTCTGGCCGGCGGCGACCGCGCGCTTCTCGTCGAGCGCGGCGACGGTCGTGGTGGGCGGGATGCTGTTGAGCGGCATGTCGACGATCGTCGTGACGCCACCGGCAGCGGCCGCGCGGGTGGCGCTCGCGAACCCCTCCCACTCGGTGCGTCCTGGCTCGTTGACGTGCACGTGGGTGTCGACGAGGCCGGGGAGCAGCACCTCGTCGGCGGCGAGCTCGTGCTCGTGGGTGGCCTCGACGTCGGCGTCGTACGCGTGGATGGCGGTGATCACGCCGCCCGTCACCTCCACCGAGACGGCGCGTTCCTCGCCTCCGACCACGGCCCGCCGGGCGCGGAGGAGGTGGTCAGCTGCCACGGTAGGTCGAGTAGCCGTAGGGGCTCAGCAGCAGCGGGACGTGGTAGTGCTCGTCCACTCCGACGGTGAAGGTCACGGCGACCTCGGGGTAGAACGCGGTCGTGCCGCGACCGGCGAACCAGGTGCCGGTGTCGAACCGGAGGACGTGGTCCTCGGCGGTCAGGTCGCCGGCGAGCGCGCCCACCCGACCGTCGGCGTCGGTGAGCGCCTCGGCCAGGAGGTTGCCGTCCGCCGACTCCAGCGTGACGCGCAGACCGGCGGCCGGGCGGCCGGTGGACACGTCGAGGACGTGGGTGCTGAGCGAGGCCATCAGGACACCATCTCCTTCATCCGCAGGACCGCGATCTGGGTCAGCTGGTCGATGGTCGCGGCCCGCTCGAGCTCGTCAGTGTTGTCGAGCCGGTGCCGCAGGTGGTCGAGGATCTCCGGACCGCTGCGGCCAGCGGCCCGGACGATGAAGACCCGCCCGAAGCGCTCCTCGTAGGCCCGGTTGCCCTCGGCGAGCCGGCGTACGACGTCGTCGTCGGCCGGGTCCACACCGGACTGCTCGCGGGTGGAGTGCTCGGCGTCGTGCTTCTCGGCGTCCGCGCGCTCGCCGATGCGCGGGTGCCGCGCGAGGGCCTGCTCGAGCTCGGCGTCGGAGATGGTCGCCGAGGCGGCCACCATCGCCGCCTCGACCTGGCCCACGTCGGCGTACGGCCGCCCCGCCGCCACGTCGTCCGCCCAGCGCGGCACGTCGAGGCAGACCAGCAGGCGGTGCCGCGCTTCGTCCGCATCGAGCGCGTTGAACATTGCGAGCTCGCTCATCCCTGCTCCTCGCGGGTCACGGTGGCCTCGATCAGCCCGTACGGGCGGTCGGCGGCGACGAACACCTCGCCCGGGTTCTCGAGCCCGAACGGCGCGAGGTCGACGAGGAAGTGGTGCTTGTTGGGCGCGGCGAAGGAGATCTCGGCGATCTCGGCGTGCGCCTCGAGCACGGCGGTGCCCATCGCGTGGAGGGTCTCCTGCAGCGCCCGGCTGTACGTCGTCGCGAAGGTCGCCAGCAGGAGCGCCCGGACCGCGGCGTACGTGGCGTTCCAGTCCGGCTCCTGCCCGGACCGGTAGGTCCACTCGGCGCGCAGCGCGGTCGCCAGGATCCGGTCGTCGGCGTCGGGGAGCGTCGTGTACTCGTCGCGCAGGAAGCCCTTGAACTCCGACCCGGTGGACTTGAGCACCACGAGGTCCTGGAGGCCGGAGGTCACGGTGGAGCCGTCGGCCGTCACGTCGACCCGCGTGGTCCGCACCTCGCCGCCGCGGCGCACGAACGCGTGGTCGTGGCCCGCGCCGTCGACCTCGATCCGGTCCCAGGCGTACTCCTCGACGGCGATCGTCGCCCCGGTCGCGACCGGCGTGGCCTCGAGCAGCCGGCCGCCGAGCGCGAGGGCGTAGTCCTCCGGCGAGGTCACACCGTGCTTCTTCGCGTAGGCGAACGCCGTGTTCTTCTGCGTGTCCGTCGGCAGCACCTGCGACTGGTCGCCGTCGGTGTGCGCCGCGGCGAAGTCGCCGCGCAGCGAGGTGGAGACGTTGAGGTCGCGGATCTCGTGGCGCGGGGTGTCGCGCACGATCCGGACCACCCGGTTCTCCGCCTTGCCGTACCTGTTCGGTCCCAGCACGATGCCCATCGGCTCAGCCTTCCGTCTCGGTGGTGCGGTGCGCGAGCCCGGCGAGGTCGTCGGTGCCGAGCCCGGTCGCCTCGCGCGCCTCGTCGCGTCGAGAGGGCGCCACAGTCCAGACCGCGGAGGACGAAGTCGGCCAACGCACGCGCCGTGGCCGGCTCGTCCATGATCGCCGAGTCCTGCCGCGCGACGTACGTCCGGAGCCGGGCCGCCGCGGCGGGGAAACCGTCGCGGTAGAACGCGAAGGTGGCCGCGTACCGCGTCGGGAGCTGCGCGGGGTGGAGGTCCCAGCCCTGGTAGTAGCCGCGCTCGAGCGAGCGACGGACGAGCCGCAGGTGGTTGCGCCACGCGGCCGCGACCTGGTCGTGGTCACCGACCGGCAGCACATTGGTGGACCCGTCGGAGAGGCGTACGCCGGTGCCGGCCGCGGCGGCCTGCATGATCGCCTTGGCGTGGTCGGCGACGGGGTGCTCGAGGCTCTGCTGGGCTGCCGCGATGCCGCAGAACGCGGAGTAGTCGTAGGTGCCGTAGTGCAGGCCGGTGCAGCGGCCCGCGGAGGCGTGGATCATCCGCGCCACCAGCGCGGTGCCGTCCGGGCCGAGGATCGACTGCGGCGTCTCGATCTGCAGCTCGAACCGCAGGGCGCCGGACGTCAGGCCGAGGTGGGACTCGAGTCGCTGCGCCGCGTGGACCAGGGCCTCGACCTGCTCGACCGCGGTGACCTTGGGCAGGGTGACCACGAAGCCGTCCGGCAGCGGCCGGCCCTCGGTGAGCCGGCCCAGGAACAGGGCGAGGGTCCGCAGCCCGCGGTCGCGGGTCGGCGCCTCGAAGCCCTTGAACCTGATGCCGCAACCGGGGGCTGATGCTCCCGCGTCGACCGCCGACCTCAGCTCGTCGGCTGCCCGGACGGCGTCGGCGTCCTCCACCTCGTCGGGCCGGGTGCCGTAGCCGTCCTCGAGGTCGATGCGCACGTCCTCGACCGGCTCGCGACCGAGCTTGTCGCGCACCCGGGCCAGCAGGTCGCGGTCGTCATCGATCAGCTCGAGCAGCAGGGCCTCGTGCTCGTCGATCGTCGCGAGCGCCGCCGCGCCGTGGTCGGCCACCAGCGTGGCGTGGAACCGGTCCGCGGGGACGTACACCGTGTGCACCGGCTGCCGACCCGGGCGGGCACCCGGGTAGTGCGCGGCCAGCGCGGCGTCGACGTCCACGAGGCGTACGTCGAGCTCGGCCCCGAGCTCTGTCGACCAGGCTCTCCATGCGGGAGACCCTAGACCTGACTCTGGAGGCGGGTCAGTGGACGGGCGGGCGCTTGCGCTGGGGCGCTGGGCGCGTCGGGTCGTCGTCGGGCGCGTCGACGTCGGCCGGGACGACGATCGGGCGCCACTTCGCCCAGCCGACGAAGAACGCGCCGACGACGAGCAGGGCCAGGCCGGTCCACAGGTTGGCGTTGATGCCGCCGGTCTTCTCCGGTTCGTGCTCGCCGAGCAGGCCGGCGAGGGTCAGGATCACGCCGTAGATGCCCATCAGCGCACCGATGATGTTGCGGATGTCGAAGAGCCCGGCCTTGTGGGGCTTGCCGGCGGTGTCGTCCGTAGCTGTCGGGTCGACGTGTCAGACATGGTGACTCCTCTCTCAGAAGGCGAAGTTGAGGACGACGACCATCGCAAGGGCGATGCCGGCGAGCGGGAGCGTGCGCTGGTACCACGGCATGGCTGCCTCGTTCGGGTCGGTGCGGTCCTCGCGCGGCGTCTCGGAGTAGACGAGGCCGCGCAGCTCGGAGGCCGGCTTGGGCTTGGTCACGAGCGAGACCACGATGCTGAGCACGATGTCGACGACGAAGGCGACCGACGCCGCGAGGAACGCCACGCCCTGGCCCGACAGCTCGAAGACGCCGGCGGCGCCCGCGCGGTCGACGGCGATGGCCGACAGGGTGCCGGCGACCAGGCCCATCCAGCCGGCGGTCGGGGTCATCCGCTTCCAGAACATGCCGAGGATGAACGTCGCGAAGAGCGGCGCGTTGAAGAACCCGAACAGCGTCTGCAGGTAGTTCATGACGTTGTCGTAGCCCATCGCGATCTGGGCGGTGAAGATCGCGATGACGGTGGCCCCGACGGTGGCGAGGCGGCCGATGCGGAGGTAGTAGTCGTCGCTGTGGTCCTTGCGGATGTAGCGCTGCCACAGGTCGTAGGAGAAGACCGTGTTGAAGGCGGAGATGTTGGCCGCCATACCGGCCATGAACGCCGCGAGCAGGCCGGCGATCGCCAGCCCGAGCAGGCCGTTGGGCAGCACGTCGCGCATCAGCAGGAGCAGGGCGTCGTTGTAGGCCACTCCCTCCCCCGACGCGCCGCCGCTGGGCGATGCCGCCGTTCTTGAGGTCGATCATCTCCGTCACCAGCACGGCCGAGACCATGCCGGGCACGATCACGATGAACGGGATGAACATCTTGGGGAAGGCGCCGATGATCGGGGTCTTGCGGGCGGCCGAGATCGAGTCGGACGCCATCGCGCGCTGCACCTCGACGAAGTTGGTCGTCCAGTAGCCGAAGGACAGCACGAAGCCGAGTCCGAAGACGATGCCGATGACCGACAGGAGCGGGGAGTCGAACCCGGACAGCGCCTCGCCCGGCCAGGCGTTGAGCTGCTGCGAGGCCGGGGGTGCCTCGGACGCCGACGACGCGCTCTCGGAGGCGGCGGCGATCTTGTCGGTCAGGCCGTCCCAGCCGCCGACGCGGTGCAGGCCGATCAGCGTCAGCGGCAGCAGCGAGGCGACGATGACGAAGAACTGCAGCACCTCGTTGTAGATCGCCGCACTCAGGCCACCGAGCGTGATGTACGACAGCACGACCGCGCCGGCCACGATCAGGGCGACCCAGATCGGCCAGCCGAGCAGGGCGTGCACGATGCCGGCCAGCAGGGCGAGGTTGACGCCCGCGATGAGCAGCTGGGCGACGGCGAAGCTGATCGCGTTGACCAGGTGGGCACCGGTGCCGAACCGCCTGAACATGAACTCCGGGACCGAGCGGACCTTCGAGCCGTAGTAGAACGGCATCATCACGACGCCGAGGAACAGCATCGCCGGCACCGCACCGACCCAGAAGTAGTGGAACGTCGACAGGCCGATCTCCGCGCCGTTGGCCGACATGCCCATGATCTCGACGGCACCGAGGTTGGCGGAGATGAACGCCAGTCCCGTCACCCAGGCCGGCAGCGACCGGCCGGACAGGAAGAAGTCGATCGAGTCCGACACCGAGCGGCGCGCCATCACGCCGATGCCGAGGACGAATCCGAAGTAGATCGCGACCAGCAGGTAGTCCAGCCAGTTCGCGTCGATCAGGGTGTCTGAGCTCACGATGCCTCCGAGGTGCAGTTGGGCCATCAGCAACCTAGACCCGGTCGTCCGTTCGCGCGACCACCCCTCAGGGGGTTCAGCCGTCGCTCAGTCGCCGACGACGACCTCGACCTCGAAGCCCTCGGAGTTCTCCACGTAGAGCGCCACGTGCTGCTCGCCCCCGGCGAGCGGACAGTGGTCGGCGTACATCTCGTGCCAGCCGTGCTCGGTCGACTCCGCGCGCACCACGCGAGCAGCCACCCCCACTCCCCCTCGGCGGTCGCGACGTCATCGACCCACAGGTCGAGGTGGTGCAAGGCGCGGGGCATGCGCGCCGACCTAGACCAGCCTTTCTCGGACACCAGCGCGGTGGGATCCTCGAGGAGGAGAGGCTTCGACATGGACTACCGGGACTCGCACCGCGCACTGCAGGACGCCTTCGACACCCGACGGCTCGCCGACCGGCTGGCCAGTGTCGCCGGGGACGACGTGTCGGGGTTCCGCGACTTCATCGAGGCGCGCGACATGTTCTTCCTCGCCACCACGGACGCCTCGGGCCAGCCGCAGTGCTCCTACAAGGGCGGCGATCCCGGATTCGTCCGCGTGGTCGACCCGACGACGCTCGCGTTCCCGGTGTACGACGGCAACGGGATGTTCCTGAGCATCGGCAACATCACCGAGAACGCGCAGGTCGGGATGCTGTTCATCGACTTCTCCCACGGCTCGCGGCTGCGGATCAACGGCGAGGCGTCCGTCGACCCCGACGATCCGCTCGTCGACGAGCTCCCCGGCGCGAAGCTCGTCGTCCGCGTGCGCGCGCGGGCGGTGTTCCCCAACTGCCGCCGCTACGTCCACACCCACGGCCCGACGCAGCGCTCGGTCTTCGTGCCGGTCGCGGGCGAGAGCCCGCCGGTGCCGGACTGGAAGCTCGACGAGTGGTTCGACGGCACCCTCCCGGCCGGCGACCCGGCGCTCGACGCCTCCCACCCGAGCGCCCCGTCGATCCCTAGGTTCTGAGCATGACGCCGACCTCGAGCACCGCGCCCCGGGTCCGGTCGCACCCCGAACCTTGACGAAAGATCACCTGTGGATCGATGGCTGGTGTCGGTGGCATCGCGTATAATCAAACACATGATCGAGACGCTGGAGCGGGTGGGAGAGAGGGTCGAAGACGACCTCTCGGCCTCCGACCTGCTCGCGCTCGCTCGTGACCGCAAGGCCGCCGAGGACCAGGCAGCCGCGGAGCTCCTCGAGGTCGCGGCCCGGTGGGCCGACCTCCACCCGCCCGAGTCCATCCACACTGCTGCAGCGTTCACCGTGCCCGGCTGCGAGCACGAGGAACCCATCGCCGGGCCCGGCTGCCCGCTCGTCGCGGAGTTCTGCATCGCCGAGCTCGGCGCCGTCCTCGGCATCTCCACCACGGCGGCGAAGAAGCTCATCGGCCACGCCCTCGAGCTGCGCCACCGCCTCCCCCGCCTCTGGGCCCAGGTCCACGCCGGTGCCGTGCCGTCCTGGCGGGCCCGGCTCGTCGCCGAGACCACCATCCACACCTCGCCCGCGCTGACCGTCGAGGCGGCCGGTTGGATCGACTCGCAGGTCGCCGCCGTGGCCGGCCGCATCGGCACCGCGCAGCTCGACCGGCTCGTCGCCGAGACCATCAAGCGCTACGACCTCGCCGCCGCGGATCCGGCCGCCGACCCGGAGGACGGCTACCTGTCGGTCGACCCGCGCCACGTCACCGTCGACAAGGACGACGTCCACTTCGCCGGGACCCTGCACCTCGAGGCCGACCTCGACCTCGCCGACGCCCTCGACCTCGACCACGCCCTCGCTCATGGCGCCGCGACTGCAGAAGGCGCTCGGGTCGACCGAGTCGCTCGACGTACGCCGCGCCAAGGCCCTCGGGGACCTCGCCCGCACCCAGACCGCGCTCGACCTGTTCAGCCAAGGTCACGGCGCCGGCCATGGAGAGGACGGTCTGCCGGTCGCGCGCGAGGTCGTCGTCCACGCCCACTTCGACGCCTCGGTCGTGGGCGAGCAGACGGTCTTCGGTCCCACCGGCCGCATGGAGCAAGGCCAGCGACTGGTCCTGCTCGACCAGATCAGGAGCTGGTGCGGCGACTCCCGCACGTTGGTCACCATCAAGCCCGTCATCGACCTCACCGCCGAGCTCTCCACCCCGGCGTACGAGATCCCCGACCGGATCCGCGAACAGATCGTTCTCCGCGACCGCACCTGCGTGTTCCCGTGGTGCACCCGACCCGCCCGGCGCTGCGACGTCGACCACATCGACCGAGTACGACCACGACGCCGAGGCCGAGGGCAGACCCCAACCCGGCCCGACCACCACGCTCGAACCTCGGCCGCGCTGTGTCGCTACCACCACCGACTCAAGACCTTCACCGCCTGGCACTACCGCATGGTCGCGCCCGGGAGTCTTCGAGTGGACCACGCCCCCACGGGCACCGCTACCGACGCGACCACACCGGCACCACCCGGATCGACGAACCCGAACCACCCGACCGACATTGACCCCGCCCCACACCCCGCCCTCCACGGATGGCGGGGCCACAGGCACGCCCAGGAATCTCTGCGGTCCTCGGCGAGCGGTCTGCTCGCCGTCCAGCACATCGGCTCCACCTCGGTGCCCGGGCTGCCCGCCAAGCCGATCATCGACATCGATCTGGCCGTGGCCGACCCCGTCGGCGAGGCGGCGTACGTCCCGGCTCTCGAGTCGCTGGGCCTGGTCCACTGGCTGACCGAGCCGCGGGTGCACCTGCACGTCTTCGGGCCCGCTGAGCTGCCGGAGATCATCCCGACGTCTCGCCTGAACCGCCTCCACTCCCTGGCCTCCGGGGTCGACGCGGCGATCGGCCTTCGGCATGCTGGGATGCGTGACTCGGCACTCCGTCCCGTTCGCGGCCGTCTACGGGGTCCTCGGGATCGCACTGGCGCTCGCGCCGGCACTCTTCGCCTCGTTCGCCATCTGCGGCGTCTCCGGCTGCACGGGCGGCGGCTTCGGCCGCGCCACCGACCCCGGCCTCACGCTGACCGCACTGGCCGTGACGGGCGTAGTCGCTGGACTGCCCCTGGCCTGCTACGCACTTGTGCGGCGCAGCGGTCGACTCGCGGCGTACGCCCTCGTGCTGGGCTTGGTGGCGACGCTCGTCACCGGCGTCGTGATCGGGTCGGACCTCCGCGGTTGCCCGCGCAACGTCGAAACAGCCACCTGCCTCGACGAGTCAGGCTGACCGAACCTCGCTCACGTCACTCCCACTCGATGGTGCCCGGCGGCTTCGAGGTGATGTCGACGGTGACGCGGTTGACCTCGGCGACCTCGTTGGTGATGCGCGTGGAGATCCGCTCCATCACCTCGTAGGGCAGGCGCGCCCAGTCGGCGGTCATCGCGTCCTCGGAGGTGACGGGCCGGATCACGATCGGGTGGCCGTACGTCCGGCCGTCACCTTGTACGCCGACCGAGCGGACGTCGGCGAGCAGCACGACCGGCATCTGCCAGATGTCGCGGTCGAGCCCGGCGCGGGTGAGCTCCTGGCGGGCGATGGCGTCGGCGCGGCGCAGGATGTCGAGCCGGTCGGCCGTGACCTCGCCGATGATGCGGATGCCGAGGCCGGGTCCGGGGAACGGCTGGCGCCACACGATGTCCGCGGGAAGACCCAGCTGTTCCCCGACGAGGCGGACCTCGTCCTTGAAGAGCGTGCGCAGCGGCTCGACGAGCGCGAACTCGAGGTCGTCGGGCAGGCCGCCGACGTTGTGGTGGGACTTGATGTTGGACGTGCCGGCGCCGCCACCCGACTCGACCACGTCGGGGTAGAGCGTGCCCTGCACCAGGAAGCCGACCTTCTCGCCCTGGTCGGCGGCCTCGCCGAGGACCTGCACCTCGGCGGCCTCGAACGCGCGGATGAACTCGCGGCCGATGACCTTGCGCTTCTCCTCGGGGTCGGTCACCCCGGCCAGGGCGGCGAGGAAGGTCTCGCGGGCGTCGTACACGTGCAGGTTGACACCGGTCGCGGCGACGAAGTCGCGCTCGACCTGCTCGGCCTCGCCCTCGCGGAGCAGGCCGTGGTCGACGAAGACGCAGTGCAGCCGGTCACCGATCGCGCGCTGCACGATCGCCGCGGCGACCGCCGAGTCGACCCCGCCGGACAGCCCGCAGATCGCCAGGCCGCTGTCGCCGATCTGCTCGCGGACCCGCTCGATCTGCTCCTCGGCGATGTTGAGCATCGTCCAGGTCTGGCGGGCGCCGGCGATGTGGTGCAGGAAGTGCTCGAGCACCTTCTGGCCGTGCTCGGAGTGCAGCACCTCGGGGTGCCACTGCACGCCGGCCAGGCCGCGGGCCACGTCCTCGAAGGCCGCGACGGGCGTGTCCGCGGTGGAGGCGAGGACGGTGAAGCCCTCGGGAGCCCGGGCGACCGAGTCGCCGTGCGACATCCAGACCTTGTGCTCGGCGGGGAGGCCGTCGAGCAGGGTGCCCGGCTCGGAGACGACGACGGGCGTACGTCCGTACTCGCGCGCGCCGGTGTGGGCGACCTCGCCGCCGAGGCCCTTGGCCATCAGCTGGAAGCCGTAGCACATGCCGAAGACCGGCACCCCGGCCGTGAAGACGGCGTCGTCGATGCCGGGTGCGCCGTCGGCGTACACGCTGGACGGACCGCCGGACAGGATGATCGCCTTCGGCTTGCGCGCGAGCATGTCGGCGACCGGCATGGTGTGCGGCACGATCTCGGAGTAGACCCGCGCCTCGCGGACGCGGCGGGCGATGAGCTGGGCGTACTGCGCCCCGAAGTCGACGACGAGGACCAGGTCGTGCTCTGCAGGCTGCGTCACGGTCCGAACTCTATCGGCGGCGCTCGCCCGAAATCGTCCCAGGGCCCGAGTCGGGGAGGGAGGGTGATCGGGCCCTGGGACTTGTGTCCCCGCCACTGAACGTCCAGTGCCGAGAGCGAGGGTTCCGGCCCTTGGGAGGGAGCATGACTTGCCGGAGCCCTCACAGTGGCCAACGACCTCTGCCGGGGGTGGTTACGGGCGGGGCGAAAGTAAATCGCCGTACGGGTGAGCGGGTCAGCTGACCCCGACGATCGGGAGTCGCAGCGCACCCGGCGCAGCCTCCGGCACGACCGGGTTCTTCGGCTCGACCGGCGCGAGCAGGCGGTACGTCGCACCGAGCTCGGGCCGCGGATCGGCCTCGCCCTTGTTGGGCCAGAACGCCATCGCCCGCTCGGCCTGCGCCGTGATCGTCAGCGACGGGTTCACCCCGAGGTTGGCCGACACCGCGGACCCGTCGACGACGTGGAGGCCCTCGTGGCCGTACAGGCGCTGCCACGGGTCGACGACGCCCGTGGTGGGCGAGTCCCCGATCGTGCAGCCGCCGATGAAGTGGGCGGTCAGCGGGCGGTTGAAGACCTCACCGACGTTGCCGCCCGCGGTGCCGCCGAGGACGTCGGCCATCCGCCGCGTGGCCTCGTAGGCGATCGGGATGTACGTCGGGTTGGGCAATCCGTGGCCCTGCTCGCTCGTCATCCGCCACCCGAAGCGGCCCCTGCCCCATTGTCGCTGAGTCCACTTCGTGGTGATCGAGTTGTCGAGGGTCTGCATCACCAGCGCGATGACGGTGCGCTCCGACCAGTGCCTGAAGTCGTAGAGGTCGAGGGCGGTGCGGCGCTGCTTCCACAGCTCGCGCGCCCAGGTCCTCACCCGCGAGGTGCCCGGGGTGTCGTCGGCGAGCACGGTCTGCATCAGCGCCATCGCGTTGGAGCCCTTGCCGTAGCGCACCGGCTCGATGTGGGTGACGTCGTCGGGGTGCCACGACGAGGTGATCGCCACGCCCTCGGTGAAGTCGGTGGAGCCGGCCGGCGCGAGCGCGCCGAGGATCGCCTCGGAGTTGGTGCGGGTGAGCACGCCGAGCCGGTCGCTGATGCGGGGCAGGTGGCCCTCGGCCTTGAGCTGGTGGAGCAGCTTCTGGGTGCCGAGCGCGGCGGCGGAGAAGACCACCTGGTCGGCGGTGAACGTCTTCGTGGCCGTCCGCCGCGAGAGCTTGGCCTTCGTCCAGCGGGTCGTCACCTCGTAGCCGCCGCCGTCGCGGGGGCGTACGCGCGTCACCGTGGTCAGCGGGTGGACCACCGCCCCGGCCTGCTCGGCGAGGTGGAGGTAGTTCTTGACGAGGGTGTTCTTGGCGTTGTGGCGGCAGCCCGTCATGCACTCGCCGCAGTTGAGGCAGGCGTTGCGGGCCGGTCCGGCGCCGCCGAAGAACGGGTCCGCGACCTCCTCGCCGCCCTGCGCGTCAGGGCCGCCGAAGAAGACGCCGACCGGCGTCGGGTGGAAGGTGTGGCCCACGCCCATGTCCTCGGCGACCTGCCTCATCACCTCGTCGGACGGCGTGTGCCGCGGGTTGTCGACCACGCCGAGCATCCGCTTGGCCTGGTCGTAGTAGGGCGCGAGCTCGACCTTCCAGTCGGTGATGTGCGACCAGGACGGGTCGCGGTAGAAGGCGTCGAGGGGCTCGTAGAGCGTGTTGGCGTAGACCAGCGACCCGCCGCCGACGCCCGCGCCGGCGAGGATCAGGCAGTCCTTCACCATGTCGATGCGCTGGATGCCGTACATCCCGAGCGAGGGCGCGAAGAGGAACCGCCTGGCGTCGAAGGAGGTGGCCGGGAAGTCGCCGTCCTCGAACCGGGCGCCCGCCTCGAGCACGCCGACCGTGTAGCCCTTCTCGGTCAGCCGGAGCGCGGTGACGGAGCCACCGAAGCCCGACCCGATGACGAGGACGTCGTAGTGCTGGGTCTCGGGGATCTCACGCGCGGCCCAGCTTGTTCAGCAGGCGCAGCGCGGCGGTCATGACCTTGGCGTTGGTCTCCTCCGACATGCCGAACATCGGCGCGATCGGCACCACCCGCTGCGTCGCGACGGACTGCGCCTCGGTGTAGCGGTGGATGCCCTCGGCGCCCTGGCGCCGGCCCATCCCCGACTCACGCATCCCGCCCATCGGCGCGCCGAGCGAGCCGAAGGTGGCGCCGTAGGCCTCGTTGACGTTGACCGTGCCGGCCTTGATGCGGCGCGCGACTGCCCGGCCACGGGCGCCGTCGCGCGTGTAGACCGACGCGTTGAGGCCGTACGCCCCGTCGTTGGCGCGCTCGACGGCCTCGTCCTCGCTGTGGAAGCGGTAGAGCGCGACCACCGGGCCGAACGTCTCCTTGCCGAAGCACTCCATGTCGGCGGAGACGCCCTCGAGGATCGTCGGCTCGTAGACGAACGGGCCGAGGTCGGGACGCGCCCTGCCGCCGGTGAGCACCCGCGCGCCCTTGGCGACGGCGTCCTCGACGTGGCGGGTCACGGTGTCGAGCTGGGCCTGCGAGATGAGCGAGCCCATGTCGACGCTCCAGTCCTGGCTCGCGCCGAGCGTCATCGCCTGGGTGCGCGAGACGAAGGCGTCGACGAAGCGGTCGTAGACCTGGTCGGCGACGAAGAGCCGCTCCATCGAGACGCACAGCTGGCCGGCGTTGGAGAAGACGCCGCGCACGGCGCCCTCGGCCGCGCGGTGCACGTCGGCGTCGCGCAGCACCAGCATCGGGTTCTTGCCGCCCAGCTCGAGCGAGCAGCCGATGAGGCGCTCGGCGCACTGGCGCGCGATGGCCCGTCCGGTCGCGGTCGAGCCGGTGAAGCAGACGTAGTCGGCCTCGGCCACGATCGCGCCGCCGACCTCCGGGCCGGGACCGGCGACGACCTGCCACAGCTCGGACGGGAAGCCGGCGTCGTCGAGCAGCTGGGCGGCCAGCAGGGCGGTCAGCATGGTCTGGGCGTCGGGCTTGGCGACGACGGCGTTGCCGGCGAGCAGGGCCGGCAGGCCGTCGCAGAGCGCCATCGTGAGGGGGTAGTTCCAGGGCGAGATGATGCCGACGACACCCTTGGGCACGCGGTGCACCTCGGCGCGGGTGAGCACCGGGAACATGCCGCCGACGCGCTTGGCGTCGAGGTGCTCGTGGGCCGTACGGGCGTAGTAGCGCGCGGTCAGGGCGAGGTGGGCCACCTCGAGGTAGGCGTCCTTGCGGGCCTTGCCCGACTCCCACACGACGAGGTCGATGAGCTCGTCCTGCCGGTCGAGGAGGATGTCGTGGAGGCGCAGGAGCGCGGCGGCCCGCTCGTCGACGGACGTCGCGGCCCACGCGGCCTGGGCGTGGCGGGCCCGGACGAAGGCCTCGGCCACGTCGGCCTGCCCCGACTGCGGGACGTGGGCGAGCGGGGTGCCGCCGATCGGCGACGACACGGCGTGCGTCTCGCCCGTGGTGCTGACGATCCGGCGCGTCAGCGCGGCGACGTACGACCGGTCGAGGCCGTAGGCCGCGGTGGCGTCGTGCTCGGGGTCGGCGGGACCGTCGACGATGGGGCTGGACGCGGGGGTCTGCTCGCTCATCCTCGCAGCGTAGGTCGCGCTCGGCGGCCTTGCTACTGGTTGGTCACGTCATCCCGGCATTTGACACTACTGTGACATTTGTCAAACGGTCTCGAACGGGGTGGTCAGACGATGTCGGGAGCCTTGACCCTCGCCTCGTCGGCCTCCTGGTCGGTCGGCATCAGCTGGCTCTGCCGCTCGGCCTCGACCCGCCGGAGGTAGTGGTCGACCTCGTCCTCGAGCTGCGCGTCGTCCCAGCCGAGGGCCTCGGCCATCAGCTCGGCCGCCGGACGGGCGGCGGCGATGCCGCGGTCGAAGGTCTCGATCGAGACCCGCGTACGCCGCGCCAGCACGTCGTCGAGGTGACGCGCCCCCTCGTGGGTGACGGCGTAGAGCACCTCCACCTTCAGGTAGTGCTCGGCGCCCGGCAGCGGCTCGGCGAGCTCGGGCCGGCCGTGGACCAGCGCGAGCAGCTCGTCGACCAGCCCGCCGTAGCGGCCGAGCAGGTGGTCGACCATGCCGATGTCGATGCCCGACGAGCGGCTGAGCGCGACCCGCTGGTTGCTGCGCGCCTCGAAGCCCCACGCGCCCATCAGCGGCACCCGGTCGGTGATCGAGGGCGGCGTGGCGTCGAAGTCACGGATCGCGTGGTCGACGGCGTCGCGGGCCATGACGCGGTACGTCGTCAGCTTGCCGCCGGCGACCAGCACCAGGCCCGGCACGGGGTTGGCGACCGTGTGCTCGCGGGAGAGCTTGGTGGTCTCCCCCATCTCGCCCTCCTTGCGCATCGGCTTGAGGAGCGGCCGGAGGCCGGCGTACACGCCGACGACGTCGCGGTGGTCGAGCGGGTCCTTGAGCAGCCGGTTGACGTGACCGAGCACGTAGTCGATGTCGGCCCTGCTCGCCGCCGGGTGGGCGAGGTCGAGGTCCCACGGGGTGTCGGTGGTCCCGATGATCCAGAACTGGTCCCACGGGATGACGAAGAGCACCGACTTCTCGGTCTTGGTGATGAAGCCGCACTCGGAGCGGATCCGGTCCTTGGGCACGACGAGGTGGATGCCCTTGCTGGCGTCGACGTCGAGCTGCGCCGTGCCGCCGATGAGGTCCTGCACCTCGTCGGTCCAGACCCCGGCGGCGTTGATGACCACCTTGGCCCGGACCTCGATGTCGCGATCGCCCTCCAGGTCGCGCACGCGCGCGCCGACGACCCTGTCGCCCTCGCGCAGGAAGGCGGTGACCTTGGTGCGGGTCGCGACGTGGGCGCCGTTGTTGGCGGCCGTCCGGGCGATCGTCATCACGAGCCGGGCGTCGTCGACCTGGCAGTCGTAGTAGCGGATCGCGCCGTGCAGGTCGTCGGTCCTGATGTCGGGCGCCATCCGCGCCAGCTGCTTGCGGAAGATGTGCTTGTGCTTCGGCACGCCCATGTCGTACTTGCCGGTCATCGCCATGCCGTCGTAGAGCGCGACCCCGGCGCCGACGTAGGGGCGCTCCCACGCGTGCTCGAGCGGGTAGAGGAACGGGACCGGGCGTACGAGGTGGGGCGCGAGCCGCGTCAGCAGCAGTCCGCGCTCCTCGAGCGCCTCCTTGACCAGCGCGAAGTCGAACATCTCGAGGTAGCGCAGCCCGCCGTGGACCAGCTTGGACGAGCGCGACGACGTGCCGGAGGCGAGGTCGCGCTGCTCCACCAGGCCGACGTTGAGGCCACGGGTGACCGCGTCGAGGGCCGCACCGACGCCGACGATGCCGCCGCCGACGACGAGGACGTCGAGCTCACCCGTCCCGAGCTGCTCGAGCGCGTCGGCGCGCTGGTCGGCGTCGAGGGCCCTGGCGATGCTCACGCGGGGCCCCGCGGCGTTGTTCGGGGAGCGCAGCGGAGGAGAAGAACGTGGTGGGGTGTTCATGCCTGCACCACGACCTCGATGCGCTGGAACTCCTTGAGCTCGGTGTAGCCGGTGGTGGCCATCGCGCGCCGGAGGGCACCGACGAGGTTCATCGTGCCGTCGGCGACGCGGGACGGGCCGAACATGATCTCCTCCAGCGACCCGACCGCCTCGAAGCCGACCCGCTCGCCGCGGGGCAGCTGCGCGTGGGTGGCCTCGCTCCCCCAGTGGTAGCCGCGGCCGGGGGCCTCGGTCGCCCTGGCGAGAGGCGAGCCGATCATCACGGCGTCGGCACCGCAGGCGATCGCCTTGGCGATGTCGCCGGAGCTGCCGATCGAACCGTCGGCGATGACGTGGACGTAGCGGCCGCCCGACTCGTCGAGGTAGTCGCGGCGGGCGGCGGCGACGTCAGCCACCGCGCTGGCCATCGGCACCGCGACGCCGAGGACGGTGCGGGTGGTGTGGGCGGCTCCGCCGCCGAAGCCGACCAGCACGCCGGCGGCTCCCGTACGCATCAGGTGCAGCGCGGCCTGGTAGGTCGCGCAGCCGCCGACGATCACGGGCACGTCGAGCTCGTAGATGAACTCCTTGAGGTTCAGCGGCTCGGACTGGCTGCTGACGTGCTCGGCACTCACGGTGGTGCCGCGGATGATGAACATGTCGACGCCCGCGTCGACGACGGCCTTGACGTGCTCCTTGGTGCGCTGCGGCGACAGCGAGCCGGCCACCGTCACGCCGGCGGCGCGCATCTCCTTGAGGCGGGCCGTGATGAGCTCGGGCTTGATCGGCTCGGTGTAGATCTCCTGCATCCGCCGGGTGGCGTCGGAGCCCTGGAGGCCCGCGACCTCCTCGAGCAGCCCCGTCGGGTCGTCGTACCTCGTCCAGAGGCCCTCGAGGTTGAGCACCCCCAGACCGCCCATCTGGCCGAGCGCGATCGCGGTCGAGGGAGACATCACCGAGTCCATCGGCGCAGCGAGGACCGGGATGTCGAAGCGGTAGGCGTCGATCTGCCAGGCGGTGCTGACCTCCTCGGGGTCGCGGGTGCGCCGCGAGGGCACGATCGCGATGTCGTCGAAGGAGTAGGCGCGGCGACCGCGCTTGGCACGGCCGATCTCGATCTCGGTCACGTCACGAAGACTATCGGCCGGTCCGAGTGGTCCACGCCACGGCAACAGGTTGGCCAAACCGCGTACAGGCGCCACCGACGCTCCCTACCGTCATGGACGTGGGGAACACAGGTCTGGTCGCGCGCGCCCTGGCAGCCGTCTGCATCGCAGGCGGGCTGCTGGGCGTGGTCGCGCCTGCGCCCAGGCGTCCGACGACTACCCCTGGGCGTGGCAGGGACAGTGCCCGATCGTGCCGCAGGACCGATCGTCGGAGCCGACGCCCGCCGCCCACGCCGACACCGGCCCCGCCCGCCGAAGCCCGGCGAGCCACCCGCCCCCGTCGAGCCGCCTCCTCCGCCGCCGCCTCCCCCGCCGCCGGTGTTCGACCCGGTCACCGGCCACACGTACGACCCGCGCGGGCCGCGCCCGACGTGCGCGAGCCGGGTGTGGTCGATCAACGGCTCGATCGGCGACTCGTGGGGCTTCGTCCTCCGCAACTGCACGAGCTTCGTGGCGTGGCGGCTGCAGGAGCGCAACCGGATGGACGGTTTCTCCAACAGCTTCGGCGGCGAGCACTGGGGCAACGCGGAGAACTGGGACGACGTCGCCCGCCGGCTCGGCTACCGGGTCGACGACGTGCCGGCCATCGGCGCCGTCGCGCAGTCGGACGACGGACGCGTCGGCCACGTCGCCTGGGTGAGCGCCATCGGCCCCGGCACGGTCACGATCGAGGAGTACAACCACGCGACGCCCGGCGGCTACGGCACGCGTACGGTGCCGGTCGGCGACTTCCGCTACCTCCACCTCGACGACGTCGCGCCGTCACCGTTCCTCGGGTCGGACCGCCCGATCGTGTCCGTCCCGGACGGCCTGGGCGAGTCGTCGACGGCCCGGGTCGACGACCGGGGCACCCTCTGGCTCTCGCGACCCGGACGGCCGCTGCGGGTCGCCGGCCCGCGCCGCATCTTCTCGCCGCTGGCGGCTCCCGCACTCGCGCTCGACCGGTCGGGGATGCCCTGGCTCGCCGCCACCACGCGCGACGGGCGGGTCCTGGTCGGCCGGCTGCGCGAGGGCCGGCTCCGCCTCCGCGATGTCGGATCGTCCGCACCGACCGCGAGCCCGTCCCTGTCCCTGACCCGCTCCGGACGCCCCGTGCTCGCCGCGTTCTCGTCCACCGGCACCCTCACCACCCGGCGCTTCGCGGTCAGCGGCCGGTGGAGCCGTCCCGTCAGGGTCGGCCGGTCAGCCTCGTGGGCCACGCACACCGCACCCGTCCTCGGCACCGACAGCGACGGGCGCACGTGGATCGTGGCGGTCACCCGCACCGGCGCGACGTACGCCAAGCCGCTCGAGAGCGGACGCCTCGTCCGGCTCCCGGGGGCGCCGGGCTCGGTCACCTCGACCCCGGTGATGACCGTCGCCGACGGCACGACGTACGTCCACCAGGTCGGTGCGGACGGCCGGCTCGGCGTCCGCACGCTCGACGGCCGACGGTGGACCCGACCGGAGCTGCTCGCCGGCGAGTGGTCTCCCTACGCCTCGCCGGCGGTCGGCGAGCTCTCGGGACGGCTGCACGTCGCGGTCGTCGACGCGCGCGGCAGGGTCGGCGTCCGCGCCGCCGTGCCGGGCCAGCGCGCCCGGGTCTCGGTCGACCTCCGGTCCTCGCACGACCCGACCCGGTCACCCGGCCTGGTCACCCGACACAACGCCGGCATGTTCGTGGTGGCCGGACAGGCTCGCTCCCGCCTGCTGACCCGCCCGGCGTCGGCACTGGTCGGGGTGTCGTCACAGACGCGGGCGGGCTTCACGCCCTGAGGGGTCAGCTGCCGGAGTAGTTGGGCGCCTCGACGGTCATCTGGACGCCGTGCGGGTGGCTCTCCTTGAGCGAGGCCGACGTGATCCGGACGAACCGGCCCTTGTCCTGCAGCTCCGGGATGGTGCGGGCGCCGACGTAGAACATCGACTGGTTGAGCCCGCCGACGAGCTGGTGGGCGACCGCGGACAACGGGCCACGGTAGGCGACCTGGCCCTCGATGCCCTCCGGGACGATCTTGTCGTCGCTGGCGACCTCGGCCTGGAAGTAGCGGTCCTTGGAGTACGACTTCTTGCCGCGGCTGCTCATCGCGCCGAGCGAGCCCATGCCGCGGTAGGACTTGAACTGCTTGCCGTTGACGAAGACGACGTCGCCGGGCGACTCCTCGCACCCGGCCAGCATCGAGCCGACCATCACGGCGTCGGCGCCGGCGACGAGCGCCTTGGCGATCTCGCCGGAGTGCTTCATGCCGCCGTCGGCGATCAGCGGGACGCCGGCCGGCTTCGTGGCCAGCGACGCCTCGTAGACCGCGGTCACCTGCGGCACACCGACCCCGGTGACGACGCGGGTGGTGCAGATCGAGCCCGGTCCGACGCCGACCTTGACCGCGTCGGCGCCCGCGTCGACGAACGCCTGCGCGCCCTCGCGGGTCGCGACGTTGCCGCCGATGACCTGCACGTGCTTCGTCGCGGGGTCGGTCTTGAGCCGGCGGACCATGTCGAGCAGGAGGTGCACGTGGCCGTGCGCGGTGTCGGCGACCAGGACGTCGACGCCGGCCTCGACCAGCGTGGTGGCCCGCTCCCAGGCGTCGCCGAAGTAGCCGATCGCCGCGCCGACGAGCAGCCGGCCGTCGGCGTCGTACGACGCGTGGGGGAACTGCTCGCCCTTGACGAAGTCCTTGACGGTGATGAGGCCGCCGAGGCGCCCCTCGTCGTCGATGAGCGGCAGCCGCTCGCGCTTGTGCGCCCGCAGCAGGGTGGTCGCGTCCTCGCGGGAGATGCCGATGGCGCCGGTGATCAGCCCCTCGCTGGTCATCACCTCGGTGACCTTGGTGGTCGCCCACTCGGCGACCGGCGTGAAGCGCAGGTCGCGGTTGGTGATGATGCCGAGCAGGTGGTTGTCGACGTCGACGACCGGGAGCCCGGAGACGCGGTACTCGCCGCAGAGCCGGTCGAGGTCCTCGAGCGTCGCGTCGGGGCCGATGGTGACGGGGTTGGAGATGATCCCGGTCTGGGTGCGCTTGACGAGGTCGACCTGGCGGGCCTGGTCCTCGATCGAGAGGTTGCGGTGCAGCACGCCGATGCCGCCCTCGCGGGCCATCGCGATCGCCATCCGCGACTCGGTGACGGTGTCCATCGCGGCACTGATCAGCGGGACCCGGATCGAGATCTCGCGCGTGAGGCGCGTCGTGGTGTCGATGTCGCTGGGGGCGAGGTCCGACTCCCCCGGCAGCAGCAGCACGTCGTCGTAGGTGAGGCCCAGCGCAGCGAACTTCTCGGGGATCTCCACGCGCTCATTCTACGGGCGCGCGCTCGGTGCTCTGAGACAGTGTCGCCATGGGGTGGTCGCGTGTGGTCTGGCTCGCGGCCGTGGCCGCCTTCGTCGCCCGGTTCCCCTCCCTCCTGTGGCCGCTGCGGCCCGACGAGGCGGGATTCCTCCTGGTCGCCCGCGCCTGGCGGCCGGAGGCCGACTCGGTCTACGGCCACTACTTCGTGGACCGGCCGCCGCCGATCATCTGGCTGATGCAGGCGACCGACGCCGTCGGCGGCGCGTACACCCACCGACTCGTGGGCGCGGTGGGCTGCGCCCTGCTCGTGCTGGCCGCTGCCGCGGCCACGAGGGAGATCGCCCGCCGCGCGGGCCTCGTCGACCCCGCCGCCGTACGCCGGACGACCGCGTGGGTCGCGGTCGCGACCGCGGCGCTGGTCTCCAACGCCCAGATCGACCCGGTGGCCGCCAAGGGTGAGCTGTTCGGCATCCCGCTCGTGATGGCGTCGTGCTGGCTGTCGCTGCGGGCCGTACGCCGCATCTCGGCCGCGGACGCGTTCTGGGCGGGGATCCTCGCGATGCTCGCCGTCGGCCTCAAGCAGAGCATCGTGGGCGGGCTGGTGTTCGGCGGGGTCCTGCTCCTCGGGTCCGTCCTCGCCCGGCAGCTCCCGTGGCGGGCCACCCTGCGGTGCGCGCTCGCCGCCACCGCCGGCGCCGCGGTGCCGGTGGCGGCCGTGGTGGTCTGGGCGCTCGTGGTCGGTGTACGCCTCGAGGCCCTCTGGTACACCTCGGTCAGCTTCCGCTCGGACGCCAACCGGATCATCGCGACGCAGGACGCCGAGGGCGCGACCGGCCGGATCTGGGTGCTGCTGCTGGTCTTCCTCGGTGCCGGGATGCTGCTGCTCGTGGTCTGCTTCCTCGCCCAGCTGCCCGGGCTGCTGCGCCTCGACGCCGTGCCGGTGGTCGCCGTGCTGGTGATGCTCGCGGTCGACCTGGCGGGGGTCGCGGTCAGCGGCAGCTACTGGATGCCCTACCTCTTCGTCCCGATCCCGCCGCTCGCACTGGCGCTCGCGCTGCTGCTCAGCAACGACCGCGTGCGCGGCACCCGCGACCGGGTCAACCCGGCCGCCATCGCCTTCGTCGTCGCGTCCAGCCTCGTCGCCCTCGTCGGGTGGACCGGCGCGTGGGTGGGCGGTCGGGTGCCGGTCGAGGTGCGGACCGGTGAGGCGCTCGACGCGATCGCCCGGCCCGGCGACCGGGTCCTGGTGTACGGAGGCCGTGCCGACATCCAGTGGGCCACGCACGCCTCGTCGCCGTACCCCTACCTCTGGTCGCTGCCGATGCGGACGCTCGACCCCGGCCTCGAGGACCTCCGTTCGGTGCTCACCGGCAGCAACCCGCCCACGTGGTTCGTCGAGGCGAGCTACATCAACACCTGGAGCGAGCTCGGCACCCGCCCGATCGAGAGCTCGCTGATCCGCAAGTACGAGTTCATCGTGACCGCGTGCGACCGCTACCGGATCTACCACCTCAACACCGTCGACCCGGTCAAGGTCGACGTCGACTGCACGACGCCGTACCGCACCATCTGGGGCCGGTGATCAGACCGACGCGAGTCGGCGCACCGGGATCCGCACGGTGAGCTCGTCGTCGCCCATCCGGATCCGGCCGCGGAGGCCGGTGCCGAGGATCAGCGGCAGCACGGCAGGGTTGTCCGCAGCCGTCCGCACCACGATGTCGTCGACGTCGTACGACCGCGCGGCTCGCGCCGTCTCGAGCAGGAGCTTCGACCCGATGCCGCGCCGTCGCCACGCAGGGTCGACGGCGAGCTCGACGTGCCAGGCGCGCTCGGCGTCGGCCTGCCAGGTGGCCGACCCCACGACGGTGCCACCCACCGCCGCGCGCACCTCACCCTCGCGGACGGCGTACACCGGCTCCTGGTCGCCGGCCGGCAACGGCTCCGGCACGGCAGCGGGTGCCGTTGCGGCGAGGACGTCGGCCACGAGCTCGGCCAGGGCCGTGCCGCGAGCGTGCTCGGCCGCGGTGAACGGAGCCGTGCGCCTCAGCTGCACCACGACGTCCCTGATCTGCAGGTCCATGGCGTCCATCAGCGCGCCGAGGTCCGACCCCGACGCATCCGCCTCGGCGTCGAAGAGGTGCGCCACCACGTCGGGGAACCCGGCCGGCTCGGCGAGGATGCTGCGCGCGGCCAGCACGTAGCGGGTCGGCTGGTCGGCCAACGCCGCCTCGGTGCACGGGAGCACGCTGACGCGGGTCCCGCCGGAGCGCTCGACGAGGTCGGCGAGGTCGGCGAGGTCCCACTCGTCGGGCGTACGGAGCACCAGCTCGTCGGTCACCCGGTCGACGCCCGGGAAGACGTGCAGGCCGAGGATGTTCACCCCGGCCGAGCCGCAGGCCGTGGTCAGCTCGGCGAGGGCCCCGGGGCGGTCGTCCAGCGTCGTCCGCACTCTCCACAACATGACGCCCAGCGTGGCCGAGCGTTGTTTCGGGACGTCGACCGACGGGTTTCCGGCTCGTCACATCTGTCGGGCCGGTCCGCCCGGACGTACGACAGGCCCACACCGGCGAACCGGTGCGGGCCTGTCGAGTGGAGCGGGTCGATCAGTGACCGTGACCGTGGCCGTGGCCACCGCCGGCAGCAGCCGGCTCGTCGTCCTCGGGCTTCTCGACGATCAGCGTCTCCGTCGTGAGCAGCATCGCGGCGATGGAGGTCGCGTTGACGAGCGCCGAGCGGGTGACCTTGACCGGGTCGAGGACGCCCTGGGCGACCAGGTCGCCGTAGGTGTCGTCGGCAGCGTTGTAGCCGTTGCCGACGCCGAGCTCGCGGACCTTGGCGGTCACGACGTAGCCGTTGACGCCACCGTTCTCGGCGATCCAGCGCAGCGGCTCGTCGCACGCCTTGCGGACCACGCGCACGCCGTAGGCCTCGTCGCCGGTGAGGCCGAGGTCGCCGTCGAGCACGGAGACGGCGTGGATGAGCGCGGAGCCACCGCCGGGGACGATGCCCTCCTCGATCGCGGCGCGCGTCGCGGAGACGGCGTCCTCGATGCGGTGCTTCTTCTCCTTGAGCTCCACCTCGGTGGCGGCGCCGACCTTGATCACGCAGACACCGCCGGCCAGCTTGGCGAGGCGCTCCTGGAGCTTCTCGCGGTCCCAGTCGGAGTCGGTGTTCTCGATCTCGGCCTTGATCTGGTTGACGCGGCCCTCGACAGCGCTGCTGTCGCCGGCACCGTCGACGATCGTCGTGTGGTCCTTGGTGATGACCACGCGGCGGGCCTGGCCCAGGACCTCGAGGCCCACCTGGTCGAGCTTGAGCCCGACCTCGGGGGCGACGACCTGCGCGCCGGTGAGGGTCGCGATGTCCTGCATCATCGCCTTGCGGCGGTCACCGAAGGCCGGGGCCTTGACCGCGGCGACGTTGAAGGTGCCGCGGATCTTGTTGACGACCAGGGTCGAGAGCGCCTCGCCGTCGACGTCCTCGGCGAGGATGAAGAGCGGCTTGCCGGTCCCGATGACCTTCTCCAGCACCGGGAGGAGCTCCTGGATCGAGGAGATCTTGCCCTGGTGCAGCAGGATGTAGGGGTCGTCGAGGACGGACTCCATCGACTCCGGGTCGGTGACGAAGTACGCCGAGATGTAGCCCTTGTCGAACTGCATGCCCTCGGTGAACTCGAGCTCGGTGCCCATGGTGTTGGACTCCTCGACCGTGATCACGCCGTCCTTGCCGACCTTGTCGAAGGCCTGGGCGAGCAGGTCGCCGATGATGCTGTCGCGGCTGGAGATCGTGGCGACGGACGCCATGTCCTCGCGCGACTCGACCTCGCGGGCGGCCTCGCGCAGCGCGTCGCCGACGGCCTCGGCCGCGGCGTCCATGCCGCGCTTGAGGCCCATCGGGTTGGCGCCGGCAGCGACGGCGCGCAGGCCCTCGTGGACCATGGCCTGGGCGAGCACGGTGGCGGTGGTGGTGCCGTCACCGGCGACGTCGTTGGTCTTGGTGGCCACCTCCTTGGTGAGCTGGGCACCGAGGTTCTCGAACGGGTCGTCGAGCTCGATCTCGCGAGCGACGGTCACCCCGTCGTTGGTGATCGTGGGGGCGCCCCACTTCTTGTCGAGGACGACGTAGCGGCCCTTGGGGCCGAGCGTCACCTTGACGGCGTTGGCGAGGGCGTCGACGCCGCGCTCGAGGGCACGGCGGGCGTTCTCGTCGAACTCCAGGATCTTGGGCATTGCGGGTTGCTCCTAGGAGAGGGTGAAAGGGGTTCGCCCGGACGTCATACGGAGGGGGCAAGCGGATGCCCCGTCCGTATGACGTTCCGGGCGAGAGGGATCAGGAAACGACGGCGAGGATGTCGCGCGCGCTCAGGATCAGGTACTCCTGGCCGGAGTACTTGACCTCGGTGCCGCCGTACTTGCTGTAGATGACCTTGTCGCCGATGGCGACGTCGATCGGGACGCGGTTGCCGTTGTCGTCGATGCGACCGGGACCGATCGCCACGACCGAGCCCTCCTGGGGCTTCTCCTTGGCGGTGTCCGGGATGACCAGGCCGGAGGCGGTGGTCTGCTCGGCTTCGATCGCCTGGACGACGATGCGGTCCTCGAGGGGCTTGATGTTGACCGACACTTCGGATCAACCTCCACTTTCTCTTGCACGAGATTTCTTGGCTGACGTGGGCCCGGGACCTGGTCGGCACGCCGTCGCGGGGGTCGCACCGGGGGCCTCGGGCAATTGGCGCTCTCGGGACGAGAGTGCCAGAACTGACGCTAGCACTCTCGCCAACCGAGTGCTAGCGGCGGCCGGGCACGGTCCGCCTGACAGGATGCGCGCGTGGAGATCGAGACGCTGGACTGGCTGCGCACGAGTGAGGGCGAGCGCCTCCTCGTCCACGCGAGCCAGGCCTGGGCCGACCACCCCGGCGACCCGGTGCGGGTCGCGAGCGTCGTACGCCGCCTCGAGCCCGACGCCGAGAAGGCGGCCGCAGCCACCACCCAGGCGCAGCTGCGTGCGAAGGCGGTGGCGAAGTTCGGCACCGCCGCGCCCGTCATGTTCTTCACCCCGGACGCGCTCGAGCAGGCCACCCGCACCCGCGTGGCCGACCACCGCGCGGCGCGCCTCGCGGCCGCGATCCCCGGCGGGAGCGTCATCGACCTGGGCTGCGGGATCGGCGGCGACCTCCTCGCGTTCGCCCGGGCCGGGCTGATCGCGGCCGGGATCGACCAGGACCCGGTGCGGGTGGCGATGGCCGAGGCCAACCTCGCCGCCCTCGGGCTGGCGGGCGCGGTGCTCGTCGGCGACGCGACCACGATCGACACCGGCGGGTTCGACGCCGCCTTCGCCGACCCGGCCCGCCGAGGAGGCCGCGGCCGGGTCTTCGACGTGGAGGGCTGGACCCCGCCGTGGCCCTGGGTGCTCGACGTGCTGACCCGCCGCGCGCTGGTCAAGGTCGCCCCCGGCATCGGGCACGACCTGGTCCCGCCCGGGGTCGAGGCGGAGTGGGTCAGCGACGCCGGCGAGGTCAAGGAGGCGGTGCTGTGGTCGCCCGGCCTCGCGACGTGCGAGCGCCGCGCGACGGTGATCGGCGAGGGCGGCCTCGCGACGCTGACCGAGGACGACGACCCCGGCGCCGAGGTCCGCCCGGTCGGCGCCTACCTCTACGAGCCCGACGGCGCCGTGATCCGGGCCGGGCTGGTGACCGCGGTCGCGGCCGGCGTCGGCGGCGGCCTGGTGGACGCGCACATCGCCTACGTCACCGGCGACGACTCCTTCCGTACGCCGTTCGCCCGCGGCTACCGGGTGATCGAGGAGCTCCCCTACCGCGAGAAGCCGCTGCGGGCCGCACTGCACGAGCGGAGGATCGGTCGCCTCACCATCAAGAAGCGCGGCGTGCAGGTCGTGCCCGAGGAGCTCCGCAAGCGTCTCGCGCTCAAGGGCGACGAGGAGGGCACCCTCGTGCTCACCCGCGTCGCGGGACAGGGAACGGCGCTGCTGGTCGCGCCGTTCTAGCAGCCCGTGCGCGCCACGCCGGCCACCTTGACCGGCAGCTGCCCGGGAGCCGACGCCCGACCCAGGAGCACGTCGACCAGGACCTCCATCGAGCCCGCCGTGTCGCCGTAGGTCGCGATGCGGGTCGGTGCGCCGACCTGACCGAGCACCCAGGGGCTGTCGGTGGCGACCGCGACGTCGCCGTCCACCGGCGCGTCGCGGAAGCCGGAGAACCCGATGGCCGTCCCGGCGGAGAGCCGGGTGTCCTCGCGGGCGGTCCAGGCGCCCAGCCGGCGTACGCGCCTCGGCCTCGGCCTTCTTCCAGGCCCGCACGCGCTTCTTGTAGTGCCGCCTGCCCTCCTTGGCGCGACGCTCCGGCCGGGGCTTCTGCGGTGGCGAGCCGCGGCGGGCGCTGCGCGGCGCTGGAGGACGGTCAGACCCGCCGAGCCGGCGGCGGCGGCGAAGGTGCTCACCGCACCGGCGTCGCCGTAGGGGTGGACCGTGTCGCCGACCAGGGCTCCCGAGCAGGCCCCGTCGGTGACCGTGATGGCGGCTGCCGACAGGCTGCGGGAGGCGGCGCGGGCCGACCCGACGGCCTTGCCCTTGGCCCGGGCGAGGTGGGTGAGGAGGGCGATCTGCCGTGCGGCCGACTGCTCCAGGCGGCGCCGCGGGAGCGACCCGGACCTGACCGCCCGGACCAGGGCCGCGCGCGCGACGGCGGGCGACGGCGGCATCAGCAGCACGTCGGCGCCGGCGCGCATCGCCTGGACGGCGACCCGGCCCGGAGTGCGACCACGGGTCACGCCGGCCATCCGGAGGGAGTCGGTCACCACGAGCCCGTCGAAGCCGAGCTCGTCGCGGAGCAGACCGGTGACGACCTTGCGCGACAGCGACGACGGCACGCGCGGGTCGATCGCCCGGACGTCGATGTGCCCGACCATCACCGACGGCAGTCCGGCCGCGACGGCCCTGCGGAAGGGCACGAGGTCGGAGGACTCGAGGTCCTCCAGCGACTTGGTCTGCACGGGGAGGGTCAGGTGGCTGTCGGCGGGCACGGACCCGTGGCCGGGGAAGTGCTTGATCACGGGCAGCACGCCGGACTCCGCGAAGCCGGTGCTCGCCGCGATGACGTGCGCGGCGACCGCGGCCGGCCGCGACGACACTGACCGGGACCCGATCGTGGGGTCCCCCGGACCGGAGGTGACGTCGGCGTCGGGAGCGAAGTCGACGGTGAACCCGAGCCCGCGCAGCTCGGCACCGCTGGCGGCGTACGCCGTCCGCGTCAGCGTGGGGTCGGCCGCGGCACCGGCGCTCATGAAGGTCGGGAACCGCGTGGCCGCGCGACGCAGCCGCTCGACGACCCCACCCTCCTGGTCGACGCCGAGGAACAGTGGCCACTTCCGTCGCACCTGACGGGTGAGGGCGGCGTTCACGCCGGAGATCTGGGCGGCGGAGGCGACGTTGGAGTCGAAGGCGATGACTCCGCCGAGGTGGAGGTCGCGCACCATGGCCACCGGCGCCCGCGTGCCGGACCAGTCGGCGACGATCACCTGGCCCGCGAGGTCGGGCAGCCGCATCCGGCCGACGATCTCGGCCGCGCGGTCGAGCTCGGCGCGGTCGGGGCCCCAACCCTCGGCGAGCCCGAGCGCCTCCGAGGGAGTCGGCGGGACCGTGGGGGTCGCGCTGGCCGCGGTGCCGCGGGCCTCCTCGTCCTGGCCCGGCGCGGCCTCGTCGCCGCTGCACGCCGCGGTCGCCGCGACCAGGGCGACGGTCGCGAGCAGCGCGGTCAGGCGGGAGGGCATCCCGTCATGGTGGCACGGCGCGCCGACGGCCTCACCTGCCGTGCCGCTCCGGTCGCTGCCACGGCCAGTCGGCCCCGAGCCACGCCGCCACGGCGTCCGCAAGGGGTACGTCGAGCTCGGCCCGGTCGGCTCGCACCCACGACTGCACCTCGACGTCGTGCTCCGTCGAGCTCGTCGGGTAGAGGTAGACGCACCCGATGACCTCGTCCGTGGAGGGGTCGAGCACGGTGAACGTGAATCCCTTGCGTGCCTCGAAGTCGGCCGCGTGCCGGGTCAGGTCCCCGAGGTTCGCCTCGGAGGACATCCCGCCGACGGGAGGCCAGCGCCCGTCCGGGTACCCCGGCGTCGAGCGGATGTGCTCGATGCTCGAGGTCCACGCGGCGAGGTCCGACTCGTTGTGCTGCGGCCCGAGCGGCTCCAGCACGAACCGGTCCGTGGTCAGGTGGGTCGGCGGCTCGAAGTCCTCGGGCACGAAGTCGCTCAGACGTTCGCCCGCTCGGCACCGATCGTCGTGTCCGGGCCGTGGCCGGTGTGCACGACCGTCTCGTCGGGGAGGTCGAAGAGCTTCGAGCGGATCGAGCGGACGATCAGGTCGGAGTCGCTGAAGGACCGGCCGGTCGCCCCCGGGCCGCCCTCGAAGAGCGTGTCGCCGGTGAACACGCAGCCCAGGTCGTGGACGTAGAGGCAGACCGCGCCCGGCGCGTGGCCGGGCGTGTGGATCACGGTGACCGCGGCACCGCCGATGGTCAGCGTCATCTGGTCCGAGAGGTCGACGTCCCACAGCTCGGCCCCCTCCTCGTCGCCACCGTGGGTGAGCTCCCACAGCGGGCGGTCGTCGGGGTGCAGCAGGATCGGCGCACCCGTGGCGACGCGCAGGGCAGGAGCGACGCGTACGTGGTCGTCGTGGGCGTGCGTGCACACGATGGCCTTCACCGCGCGGCCGCCGACGAGGCGGAGGATCGCGTCGACGTCGTGCGGGGCGTCGATGACCAGGCACTGCTCGTCGTCGCCGATCACCCACACGTTGTTGTCGACCTCGTGGGTCTCGCCGTCGAGGCTGAAGGTGCCGGAGACGACGGCGTGGTCGACCCGCGCGCTGCGGCTGCGGATCAGCGAAGGCGACCACGACCGAGCGCAGGACGGTGCCGGAGTGCATCTTGTCGAAGGCCGCCTCGACGTCGCCGAGGCCGATCTCCTCGGTCACGAACGCGTCCAGGTCGAGCCGCCCCTGCTGGTAGAGGTCGACGAGCATCGGGAAGTCGCGCGACGGGAGGCAGTCGCCGTACCACGACGACTTCAGCGCACCGCCGCGCCCGAAGACGTCGATCAGCGGGATCTCGGGGATCTTCATGTCCGGCGTCGGCACGCCGACCAGCACGACGGTGCCGGCCAGGTCGCGGGCGTAGAACGCCTGCTTCCACGTCTCCGGGCGGCCCACGGCGTCGATGACGACGTCGGCGCCGCCCTCGTGGCCGGTCCCGTCCGGCGGCGGCGTCAGCGACCGGATCGCCTCGACCGCGTCGGCCTCCTTCGAGTTCACCGTGTGGGTCGCGCCCATCGTCCTGGCCAGCTCGAGCTTCTTGTCGTCGATGTCGACCGCGATGATCCTCGACGCCCCGGCCAGCACCGATCCGGCGATCGCGGCCATGCCCACGCCGCCGCACCCGATGACGGCGACCGTCGAGCCGCGCCCGACGTTGCCGGTGTTGATCGCCGCGCCCAGCCCGGCCATCACGCCGCACCCGAGCAGGCCGACGGCCGCGGCGCGGGCCGACGGGTCGACCTTGGTGCACTGCCCGGCGGCGACGAGGGTCTTCTCGGCGAAGGCGCCGATGCCGAGCGCCGGCGACAGCTCCGTGCCGGCCAGGTCACCCTCGGCCAACGTCATCTTCTGCGTGGCGTTGTGGGTCGCGAAGCAGTACTGCGGCTCGCCCCGGTTGCAGGCGCGGCAGTCGCCGCACACGGCACGCCAGTTGAGGACGACGAAGTCGCCCGGCGCCACACCGGTGACGTCCGGCCCCACGGCCTCCACGACGCCCGCGGCCTCGTGGCCGAGCAGGAACGGGAACTCGTCGTTGATCCCGCCCTCGCGGTAGTGCAGGTCGGTGTGGCACACGCCGCAGGCCTGCACCTGCACCACGGCCTCCCCCGGCCCGGGGTCGGGCACGTTGATGGTGGTGAGCTGCACCGGCTCGCCCTGGGCGAGTGCGACGACGGCCTTGACCTGCTGCATGCGATGTCTCCTGTGTACGTCGGGAGCCACGAGCCTCCCAAACGGATGCAACCTCCGTCGACCCGGTCGCGTCCTCACCCCGACACGCCCCTTCCGGGGGCACCGAGATCAAGCAGGAGGCGGACGGTGGCCGCGAGACTCGTGGACATGGGCAGGCACGACACGTCCGCCGACAAGGGACTGGACAAGGACGCCGACTTCTCGGCGTACATGTCCGCGCGCCAGCCCGCCCTCTACCGGACGGCGTACCTCCTCGCCGGCGACCACGCGAGCGCCGAGGACCTCCTCCAGAACGCCTTCGCCAAGCTCTACCTGTCGTGGGACCGGATCCGCGACCGCGGTGCGCTCGACGGCTACGTGCGCCGGGTGATGGTCAACGAGAACAACTCGCTGTGGCGCCGTGCGTGGAAGCGCCGCGAGCACTCCACCGACACGATGCCGGAGACCGGCACCACCGACACGTACGACGACGGGATGGGCGGTGTGCTCTGGTCCTTCGTCCAGACCCTGCCGCCCAAGCAACGGGCCGTCGTGGTGCTCCGCTACTACGAGGACCTCAGCGAGGCCGAGATCGCCGACGAGCTCGGCATCTCCCCCGGCACCGTCAAGTCGCAGGCCAGCCGCGCCCTCGCCGCGCTGCGCGCCCGCGCCCCCCGCTCCCTCAACCCCCACGAGACCGGAGACGCACGATGAGCAAGACTCCCCTCGAGGACCAGGTCCACGACGCCCTGCACCGCAGGGTCGACCCGATCCAGCACGCGCCCCTCACCGTCACCGACGTACGCGGCCGCGCCCGCCGCATCCAGCGCCGCCGCGCCGCCGTGGCAGGTGTCGCGGTCGCAGCGGCTCTCGCCATCGCCGTCCCGGTGGGCCTCACGATGACCGGGTCGAGCCAGCGCAGCGTCGTGCCGCCCGCGACGCAGTCGCCGACCCCCAGCCCGACCCCGACCCCGACGGCTGGCTTCCGGCACCGTCGAGGTGGACCCGGGCAACGCCGAGGTGGTCGCGGAGTCCCCGGTCCCGCTCCTCGACGTCGACGGACCCAGCCTGATCACGTGCGACGGCACGATCGACCTGCCGCACGTCTACGACACCCTCACCCCCTACCTCGACGGCTGGGTCGGCGTGGCGGTCTACGACGCGCCCGACAAGCCCGCTGCCGCCATCGAGTTCCTCGACGCCGACCTCCGGGTGGACGACGGCGGCAGCCCCACCGGCGGGCTCGTCGTGAGCCCGGACGGGCAGCGGATCGCCTGGTCGGAGTACGACCGGCTCCCGGTGGCAGGTCGTCGTGGCCGACCCGTCCGGCGGAGGCGGAGTGGGTCTACACGACAGTTCCCGCCGGCGCCGGAGGAGCACCGGGTCGAACCGGTCGGCTTCGTCTCCGCCGACGAGGTGGCGGTCCGGACGTTCGACGACACCCTCGAGTCGAAGACGTACGTCATCGGAGGTGGCGGCGCAGCGGTCGAGGTGCCGGGCCTCCTGCAGGCCGACACGGCCTCTCCCTCGCTCGGCGTGGTGGCCGGCCCGACGGAGTACACGCCGGACGGGACCTGCTTCGCCGTCGTCGACGCCCTGGCAGGCACCGGCGCGGGCGCGTGGGACACCTGCGACCACCGCCTCGGTCCCTTCAGCGCGAACGGGACCTACGTCGTCGGCACGCCCGCGGACGCCGACGCGTCCGGCGCGTCCACCCTCACCGTGCTCGACGCGGCGACCGGCAAGGAGCTCGTCACCTTCGAGGCCGTCCTCCCGCGCCGCACCGTCGGCGGGTTCTACACCCAGATGACCTGGGTCGGTGACGAGGCGCTCGTGGTCAGGATGTACGTCGGGGACGACACCTACATGATGCGGCTCGGGCTGGACGGCTCGGTGCAGCGGATCGACATCCCCAGCGCTGGCGTGTCCGGTCTGCAGGTGGCCGTGCCGAGCTGACGCCCGGGTGACTCATCCGCCGGGGCGCTGGTAGGTCGCGACGATCGAGTCGACGATCTCCTTCTGGCGCTCGGGCGTGAGGGCGTTGGGCAGTGCGATGTTGAGCTCGATCGTGAAGCCCGAGTCCCACATCCCCATCACGTGCTCGGTGAGGAACTTGTTGCCCTCGGCCGTGTAGTAGAACGCGCTGAGCCCGCCCACCACCGCTCGCGGCTGCTCCTCGAAGCCCGGCGGCTTCGTGCCCGGCTGCCACGAGAAGCGCATGGCCTCCGCGATCGACACTTGCGGCTCGCCGAAGGCTGCGAGCAGGACTCCGCCGGAGCGACCGTCGTCGACCGGCCCGACGGCGGTCACGCCGAACGGGTTGTCGTTGGTGATCCGCCACTTCTCCGGCACGTTGATCCTGAAGCCGTCCGCCTCGAGCTCGACGCCCGTGGCCGGCTCGACGGGCGGTGTCTCGGGCAGGCCCGTCACGGTCGGCGACGGCTCGCTCGACGAGGGGCTCGGCGGCGGGGTCGTGGACGTGTCGTCCGTGCCGCCCCCCTGCTCGTCGCCGCCACAGCCGGCCACCAGCAACGCCAGTCCTGCGACGGCCAGTGCCCCACGTGTGCCCATGCCAGCCATGCCACGTTCCCCCGAGTCGACGGTCGACGTACGACACCGACCGTAGCCGACCTCCCGGGCGGGATGCGCCGAGGATCTGCGCTCCGGACCTGATCATGCAAAACTGAGGCGCACAACGTGTTTCACCGCAGGGGGATGCGGGAATAGGGGGCGACATGCTGATCGCGGACATCGGAATCGTGCAGAACGCCATGACGGTTCTCAACTTCGAGCCGGACCTCGTGGCCGACATCACCGAGCTGTTGCTGACCAACTCCGAGGGCCTGAACGGCACGGTCGTCACCAAGGTGGCTCCCGGCTGGTTCGGTGGCTCGACCAACGCGCACCGCATCGGCGTCAACACCACGATGGCCCACCAGGCGGTCGAGGAGGAGCTCCAGAAGCTCGCCGACTCGCTCCGTCAGTACAGCGAGGCCCTCAACCTGTGGGCCGACGACGTCCGTGACGTCGACGTCATCAGCAATGCCACGATGGTCCAGCGAGCCGCGGCCCTCGAGCAGGTCAACACCACTCTCGTCGAGGCTCGCGACGAGTCCTCGTCCGACAACATGGGCGACGGCCAGTACACCGAGCCCCCCGCCTCCGCTGGGAGCAACTCCTGATGAGCATCGGTCCCGAGCGCGCCCGGCTGCGCCAGTACCTCCAGGGTGCCCGCCACCAGGCCACCGGCGACGCCGGCCTCAACTGGTACCAGAGCGGCGAGATGCTCGACGCCGTCGCCAGTCAGATGAAGAAGGGCTCGACGAAGATCACCGACGGCACGGACGGTGACGGCAGCGGCCTGTCGGGCCCGACCGCCGAGGCGATCCTCGCGGCCTTCAAGGTGTCGGCCACCTCGATGCAGGAGAAGGCGGTCAAGGTGCAGGCCGCCGGCGAGGCTCTGCAGGAGACCGCCGAGGTGATGCGCAAGGCCGAGGAGGCCGAGGCCAAGATGGACGTGCTGGAGCAGCCGACCGCGTACTCGCCGCCGACGTACTCCCACGGCTACGTGCCGACCCCCGCGGACATCAAGGACGAGGGCGACAAGCGCGCAGCCGCCAACGCCAAGATGGACACCTACAACACGCAGAAGGCCGAACAGGAGTCCGCCGCGTCGGACTGGTCGCAGAAGATGGACACCGCGTTCCTCACGGCGATCCCGCCGATGCAGGAGATCCACGGCGAGCCCGACCCGACCGAGCCGCCGCCGGTCGCACCGCCCGGCTCCCCCGGGACCCCCGGGACCCCCGGTACGCCAGGCACCCCAGGCACGCCGGGCACGCCGGGCACGCCGGGCACGCCGACCGACCCGCACTCCGAAGGACCCGGACAAGGACCCGGACAAGGACCCGGACAAGGACAAGGACCCGGACAAGGACCCGGAGCCCAATCCGAACCCGACCTCCGAACCCCGATCTGGCCGAACCCGTGGACCCCGACCCCGACCCCGAACCCGAACCCGCCGGAACCCCACGCCGGTTCCCCACCCGAACCCGAACCCCGGGCCGACCACCACGGTCATCGGGTCCTCGCAGAGCGGCATCACCTACAGCCCCACGGGCGGCACGGTGTCCGCGCCGGTCTCGGCCGGCGCCGGGCCGTCGGCCGGTGCCTCGGCCGCGGCCCTCGGCGCAGCCGGCGGTGCCGGCGGCATGGCCGCCGGAGCGATCCGTCCAGGCGCGGTCCCGACCTCCGCCACGCGTGGAGCGACGCCCGTACGGGCCATCGGCTCGACCGGGCGGGCCGGCAGCGCCGGGGCCCTGTCGCGGTCTGCCGGTTCGGCAGGCTCGACCGCTGGTCGTGCGGGATCGGCCGGCAGCCCGGCCTCACGCGGCGCCGGTTCCGCCGGTGGCCGCGGTGCGGCGTCCGGCAGCACGTCCGGTCGCGGCAGCGCCGGCGGTCGCGGCAGCGGCAGCGCCGGTGGTCGCAGCGCCGGCTCCAGCGCGGGCTCGCGCTCGGGCGGGCGCGGCGCGACCGGAGCGCGTGGCACTGGCGCAGGCGGCGCCTCGGGCAAGGGCGGCCGCAAGGGCGAGGACGAGAAGTCGCTCGATCGTGACAGCCTGGTCTACGACCAGGACTGGCTCGGCGACGACGACGTCGCACCCGGCGTTCTCGACTGAGGCATCACCTCAGCCGCGACGCCACGATGCAGGTCCCCGCTCTCGGGCGGGGACCTTCGTCATGTCCGGGGCGCGGATCCAGGCCTACGCGACGACGGTCGTGATCGGCTGCGAGGAGTCGGCCGGCAGGTCGAGGAGCGAGGGCGTACGTCCGCGCGCGACGAGCTCGGCGCCGAGGGCGGCGACCATCGCACCGTTGTCGGTGCAGAGCCCCGGTCGCGGGACCCGGACCCGGATGCCGGCCGCCGAAGCCCGCTCCTCGGCCATCGCGCGCAGCCTGCTGTTGGCGGCCACGCCACCGCCGATGAGGATGTCCTCGATGCCGCGGCTCGACGCAGCGTCGACCGCCTTGCGGGTCAGCACGTCGCAGACGGCCTCCTGGAACGAGGCGGCCACGTCGGCGACGTCGATGCTGACGCCCGCACGCTGCTGGGCCTCGACCCAGCGGGCCACGGCGGTCTTGAGGCCGGAGAAGGAGAAGTCGAACCGGTGCCGCTCGAGGTCGCGCCGGCTCGAGAGCCCGCGGGGGAAGTCGATCGCGACGCTGCTGCCGCTGCGGGCCACCCGGTCGATGTGCGGCCCGCCGGGGAACGGCAGCCCGAGCAGCCTCGCCACCTTGTCGAAGGCCTCACCCGCGGCGTCGTCGATGGTCGCGCCCATCGGCTCGACCCCGACCGTCACGTCGTGGACCTCGAGCAGGCTGGAGTGGCCACCGGAGACGAGCATGGCCAGGCACGGCTCGGGCAGCGGCCCGTGCTCGAGCTGGTCGACGGCCACGTGCGCGGCCAGGTGGTTGACGCCGTAGATCGGCTTGCCGAGGCCGAGGGCGAGCGCCTTGGCGCTCGCGACGCCGACCAGCAGCGCGCCGGCGAGGCCGGGCCCGCTCGTCACGGCGACGGCGTCGATGTCGTGCAGCGAGATCCCGGCCGTGTCGACCGCGCGCTCGATCGTGGGGACCATCGCCTCCAGGTGCGCCCGGCTGGCCACCTCGGGCACGACCCCGCCGAAGCGGGCGTGCTCCTCGACGCTGCTCGCGACCGTGTCGGCGAGCAGCGTGTGCCCGCGGACGATCCCGACACCCGTCTCGTCGCACGACGTCTCGATGCCGAGGACGAGGGGTCCGTCAGTCATTCCTCGTCGCCGTCTCCGCGCGGGCGGCGCCGGGCAGCCAGCGGCACATGACCAGCGCCTCGGAACCGTCGCGGTAGTAGTGCGGACGGACGTCGATCACGCTGAACTGCCGAGCGACGTAGAAGCCGAGCGCCGAGGCGTTGGCGACGCTCACCTCGAGGAGCATGCGCGAGGCGTCGTCGGTGTCGACGAGCACCTCGTCGAGCAGGCGGGAGGCCAGGCCCGAGCGGCGCGACTCCGTGCGTACGGCGATGCGCAGCAGGTCGACGATGTCGCCGGCCGTCATCGTCACCGCGTAGCCGTCGAGCCGGCCCGAGGCGTCCTCGGAGACGACGAACCGGCGGCCCGGGCCCTCGATCTCCTGCCGGATCAGGGCCTCGTTCCACGCATCGACGCCGAAGAGCTCCTGCTCGAGCGCGGTGAGGGCCGGGAGGTCGGCCAGGACGGCGGATCGGATCACGAGACGGGCTTTCTGGGTGCGCCTGCGACCGCGTCGGGGCGCCGCAGGTAGAGGGGTTCGGGGTCGATCAATTCTACGAGCTCGCCGATGACCCCGCTGGCCAACCACCCCGCACTCGGGCGAACGGGCGCGATCGGGTGGGAGAAGTGCTCGGGGTAGAGGACGGGTCCCGCGCCCGCGACCGGGGCGTCGCTGGCGACCTCGGCCGGGCGGGTGACGACCGGGCCCTCCAGGCGTCGGCCGTCGGCGTCGTAGGAGGCGAGGTAGACCTCCTTGCGGCGCGCGTCGGTGGCGACGAGGAAGCTCCCCGGCGTGGCCGAGGTGCCGACGACCTCCAGCGCGATCGCGTCGAGCGAGCAGACGCCGTACACGGGGACCTCCAGCACGAAGCCGAGGGTGCGGGCGGTGACGATGCCGACGCGCAGACCGGTGAACGGCCCGGGGCCGACGCCCACGGCGATCGCGGTGAGGTCCTGCCGGACGATGCCGGCGTCCTCCATCGCGCGCGCGATCAGCGGGGCGAGGTGCTCGCCGTGCTTCATCGGCTGCTCGGAGGAGAGCTCGACGACGACGCGCTCCCCGTCGTGGAGCGCGACGCTCACGAGCGGGGTCGCGGTGTCGAGGGCGAGGAGCACGGCGACGAGGCTACTGTCCGACGACCCAGCGCAGCGAAACGCGCCGGGGATCGAGCTCGTCGTCCGGCGCGCGGCCCACCGCCCGCTCGATCAGCACCTCGAGGCGCGACTCGGCCAGGCCCTCGGCGAGGCCGGAGCCCCACTCGACGACCGTCACTGCCGAGTCGAGCGAGGTGTCGAGGTCGAGGTCGTCGAGCTCGGCGAGGCCGCCGAGGCGGTAGGCGTCGACGTGCACCAGGTCGGGGCCGTCCACGAGCGACGGGTGCACCCGGGCGATCACGAACGTCGGCGAGGTGACGCCACCCCGGACCTCGAGCCCGGTGCCGAGCCCCTGCGTGAACGTGGTCTTCCCGGCCCCGAGCTCGCCCGTGAGGACGACCAGGTCGCCCGCCGCGAGGCTGCGGCCGACGCGCTCCCCCAGCAGCCGCATCGTCTCCGCGTCCGGGGCGTCGAAGGTCGTGCCCAGCCAGAGGGCGAGCTCGACGTAGGGGCTGGGGCGGCCGGTCACCACGAAGTCGTGCCGCTCCCAGAAGCCGACCGTCTCGGGCAGCTCCTCCCGCGCGACGACCTTCACCGCCGAGCGTCCCGCGGCAGCGTCGACGGCTGCCTCCACGAGCGCGGTGGCGACGCCGCGGCCCTGGGCGCCGGGCGTGACACCGAACCGGCGCAGCACCAGGCCGTCGGGCGACGGGTCGAGCACGACGCACCCGACGGGCAGGCCGTCGATCGTCGCGAGGAAGCCGCCGCGCCTCCGCAGCAGCCGGGCGATGGAGTCGACGTCCTCGCCGAGCGCGTCGGCGGGCGGGTCGAGGACCCGGCGGGCGCCGAACGCCTCACGGACGACCGCCAGCACGTCGGCAGCGGCCTCCGGCCCGACGCGGCGTACGACGACGCTCACCGCAGCGCCTGCCCCTGGGCCAGCGAGATCAGGTCGTCGAGCTCCGCGGTGACCTGCTTGTGCTGCTCGAGCAGCACCATGTGGCCGGCCCCCTCGCACTCCAGCAGGCTCGAGCCGGGGATCCGGCTGTGCAGCTTGCGGCTGTGGCCGACCGAGGTGATCTTGTCGTCCGTGCCGCAGACGACCGCCGTCGGCACCCGGCCGAGCGGCTCCAGGCGCTCGAAGTGGTCGAGCGTCGCGAAGGCGGGGTAGAAGTCCGCGACCACCGCGAACGGCGTCGCGTTGAGCATCGAGTACACGAACTCCACGTAGGACGCCGGCACCGGGTCGCTGCCGAAGGCGTAGCGGTCGGTGACCACGTCGGCGACCGCGTGCCCCCACGACCGGGCGAGGTCGACCACCTTGTGACCGCGATCGAGCGTCCGCACGGCGCGCCCCATGAAGCGACCGCCCAGGCCGAGCGGCAGCATCGGGAACAGGATCCGACCCGGGTCGAGACCGCCCGCGGTCGTCGAGATCAGTGCCGTCCCGATCACCTTGTCGCCGAAGAGCTCGGGGTAGTGCTCGGCCAGCGACACCACGGTCATGCCGCCCATCGAGTGGCCCACGACCACGCACCGGCCGGGCACGGTGTCCTCGATGACGCGGCGCAGGTCGTGCCCGAGCTGGTCGATCGTGCAGTGGTCGTCGTCGGACCGCGCCGACCGGCCGTGGCTGCGCTGGTCGTAGAAGACGGTGCGGACCTGCCCGCGGTACGCCGCCCGCTGGAAGTGCCAGCTGTCGAGGTTCAGCGAGTAGCCGTGCACGAAGACCACGGTGAGGTCGTCGTCGGTCGACGCCCGACCACCGAAGTCGGCCGGCTCGTCGATCTCCACGTGCAGGTCGAGCGCGTCGTCGGCGACGACGACCCGCGGCGCGCTGCGCAGCTCGCCGAAGTCGACCTTCTCGCCGGCGGCCCGGTTGCCGATGATCCGGCTCTGCCGGGCGATGCCGACCGCGCCGGCCGCGGCGGCCAGGCCGGCCGCTCCGACCACGGTGCCGAAGATGCGGCCCTTGATGCTCATCGGGTGCCTTCCTCGTTGTCCTCGTTGTCGCCGTCCTCGCTGTCGACGTGGCGCCGGGCCAGCCGGCCGCCGATCCGGGTCACGACCTCGTAGTTGATGGTGCCGGCCGCCTCCGCCCAGTCCTGGGCGGTCGGCTCACCGCGGTCGCCGGGGCCGAACAGCACCACCTCGGTGCCGGCCGGCGGCAGCTCGCCGTGCAGGTCGATGACGAACTGGTCCATGCACATCCGTCCGCGGATCGGGCGCAGGGAGTCCTCCACCCACACCGAGGCCGTGTTGCCGGCCGTGCGCAGGATGCCCTCGCCGTAGCCGGCGGGTACGACGCCGACGCTGGTGTCGTGGTCGGCGATCCAGGTGTGGCCGTAGGAGACGCCGTCCCCTGCCGCGACGGGCTTGCTCATCACCAGCCGGGCGCGCACCGTCATCGCCGGCCGCAGACCGAGCCGCGGCGTCACGCCGGGCGCGGGGTCGAGTCCGTACGCCGCGATGCCGCACCGGACCAGGTCGAAGTGCGACGACGGTCGCAGGATGGTGGCCGCCGAGTTGGCGAGGTGGGTGACGTCGGGGTCCAGGCCGGCGGAGGCGGCCAGCGCGAGGGCGTCCCGGAAGGCCGCCTCCTGCTCGTCGTTGGCGGGGTGGGCCGGCTGATCGCTGCAGGCGAAGTGCGACCAGATGCCGGTGACGGTGATCCGGCCCTCCCGCTCGAGGTCGCTGGCGGTGGCGAACAGGTCGTGCCAGTCGGCCCGCGCGGCCCCGCCGCGGGACAGGCCGGTGTCGACCTTGATCTGGACGCGCGCGGGACCCACCGCGGCGATCTCCCGGAGCTCGTCGACGGAGTAGGCCGTGACCTCGACACCCGCTGCGACTGCGGCCGCGAAGTCGTCACCGGGCGCGCTGAGCCAGGACAGGAGCGGTCCCCGGTCCCCCGCCGCGCGCAGCGCGAGGGCCTCGTCGATCGTCGCGACGCCCAGCCAGTCGGCACCGGCGTCGCGGGCCGCCTCGGCGGCCTCGACCATGCCGTGGCCGTAGCCGTCGGCCTTGACCACCACCATCAGCTGCACGGGGGCGTCGACCTGCACGAGGTCCTTGAGGATCCGCACGTTGTGGCGGATGGCGGCGACGTCCACGACGATCTCGGCGCGCGAGGGCACGGGATCGGTCATGGGCGCGATCATCCCAAACCCACGAGCGTCTCGCGCACGACCTGCGGGATGTGGACCGCGACCAGGCTCGCGGTCAGTGGTCCGCCGGCCGCGGCCTCGGTCGCCGCGGCGCCGTGCAGCCACGAGCCCACGGACGCGGCGTCGTACGGGGCCAGGCCCGCTGCGAGCAGCGCGCCGACGAGCCCGGCGAGCACGTCGCCCGCCCCGGCGGTCGCCAGCCACGGCACGCCCGTCGTCGTCACCCGGACCCGGCCGTCGGGGGCGGCCACGAGGGTGTGGTGGCCCTTGAGCACGACCACGCAGTCCCAGCGGTCGGCGGCCATGCGGGCGTGATCCAGCGGCGCGGCCTCGACGTCGGCGCGCTCGATGCCGAGCATCGCGGCGAGCTCTCCGGCGTGCGGGGTGAGCACGCAGCCCGGCAGCGTGCCGGCGACGTGTCGCAGCGCATCGGCGTCCACCACGACGGGCACACCGTCCGCGCGCGCCTCGGCGAGCATGGCGGCGGCGTCGTCTCCGCCGCCGGGCCCGACCACCCAGGCCTGCACCCGGCCGCCACCGACGACCTCGGGGTGCGCGGCGCGGACGATGTCGGCGACCCGCTCCGGACCGACGTAGCGGACCATCCCGACCAGCCCGGTGTTGGCGCCCGCGACCGCGAGGAGCGCGGCGCCGGGGTAGGTGTCCGACCCGGCGCGTACGCCGACGACACCGCGGGTGTACTTCTGCGCGTCCACGGTGGGCCGCGGCAGCAGCACGCGTACGTCGTCGGGCTGGAGGGCCTCGACCGCCGGGTCACCCAGGTCGAGCCCGAGGTCGACCAGGTGCAGGGCGCCGCACGCGAGCGAGGCGGGGTCGACGAGGTGGGCGACCTTGTGGGTGCCGAAGGTGACGGTGAGGGCGGCTCGCACGTGGGGGCCGTCCACCCGTCCGGTGTCGACGTCGACGCCCGACGGCACGTCGACCGCGACGACCGGCGCGTCGGCGAACCGCTCGAGGGCGGCCACCGCGTCGGGCCGCAGCCCGGGCCGGCCGCCGATGCCGACGATCCCGTCGACGACGAGGTCGGGACGGGGACGGAGGTCGTCGAGGTCGCGGGTCGCCCGGCCACCGGCCGACCGGAGTGCGGCCAGGCCGCCGACGTGGGCGCGATCAGCGAGCAGCAGCGCCTCGACCCGGACACCGCGCGCGGCGAGCCGGGCGCCCGCCCACAGCGCGTCGCCACCGTTGTCGCCGGGTCCGACGAGCAGCAGCACGCGGCGCCCGTAGCCACCGCCGAGCAGGTCGAGGACCGCGGTCGCGAGACCCGCCGCCGCGCGCTGCATGAGCGCCCCGTCGGGCAGGTCGGTCATCGCGGCCTGCTCCGCCCGGCGTACGTCCTCGACGGTGTGGGCGCGGAGCACGTCAGCTCTCCAGGATGACGACGGCCGAAGCGATGCCGGCGTCGTGCGAGAGCGAGACGTGGACGTGGACCACGCCCAGCGCGTCGGCCTGTGCGGCGACCGTGCCGCGGATCTCGAAGCGGGGCCGGCCGGTCTCCTCCGAGACGATCTCGGCGTCGTGCCACGCCATCCCGACCGGGGCCCCGAGCGCCTTGGCGATCGCCTCCTTGGCCGCGAACCGGGCGGCGAGCGAGGCCGGCGGACGCGACGCCTCGGCCGCGGTGAACAGCCGGTCCCGCAGGGCGGGCGTGCGTTCGAGGGACTGCACGAAGCGGTCGATGTCGACCACGTCGATGCCGACGCCGATGACCGGCATCGTCTACTCGACCGTGACGGACTTGGCGAGGTTGCGCGGCTGGTCGACGTCGTGGCCGAGCTGGGTGGCCAGCTCGCAGGCGAAGAGCTGCAGGGGCACCACGGCGACGAGGGGCTGGAGCAGCACCGGCACCTGGGGCAGCGTGATCAGCACGTCGGCGTACGGCTCGATGGTCGTGTCGCCCTCCTCGGCCAGGCAGAGGGTGCGGGCGCCGCGGGCGCGCACCTCCTGGATGCCGCTGATCATCTTGTCGTGGAGCTGGTCGCGCCCGCGTGGGGGCACGATGCAGAGGATCGGCAGGCCCTCCTCGACCAGGGCGATCGGGCCGTGCTTGAGCTCACCGGCCGCGAACCCCTCGGCGTGGAGGTAGGCGATCTCCTTGAGCTTGAGGGCTCCCTCGAGCGCGACGGGGTAGCCGGCGTGCCGGCCCAGGAAGAGCACCGACCGGCTGCCGACGTGGTCGCGGGCCAGGCCGTAGACCTGCTCGGACTTGTCGAGCACGCTCTGGATGTGGGCCGGCATCTGGTCGAGCTGGTCCATCACCTCCGAGATCTCGTCGCCGTAGCGGGTGCCCTTGACCTGGGCGAGGTAGAGCGCGAGGAGGTAGCAGGCGACGAGCTGGGTGAGGAACCCCTTGGTCGACGCGACGCCGATCTCCGGGCCGGCGTGGGTGTAGATGACGCCGTCGGACTCGCGCGGGATGGTCGAGCCGTTGGTGTTGCAGATCGACAGCACCTTCGAGCGCTGCTCGCGGGCGTGGCGGATCGCCTGGAGGGTGTCGGCGGTCTCGCCCGACTGGCTGATCGCGACGACGAGGGTGTCGCTGGTGAGGATCGGGTCGCGGTAGCGGAACTCGCTGGCGAGCTCGACCTCCACCGGGATCCGGCACCAGTGCTCGATGGCGTACTTCGCGACCATGCCGGCGTAGAAGGACGTACCGGCGGCGATGATGATGATCTTGTCGACGTCGCGGAGGTCCTGGTCGGACAGCCGCATCTCGTCGAGCTGCAGCAGGCCGTCGGTGCCGCGGCGGCCGAGGAGCGAGTCGGCGACAGCGCGCGGCTGCTCGAAGATCTCCTTGCGCATGAACCAGTCGTGGCCGTCCTTCTCGGCGGCCGAGAGGTCCCAGTCGACGTGGTAGCGGCGGCCCTCGGCCGGCGTGCCGTCGAAGCCGGAGACGGCGACGCCCTCGCGGGTGATCGTGACGACCTGGTCCTGGTCGAGCTCCAGCGCCTCGCGGGTGTGCTCGATGAAGGCCGCGACGTCGGAGCCGAGGAAGTTCTCGCCCTCGCCGATGCCGACGACGAGCGGGCTGTTGCGGCGGGCGGCCACCACCCGGTCGGGGTCCTGCGCGTCGACCGCGACCAGGGTGAAGGCGCCCCGGAGGGCGCGGCAGACGTTCTGCATCGCGACGGTCAGGTCGACGCCGGTCTCGAGCTGCTCCTCGAGCAGGTGGGCCGCGACCTCGGTGTCGGTGTCGGAGGCCATCTCGACGCCCTCGGACTCGAGGCGACCCCGCAGCTCGGCGAAGTTCTCGATGATGCCGTTGTGCACCAGCGCGACCCGGCGCGCCCGCCCGAGGTGCGGGTGGGCGTTGCGGTCCGTCGGCGGTCCGTGGGTGGCCCAGCGGGTGTGCCCGATGCCGGTGGTGACCTGCGGCAGCGGGGACTCGGCGATGGCCTTCTCGAGGTTGGCGAGCTTGCCGGCACGCTTGTCGGTGACGATCTGGCCGTCGTCGATGAGGGCGATCCCGGCGGAGTCGTAGCCGCGGTACTCCAGTCGCCTCAGGCCCTCGATCACGACGCCCTCGGCCGGCTTGGCACCCACGTACCCGACGATTCCGCACATGGCCGGGGAGTCTATCGGCAGGCCGCTGCACGCCGACGCCCCGTCGCGGTGCCACAATCGCACCCATGTCCGAGGTCGGGGAGCCGCATCACGGCAACGAGGCCTCCCCCTACGTCGAGCTCGAGCGCGCTGCGTGGGCCCAGCTGGCCGGCACCGCCGAGACGGTCCTCACGCCCGACGAGGTCACCCGCCTGCGCGGCCTCGGCGACCAGCTCGACCTGCGCGAGATCGAGCAGGTCTACCTCCCGCTCTCGCGCCTGCTCAGCCTCTACGTCGCGAGCAACTCACGGCTCCACCGCGAGCAGGAGGAGTTCCTGCACCGCGTCACCCCGCCGCGTACGCCGTTCGTGATCGGCCTCGCCGGCTCGGTGGCCGTCGGCAAGTCCACCACGGCCCGCGTGCTCCAGCAGATGCTCGCCCACTGGCCCGAGCACCCCAACGTCGCGCTCGTCACGACCGACGGCTTCCTGCTACCGAACCGGGTCCTGGAAGAGCCGCGCGCTCCTGCACCGCAAGGGCTTCCCCGAGTCCTACGACCGCAAGGCGCTGCTCAAGTTCGTCGTCGACATCAAGTCGGGTCGCGACGAGGTCGAGGCGCCGATCTACTCCCACCTCGTCTACGACGTGGTCCCCGACGAGAAGGTCGTCGTGAAGCGGCCCGACATCGTCATCATCGAGGGCCTCAACGTCCTCCAGCCGGCGCGCGTGCGCGACGACGGGCGCACCGGTCTGGCGGTCAGCGACTTCTTCGACTTCTCCGTCTACGTCGACGCGGCGCTGACCGACATCAAGCGCTGGTACGTCGACCGGTTCCTGCGGCTGCGCGAGACCGCCTTCCGCGACCCGGCGTCGTACTTCCGCAAGTACGCCGCACTCTCCCACGACGAGGCCGTCGACCAGGCGACCCGCATCTGGGACTCGATCAACGAGCCCAACCTCGTGCAGAACGTCGCCCCCACCCGCTCCCGCGCCAACCTGGTGCTGCGCAAGGACGCCGACCACTCGGTGAAGTACGTCCGCCTCCGCAAGCTCTGACGCCGGCACGCGTCCGAGGGTGGCGGCACACGACATCCTCGGAGGCGGATTCGATGTCGTCCGCCGCCACCCTCGCGCGGCGTACGAACCAGGGTGGCGGCACACGACATCCTCAGAGCCCGATTCGATGTCGTCCGCCGCCACCCTCGCGCGGCGTACGAACCAGGGTGGCGGCACACGACATCCTCAGAGCCCGATTCGATGTCGTCCGCCGCCACCCTCGCGCGGCGTACGAACCAGGGTGGCGGCACACGACATCCTCGGAGCCCGATTCGATGTCGTCCGCCGCCACCCTCACGACCAGGCGGTCCCGGCGCACGCAACGACAGCGCGGGCTGAGCTCACACCTTCTTCTGCAGCTCCAGCAGCGTCTCGATCGTGCGATAGCCCAGCGCCTCGTTGACGGCGTTCATCCACGCGTTGACCTCGGCGTTGGAGGTGTCGAGGACGACGAGCTCGGGGTACGTCGCGACCGCCAGGTCGTGGGTCGCGAGCTTCAGCGCCAGCCCGAGCCGGTGGCCGCGGTGGGCGGGGTCGACGATGGTGATGCCGACCTGACCGTGGACGGGGTCGTCGTCGTCGATACGTACGTCGGAGACACCGGCCACCGCACCGTCCGGGGCGATCGCCAGCGCCGTGTGCGAGTGCCGACCGATGTCGACGAGCCGCTGCTCGGCCGCACGGATCCGCTCGGGGCTCCACTCCGAGGCCCCGAGGTCGAGCTCGCCGAGCGGCACCTCGTCCATCAGCATGCCGAGCAGGCGGCCGAAGGACTCGAGGTGCTCGTCGGGGCACACGGTGTCGAAGGTGAGGATCCGGTAGTCGCGGGCGGCGCCGGCCTCGACGGCGAGGGCGTCGCGACGGTCGGCGAAGTCGGTGAGCGTCAGCTCCTTGATGGACTCGCGGCTCGCGACGGCGTACCCCATCGCGGTGGCGAAGTGCTCCGCGCCGGCCGATCCGCCCGGCGGGAGGTAGGCCTCGCTCTGGATCGTCGTACGCCCGTCGCCGGCGGCGATCAGCTCCAGCTCGGAGACGATCCGGCGACCGATGCCCTCGCGCGTACGGTCGGGCCGCGTCCAGGCGAACGCCATCGCCGAGTGGAGGTTGTCCTTGAGCGTGCGGGTCAGCAGCCCGGCACCCACCATCTCGCGCCCGTCGATGGCGCCGAGCAGGGTGATGCCGCGCTCGGGGTTGTCGGCCGGCAGGGCCACGCGACTCTGCTCCCACAGCGGCCACGGCTTGCCGGGGCGCTCGGCGGTGGCGGCGTGGCCGACCTCCCACCAGGCGCGCAGAGCCGCCTCGTTGCGCGGATTGATCTGCTCGATGTCGACCACGCCGCGACCGTAGCGGGGACGAGGGCGGCCGTCATGGGGATATCGGGGTGCGGGAGGTGAGCGGCTCTTGGCAGGGTGACGCCATGACGACCGACTCATCCTTGCGCGACCGGTTGCGTGCCGCACTGCTTGCCGCTCGCAAGGCCCGGGACACCCAGACCGTCTCGACGTTGAGGAATGCGCTGGCGGCGCTGGAGAACGCCGAGGCGGTGCCCACCACGGTCACCTCCGGCGCGATCGAGGACGCTCCGGTCGGCGCGGGAGCGACGGAGGCACGGCGCCGCCGGCTGAGCGACGCCGACGAGCAGGCCGTGCTCGACGACGAGATCGCCTCGCTGGAGGAGGCCTCCCGGGCGTACGCCGACTCGGCGCCGGAGCGTGCCGTGGCAGCCCGAGCTGCGGCGCAGATGCTGGCGGGCCTCCGCGAGGACTAGGAGCGCTCGGCGCGGCGTCGGAGGCGCGCTTCGATCCGGTCCGCCTCCTTGATGACCGCCTTCGCCTTGACGCGCCCGCGCCAGCGCACGATCGCGCCGATCAGCAGGACGAAGGCGGGCAGGCCGATCCCGAGCCAGAGCCAGGTGGCCAGCGGCGAGCTGGTCTCCACCGAGGAGCCGTCCGGCGAGACCCACAGGGTCCAGGTGTCACCGACCTCGCGATCGGGAGGCCCGGAGCGACGGAAGGTCGCCGTACGGACGTCGTCGCCGTCCGACCAGCGCAGGTCGTAGGTGGTCAGCGGTCGGCCGACCTCATCGGGCCGGGTGCCGTCACGGACGGCGACGACCGTCGTCTCGCGAGGGTCGGTGCCGCCCAGCAGGTGAGTGCGTGCGCCCGGCGTGATGAGAGCCAGCACGGCCGCGAGCACCAGCCCGATGCCGATCGCGAGGGCGACGTCCCTGGCGGTGAGCCGGGTGGGGGGCTCCGGCGCGCCCCCGTCGAGCCCGGTTCCCGGGTCGGTCGTCACGGGAGCGACAGCGACAGCTGCGACTTCACCACGTCGGCCAGCCGGGACGCGACGTCCTGGGCCTCGTCGTGGGTGGGCGCCTCGACCATCACGCGCACGATCGGCTCGGTGCCCGACGGCCGGAGCAGGATCCGGCCGCGCTCCCCCAGCGCCGCCTCCTCCTCGGACACGGCGGCCGCCAGCACGGCGTCCTCGTCGGCGCGGGTCTTGTCGACGTCGCGCACGTTGAGCAGCACCTGCGGCAGCCGGGTCATCACCGAGGCCAGCTCGGCCAGCGACTTGCCGGTGGTGGCCATCCGCTCCATCACGTGGAGGGTGGTGAGGATGCCGTCCCCCGTGGTCGCGTGGTCGCTCATGATGACGTGGCCCGACTGCTCGCCACCGAGGGAGTAGCCGGAGATCTTCATCGCCTCGAGGACGTAGCGGTCGCCGACCTTCGTCTGGCGTACGCCGACACCGTGGGCGCGCATCGCCTGGACGAAGCCCAGGTTGCTCATCACCGTCGCGACGACGGTGTCCTTGACCAGGTGGCCCTTGTCGAGCAGCGACAGGGAGAGGATGGCGAGCAGCTGGTCGCCGTCGACGACGTTGCCGTCGGCATCGACGGCCAGGCAGCGGTCGGCGTCGCCGTCGAGGGCGAAGCCGGCGTGGGCGCCGTGCTCGAGGACCGCGGCCTGGAGCGACTCCAGGTGGGTCGAGCCGCAGTTGTCGTTGATGTTGAGGCCGTCGGGGTCGGCGTGGATCGCGATGACCGTGGCGCCGGCGTCCTCGAGGGCGCGCGGACCCGCGGCGTGGGCAGCGCCCTCCGCGCAGTCGAGGACGACCTTGAGCCCCACCAGCGGGTGGGTGATCGTGCTCTCGAGGTGGGCGGCGTACTCCTCGACCGCCGTCGAGTAGACGTCGACCCGGCCGACGTCACCGCCGGTGGGCCGCTCCCACGGCTCGCCCATGCGGCGCTCGATCGCGATCTCGATCGCGTCGTCGAGCTTGTGCCCGCCGCGGGCGAGGAACTTGATGCCGTTGTCGGGCATCGGGTTGTGCGACGCCGACAGCATCACGCCGAGGTCGGCGCCGAGCCGCTCGGTCATGTAGGCGACACCGGGCGTCGGCAGCACACCGAGCAGCAGCACGTCGACTCCCGCCGAGGCGAGCCCGGCGACGACCGCCGCCTCCAGGAACTGCCCGGAGATGCGCGTGTCCCGACCCACCACGGCCAGGGGGCGCCCACCCCGTGAGCAGAGGCCTCGAACTCGCCGCGATCGGACAGGACGTGTGCTGCGCACACGGACAGGTCCAGGGCCAGCTCCGCCGTCAAGGAGGCGTTCGCCAGGCCCCGGACCCCGTCCGTGCCGAAGAGTCGCGTCATCGGACGAGACCCCGGGTGATCAGCGCTTCGAGAACTGCGAGGCCTTGCGGGCCTTCTTGAGACCAGCCTTCTTGCGCTCCACGACGCGGGCGTCGCGGGTCAGCAGGCCGGCCTTCTTGAGGGCCGGGCGGTTGGTCTCCTCGTCGATCTGGTTGAGCGAGCGGGCCACGCCGAGACGCAGGGCGCCGGCCTGACCGGCGGTGCCGCCACCGTGGATGCGCGCGATCACGTCGAAGCGGCCCTCGAGCTGCAGCTCGGCGAACGGCTCGTTGGCGATCTGCTGGTGCAGCTTGTTGGGGAAGTAGTTGTCGAGCGTACGACCGTTGATGCGCCACTCGCCGGTGCCGGGGACGATGCGCACGCGGGCGACGGCCTCCTTGCGACGACCGGTCGCCGCGCCGGGCGCGATCGTGGCCGGGCGGGCCGGGGTGTCCGCGGAGGCGTCGCTCTCGGACGTGTACGAGACGCCGTCGGCGTCGGTCTCGAAGGTCTCCTCGACCTCAGTGCTGTTCTCAGTCATCTGTGCGTCCTCGGTCGTCACTGGGAGATCTGCGTGATCTCGAAGGGAGTGGCCTGCTGGGCCAGGTGCGGGTGGTCGGGGCCGGAGTAGACCTTGAGCTTCTTCAGGATCTGGCGACCGAGCTTGTTCTTGGGGAGCATGCCCCAGACAGCGTTCTCGATGGCCTTGCGGGCGTCCTTCTCGAGGAGCTCACCGAAGGGCGTGGCCGAGAGGCCGCCCGGGAAGCCCGAGTGGCGGTAGGCCATCTTGGTGGTCTTCTTGGACCCCGACAGCGACACCTTGGAGGCGTTCACGATGATGACGAAGTCGCCCATGTCCATGTGAGGCGCAAAGGTCGGCTTGTGCTTGCCGCGGAGGAGGTTGGCGGTCTGGACGGAGAGGCGTCCGAGGACCACGTCGGTGGCGTCGATGACGTGCCACTCGCGCTGGATGTCAGCGGGCTTGGGGCTGTACGTGCGCACGGCGATGTCCCGTTCTGGTTCGTTGGTCCCGGACCTCGGTCGAGGTCCGGTGATCGAGCTGCGGCTTCTGACGAACACGGCCCGGATCGCTCCCTCCTCAGGAGGGATGACGTCCGGATCTGCACCCGTCCCCGGAGAGGACGGACGCGGCAGGAGTCGCGACCAGCAAGAGTACGGCTCGGCCAGCGCGGGGGTCAAAACGGCGCAGGGTCACAATGACCCGGTGCGCAACGGTGGTGTGTCCTTCTGGTGGCAGCAGGTCGGGCTGCCGTCGCCGACCGACCGGCTCGACGGCGACGTCGCCTGCGACGTGGCGATCGTCGGTGCCGGCCTGACCGGGCTCTGGACGGCGCACTACCTCCACGAGGCCGATCCCACCCTCGACATCCGGATCGTCGAGGCCGAGTTCGCCGGCTTCGGTGCGTCGGGGCGCAACGGCGGCTGGCTGTCCAGCGAGCTGCCCGGCAGCGCGACGGCGTACGCCGAGGCAGGCGGGCGAGGACGGCGTCGAGCGGCTCCGCGCGGCCGTCCGCGCCACCGTGGCCGAGGTCATCGACGTGGCGGCCCGCGAGGGAATCGACGCCGACATCGTGCGCAGCGGCGTGCTCCACGTCGCGCGGTCGCAGGCCCAGGCCGAGCGGCTCGACGGCGAGCTCTCCGCGGCCCAGGTGGCCGAGCGGATCCGCGTGGCCGGCGCCGTCTCCGGGCACTTCGACCCCGACTGCGCCCGCGTGCACCCGGCCAGGCTGGTGGGCGGTGTCGCCGACCTCGTGCGCCGGAGCGGCGTCCGCGTCCACGAGGGCACGCGCGCCGTCTCGATCGAGCCGGGCGCCGTGGTCACCGATCGCGGCACGGTCCGCGCCCCCGTCGTGCTCCGCTGCCTCGAGGGGTTCACCGCCGGGCTGGCCGGGCACCGGCGCGAGTGGCTCCCGATGAACTCCGCGATCGTGGCGACCGCTCCCCTGACCGACGCCCAGTGGCACGACATCGGCTGGAGCGGCGCCGAGCTGCTCGGCGACGAGGCCCACGCCTACTGCTACGCCCAGCGCACCGCCGACGGCCGGATCGCGATGGGCGGGCGCGGCGTGCCCTACCGCTTCGGCTCGCGCACCGACGTCGACGGCCGCACCCAGGACTGGACGGTCGAGTCGCTGCGCGCGACCCTCACGACGCTCTTCCCGTCGCTGGCCGGCGTCACGATCGACCACGCCTGGTGCGGCGTCCTGGGGGTGCCGCGCGACTGGAGCGCCAGCGTCTCCTTCGACCCCGCGACCGGCCTCGGCCACGCCGGCGGCTACGTCGGCTCGGGGCTCACCGCGACCAACCTCGCCGGGCGCACGCTCCGTGACCTGGTGCGCGGCGAGGACACCGACCTGACCCGGCTCCCGTGGACCAACCACCGCGTACGCCGCTGGGAGCCGGAGCCACTGCGGTGGGCCGGTGTGCACGCGCTCTACCGCCTCTACCGGGCCGCCGACCGCCGCGAGGACGCGGGCCTCGAGCGCACCAGCCGCATCGCGCGGGTCGCCCACCGGGTGGCCGGTCGCTGACGCGCCGCTCGGTCCTGCGGGTGGTCGAGCGCTGGACACCGGTTCGCGCTCGCGCGACACCCGCGGCTAAGTTGGAGTGACCCCACAGACGTACAAAGACGTATGAACAGGAGCCGACGTGACCGACGTAGCGGCCAAGGATTCCCTGACTGTCACCGACAACCGGACCGGTCAGCAGTACGACATCGCGATCAACGACAACACGATCGCGGCCAAGGACCTGGGACAGATCCGTCTCACCGATGACGAGCCCGGCCTGGCGACCTATGACCCCGGCTTCGTCAACACCGCCTCGTGTCGCTCCGCCGTGACCTTCATCGACGGCGACAAGGGCATCCTCGAGTACCGCGGCTACCCGATCGAGCAGCTGGCGGAGAAGTCCAACTTCCTCGAGGTCGCCTATCTCCTGGTGCACGGCGCGCTGCCGTCCAAGGAGGAGTACGACGCCTGGGTGCACGAGATCACCTACCACACGTTCGTGCACGAGAACGTGAAGGGCTTCATGCACGGCTTCCGCTACGACGCCCACCCGATGGGCATGCTGATGGCCTCGGTCGGCGCGCTGTCGACGTTCTACCCCGACGCCCGCAACATCAGCGACGCGGACAACCGCCACATGCAGATCGTCCGGATGATCGCGAAGATGCCGACCCTCGGCGCGTGGTCGTTCCGCCACGCCCAGGGCAAGCCGTTCGTCTACCCCGACAACGACCTCGGCTACACCGCCAACTTCCTCTCGATGCTCTTCAAGATGAGCGAGCAGAAGTTCGAGGCCGACCCGCGCCTGGTGAAGGCGCTCGACGTGCTCTTCATCCTCCACGCCGACCACGAGCAGAACTGCTCGACCAACGCGGTCCGCTCCGTCGGCTCCTCGCAGGTCGACCCCTACTCGGCCGTCGCGGCCGGTGTCGGCGCGCTCTACGGCCCGCTGCACGGCGGTGCGAACGAGGCGGTCCTCCGGATGCTGCGGCGCATCGGCTCGAAGGAGAACATCCCCGCCTTCATCGAGGGCGTGAAGGACGGCAACGAGCGGCTGATGGGCTTCGGCCACCGGGTCTACAAGAACTTCGACCCGCGCGCCACGATCATCAAGAAGGCCTGCGACGACGTCTTCGAGGTCACCGGGGTCAACCCGCTCCTCGAGATCGCCAAGGAGCTGGAGAAGATCGCGCTCGAGGACGAGTACTTCGTCAAGCGCAAGCTCTACCCCAACGTCGACTTCTACTCCGGCCTGATCTACGAGGCCTTCCAGTTCCCGCCGGAGATGTTCACCGTCCTGTTCGCCATCGGGCGTACGCCGGGCTGGCTGGCGCAGTGGGCCGAGCTGGTGCAGGACAAGGACCAGAAGATCGCCCGTCCCAAGCAGATCTACACCGGAGACCGTGAGCTCACGTTCACCGCAGCCAACGAGCGCTGGAAGTAGTTTCTCGACTTCCCAGCCCGCTCTCAGGCCGCACACAGGCTCGCGACGCACGCTCTCACCATGAGCGACCAGTACTCCACCCAGCAGCAGTCCCCGTTCCACCAGCCGCCCCAGCACCTGCCCCAGCAGCCACCGCCGCGGCGACGGCGTACGGGACTGGCGGCCGCGGTGGTGGCCACCTCGCTCCTCGTGGGCGGCGGCGCGGGCCTGGGCGGGGCGGCCGTGTGGGACGCCACCCATGACGAGCCGACGAGCTCGGCGCGGGCGGACGCGCCGACCACCTCGACGGTGGCCAACCAGACGCAGACGCCACCGGCCGACGGATCGGTGGAGTCGGTGGCGCAGAAGGTGCTGCCGAGCGTGGTGAAGATCGACGTCACGGGCAACGGCGAGGCCGGTTCCGGGTCGGGCATCATCCTCACGGCCGACGGCACGATCCTCACCAACAACCACGTCGTCGAGGTGGCCGGCGAGGGCGGCACGATCAAGGTGTCGTTCTCCGACGGCACCAGCGCGGACGCCGAGATCCTCGGCACCGACCCGCTCACCGACACCGCCGTCATCCAGGCACAGGACGTCACCGACCTGACGCCGGCGACGATCGGGAAGTCGGCCAACCTCGGCGTCGGCGAGGGCGTGGTCGCCATCGGCTCGCCCTTCGGCCTCGACGCCACCGTCACCAGCGGCATCGTCAGCGCGCTCGACCGCCCGGTCAACGTGGGCTCCGACGACGCCGGCAACTCCACGACGTACCCCGCGATCCAGACCGACGCGGCGATCAACCCCGGCAACTCCGGTGGGCCCCTGACCGACATGACCGGTGCCGTGGTGGGGATCAACTCCTCCATCCGCACCGCCAGCTCGGCGACGTCGCAGCAGTCCGGGTCGATCGGTCTCGGGTTCGCGATCCCGATCGACGAGGTGATGCCGATCGTGGACCAGATGGCTGCGGGCGAGACCCCGACCCACGCCCGCCTGGGCCTCCAGGTGGGCAGCCCGCGGACCGGCGACGAGGCCGGCGCGGTCGTGCGCGAGGTGACCTCCGGGTCCACCGCGAGCGAGGGCGGCCTCGCCCCGGGCGACGTCATCACGAAGGTCGACGACCGGCGGATCACCGACGCCGACTCGCTCGTCGCCACGATCCGCTCCTACCGTCCCGGTGACAACGTCACCGTCACCTGGCTGAGCGGCGGGCAGGAGAGGACCGGCACCTTCGTGCTCGACAGCGACGCCACGACGGGCTGATCGGCCCCGCTCCACCGTGCTCTTGGGCCGGCCGCGCCATGATGGGGCGGCCGGCCCTGTCGTGTGCGCCGGCCACAGGCACGAAGCAGAGGAGTCACATGCAGCTCGAGCTGAGCCAGACCGACCGCGAGTTCCGCGACCGGATGCGGGAGACGTTCACCAGCACGATCCCGCAGGAGATCCGCGACACCGTCCTCGAGGGCCGCCACCTCACCCGCGACCAGATCGTCGAGAGCCAGCAGGCCCTCAACGCCGAGGGGCTCGCCGTGCCGCACTGGCCGGTCGAGTGGGGCGGTCAGGACTGGACCGACCTGCAGCGACACCTGTGGCACGAGGAGATGCAGCGCGCCGGCGTGCCGATCCCGCTGGCGTTCAACGCCTCGATGATCGGACCGGTGATCGCACAGTTCGGCACCGAGGAGCAGAAGGAGCGCTTCCTGGCCAAGACCGCGAACCTCGACATCTGGTGGTCGCAGGGCTTCTCCGAGCCGGACGCCGGCTCCGACCTCGCCAGCCTGCGTACGACCGCGGTGCGCGACGGCGACGACTGGGTGGTCAACGGCCAGAAGACCTGGACCACGCTCGGGCAGCACGGCGACTGGATCTTCACCCTCGTGCGCACCGACCCCGAGGTGAAGAAGCAGGCCGGCATCTCGATGCTGCTCATCGACATGACCAGCCCCGGCGTCGAGGTCCGGCCGATCGAGCTCATCGACGGCGGCCACGAGGTCAACGAGGTCTGGTTCTCCGACGTCCGCGTGCCCGGCGACCTGCTCGTCGGGGAGCCCGGCGGTGGCTGGACGATCGCGAAGTTCCTCCTCGGCAACGAACGCGTCGGCGTGGCGCCGGTGGGCGCCACCAAGCGCGCGCTCGCCACCCTCAAGACGACCGCTGCCGACCAGCTCGACGACCCGCTCGTCCGCGCCCGGATCGCGGAGCTGGAGAACGACCTGCTCGCCCTCGAGCTCACCGCCCTGCGCGTGGTCGCGCACTCCTCCGACGGCGAGCCCCACCCGGCCTCGTCGGTGCTCAAGCTCCGCGGGACCGTGCTGCAGCAGGCGGTCAGCGAGCTCGCCCTCGACCTGGCCGGTCCCGCGTCGCTGGCCTCTCGCGCCGACGAGGACTCACCGCAGGAGGGCTGGGCCCGGCGCACGGCACCGACGTACCTGAACCTCCGCAAGGCGTCGATCTACGGCGGGTCCAACGAGATCCAGCGCCAGATCATCAGCCGCACGATCCTGGGACTCTGAGGAGCAGACGATGGACTTCACCTACGACGACGAGCAGCAGGCGCTGCGCGAGGCCGTGCGCGGCCTGCTCAAGGGGACGTACGGCGACCACGAGGCACGCCGGCAGGCGGTGGCCTCCGACGACGGGTTCGACCGCGCCCTGTGGGGTCGGTTGGCCGAGATGGGCATCCTCGGCCTCCCGTTCAGCGAGGCCGACGGCGGCGTGGGCGCGGGACCCGTCGAGATCGGCATCGTGTGCCAGGAGCTGGGCCGCGTGCTCGCGCCCGAGCCCTTCCTCGCGTGCGTCGTGCACGCCGGCGGTCTGGTCGCCGCGCTCGGGTCGGCTGAGCAGAAGGCCGACCTGCTGGGCCGGCTGAGCTCGGGCGAGCTCGTGCTGGCTGCGGCCGACACCTCCCCCGGCGGACGGTGGGCCTCGCGCGCGGACGGCGTACGCGCCTCCGTGTCCGACGGCTCGTGGACGCTCGACGGCGTGGCCGACCCGGTGGTCGGCGGTGAGGCGGCCGACGTGCTGGTCGTGACAGCAGCGCTCCCGGACGAGGGCGGCACCGGTGTCTTCGTGGTCGCGGCCGACGACGTCGAGCGCACCGGCTTCGCCGCCGCCGACCTGACCCGCGCTGCGAGCGTGCGGTTCGACGGCAGTGCCGCCACCCCGCTCGGGGAGCCCGGCCGCGACGCCGGACCGAGCATCGCGACGATCAGCGACCTCACCCGGATCATGGGCGCCAACCAGGCCCTCGGCGTGATGCAGAGCCAGGTGCGCGCGACGACCGACTACCTCAAGAGCCGCAAGCAGTTCGGCGTCACCCTCAACACCTTCCAGGCCCTCACCTTCCGGGCGGCCGACATGTACGTCGAGCTCGAGCTGGCGCACAGCATGGTCGACTGGGCGACGATGACGATCGCCGGCGGCGACACGGACGTCGTCGCCGACGCGGCCGACCGGGTGGGCCTGCAGGTCGCCCGCTCCGGGCGCCACATCGGCCAGGAGGCGATCCAGCTGCACGGCGGCATCGGCATGACGGCGGAGTACGCCGTCGGCGTCGGCACCGCACACCTCGAGGTGCTCGACCAGTGGCTCGGCAACGGCCCGCACCACCTGCGCCGGCTGTCCGAGCGGGTCACCGACCACGAGCTCGTCGAGGCGCTCTGATGGACCTCTCGCTCAGCGACGAGCAGCAGGCCTTCCGCGAACTGGCGCGGGACTTCCTCGAGCGCGAGGCGGTCCCGCACCGGATGCAGTGGGACCACGACGAGTCGGTCGACCTCGCGATCGTGCCGAAGATGGCCGAGCTCGGGTTCTTCGGCCTCACCATCCCGGAGGAGTACGGCGGTGTCGGCGGCGACTACGTCACCTACTCGCTCGCGATGGAGGAGCTCGGCCGCGCCGACTCGGCCCTGCGCGGGATCGTGTCGGTCAGCAGCGGGCTCGTCGGGAAGTCGATCCTCTTCCACGGCACCGAGGAGCAGAAGCAGGAGTGGCTGCCCCAGCTCGCCGCCGCCACGAAGCTCGGCTGCTTCGGGCTCACCGAGCCCGGCACGGGCTCGGACGCCGGCAACCTCACGTCGCGCGCGACCCGCGACGGGGCCGACTGGGTGATCGACGGCCAGAAGCTCTTCATCACCAACGGCACCTGGGCCGACGTCGCCCTGGTCTTCGCCCGCACCAGCGACGACGGCCCGCGCGGGGTGACGGCGTTCCTCGTGCCGACCGACGCCCCCGGCTTCGAGGCGCGCGAGATCACGGGCAAGCTCGGGCTGCGCGGCCAGGCGACGGCCGAGCTGTTCCTCAACGGCGTACGCGTCCCGGACTCCGCGCGCCTCGGCGAGGTCGGGCAGGGCTTCAAGATCGCGATGGGCACCCTCGACAAGGGGCGCCTCGCGGTCGCCTCGGGCTGCGTCGGGATCGTGCAGGGCTGCCTCGAGGCGTCGGTGGCGTACGCCACCCAGCGCACGCAGTTCGGCAAGCCGATCGCGTCCTTCCAGCTCGTGCAGGACCTCATCGCCGACATGTCGGTCGACGCCGACGCGGCCCGGCTGCTGGCCTGGCGGTGCGCCGACCTGATCGACCGCGGCGAGCCGTACGGGATCGCCGCCTCCAAGGCCAAGCTGTTCGCCTCCGAGGCTGCCGTGCGCGCCGCCAACAACGCCGTCCAGGTGCACGGTGGTGCGGGCTACGTCGACGACTTCCCGGTCGCGAAGTACCTCCGCGACGCCCGCGTGATGACGCTCTACGAGGGCACCTCGCAGATCCAGAAGCTGCTGATCGGGCGCGCCGAGACGGGGATCAGCGCCTTCTAGCGAGGTCCCCCGGTCCTAGACTCCGGACGTGCGCATGGCTGCCGCAGTGCCCCAGGCCCTCGGACTGTGCGCGGCCGCGGTCGTCATCGCCCTGGGGTCCGTCGGGGGCGCCGAGGCCGACCGACCGAACGTCGGCGACTTCTCCGTGCCGCGCGAGATGGCCGGCTACTCCTACCTGACCGGGAGCGTCTCCGCCTCGCCGCCGGGGCCCGCCGTCGCACTCTTCCAGCACGGCTTCGGCGTGGAGCTCATGGACTTCCCCCAGGCCGTCGTGCTCGGCGCGGGCGGCGACACCTACCGCCGGGTCGACGTGGCGGAGGGTCGTGCGGGTGCCGAGACACAGGGCGACCCGGCCCCGATGCTGCTCTCACCGGACGGCCGGTACGTCGCGGTCGGGGACCACGACATCGCCGAGCCGAACGTCGCGGTGGTCGACCTCACCACCGGCGATTCCACCACCCACCCGCTCCCGCAGGGACGCAGCGTGGTGCCGGTGGCCTGGTCGGCCGACGGGCAGTCGATGGCCCTCCTGCTGTCTGCCGATGCGACGAGTCCCTACTCGGGCGGGCTCATCGAGGGCGACGTCGGGGTCCTCGACCTCACCACCGACCAGACCGAGGTGCTGGACGGAGGCGAAGCCAACGGGGTCGCGTTCTCCCCGGACGGCTCCGCCCTGGCCGTCCAGCGGTCGGGCGACAACGGTCGGGAGCTCGTGATCGCCGACGGCGACGCGGAACGGCCGGTCGAGGCTGACGGCTTGCTGGCCGGCCCGTACGCGTGGTCGCCCGACGGGCGGTGGCTCGCGATCACCACGGTCGATCCCTCGCTCGCGCCCGCTCCGCTCGGCGACCCCGGTGTCCCGACGGGCCTCTCGTTCGTCGACGTGTCGGGGACCGGCGGGGAGGTGCCCGCACCGTTCGACCTGCCGTTCTCCGGGCCGGGTCGGGTGCTCGGCTGGAACGGGGCCGACGAGGTGATGGTGCTGCTGGACGGCGGGGGCGGCGACCCCTGCTGCGGCTCGGACGACTCCACGCTGTCGGCCGTGCCGCTCGACGGCTCGTCACCGAGCACCCTCATGACGATGTCCGGCATGTCGTCCTACGGCGTCGGCCGGTTCCAGCTGGCGGCCGCGGCGGCCGACCGCCTCCAGGTCGTCGCCCCCGGCGCCGTCGACCGCGGGCCCTGGCCGATCGCGCGGCGCATCGTCCTCGCCCTCCTCGCGGGGTTCGCCGTCTGGCTCGTGGCGGCCGTCGTCGCGAGGGTCGTACGCCGCCTCACGGGCCCGCGCCCACGATCCGGCCCGCACCCGGCGTTACCGGACAGTCAGGTCGTTGGCCGGCTCGACGACCACACGACTGTCCGGTAGCGCGAGCAGCCGCAGCGTCATGCCCTCGCCCGCCGCATCCGCCGCTCGCGAGGCGCGTCCTCCGGCCAGTCGTCCGGCACCCCGAGGTCGGTGAAGCCCGCGCGCTCGTACGCCCTGATCGCCGGCGCGTTGTCGTCGCGGACCATCAGGACCGTGTCCTGCCCCATCGCGTCAGCCCAGGCCACGACCTCGCTGATGAGCCGCCCCGCGAGACCGGTGCCGCGGTGGTCGGGTGCGACCCACATCGAGATCAGCTCGACGTGCTCCCCTGACGAGACACCCGACACGACACCGACGAGCCGCTCGTCGCCACGCGCGACGACGGTGAACGGCACGTCCGTCAGCCGCGAGCGCCACCGCTCCTCGCTCGCGTCGACCCAGTCGGCGTGGCTCGCGCCGAAGGCGTACGGCGCGTCGACGAGCGAGGCGAGGCGCACCTCGCGGAACTCCTGCCACTCGTCGGGGCCCAGTCGGACCAGCTCGGGCGCGGCCATCAGCCGAGCTTCTTCTGGAAGTCGCCCAGCCAGGCGACCGGGCGGAAGCCCAGCGCCTCGTTGACCGCGATCATGTGGGAGTTCTCCTCGGCGTTGTACGTCGTCAGCCGGACGACGTCGGTCCGCTCGCGCTGCAGCAGCCGCAGGTTCGCGACCTTCACCGCGACGCCGAGCCGGTGGCCGCGGTGCGCCCGCAGCACGAGCGTGCCCCACTGGTAGGCACGTCCGGGGTCGTGGACGGTGGTGGCGAGGTCGGAGTAGGCGACCACGTCGCCGGCCTCGGAGAGCGCGACGGTGTTGTACTTCGTGCGACCCTGCCGCGCCAGCGTCGCCTCCCGCTCGCGTACGGCGTCGGTGCTGACCGCCTCCGGCTCGAGCTCCAGGTCACCCGTCGGGGCCTCGGTCGTCAGGCTCGAGGTGAGTGCGGCCCACCCCTCCAGCAGCTCGTCGGGCACCGGGCCGACCCAGGAGCGCAGCTCGTACGCCGGGTGGGCGAGAGCAGCCTCGTCCGCCAGCCGCGCCAGCACGGCGTCGTCGACCGGCAGCGCGAGCTCGCGCTGCACCTCGGTCAGCGCCAGGTCGTAGCCGCGGGCGCGGGCGAACTGCGGACCCGCCGCGTCCTCGCCGAGCGGTCCGTGGCCCCACGTCCACCCGACCAGCCCGGTCAGGACCGTACGACCGCGGCGGCGTGCCTGCTCCTCGACGTGCGCCAGGAGGGCGGTCCCGATCCCCGACCGCTGGCGGTCGGGGTCGACGTGGACGTCGAGCTCGGCGAGCTCGAGGTTGTCCAGCAGCGGCGTGCGCAGGAAGCCGGCGCCGACGGTCTCGCCCGCCGCGACGGCCGACCAGCCGCCCGACCACGCCGACGACCCGGTCTGCTGCATCACGGCACGCAGCTCCTCGAGCATCCACGGCGTGGCCGCCTCGCCCATGGCGTCCTGGGCGCGGAGGTAGACGCGGTGCCAGGCCTCGAAGGCGGCGGCGTCGAACGGGTCGAGGTCGACGATCTCGAGGCTCATCGCGCCCGTGCCACCCGTGCCCTCGTCCCACACCGGGCCGTCGGACTCGTAGACCTCGCCGTCGGCGCCGTAGACGAGGAACCGGTCGAAGCCGCGGGCGAACCACCGGTCGTGGGTCACCGCGAGCACCGTCCCGTCGAATGCCTCCAGCCCGGCCTCGAGCGCCTCGGCGGACTGCACGTCGAGGTTGTCGGTCGGCTCGTCGAGCAGCAGCAGCGTCGCACCGGACAGCTCCAGCAGCAGGATCTGGAAGCGTGCCTGCTGACCACCGCTGAGCGACTCGAACTTCTGCTCGCCGGCGTGCGCCAGCTCGTAGCGGTCGAGCACCCGACTGGCGGCCTCGCGGCCCATCCCGGCGCGCCCGTCGGGGGTGCCGTCGCCGCGGTGCAGGATCTCGAGGAGCGTACGGCCCAGCAGCTCGGGGTGCTCGTGCGTCTGCACGAACCACCCGGGACGCACGCGGGCGCCGAGCTTGGCGGAGCCGGTGTGCGGCACCGGGGCGGGAGGTACGCCGACGGGCTGGTGCTCGATGTCGGGGTCGCTGCCGCCGGCGGCCAGCAGCCGCAGGAAGTGGGACTTGCCGGACCCGTTGGAGCCCAGCACCGCCACCCGCTCGCCGTACCAGACCTCGAGGTCGAAGGGCCGCATCAGCCCGGTGAGCTCGAGGTCGGTGCAGACGACCGCGCGCTTGCCGGTGCGGCCGCCCTTGAGCCGCATCGTGACCTGCTGCTCGCGGGGCTGCTCGACCGGCGGGCCGACCTCCTCGAACTTCCGCAGGCGCGTCTGGGCCGCGCGGTACTGCGACGACATGCCGTCGTTGTACTCCGACTTGATCTTCAGCCGCAGCACCAGCGCCTTGATCTTGGCGTGCTCCTCGTCCCAGCGGCGCCGCATCTCCTCGAACCGCTCGAAGCGGTCGGTGCGCGCGGCGTGGTAGCTCGCGAAGCCACCGGGGTGGGTCCAGACGAGGTTGCCGTCGCTGCCGAGCTCGACGGTCACGATGCGCGTCGCGGTGTTGTCGAGCAGCTCGCGGTCGTGGCTGATGAAGAGGATCGTCTTCGCCGACTCGCGGATCCGGCCCTCGAGCCAGATCTTGCCGGGGACGTCGAGGTAGTTGTCGGGCTCGTCGAGCAGCAGGACCTGGTCGGGCCCGCGCAGCAGGTACTCCAGGACGAGCCGCTTCTGCTCGCCGCCCGACAGCGTGCTGAGCAGGCGGTGCCGCGCCCGGTCGAAGGGCAGCCCCATCGAGGAGATCGTGCAGACGTCCCACGTGACCTCGACGTCGTAGCCACCCGCGTCCGCGTAGTCCGAGAGCGCCGTGGCGTACGCCATCTGGGTGCGCTCGTCGTCGGTGTCCATGAGCTTGAGCTCGACGGCGTCGACGGCCTCGGCGGCAGCGCGTACGCGAGGGGGCGACACCGACAGCAGGAGGTCGTGGACGGTCTCGTCGCCACCGCCGTGGCCGACGAACTGGCGCATCACGCCCAGACCGCCGGAGCGGGTGACGACGCCGCCGTGGGGCGTCAGGTCGCCGGTGATGATCCTCAGCAGGGTCGTCTTGCCGGCCCCGTTGGCGCCGACGAGGGCGACCTTCTGGCCGTCGCCGACCCGGAAGCTGACGTCGTCGAGCAGCACCCGGCCGTCCGGCAGCTCGTAGCGCACTCCGGCGACATCCACATGACCCACAACGGAGCATTGTCCACTGCCGCCGCCGACACCGTCACCTCAATTGCGATCACTAGGGTGCAGGGCATGACACCGCGTCGCGCCGTGCCGGAGCCGGACGGCCTGCACCGGCTGCTCGAGGTCGTTCCCGCAGGCGGGACGGTGCTCGAGGTGGGGTCGGGGCCCGGCCGGGACGCCGACTTCCTCGAGGCGCACGGCCTGGCTACCGCTCACGTGAGCGCGACGGGGACGCCGACGTCACCAGCGACGACCTCGGCGGCCCGTACGACGCCGTGCTGGCGCTGGCCGTGCTGCAGCACGTCGACCGGGCGCTGGTGCCCGACGTGCTCGGGCGCGTCGCGCGCGCCCTGCGGCCCGGCGGCTCCTTTCTCGTCTCCGTCCGCGAGGGGGACGGCGAGCGGTGGGAGGTCGGCGACTCGGGCAACCCCTACTTCACCGTGCTGTGGCGCGAGCCCGACCTCTGCGACGCGCTCGAGGACGCCGGCTTCGGGCTCGAGTGGCGGGCCTTCGGCGAGGACTCCGAGGAGAGCCGGTGGCTGACGTTCCTCGCTCGGACTCGAAGCGCGCGCTCGGCTGACTCGACCACCCTGCGCGAGCTCTGAGCCGGAGCCTGACAACTGGTCTGGACCGGGCCTAGGGTGAAGCACATGGCTTCCACCACCTCGGCAGACCAGACCACCGTCCCGCGCTGGCGCATCATCGGCCCGGGCCTCGTCGTCGCAGCGACCGGCGTCGGCGCCGCCGACCTCGTCGCCACGCTCATCGCGGGTCAGAAGTTCGGCTACACGCTGCTGTGGTGCGTGGTCGTGGGCTGCCTGATGAAGATCGTGCTGGTCGAGGGAGCGGGCCGGTACTCGCTGTCCACGGGCAGGACGATCTTCGAGGGCTGGCGTTCCCTCGGCATCTGGACGACGTGGTACTTCGCGCCGTACATCGTGATCTGGGGCTTCGTCTACGGCGCCGCCGCGATGGCCGGCACCGGCCTCGCCCTCGCCGGCCTCACCGGCGTGCTGTCGGTGACGTGGTGGGGCATCATCTCGGGCCTCATCGGCCTCGCCCTCGTCTGGACCGGCCGCTACAGCACCTTCGAGAAGGTGCTGGCCGCCCTCGTCGGGCTGATGTTCGTCACCATGGTCGGCGCCGCGGTGCTGACGGTGCCCAACATCCCCGAGCTCCTCACCGGCCTGGCGCCGCGGATCCCGGACGGCGGCCTGGTCAACACCCTCGCGCTGGCCGGCGGTGTCGGCGGCACGATCACCCTCGCGGCGTACGGCTACTGGCTGCGCGAGAAGGGCTGGTCCACGCCGTCGTACATGCGGGTCATGCGGATCGACAACAGCGTCGCCTACGTCGTCACCGGGATCTTCGTGCTGGCCACGCTCGTGGTCGGCGCCGAGCTGCTCTACTCCACCAGCGTCGCGATCGAGCAGGGTGACGCCGGCCTCGTCGACCTCGCCGTCGTCCTCCAGGACCGCTACGGCCAGTGGGCCGGCAAGGTCTTCCTCGTCGGCTTCTGGGCGGCGGCCATGTCGTCCCTGGTCGGTGTCTGGAACGGCGTGAGCCTGATGTTCGCCGACTTCATGACCATCGTGCGCGGCGGCGAGAGCAAGGACGCGGACGCCCGCGCCGGCGGCAAGTGGTACCGGGCCTACATCCTCTGGCTGACGTTCCCGCCGATGGCGATGCTCTTCCTCGGCAAGCCGGTGTGGCTGATCCTCGCGTACGGCGTGCTGGGCGCGTTCTTCATGCCGTTCCTCGCCGTCACCCTGCTGTGGCTGCTCAACACCGACCGCACGCCCGCCGAGTGGCGCAACAAGCTCCACTCCAACGTGCTGATGGCGATCATCGCGCTGGCCTTCGTGGCGCTGTGCGTCAACGAGGTCCGCAAGGCCGTCGCCGGGGTCTGATCACTCCCGGACCGGGAGCTGCGCAGGTCGAGGTGCCGCTCCGCCTCCGGGGTGAGGTCGCGCACGACGCCGCTCATGAACAGGCCGTTCCAACCCGGGCAGTCAGCGCCCGTGACGGCCGTGGCGACGTAGCCGCCGCCGGAGAGCAGGGCCGTGTGCGAGAGGTCGTCCTCGGTCGGGCAGTCGTAATCCACCGTCCGCACCGGCGAGGAGAAGATCGCATCCTCCCGGCCCACGCCCCTCGACGCCGACGAACCGTCGGCTGGCGGTGAGCAGGTCCGCCTCGTCGTAGCGGCAGATCGAGAACGAGTCGGAGGTGGAGCCGCGTCAGCGCCTCGGCCTCCCCGAGCGTGACCGGGCACTCGTTGGGGTCGACCCCGTCGATCCGGTCCACCGAGTCGACCAGTCGTCGCGCGGTCGCGCGGTCAGGTGCGACGACCGTGACCAGGCGTCGCGCTGTCGTACCAGTAACCCAGCCAGGCCCCGTCCGGATACCTGCGCGACGGTGCCGCCGCCGCTCGTCGAACTGCCAGACCGTGCCCCGACTCGTACATCGGGTCGAAGGCGAGCCCTGACGAACCGACGGTCACGCCGAAGCCGGTGGCGGGCGAGCACAGGATGGTCGCCACCATCGTGTCGGGTCGGCTCACGGTCGGGCGTGCCTCCTCGAGCGTCGAGCCGCCGACGCACCATGCCGTGGCACGCCGCCGTAGCCCCACTCGACCGGCACCTCGAAGGTGACGTCGTGCCATGACTCGGCGCGGTAGCCCGTCTCGATGACGCCCGGCGGCAGGCCGGAGGTCGCAGTCGGGTCGTCGACGACGCGACCGGTGCCGCTGTCCGGGCCAGGAGCGAGCTGGCTGAGCCCGAGCGGCACGGACGCCGCCACGACGGCAGCGGCCGCCACTGCCCAGGTCGTACGTCGTCGTCGCAGCCGTCGGCGTGCTCCAGCGGCGAGGCCGATCGCGTCCGGGGCCTGCGCGGCCCGCTCCGACAGGGTGTCGTGCAGCCGCGTCTCGAGGTCATGTCATCGTCGTTCCCCCAGCTCGTGTCGCATGGCCGCGATCCCGCGGGAGACGCGCGATCGCACGCTGCCTTCCCGCACGCCGGTGAGGGCGGCGATCTCGGCGTAGTCCAGGTCTTCGTAGAAGCGGAGGACGACGGCCGTCCGCTGGTCGACCGGCAGGGCCTGGCAGGCGCGCCAGAGCCGGTCCCGCTCCTCGCTCACGACGTCCGCCGGCACCGGCCGGTCGCGCACGGTCTCCACCGGCACCTCGCGCCGACGGAACTTCCGCCACCGCGACACGTGCGCGTTCACCACCATCCGGCGGACGTACGCGTCGGGGTCGTCGACGGTCGAGATCCGGGACCACCGCGGCAGCGCCCGGGACAGGACGTCCTGGACCACGTCCTCGGCGTCGTGGCCGTTGCCCGTGAGGACGTACGCCAGCCGCAGCAGGGCCGGCCCCCTGGCCGCCACCCAGCTGTCGAAGTCGGGCTCGTCCACGCGGCTCCTCCCGGCCTCGACGAGTGTGGTCATGCACTACCAACGCGACGCGAGCGTCGCCGTGTTGCAAGAAGGATGGCTCAGACGCCCGTGGCGTGGCGCACCCAGACGTTCGGCTCGACGTACGTCGCGGTGCCGTGCTCGGCGTCGCACATGACCGGCGCCAGCGCGCCGGGCACCTCGACCGGTCCGGTCGTGTCGAAGGGCAGCCCGGTCCACTCGCGCCACTCCTCCACAGTGCCGGGGATGCACATCGACCGCGGCGCCACCCGGTCGATGCGACCGCCGGCCCGGACGTGGACGCGCAGCCACGGGTCGAGCGGCAGGCCGTCGTCGCGGGTGCGGAAGGCGTACGCCGCCATCGGCTCGTGGACGTCCGTCTTGCCGTTGGGCCGTACCGGCGCGAGCAGCTCGGCGATGTCCGAGCCGCCCCGCGTTGTCGCGCAGCGCGGCCAGCATGACGCTCGAGAAGCCGGTGCCCTGCAGCGCCGGCTCGACGGCGATCTCCGCCGCCGTGATCGCGTTCGGGAGTCTCGCCCCAGACCCTGGTCAGCAGCGCGCTGCGGAGGGCGAAGTCCCACCCTGCGTCGGGCAGGTCACCCTCGGGGAGCATGAAGGACGCGAGAACGCCTTCGCCACGATCCGGCCCGACGCGTCGAGGGCGACCAGCACGTGGTCGAGGAAGTACTCCTCGATGCAGGAGTAGTAGGAGTTGCCGATCGGGTCGTGCTTCATGAATTCCGGCCACGACGTCTCCATGTCCCAGAAGACGTCCATGAGGTCCGGCCGCTCGGCCAGCGTGACGATCTCGTGGTCCATGGGGCGATTCTCGTGCCCGCGTCCCGCCCTCGCCACCGACGTGTCAGGCTCCCGGCTGAAACGGCGACCGAAGTCAGAGCCGCTCGGCCACCCGGCGCGCGGCGACCTGCAGGACCTCCCACGCGGTCGCGAAGGGCGGCGCGTACGCCAGGTCCATCCAGGCCAGGTCGTCGACCGTGCCCTCGGCCCAGAGCACGGCGGCCGCGGCGTCGATCCGCTTGCCCGCGCCCCTGCCCCCGACGACCTGCACGCCGAGCAGCCGGCGGGTCGTCCGGTCGGCCATCACCCAGATCGAGATCGGCTCGGCCTCCGGCATGTACCCGCTCGCCGTCGAGCCCTCGGTGACCAGCGCGACCGGGTCGTGGCCCGCGGCCTCGGCGTCCTTGCGGGACAGGCCGGTGCGGGCGATCTCGAGGTTGACGTCGCCGAACGTGAAGCGGGTGATCGACGTGTCGACCATCCCGTCGAAGGTGAGCGAGCCGCCGGCCAGGCTGTCGCCCAGCGCGCGGCCGTGCTTGTTGGCGTACGTCCCGAGCGGGCGGAACACCCACGCCCCGTCGATCCGCCGGCGCACCTCGCAGCAGTCGCCCGCCGACCAGACGTGGTCGGCGACCCGGCCGTGCGGGTCGGGGCGCAGAGCGCCACCGCCGTCGGTGAGCTCGATGCCGGTCCCCCGCAGGAACTCCGTCGCGGGGCGCACGCCGATCGCGACGACCACGAGGTCGGCCTCGCGACTGCCGCCGTCCCACCGCACGCCGGTCACCCGGCCGTCCTCGGTGTCGAGGCCGGTCACCTCGGCGCCGAGCACGAGGTCGACACCGGCATCCCGGAGGCCGGCGTTGACGAGGTCCGACATCTCGTCCTCGAGCATCGCCATCCCGCGCGTGCGGGTGAGGACGGTGACGCCGAAGCCCCGGCGCAGCGCCGCCTCGGCGACCTCGACCCCGACGTAGCCCGCACCGACGACGACCACGTGCGCGCCCTCGCCGGCGCTCGCGAACTGCTCCAGCCAGGCCGCCCCGTCGTCGAGGGTCTTGACCGCACCCACGCCGTCGTACGTCGTCCCGTCCGGCCGCAGCGCCCAGTCGGGCACGACGGCCGGGGCGCCGGTGGCCACGACGAGCTCGTCATAGCCGACGACCTCGCCGTCGGACGTCGTCACAGTGCGAGCCGCCAGGTCGGCCGCGACGACCTCGGTGCCCATCCGCAGGTCGATCCCGGCGGCGCGGTGCTGGTCGGCCGTCCGGGCGACGAGGTCGTCGCCGCTGTCGACGTCGCCGGCCATCCAGTAGGGGATCCCGCACGCGCTGTACGACGTGTGGGTGCCGCGGTCGAGCACGGTGACCGCGAGCTCGCGGCCGGTGCGCTTCGCGGTGCGCAGGGCCTGGTGGGCGGCGGACATGCCGGCGGCGTCGGCGCCGATGACGACGACCTTCATTCTGCGGTCTGCTCTGCCCAGAGGTTCACGCCCGCGTCGTCGGCGTACTGGTCGATCTCCGCCAGCTCGTCGGACGTCAGGGCCGGACCGTCGAGCGCGTCGAGGTTCGTGTCGAGCTGCTCGACGCTGGAGGCCCCGATCACCGCGCTGGTGACGCGGGAGTCGCGCAGCACCCACTGGAGCGCGAGCTGGGCGAGCTTCTGTCCGCGCCGCTCAGCGATGGCGTTGAGCGCGCGCACGCGCTCGAGCACGTCGTCGTCGAGCCCGGCCAGGGTCGAGTCCTCGCGCGCGGCGCGCGAGTCCGCCGGCACGCCGTCGAGGTAGCGGTCGGTCAGCAGCCCCTGGGCCAGCGCGGTGAAGACGATGCAGCCCATGCCCTGGTCGTCGAGCTCGTCGAGGAGGTTCGGGCCGCCGTCCTGCTGGTGCTCGATCCAGCGGTTGAGCATCGAGTACGACGGCTGGTGGATCAGCAGCGGCGTGCCGAGGTCGCGGGCGATCGCGGCGGCCTCCTGCGTCTTCGCGGCCGAGTACGACGAGATCCCGACGTACAGCGCGCGGCCGGACCGGACGGCCGTGTCGAGCGCACCCATCGTCTCCTCGAGCGGCGTGTCGGCATCGAAGCGGTGGCTGTAGAAGATGTCGACGTAGTCGAGCCCCAGCCGCTCCAGCGACTGGTCGAGCGAGGCGAGGACGTACTTCCGCGAACCGCCGCCCTGGCCGTACGGCCCCGGCCACATGTCGTAGCCGGCCTTCGTCGAGATGACCAGCTCGTCGCGGTACGGCTTGAAGTCCTCGGCCAGGTAGCGACCGAAGTTCTCCTCGGCGCGGCCGTAGGGCGGCCCGTAGTTGTTGGCGAGGTCGAAGTGGGTGACGCCCCGGTCGAAGGCCCGGCGCAGGATCGCGCGCTGGGTCTCCTCGGGCCGGTCGGTGCCGAAGTTCTGCCACAGGCCCAGCGAGAGCGCGGGCAGCTGGAGCCCGCTGCGGCCGGTGTGCCGGTAGTGCATGCCGGTCGAGTCGTCGTACCTGTCGGATGCTGCCACGTATGCCATGCCCCCATCCTGCCGGGTCGAGGTTCGGGGCCGACCCCGGTACGGACCGGGGTCATACCCGATGGCGGTCGGCCCTCCGACGGTCGTCTACTGGTGGACATGGCTCCCTCGGTGCGTGGCACGGTCCTCAAGCTGGCGGTCTCGACCGCGGCTCGCCGCGTGCCCGGCAGCCTCCGGTTCCCCCTGCAGCGCGACGGTGTCGACCCCGTGCCCCGGCTCGAGGAGAGCCGCGCGCGCGGCGACGTCGTACGCCTGGCGCGGTTGCTCGGCACCCGCGTCTGGCTGGTCACGGGGTACGACGTCGCGCGGGCGGTGCTCGCCGACTCCGACGCGTTCGCCAACGACGTACGCCATGTGATCGGGCGCCAGGACAGGGCTCCGGCCGAGCGGATCGGGGGTCTCGGCATGACCGACTCCCCCGACCACGAGCGGCTGCGGCGGGTGCTGACGCCCTACTTCACCCGTCGTCGGCTGGCCGACCTGCAGGCCGACATCGACCGCGTCGTGGCCGACGCCCTCGACGACATGGCCGCCCACGGGCCGGAGGTCGACCTGGTCGAGCGCTTCGGGTTCGCCGTCCCCTTCGGGGTCATCTGCGACCTCCTCGGGATGCCCGGCATGGACCGGGAGGAGTTCCGGCAGCACGGCGCCGCGCGCTTCGACCTGCGCGACGGCGCCCGCATCCTCGACACCGCCGCCGGGACCCGGCAGTTCCTCATCGACCTCGTCGCCGCCGAGCGCCGTGCGCCGCACCTCCCCGACGGACTGGTCGCGCGGATGGTCGCCGACCACGCTGCGGACTTCGACGACGTGGAGCTCGGCGGCCTCGCCGACGGTGTCTTCCTCGGTGGCTACGAGACCAGCGCGAGCATGCTGTCGCTCGGCACGTGGGTGCTGCTGCAGCACCCGTCCGCGTGGGAGACGCTGCGACGCGGCGACCGCGGCCGACGTCGACCGCGTCGTGGAGGAGCTGCTGCGCTTCGTGTGCCCCGTGCAGATCGCGTTCCCGCGCATCGCGCGGCGCGACCTCATGGTCGGCGAGCAGCACGTCCGGGCCGGCGACGTCGTGGTGGTGTCGCTGACCGGGGTCGAGCGCGACCCCGCCCGCCACGTCGACCCCGCCCGCTTCGACCCGACCACCGCGTCCGCCGGGACCCTCGCGTTCGGCCACGGCCTGCACCGCTGCGTCGGCGCCGAGCTGGCCCGGATGGAGCTGCGGACCGCGCTCGTCGCCCTCGCGCGGCGCTTCCCCGACCTGTCGCTCGCGTGCGACCCCGGCGACCTGAGGTTCACCGAGCTCGCGATCGTCCACGGCCTGGAGGCGCTGCCCGTCCGGCTGGGGATCGCCTCCTACTCTTGACCGGGTGGCACTCAGGTCAGGGATCCTCGTCGCCGCCGTGATGGTCGCGGCGGCCTCCGCCTGCGCGACGGACGACCCGCGCCGCTCCGGCTCGACGCAGGCGCCTGCCGAGCGGCGTACGACGATCGACCGCGACACCGACCGCCACCCCGACCGCCGAGCCGACGCTCGACGCCCACCGAGACCACGACTCCCGAGCCGGAGGCGCCCGAACCGCGGCGCTCCTTCGTGACGATCCCGGCGATCGACCTGGTCGACTTCCCGGTCGTGCGCTACCGCGGGTCCCCCGACGACGCCCCCGGCACCGCCTTCCAGAACGCCGGCGAGATGGCCTCCCCGCGCGGCGCCCGCGGCGGCGTGGGTCCGGGCGAGGTGGGCAACTTCATCGTCACCGGCCACCGGCTCACCGGCACCGCTCCCCTGCGCTACTCGCCCTCGCTGCGACCCGGCGACCGGATCCGGGTGCGCACCGGTGACACGGTCTTCGTCTACGAGGTCCGCCGCACCCGCTGGACGTCGTTCCGCCAGCCGCAGTCCCTGCGCGCGCAGCGGGCGCCCGTGCCGGGCCGCATCGGCGAGGAAGCGACCGAGGCGATGATCACGCTCTCGACGTGCGCCACGCTCGAGGACCACGCCGTCGGCAACTACTGGTCCGACGAGTTCGACAACCCCGAGCACCGCATCGACAAGATCGGCGTCCTCGTGCCACGCGGCCGGCCTGACGCCCCGGGTCAGGTCCCGCCGCGCTCGACACGTCGCGGCCGTCAGCCCCGCCGCGTCTCCAGCACCCGGAACCCCTTGTGGCTGCCCAGCCGCGTGGTCGGCCAGCCCTGCTCGCCGAGCCAGCGCTGGAGGGAGTCGGCGCCGAGGTTCTTGCCGACCACCATGACCATCCGCCCGTCGGGAGTCAGGCGCGGCAACCAGGTGAGCAGCAGCTCGTGGAGGGCCTCCTTGCCGATGCGGATCGGCGGGTTGGACCAGATCTCGTCGAACACCTGGTTGCTCGCCACCTGCTCGGGCGTGCAGGCCACGAAGCGCGAGTCCAGCCCGGCGGCCTTCGCGTTCTCGTTGGCGAGCAGCAGCGCGCGCTCGTTGACGTCGACGCCGGTCACGTTGGCGAGCGGCACCGCGCGGGCGATGGCCAGCCCGATCACGCCGTACCCGCAACCGAGGTCGAGGAACTGCCCCTGCACCGGCGCCTCGAGCTCGCGGAACAGCACGGCCGTCGCGTGGTCGAGGTGGCCGCGGCTGAAGACGCCCGAACCGGTCTCGATCGTCAGCTCGTGGCCCCACAGCTCGGCGGTGAAGCTCTCCCGCTCGAAGGGCACGCTCGGGTCGGCGGAGAAGTAGTGCTCAGGCATCGATGGCCTCTCGCCTGGCTCGGGCCCGGTCGGACTGCGCGGCCAGCTCGGCGTCGTCGGGATAGCCGACCTCCTCGAGCGTGAGGCCGTGGGCGTGCACGACGTGCACGCCGGTGTCGCGGCGCCGCCCGGCCAGTACCTGCGCCGGCCAGGTCGTCGCCTGCCGTCCGTCGCCCACCGCGATCAGGCTGCCGACGAGCGCGCGCACCATGTTGTGGCAGAACGCATCGGCCCGGACCGCGCACACCGCGAGGCCCGCGTCGTCACGGCTCCAGGACAGGTCGAGGAGGGTCCGCACGGTGGTGGCGCCCTCCCGCTTCTTGCAGAAGGCCGCGAAGTCCTGCAGGCCGACGAGCTGCGCGGACGCCTCGTTCATCGCGTCGAGGTCCAGCGGTCGCCCCCACGTCAGGACGTGCCGGCGTACGAGCGGGTCGCCCAGCTCCTGGGTGTCGGAGATCCGGTAGGCGTAGCGGCGCCAGATCGCCGAGAAGCGGGCGTCGAACCCCTCCGGCGCCTCGGACACGCGGCGTACGCGCAGGTCGGGCGGCAGGATCCCGTCGACGCGGCGCGCGAGCGCGCGCAGCGGGGTGTCGTCACCGCGGACCGGGAAGCCGGTCACCACGTCGGGGTCGACGTCGAGGTGCGCGACCTGGCCCCGCGCGTGCACGCCGGCGTCGGTCCGCCCGGCGACGGTGACCCGCGCCGGCGGGATGCGCAGCACGGTGGCGAGCGCCTCCTCGAGCGTGCCCTGCACGGTCCGCAGGTCGGACTGCGCCGCCCACCCGGAGAAGTCGGTGCCGTCGTAGGCACAGTCGATCCGCAGGCGCACGCAGCGATCCTAGGCGCGAACGGGCCGACCACGAGAAGTGGTGTCGCCCGACGGATTCATTACCTAGGCTGACCGCGTGATGTGGGGGATCAGAGTGATACGGACATGTCTGGCGGTGCTCGTGGGCTCTGCCGGGGTGCTCGTGATGCGGGCCCTCGTCGCCGCGGCGGCCCTCCTCCTCGTCGCGACCCTCGGTCCGGCGGTCGGGGATCCCGCGGTCGCGGGCGCCCCTGCGAGCCCGGCCGCCCGCACCGACACCGACGGCGACGGGCTCGACGACGCCGTGGACGGGTGCCCGACGGTCGCCTCGACCAACCCGACCGGCTGCCCGTCCGCCTCCCGCAACGTCTCCCTGAAGTGGCTCGCGGGCAAGCAGCGCCTCCAGGTGCAGGTGTCCGCGTCCGTCGCCGGGTGCTCCCAGCGGGCCCGCATCGCGGTCTTCCGGGTACGACCCCACCAGGACTACAAGGTCTTCGGCGGCAGCGTCGGCTTCAGTGGGCGGCTGCGGATCAAGGTCGCCCGCGGCGCGACGTACTACGTGACCGTGCCGCAGTCCTACGCCAGCGGGATCGCGGAGTGTGGCAGGGCGCAGTCGCGGAAGGTGCTCGCGCCGACGAGGTTGACAGCTTGTTCAACCACATGGTTGACAACCGCTGGCCGCTCGTCGTACCTTTATTCAACCAATCAGTTGAAGAAGGTGCCTCGTGACCGACCAGCTCTCCCGTGTCTTCGCCGCGCTGGCGGACCCGACCCGTCGCGACATGGTGGCGCGCCTCACCGAGGCCGACCACACCGTCAACGACCTGGCCGCGCCGTACGACGTGAGCCTCCAGGCCGTCTCCAAGCACCTCAAGGTGCTCGAGGACGCCGGCCTGGTGAGCAGGACCCGCGAGGCGCAGCGCCGGCCGGTGCACCTGGAAGCCGAGGTGTTCGACCTGATGACCAAGTGGATCGAGCGCTACCGCCGACAGGCCGAGGAGCGCTTCGCGCGCCTCGACGCCGTGCTCGCGCGGATGCAGGACGAGGACCCGGCCGGCACCACCGCGACCAACACCCAGCACCAGGAAGGAACCGCATCATGACCACCATGCAGACCCCCGACACGTCCACCCGCTTCCCCGAGGCCGCGATCCTCGCCGACGAGCACGTGCCGGCCATCCACATCTGGCGCGACTTCGACGCCACTCCCGCGCAGCTCTTCCGGGCGCACACCGAGCCGCGAGCTCTTCGCCCAGTGGGTCGGACCGAGCAGGACGTCGGCGCCGACATCACCCACTGGGAGGCCCGCGACGGCGGCAGCTGGAGCTACACCGTGCGCGGGATCGACGGGCGCGAGGAGTTCGAGACGTCGTTCCGCGGGTGCTTCCACACCGTGCGCGAGGACCGCATCGTGCAGACCTTCACGTGGGACGGCATGCCCGACGGCGTCGCGCTGGAGACGCTCACCTTCGAGGACCTCGGCGACGGCCGTACGCGGCTGCACGCGTTCAGCCTGTGCGACTCCTTCGAGGACCGGGACGCCTGGCTGCGCAGCGGCATGGAGGTCGGCGTCAACGACGGCTACGCCGCGATCGACCGGATGCTCGCGGAGGGCTCGCTCTGATGTCACTGCCCGAGTCCCCGGCCGCCCGCCACGAGGCGGTGGCCGGGGAGTTCGCCCGGCTGGTCGGAGCAGACCCCCGACTGGGCGGCCCCCGCGCCCGTCGACGGCTGGACGGCGCGCGACGTCGTCGACCACCTGGTCGAGCTGGTTCGGCGGGTTCCTCGCCGCCGGCGGCGTCCAGTTGCCGGCCGGCCCGTCGGCCGCCGACGACCCGGTGGCCGCCTGGCGGCACCACGCCGACGCCGTCCAGGCCCTGCTCGACGAGCGCGGCGAGGAGGAGTTCACGCACCCCTACGTCGGGCCCGGCCGGACTCGCCGAGACGATCGACCGCTTCTACACCTCGGACGTCTTCATGCACTCCTGGGACCTGGCGCGCGCCACCGGGCAGGAGGCACGCCTCGACGAGGACTTCGCCGACCAGCTGCTCGCGGGCATGCGGCCGATCGAGGCGATGCTGCGCGACTCGGGGCAGTACGGTCCGGCCGTGCCCGTGGCCGACGACGCGCCCGTGGTCGACCGGCTGATGGGCTTCGTCGGGCGCGATCCCGCGTGGCGGCCCGGTGACCGGAGGCGCCCGATGAGCACGGTGGTGATGCACAACGTGGTCTCCCTGGACGGCTTCGTCGCCGACCTCCAGCGACGATCCGGGCCCCTGTTCGACTGGTACTTCAACGGGGACCGGCCCCTCGGACGCGCAGGACATGGCGGACCCGGCGCCCGGTGGCCTACGCGTGTCGCGGACGTCGTACGACCACGTCCGTCCGGTGTGGGACGCCGTCGGCAGCATGGTGATCGGCCGGCACCTGTTCGACCTCACGAACGGGTGGGAGGGTCGACCCCCGACAGGCGACCACGTCGTCGTGGTGTCGCACCGGCCCAGGCCCGAGGGCTGGCACCCGGGGCGACGTACCACTTCGTCGACGACGTGGCCGCCGCGATCGCCACCGCGCGGGAGCTGGCCGGGGACCGGACGGTGTCCCTGACAGCGGGGACGTCGGCGGACAGGCCCTCGCCCTCGGCCTCGTCGACGAGGTGGCCATGGACGTGGTGCCGGTCGTGCTCGGCACCGGCAAGCGCTACTTCGGCTCCGTCGAGACCCAGCACCTGCTCGACGACCCGCACGTGGTCGTCCAGGGCGACCGCGTGCTCCACCTCCGGTTCCGCGTGCGGCGCCTGACCAAGGCCTTGCCGTCCTCGTAGGGTCGAGGGCATGGACTACGTCGTCTACGGAACCGGTGCCGTCGGTGGGGTCATCGGCGGCCACCTCCACCTCGCCGGCAGTCCGGTCACCCTCGTCGCGCGCGGCGCCCACCTCGAGGCGATCCGCGCGGGTGGGCTGGTGCTCGACGCCGGGGACGGCCGTCACCGCATCGACGCGCCTGCCACGGACACGGCGGCCGACGTCGCCTGGACCGACGAGACGGTGGTGATCCTGGCGGTGAAGTCACACCAGGCGGCCGCCGCGCTCGCCGACCTCCGCGAGCACGCCCCACCCGGCACCGCGATCGTGTGCGCGACCAACGGCATCGCCACCGAGGTGGCAGCGCTCCGCCTCTTCGCGCGGACGTACGCCGTCTGCGTGATGCTGCCGTCCACGCACCTCGAGCCCGGCGTCGTCGTGGCCGGGTGCCACCCGACGCCGGCGATCCTCGACATCGGCCGGGTCCCGGGCGGGACCGACGCGACCACCGCGGCCGTGTCCGCCGACCTCCACGCGGCCCGCATCGAGTCCGTGGAACGCGACGACATCATGGCGTGGAAGCGCCGCAAGCTCGTGATGAACCTCGGCAACGGCGTCGACGCCTCGTTCGCCCGCGGCGACGCGGCCGACGAGCTGGCCGAGCTCGCCCAGGCCGAGGGCGAGCACGTGCTCGCTGCGGCAGGCCTCGGCGTCGTGACCGCCGACGAGGACCGCGAACGCCGCGGCTCGATCCTCCAGCGCCGGGCCGACCTCGAGCGCGCCGGCGGCTCGACCTGGCAGAGCCTGGCCCGCGGCACGGGCGACTCCGAGATCGACTACCTCGCCGGCGAGATCGTCCTCCAGGGCCGCCTCCACGGCGTCCCCACCCCGGTCAACGAGGCCGTCGTCGCGGCCACCCGCGCGCTGGCGTACGCCGGCGCCTCCCCCCGCAGCCTCGACGCCGCCGAGGTCCTCGCCCGCCTCTGACCTGCCGCCGAGCGGTGCGTGAGCTCGCGACGGACCTCCGCAGCGAGCTGCACACCGAGAGTCCCCGCCCACGGGCCGGCACGGGTGGGAGTGACGCGGCCTGCGTGCGGGACGGTGCTGTCGAGGTCGGTCACTCGCCGGCGCGGGTGAACCCGGCGGCCTCGGCCGACTCGGCGGAGTCGAACCAGATCTCGGCCACCGTCTGGGAGTACCACTGACCGTCAGGCTCGTGGAACTTCATCGAGTCGCGGTTGCCCTTGACCTCGAAGCCCTCGGGCGCCTGGTCGGCGTCCTCGAGCGGGGCGTGCGAGCCGGCGGGCAGCTCCTCGGAGCCGTCCACGTCCGCGAAACCCTTGATCTCGGTGCTCGGTCAGCACTCGGTCTCGACGACCTCGGTCTCCTCGGCAGCCGGCGCCGGAGCGGCAGCAGCGTTGGTCTTCTTGGTCGAGGGAGCCTTCGGGCTGTACGCCTCGGTCACCAGCTCGATGACCGCCATGGGGGCGTTGTCGCCCTTGCGCGGTCCGACCTTGGTGATGCGGGTGTAGCCACCGGGACGCTCCGAGAACGTCGGGCCGATCTCGGTGAACAGCGTGTGCACGACCGACTTGTCGTGGATGGTCTTGAGGACCTCACGACGGTTGTGCAGGTCGCCACGCTTGGCCTTGGTGATCAGCTTCTCCGCGACCGGGCGCAGCAGGCGCGCACGGGTCTCGGTGGTGGTGATCCGGCCGTGCTCGAACAGGGCGGTGGCCAGGTTCGACAGCATCAGGCGCTGGTGCGCCGGGCTACCGCCGAGGCGCTTGCCCTTCTTGGGCTTGGGCATGTGGTGCCTTCCTTCTCTCGGGCCGTGTCAGGTACCCGGGTAGACGACCGGCGGGCTGCCGGTCGGTTTGGGTCAGAGCTGCTCGTCCTCGATGAACGCGTCGTCGTCATCGTCGCCGTAGGCGGCGAGGGCGGCGTGCGGGTCGAAGCCGGGCGCGCTGTCCTTGAGCGAGAGACCCATCTCGACGAGCTTGGCCTTCACCTCGTCGATGGACTTCGCACCGAAGTTGCGGATGTCGAGCAGGTCCTGCTCCGAGCGCGAGATGAGCTCACCCACGGTGTGGATGCCCTCGCGCTTGAGGCAGTTGTAGCTGCGGACCGTGAGCTGCAGGTCCTCGACCGGGAGGGCCAGGTCGGCGGCGAGCTGCTCGTCGACGGGCGACGGGCCGATGTCGATGCCCTCGGCCTCGACGTTGAGCTCACGAGCCAGGCCGAAGAGCTCGACGAGCGTCTTGCCGGCCGAGGCGATCGCGTCGCGGGGACGGATCGACTGCTTGGTCTCGACGTCGATGACGAGCTTGTCGAAGTCGGTGCGCTGCTCGACTCGGGTGGCCTCGACCTTGTAGGTCACCTTCAGCACGGGGCTGTAGATGGAGTCGACCGGCATGCGGCCGATCTCGTTGTCGGCACCCTTGTTCTGCACGGCCGAGACGTAGCCGCGGCCACGCTCGACGACGAGCTCCATCTCCAGCTTGCCCTTGTCGGACAGCGTGGCGATCTTGAGCTCGGGGTTGTGGACCTCCACACCGGCAGGCGGCGTGATGTCGGCGGCGGTGACGTCACCGGCACCGGACTTGCGGAGGTACATCACGACGGGCTCGTCGTGCTCCGAGGAGACGACGATGCCCTTGAGGTTGAGGATGATCTCGGTCATGTCCTCGGTGACGCCCTCGATGGTCGAGAACTCGTGGAGGACGGAGTCGACCTTGATGCTGGTGACCGACGCACCCGGGATCGAGCTGAGGAGCGTACGACGCAGCGAGTTGCCGAGCGTGTAGCCGAAGCCGGGCTCGAGGGGCTCGATGACGAACCGCGAGCGGAACTCGTCGACGGTCTCTTCCGTGAGGGACGGGCGCTGAGCGATGAGCACGGAGTTTTTCCTTTCCGGATCCACCCGCTATTTGACGGATCCGAACATGAGGTTGGCGGAAGAGCGAAGCTGGAAGAGGGGCGTCGGTGGCCACCCGGGACGGGCGGCCACCGACGGAGAGTCACTTCTTGGAGTAGTACTCGACGATGAGCTGCTCCTGGACCGGCACGTCGATCTGTGCCCGGACCGGGACCTGGTGGATCAGGACGCGCATCCGCGTGGGGATGACCTCCATCCACGCCGGGGTGACGCGCTCGCCGTGGGTCTCGCGAGCCACGATGAGCGGCGTCAGCTCGAGCGACTTCTCGCGTACGTCGACGATGTCGTGGTCGGTGACCTGGAAGGACGGGATGTCGACCTTCTTGCCGTTGACCAGGAAGTGACCGTGCACGACGAGCTGGCGGGCCTGGCGACGCGTACGCGCGAAGCCGGCGCGGTAGACCACGTTGTCGAGGCGGCACTCGAGGAGCTGCAGCAGGTTGTCGCCGGTCTTGCCCTGGCGACGGCTGGCTTCCTTGTAGTAGCGGACGAACTGCTTCTCCATCACGCCGTAGGTGAAACGAGCCTTCTGCTTCTCACGGAGCTGCAGGAGGTACTCGGACTCCTTGATGCGACCGCGGCCGTGCTGGCCGGGGGCGTAGGGACGCTTCTCGAAGGCAGCGTCGCCGCCGACGAGGTCGACACCGAGACGGCGCGACTTGCGGGTCATGGGACCGGTGTAGCGGGCCATGTTTCAGTCTCTCTTTCTCAGTCTCGGGTCAGACGCGGCGGCGCTTGGGCGGCCGGCATCCGTTGTGGGGGGTGGGCGTGACGTCCTGGATGGTGCCGACCTCGAGGCCGATGGCACCCAGCGACCGGATGGCGGTCTCACGACCCGAGCCCGGACCCTTGACGAAGACGTCGATCTTCTTCATGCCGTGGTCCATGGCGCGGCGGCCAGCGGCCTCGGCAGCCATCTGCGCGGCGAAGGGGGTGGACTTGCGCGAGCCCTTGAAGCCGACGGTGCCGGCAGAGGCCCACGAGATCACCGCACCGGTCGGGTCGGTGATCGTGACGATGGTGTTGTTGAACGTGCTCTTGATGTGGGCTTCGCCCTGAGCGACGTTCTTCTTCTCCTTGCGGCGGACCTTGGTCGCGCGGCTCTTGGGAGGCATTCACTAACTCCTGAGGTCTGGTCTGAAAGCTTGGTGTGACGAGGCTGTGTCTGAAGTGATGGGGCGCAGGGCGCCGATCACTTCGCCTTCTTCTTGCCGGCAACGGTGCGCTTCGGGCCCTTGCGGGTACGAGCGTTGGTCTTGGTGCGCTGACCGCGGACCGGGAGGCCCATGCGGTGACGGCGACCCTGGTAGCTGCCGATCTCGATCTTGCGGCGGATGTCCGCCTGGACCTCACGTCGGAGGTCACCCTCGATCTTGAAGTTGGCTTCGATCTCGTCGCGAAGCTTGACCAGCTCCTCGTCACCGAGCGTGTGGACCCGGGCGTTCGGGTCGACGCCGGTGGCGGCCAGGAGCTGCTGCGAGCGGGTACGGCCGATGCCGTAGATGTAGGTGAGTGCGATCTCGATGCGCTTGTCGCGCGGGAGGTCAACACCAACGAGGCGTGCCATGTGGCGGTTTCCTTGTCTGTTCTCGCTGTGGTTTCTGGTCGTGTCGCGTCCCAATGGGTGTCGCTTGCGAGCAAGCTCGCTGCGCGCTCCCTGCGGTGGTCTTCTCCGGCTTCGCCGGACTCGACCGTCCTTGCTCAGGCTCCGGCCACTGCTCCGGAGGTGACTTCGGTCAGGGAGTCCGGGGACTCACTGCCTAGCGATCACGTTGTGTGTAGTTGTGTTGCTGTTCAGGCCCTCTTGCCGCAAGCGGCTGCGAGGCTCGGGGCTGCTCGTCCGGCAGGCCGGACGAGATCCCTCAGCCCTGCCGCTGCTTGTGGCGGGGGTTCTCGCAGATGACCATGACGCGTCCGTGACGACGGATGACCTTGCACTTGTCACAGATGGCTTTGACGCTGGGGTTGACCTTCATGTCAACAGATCCTTGCTACTCGGCTGGCTGGTTACTTGTAGCGGTAGACGATCCGACCTCGCGTGAGGTCGTACGGCGAGAGCTCCACCACCACGCGGTCCTCGGGGAGGATCCGGATGTAGTGCTGACGCATCTTGCCGCTGATGTGGGCGAGCACCTTGTGCCCGTTGGCCAGCTCCACGCGGAACATGGCATTGGGAAGGGCCTCCACGACGGTGCCCTCGATCTCGATCACGCCTTCTTTCTTCGGCATGTCCTCCACAATCTGTTGTCTGTTTGTCTACCGTGGCCCGGGAACCTCCCGGCACCCTGCGAGGGTGACCGGTGGACCTCGTGTGCGGTTCCTGGGAGCCTCTTCCCGGGCACACGCACGACACGTCGATGGACGAGTCCTACGAGGTCCGGGCAGCCGCGAGGCGCCACGAAACACAGCCCACGTTGGGCCGACGCACCAGTTTAGTCAGGCGTGCCCCGAGAACGCCAATCAGCAAGCCCCCGCAGGCGAGCGAGACGGCCGGGGCCGGGTTCGAGCCCGGCGAGGTCCTCCCCCGCGCCGTCCGGCGAGGTGGTGGCCGAGCGCCGGGAGCGTCCGGGACGCAGGGAGCGGACGCTCACCGCGGCACGCACGCGCTGCCACGTGCCGACCTCCTGCGACATCGCCCGCCGCTCGGCGTCGACCGACTCCCAGTACGTCGTCGCGGCGGCCTCGGCGGGCACGCTCGGGCCGAAGACGAAGCTGTCGGCGCGGCGGGCGAGCGGCCCCGCCTGGCCGGACACGATGCCCACCGACTGCTCACGCCGGGTGACCGTCGGCCCCAGGGGCACCACCTGTCCCAGGTCGCGCGCGTGGTCGACCAGCTCGCGCCAGGCGCCGACGAAGCGGGCCGAGGCGGAGTCGGCGCTGCGGCGGCGGTGGCGGCGCCATGCCTTGAGGGCGACGACCGCGCCCAGCAGCAGCGCGACCAGGAGCAGCGGGCCACCGACGTAGGTCACCACGAACCCGACCCACGACGGCAGGCCGGCGACCAGTCCGTCCTCGTCCTCGTCGGCCTTCTTGCGGGTGGCCTTGCGCTCCTTGAGGTCGGCGTCGCTCTGCTCCCCCGCGTCGGACGGCGGCGGGATGGGGTTGGGCGGCGGGATCACCGTCCCGGACATCGGGGTGTTGGTCTCCGGCACCTGGTCCGACGGCGGCGTGTTGCTCATGAACGCCTCGGTCGGCAGGGTGCGCCAGGAGCCGTCGGCGGCCCGGAGCTCGACCCACGCCGACACGTCCTGTCCGGTGACCACGCCGCCCTCGGGCACCACGGCGCCCAGGACGACCCGGGCGGGCACGCCGATGTCGTTGGCGATCAGCGCCATCGTGGCGGCGTACTGCTCGTCGTTGCCGACGATCTGCGGGGCGTTGACGAACTCGTCGGACAGCCGCCAGACGCTGTGACCGGCCACGTAGATGCGCTCGGTGCGACCGACGCCGTCGGAGTACTTGCCCTCCGACCGGAGGTGCTCGGCCGCGGCCAGGACGCGAGCCATCGGGTCGCTGCCGGCGCCCTCGGTCCACTTCTCGGTCGGTCCCTGGATGAAGGCGGCACCCGCCGGCAGGCTGGTGACCTCCGCGGAGCCGACCGTCTCCGGGGTCAGCACGTCGTCGGGCTGGATCGCGGTGAAGGAGTAGCGGTCACCGGCCTGGAGGCCGGTCGGCACGACCGCCGTCGACGTGGCCAGGTTGTAGCGGAAGACCTCCGCCTTCGAGCGGGCGTCGGCGGTCTCGAACGACATCGACTGCAACGCACCGACCGTCGGCAGCCACACGCCCGACCAGCCCTCACCGAGCGTGACGGTCACGTCCGTCTCACGACCGAGCGCGCCCTCGGCCGGGTCGGCGACCGGGTTGTCGATCGTGGAGGACACCCGCTGGAAGGAGTCGTCGGCCGGACCCGGGAGGGCGTTGTCGCTGGCACCCCACACCATGCCGTCGTAGCGGTCCATCGCGGCGAACCGCACACGGGTCTCGGCCGGCACGCCCTGGATCTCCAGGAGCGTCTTGTCGTAGACGTTGGCCCGGTCGGTCTCGCCCTTGAGGTTGATGTACTTGCGGAACCCGGCGAGCGGCGAGGGATAGCGGCCGATGTCGAAGGGCGGCGCCACCCAGTTGCGCGCCACGGCCCTCTCGTCGTCGTCGCCGGCCACCAGGGCGCTGGCGGGGAAGGCGATCCCCGCGGCCAGGGCCAGCATCGCGACGGCGCCCACGCCCCGGACGTACGACGTGCTGCCGCCCTGCACGGCGGCGCTCGCGCGCCGGGCCCGGATCGCGAGCCAGGCCAGCGCCAGCCCCGCGAAGACCGATCCCTGGAGCAGGAGCGACTGCGGGTGGCGTACGCCGACCAGGATCGCGCCCGAGAGGACGAGGGTCATGCCGAGGACGGGGAGCACCGCGGCCAGCCACGCCCGGCGCACGGGCAGGTGGGCGAGGCCCAGGCCGACGAGCCCGGAGAGCAGCCCGGCCAGCCACGGCAGGACCAGCAGCGGACCGTCGCCGTCGACCGGCGGCAGCGTGGTGAGGAGGTCCTTCCACCCGAACACCGCCTGGTCGGCGACGCCGGCCAGCGTCGAGGCGCCGGGCAGCACCGAGGTGTCGCCGACCGAGCGCAGGCAGAGCGGGCCGCCGAGCAGGAAGAAGAGGACCACCAGGATCGTGACCGCCGAGATGATCGGCCAGCCGGCCGCCCGCGTCAGGTGCGTGACGACGACCGCGAGCACCACACCGAGCAGCCCCACGGCGAGGTAGGTCGTGCCGGTGAAGGAGGAGCCCAGCGCGCTCAGGGTGATGCCGGCCAGCACGACGGTGAACGCGATGTCGATCCACGAGTGCCGGTCGGGCAGCAGCGGGTGGGACCGGACCCGCGTCCGGGTGCCGGTCGCTCGAGCTCGTGGCGCTCCGTGCTCCGCTCATCGGACGCTCCACCGCAGGAGGCCGCCGAGGTCTTCCTTGGCGGCGAGGTGCAGGACGTGCAGGCCACCGGTCTCGGTGACCCGGCTGGTGCCGGACGGGTCGACGACGATGCCGAAGCGGCGGACCTCGGGCGGGAACGCGGCCGCGGAGCGCAGGAGGTCGGTGAAGTGGGTCTCGGCGCCGCCGACGAAGAAGGCGAGGCTGGTGTCGCGGGCCAGCGTCGTGGCCTGCCGGCCGGACTCGACGATGCCGCGGTCGCCGAAGTCGGCGCGGCACACGGCGTCGAGCGCGAGGTAGCCGTCGGAGCCCGACGCACCGGCGGAGGCGTGGGAGCCGCAGACGAAGGACACGTCGAACTCGTCGAGCACCGCGCGCACCGCGATCGATGCCGCGACCGCCATCGCCGTCTCGAAGTCCTCGGGGTCCGACCAGGACGCGAGCCGGTCGTCCACCACGATCGTGGCGTGGCTGCGGCGGGTGTCGAGGTACTGGCGGACCAGCAGGGCCGACTCGCCCGTGGACGCCATCACCTTCGCCGACGACCGCCAGTGGATGTGGCGCAGGTCGTCGCCGGGGACGTACTCGCGGAGCGCGTGGAAGGCGAGGTCGCTCTGGCTGACGGCGTCGGTGGAGACGCCCTCGAGGTCGCGCAGGAGGCCGGCGCCGAGCGACTCCATCGGCACGAGGTGCGGTCGCACCAGCACCTCGCGCACGGGCGTCCACACCACGTCGCGCGAGAAGATCCCGATCGGGTCGCCGCGCCGGGTCATGGCCGGGCCGACGGAGATCACGCCGCGCCGCTCGGTGCGGATGGTGAACGACTCCTCGTGCGTCGCGCCGGGTGCGAGCGAGCTGATGCCGTAGCGGTGGATGGCCGAGCCGACCGGCACCTCGAGGGTGGTCGGGACGAGGCGCGACGACGCGCGGTTGACCACCAGCACGCCGGCGGCGACCGACTCCCCCGCCGCGACCCGCTCGGGCTGGAGGCGGAGGTCGACCGAGACGGACGTACGGCCCATGAGGAACGGGACCGCGAGGACGAGCAGCACCAGGCAGGTCATGCCCAGGACCGCCAGCTCGCTCCACTGGGTGAGCGCTGCCACCAGCAGCGCACCCAGTCCGAGCATCAGGACCAGCCAGCCGATGGGCTTGATGACCTCGAGCGCGTCGTTCAACCGCTGCCTCATCGCGCCGTCAGGCTCCGACGCGGTCGGTCGGGGGCGCGACGGAGTCGAGCAGGCGCGAGATCACCGTCTGCACGTCGACGCCGCTGAACTGCGCCTCGGCGTCGAGCAGCAGGCGGTGGGACAGCACCGGCTCGGCGAGGTCCTTGACGTCGTCGGGGACGACGTGGTCGCGACCGTCGGCGGCCGCCCACGTCTTGGCGACGCGGACCAGCGCCAGGCAGCCGCGCGGGGACAGGCCGAGCTTGACGTGCGGCTGGCGGCGCGACTCCTCGGCCAGCTCGGCGACGTAGCCGATGACCGCGGGGTCGACGTAGACCTGGTCGGCGAGGCCGCTCATCTGCGCGATGGTCGCGGCGGTGATCACCGGGGTGACCAGCGCGGCGCGGTCGCGGACGGCCGCGTTGTTGAGCAGCTCGACGGTGGCCTGCCGGTCGGGGTAGCCCACGGACGTCTTCATCAGGAACCGGTCGAGCTGCGCCTCGGGGAGGCGGTAGGTGCCGGCCTGCTCGATGGGGTTCTGCGTGGCGATCACGAGGAACGGCTTGCCCACCGGGTGCGCGACGCCGTCGACGGTGACCCGGCCCTCCTCCATCACCTCGAGGAGCGCGGACTGCGTCTTCGGCGAGGCACGGTTGATCTCGTCGGCGAGCACGATCGTGTGGAAGATCGGGCCGGGGTGGAACTCGAACGTGCCCTTGTGCTGGTCGTAGACGGTGACACCGGTGACGTCGGAGGGGAGCAGGTCCGGGGTGAACTGCACGCGCGCGTGGCTGCCCTGGACCGTGTTGGCCAGCGCCCGCGCGAGCATCGTCTTGCCGGTGCCGGGGAAGTCCTCGAGCAGCACGTGACCCTCGGACAGCAGGCACGTCAGCGCCAGGCGTACGACGTGACGCTTGCCGAGGACGGCCTTCTCCATGTTGTCGGTGAGCTGGTCGAAGGTGGCCTTGAACCACTCGGCCTGCTCGTGGCTGATCGTCATGTGTGCGTCTCTCTGTCTGACGAGGTGGCGTGGGTCGAGGCTGGTCGGCGGCGTCATGCGCTCCGGCTCGGAGCCGCGGTGCCGCGTCAGGCACTGCGGCGGACAGTCCATCCCGGTGCCGTCACGTGACGTCGGGGCACCTGCTCGCTGTACCAGCTCGGGTGCGGGTCACCGCAGGCACCTGCCGTTGTCCCGTCCAGGTGAGTCCCGGACGCCTTGTCAGGCCCAGGCGGATGATGTCGAGCAGCGTAGTAGGCCGTTGAGAAGCTGCTTGACCGTGACGGTGACGAACCGCGACGCACTCCGGGCGGGGTCCGTTGCCGTCTCCAGCAGTCGTCGTTGCGTCGGAGCCGCCGTCGTCGCCGCCCGGTCAGCCGCGACCGGCGACACCGGGCGGTCGGTACGCCGCTGGTCGCCTCGTCGTCGGCGCTTGGTCGCCGAGCCACGGCCCGCCGGGCGGGCGTCCTGGAGCGTCACCTCGAGCCTGACGTCCTCGTCGAAGTCGGCCGTGGTGTCGGTGAAGGGCCGGCTGAACGCTGCCGACCGGTCGAGGTCGATGAGCTGCGTCGACGCCGCCGTTGACCCGGACCGCCAGCTGGGCCGAGTCGCCGTTGCTGGACCCGGTGACGGTCCAGGTGACGCTCTTCCCGTTGACGGCCGGCGCGCCGATGTCGCTCAGCATCCCGTCGAGCCGGCCGTAGGACTGGACGTTCTGCACGGCACTCAGCGTGCACCCGGCAGGCGCCTTCTCGTTGCAGACCCGGAGCTGGACGGGATAGGGCTGCTCGTTGCTCGGCGTCGAGATGCGGGTCACGTTCGCACCGGTCTGCTGGTTGAAGGACTTGTTGACCAGCCCGGCGACGAGGAGGTCGACCTTGCTCGTCGTGCCGCGGGAGTCAGGGACCGTGTAGCGCACCTCGGCCTCTTGGCTGTTGCCGGTGGGAACCACCTCGAACGCTGCCCCACGCGGCGGGGCGTCCCACTGCCTCGATCGACGTGCCCGCGCTGGGAGCCGAACGGTTGCCGGCCCTGCCGGGCGGCTGGTTGGCGGCCACGATCGTGTAGGTGTAGGTCAGGCCGTCGTAGGGCACGCCCCCGTGGGTGCAGGTGAGCGAGGCGAGCTTCTGGCATCCCGGCACCGGGCCGGACGTGACGCCGTTGGTGTAGGTGACCGTGTAGACGGTGGGACCCGCCCCCTCGGGCAGCACGCCCTGCCAGGCGATCCTGAGACTCGTCTGGTTCGGCCCGGCCTCCAGGTCCGTCACGGAGGGGGCGGGCGGCGCCGGCGGCGTGCCCAGCGGCTGGAACTCGGCCGAGGACCGGGGCGCGGAGTAGTCGACCTTGTTCTGCGCCTTGACCGTGAAGACGTACTTCTCGTTGTTGTTGAGGCCGATGGCCTTGAAGGTGGTCTGGTTGCCCGGCACCGTGCCCTGCCCGCCGACCCACGTGATCGTGTAGTCGAGGATCCGCGACGTCGTCGAGGGCTTGTCCCAGGCGATGGTGACCTCGCCGTCGCCCTGCGCCACCAGCCGGATGTCTCGGACCCTGCCGGGCTCGGTGTCGGCCCGAGCGGTGCGCGACAGGTCGCTGTAGTCGCTCCATCCGACGCGGTTGTACGCGCGCACCCGGAAGCTGTAGTTGCCGCCGGTCTTGAGCTGGCGGAAGACGCACTCGTTGGTGTCGCACTTCTGCCTGGCGCCCTTCCGCTCCTCCTTGACCTCGTAGTAGAGGATCGGTGCTCCTCCGTCGTCGGTCGGCGGCTCCCACGACATCTTGATCGTCCCGATCTCGTCGGAGACCGGATAGGGGCGCGGCTCGCCCGGCGCCGACGGGACCCCGATGACCTCGAACTGGATCCGCGCCTCGGTGCGCCGCTCGGCCGGCGGGTCGGACGAGTCGATGTCGCTCACGACGAGCCGGAAGGCCGCCTCCACGCCGCGAGCGTCCTCGCTCGCGGTCAGGGTGAGCTCGCTGCCGTTGGTCGTCGCGCGTACGTCGGGGCTGCCGGTGCTGTCGACCGACACGATCGTCGGGTCGGGGTCGGACACCCCTGCCTCGAGGTAGGCGGCGATGTCGAAGGTGCGGCTCTCCCCGGCCTCCATCGTCTCCACCTTGATGGGGTTCATGGTCGGCGGCGGCGCCTGCGCGAGGCGGAAGCGCACCTCTTCGGTGTTGCTGTCCCCGGCGCGCACGGAGAGCACGGCCTCGCCGCCCTGCGTCGCGGAGTCGGCGGCGGTGACGGCGACGATCGACCCGTCGGGGCTGCCGACGTCCAGGCCGTCGACGGACGCGCTCCACTCGGCTGCGTACTCCAGGCCCGCGGCGTCGCGCGGGTCGGGGGTGAACACCTTGCAGAAGGTGGCGATGTCGAGGTCGTAGCGCTGGCCGGCGGAGATCGGCACGACCGACGTGGGGCACTCGAGCTCGGGCTTGTCGTCGCCGACCTGGACCGGGATGGACAGGAGCACGGTCGCGCCGTCGTCCGTGGTCGTGGTGTCCTCGTTGCCGTTCTCGTCGGTGGCCGTGGTGACCTCGACCAGCACGGCCCCCGGGCCACGGAAGGCCTCGGGTGCAGTGAGCGTGAAGCCGCCGTCGCCGTCGGGCCCGACGTTGAGCGCGGTGGGAGAGGCCGACCAGGAGCGGCGGCCCGACGCGAGTCGGACATCGGCGCCGTCGGGGGCGGCGACGTAGTCGGAGAGCCTGCCCGTCGTGGTGTCACCGGACTCGAGGGTGATGAGCGAGTCCTCGACGACGTAGGGCAGCCCGGTGCCGGTCGGCGGGATGTAGACCGAGGCCGTCGCCGAGGCTCCGTCGCCGTCCTCGATGACGAAGGGCAGGACCTTGGGCGCGGCACCGCGGTCGGCCCGCACGGCCACACCGTCCACGACGGTGGCCGACTCGTCGCCGCTCACGCCCGAGACGGAGATGTCGTCGATCGGGCCGTCGGGATCGTAGGCGCCCTCGAGGACGTCGACCACCACGCTGCCGCTGTCGTCCACCCGGCCGAAGGCGTCGTAGACGATCGGCGGGTTGTTGAAGCCCGCAGTGGTGTCGAGCGTCATCGTCGCCCGCGACTCGCTCAGGCCGTTGGAGACGCTGTAGACGATCACGACCGGGGGCGCGTCCTCCGAGGCGGGCGCCGGCACGGTCACCAGGTTGGTCACCGGGTCGCGCTTCGCGTCGGCCGGCGCGTCGAGGAGGGTCACCTCGACCGCGTCACCGGGGGCGACGAAGTCGTTGGCCAGCGGGTCGAACGTGGCCGTCCGCCCGGGCGCCACGGTCAACCGGTCCTCGACCGCCAGCGGGGGCTGCGGCTGGCCGGGCTCCACGACCGCGACACGCACGGTGCCGGTCGCGAAGGCGCCCTGCGAGTCGACCACGGAGTAGGTGAACTCGTCGGTGCCGACGGTCCGCGGGTAGGCCTGGTACTCCAGGAAGTTCCCGCCGTAGCTCACGATCCGGCCCAGGCGCGGCGCGGACGTGATGCCCGTGACCGTCACGGGGTCGCCGTTGCGGTCGACCCCGGTGCCCGGGACCCGGACCTTCACGAAGTCGCCGGACACCACCCGGCTCTCGAGCGTCGGCGGTTCCGGCGGGTCGTTGCGGTCGCTCTTCGGGACGACCGTCACGCGCAGGACGCCGTTGGCCTTCTTGCCCTCGAGGTTCTTCGCGACGTAGGTGACCTCGTAGGTGTCGCGCTCCTCGAGGTCCTCGGGTGCGACGTAGCGCACGACGCGGCCCGAGACGAAGGCCCGGCCGACGTCACCGGTCACGTCGATCGGGGCGACGACCTTGAGCTCACCCGGCGTCTCGCTGTCGACCAGGTCGCTGACGAGGGTCAGCCGGTCTCCGGCCGGGGAGACGTCGTTGTCCAGGACGGGGGCGCTCACCGACGAGCCCGCGCGGACGACGACCCGGTCCCCCGCCGTGATCGGCGTGTTGTCGGCGGGAGCCTCCCGCTGGGTCACCACGACCTCGCCCCGTACGCCGGAGCTGGTGCCGTTGGTGATCGTGTAGGAGACGGTCTGGGTCCTGGGCGACAGGTCGGGCTGGACCGCGGAGATCCGCAGCCACCGGCCGTCGATGATGGCGACGTCGAGCTGGCCGTCGCGGTCGCCGGCCGCCCGCAGGACGACGAGCACGCCGCCGGCCGGGTCGAGGTCGTTGGCCAGCACGTCGACGATGCCCGGGGCCTGGCCGTAGATCGTCAGGGTGTCGGGCATCGCGACGGGGTCCGCGGCGCGCTTGGGTCGGGGCTTCACGTCGACCCGGATCGTGCCCGCGTCGAGGTCGGCGTTGCCGTAGCCCGCGTCGTAGGTGAGGAAGTAGGTGCCCGGACGGTCCCCGGTGAAGGTCAGCTCACCGGACTCGAGGTCGGAGACGACCTTGGCGCCGGGCTGCTGCGGGACCTTCCCGCCGAGGCTGAGCTCGGCGTTCGGGGTGTCGGGGTCGGAGCCGGGAAGGTCGTTGAGCAGCGGGCGGATCTTGATCGGCTTGCCGACCTCACCGCGTACGACGTCGGGCTCGGCGCTCGGCGGGAACGTGTCCTGGTCCTTGGGCGCCTGCACCTGGAAGCTCAGCGACTTCTTCACCGGCGCGGACCGGCCGTCGGTCACGGCGAACTCGACGCGCACCGTCTGCGCACGGTCGACGGCGGTGGTGGGCGCGGTGAAGCGGATCCGGCCGTCGGCGGTGGTGCGGGCCGCGGCACCGGTCTCGGCGCCGCCGACCGCTCGCGCCGAGTCGAGCAGCAGCGTGTCGCCGTCGCGGTCGTCGCGCCAGTCGGCGAGGACCGGCACGGCGAGCGCGCCGCCGTGCGGCACGCGGTAGACCGGCTTCTGATAGCCCTCGCGCAGCTCCGGCGCCTCGTTCTCGATCCCGTCGCGTACGTCGACGCTGACGGCCGCACGCGCCGACAGCCCGTTGCGGCCGTCGTCGATGAAGTAGTCGAAGGTCGCGGGCCGGGCCTTCGCCGGCATCTGCAGGATGAGGGTCTGCCCGTCCGGGCTGATCTCCACGCGGGCGCCGCCCGAGGGCTGGTCGACGTTGACGATGCTGAGCAGGCGGCCCTCCGGGGCCGCGTCGTTGTCGAGCGGGTGCAGGACCGTCGTACGACCGGCGCGCACGCCGTAGGAGTCGGGCTTGGCCGTCGGAGGTCGGCGATCGGCCTCGCTCGGGTTCTCGTTCTCGTTCTCGTCGTCCTCGTTCGTCTTCTTGGAGGTGAAGTCCTCCCAGTTGTCGATCCTGGCCGGACGCTCGTCCGTCACGTCCCAGACGGTGCCGCTGGTCGCGTCGTTGAGGACGATCTCGCCGCGGTTGACCCGGAACGCGAGGCTCGTGGCGTCGCCGCCCAGCTTCTGGGGGTCGGCTTCCTGCGACCCGCACTGCTGCGCCACCGCACCCTGTCCGCCGGCCCACGCCCCGAACACGCAGGGGCCGAGGCGGACGGGTCGCACTGCCGTCCCGGAGCTCGTGGCCACGGTCGTGACCTCGCCCGAGTCGAGGTCGACGCTGAGCAGCGACTGCGGGGTGCCGACCAGCACCGCGTCGAAGGCGGGGCCCGCCTGCTGGAGGACGCTGTCGGCGGGCACGGACGCCGTCGCGCCGTCGAGGACGCTGAGCACGCCGGAGTCGGAGTCGAGGGTGATGACGCGCTCGCCCACGGTGGTCACGTCGCTGACCTGGCCGGCATCGCCCGGCAGGTCCGCCGTCGTCGCCTCGCCGAAGCCCGCTCCCTCCGGAGCGAGGGTCGTCACGGTGGCGTCGTCCGCGGACGTCACCACGATGGTGCCGCCCTGGCTCACCTCGAGCGCAGCACCGGCACCGGCCTCGGCGACCGCCTCGGACTGCCGGTCGACCGAGCTCATGACCGGCTTGCCGATCTCGACGGTCGTAGCGCACCGCCCACACCTCACCGGTCTCGGCGTCGACGCTGGCGAGGGTGCCGCCCGCCATCGCCACGGCACCGGTTGACGGCACGGCCGCGGAGCCCCCGTCCTGGAGCTCGAGGCGGCTGGTCTCGATGGCCTGGCCGCGGGCGGAGTCGACGCTGAGGGTGACGACCGCGGCGCCGTCCTGGACCACGTCGAGCCGCGCCTTGCCGTCCTCGCTGGGCACGACGCCGTCGAGCTGGTTGATCGGCTTGTTGAGCCGACCGGACCAGCCCTTCTTGCCGTTCACGACCCAGACGCCGCCGTCGTTGAGCTCGGCCTCGTGCTTCTTGTACCCGTTGGCCGTGACGGCGTAGCCGACCACGGCGACCGCGGCGATCGTCAGCGCGACCCCGGAGGCGATGCCCACCCGGTGCCGACGCACGAACGTCGCACGCGCCACGCCATTCCCCCTTGGCCCCCGAATGACGTGCGCCCGCCGCAGTCACCCAGAGGAGGGTATGTAGGCAGTGCGGGTTCCGACAAGTCGCGACCGCGTGCGCCGGACGGGTGGCATGGGTGATGATGGAGGCGTGGGCGCGTACGAGGGGAGCCGACGTTGATCGTGGACGCGAGGTACACCAGTGGGGCTGGTGTGCTTCTCGGGAGTGGTGCCCACTGGGTGCTGCTCACCGATCCGGCAGACGAGCAGGTCGTCCAGGAGATCTGGGACGTGCTCTCCATGACCGCGCCCTCCGGCTCCACGATCGTCGAGCGCGTGCTGGCCATCGTCGAGAAGGCCTTCGACGGTGACCCGCCCGGACTGGCCGTCGTCGACTTCACCTCGGGGGCGTCCACGTCCCTGTCGCGCGGAGCCGGTCACGTACGACTGGTGGGGCCCGGACGTGTGCTGAGCCTCGACGGCGGCGCCGACCCCGACGAGCTCAGCGCCACGCGCCGGCTCGTGGGCGGCGTCGTGGCGGCGCAGCGCGTCGAGCTCCGGCCGATCTCGACCCGGACCGCTCCGGCGCACCACGCACAGGAGGTGGAGGCGCCGAGCCCGGCCGCCGCCATGATCGACGGGATCCCGGCCGCGATCCTGGCTGCGAAGGGACCCGACGGTCCGCCGCCGCGGACCCGGGTCCGCCGGCGCGCCGACGACACCGGTCCGGTGACCGACACCACCGAGCCCGACCCGCTGCTCGCGGAGCGCATCGAGGAGGGCACCCGCACCACGATCCGCACGGCCTCCGAGCCGCACAGCGCGCCCACGCCCCTCGCACCGGGCGCCGAGGTCGACGACCACGACGGCTCGACGACCTTCCGGCCCGCGCACCTCTCGCACCACACGTCACCCACCGTGCTCGCGGTCAGCTGCCCGCTGGGCCACCTCACCCCGCCCGCCGCGCCCCAGTGCCGCGTGTGCCACCAGCGCGTCGCGCCGCAGGAGCCGCGCCGGGTCGACCGCCCGCCGCTGGGTGGCCTGCGACTGCCGACCGGCGAGGTGGTGCCGCTCGACCGTGGGGTCGTCCTGGGCCGCAAGCCCGCCCCTGCCGACGGCAGCTCCGACTGGCCCCACCTCGTGCACCTGCCCAAGGACCACTCCTTCGTCTCGCGCCAGCACCTCGAGATCGAGCTCGACGGGTGGGACGTCGTGGCGCGCGACCTCGACAGCAGGGGCGGCACGACCATCGCCCCGCCGGGCCGGGAGCCGCAGCGGATGCGTCCGCGCGAGGCCTACGTCCTCGAGGCGGGCACCGTCCTGGACCTCGCGCAGGTCTACGCGGTCCGCTTCGAGACGGGGGCGGTTGCCCGGTGAGCGCCCCGGTCATCCCCGGGTTCGCGTTCGTCGAGCACCTGGGCAGCGGCGGTTTCGCCGACGTCTTCCTCTACGAGCAGCAGTGGCCCCGCCAGCGCGTCGCGGTCAAGGTCGTCCGACCCGACGTGCCGCTGACCGACCGGGAGAAGTACCTCTTCACCGCCGAGGCCAACGCGATGGCGCGGCTGGCCGACCACCCCTACATCGTCTCGGTGATCACCGCCGGGGTCACGGCCGAGGGCGGTCGCCCGTTCCTGGTGATGCGCTACTGCCCGCCGCCCGACCTCGGGGTGCGGGTGCGCTCCAACCCGATGGCGCCTGTCGACGCGGTGTCGACCGGCATCAAGCTCGCCAGCGCGATCGAGACCGCCCACCGCTCGGGCATCCTGCACCGCGACATCAAGCCCAGCAACGTGCTGGTCACCAGCTATCACGAGCCGGCCCTCACCGACTTCGGCATCGCCGGGCACATGGCAGACGTCGAGGGCGACAACGACGTACGCATCTCCTACCCGTGGTCGCCGCCCGAGCTCCTCGACGGCCGCTCCAACGGGTCGGTCGCCTCCGACGTCTACTCGCTCGGGGCCACCATCTGGCACCTGCTCGTGGGCCGCTCGCCGTTCTCCATCCCGTCGGGCGACAACTCCACCCGCGCCCTGAGCGCCCGCATCCTCCACGCCGCTCCCCCGGCCACGCAGCGACCCGACGTGCCGCCGGCCCTCGACCGGCTGCTCCAGCAGTGCCTCGCCAAGCGCCCCGAGCACCGCCCGGCCAGCGCCCTCGAGCTCGCCCGGGCGCTGCAGCGGATCGAGTCGACCGCGGGCTGGTCGCGGACCGCGGTGGCGGTCGAGGGCGACCGCCCCGACGCGTCCGTGGCGGCGCCGGAGGCCGCGGGGGCTCCGGAGGACGCCACGGCGATGAAGCCGGTGACCGTCATCTCGGCCAGCGGCCCACGCCGCATCGCCGCCCAGGACCCGACGCCTGCGTCCACCGACGACGACGAGACCGCACGCGTCTCCGGGCTGGTCTGGGCTGGCGTCGGCGCGCTCGTGCTGGCGCTCCTCGTCGGCTTCCTGGTCTTCGGCGGCGACGGGGGCGGGGAGGACCCGGGTGTCGTCGTGCCGACCGAGTCGCAGGTGCCGAGCGGCGTCCTGCCGGACGAGCTGACCTCGGCGCCGACGCTCACCGGCCGGCGTACGCCGCGGGGCGTGGTGTTCGAGTGGAACCCGCCCGTCCCGGTCGAGCCGGGCGACTCGTTCAGCTATCACCGCGACGACACCGGCGACTTCGGCACCACCACCAAGCAGCAGCTGCTCGTGCGCACCGACGACCCGGTCTGCCTCGACCTGCGGATGAGGCGCGGGTCCGACAACTCCCCCAGCGCGAGCGAGTGCGTGTCGTGAGGCGGCTGGTGGGGGTCGCGGTGCGTGGGCCGTCGCGTCGACGTGCTGATCAGTCGTCCTCCCAGTCCCGGCGCGGGCCGGTGGCGGCGTCCTGCTCCTCGGGCGACATCCGGCTCGACACCCACAGGGAGAGCACCGCGGTGACCGCCAGCGTGGCGATGATGACCACGAGCGAGAGCCAGATCGGGATCTCCAGCCAGTCGTAGTCGAGGTGCTCGCCACCGTTGATGAACGGCAGCTCGTTCTCGTGCAGGGCGTGGAAGAACAGCTTGACGCCGATGAAGGCCAGCAGGAACGCGAGTCCGTAGGACAGGTAGATCAGGCGCTGCAGCAGGCCACCGATGAGGAAGTAGAGCTGGCGCAGGCCCATCAGCGCGAAGATGTTGGCCGTGAGCACCAGGTACGGCTCCTTGGTGATGCCGAAGATCGCGGGGATCGAGTCCAGCGCGAACAGCAGGTCCGTCGTGCCGAGCGTGACGATCACGATGAACATCGGGGTGATCATCCGCTTGCCGGCGTCCTTGTGGAACAGCTCGCGACCGTGCCACTCGGAGGTGGCCGGGAAGCGGCGCTCGATGAACGCGACGAGCTTGTTCTCCTCGAACTCCTCGTCCTCGTCCTCCGCGCCCTCCTTCGCCAGCTTGAAGGCCGTGTAGACCAGGAACAGGCCGAAGAGGTAGAAGATCCAGCTGAAGTTGCTGATCGCGGCAGCGCCCACGGCGATGAAGATCGCGCGCATGACCAGCGCCATCACGATGCCGATCATCAGGGCGTACTGCTGGAGCTCTCGCGGCACCGCGAACTTCGCCATGATGATGATGAAGATGAAGAGGTTGTCGATCGACAGCGAGTACTCGACGAGCCACCCGGAGTAGAACTCCAGCGCGTACGTGCCACCGGACGTGTACCAGACCCCGAGGCCGAAGATCACGGCCAGGCCGACGTAGATCGAGAGGTAGGTCGCGCACTCCTTCATGCTCGGCTCGTGCGGCCGGCGGCCGACCACGGCCAGGTCGAACGTGAAGATGGCGATGGTCACCACGCCAGTGGCGATCCAGACCCAGGTGGGTATGTCCACGCTGATTGCTCCTAGAGAGGAAGGGGGATGAGGTCAGGGTCCGCGCAGCACACGGACGCCGGAGGTCTCTTCCGCTCGCACCTGGGGCGCGAACCCGTGGCGCCGGGCCCCGCTCGCGCGGGAGCCGTGCTGACGACACCACTGTCGGGGAATACTCCCCTCCTGCGCCATCAGTCTTCCACGAGCGGACGGCGGGGCGCGAGACGGACCGCTCAGCGTCCGCCGAATGGGATGCCGAGCTCGGCCAGGCGGGTCTCCCCGCCGTCGACGGCGGTCAGCACCCACGTCCCCTCGGCGGTGACGGTGAAGGTGTGCTCGAAGTGGGCCGCCATCGAGCCGTCGACGGTCGCCACCGTCCACTCGTCCTCGAGCAGGTCGGTGGACTTGGAGCCGAGGGTGACCATCGGCTCCACGGCCAGGGCGAGCCCCTCCACGATGGCCGGGCCGCGGCCACGGCGGCCGTAGTTGGGCACGTTGGGTGCCATGTGCATCTCGGTGCCGATGCCGTGGCCGGTGTAGTCCTCGAGGATCCCGTAGCGGCCCTGCGAGCGGACGTGGGTCTCGATCGCGTGGCTGATGTCGGTGACGCGACCGCCGAGGCGCGCCGCGGCCATGCCCCGCCACAGCGACTCCTCGGTGACCCGGAGCAGCTCGCGTACGTCGTCGGGGACGTCGCCGACCGGGACGGTGATCGCCGCGTCGCCGTGCCAGCCCGCCACGATGGCCCCGCAGTCGATGGAGATGATGTCGCCGTCGACCAGCGTGCGCGACCCGGGGATGCCGTGCACGACCTCGTCGTTGACCGAGGCGCAGATCGTCGCCGGGAAGGGCGGGTGGCTGTAGCCCTTGAACGACGGGATGCCGCCGTGGTCGCGGATGTGGGTCTCGGCGAGGGTGTCGAGCTCCAGGGTCGTCACGCCGGGACCGGTCGCGTGCCGGAGCAGCTCGAGGGTCTCCCCCACGAGCCGGCCCGCGACCCGCATCAGGTCGATCTGGTCGCGCGTCTTGATCTCGAGACCACGGTCCCGGAAGCCCATCGGACCTGTCCTGCCCGGGTCAGCTCTGCGGGATGTCGTCGAGGGCGTCGAAGATGCGCTGGGTGACGTCGTCGACCTCGCCCACCCCGTCGAGCTCGACGAGGATCCCGCGCTCGCGGTAGACACCGATGAGCGGCTCGGTCTGCTCGGTGTAGATCTCCTGCCGGCGCCGGATGACGTCCTCGGTGTCGTCGGTGCGGCCGTCCGTCTGCGCACGCTGCAGCAGGCGCTGGACGAGCTCCTCGGGGTCGACCGTGAGCACCACGACCGCGTCGAGCGCGTGACCGGTGAACCCGATCATGCCGTCGAGCTCCTCGACCTGGGCCAGCGTGCGCGGGTAGCCGTCGAGCAGGAAGCCGGGCTTGGCGTCGGCCTCGTCGATGCGGTTGCGCACCATCTTGTTCGTGACCTCGTCGGGGACGTACTCGCCCGCGTCCATGAACCGCTTCGCCTCGACGCCGAGCGGCGTGCCCTGCGAGACGTTGGCGCGGAAGATGTCACCGGTGGAGATCGCGGGCACCCCGAAGTGCTCGGCCACGAATCGGGCCTGGGTGCCCTTGCCCGCGCCGGGCGGGCCCATCAAGATCAGTCTCATCTACTTCAGGAATCCTTCGTAGTTGCGCTGCTGGAGCTGGCTCTCGATCTGCTTCACCGTGTCGAGCGCAACGCCGACCATGATGAGGATGGACGTGCCACCGAACGGGAAGTTCTGGTTGGCCTGGATCATCGCGAACGCGATGAGCGGGACCAGCGAGATCAGGCCGAGGTAGAGAGCTCCAGGGAACGTGATGCGGGACAGGACGTAGGACAGGTAGTCCTCGGTCGGCTTGCCCGCCCGGATCCCGGGGATGAAGCCGCCGTACTTCTTCATGTTGTCCGCCACCTCGACAGGGTTGAAGGTGATCGAGACGTAGAAGTACGTGAAGAAGATGATGAGCGCGAAGTACATGAGCATGTAGAGCGGGTGGTCGCCGCCGACGAGGTAGGTGCCGATGAAGTCCAGCACCGGGTTCGTGCTCTCCGGGTTGAACTGCACCGCCATCGCCGGGAGGTAGAGCAGCGACGAGGCGAAGATGACCGGGATGATGCCGGCCTGGTTGACCTTGAGCGGGATGTAGGTCGAGTTGCCGCCGAACATCTTGCGGCCCACCATGCGGCGGGCGTACTGCACCGGGATGCGGCGCTGCGCCTGCTCGATGAAGATGACGGCCGCGACCAGGATGAGGCCGATCACCATCACGATGCTGAAGACGACCCAGCCCTTGGAGGTCTGGACGCTCCAGAGCGACGCCGGGAAGGTGGCGACGACCTGGGTGAAGATGAGGATCGACATGCCGTTGCCGATGCCGCGGTCGGTGATGAGCTCACCGAGCCACATGATGACCGCGGTGCCGGCGGTCATGGTGACGACCATGACGAGGAACGTCGAGGTGCTGTTGTCGTGCAGCAGGTCGAGCGTGCAGCCCTGGAGGAGCGCGCCGTTGCGCGCCAGCGCCACGATGCCCGTCGCCTGCAGGACCGCGAGGCCGAGCGTGAGGTAGCGGGTGTACTGGGTGATCTTCGCCTGGCCGGCCTGGCCCTCCTTCTTCAGCGCCTCGAGCCGTGGGATCACCACGACGAGCAGCTGCAGGATGATGGAGGCCGTGATGTAGGGCATGATCCCCAGCGCGAAGATGGTCAGCTGGAGCAGCGCACCTCCGGAGAAGAGGTTGATGAGGCTGTAGAGGCCTCCCTCCTCGAGCTGGCTGATGCACTGCTGGACGTTGGCCACGTGGACACCCGGAGTGGGCACCTGGGAGCCGAGCCGGAAGATCGCGATGATCAGCAGCACGAACAGCAGCTTGCGCCGCAGGTCCGGCGTCCGGAAAGCGTTGGCGAACGCGCCTAGCACTGGTTCCTCTTTCATTCGGTGGCCCGGCCATGATCAGCGGGCGGCGAGAGACCCTCACCGTCGTACGGCGGAGAGCCCGGGGAAGCCTAACAGCCGGTGTTCGACCCGCTTCCCTCCCATGTTGAGGGAGAACGACGAAGGCCCGGCCGACAGTTCCCACTGTGCGGCCAGGCCTTCACCGGATGAGCGTGATCGTGGCGTCAGGCCACGGTCGTGGTGCCGCCTGCAGCCTCGATCTTCTCCTTGGCGGAAGCCGAGAAGGCGTCGACGCTGACCTGGACGGCCACCGAGATGTCGCCCTGACCCAGGACCTTGACGGGCTGGCCCTTGCGGACGGCACCCTTGGCCACGAGGTCGGCGACGGTCACGGAGCCACCGTCGGGGAACAGCTCGCCGAGGCGGTCGAGGTTGACGACCTGGAACTCCACGCGGAAGGGGTTCTTGAAGCCCTTCAGCTTGGGCAGGCGCATGTGGATCGGCATCTGGCCACCCTCGAAGGCAACCGGGACCTGGTAGCGCGCCTTGGTGCCCTTGGTGCCTCGACCGGCGGTCTTGCCCTTGGAGCCCTCACCGCGACCCACGCGGGTCTTGGCGGTCTTGGCTCCCGGAGCGGGACGCAAGTGGTGCAGCTTGAGCGTCATGTCACTCCACCTCCTCAACCGTCACGAGGTGACGGACCGTGTTGACCATGCCCCGGATCTCCGGGCGGTCTTCCTTGACGACGACATCGCC
>CAVYGL010000002.1:0-42827 GCA_963767995.1 uncultured Actinomycetota bacterium
CCACCTCGGCGCCCGGCAGCTCGCCGAGCAGCCGGCCGGGCAGGAGCAGCTTGGAGCGGCGTACGCCGCTGCCGATGACGACCACGGGCTCGTCGAGGAGGGCGTCGTGCACGAGGATCCGCCAGCCCTCGGGCAGGCCCAGCGGAGTGATCCCGCCGTACTCCATCCCGGTCTCGGCGACCGCGCGGTCCATCGGGAGGAACGAGCACTTGCGCACGTCGAGGAGCTTGCGGACCAGCGTGTTCACGTCGGCCCGGGTGTCGGCGCGGACCACGCAGGCGGCGATCCGCTCGTCGCCCGCCCGGGCGCCGGACGACGACCACGCAGTTGCCGCCGGCGGTCATCGGGATGTCGTACGCCTCGCTCATCGCGGCCGTGTCGGCGAGGTCGGGGTCGATGTCGACCACGGCGACCTCGGCCGCGCCCGGCCACGCCGCCAGCGCGGCGGCGACGGGAGCCGCGACCAGGTCCGGGTGCTCGGTCGCGGGCAGGGAGGTGAGGGTCGGGTAGCTCGGGAGCGTCACGCGCTCATCATGCGGCATTCATGTTCACGTCACCGTCCGGTCCCGGGGGCCGTGCAGCCTGTGGTCGTGACGGTGACCCGGGAGGCGCTCGGCCGGACCTCGTCGTTGGTCCTCACGCCTGCCGTGGTCGCGCACCGCGGTGCCAGCGGTCATCGTCCCGAGCACACCCTCGACGCCTACCGGACGGCCATCCGGATGGGCGTCGACGACCTCGAGCTCGACCTCGTCGCCACGCGCGACGGGGTGCTGGTCGCGCGTCACGACCTCGAGCTCAGCGCGACCACGGACGTTGCGGGTCGCCCCGAGTTCGCCCACCTGCTCCGCACCCTCGTCGTCGACGGGAAGGAGCAGCACGGCTGGTTCGTGCAGGACTTCACGCTGCACGACCTCAAGTCCCTCGCCACCCGCGAGCGGATGCCGGGCACCCGCCCGAGCAACACGGCGTACGACGGGGCCGAGGGCGTGCCGACCCTGACCGAGGTGCTCGCCATGGTCGGTGCGGAGTCCGCCCGGCGCGGTCGCCCCGTCGGGCTGCTGCTCGAGCTCAAGCACGCCACCCACCACGACGCGACCGGGCTGCCGCTCGACGTCCCGCTGCTGCGTGAGCTGTCGCGCCAGGGCCTCGACCACCCGTGGGCGCGGGTGGTGCTCATGTCGTTCGAGGCTCCGATCCTGCGCCGGCTCGCTGCCCGCACCCGACTGCCGATCGTCCAGCTGCTGGAGATCGGGGACGAGCTGGGCCCGGAGGCGTTGGACGAGATCGACGAGTACGCCGACGGCATCGGCCCGCACACCTCGCAGGTGCTGCCGCGCGACCGCGACGGGGCGATCGGCACGCCGTCGACGCTGGTGCGCGACGCCCACCGCCGCGGCCTGACGGTGCACGTGTGGACCGTCCGCGCGGAGAACCGCTTCCTGCCGACCAACCTCCGCCACGGCGCGGCTCCCGACGCCCTCGGCGACATGGCCGGCCACGTCCGAGCGCTGCTGGCGGCCGGGGTCGACGGGGTCATCACCGACCACCCCGAAGCGGCGCTCGCGGCGCTCCGCGAGCTCTGATCAGGGAGTCAGCGTCCTGACCCAGTCGGCCAGCGTCCGCTGGATCCGGGCGGCGGCCTCGATGACCGGGTCGGCGGGATCGCCGCCACCGAGCACCCGCAGCTCCCAGGCGCCGTACCAGGCCACGTAGGCGCCGACCACCAGGAGGAGCACGCCGCCGGCCCGCGGCACCCACCTCCCGGTGCGTCGCAGGCCGGTGACGAGACCCCGGCGAGCCAGCGCGACGGCGACGGCGGCGAGCCCGACGAGGAGGCCCATGCCGACCCCGTAGGCGACGTAGAGGAGGACCCCCTCGCCGGTCGACCCGGCCCGGAAGCTGGTGACGACCAGGGCGAGGAACGGGGCGATCGAGCAGGTCAGCGACGCGGCGGCGTAGGACGCTCCGAATCCCACCATGGCAGGCGCGGAGCGGGTCACCGCCCAGCCGCGAGCCGTGCGCGGGAGCAGCGTCGGCAGGTCCCGTCCGGCCACCAGCCACACTCCGGCCGCCGCCACCACGACACCGAAGGCCACGGTGAACCACGGGAGGTACTGCTGCACCTGCGAGGCCACCGGCGAGACGACCAGCCCGAAGACCCCGAAGACGGCGATGAAGCCGACCGTCATCCAGGCCGTCAGCGCGAGCGCCCGTCCGACCGCACGGGCCGTGCCGGGAGAGTCGTCACCGATCACCAGGACGGAGAGGTACGCCGGCAGCAGCGCGAACCCGCACGGATTGACCGCTGCGAGCATGCCGGCCGCGAGGGCCAGCGCCAGGGTCTCGGTCACCGGTCAGCCGAGGACGTCGTCGACCTGGGCGTCCAGCTCGTCGGTGCCGCCGTAGCCGGCCTCGAACACCACCGTCCCGTCGGCGTCGAGGAGCACGAACGAGGACTGCTCGGTGACGCCGAACCGCTTCCACAGCTCGCCGTCGACGTCCTCCAGGTGCACGACGTCGTCGACGTCCCCGGCGAAGCCGGCGATCGCCTCGGCGCTGTCGAGGGAGCCCACACCGATCACGTTGAGCTCGGCGGCGTGCTCAGCCGCGATGCCCTCGACCTGCGGGATCTGGCCCCGACACGTCGGGCACCACGGCGCCCAGAACCAGAGGAGGGTCGGACGCCCCGCCAGGGACGCGCCCTCGAACGCCTCGCCCCCCACAGTCGTGGCGGTGAAGTCGAGGTTCGCCGGCACCGCGCTCCCGGCCTCGTCCGTGCCCGTGCCCGTGGCTTCGGGTTCGGGTGTGGCCTCGGGGGAGTCGGCAGACGGGCTCGACGCCGACGCCGACGGCTCGGTGGCGAGATCGTCACCGCCGGAACTGCTGGTGGCGCAGCCTCCGAGCAGCAGACCGAGCATCGCTGCAGCGATCATCACGGTGCGGGGCATGGCGCCATGCTCCCACCCCACACCCCGGGATGCCGGGTCCGGCAGGGAGTCGTCACCGCTCCGTAAGACCTCGGGCCGCCATGCACGGTGACAGGCACAGCCTGCCACCGGCGTACCCTCGGCTCGTGTCCCTCCTCGAGCGCATCCGCGCCGCCGTCATCGGTGACGACCAGGTCATGCAGGGCCCCTACGGCCCGCGCCGGGTGACGTACGCCGACTACACCGCGTCGGGACGCAGCCTGACCTTCATCGAGGACTTCATCCGCGACGAGGTGCTGCCTGCCTACGCCAACACGCACACCGAGGCGAGCGGCACCGGCCTGCAGACCACCCGGCTGCGCGAGGACGCGCGGCGGATCATCCGCGACGCCGTCGGCGGCGACGAGGAGACGGTCGTGGTGTTCTGCGGGTCGGGCAGCACGATGGCGATCGACAAGCTCATCGGCATCCTCGGGCTGCGGATCCCGGCCGGCCTCGACGATCAGTACGACCTGAGCGCGGCGATCCCCGCCGACCAGCGACCGGTCGTCTTCATCGGCCCGTTCGAGCACCACTCCAACGAGGTGAGCTGGCGCGAGACGATCGCCGACGTCGTCACCATCCACGAGGACGCCGACGGCCGGGTCTCGCTCGACCACCTGCGCGAGGAGCTCGACCGGCACGCCGACCGGCCGCTCAAGATCGGCTCGTTCTCGGCGGCGTCCAACGTCACCGGCATCGTCACCGACACCGAGGGCGTCGCCGACCTGCTCCACGAGCACGGCGCGCTGAGCTTCTGGGACTTCGCGGCCTGCGCCCCCTACGTCGACATCGAGATGTACGGCCCCGGGCGCTCGTACAAGGACGCGATCTTCATCTCGCCGCACAAGTTCATCGGCGGGCCCGGCACCCCGGGCGTGCTCGTGGTGCGGCGCGAGCTGATGACCAACCGGGTGCCGGTCGTGCCCGGCGGCGGCACGGTCATGTACGTCAACCCGACCGAGCACCGCTACCTCGACGACAAGGCCCACCGCGAGGAGGGCGGCACGCCCGCGATCGTCGAGTCGATCCGCGCGGGGCTGGTCTTCCAGCTCAAGGACGCGGTGGGCGTGGAGACCATCCAGGCGCACGAGGAGGAGATGCTGCGCCGTGCCGTCGAGGCGTGGGTGGCCGAGCCGGGCATCCAGATCCTCGGCAACCTCGAGTCGACGCGGCTCTCGATCGTCTCCTTCGTCGTCAAGGCGCCCGACGGCTCCTACCTCCACCACAACTTCGTCGTCGCGCTGCTCAACGACCTCTTCGGCATCCAGACCCGGGGCGGCTGCTCGTGCGCCGGCCCGTACGGGCACCGGCTGCTCGACATCGACCTCGCCACCAGCCACCAGTTCGAGGCCCAGATCGCGACCGGCTGCGAGGGCATCAAGCCCGGCTGGGTGCGGGTGAACTTCAACTACTTCGTCGACGAGGACGTCTTCACCTACGTCGTCGACGCGGTCCGGCTCGTGGCGCAGCAGGGCTGGCGGCTGCTCGGTGACTACCGCTTCGACCCGATGACCGGCCTCTGGCACCACCGCACCGGCACCGTGGAGCCGCCGCTGCGGCTCACCGACGTGACGTACGCCGCCGACGGCGCGATGACGTGGGAGTCGCACACGTCGACGGCCCCCGCCTCGGTGCTCCAGGAGCACCTCGACGAGGGCCGCGCGATCATGGCCGCCGCGTCGCCTCCGGACTGGGCGGACCCCGCCCACCTCGGCGCCGACTTCGACGACCTCAGGTGGTTCGCCCTGCCCGCCTGCTCGCTGGGCTGATCCGGCTCAGGCCCGGCGCGAGGGCCACACCGTGGCGGCGAGCCCCGCGGCGCCGGCGGCGATCCACGGGATCGGCAGGAGCCAGCGGAGCTCGCTGGTCTCGACCGCGTCACCCTGGATGAGCGCCCAGACCAGCACCATGCCGGCGAAGGCGACGCCCATCACGAGCTGGGTGATGTTGACGGGGTGCCGCCCGGATGGCTTCTCGGGGGCGTCGAGCGGGCCGACCATCGGCTCGTCGTACATCGGGGTGTCGTCGCCGTAGACGTCGGTGTCGTACGTGTCATAGCTGCTGTTGTCGGTCATGTCGTGCTCCTCAGGCTGCTTCGCGGACGGTGATCGTGCCGCCGACCAGGTCGATGGTGATGGACATGTCCGGGACGCCGTCGCCGGCGTCGCGGAAGGCGGTGAGGGTGCGGTCGAACCCGTCGGCCCGCTGGTCGAAGAGTCGGATGTCGCCGCCGACCACCTGGGCGCGGACGTCGACGTCCATCCCGTCGGGGACGATCACCTCGACCTCGCCGCCGACCCCGTCGATGGAGATGTCGCGGCCGTCGAGCGCCTCGACGTCGGACACGTCGGAGAGGTCGAGGGTGAACCGGCCGGCGCCGAAGTCGTAGCTCTCCTGGACGTCACCCGCGGTGGTCGGCGCGTAGTCGCGCCGCTCGTCGCCGATGCTGCTCCCGACGACGGATCCGGCGGTCGCGAGGGCGGCCACCAGGCCCAGGGCGATCAGGCCGCCGGCCCGGCCCCAGAACGAGCCGACGACGAGCATCACTGCGGTGACGCCGAGGGCCAGGGCGGGATAGGCGCCGTCGGCGACCGCGACGCCCGCGAGGTCGACGACACCGAGGACGCCCTCGGCCAGCGCGATCAGCGCGAGCGTGAAGAGGAACAGCTTGGGACCGCGCTTGCGCGGGTGGCGCGGCCGCGGGGCCCGGGCGTACTGGCCCCAGTGGCCGGGCTCGTCGGTCGGGCCGTAGGTGGGCGCGGCGTACGACGTCTCGGTGCCCGGTCCGTACGCCGCCTCGGTCGCCGGCTCGGCGTAGCCGTAGCCGGTGCGCCGGCTCGAGCCACGGTCCCTGCGGTGCAGGAACAGCACGACGAGCGCCGCGACGATCGCCAGCTGCCACGGGAACCAGGAGGCGCCGGCCCAGTCGCCGACCGCGCAGATGAGGGCGAGGACGCCGATGCCCGGCGAGGGCGAGCGAGCGGCTCCGCCGGTCGAGGCCGAGCGGCTCGTCGTCGGTGCCCTCCTCGGGCACGAGCAGCCAGGCGCCGATGTAGAGCAGGAGGCCGGCGCCACCGAAGAACACCGCCACGACCAGCGCGACCCGCACGATGATCGCGTCGACGTCGAGGTGGCGCGCGATGCCGCCGGCCACGCCGGCGATGTGCCGGTCGGTGACGCTGCGACGCAGGCGGCCGAGGTCCTTCATCTCGTCACGGGTGACGCGGGGACCGGTCGTGGGCTGCGCACCGCCCGGTGGCGGTGTGGGGTCCTGCTCGGTGGTGGGGCTGGCGTTGTCCATGGCTCCACTCTGGTCGCCCGACGGCGCCGCCACCATCGGGGACAGCCCTGATTCGCGGGCCGGTTCCGCCCGCGCCGCCCCCGGGTGGACTCAGGGTCGGGTCGGGGTCTGTCCTCATGGTCCGCACGCCGTGTGCCTGCGACGATGGAGTCACGATGAGCCAGACACATGCGCCCCGAGCCGGTCGGTCCCGACGGGCCTACCGCGACCTCTCGGCGCCCATCGCCGGCGGCGTCGCGTCCGGCCTGGCCACCCACCTCGGCGCACCGGTGCTGTGGGTGCGCGGGTTCTTCGTCGCGACCGCCTTCCTCGGCGGCTTCGGGCTGATGCTCTACGCCGGCCTGTGGATGTTCCTGCCCGCCGACCAGGGCTTCGAGGTGAGCTCCCCCGGCCTGGAGAGCGCGACGCGGACCGGCAAGCGACCGCGCCGTCGGTCGCGGCTGCGCGACGCCGGTCCGGCGATCGCGCTGGGTGCGCTCTTCTTCGGCGTCGTGCTCGGCGTCGAGGGCGTCTTCGGCCAGGGTGCGCTGTTCTGGCCCGTCGTCCTGGGCGTCGCCGGCATCGGGCTGCTGTGGCGCCAGGCCGACGAGGCCCAGCGCGAGCGGTGGACCGACACGACGGGACGCATCGACCCCTTCCGCGCCGTCTTCGGCAACGGCGGCTGGGCGGCGTACGCCCGCATCGCCGCGGGGCTGGGCCTGATCGTCACCGCCATGATCGTCTTCGCGGTGGCGGCCGGGAAGGCCACCTTCGCCGTGCCGGTGCTGGTGGCCGGGCTGCTCGGCCTGCTCGGCCTCGCGATCGTCGTCGGCCCGTGGGGACTGCGGCTGGTCAACGACCTGAGTGCGGAGCGCGCCGAACGGGTCCGCACCCAGGAGCGCGCCGACATGGCGGCCCACCTCCACGACTCGGTCCTCCAGACCCTCGCGCTGATCCAGAAGAACGCCCACGACGCCACCACCGTCGCGCGGCTCGCCCGGTCCCAGGAGCGCGACCTGCGCCAGTGGCTCTTCGAGGCCGAGACCACCGACGCCACCACGCTCGCCGGCGCCCTGAAGGAGATGGCGGCCGACGTCGAGTCGCAGCACAACGTCGTCGTCGACGTCGTCACCGTCGGCGACTGCCCGCTCGACGAGGAGCTGCGTCCGGTCGTGCACGCCGCCCGTGAGGCGGTCGTCAACGTCGCCAAGCACGCCGGCACCCAGCGCGCCGACGTCTACGCCGAGACCTCGGACTCCGCGGTGGACGTCTTCGTCCGCGACCGCGGCGCGGGCTTCGACGTCGACGGCGTCGCGACGGACCGGCACGGCGTCCGCAGCAGCATCGTCGACCGGATGGCCCGGCACGGCGGCCGGGCGGACGTACGCTCGGCCCCCGACGAGGGCACCGAGGTCCGCCTCCACATGCCCCGCACCACCACCCGCGCCACCAAGGACGAGGAGAACCGATGACCGAGCGCAGCCCCGACGGAGCAGTCCGCGTGGTGCTGGTCGACGACCACGCGATGTTCCGGGCCGGTGTCCGGTCCGAGCTGGCCGCGGCCGGTGCCGGCCGGGTCGAGGTGGTCGGCGAGGCCGCCGACGCCGACGCGGCGATCGCGGTCGTCCGCGAGCTGCAGCCCCAGGTCGTGCTGCTCGACGTGCACCTGCCCGGTGGTGGGGGAGTCGAGGTGATGCGCCGCCAGCCGTCGCCCGACGCGCTCTACCTCGCGCTCTCGGTCTCCGACGCCGCCGAGGACGTCATCGGCACCATCCGCGGCGGTGCCCGCGGCTACGTCACCAAGACGATCACCGGCCCCGAGCTGGTCGACGCGATCACCCGCGTCGCCGGGGGCGACGCGGTGTTCTCGCCGCGACTGGCCGGCTTCGTGCTCGACGCCTTCGCGGGCTCGATCGACGTCGCCGCGGTCGACGAGGACCTGGACCGGCTCACCGAGCGCGAGCGCGAGGTGATGCGCCTGATCGCCCGTGGCTACGCCTACAAGGAGGTCGCCAAGGAGCTCTTCATCTCGGTGAAGACGGTGGAGACCCACATGTCGTCGGTGCTCCGCAAGCTCCAGCTCTCCAGTCGTCACGAGCTGACGAAGTGGGCCTCGGACCGGCGTCTGCTCTAGTCGCGACGGCGCCCCCATCGGGGTGGGTCGGCGATTGACAACGGCGGGCGGAACCGGTGGGGTCGATCCACCAACCACTCGGAAATGAGGGCCGACCCGTGGCCGACAGCACTGCGACCGCCCCGCCGGACATCGAGACGATGGCGGGCTCAAGCGGTCCATCACCGGCGCGCAGCTGTTCTTCTACACCTTGGGCGACGTCCTCGGGTCGGGCATCTACGTCCTCATCGGACTGGTCGCGGCAGCGGTCGGCGGCGCGTTCTGGATCGCCTTCGCAGCCGGCGTGACCGTCGCGGCGATCACCGGGTCGGCGTACGCCGAGCTGGTGACCAAGTACCCCCAGGCCGCAGGATCCTCGCTGTACGTCCAGAAGGCGTTCGGCAACAAGGCCCTGACCTTCCTGGTCACGGTGTCGTTCCTCTCCGCGAGCTTCGCGGCGTCCGGGTCGCTCGGCGACCGGCTTCGCGTCCTACTTCTCGCAGCTGTTCGACGGTGGCGGCCCGCCCGCGCTGATCGTCTCGCTCGTCTTCGTCGCGATCCTGGTGCTCATCAACTTCATCGGCATCACCGAGTCGGTGGTGATGAACATGATGATGACGTTCATCGAGCTCAGCGGCCTGATCATCGTGATGATCATCGGGATCTACTACATCGCCCAGGGCAACGCGGACTTCGGGACGCTCACCGACATCAGCGTCTCCGGCAATCCGGCGCTGGCCGTCCTCGCCGGCGTGGCGCTCTCCTTCTTCGCGATGACGGGCTTCGAGAACACCGCCAACGTCGCCGAGGAGACCATCGACCCCTACAAGGCGTTCCCGCGCTCGCTCATCGGCGGCATGGTCGTCGCCGGCATCGTCTACGTGCTGGTCTCGATGGCAGCGGCGCTGACGGTTCCGGTCGACACGCTGGCGGAGTCCGACGTCGCCCTGCTCGAGGTGGTCAAGCAGGGGATCCTGCCCTTCTCCACCGACCTGATGACCACGATCTTCACCGTCATCGCTCTCGTCGCCATCACCAACACCACTCTCGTCACCTTGGTGACCCAGCCGCGCATCCTCTACGGCATGGCGCGCGAGGACGTGGTCCCGGGCGTGTTCGCCAAGGTCCACGCGACGCGCCGCAGCCCGTGGGTGGGCCTGCTGTTCAGCGGTCTCGTCGTGGGCGGGCTTCTCGTCACCGGCTACGCGGTCACCGCGGCCGGCGGTGGCATCGACCTGGTCAACCGGCTGGCGCTGGTCACGGTGGTCTTCCTGCTCGTGATCTACGCCCTCGTGATCGCGACGTGCCTCAAGCTGCGCGGACGCGACGAGGACGAGCGTGCGTTCCGGGCCAACACGCCCCTCCTCGTCGTGGGGTTCGTCGGCAACCTCGCGATCCTCTTCTACGCCGTCTACGACGACCCCGCACTCGCTCTGGTGGTGTGCCGGGCTGCTCGCCGTGGGAGTGGTGCTCTACCTCGCCGAGCAGTTCTTCGGCAGCGGGTCCGAGCCCCGGCCCGGGTACCGTCTCACGCACCCCCGAAGGAGATCACTGATGCACGTCATCGTCACCACGGACGGCTCGAAGCAGTCGCTGGCAGCCGCCAAGCACCTGAAGTCGTTCGCCGATCCCACCAAGGTCACCGAGGTCTCGGTCATCGCGGTGATCCGCCCGCTCGCCTCGGTCGCCTTCGCCGACGACACCTCGGAGGGCAAGGCCACGTGGCCGGAAGGGTCGTTCCGCGACGCCGCCCAGAGCGCCGTGGACACCATCGCCGCGGTCTTCGACGGCTGGGGCCCCAAGGTCAACAAGCGGATCAGGAGCGGCTCGGCCGCCAACGAGATCATCAAGGCCGCCAAGCAGTACGACGCCGGGCTGGTCGTCGTCGCCGCGGGTGGTCGCGGCCTCAGCGACGCCGTGCTCGTCGGCAGCACCGCGCAGCGCGTCCAGCACTACGCGCCCTGCCCGGTGCTCGTCGTACGACCCGCGCCCCGGAAGAAGAAGTAGCGCTCGCCCGGTCCCGGCCCTGGCTAGGGTGTCCGCCATGGAGACCCTGCGGCTGGTGCTGCTCTTCGTCCACATCCTCGGCTACGCGGCCCTGCTGGGCGGCCTCCTCGTGCAGGTCCGCTCGGAGACCAAGGCCGTCAACCCGCTGATGCGCGACGGGATCGGGACGGCGTTCCTCGCCGGCCTGCTCCTCGTCGGGGTGCTCGAGAGCCTGGGCTCGCCCGACCACGCGAAGATCGGCGTGAAGTTCGCCGTCGGGCTCGTGATCCTGGTGCTCGTGATGGTCAACATGCGCAAGCCGAGCATCCCGCAGGGGCTCTACCTCGGCCTGCTGGCGCTGACGGTCGCGAACATCGCGGTGGCCGTCTTCTGGTCGCCCGTGCACGCCTGAGCCTGGCTGACCCGGTTGTCGCCGGGCCCACATAGGGTTGGGGCGACATGACTCCTCCCTCCCCTCCCGGACAGACACAGGCGGCCCTGCTCGAGCACCCCCTCCTCGAGGGGCTCAACGACCCCCAGCGCGCGGCCGTGATGCACGCCGGCGCACCGCTGCTCGTGGTCGCCGGCGCCGGCTCGGGCAAGACCCGCGTGCTGACCCGGCGCATCGCCTGGCTGATCTCCGAGCGCAAGGCCCACCCGGGCTCGATCCTGGCGATCACCTTCACCAACAAGGCCGCGGCCGAGATGAAGGCGCGCGTCCAGGACCTCGTCGGCAACCGCGCGAAGATCATGTGGGTCTCGACCTTCCACTCCTCGTGCGTGCGCATCCTGCGCAAGGAGATCGACCGGGTCGGCTTCAAGTCCAACTTCTCGATCTACGACGCCGCCGACTCCAAGCGACTGATGACGCTGGTGCTGCGCGACCTCGAGCTCGACCCGAAGAAGTACCAGCCCAACGCGGTCCTCCACTGGGTCTCGGACCAGAAGAACGAGCTGCGCGACGCCGAGGACGCCGCCAAGGAGGCGAGGAACAGCTTCGAGGAGGCGTACGCCAAGGCCTACACCGCCTACCAGCGCCGGCTGCGCGAGGCCAACGCGCTCGACTTCGACGACCTGATCATGACGACGGTCCACATCCTGCAGGCCTTCCCCGACGTGCGGGAGAACTACCGCCGCCGGTTCCGCCACGTGCTGGTGGACGAGTACCAGGACACCAACCACGCGCAGTACAGCCTGATCCAGCAGCTGTGTGGTCAGTCCTTCGAGATCGGCGTCGGCTTCGAGGAGCTCGAGACCGAGGTCGCCGGCGAGCGGGTCGAGCCCAGCGAGCTGATGGTGGTCGGTGACGCCGACCAGTCGATCTACGCCTTCCGCGGCGCCGACATCCGCAACATCATGGACTTCGAGCAGGACTTCCCCGACGCCACGACGATCCTGCTGGAGCAGAACTACCGCTCCACCCAGACGATCCTCACCGCCGCCAACTCGGTGATCGGCAACAACCGCGGCCGCAAGGACAAGCGGCTGTGGACCGACGCCGGGGCGGGGGAGCGGATCATCGGCTACGTCTCCGACGACGAGCACGACGAGGCGCGCTTCGTCAGCCAGGAGATCGACACGCTCGTCGACGACGCCGGCGTACGCCCCGCCGACGTGGCCGTGTTCTACCGCACCAACGCCCAGTCCCGGGTCTTCGAGGAGGTGTTCATCCGCACCGGCCAGCCCTACAAGGTCGTCGGCGGGGTGCGCTTCTACGAGCGCAAGGAGGTCCGCGACGCGCTGGCCTACCTCCGGATGCTGGTCAACACCGCCGACGAGATCTCGTTGCGGCGGGTGCTCAACACCCCCAAGCGCGGCATCGGCGAGCGGGCAGAGGCGTGCATCGCCGCCCTCGCCGAGCGCGACCGGATCACGTTCTGGGAGGCGCTGACCCGTGCCGCGGAGGCGCCCGGTCTCGCCACCCGCAGCCTCAAGAACATCGAGGCGTTCGTCGCGATGGTGCAGGAGATCCAGTCGATGGTCGAGGCCGACGAGCGCCCCGACGTGATCCTGGAGTCGGTGCTCGAGCGCTCCGGCTACCTCACCGAGCTCGAGGCCAGCGAGGACCCGCAGGACGGCACCCGGCTGGAGAACCTCGCCGAGCTCGTCGCGGTGGCCCGGGAGTTCGCCGAGGACCCGCAGCCCGGACCCAGTGCCGACCCCGCGGAGGTGGAGGCCGGCACCGTGTCGGTCGGGCTCGGCGACTTCCTCGAGCGGGTCGCGCTGGTGGCCGACGCCGACCAGATCCCCGACGCCCCCGACGGCGACGACTCCGGCGTGGTCACGCTGATGACGCTCCACACCGCCAAGGGCCTGGAGTTCCCGGTGGTGTTCCTCACCGGTCTCGAGGACGGCGTCTTCCCGCACCAGCGGTCGCTGGGCGACCAGCCCGAGCTCGAGGAGGAGCGCCGGCTGGCCTACGTCGGTGTCACCCGCGCCGAGAAGCGGCTCTACGTCTCCCGTGCCCTCGTCCGCTCGGCGTGGGGTGCCCCGAGCCACAACCCCGCCAGCCGGTTCCTCGACGAGCTGCCCGTCGACCTCGTCGACTGGCGGCGTACGGCTGCCGAGCAGACCCGCTGGGGACGTCCCGACCACGCGGGCGGCGCTGCCCGCCTCGGCACGCCCACCGACGCCGGGCGGCGCAACTTCTCCTCGGCCGCGATGCGCGCCGACGTCGCCGCGAAGTCCAAGCCCGCCCGCCCGATCCCGAGCCTCGCGCCCGGCGACCGCGTCGTGCACGACTCGTTCGGGATGGGCACCGTCGTCGCGGTCGACGGCGTCGCCGAGAAGTCGGTCGCCTCGATCGACTTCGGTTCCGAGGGCGTCAAGCGCCTCCTGCTCCGCTACGCGCCGGTGGAGAAGCTGTAGGTCGCTCGCTCGCGCGCGCCAGGGTGGCGGCAGACTGCCTCGGGGGAGGGTCGGCTCAATCACCGCTGACTGCCGCCTGGCGCTGCTCAGTCTCCCCTGACTGCCGACTCGCTCCGCGAGTCGGTCAGGGGACGATGCCGTGCTCGACGAAGGCCTGGAACGGGTCGACGGGGCCGCCGCCACCGGGGCGGACCTCGAGGTGCAGGTGCGAGCCCGTCACGTTGCCGGTCGCGCCGACGGTGCCGATGACGTCGTTGCCGTAGACGCGCTCGCCGACGGAGACGTAGATCGACGTCTGGTGGCAGTACCAGATCTCGGTGCCGTCATCGAGGGTGACGACCGTCTTGTTGCCGTAGGCGCCGTCGTAGCCGGTCGAGGTGACCGTGCCGTTGGCGACGGCCAGGATCGGGTCACCGCTGTTGCCGTTGAAGTCGAGGCCGGTGTGATAGCTGGCCCAGAGGCCGTACTGGCCGAAGGTGGCGGTGAGCTGATAGCTGGCGAGGGGGAGAACCCACTTGTTCTCCTTGATCTTCGCCGCCTGCTTCTGCGCGGCCTTGCGGATCTCGGCCAGCTTGCTCTCGCGTTCGGCCATCTGCTGCTCGGCGAGGGCGACCAGCTCGGGGTCGGCTTCCTCACCGGAGCTGCGGGTGCCGTCACGGCTGACGACGACACCGCGGCGCGAGAGCGCCTGCTGCGCGGCGGAGCCGATCGAGCCGGCGGCGTCGAGCGAGGAGCCCGACGAGGTCAGGGCCGTGACGCCCGCGCCGGACGCGGTGACCGCCCCACCTGCGGAGATCGCCAGGACGGCGACACCGGCAACCAACGGGAGCGACGGCACGCTGCGCAACACCGAACGGCGGGGCGGCGTGGTCGCACGTCGCTTGCCGTTCAGGGGTGCCGGTGCCGAGGTGCGACGCTTGGGAGCGCGCTCCGCTCGGTGGTTGCCCATAGGGGTGATTACCAATCTGCCGGGTCAGGGGGGTGGTCGGCAAGACCGCGCACGACTGTAACGGAAAGATCACGGAAAAGTGCAACCGCCGGCAATCTGGTTGAAAACTGCAGGTCAGCCGCGTGCCATGCGGTAGCGGTCCAGCGCCTCGACCCTCTCATCGGCGTGGTCGACGATCCGCAGCGGGTAGTCCTGCTCGTAGCCGACGTCGGACTTCCACGGCTCGTGAGCGGCCTTGCCGGGCAGGTGGTCGAGCTCGGGCACCCAGCGGCGTACGTAGTCGCCCTGCGGGTCGAACTTCAGCCCCTGCGTGATCGGGTTGAAGACACGGAAGTAGGGCGAGGCGTCCGTGCCGGTGCCGGCGACCCACTGCCAGCCGTGGTTGTTCGAGGCCACGTCGCCGTCGATCAGCAGGTCGAGGAAGTGCCGCGCGCCGACCGGCCACCACACGTGCAGGTCCTTGGTGAGGAAGGAGGCGGTGATCATCCGCACCCGGTTGTGCATCCAGCCCGAGTGCAGCAGCTGCCGCATCCCCGCGTCGACGATCGGGAAGCCCGTGGTGCCGGTGCGCCAGGCCTCGACGGCGTCCTCGGGCTCGTCGTACGCCATCCCCTTGAGCGCGGGCTTGAGGTCGGACCAGGCCGACGCCGGCTCGTGCCAGAGCACGTCGGCGTAGAACTCGCGCCAGCCGATCTCGTTGGCGTACGTCGACCGGGTGTCGATGTCGGCGAGCAGCGACCGGGGGTGGAGCACCCCGAGGTGGAGGTAGGGCGAGAGCCGCGAGGTGCCGTCGTGGTCGGGCCGGTTGCGCTCGGAGGAGTACGACGCCAGGCCGTCGTCGCGGAAGTCGCGCCACCGGCGCCACGCGGCGTCCTCGCCGGCGCCCGGCAGGTCGAACGGCGCGTCCGCGACCGCCTTCTCCAGCAGGTCCACGGCCTTCTTCTGCGAGTCGGCGGGCGCGAGGTCGGGGGAGCGGGGCGTGGGGGCGGGCTCCGGCCAGCCGTGCTCGCGCCACCCGCGCGCGAACGCGGTGAAGACCTGGTAGGGGTTGCCGCTGCCGTTGCGGACCCGTCCCGGTCCGACGGCGTACGGCGAGCCGGTGGCGACCAGCTCGACGTGCTCGCCCACGGCCTCGTCCCGGCGACGGCCGTACGGCGTCGTCTCGGCCGACACGTGCACCCGGCGGCCGTCGGCCACGCGCGGCACGACGTCGCGGGGGTCGCCGTGACGGATCGTCAGCGGGATGCGCTCGGCCAGGGCCAACACGTTGGCCGCGAGCCAGGCCCGCCGCGCCGCACCGGCTCCGGACCAGATGGCCGGATCGACCACGAACAGCGCCGTGGCGGTGCCGTCCTCGAGGGCCGCGAGCAGCGCCGGGTTGTCGCGCACACGGAGGTCGCGCCTGAACCACATCACCGAGGAGGTCGCCGAGGACATGCCCTTCAACGTAGCCGGGGGTGACCACCGCCACCTGCACCCGACCTCGTGCGACCCGCCCGCGGAGGTCTAGGGTGCCGAGAGGGAAAACCCGCCACTGTTCGCAGACGAAAAGGATCGGTCACCTCGTGGACCTGATGGAATTCCAGGCGAAGGAGCTCTTCGCGAAGCACGGAGTCGCAACGACGTTGGGTGTGGTCGCCGAGACCCCCGAGGCCGCACGCGCAGCCGCCGAGGAGATGGGCGGAGTCACCGTCGTCAAGGCGCAGGTCAAGGCCGGCGGCCGCGGCAAGGCCGGCGGCGTGAAGATCGCCAAGACCGCTGACGAGGCCGAGTCCTACGCCCGCGACATCATCGGCATGGAGATCAAGGGCCTGCGCGTCAACCGCGTCCTGGTCACCCCGGCGACGCCGCCGGTGGAGGAGTACTACTTCTCCTTCCTGCTCGACCGGTCCAACCGCTCGCACCTGTGCATCGCATCGGTCGAGGGCGGCGTGGAGATCGAGGAGGTCGCCAAGACCAACCCCGACGCCGTGGCGCAGATCCCGATCAACGCCCTGGAGGGCGTGACGCCGGAGAAGGCTGCTGCGATCGTCGACCAGGCGAAGTTCCCCGCCGAGCTGCGCGACCAGGCCATCGAGATGGTCCAGGCGCTGTGGAAGGTCTACGTCGAGGAGGACGCCACCCTCGTCGAGGTCAACCCGCTGGCCCGCCTCGAGGGCGACAAGCTCGAGGCACTCGACGGCAAGATCTCGCTCGACGACAACGCCTCCGAGGTGCGCCACCCCGACCACGCGCAGTTCGAGATCCGCGAGGAGGCCGACGCGCTCGAGTCGAAGGCCAAGGACAAGGGCCTCAACTACGTCAAGCTCGACGGCCAGGTCGGCATCATCGGCAACGGCGCGGGTCTCGTGATGAGCACCCTCGACGTGGTCGCGTACGCCGGTGAGGCGCACGGCGGCGTGAAGCCCGCCAACTTCCTCGACATCGGCGGCGGCGCCAACGCCCAGGTGATGGCCGACGGCCTCGACGTGATCCTCAACGACGAGCAGGTCAAGAGCGTCTTCGTCAACGTCTTCGGCGGCATCACCGCCTGCGACGAGGTCGCCAACGGCATCAAGGGTGCCCTCGAGATCCTCGGCGACAGCGCCACCAAGCCGCTCGTCGTCCGCCTCGACGGCAACAACGTCGAGAAGGGTCGCGCGATCCTCGACGAGCTCAACCACCCGCTGGTCACCCAGGTCGACACGATGGACGGCGCGGCCGACAAGGCCGCCGAGCTCGCCCACCAGGCCTGAGAGAGAGAACTGAACAGATGAGCATCTACCTCAACAAGGACTCCAAGATCATCGTCCAGGGCATGACGGGCGGGATGGGCGCGAAGCACACCACCCTCATGGTCGAGTCGGGCGCGGACATCGTGGGCGGCGTCAACGCCCGCAAGGCCGGTACGACGGTCGAGCTCGGCGGCAAGGAGCTGCCGGTGTTCGGCACGGTCGCGGAGGCGATGAAGGAGACCGGCGCCAACGTGTCGGTCGCGTTCGTCCCGCCGGCCTTCACCAAGGACGCCTGCATCGAGGCCATCGACGCCGAGATCCCGCTCCTCGTGGTGATCACCGAGGGCGTCCCGGTCCTCGACACGGCCGAGGTCGTGCAGTACCTCGACGGCAAGTCCACCCGGATGATCGGCCCCAACTGCCCCGGCATCATCACGCCGGGCGAGTCGCTCGCCGGCATCACCCCGCACACCATCGCGGGCAAGGGCCCGGTCGGCCTGGTGTCGAAGTCGGGCACGCTGACCTACCAGATGATGTTCGAGCTGAAGGACTTCGGCTTCACGACCGCCATCGGCATCGGCGGCGACCCGATCGTCGGCACGACGCACATCGACGCCCTCGAGGCGTTCGAGAACGACCCCGACACCAAGGCGATCGTGATGATCGGCGAGATCGGTGGCGACGCCGAGGAGCGGGCCGCGGCCTACATCAAGGACCACGTGACCAAGCCGGTCGTCGGCTACGTCGCCGGCTTCACCGCTCCCGAGGGCAAGACCATGGGCCACGCCGGCGCCATCGTGTCGGGCTCCTCGGGCACCGCGCAGGCCAAGAAGGAGGCCCTCGAGGCCGCCGGGGTCAAGGTCGGCAAGACGCCGTCCGAGACCGCCGCGCTGATGCGAGAGATCCTTCAGGGCCTCTGATCCACGGCGTCTTCGAGACGGCTCCGCAGGTCCGCCTGCGGGGCCGTCGCCGATTTCGGGTGGCGGTCGTGGCGGGAGGGCCGCTGGGCCTCCCAGAGGATCCGCCACACCACGTGCGCGCCGAGCAGGCGTACGGGCGCCACCGCGGAGGCGCGGCGGGGCGAGGGCAGGGTCGGGCAGGCCGAGCTGGCCAGCGTCGATGGAATGGACATGGCTGTTAACACCCCGTTTTCGTGAACACGCACATCGCCGGAACGATCTTCCCCGTGGTCTCCGTGACCCCGTCAGCCTGCTCGTCCAGCGATGCGAGCGAGCCTTCACCGTATGTGTGCACGATCAGCCGTGCGGCACCGACCCTCGTCACCTGGAAGAGCGAGCTCCCGAGGCCGTCGTCGTACGTCAGCCCCACGGTGACCGTGTCGTAGCCGGTGTCGCGGTCGAGCACCGTCCACACCTGGTTGTCGACCGTGCGGCACTCGCGCGCCGCTCCGCGGATGACGGCCATCGCGTTCGAGGCGACCTCCGCGTCGGCGTGGACGATGAGCTCGCGGCCGTCGAAGTACTCCGGGCCCAGCGCTCCCGTCACCAGCCGTCGGGTGCCGCCGGCGCTGCCGCCCAGCGGCCACACCTCGCGGCCGCACATCTCGACCACGCCCATCCCGTCGCCGTCGGGCGAGGGCGGCGAGACCTCGGTCTCGCCGTCGTCCTCGGGCAGCCCGACGGCGAGCGGGAAGTCGTCCGGCACGGGCGTCACCCCGTCCTCGGCGCTCGGCGTGGCCGCGCGGTCGAACTGGGCCATCGCGGAGACGGTCTCGCGGGTCAGGTCGACGGTCTCGGCGATCCCGCCCTCGAGGTCTGCCGCGGACCACTCGCCGTAGATCGAGGTCACCAGCAGCGCCGCCCCGACGGGGACGACCTGGACCACCGTCGTGCCCGGGGCGGTCTCGCCGTCGACGGAGTAGGTCTGCAGGAGCGTGGCCGCGGGCTCCGGGCCGTACGGCGACTCGCGCACCTCGGTGGAGGTCAGGAACCCGTCCTTCGCAGGGGCGTCGCACCCGCTCGCGAGGTCGGCGAACGACCGGGCGAGGGCTTCGGCCTCCTCGGGGCTGCCGACCAGGACCAGCTCGCGGGTGTGGGCGGCCTCCCCACCGCTGTTGTCGGCGACCATGCGGTCGCGGGTGCCGAGCCCGCGCAGCGGCGCGGTGCCACAGACCTCCAGGTCGCGCAGGCCGTTGCCCGTCCGCGAGGTGGGGATCGTGTCCTCCGGGCCGCCCATGCCGCTGGAGAGCGGGAAGTCGTCGGGGATCGCGGTCCCGGCCGGCTCCGGCTGGTCGGCGGCGGACGACTGGTCGGTCACCGGCTCGTCGCCCGAGGAGTCGCCTGCCCGCGGAGGACGCCCGGTCCGACGGCTGGCTGCCGCACCCGACGAGCGCGACGGCGCAGGTCAGGGTCGCGGCGAACAGCCGGGCTCGGTGCCTCATGACACCTGAGACACCGCGGGGGCCGAAAAGGTTGCGTCAGTCCCGTGTCGGGGCCGCGGCCATGCGCTCGAGCATCCGGCGCGCGAGCGCGACGAAGTCGTTGCGGGACATCGTCATCGTGCGGTCGGGGGCGAAGCCGAGCTGGGAGACGCTGGTGCCGTCGCGCCCGATCGCCATCAGGAACGCGAACGACTGCTTGTCGTTGAGCTCGGTCGACAGGGCCCACACGCTCAGGTCGCCCGCCTTCGACGACGACGAGGCCAGCTGGGTGACGCTGGTGCCGAGGTTGGCCTGCCCGCACTGCCGGACGCGGGTGCGGACCTGGTCGACGAACGTCGCGGCACGAGCCCGGCTCATCGTGCCGATGGTCTGGGTCAGTCCGAGCGGCAGGGAGCTGGTCGTCTCGGGGAACACGAAGGTGCGCGTCAGCGCGCGGGTGATGCCCTTGCCCGTGAAGGTGGTGCGGTCGCAGCGCGTGGAGGCGAAGTTGGTCCTCGCCCGCTCGGGATCGGTGCCGACCCACGGGCCGCGTACGGCGGCGACGGGGGGCAGGTCGACGACCGACAGGAACCCGGCCGGCGTGCCGATGTCGATCGGCGGCGTGCGGTTGGCCCGCGCACGCCCGGCGCAGGCGCCGGCCCCGTCGGACCCGCAGAGCGCGTTGACGGAGGCGGCGAGCCCGGTGAGGGTCGCCTTGTCGCTCGCCGGACGGCCGGTGCTGCGGACCACGGTGGTCACCACCAGGCTGCCGGTGCGCGCCAGGGCCACCGTGATGGTCGACGGGACCTTCCCCCACGTGCGCAGCCGGAACGCCCGAGCCTCCTCGCCGACGCGCTTGACCGTGCGGGTGTCCATCAGCTGCGTGCGCGGGTCGGCGCAGCCGGCGTACCAGACCGACGCCGTCCTGAAGCTCTGTGCGGCCTGGTCGGCGTCGCGGGACATCTCCACGAGCTGGACCGCGGTCGACTCCACGCTCGTCCTGGTGCGCTTCTCGGTGCGCTTGGCGTTGCCCTTCCCGGTGCCCTTCCCGACCTTGGCGCGGACGGTGCGGGTCGCGGACCCCTCCCAGGTGCGCGCGAGGGCGGTGACGCCGTCGGGGTCGGAGAAGCGCTCGCGCTGGCAGGGGGCGAGGAGCCCGTTGCCGGCGAGGTTGTCGGTGGTGCGCGGTCTCCGTCCAGTCGAGGCCGGAGCCGAAGCGGGCCATCTGGGCGGAGGAGAGCAGCGCCGCCTCGTCGATGAGCTGCTCGCCGGTGGTCGCGGCCGGCGCCGGGTCGTGCACGGTGACGCCGGCGGAGACCTTCTCCTCGCTGAGGCTGGTCGGCTCGGCGTCGGCCCCGGTGGCGACGAGGGAGCCGGAGACGACGAGGGCGGCAGCCGCCACGCCCGCGCCGATGACGGTGTGCGTACGACGTCGCGCGGCGCCGGCGCGACGGATCACGGTCGCCCGCGGCCACCGGATCTCCTCCAGGGGCGCGGCGAGGTCGGTCAGGAGGCGGCGTACGTCCGTCGTGGGGACGTCGCGGGCGAGCGAGAACTGCGCCGTCGCCGTCTGCAGCTCGCGCTCGGCGTCGGAGCGCTGGAGGCCGACCATGCGCCCGATGTCGGTGAGCGAGAGGGTGGACAGGGCGTTGAGCACGAGGAGCTCGCGCTGGCGCGGGGTGAGCTTGGACAGCGCGTCCAGCGTGGTGCGCGCCTCCGGGGCCAGGGACTTGTCGCGGTGCCAGATCCGGGCGGTGTGCCGGCGCCGGGCGCGACGGAAGGCGATCGGGCGGATGTAGGCGTCGCGGTCGTCGAGGTGCCCGACCTTGCGCCAGTGGTGCCACGTGACCACGAAGGCGTCCCGCACGGCGGCCCGGGCGGCCGGGGCGTCGCCGGTGAGGGCGTACGCCTCGTGCAGCAGGCGCGTGCGTGTCTCGACGTAGTAGGCGTCGAAGGTCTCGGGGCTCCTCATGACCAGTCCACGGTACGGGAGTGGCACACGGTGCGCACATCGTTCGTGGGCGGCGTGGCAGCGCCGTCGGCGGCGGGCACCGGGTGATGATGGATCGGCCATGACGTCGCTCCTCACCCGTCCCGACGCCGCCCGGGCCGACGCTGCCCGCCCGCGGCCGCTCGTGCTGATCGCGACCCTCGGCGGTGCCGCGGCCGCCCTCGCCCCGCTCGTCGTGCTGCTCGCGGTGGGGGTGATCGGCTGGTTCGTCACCGACGCCGGCGTGCACGGCGCGCCCCGTGACGGCATGCGGATGGGCGCCCTCGCCTGGCTGGCGGGCCACGGGTCCGGCTTCACCGTGATGGGCGCACGCGTCACGATCGTGCCGCTGGGCGTGACCGCGATGACCGTGTGGTCGATGTGGCGGATCGGCCACCGGGTCGGCGACGCCGTCTCCGGGCACGGCCCCGACGCCGACCGGATCTCCGACGGCGAGCGCGACCTCACGGTGCCGATCGCGATCATGACGTTCTTCGCCGGCTACGCCGTGGTGGCCGTGGTGGTCGCCACGCTCGCTGCCGGCACCTCGGTGGACCCGTCGGTGCCGCGCGTCCTGGCCTGGACCGTCGTGCTGACCGCCCTCGTCGCGGCGCCCGCGATCGCCGTCGGGTCGGGGCGGGCCGCGATCTGGGCGACCTTCGTGCCGGCGACCGTGCGCGCCGGCGCTGCCGTCGCCGGAGCGGTGCTCGGCACGCTGCTGGCCGTGTCGACGCTCGCGTTCCTGGTGACGCTCGCGATGTCCCTGGGCGACGCGGCGACGATGACCTCGAGCCTCCACCCGAGCCCGTCCGAGGCCGGCCTCTACGCCCTCGTCAACGCCGCGTTCGTCCCCAACGCGGCGCTCTTCGCCGGCTCCTTCCTGCTCGGGCCCGGCTTCGCCGTCGGCGGCGCCACGCTCGTCACGCCCGGCGCCGTCGTGCTCGGCCCGCTCCCGGTCGTCCCGCTGTTCGCCGCGCTGCCCGCGGTCGGCACGCCCGCCGCGTGGGTGGGTGGCCTGATGCTGCTGCCGCCGATCGTCGCCGCGGTCGCGGCCTACCGGACGCTCCGTACGCGGACGCTGGCCTGGGACCAGGTCGCCCTCGCCGGGTGCGGCGGCGGGCTCGTGGCCGGCCTCGGCTTCGCCGTCCTCGCCTCGCTGTCCGGCGGTGCCGCCGGACCGGGCCGGATGCGCTTCGTCGGACCCTTCAGCCGCGACGTGCTCGTCCACGCGGTCACCGCGTGCGGCATCGGCGCCCTCCTCGGCGCCGCCGTGGTCGCCCTGCTCGCGTGGCGCGCCACCCGGGCCTGGGCGGACGACGAGCCCACGGGGCCACCGAGTCCTCCGAGCCCACCGAGGACTGACGTGGGTGGTGGTCACAGCCACGGCGAGAGGCCGTCGCTCGGTCCTGCCCCGCGCCGGATGCGGGTGCTCATCGCGCTGCTCGTCGGCCCCCTGGTGCTCGCGACCGTCGTGGGCCTCGCGGTGCTCTGGCCCGACGGCGACGTGCAGGTCTCCGGACCGGGGACCGACGTCGAGCGCGGGACGGCGGAGGTGCTGGGCATCGGGCCGTGCCAGCAGGAGCGGGCCGTCGACTGCCGGGCGGCCGAGGTCGACCTGCTCTCCGGACCCGGGGCGCCGGGCACGGGCCGACGCGGTGCTGCCCTTCGGCCCGGGCGCTCCGGAGGTGGCGGTCGGCGACCGCATCGTCGTGTCGTACGCCGCGCAGGCGCCGGCGGGCGAGCAGTACGCCTTCCAGGACTTCGACCGCGGACCGCCGCTCCTCGTCCTGACCATCCTCTTCGCCGTCGGCGTCCTGGCGCTGTCGCGCTGGCGCGGGATCGGCGCGCTGGCCAGCCTGGCGTACTCGCTGGTGCTCATCGCCGTGTTCACGCTGCCGGCGATCATGGAGGGGGCCTCGCCGCTCGCGGTGGCCGTGGTGACGGCCGCGGCGATCATGCTGGTGACGCTCTACCTCTCCCACGGCTTCGACGTCCGTACGACCGTCGCGATGCTGGGCACCCTCGTCTCGCTCGTGCTGATCGGAGTCCTCGGCCTGGTCTTCACCCGCGTGGGCCACTTCACCGGCCTCGTCGACGAGGGCAGCCAGTACATCTCCGGGATCGCCACCCAGGTCGACCTGCGTGGCCTCCTGCTCGCCGGGCTCGTCATCGGTGCGCTCGGCGTGCTCGACGACGTCACCGTCACCCAGACGTGGGCGGTCTGGGAGATCGCCGACCTCGACCCCGGGGCGAGCACGCGCTCGCTCTTCGTCCGGGCGATGCGGATCGGCCGCTCGCACGCCGCCTCGACGGTCAACACGCTCGTCCTGGCGTACGTCGGCGCGACGCTGCCGCTGATGCTCGTCTTCTCGGCGCTCGAGCTGCCCTTCGGCATCGCGGTCAGCCAGGAGATCGTGGCCCAGGAGGTCGTGCGCGGGCTGGTCGGGGGCCTGGGCATCCTGGCCGCGGTGCCGGTGACCACCGCGATCGCGGCGCTCGTCGCGAGCCGGCTGGCCAGGCCTGCCGCCGAGCGCCCCTAGACTCCGCTGCGTGGACCGCCCCGCTCGCCTCGTCGTCCTCGTGTCGGGGTCCGGCACCAACCTCCAGGCCCTGATCGACGCCTGCGCCGACCCGTCGTACGGCGCCCGCGTGGTCGCCGTCGGTGCCGACCGCGAGGGGATCGAGGGCCTGGCGCGTGCCGAGCGGGCCGGCATCCCCACCTTCTCGCGGTCGCGTGTCGGACTTCGAGACCCGCGAGGGCTGGGACGCCGCGATGGCGACGCTGGTGGAGCGGTTCGAGCCCGACGTCGTGGTGTCGGCCGGCTTCATGAAGCTGCTGTCGACCGACTTCCTCGGGCGCTTCCTCACCCTCAACACCCACCCGGCGCTGTGCCCGGCCTTCCCCGGGATGCACGGCCCGCGCGACGCGCTCGAGCACGGCGTCAAGGTCACCGGCGCGACCCTCTTCGTGGTCGACGCCGGCGTCGACACCGGCCCGATCGTCGCCCAGGTGCCGGTGGAGGTCGCCGAGGACGACGACGTCGCGTCGCTCCACGAGCGGATCAAGACGGCCGAGCGCGCGATGCTCGTCGACGCCGTCGGGCGCATCGCGCGCGAGGGCATCACGGTCGACGGCCGCCGGGTTCGCATCGGCGCTCGGGATCGCTAGTCTGCTGCCACACGACTGGCGCAGGTGGGCCACCACCAGGGAGTGACGCGCGGGAGCATCGAACGCCTGGGTGCCCCGACTCGATCATCATCCGAGGAGTCCCGTGTCCGCTGAGTCCGACCACCGCATCCCGATCCGCCGAGCGCTCGTCTCCGTCTACGACAAGGCCGGGCTCGACGACCTGGTCCGCGGCCTGCACGACGCCGGCGTCGAGCTGGTCTCCACCGGCGGCTCGGCCGCGCGCATCGAGTCCCTCGGCCTGCCGGTGACGAAGGTCGAGGACCTCACCGGCTTCCCCGAGTGCCTCGACGGCCGGGTCAAGACGCTGCACCCGCGGGTGCACGCCGGGATCCTGGCCGACCGCCGCCTCGAGTCCCACGTCGCCCAGCTCGAGGAGCTCGGCGTCGAGCCGTTCGACCTCGTGGTGAGCAACCTCTACCCGTTCACCCAGACCGTCGCCTCGGGCGCGAGCCCCGACGAGTGCGTGGAGCAGATCGACATCGGCGGTCCGTCGATGGTGCGCGCCGCCGCCAAGAACCACCCCAGCGTCGCGATCGTCACCTCGCCCGCGACGTACGACGCCGTGCTCGCCGCCGTGGCCGCCGGCGGCTTCACGCTGGCCGAGCGCCAGCGGCTCGCCGCCGAGGCGTTCGTGCACACCGCGACGTACGACGTGCACGTGGCGTCGTGGATGGGCAACGTGCTCACCGACACGAGCGAGGGCTCCGGCTTCCCGGCGTGGATGGGTGCGACGTGGACCAAGGAGGCGGTGCTGCGCTACGGCGAGAACCCGCACCAGGGCGCCGCGCTCTACTCCAACGGCTTCCTGCCCGAGGGGCCCGGCCTCGCGCAGGCGACGCAGCACCACGGCAAGGAGATGTCCTACAACAACTACGTCGACGCCGACGCGGCCCGCCGGGCGGCGTACGACTTCGACGAGCCGGCCGTCGCGATCATCAAGCACGCCAACCCGTGCGGGATCGCGGTCGGCACCGATGTGGCCGTCGCGCACCGCAAGGCCCACGAGTGCGACCCGGTCAGCGCCTTCGGCGGCGTCATCGCCACCAACGTGCCGGTCTCGGTCGAGATGGCGCAGCAGGTCGCGGAGATCTTCACCGAGGTGATCGTGGCGCCGGGCTACGAGGACGGCGCGATCGAGGCGCTGCAGGCGAAGAAGAACATCCGGGTCCTCGAGTGCCCGCCGCTCCACCGCGGCGGGGGCGAGATGCGCGCGATCTCCGGCGGCCTGCTGCTGCAGGCGCGCGACGTGATCTCGGCCGAGGTGGAGGGGGGTGGCGACGATCCCTCGACGTGGACGCTCGCGACGGGCGAGGCCGCCTCGCCCGAGGTGCTCGCCGACCTCGCCTTCGCGTGGCGCGCCTGCCGCGCGGTCAAGTCCAACGCCATCCTGCTGGCCGCCGACGGCGCCTCGGTCGGCGTCGGCATGGGCCAGGTCAACCGGGTCGACTCGTGCCGGCTCGCGGTCGAGCGGGCGGGGGAGCGGGTCACGTCCGCCGTCGCGGCGTCCGACGCGTTCTTCCCGTTCGCCGACGGCCCGCAGATCCTCATCGACGCCGGCGTACGCGCGATCGTCCAGCCCGGCGGGTCGGTGCGCGACCCGGAGGTCGTCGCCGCGTGCGAGGCCGCCGGCGTGACGATGTACCTGACCGGCACCCGCCACTTCTTCCACTGATCCCTAGGATGACCGACGTGACGGCACAGACCCTGGACGGCGCAGCCACGCTGCGGACCATCAAGGCCGAGCTCGCCCAGCGCGTGGCCGTCCTCAAGGAGCAGGGAGTCGTGCCGGGCCTCGGCACGGTGCTGGTCGGCGACGACCCCGGCTCCCACTGGTACGTCGGCGCGAAGCACAAGGACTGCGCCGAGATCGGCATCACCTCGATCCGCCGCGACCTGCCCGCGACGGCGAGCCAGGCCGAGGTGGAGGCCGTCATCGACGAGCTCAACGCCGACGACGCGTGCACCGGCTTCCTCGTGCAGCAGCCGACCGGGCTCGACGAGTTCGCGCTGCTGTCGCGGGTCGACCCCGACAAGGACGTCGACGGCCTGCACCCGACCAACCTCGGCAAGCTGGTGCTCGGCGAGTCCGGCCCGCTGCCGTGCACCCCGGTCGGTGCGATCGAGCTGCTGCGCCGCCACGACGTGCAGATCGCCGGCGCGGAGGTCGTCGTCGTCGGTCGCGGGCTCACGGTCGGCCGGCCCCTCGGGCTGCTGCTGACGCGCCGCTCCGAGAACGCCACCGTCACCCTGTGCCACACCGGCACCCGCGACCTCGCCGCCCACGTGCGCAACGCCGACATCGTGGTGGCCGCCGCCGGCGTGCCGGGCATCATCACCGGCGACATCGTCAAGCCGGGCGCCGCCGTCCTCGACGTGGGCGTCTCGCGGGTCGACGGCAAGGTCACCGGCGACGTGCGACCCGAGCGTCTGGGACGTCGCCGGCTGGGTCTCGCCCAACCCCAAGGGTGTCGGCCCGATGACCCGCGCGATGCTGCTCACCAACATCGTCGAGATCGCCGAGAAGTCCGTCCGGGCGTGATGGTCGAGCCCGAGGAGGGGACCCCCGACGGCGCTCCGGCCGAGCAGGAGCGGCGCTACCCCTCCACGATCGGCGGGATGTTCTACCTGCTGGTGCTCGCCACCGTGGCCGTCGCGATCACGGTCGCCACGCTCGACGACTGGCGCACCGGCATCCGGGTGATGGGCGGCGCGCTCGTCTTCGCCGCCGCGGTCCGCCTGGTCCTCCGCGCCCGCGACGCCGGCATGCTCGCCGTACGCCACAAGGTCCTCGACGCGCCTCATCCTGCTCGTGCTCGGCGGGCTGCTGATCTTCCTGGCGGGCTCGATCCCGGACCAGCCCGGCGGCTTCTAGCCCGCTGAACGCACGAGCGGTGCGTGAGACACGTTCCCGGGACTGCGGATCATGTCTCACGCACCGCTCGAGTGCGTGACGATGGATCAGATGAGGCCGAGCTCCGTGACGGCCTGGCGCTCGTCGGCCAGCTCGGCGGTCGAGGCGTCGATGCGGGCGCGGGAGAACTCGTCGATCTCGAGACCCTCGACGATCGACCAGTCGCCACCGGAGGTGGTCACCGGGAACGAGGAGATGAGGCCCTCGGGCACGCCGTACTCGCCGCTGGAGACGACGGCCATCGAGACCCAGTCGTCCTGCGCCGAGCCGAAGAGCCAGTCGTGCGCGGCGTCGATCGTCGCCGACGCGGCGGACGCGGCCGAGGACGAGCCGCGGGCGTCGATGATCGCCGCGCCGCGCTTGGCGACGGTCGGGATGAAGTCGTTCTCCAGCCAGGACTGGTCGCCGACGAGCTCGGCGGCGTTCTGGCCCTTGACCTCGGCGTGGAAGAGGTCGGGGTACTGGGTCGCGGAGTGGTTGCCCCAGATCGTCATCTTCTTGATGTCCGTGACGCTGGCCCCGGTCTTGGCCGCGAGCTGTGAGATCGCGCGGTTGTGGTCGAGGCGGGTCAGCGCGGAGAACCGCTCGCGCGGGATGTCGGGCGCGTTGGTCATCGCGATCAGCGCGTTGGTGTTGGCCGGGTTGCCGGTGACACCGATGCGCACGTCGTCCGCGGCGACCGCGTTGAGGGCCTTGCCCTGCGCGGTGAAGATCGCGCCGTTGGCCGAGAGCAGGTCGCCGCGCTCCATGCCGGGGCCGCGCGGGCGGGCGCCGACGAGCAGGGCGAGGTTGACGCCGTCGAAGATCTGCTCGGCGTCCGAGCCGATCTCCACGCCGGACAGGAGCGGGAACGCGCAGTCGTCGAGCTCCATGACGACGCCCTCGAGCGTCTTGAGGGCCGGCTCGATCTCGAGCAGGCGCAGCTCGATCGGGCGGTCCGCGGCCAGCGCTCCGCTGGCGAGGCGGAACAGCAGGCTGTAGCCGATCTGGCCGGCGGCGCCGGTGACGGCCACCTTGAGGGGTTCGGAGGTCACGGTCTTCTCCTCGTGCGGGGTGGTCTGGGTCCCGATGACGCTAGCAGCGCCGCCGGTGCTGGTCGTGGCGGGCTGGTGTTCGGCTGGCATGCTGGCACCCATGCCCCGAGCCGTACGACGTCGCGCGGCCGGTCTGCTGGGTGTGCCGCTGCTCGTCGCGCTGATCGGGTGCGCCGGCCTCGGCCAGCCCGCGCCGTACGACTCCCCGGGGATCAACGGACTGGTGATCCCGACTCCGTCGCCCGACGCGAGCGACTTCGTGGCCGTCGTCGACAACCCGTGGCTCGCGCTGGAGCCCGGGACGAGCCGGACCTACGACGTCACGGGTGCCGAGGGCAGCATCGAGACCGAGGTCCTCGCCGGCACCACCGAGGTCGCCGGGCTCACCGCCACCGCCGTGCGCACGATGACCGACGTCGACGGCGAGACCACCGACGAGACCCGGTTCTACGCCCAGGACGACGACGGGAACGTCTGGCTCCTGGGCATGGACTCCGACACCGGCCTGTCGTGGCGGGCCGGCGAGGCCGGCGCCGAGGCCGGCCTCGCGATGCCGGCCGACCTCCGGCTCGGCGACGGCTGGCTGACCTACCGCGTGCCCAACCTGCTCGAGGCCAGCACGATGGTCGAGGACGTCTCGCGCGAGATGGTGCAGGTGCGGGAGACGGCCGGCGGCGAGGCAGACACCACGCATCGCGTCTACGAGTCGGGAGCCGGCCTGGTCAGCATCGAGGACGTCGATGCCGGGTGGCAGGCCGTGCTCGCCGAGTAGTCGGGCCGATCAGGGCTGGTCGGGCCGGCGGACCTGCGTACGGCCGTCGTCGTCGCCGTCGGGGTTGCCCCAGTGGCCCGGCGCACCCGGTCCGGGCTGCGGCTGGGCGGGCGCGCCCCACTGGCCGGGCTGGCCCGGCGGCGGCTGCTGCGGCTGCTCGGTCGGGGCCGGCTGGCCCCACTGCCCGGGGGCGGGCTGCGCCTGCGGAGTGGAGTAGGGGTCGGGCTGCTGCTGCGGCTGGCCCCACTGCTGCTGCGGCGGGGCGCCCCACGCGGCGCCGGGCTGGCCCCAGCTGCCCTGCTGGGCCGGGTTCTGGCCCTGGTTCCACTGCGCCTCGTAGCTGCCCGGCACGAACTGCTGGCCCTTGCGACCGCCGCCGAAGTTGAGGCCCGAGCCCGCGACCGCCTCGGCGCCGTGGCCGAAGAGGACCGGGTAGGTCAGGCCGGCGATCGCAGCGCCCAGCAGGGGAGCGACGACGAAGAGCCAGAGCTGGACGATCGCGTCGGTGCCGGCGAAGACGCCCACGCCGATCGAGCGGGCCGGGTTGACCGAGGTGCCGGTCGCGCTCATGGACGCGAAGTGGATCATCGCCAGCGCCAGGCCGATGGCCAGCGGGCCCATCGCCACGTTGACCTCGTTGCGCTCGTCGGTGACCGCGAGGATCACCCAGAGGAAGACGGCGGTCATCAGGACCTCGAGCAGCAGCGCCGCCCACCACGCGAAGCCGGTGCCCTGGTCGCCGAAGAAGTTCTGCGCCATGTTGCCCTCGGCGCTGAAGCCCTCGAAGCCGTGGTTGAGGCCGAAGAGCGCGGCACCGGCGAGCAGGCCGCCGAGCAGCTGGGCAGCGATGTAGATGCCGACCTGGTTCCACGGCAGCCGGCCGCCGAGGACGGCGCCGAGCGTGACGGCCGGGTTGAAGTGCCCGCCCGAGATGCGGCCGACGGCGTACGCCATCACGACGACGGTGAGACCGAACGTGAGCCCGGTCGCGACGTAGTCGCCGCCGCTGCGCATGGCCGCCCCGCAGCCGAAGAAGACGAGCACGAAGGTGCCCAGTGCCTCGGCCGTGAACTTCTGGCCGGTGGTCGGTGTGTCGATGGTGTCGCTCATCTGGAGCTGTCCTCCCAAGTCGTGACGGCCGTACCCCGCGTAGGCCACGCGAAGCCTAGCCGCGCTCGCACGGGGGTGCGAGGGTAGGCGAGTCGCACTGTGTTCCCGCGTCAGGTATCTTGACGTCAAGAGTTATTGCCGATCCTCAGGAGCTGCCTACCCATGGCCAAGATCATCTACACCCACACCGACGAGGCGCCCCTGCTGGCGACGTACTCGTTCCTCCCGATCATCGCGGCCTACGCGAAGACGGCCGGTGTCGAGGTCGAGACCCGTGACATCTCCCTGGCCGCCCGCGTGCTCGCCCAGTTCCCCGACCGCCTCACCGAGGACCAGCGCGTCGACGACGCCCTCGCCGAGCTCGGCGACCTGGCCAGCAAGCCCGAGGCCAACATCATCAAGCTCCCCAACATCTCGGCGTCGATCTCCCAGCTCAAGGCGACCATCGCCGAGCTGCAGTCGCAGGGCTGTGACCTGCCCGCCTATCCCGAGAACCCGCAGACCGACGAGGAGCGCGAGACCCGCGCCCGCTACGACAAGGTCAAGGGCTCCGCGGTCAACCCGGTGCTCCGCGAGGGCAACTCCGACCGTCGCGCGCCCGCGTCGGTGAAGAACTACGCCAGGTCGCACCCGCACTCGATGGGTGCGTGGAGCAGCGACTCGAAGACCAACGTCGCGACGATGGGGCAGGACGACTTCCGCAGCAACGAGCAGTCCGTCGTGCTCGACGTCGACGACACCCTCTCGATCGTGCACGTCGGCGCCGGCGGCGAGGAGACCGTGCTCAAGGAAGGACTGAAGGTCCTCACGGGCGAGGTCGTCGACGGCACCTTCATGAGTGCCGCCGCGCTCGACGAGTTCCTCGAGGCGCAGGTGGCCCGGGCCGAGGCCGAGGGCGTGCTGTTCTCCGCACACCTCAAGGCCACGATGATGAAGGTCTCCGACCCGATCATCTTCGGCCACGTCGTGCGCGCCTACTTCAAGGACGTCTTCGTGCAGTACGGCGAGCAGCTGGCCGCCGCGGGCCTCTCGGCCAACGACGGTCTGGGCAGCATCCTGGCCGGGCTCGACGCGGTCGAGGACGGCGCCGCGATCAAGGCCGCGTTCGAGGCCGGCCTGACCTCCGGCCCCGCGCTCGCGATGGTCGACTCCGACAAGGGCATCACCAACCTGCACGTGCCCTCCGACGTGATCATCGACGCGTCCATGCCGGCGATGATCCGCACCTCGGGCCAGATGTGGAACGCCGCGGGCGAGCAGCAGGACACCCTCGCGGTGATCCCCGACTCGTCGTACGCCGGCATCTACCAGGCCACCATCGACGACTGCCGCGCCCACGGGGCGCTGGACCCCTCGACGATGGGCTCGGTGCCCAACGTCGGCCTGATGGCCAAGGCGGCCGAGGAGTACGGCTCGCACGACAAGACCTTCGAGGTCCCCGCCGCGGGCACGGTCGAGGTGCGCAACGCCGCCGGCGACGTGCTGATGTCGCACGACGTGCAGCCCGGCGACATCTGGCGCGCCTGCCAGACCAAGGACGCCTCGATCCGCGACTGGGTGAAGCTGGCCGTCACCCGCGCCCGCGCCAGCGAGACCCCGGCGATCTTCTGGCTCGACGAGACCCGCGCCCACGACGCGAACCTCATCGCGCTCGTGACGGAGTACCTGAAGGAGCACGACACCGACGGCCTCGACATCTCGGTGATGGCGCCGGCCGAGGCGACGACGTTCTCCCTCGAGCGGATCCGCAAGGGCGAGGACACCATCTCGGTGACCGGCAACGTGCTGCGCGACTACAACACCGACCTGTTCCCGATCCTCGAGCTCGGCACCAGCGCCAAGATGCTCTCGATCGTCCCGCTGATGAACGGCGGCGGCCTCTTCGAGACCGGTGCCGGCGGTTCGGCGCCCAAGCACGTGCAGCAGCTGGTCAAGGAGGACTACCTGCGCTGGGACAGCCTCGGCGAGTTCTTCGCGCTGGCCGCGTCGCTCGAGCACCTGGCCGGCTACGACGACAACCAGCGCGCCAAGCTGCTCGGTGACGCCCTCGACCGGGCCACCGAGACGTTCCTCAACGAGGACCGCTCGCCGGGCCGCAAGCTCGGCACGACCGACAACCGCGGCTCGCACTTCTACCTCGCGCTCTACTGGGCCGAGGAGCTGGCGAAGCAGACCGAGGACGCCGAGCTGGCCGCCGCGTTCGCCGCGCTGGCCACGACGCTGCGCGACAGCGAGCAGACGATCGTCGACGAGCTGCTGGCGGTGCAGGGCAAGCCGGCCGACATCGGCGGCTACTTCCGCCCGGACCCGGAGAAGGCCGCCGCGGTGATGCGGCCGTCGGCGACGTTCAACGAGGCCCTCGCCACGCTGGGCTGACACGCGTCGGGCTCCGACGCCGAGATCCAGGTCACGACCAGGGCCCCCGGGGAATACCTCCTCGGGGGTCCTGTCTTGCATCCTGTGATGACCATGACCACTGCCGCCAGCGACCGCACCACCGATCCGACGTCGGACGACCTCGACGTCCCGTCGGTGACCGCGCGCCACTTCGGTCTCGCCGTCGTCGCGCTGGCGATGGGCGGCTTCGCCATCGGCACCACGGAGTTCGTCACGATGGGGCTGCTGCCGCAGATCGCCCGCGGCGTCGACGTGTCGATCCCCACGGGCGGCCACGTCATCTCGGCGTACGCCGTCGGGGTGGTCGTCGGCGCCCCGCTGCTCGCCTTCCTGGGCGCGCGCCTGCCGCGTCGGGCGCTGCTGGTCGCCCTGATGGCCGCCTTCGCGGTCGGCAACGGCGTGAGCGCGCTCGCCACGTCGTACGAGCAGCTGATGCTCGCCCGGTTCGCCGCCGGGCTCCCGCACGGCGCCTACTTCGGCGTCGCGTCGCTCGTCGCGGCGAGCATGGCTCGCCCCTCGCGCAAGGGCCGTGCCGTCTCCCAGGTGATGCTCGGCCTCTCGGTCGCCAACGTGGTGGGCGTGCCGGCGGCGACGCTGCTCGGCCAGGAGCTCGGGTGGCGGGCCGCCTTCTGGGCCGCGGCCGGCCTGGCCGTGCGTGACCCTCGGCCTCGTCGCGTGGTTCGTCCCGTCGTGCCCCGGTGACGCCGAGGCGAGCGGGCGTCGCGAGCTCAGCGCCTTCAAGGTCCCGCAGGTGTGGCTGACGCTGCTGGCCGGTGCCGTGGGCTTCGGCGGCATGTTCGCCGTCTACACCTACATCGCTCCCGTCGTCACGGACGTGTCCGGGCTGGGGGAACGCTCGGTCCCGGTGTACCTGCTCTTCTTCGGCCTCGGCATGGTGGCCGGCACGTGGGTCGCCGGGATCATGGCCGACTGGTCGATCTTCCGCTCGCTCATCATCGGCGGTGTCGGGATGGCCGCGACGATGCTGCTCTTCTGGGCCACGGCGCCCTACGGCTGGGCCGCGCTGCCGGTCGTCTTCCTCATCACCGTGCTCGGCTCGGTGCTGGTGGTCAACCTGCAGCTGCGCCTCATGGACGTGGCGGGCGACGCCCAGACCCTCGGCGCCGCGATGAACCACGCCTCCCTCAACGTCGCCAACGCCCTCGGCGCCTGGCTCGGCGGCGTGGTGATCGCCGCGGGCTACGGGCTGCGCGCTCCGGCCCTCGTCGGCCTCGCGCTGTCGCTGGCGGGGGTCGTGATCCTCCTGGTCTCGGCCCGTCTCCACGTGCGCAGCCGTTCCGTCACCGGTTCCTGAGTTTTCCTGTCGTTAACACGGACGGAACCGCTGCGTAGCCCAGCCTTGGAACGATCCAATGACACGAGGGCGGAGAGTCCGCCCGACTGGCACTGGGGAGTCAGCATGGACGAGAACAAGATCGCGATCGAGATGGAGCGCCGGCGCAGCCTGGCCGACCGCAACATCGGCCAGGTGGTCGAGCTGCTCGAGCGGCGCCGCGAGCTGCGCGGCATCTACCCGATGGCCGACCTGGTCGCCGACAACGTGGGCTGGATCGTCTGAGGCGAGTCGTGGGTGCCGATCAGCCGAGTCCCGGCAACGGCTGGTCGGCCCACTCGGTGAGGCCGTCGGACGAGCACGTCAGCGCGTCGTAGCGTCCGCGCTCGACCACCACGCACACCCCGTCACCCGAGGCGAAGACGCCGCTCTCGAACGCCGACAGCTGGATCGGGGTGGCGTCCCCGTCGCCGTCGATGCGCACCAGGTGGTGCGACTCGGTGGTGAGGTACGTCGTGCCGTCGGCTCCGACCGCGAGCGACGACATGTTCCGCACCCGGTCCCCACCCTCGGTGTCGAGTCCCCGGGCCAGCGTCCAGGTGCGGCCGGCATCGTGGGACACCTGGACGCTGAGCACCGGGACGGAGCCGTCGGGGTCGTCGCCGAGGACGGCGAGCGCGACGTGGTCGCCGTTGCCGACGAGACACGGTCTCGCGGTGGCCTGCCGTGTCGCCGTGCCCCAGGGTTCATCGAGCTGCTCCACGAGCCCTCAGGACCGAGCGTCTCGACGACCGACCGTGACCGCCGGGCCGATCGCGGCCACGACCAGCCGTCCACTCCGGGGTGACGTAGGCGCCCGTGACGGCGCCGTCGCCGCGTGTCGGCAGCGGGACGAGCTTGTCGCCGCGCAGCAACCGCCAGCCTTCCGCGGTCGGGACCGCCGTGTCGCCGGCCATCACGTCGCCGCTGCCGGGTCCGGTGTCGAAGATCTCCGCGCGGTCGCCCGACGGGGAGAGTCGGTAAGGTCCCGCGGCGTCCTCGACGAGCCAGCCGCCGGGGACCGTCGTGAGCGTCGGGAAGGACGCGCCCAGGACCTCGCCGTAGACCTCGTCCCCGTCGCGGGTGACGACCGCGAACTGGCACGGGTCGAAGTCGCAGCCGCGCCACAGCGCCGCCATCCCGCCGTCCGGGGCGCCCGTGACGGCCCACAGCTGGACCTGGTCGTCGTCGAGGACCGCCCGGACGTTCGAGGGGAGCCGCTCGTCGGGCGCGCTGCTCCCGTCCCAGGGGGTCGAGCGCGCGGGGTCGGGGGAGCCGTCGTCGGTCCCGACCAGGCCGCCCGCGACGGCGCCCAGCCCGCCGACCACGACGGCGGCGGCCAGGCCCGACGCGATCGTCGTACGACGTCGACGGCGGCTGGCGGCCGCACGATCGAGGACCGCGTCGAAGCCGGGCTGTGCCGTGCGCTCGGCGACCTCGTGCGTGCGGGAAGTCGTGGGGGATGTCATCGTGGGCTCCGCTCGCTGGGCTCGTGCTCGGGTTCCGGCTCGATCTCGCTGAGCAGCGCCGCGAGTGCGGCTCGACCGCGGGACAACCGCGCCTTCACCGTGCCGACGGGAGCGCCGACGGCCACGGCCACCTCGTGCACCGGCAGGTCGGCGAGGTGGTGCAGGGCGATCGCCTCCCGCTGTGCGGCGGGCAGCCGGCGTAGGGCCGCCAGCAGCACGATGCGGTCCTCGGGCAGGTCGGCGTACGACTCCTCGGCGACCAGCCGGTGGCTGACGTCGCGGAAGAAGCGGTTGCGGCGCCACCGGGTGCGGGTGACGTTGACCGCGACGGTGCGCAGCCAGGCCTCGGGGTTGTCGGCCGCGAGGAAGGAGCGCCCGGAGTTCACGGCGCGGGCGAAGGCCTCCATGACGGCGTCCTCGGCCTCGACCGGGTCCCCGGTGACGCCGGTGAGCTGGCCCACGAGCCGACGGTAGGACGTGGCGTACACCTCGTGCACGCGGTCCACCGCACTCCTCGGGGGCATGGCCCACCCTCCCACTGGTCGTCTGCTCTCACCACGACGACTCGTGGGAGGACGGGCCGGTTGCATGCCCCGCCGGGCTGCTGGATCAGCCAGCAGCTGTCGATCTGCGGCAGCCCGGCGAACCTCGCCGACGGGCCGCCGCCGCCGCTTTGGCACAATCACGCGCATGTCCGCCTCCACGCCAGACGCGGCCGGGACCTCCCGGCCACGGGTGCTCTCCGGCATCCAGCCCACCGCCGACTCGTTCCACCTCGGCAACTTCCTGGGCGCGCTGCGGCAGTGGGTGACGCTGCAGGACGAGTTCGAGACGTTCTTCTTCGTGGCGGACCTGCACTCGATCACGATGCCGCACGACCCGAAGCTGCTCCGCGAGCGCACGCTGGTGTCGGTCGCGCAGCTGCTGGCCGCCGGTGTCGACCCCGAGCGGGCGACGATCTTCGTGCAGAGCCAGGTGCCGGCGCACACCCAGGCGGCGTGGGTGCTGGAGTGCCTCACCGGCTTCGGCGAGGCGCGCCGGATGACGCAGTTCAAGGACAAGTCGGCCAAGGGCGGCGAGGGCGCCGCGAGCGTCGGCCTGTTCACCTACCCGATCCTCCAGGCCGCGGACATCCTGCTCTACCGCCCGCAGTACGTCCCGGTCGGCGAGGACCAGCGCCAGCACCTCGAGCTCACCCGCGACCTGGCGCAGCGCTTCAACAGCCGCTTCAAGAAGACCTTCCGCCTGCCGGAGCCCTACATCATGGCCAGCACGGCCAAGATCTACGACCTCCAGCTCGTCGAGAAGCAGATGTCCAAGAGCATCGGCGGCAGCGGGTGCATCTGGCTGCTCGACGACCCGGCGGTGTCGGCGAAGAAGATCCGCTCGGCGGTGACCGACTCCGAGACCGAGGTCCGCTTCGACCCCGAGAACAAGCCCGGTGTCTCCAACCTGCTCAACATCCACTCGGCGCTGAGCGGCACGGACATCGACGAGCTGGTCGCGTCCTACGACGGGCGCGGCTACGGCGACCTCAAGGCCGAGGTCGCCCAGGTCGTGGTCGACTTCGTGACGCCGTTCCGCAACCGCGTCCACGAGCTGCTCGACGACCGCTCCGAGCTCGAGGCGATCCTGTCGGCCGGCGCCGAGCGGGCCACGGAGGTCGCCTCGGCGACGCTGCGAGATGTGTACGACCGGGTGGGTTTTCTGCCCCGGGCCGGCGGCTAGGGTCGCAGGCGTGCCCACCATCGGAGTAGCCATCGCGATCCCCGACCCCTGGGCCACCGAGCTCCAGGACTACCGCACGTCCATCGGGGACGTCACCGCCGCCCAGATCCCGACCCACATCACGCTCCTGCCGCCCATCGAGCTCGAGACCACCGCGATCGAGCCGGTGTCCGAGCACCTCGCCGCGGCCGCGGCCGCCGTCGAGCCCTTCGACATCCACCTGCGCGGCACCGGCACGTTCCGCCCGATCTCGCCGGTGGTCTTCGTGACCGTCGCGGCGGGGGTCTCGGGCTGCGAGCTGCTCGCCGACGCCGTACGCAGCGGGCCGCTCGAGGTCGACCTGACCTTCCCGTACCACCCGCACGTGACGATCGCCCACCACCTCGACGACGCCACCCTGGACCGCGCCTACGGCGAGCTCCAGGACTTCGAGTGCTCCTTCGACGCGGCGTCGTTCAGCCTCTACGTCCACGACGACAGTGCCGGCTGGGTCCCCACGCACGAGTTCGGCCTCGGCTGATGTCGATCATCTCGGGAGTCAAGGACCGGATCCACGCGGTCCGGGAGCGACGGCCGTTCGTCGACCACGTCGTCCGGATGGTCGAGCACTACGGCCACGTCAAGGGCAGCCAGCTCGCGGCCGCGGTGACGTACTTCGCGTTCCTGTCCTTCTTCCCGATCCTGGCGCTGTCCTTCGCGATCTTCGGGCAGGTCACCAAGGTCTACAAGAACGCGGACGACGCCCTGGTCGACGCGGCGAACTCCGTGCTGCCCGGACTCGTGGGGCCGCCCAACGGCGTGAGCCTGGACACCCTCCAGGCCGCTGCGCCCGGCATCTTCAGCGTCGGCCTCGTGCTGGCTCTCTACTCGGGCCTGGGCTGGCTCTCGGGCCTGCGCACGGCCCTTGTCGAGGTGTTCGAGGAGCCGCCGCGCGAGCAGCCGAACTTCGTCATGGGCAAGGTGCGAGACATCCTCGCCCTGCTGTCGCTGGGGTCGATCCTGATCGTCAGCGTCGCGGTCTCCGGGGTCGCGACCAAGGTGCTGGGACCGATCCTCGATGTCCTCGAGCTCGGCCCGGTGGCCGGGTGGTTGCTCGGCATCCTGGCCATCGCCCTGGGCATGGCAGCCAACACGCTGCTCTTCTTCGCCTTCTTCCGGCTCCTCGCCTCCCCGGAGGTGCCCACCCGGTCGCTGTGGTCCGGAGCCCTGCTCGGGGCGATCGCCTTCGAGGTCCTCAAGCAGGTCTCGACGCTCCTGCTGAAGTCGACAGCGAACTCGGACGCCTTCCAGGCCTTCGGCATCGCCCTGATCCTCGTGGTGTGGATCAACTACTTCTCCCGCGTCGTGGTCCTGGCCGCGTCGTGGGCGTTCACGTCGCCGGAAGCGCGGGCCGCCCGCGAGGCCGGCATCGTGGCCGAGCAGACCGTCGAGGGCCCCCGGATCGACCTCGCCGCGGCGGCGGACGTACGCCCGTCCACCCCTGAACCGGCCTCCTCCCCGAAGGCCGCCTTCGCCGCCGGTGCCGCCGCGATGCTCGGCGTCGTCGCGGTCGTCCGCCGCCGCCGCTGACCCCCTCCCCGCCTCCGCCGCTCCTCCCGCAGTCGCCCGAGCGGTGTGTGAGGGGTGTTTCGAGGTCCAGCAATCCTCCTCACGCACCGCCGGGTCGTGTGTCGCGACGGACACGCCGGCGGCAGGTGCGTGACGCGGATTCCTCGGGCCGGGAATACGCCTCACACACCGCTTGAAGACACCGGCGAGCACGCCACGAGCCGTTCACAGGCCGGCTCGAGGGCCGCTTCTCCACAGGTCGCCAATGACGGGGTCGCGGTACGGGCGGTGACTGAGGCGGGATGTTGGCATGAAGAACGTGCCTGACCGCTTCCGCAAGGGCCCCATCCGCCGCCGAGAAGCCGTCGCTGGGGGAATCTCTCGGGACGTGCTCGAGGGCGTCCAGTTCCGACGACTGTACGAAGCCGTCTACTGCCATCGCGACCATGCGATGTCCTGGCAGGACCACGTCGAGGCAGCGAGGTTGGCGTTGCCGGACACCGCGCGTACGACAGGCGCGACCCGGCTGCGTCAGCTCGGGCTCGCCGTGGGCAGCGAGTGGCCGTTGCACTTCGTGGTGGAGGGTGACCTCCACCTGGTCCTGCCACGGGTGTTTCTTCATCGCACGGTGAAGATGCCACCGAGCGGCGACGAGGCGGTGACCAACGAGGCCGCATTCGTCGCGTTCTGCGCGGACGCACGTCTGATCGACGCCATCAAGGTGGGAAGTGTGATGCTCCACAACGAACTGCTCGACCGCGAGCTCCTCGACCAGATCATGAAGGATGAGAAGTGGCGTCGAGGTGTGCCGGAGACGGCGTACGTCCTGCCCTTCCTCGAAGGTCGATGCCGGTCAATGGCCGAAGCAGAGCTGCTGGCGTACGTCGTCTTCGCGGGCCTGCCGATGCCGGACGTGAATGTCGCGATCGAGGTGGCGCCGGGCGTCGAGCTGACGCCTGATCTCCGGTTCGCGGACTACGGCCAGGTCGTCGAGTACGAAGGTGGTCAGCACCAGGATGACCGTGCGCAGTACGTCGCCGACATCGACCGCTACGCCCTCTATCGCAGGCACGACGTCCCCTACGAGCTGATCACCAAGGAGCGGATGCGGTCACCGAAGGCCACCGTGCGGCTGGTGCATGCGGCCCTGGTGGTCAGGGGATACGACGGTCCGCCGCCGGACTTCGGGGAGCAGTGGGACGCCCTGTTCCAACGCGTTGCCGACCTCGTACGCCGTCAGCGAGCGGCGTGACCCGACAGCTGAGCGGTGTCCCAGGGGCATTCCGTGCTGCTGGAATCCCCCTCACGCACCGCCCACCGGCGCGTCGTACGACGACACGCGCGAGAGCGGTGCGTGAGGAGGAATCGCTGCGGCTGGAATCCCCCTCACGCACCGCTCGCAAGGCGGAACCAGAGGGGTCAGTGGCCGTGCTTGATGGCCGTACGGAGGTCCTTGTTGAGCTGGGAGATCACGTCGAGCGGGATCTCCTTGGGGCAGGCGGCGGTGCAGGCGCCGATGTTGGTGCAGCCACCGAAGCCCTCGTGGTCGTGCTGGGCGACCATGTTGACCACGCGCTCGTCGCGCTCGGGCTGGCCCTGGGGGAGGAGGCCGAGGTGGGTCACCTTGGCGCCCATGAAGAGCGAGGCCGAGCCGTTGGGGCAGGCCGCCACGCAGGCGCCGCAGCCGATGCAGGTCGCGACGTTGAAGGCGCGGTCGGCGTCGTCCTTGGGGACGGGCACGGAGTGGGCCTCGGGCGCCGAGCCGGTGTTGACCGAGACGAAGCCACCGGCCTGGATGATGCGGTCGAAGGCGCCACGGTCGACGACGAGGTCCTTGAGGACAGGGAAGGCGTCGGAGCGCCACGGCTCGATCGTGATCGTCTCGCCGTCGGTGAACGAGCGCATGTGGAGCTGGCAGGTCGTGGTGACCTCCGGCCCGTGCGCGTCACCGTTGATCATCAGCCCGCACTGGCCGCAGATGCCCTCGCGACAGTCGGAGTCGAACGCGATCGGCTCCTCGCCCTTCTCGTTGAGCTGCTCGTTGAGCACGTCGAGCATCTCGAGGAACGACATGTCGGGGGACACGTCCGCGAGCTGGTAGGTGTGCATCGCACCGTCGGTGGTGGGCCCGGACTGGCGCCAGATCTTCAGGGTCAGGTTCACTTGTAGCTCCGCTGCTTCATCTCGATGGCGGTGTAGGTGAGGTCTTCCTTGTGCAGGACCGGCCGCTCGTCGAGCCCGGCCCACTCCCACGCGGAGACGTAGGCGAACTCGTCGTCGTGGCGCAGCGCCTCGCCGTCGTCGGTCTGCGACTCGGCCCGGAAGTGGCCGCCGCAGGACTCGCGCCGGTTGAGGGCGTCGATGCACATCAGCTCGCCGAGCTCGATGAAGTCGGCCACGCGGCCGGCCTTCTCGAGGGACTGGTTGAGCGACTCGGCCGAGCCGAGCACCTTGACGTTGCGGTAGAAGTCGTCGCGCAGGGTGCGGATGAGGTCGATCGCCTTCTTGAGGCCGTCCTCGCTGCGCTCCATGCCGCAGTACTCCCACATGATGTTGCCGAGCTCGCGGTGGTAGGAGTCGACGCTGCGGGTGCCGTTGACGGTGAGGAAGTGCTGGATGCGCTCCTCGACGGACGTACGCGCCTCGACGACGGCCGGGTGGTCCTCGGCGATCGTCTCGAACGGGCCGTCGGCGAGGTAGTCGCGGATCGTGTGCGGCAGGACGAAGTACCCGTCGGCCAGGCCCTGCATCAGCGCCGAGGCGCCGAGGCGGTTGGCGCCGTGGTCGGAGAAGTTGGCCTCGCCGGTCACGAACAGACCGGGGATCGTCGACTGCAGGTCGTAGTCCACCCACAGGCCGCCCATGACGTAGTGCACGGCCGGGTAGATCCGCATCGGCACGGCGTACGGGTCCTCGCCGGTGATCCGGGCGTACATGTCGAAGAGGTTGCCGTACTTGTTGGCCACGGCATCCTGGCCGAGGCGGTCGATCGCGTCGGCGAAGTCGAGGTAGACGCCGCGTCGGGTGCCGTCCACCTCCGGCCCGACGCCGCGACCCTCGTCGCAGACGTTCTTCGCGGCCCGCGAGGCGATGTCGCGCGGGACCAGGTTGCCGAACGAGGGGTAGATCCGCTCCAGGTAGTAGTCGCGGTCCTCCTCGGCGATCTCGCGCGGGTCCTTCTCGCAGTCGGCCTGGTTCTTCGGCACCCAGATGCGGCCGTCGTTGCGCAGCGACTCCGACATCAGCGTCAGCTTCGACTGGTGCGAGCCCGAGACCGGGATGCAGGTCGGGTGGATCTGCGTGTAGCAGGGGTTGGCCATGTACGCGCCCTTGCGGTGCGCGCGCCAGGCGGCGGTGACGTTGCAGCCCATCGCGTTGGTCGACAGGTAGAACACGTTGCCGTAGCCACCGGAGGCAAGGACGACGACGTCGGCGAGGTGCGTCTGGATCTCGCCGGTCACCATGTCGCGGGCGATGATGCCGCGGGCCTTGCCCTCGATGGTGATGAGCTCGAGCATCTCGTGACGGGTGAACATCGAGACGGTGCCGGCCGCGATCTGGCGCTCGAGGGCCTGGTACGCGCCGATCAGCAGCTGCTGGCCGGTCTGGCCGCGGGCGTAGAACGTGCGCGACACCTGGACGCCACCGAACGACCGGTTGTCGAGCAGGCCGCCGTACTCGCGGGCGAACGGGACGCCCTGGGCGACGCACTGGTCGATGATGTTCGTGCTGACCTCGGCCAGCCGGTAGACGTTGGACTCGCGCGAGCGGTAGTCGCCGCCCTTGACCGTGTCGTAGAAGAGTCGGTGGACGGAGTCCCCGTCCTCCTTGTAGTTCTTCGCGGCGTTGATGCCGCCCTGTGCGGCGATCGAGTGCGCGCGCCGCGGGGAGTCCTGGTAGCAGAACGACTTCACGTTGTAGCCGGCCTCGCCGAGCGTCGCCGCCGCGGAGGCGCCGGCCAGGCCGGTGCCGACGATGATGATCGAGAGCTTGCGGCGGTTGGCCGGGTTGACCAGCCGCGCCTCGAACTTGCGGTTCTGCCAGCGCTCGGCGACCGGGCCCTCCGGGGCCTTGGTGTCGACCAGC
>CAVYGL010000003.1:0-137358 GCA_963767995.1 uncultured Actinomycetota bacterium
TGACGCCCATCGTCTTCTGGGCGTCCTGGAGGCCGTGGCCGAGCGCCATCGCCGCGGCGGAGATCGTCTGCGCGACCTTGAAGCCACGGTTGGCCCGGCTCGGGTTGGCGTTGCGGAAGAGCCACATGATGGCCACCATCAGCGCGAAGCCGAGGGTGAACGCCACCACGGGCGAGATGAACATGGGGAGGACCACCTTCTCCAGCACCAGCGACCAGTTGGCCGAGGCGCCGGCGGCCACGGCGGCGCCGACCAGGCCGCCGATGAGGGCGTGGGAGGAGGAGGACGGCAGGCCGTAGTACCAGGTGATGAGGTTCCACGTGATCGCGCCCAGCAGGCCGCACATCACGATGACCAGTCCGTGGCTGCCGGGCCCGGGGTCGATGGTGTCGGACACCGTCTGGGCGACCTTCTGGCCCAGGAAGGCGCCGACGAAGTTCATGACGGCCGCCATGGCCAGGGCCACGCGCGGCTTCAGCGCGCCCGTGGACACGGACGTGGCGATCGCGTTGGCCGCGTCGTGGAACCCGTTGGTGTAGTCGAACACCAGGGCAACGACGACGACCGCGATGATGATCGCGAGCTCCATCGAGTCAGGACTCCTTGACGGCGATCTGCTCCACGATGTTGGCGACCTTCTCGAACGCGTCGATCGCCCCCTCGAGGGCCTCGACGATGTCCTTGAGCTTCAGGACCTCCATCGCCTTGTACTCACCGCTGAAGAGGTTGGCCAGGATCCGCCGGTAGGACTTGTCGCCGGTGTTCTCGAGGCGGTTGATCTCGATCCAGTACTCCTCGAGCGACTGCATCGACTCCAGCGACGGCATCGCTGCGGACGTCAGCTCGGCGCAGCGCTGGAGAACCTCGACCTGCTGCGTGGTCTCCGGCGGGCAGCGAGGTGACCTCGTAGAGGAGGACGAGGTCGACGGCCTCGTCCATCATGTCCATCACGTCGTCGAGCGCCGAGGCGAGGTTGTAGATGTCCTCGCGGTCGAACGGGGTGACGAACGTGCTGTTGACGCGACGGATGATCGAGTGGGTCGTCTCGTCGGCGGCGTGCTCGGCCTCGCGCATCTTCTGGGCGATCTCGGCCTTGGAGCGAGCCGTCGGACAGCATCTCGCTGAGGAGCTGGGCTCCGACGACGAGGTGATTGGCGGCTTCGCTGAACAGGTCGTAGAACGAGCTGTCGACAGGGCGGAACTTCAAACGCACGGTGAACTCCGAACGGGGGACGGATGAACCGTCGATCATGCTAGGGGGTGACCCGCTCACGAGCGCAACCGCGAGCCCCGGATCGGTCCGAGTGTGACCCGGACCGCAGGCGTACGACGCTCAGCGCCGGCGGCGGCGCTGGCGCGCGATGAGCTCGTCGTGCAGGTGGCGCTCGCCGGTGTGCAGGTGCCACTCGCCGTCGGAGTCGAGGTCCCACGCGGTCGTGTCGGGGTCCATCGAGAGGTCGAGGAGGTCACGGACCTCGTCCACGACGTGCTCGTCGCGCAGGCGTACGAGCACCTCGACGCGGCGGTCGAGGTTGCGGTGCATCATGTCCGCCGACCCGATCCACGCCGCCGGCTCGCCGCCGTTGTCGAACCAGAAGACCCGGCTGTGCTCGAGGAACCGGCCGAGGATCGACCGGACCCGGATGGTCTCCGACAGGCCGGGTACGCCGGGGCGCAGGGCGCAGATGCCCCGGATGATCAGCTCGACCCGGACCCCCTCCTGCGAGGCGAGGTAGAGCGCGTCGATCACCGCCTCGTCGACCACCGAGTTCGCCTTGATCCGGATGCCGGCCTCGCGGCCGGCCTGGTGGTGGGCGATCTCCTGGTGGATCTGGGCGACCAGGCCGTCGCGCACGCTGGCCGGGGCGACGAGCAGGTGGTCGTACGTGCGGTTGCGGCTGATCCCGGACAGGTTGTTGAAGAGCAGCGCGACGTCCTCGCCGATCTCCGGGTCGGCCGTGAGCAGGCCGAGGTCCTCGTAGACGCGGGCGGTCTTGGGGTTGTAGTTGCCGGTGCCGAGGTGGACGTAGCGGCGGATCCCCTCGGGCTCGTCGCGCACGACCATCGAGAGCTTGCAGTGGGTCTTGAGCCCGACCAGGCCGTAGACCACGTGGCAGCCGGCGTGCTCGAGCTTGCGCGCCCACCGGATGTTGGCCTGCTCGTCGAAGCGGGCCTTGATCTCCACGATCACGAGCACCTGCTTGCCGGCCTGCGCGGCGTCGATGAGCGCCTCGATGATCGGGCTGTCGCCCGAGGTGCGGTAGAGCGTCTGCTTGATCGCCAGCACGTGCGGGTCGGCGGCCGCCTGCTCGAGGAAGCGCTGCACCGACGTGGCGAAGGAGTCGTAGGGGTGGTGCAGCAGCACGTCGTGGCGGGCCACCGAGTCGAACACGTCGACCGGGGAGGCGGACTCGACCTCGGCCAGGCTCGGGTGCGTCGACGGCAGGAAGGCGGCGTACTTGAGGTCGTCGCGCGGCAGGTCGGCGATCGAGTGCAGGCCGGTGAGGTCGAGCGGACCGGGCAGCGAGACGACCTCGTCGCGAGCGACGCCGAGCTCGGAGACGAGCAGGTCGAGGACCTTCGGGTCGATCGACTCCTCGACCTCGAGCCGTACGGGGGCGCCGAAGCGGCGACGCAGCAGCTCCTTCTCGAGCGCCTTGAGCAGGTTCTCCGCGTCGTCCTCCTCGACCTCGAGGTCCTCGTTGCGGGTGACGCGGAAGGTGTGCGCGCCGAGCACCTCCATGCCGGGGAAGAGCTTCTTGAGGTGCTCGCCGATGACGTCCTCGATCGGGACGAAGCGCTGGTTGCCGAGGCCGACGAACCGGCCGAAGGTCGGCGGCACCTTGACCCGGGCGAAGTGCTCGGTGCCGGTCTTGGGGTGGCGGACGACGACCGCGAGGTTGAGCGAGAGCCCCGAGATGTAGGGGAACGGGTGGGCCGGGTCGACGGCGAGGGGGGTGAGGACGGGGAAGATCCGGTCCTTGAAGAGCTTCTTGCAGACCTTCTGCTCCTCGCGGTCCAGCTCGGACCAGCGGACGATCTCGATGCCCTGCGACCCGAGCTCGGGGAGCAGGTCGGCCAGCGCGCGGGCGTGCCGCTCCATCAGGTCGCGGCAGCTGGCCCACAGCTGCTCCAGCTGCTCGCGCGGCATCAGGCCGCTGGCGGCGCGGACCGCGACGCCGGCCGCGATGCGGCGCTTGAGGCCGGCGACCCGGACCATGAAGAACTCGTCGAGGTTGCTGGCGAAGATGGCCAGGAAACGCGCCCGCTCGAGCAGCGGCAGGCGGGTGTCCTCGGCCAGCTCGAGGACCCGCTGGTTGAAGCGGACCCAGGAGACCTCGCGGTCGATGAAGCGGTCGTCGAACTTCTCCACGGCCTCGATCTGCGCGGCGTCCGGGGTGTACGGCGGCTCGACGTCGAAGGTGTCGGTGGGGTGTCCGAAGGGCTCCGCGACCGGTCCTTCCTCGACCGAGGGCGAGGCGGCGCTGGCGAGGGTGGCCGGATCCGTCATGCGCCCAGTGTGGCACCGGGAGGTGAACGCGGGGTGACGTTCGTTTCAGTAGACGAGGGCCTGGACGCCCTCGGCGAGGACCTGCTCGGCGAAGACCGCGGCACCGGCGATCGTGACGCCGTCGCGCAGGTCGCCCTCGACGATCCCGCGCCGCGCCGCACACTGGGAGCAGACGGTGATGGTGCCGCTGGTGAGGATCGCGCCGACCAGCTGGTCGAGCGGCGTCGCGAGGTCGAGGGTGAACTCCTCGGCGCGACCCGGGAGCCCGAACCAGGCGGCCTCCCCGGTGAGCCAGAGCGACACCTCCGCGCCCGCGGCCGCGGCGGCCGCGGCGACGGTGAATGCCTGGTTGCAGCCGCTCGGCGTCCTCGGCTCCGCAGGTGACCTTGACGACCAGTGATCGAGCCATGGTCGAACACTAGAGTGGCTCCATGCCTTTCGAGCTGCCGGACAACCTGCACCCCAACTGCGGCCCCGTGGCGTGGCTGCTCGGCACGTGGCGCGGCAACGGCCACGGCGCGTACCCGACGATCGAGTCCTTCGAGTTCGGCCAGGAGCTGATCTTCACCCACGACGGGCGCCCGTTCTTCCACTACATGGCGCGCGCGTGGATCGTCGACGACGCAGGGCGAGTTCGTCCGCGACGCGGCGATGGAGACGGGCTTCCTGCGCTGTCCCGAGCCGGGCAAGGTCGAGTTCCTGCTGTCGCACAACATCGGCTTCTCCGAGATCTGGTACGGCGCGGCCGAGGGCGGCAAGGTCGAGCTCCACACCGCCGGCGTCTCCTTCACCGAGACCGCCAAGGAGGTCACGGGCGGGTCGCGGATGTACGGCAACGTCGACGGCGACCTGCTCTACGCCTTCGACATGGCGGCCGTCGGCCAGGAGCTGCAGCCCCACACCTGGGCCCGCCTCCAACGCGCATGAGACCCCACGACCACCCGAGCGACGACCTGGCCGCGCGGCTGCGCGAGCAGGGCCTGCGGCTCACCCCGCAGCGCCAGCTCATCCTGCGGGCGATCGAGGAGCTGCGGCCACGCGACGCCCGACGAGGTGCTCGCCCACGTGCGCGGCCAGGTGAGCTCGGTCAACGCCTCGACCGTCTACCGCACCCTCGAGGTGCTCGAGGAGCTCGGACTGGTGCGCCACACGCACCTCAGCGACCGCGCGCCGACGTACCACTCGACGATGGAGCACGAGCACGTCCACGCCGTGTGCCGTACGTGCCAGGCGGTGCGCTCGTACGACCCCGCGGTCGTCCAGCCGGTGGTCGACGCCCTCGCCGCCGACGGTTTCGTCGTCGACGTCGGCCACCTCGCGATCTTCGGGACGTGCGCGGCGTGCTCGTCGGGATCCCCGGGTACCCGGGGAAACTGAAGCCTCCAGTCCGAAACTTCGGGGGTGAAGCTCCAGTTTCCCCGGGTACCCGGGGAAACTGCCCGGCCCCACCCGCGACCTAGACTCGACCCATGCAGTCCCCCCTCCTCGCCCTGCCCGGGGCCGTCGCCGGCGACGGCATCGACGCCCCGGTGGCCGCGCACTACGGCTCGTTCAACACCGAGCAGCGCGCGCTCGCCCGGGGCGACGGCTTCGTCGACCTGTCCCACCGCGACGTCCTCCGGATCTCCGGACCCGAACGGCTGTCCTGGCTGCACAACCTGACGACCCAGTACTTCGACGGCCTCGAGCCCGGCACCTGGACGCAGGCGCTCGTGCTCAGCCCGCAGGGCCACGTCGAGCACGCCTTCGCCGGCGTCGACGACGGCGAGGCGTTCACCGCCCACACCGAGCCCGGCGCCGGCGCGGCGCTGGTCGAGTGGCTCGAGCGGATGAAGTTCATGACCCGGGTCGAGGTCTCGCTGGTCGACGACGTCGCGGTGATGTGGCGACCGGGAGACGGAGCCGGCCGCTACGACCTGGTGCCCCGCGAGAAGCTCGCGGCGTACGCCGACGCGGCCGGTCCCGCCGCCGGCCTGTGGGCCTTCGAGGCGCTGCGGATCGAGCGCGGGGAGCCGCGCTTCGGCCTCGACACCGACCACCGCACGATCCCCAACGAGGTCGGCTGGATCGGGCCGGCGGTGCACCTCGACAAGGGGTGCTACCGCGGCCAGGAGACGGTCGCGCGGGTCCACACGCTCGGCCGCCCACCCCGGCGCCTGGTGCTGCTGCACCTCGACGGGTCGGAGAACCGGCTGCCTCCCGCCGGCTCGCCGGTGTCCCTCGACGGTCGCGACATCGGCTTCGTCGGATCGAGCGCCCGCCACCACGAGCTGGGGCCGATCGCGCTCGCGCTCGTCAAGCGCAACGTGCCGGTCGACGCGGCCCTGACCGTGGACGACATGCCCGCGGCGCAGGAGGTCATCGTGGACCCCGAGGTGGGCCTCCACGTCCGTCCGCTCCGCTGAGCTACCGCTGTCCCTGCCGGTACTGCACGTGCGTGTCGGCGTCCGCGTGCTCGAAGCCGAGGCGTGAGTAGACCGCCACCGCCGGTGCGTTGTCGGACTCGACGTAGAGCAGGACCTCGTCGACGCCCAGCCCCGCGAGGTGGTGCAGCCCGGCGAGGGTGAGGACCTTGCCGAGGCCGCGTCCCTGCGCGCCCGGGTCGACGCCGACGACGTAGACCTCGCCGGTCCGGTCGTCGTGCTGCTTGGTCCAGTGGAAGCCCAGCACCCCCGTCGCGTCCTCGGCGATGAGCAGGCCGGCCGGGTCGAACCACGGCTCGGCCATCCGGCGCGCGAGGTTGGCGGCGTCCATCGCGCCCTGCTCGGGGTGGTGCGCGAAGGCGGCCGCGTTGACCGCCACGACCGCGTCGGCGTCGCCGTCGCGCCACGACCGGATCGTCACGCCGTCGGGGACCTCCAGAGGCGGCAGCGGCAGCGAGGAGCTGCGCCGCATCACCCAGAGGTCGCGGACCCGGTCCCAGCCGTACGCCGCCGCGAGCCGCGCCGCGGCCGGGTGGTCGCCGTGCGACCACGCCGTCAGCCCGCCGGCGTACGTGGCCTCGAGCCGGCCGAGCAGTGCCGTGCCGAGACCGCGGCCGCGCATCGTCGGGCGCACCACGAGGGACAGGTCGCCGTCGTGCACGAGGGCGAAGGCGTCGTCCTCGGCGAGGACCTCGGCCACCCCGTCGGCGAGCGCCATCCGGGCCGCCTCGTCGAGCGGTGACTGCCCCGTCGGCCGCTGCCGACTCCTCAGCGATCGCCAGCACGTCGTCCATGCGGCGACCCTAGTCGCCGCCGGGTGCCCGATCAGTGGGGAAGGACGTCCTCGACATGTCACGACGGACTTCCCCAGTCGTCGCAGCCTGGTGCGCCACACGACCGGGGAGTGCCGTCCCAGCCGCGAGCAGCGAAGAGGACGGCGAGCCTGGCCGCGGTCCGGCACGGCGTGGCGAAGACCTGGCGGTAGCGCAGGCGAGGCGTCACCAGTCCTCGGGCCAGGTCGTCGAGGTCCCGGTCGGCGTCGTCGTCACGGGCGTCGGACCCGTCGTGCAGCCGTCCGTCGAGCTCCACGTGCAGCTCCACCTCGGCATGCGCGACGTCGCGGTACTGCGTGCCGGTGCCGTCGCGGACCGCGGCCTGCTGCGAGGTGGGCTCGGGCAGACCGTGCGGACGGAGCACCCGGTCGAGGTAGCCGTGCTCCAGCACGCTGTGCGTCCCGTTCTCGAGGTCGGCGACCAGGGCGGTGAGCAACGTACGTCGGCGCAGCCGCCCGCGCCGCTCGATCTCCCCCAGCAGGCGCGGTCCGGTCGTACGTCGTGCGCCGACGGCGGTGGCAAGCGCCGAGATCGCCGCGAGGTCGTCGGTCGCCCGGTGCGCCACCTCCACGGCGGCGACCTCGACCCGCACCCGCGGCGGCGAGAGGTTCCACTGGACCAGGTCTTCCAGCTCGCGCACGCGGTGGACGAGGACCCCGGCGCGCGGCACCACCCGCCGTTTCCAGTCGATCGCCACGTGGATCGGACCGGGCGGGGGAGTGTCCTTGCCCGGTCGGTGCAGCGCCGAGTCGAGGTGCAGCGCCGCGCGACCGGCGTACAGGATCGCGGCCCAGCTGCGCTGGGACCACGTCGGCGTTCCCGTGTGGGTCAGGTAGACACCGGGGTGGACGACGACGAGCGCCCGCCGTCGCAGGAGCGTGTCGATCGCAGCCTGGGTGATCTGCGCGTCGAGGAGCTGGCGGCGGGAGACGACACCGTCCTGGCGGGACAGCAGGTCGGCCACGGCGTCGAGTCGCATGCCGTACGTCTGCCCTCGCGGAGCGCGTGCCTACCCCGCTGACTCGCCCCTGTGGACAAGCTCAACGGGGAAGGACGTCCTCGACATGTCACGACGGACTTCCCCGGTGGCGATCACGACGAGGTGGTGCGGGTCCTCGGTGAGACCTGCTCCTCGGCGTCCTTCTCGCGCGTCGGCACCACGAAGCGGTAGCCGACGTTGCGGACCGTGCCGATGTGGTGCTCGTGCTCGGTGCCGAGCTTGGCGCGGAGCCGGCGCACGTGCACGTCCACGGTGCGGGTGCCGCCGAAGTAGTCGTAGCCCCAGACCTCCTGGAGCAGCTGCTCGCGGCTGAAGACGCGGCCCGGGTGCTGGGCGAGGTACTTGAGGAGCTCGAACTCCTTGTACGTCAGGTCGAGCGGCCGACCGCCGATGCGCGCGGTGTAGGTGGCGTCGTCGACGACGACCTCGCCGCGGTGGATGACGTGCGCGGACGGGTCGTCGGGGGCGGCGGCGCTGGCGCGACCGATCGCCAGCCGGATCCGCGCCTCGAGCTCCGCCGGACCGCAGGTGTGCAGCACGACGTCGTCCATCCCCCAGTCGTGGGCGACCACGGCGAGGCCGCCCTCGGTGACGACGAGCAGCACGGGCGCGTCGGCGCCGGTGGTGCGGATCAGGCGACACAGGTCGCGTGCGGCGGCGAGGTCCTGGCGCCCGTCGACGAGGACGAGGTCGGCCTGCGGGGCATCGAGCAGCGCGCTGCCCTGCGCCGGCAGGATCTTCACGGTGTGGGAGAGCAGGGCGAGTCCGGGGAGCACCTCGGCCGAGGGCTGGAGCGCGCTCGTGAGCAGCAGCAGTGCACTCATGCGGTCGGCCTCCTCGCGCGCCGGCGGATGAGGAAGGATATCCCGCATGAGCGGGGACGTGGAGAGAGACGAGAGTCCTGAGACGGTCACCGTGCGCTACTGGGCCGGAGCCCGCGCCGCGGCGGGCACGGCCGAGGACGTGTTCGACGTCGACGGGGCCGTGACGCTGGCCGACCTCGTCGCCCGCGTGCTCGCGCGCCACCCGGACGACCGGATGGCGCGGACCGTCGCCGTCTGCTCGGTGCTCGTCGGTGACCGGCCGGTCCGGTCCCAGGATCCCGCGACGGTCGAGGTCGCGCCCGGATCCGTGGTCGAGCTGCTTCCGCCGTTCGCCGGAGGGTGAGAAATCTGTCAAGGCCCCCCTGATGCGCATCGTCAAGGAATCCCCTAGGCTTCGCCCGCACGCAAACGGGGGTTTGCCACACGGGGGATCCCATTTTGCTGCGTTCCGGAAGGTTCACAGTGAGAGGAAACGCAATGGGAAGCACCCACATGCGTCGTTCTCGTCGTGCGCTGGCGGCAGTCACCATGCTCGGCATGGTCGGCGGCAGCCTGGCGACGATGGGGACGGCGAACGCCGCGGTCATGGTCAGCGGCAGCACGATCGATTCGGCAGGCAACTACGTCGAGGGCGTCGTGTACGTCTGACACGGCTGACGGTGCCTTCCGGTCGGCTACCGACTACGCCGAGAGCGGGGCGTTCGACATCCCGCTCGACGACGGCACCTACAAGCTCGAGTTCTACCTCGAGCTCCGAGTTCCAGTCGACGAGTAGTACCGCGACAAGGCCGACCAGGCCACCGCCGACGTCATCACGGTCGCCGGCTGCGGCGCCAGACGCTCGCGCCGTGGACCATCGAGCGCGCCCCGAGCGTCGACGGGCATCGTGCGCACGACCGACGGTCGCGGCGTGTCGCAACGGCTCTCAGGCCTACGACGCCACCACCGGCGTCTCCTCGTCGACGGACTACACCGACCGCTCGGGTGTCGTTCCGCATCGGGCACCGACACCGCCTCGGTCAAGCTGCGCGTTCAGCGGCTCCGACCCCGACACCGGCGACACGCTGGCGACCGAGTGCTACAACGACAAGGCCACCCTGGAGACCGCCGACGCCGTCGTCGCCGACCGCCGCCGGCGCCGACGTCGGGCGTCGTGACCCTCGGCCCCGGTGGCTCCATCGCCGGTCGCGTGACCAACGAGTTCGGTGCTCCGATCTACCGCGCCCAGGCGTGCTCCGAACGGCAGGTGCGACGCCACCGACGCCAACGGCTACTACCTCGATCGAGGGCGTCGACACCGGCGAGCAGGAGGTGCGCTTCGACGACCCGATCGGCGAGTACGTCGGCGAGTACTACAACAACGTCGCGCTCGACGCGACTCGGCCGACCGCCACCACCGGTCACGGTGGCGCCCGGGCCAGGCCGTGGTCAACATCGACGCTGCCCTCGCGGCCGCACCGGTCGTCGCACCCAACGGCGTCGACGTCAGCGGCACCGTCCGCGACGAGCTCGGCACCTCGGCGTCGGCTACGACGTCGAACCTCTACGACACGCCGGCCGACCCGCGCGACGCCAAGGAGGTCGTCGCACCGACGATCAGCAACCGCGCCGGGCAGTACAACTTCACCGAGCTCGACCGCATCGGCGGCGAGACCGAGTTCAAGATCGTCGTCCAGGCGGCGAGGGTCCCCGTGAGGACGGCGACTTCGCCCGTCGCACGCACCTGGTCCGGCGACAAGCTCGGCTACGAGACCGCAACGGCCATCACTGCCGCGCCCGCGCGTCCTCGACTTCACCCTGCCGGTCGCCGGTGGTGTCAGCGGTCCGTGACGAGCGAGGCCGGCGGCGTGCCGGTCAGAGAGCGGCTACGCCGTCGTTCCACGACAGCGACCAGCGCCGGCTTCGGCGGCGCGGGCGTCGAGATCGACGGCACCTACGACGACTGCGCACGCTGTGGGCCGGCACGTACACCGTCCAGTTCGGTGGCTACGACCACGTCACCGAGTGGTGGAAGGACGCGCTCCCCGAGAACGCGACGACCATCACGGTCAAGCCCGGGCCAGGTCACCACCGGTATCTCGGCGGCGCTGAGCAAGGACGTCAAGGCCATCGAGCGCCCCGAGGTCGACGGCAACGCGTGGGTCGGCAAGACCCTCAGCCTCGACCCCGGTCGCTGGAACACGCAGGCCGACTCGAAGTTCACCTACGAGTGGCTCGCCGGCACGACGGTCGTCGCCACCGGCCGTCGCTCACGGTGACCAAGTCGATGCTCGGCAAGAAGCTGACCGGTCGGGTCACCAACGACGCCGGCTTCGCGCAGGGCCAGGCCATCACCGAGGAGACCGCCAAGGTCGGCTACAAGCCGAAGGTGAAGGCCAAGGTCTCCGCCAAGGCGGCGGCGATCACCCTGAAGGTCAAGCCCCTCAAGGCCAAGAAGGTCAAGGCCACGATCACCGTGTTCGAGATCGTCGGCGTCAAGAAGAACGGCGACGACAAGCAGAAGTTGCTCGGCAAGGGCAAGATCAAGAAGGGCAAGGGCGTCGTCCGCTTCAAGAAGGCGCTCGGCAAGGGCAAGCACAAGCTCGTCTTCACCGTGAAGGGCAAGGGCAAGGTCGGTTCTGGCGACATCCAGAAGACGATCAAGCTCAAGCGCTGATCCACAGCACCAGCCAGCACCAGCGCAGGGCCCCGCGGAGCACCAGCTCCGCGGGGCCTTCCGCGTCCGGACCCGAGACGGGAACACAGACCGCCCCTCCGGGCGTTGAGCCCGCCATGACCTCCGGAGCCTGGATCGCCGTCGGCGCCGTCGCGCTCGCGCTGGCGTTCGGGCTCTGGCGGCTCGCCACCGACGGCCGCTTCCGCGGCACCCACGTCGTACGCCCGGGCGTTGCCGGCGCAGCGAGCGATGAGGCGACGACCTCGAGGCCCGCGGCCGACCTGGTCGCAGCGCTCGGCGAGTCGCTGGGGGAGCGGGCGACGCTCCTGCAGTTCTCGAGCGCCTTCTGCGCACCGTGCCGCGCCACCCGCCGCGTCCTCAGCGACGTCGCCGGCCTCGTCGACGGGGTCGCGCACGTGGAGGTCGACGCGGAGCACCACCTCGAGGCGACGCGCGTGCTCGGGATCCTGCGCACCCCCACCACCGTGGTGCTCGACGCCGATGGTCACGAGGTCACCCGGGCCACCGGCGCACCGACCCGGGACCAGGTCCTGAGCGCGCTGGCGCAGGCGTGATCTCACGATATGGATGTGGTGCTCACATGATGAGACACGGCCGAGGCGCCGCGGCGGGAACGCCTACTCTCGTCGTCATGTCATCGACCATGCTCACCAAGCGTCGCGCAGTGGATCACTGCCGCGTGCGCTCGGCGCTGTGTCGAATGTCCTGACGGTCCTGCCAGACCTCTGAGCATCTAAGTCCATCAGGTTACTGGACTAGGCTCGTCGGTGGGACCCGCGCCGGCCCCGTGCCGTCGCGCCCGGCTCGTGCTGCGCCGACCACCTCAGGAGAGACATGTCCACCACTGCAACGCCTCGCACCACCACGCCCGGTGTCGTCAGCCCCCCGTCCGGGGCCATCGACCCGCGCGGCCCGCAGGTCGCGGCCGGCCTCACCGCCGTGGTGCTGGTCGCCGTGCTGCTGCTGCCGTCACCCGCCGATGTCGTCCTGCTCGCCGTCCAGGCGGTGCTGTTCGCGATCGGTGCGGTGCGCGGCGTGCAGGCCACGCCGTACGCCTGGCTCTTCCGTACGTTCGTCCGGCCGCGGCTGGACCCGCCCACTGAGTGGGAGGCGCCGGAGCCGCCGCGCTTCGCCCAGGCCGTCGGTCTGGCCTTCGCCGTGGTCGGTCTCGTCGCCCTGCTGTCCGGCGCGACGCTCGTCGGCCAGGTGGCCGTCGGTGCCGCGCTCGTGGCCGCCCTGCTCAACGCCGTCTTCGCCTTCTGCCTGGGATGCGAGGTCTACCTGCTCGTCCGCCGCGTCATCGCCTGACTCGCACCATCCACGACTGTTCACCACCACAAGGAGCACACACCATGAGCCGCGAGAACACGCTCGTCACCGCCCAGTGGGTCGAGGACAACCTCGACACCGACGGCATCGTCCTGATCGAGGTCGACGAGGACACGACCGCCTACGACAAGGGCCACATCAAGGGCGCCATCAAGCTCGACTGGACCACCGACCTCCAGGACCAGGTCCGTCGCGACTTCGTCAACAAGGCGCAGTTCGAGGCCCTGCTGTCGGAGCGCGGGGTCGCCAACGACGACACGGTGGTGCTCTACGGCGGCAACAACAACTGGTTCGCCGCCTACGCCTACTGGTACTTCAAGCTGTACGGCCACCAGGACGTCAAGCTGCTCGACGGCGGCCGCAAGAAGTGGGAGCTCGACTCCCGTGAGCTCACGGACGACGCTGTCACGCGCGCCGGGACGTCGTACACCGCCACCGAGCAGGACTCCTCCATCCGCGCCTTCCGGGACGAGGTCGTCGCGGCCATCGGCACCCAGAACCTCGTCGACGTGCGCAGCCCCGACGAGTACGCCGGCCGCCTGCTCGCACCGGCCCACCTCCCGCAGGAGCAGGCGCAGCGCGCCGGGCACATCCCGACCGCGGCGAGCGTCCCGTGGAGCAAGGCGGCCAACGACGACGGCACCTTCAAGTCCGACGACGAGCTGAAGACCATCTACAGCGAGGCCGGCGTCGACTGGGACAAGGACACCATCGCCTACTGCCGCATCGGCGAGCGCTCGTCGCACACGTGGTTCGTGCTCAAGGAGCTGCTGGGCCAGGAGAACGTGAAGAACTACGACGGCTCGTGGACCGAGTACGGCTCCCTCGTGGGCGTCCCGGTGGCGCTCGGTGACGAGAAGGGTGAGGCCTGATGTGCGGCGCGACCGAGGGCGGCCTGTCGCTCGACGGCGTCAACGTCGCCAAGGAGGCCGTGATCCAGGGCCAGGTGCTGCGCGGTCCCGGCGGCGAGCCCGTGGGCAACGCGTACGTGCGCCTGCTCGACCGGACCGGCGAGTTCACCGCCGAGGTCCCGACGTCGGCCACCGGGCACTTCCGGTTCTTCGCCGGCGACGGCGAGTGGACCCTGCGCACGCTGGCCCCGAAGTCCGACCCGGTGGACACCGCGGTCACGGCCACGACCGGTTCCGTGGCCGAGGTGCAGGTGCTCGTCAGCGGCCTGAGCAACCGAGTCGTCTAGACACCTCGATCGCCCCGCGGCGCCGCTGCGGGGCGATCGGCATTTTTTACCGATCAGTTTCGCGAAGTGGAGGCGGCGGAACGCCCGGCTCGTACCGTGGTCGAGTCGCCAGTGGGGACTGGCGAGTCGGCGCAGGAGGGGGCGTTGTCGTGGTCGCTGTACGCGTGCTCGCGCCGGATCCGGACGACCTCTGGCGGCTGACCATGGAGCACTCGCCGGTCGGCATGGCGATCGTGTCGACCGACGGAGACATCGTCACCGCCAACGTCGCGCTCTGCGACATGCTCGGCTTCGAGCCCGACGCGCTTCGGTCCATGCGCTTCCACGAGCTCACCCACCCCGACGACCTCGTCGAGGACATGAGGATGGTGGCGCGGTGCCTCTCCGGTGAGATCGACGCGTACCGGACCACCATGCGCTACATCCGGGCCGACGGCGGCACGGTCGTCGGGGACGTCTCGATGGCCCTGCTGAGCGCTCCCGTCGGCACCCCCGTCCACTTCATCGTCCAGGTCGCCGACCTCACCGACATGGTGTGCGCCATCCGCGCCAAGGACGAGTTCGTCACCCACATCTCGCACGAGCTGCGGACGCCGCTCGCCGCGGCGATGGCCCATCTCGAGCTCGTGGAGGACTCGGACGACCTCTCGCCGTCCGCGCAGGGCCACGTGACCGCGGTCCGCCGCAACGTCGCACGCCTCTCGCACTTCGTCGCGGACTTGCTCTACGCCAGCCGGGCGACCTCCGGCTCGTCGCTCGTGGACCCCTACCAGCTCGACGTGGTGACGGTGGTGGCCGAGGCGCTGGACGCCGCGCGCGTGGAGGCCGCGATCGCCGGCGTGACACTCGAGGCCGACCTCCCGGACTCCCTCGTGGCCCACGTCGACGGAATCCGCCTGCGCCAGGCCGTCGACAACTTGATCAGCAACGCCATCGCCTACGTGCCGCGCGACGGTCACGTCGTCGTCGCCCTCGAGGCCGACGAGCGGGAGCGCTCTCGTTGGTCGTCGAGGACAACGGCGAGGGCATCGACCCCGCCGACCTGCCGCAGGTGTTCGAGCCGTTCTCCCGCGGGGAGAACGCGCGGAACCTGACAGGTCCCCGGCACGGGCCTGGGTCTCCACATCGTCAAGACGATCGCCCAGGCCCACGGAGGCGCGGTCTCGGCGGCCAGCCAGGTCGGCCTCGGCAGCAGCTTCCGCATCACGCTCCCGCGCTGACGCGAGAGGGCCGGACTGCGACGGCTTCGACCACGCCGCGCGCGCGAGCTCGTGCGGGGCGGTTTCCGCATTTTCGTCGTGTTCTTCGCTCTAGCCGCGGTGCAACACGGTCCCACTCGTACGGTGGACTTTCCGGGTTCGGGAAGGAGGGGTCTCGTGGACACTCGGCTGCCCGACACCGGCGACCTGTGGCGGCTCACGATGGAGCACTCCCCGGTCGGCATGGCCATCGTCTCGCTGACCGGCGAGATCGTCACGGCCAACGTCGCGCTCTGCGACATGCTGGGCTACGAGCCCGAGGCGCTGACCGGGATGACGTTCCACGACTTCACCCATCCCGACGACCTGGCTCGCGACCTGCGCCTGGTCGAGCGGTCGCTCGCGGGCGAGATCGGCTCCTACCGCGTCACCAAGCGCTACATCTGCGCCGACGGCAGCACCCTCATCGCCGACATCTCCGTCGCGCTGCTGCGCGACCCCGACGGTGAGCCGATCCACTTCATCTCCCAGATCGCCGACCGCACGGAGCGGCACGCCTTCGTCGAGCGCCTCGACGCCGCAGACGAGACCGCCCACGACTTGCTGAGCAAGGGTCAGGCGATCCTGGACAGCGTGTCGGTCGGGCTCCTCCTCGTCGACGCCGACGGCACCTACAGCGCATGGAACCGGCGCCAGCAGGAGCTCCTCGACATCGCCTTCCCCGACGGCCACGGCGGTCGCGCCGGCCAGGGCGGTTTCGTCTACGACGCCGACCAGCAGGGCGCCTTGTCCTTCGAGCAGTTCCCGTGTGCCCGCGCCACCGCGGGCGCGGGGGAGGAGTTCGACGACCTGCTCATCTGGATCGGGGAGGACCCGGAGGCGCGGCGGGCGCTCTCCGTGTCGGCGCGGACGGTGCACGACCGCTCCGGCGTGCTCACCGGTGCGGTGCTGGCCTACAACGACGTGACCGAGCTGATCCGGGCCGTCAGGGTCAAGGACGAGTTCGTCTCGACCGTGTCGCACGAGCTGCGTACGCCGCTCACGTCCGGTCTCGCCTACCTCGAGCTGCTCGAGGAGTCCGTCGAGCACCTGCCCGAGGCCCTGCAGCAGGTGAACGCGGCTCGACGCAGCATGCTGCGCCTCTCCCAGCTGGTGGCCGACCTGATCTTCTCGACCAAGGCGTCGTCGGGGGCGCCGGTGATCGATCCCTACCCGACGGACCTCGCCATGATCGTGCGCGAGGCCGTGGCGGCCGCGGAGGTCGACGCCGCCGGCGCCGGCGTGCGGCTCCGCAGTGAGCTCCCGGTCTCGGTCGAGGTGATGGCCGACGGGATGCGGATGCGGCACGTCCTGGACAACCTGATCGCGAACGCGATCCTCTACGGCCGGCCCGACGGTCACGTCGACGTGACCGTCGTCGGTGCCGACCGGCTCGTGGTGCTGACGGTCACCGACGACGGTGAGGGCATGGACGCCGACGAGGTGGGCGAGGTGTTCGGCCGGTTCTACCGCGGCGAGAACGCCCGGCGCCGCCAGATCGGGGGAACTGGTCTAGGCCTGTACATCGTCCGCACGATCGTCGAGGCCCACGGCGGTCGGGTGTCGTTCGACAGCAGCGACCGGGGCAGCACCGTACGGGTGGAGCTGCCCCGATGAGCCGGTATCCCTGTGCACAGGCGCGGAACGCGAGGACCCCCCGCACGAGGTGCGGGGGGTCCGGGCGCGTACCGGGTGGGGTCCGGTGCGTGTCTCGCACGGTGGGGGTCATCGTGCGGGACTGTCGTTCACATCTGCTTCAGAGGCATTTGCCAACGGCTCTTGCCCAAGTTTGCCAAAGAGGGACACACTCTGCACAGGCTTTGAGACTATTTCTTTCGACAGCTTCGCTCGGGATGCTGCTCACCAACCCCACACAGCACAACAAACCCTGGAGACACACATGAAGAGCAAGGCCCCCCGCCTCGTCGTTGCCCTCGTCGCCGTCGTCAGCCTCGTCGGCACTGGCCGCCCCCGCCGACGCCGGTGCCCCCGCCAAGCAGGCGCGCAGCGTCTGGTGCTGCTGACCGCTCCTGACGGAGCCTGATCGCTCCGAGGATCAGCTGCGGGCGAGCGTGGTCGACGCCACGCGCGCCCGCAGTCCGGACGACACCGCCGCGCGGCGGTAGGCGTCCAGCGCGGCCTCGTGCAGACCGACTCCGTGGAGGAGGTCGGCGAGGTCGAACCACAGCTGCGCAGCACTCTTGGTCGGCACCGATGGCCGACAGGCGGAGCACTGCTTGCTGGTAGGACGCCGCAGCGACGATCCGTCGCGCCCTCAGCAGCCCGAGTCCTGCCCTCCAGGGTCAGTGCCTCGGCCTCCACGATCGGCGCGTGACCATCGGTGGTCAGGCTGCACCTGCGACGATCAGCTCGCGGCTTTCGTCGAGGTCACCATCGAGGAACGCCACTCGGGCCAGTCCCAGCAGCGTGTACGCCACGTCGACCGAGCTCGCGCTGCTCCACTTCATGTCGGTGGCCGCCTGCTGCGAGGTTCTCGCGCGCTCCCGAGAGGTCGGGCGGGTCGAGCTCGAGCTGGAGTCTGTCCGACCTCGGTGCGCAAGCGCGCGAGGTTGCGGGAGTCCTGGCCCTCGCCCATCAGCGCGAGTGCGCGCTCGGCGAGCGGGACGGCCGCTGCTGCATCCCCGCGCCTGCCCTGCATGACACTGGCGTTCCAGTAGGCGGAGGCGCGGGCCTTGGGTGATCCGAGCGACTCGGCGCGCGTGATCGCCTTGCGGCAGAGGCGTACGGCGTGGGCGGTGTCGCCACGCTCGAAGTGGGCGGCCGCCACGGTGACCGCGAGCTGCACCGCCTCGTCGCTGGCTCCCAGCCCGACGTCCTCGATCTGCGTCCATGACGCGCTCGCCGCACTCGATGGCGCGGCCGAGGTCGCCGGTCTCGCGGAAGATGCGGCTGAGCGCGATGCCGGCCTTGATCCGCGTCATGCCGTCGGTCACCGGGTCGGCGAGGAGCGACTCGAGCTCCAGGACGGCGTCGTCCTCGCGCTTGGTGGCCTCGAGTGCCCGGGCGTGCAGGAGGCGGCGCGCGTACGCGCATGCCGTCCATCTGCGTGGTCTCGAGCATCGCGAGCGCCTGGCGCAGGTGCTCCTCGGCGTCCTCGGGCTGGCCCGACTCCAGCGACAGCTCGGCGTAGTCGAGGGCGAGACGCATCTCGTCGACCTCGCGACGCTCCGCCACCCCGAGCAGCGACTCGACCGACACGTCGAGGCGCTCGGCGAGCACCTCGAGGGCGGGAGCGGTCGGCTGGCGGGAGCCCGACTCGATGCGCGAGAGGTAGGCCACCGACATGACGTCGTCGGCCACCTCACCCTGGGTGAGCCCGCGCGCCTGGCGCGCGGATCGGAGCCGACCGCCCAGTGCCGCACGGTCGGTCTGCGCCAGCACGTCGGCAAGTCGCGAGTCCATGGGGTCATTCTGGGACATGTTCGCCGGAGAATGACCGAATCTGGCGAAGTATTACCTAAGAAAAGTCGAACCTGCCGGTCGCACGGGCCGGCTGGCAGGCTCAAAGTCGCGAGGTTTCCGTCAGCTGGCGCTGTTGATCATGCCCGCGCCGACGGTCACGCCGGTCGCCTCGTCGATCAGGATGAACGAGCCCGTGGTGCGGTTCTTCGAGTAGGGGTCGCACAGCAGCGGCATCGTCGTGCGGAGCTGGACGCGTCCGATCTCGTTGAGCCCGAGCTCGCCGGCCTCCTGGTCGCGGTGCAGCGAGTTGACGTCGAGGCGGTACTGGATGTCCTTGACCATCGCGCGGCCGGTGCGGGTGGTGTGCTTGATGGCGAGCTTCTGGCGCGGGCGCAGCGGCTCGTTGGTCATCCAGCAGATCATCGCGTCGATGTCCTGGCTCGGCTTCGGCGCGTTCTTCGGGCGGGCGATCATGTCGCCGCGCGAGACGTCGACGTCGTCCTCGAGGTGGACGCGTCACCGACATCGGCGGGAACGCCTCGGAGACCTCGTTGTCGAACAGCTCGACGCGCGAGATCGTCGACGTCATGCCGCTGGGCAGCACGACGACCTCGTCGCCCTTCTTGAGCACGCCACCGGCGACCTGGCCGGCGTAGCCGCGGAAGTCGTGGTACGCGTCCGACTTCGGGCCGGATGACGTACTGCACCGGGAAGCGGGTGTCGACGAGGTCGCGGTCGGAGGCGACGTGGACGTGCTCGAGGTGGTGCATCAGCGTCGGACCGGAGTACCACGGAGTGTTCTCGGACCGGTTGACCACGTTGTCGCCCTGCAGCGCCGAGATCGGGATGACCTCGAGGTCGGGGATGTTGAGCTTCGTCGCGAAGTTGGTGAACTCCTTGTGGATCTTCTCGTAGATCTCCTGCGACCAGTCGACGAGGTCCATCTTGTTGATCGCGAGCACGAGGTGCGGCACCCGCAGCAGCGACAGCAGCACCGCGTGGCGACGCGACTGCTCGGTGAGGCCCTGGCGAGCGTCGACCAGGACGAGGCCGAGGTCGGCGGTCGAGGCGCCGGTGACCATGTTGCGGGTGTACTGGATGTGCCCCGGGGTGTCGGCGATGATGAACTTGCGGCTGGGCGTCGCGAAGTAGCGGTAGGCCACGTCGATCGTGATGCCCTGCTCGCGCTCGGAACGCAGGCCGTCGGTCAGCAGCGCCAGGTCGGTGTAGTCGTAGCCCTTGGACTGGCTGGTCGACTCGACCGCCTCGAGCTGGTCCTCGAAGATCGACTTGGAGTCGAGCAGCAGGCGCCCGATGAGCGTGGACTTGCCGTCGTCGACCGAACCGGCGGTCGCGAAGCGGAGCAGGTCCATCTCGGCCCTGCGCCGAGCGAGCGTGTGCGGGAGTCGGTGGTCTGGGACTCGTTGCTGGCCATCAGAAGTAGCCTTCCTTCTTGCGGTCTTCCATGGCTGCCTCGGAGAAGCGGTCGTCGCCACGCGTGGCGCCGCGCTCGGTCACCCGGGCGATGGCGATCTCGTCGATGATGGCCGCGGTGTCGGTGGCCACCGACTCCACGCAGCCGGTCTGGGTGCGGTCGCCGACGGTGCGGAAGCGCACCATCCTGGTCTCGACCTTCTCGTTGCCCTTGGGCTGGATCTCCGGGCCGATCGACAGCAGCATGCCGTCGCGCTCGACGACCTCGCGCTCGTGGGCGAAGTAGATCTGGGGGATCTCGATCTGCTCGCGGTGGATGTAGTGCCAGATGTCGAGCTCGGTCCAGTTGGACAGCGGGAAGATCCGCATGTGCTCGCCGGCGTGGATGCGCCCGTTGTAGAGGCTCCACAGCTCGGGGCGCTGCATCTTGGGGTCCCACTGGCCGAAGTCGTCGCGGTGGGAGTAGACGCGCTCCTTGGCGCGGGCCTTCTCCTCGTCGCGTCGACCACCACCGAAGGCGGCGGTGAAGCCGTTCTCCTCGATGGAGCCGAGCAGCGTGCCGATCTGCATGCGGTTGCGGCTGGTCTTGCCGTCGTCGACCACGTGCCCGGCGGCGATCGCCTCGTCGATGGTGGCGATGATCATCCGCGCACCGAGCCGCTCGACCCACGAGTCGCGCGTGGTGAGCACCTCGTCGAAGTCCAGGCCGGTGTCGACCTGCAGCAGGGGGAACGGCAGCTTGGCGGGGAAGAACGCCTTCTCCGCCAGACGGAGCATGACGATGGAGTCCTTGCCACCGGAGAACATCAGGACCGGCTTCTCGAACTCGGCGGCGACCTCACGGAAGATGTGGATCGACTCCGCCTCGAGCTGGTCCAGCTGGCTCAGCTGGTAGTCGACGTGGGTGTTGGTCATGACGCAGGGGAGACCTCTCTCGGGACAGCAGCCATCATCGTAGCGACGGGCGTCGCCGCGGACGATTCGCACTCACGCGAGGAGTCGGCGAGACTCCCCGGATGAGCCGCACACCTCGACTCGCAGCCCCGACCCGCCGCGTCGGAGGGCCCCAGCGCGTGCTGTCCGGGCTCGTCGCCGTGGCCTTCGTCACGACCGCCTGCTCGGCGTCCCCGACCGACACCGAGGTGACGGACTTCCGGGCCAGCGACGACGTACGGGCGCGGGTGCTGCCCCAGCTCGCCGCGACCGGCGAGGACGTCGAGGCCGCCGACGATGCCGCGTGGGTGGTCGACGCGACCGTCGCCGACGTCGAGGAAGGGCACCACCGTCACCCTGCTCGCGAAGTCCGAGGACGGCGGCTGGGAGTCCGTCTCGGAGGGAGAGACGGACGCGGACGGCAACGCGTCACTGACCAGCGACACCGCGGGCGAGCTGGCGGTGGTGGTCGGCGAGGGCGACGACGCGATCGGGACCGAGGTCTCCACCGACGACGCACCGGAGGCGAGCTTCACCGACGACTTCGACGAGGACTCGGTCGACGGGATCGGCGCGCTGTGGCACACCCGAGACCAGGGCTTCACCGGCGTACGCACGTGCTCGCGCGCCGACACGAGCGGCGCCGAGGTCGCCGACGGCGTCCTGGTGCTCAGCGTGCTGGAGGACCCCGACGGTGGACGCCGAGGGCTGCCAGCTGCCCGGGCGCCGCAAGAAGTTCCCGCTACCGGCTCAACGGGCACGTCGGCACCGAGGGCGTGTACTCCTTCACCTACGGCTACGCCGCCGCCCGCATCCGCACCCAGTCGGCGCGCGGACAGCACTCGGCGTTCTGGATGCAGGCCGTCGGCGGGCAGCAGACCGGCGGGCCGAAGGTCGGCGGCGCCGAGATCGACATCATGGAGTACTTCGGCGACGACCACCCCGAGGGCGGCCTGACGAGCTTCACCTACTTCCTCGACGAGGACGGCAACAAGCAGACCGTCGGCGGCTGGCTGCCCGACGTCGAGCAGTACGGCGACGACTGGGCGGACGAGTACCACGTGTTCTCCGTCGAGTGGACGCCCGACGAGTACGTCTTCCGGATCGACGGCCAGGTCACCCAGCGGCTCGAGGGCGAGACCTCCGGCCGTGAGGAGTTCCTGATCCTGAGCCTGCTGTCCTCCGACTACGAGCTGCCGCGCTTCAACGGCGAGCTGCCCGAGCACATGGAGGTCGACTGGGCGCGCGTGTGGGAGACCGACCCCGCTCAGGGCTGACCTCCCCTCGAAGATCTGTCGAAGAACGGGAGAAAGCGCCACGGCGGTCTGGTCCACCCTCGTACGGTGAGGCCCTCGTCCACCCGACCAAGGATCTCGGTCATGCCGCGTCGCCCGCTCCTCCTGCATCCTCGCCTCGGCGCTCGCGCTCCTGGCGATGCTGCTGGGCACCGGCTCGGCCGCTCCGTCCTGGGCGGCTCCGAAGCCGAGCCAAGGCGACCGCGCCCGGCCAGTCCGTCTCGGTGCAGGTGCTGCCGCAGCTGGCGGCCACGGGGACGGCGCCCGAGCCGGCCTCGGCCGCCATGAGCGCGATCACCGCGACGTTCGCGCCGGTCGCGCCGGGTCGCCGTGCGTACCTCGAGCGCCTGGACGGCAAGAAGTGGGTCGCCTTCGCGATCGCTCGACCAGGACGCCTCCGGCCGGGCGCTCTTCACCGTGCCCTACGCGTGGCGCGGCCTTCCGGCGACGTACCGGGTGATGGCCCGGAGCTCGGCCGAGCTCCCCGAGGTCACCTCGGCGCGGGTGCGGACCGACGCCTGGGGCACGCCGATCCTCTCGGACGAGTTCTCCGGAACGGCGCTCGCGGCGCCGTGGGACCACAGGATCCAGGGCTACGAGGTCCCGAGCCGCCGCTGCTCGAGGACGGACCCGCGCGCGACCGCGGTCGGGGGTGGGGTGCTGTCCCTCAGCGTCATCGACGACCCGGACCGTGCCGACCCGTGCACCTTCACCAACAACCAGGGTGTCCAGCAGTCGACGTTCTACCGGCTCAACGGGCACGTGGGCACGCAGGGCAGGTTCGCCTTCAAGTACGGCGTCGCCGCCGCCCGGATCAGGTTCCAGGACCTCCGCGGCCAGCACGGCGCGTTCTGGATGCAGGCGCCGGTCGTGGAGTCCGGCGCCGAGATCGACGTGATCGAGTGGTTCGGCACCGGTTCGTCCGGGTTGAGCAGCGGCGTCTGGACCTACAGCGGTGGGACACAGACGAAGGTCGCCGAGACGCCACCCGGCGACGATGCGTTGTACGGCTCGGACTGGGCCGGCACCTACCACGTGTTCTCGGTCGAGTGGACGCCCACGGAGTACGTCTTCCGCATCGACGGCAAGGAGGTGCTGCGCACCACGGCTGGGGTGTCGCAGACCGAGGAGTACCTGATCCTGAGCCTGCTCGTCTCGAACTTCGAGTCCCTCCGGGTGACGTCGCCGGACCAGCTGCCGCAGACCATGGCGGTCGACTGGGTCGCGGGTCTGGCAGCGCTAGGGGCTGTCCAGCACCAGCGTGATCGGGCCGTCGTTGACGCTCGCGACCCGCATGTCCGCGCCGAAGCGCCCACGCTCGACGTGGGCGCCGAGGCGCTCGAGCTCGGTGCACACGCGTCGTAGAGCGGCTCGCTCACCGGTCCGGGTGCCGCCGCCAGCCAGGTCGGCCGTCGGCCCTTGCGCGCGTCGCCGTACAGGGTGAACTGGCTGACGACGAGCACCGGCGCCGCGACCTCGCTCGCGCTCCGCTCGTCGCGCAGCAGCCGCAGGTCCCAGATCTTCCGGGCCGTCCAGGCGACCTCGGCGGCACCGTCGCCGTGGGTGACCCCGAGGTAGACCAGCAGGCCGGGACGATCGAGCTCGCCGACCACCTCGCCGTCGACCGTGACGCTGGCGGAGAGGACCCGCTGGATGACCGCACGCATGGTGCAAGGATGCCGCCATGCTCTCGATGGCGCGTTGCTGATCACGGTCGCGCCCACAGGCGCCGAGACCGCCAAGGCCGACTGCCCGGCCCTGCCCACCACGCCCGAGGAGATCGCCCGCACCGCCGTCGGAGTGCGAGGCCGCCGGGGCGGCGATGATCCACATCCACGTGCGCGACACCTCGCACGCGCCGACGCTCGACCAGGCCCTGCTGCGTGAGTGGGTGGCGGCCGTACGTGAGTCGTCGTCGCTGGTCGTGCAGCTCTCCACGGGAGGATCCGTCCACGACCCGCTCGACGAGCGGCTGAAGGTGCTCGACGCCGAGCCCGACTCCTGCAGCCTCACCATGGGCACGACCAACTTCGGCGACGACGTGTTCCTCAACCCGTGGCCGTTCGTGAAGGACCTCTACCAGCTCGCGCTCTCGCGCGGCGTCGCCCCGGAGTTCGAGCTCTTCGACCTCGGCCAGGTGCACGCGCTGGGCCGCCTGGTCCGGGAGTACGGCGTCCCTGCGGGCGGCAAGGTCCACGTCGACTTCGTGATGGGCGTCCCCGGCGGCATGCCCGGCACGGCGCCGGCACTCGTCGCCGGCGTCGCGGCGTTGCCGCCCGAGGTGACGTCGTGGTCCGCCACGGGCATCGGTCGCTCGACGCTCGCCGTCGCGATGGCCTCCCTGTCGATGGGTGGACACCTGCGCGTCGGCATGGAGGACGTGCTCACGATCAGCCGCGGCGTGCCCGTGGAGTCCAACGCCGAGCTCGTCACCCGCGCCGTCGACCTCGGCCGGATCGCCCAACGTACGCCGATGTCACCCGCCCAGTGCCGGGAGCTGCTCGGGCTGTCCTGAGGAGCGGTGACTGAGGGGGATCCTGCGCCTCTCGGATCCTCCTCACTCACCGCCCACGAGCGTGTCGGCGTACGACGCGCCGGGAGGCGGTGGCGCAGGGGGATTCCGGGCGGTCCGCGTGCCCCTCACGCACCGCTGGGCGGGAGCGTCAGGAGTCGTCGACCCTCTTCATCCCGACGAGGCCGGGACGGTAGTCGGGATCCTCGAGCTGCGCGATGGTCGGCGAGCCGAACATCGGTAGCCCCTGCGACTTGCGGATGAAGCCCCAGACGACGGGCAGCACGAGGAGCACGAAGAGGCCGACGCCGGCGATGAGCATCGGGTGCGTCTCGTCGTCGCCCGCGCCGAGCGGCGCCCAGCCGGCCTTGTCGAGCAGCGCGACGCCGCTCATGGTGAGGACGACGACGATGCCGCGCCGGATGAAGGACTGCGGCACCCGCGGGGCGATCGCCGAGCCGATCAGCGTGCCGGGCACCGAGCCGATCACGAGCGGGACCAGGATCCCCCAGTCGAGGCCGTGGAGGGCGATGTTGGAGATCGCGGCGGCCATCACGAGCGGGACGGCCTGGACGAGGTCGGTGCCGACGAGGCGTACGGCGGAGAGGCCGGGGTAGAGCATGAGGAGGGCGATCATGATGACCGAGCCGGAGCCGACGCTGGTGATGCCGACCAGGAGGCCGCCGAGCGCGCCCACGAGGAGGGTCGGGACCGGCCGGATCGTGGGGTTGTCGTCGGGGTGCTCGCCGCCGCGGACCCGCACCAGGTTGAGGTAGAGGCGCAGGGCGTACGTCGCCGCCGCCAGCAGCAGCGCGAAGCCGATGCAGAGCTTGAGCGTGTCGTCGATGTCCTCGGGATCCACCACCCACGACACCAGGTGTGGTCCGAGCAGCGCCATCGGGATCGACCCGATCATCAACCACTTCGCGAGCTGCATGTTGGGCGAGCCCTCGCGCTTGTGCACGATCGCGCCGCCGGTCTTGTAGATCGCCGCCGCGGTCAGGTCGGCCGTGACCACCGTCGCCGCCTCGCCGACCCCGAGGAAGATGAGGGCGGGCGTCATGAGGGCGCCACCGCCCATGCCGGTCAGCCCGACCACGATGCCGACGACGAAGCCGGCCGCGAGGATCGAGAAGAACGTGACGGTGATCCAGTCCACTAGCTGTCTCCGGTCAGTCGGGGCACGACGACGCTCAGCATGGCAGTGATTGTGCCGGTCGCCGTCGCGGCGGCCTTCTCCCCGCGCCGGTAGGGGTCGGCGACGTCGAGCTCGGGGTGGGCCGGCTGTCGCTTCTGGCCGACCGCGGTGACGAGGTCGCGCCCCTGCGAGGTCGGGGATCTCGGCCACGGCGGCGTCGAACTGACCGAGGGTGAAGAGCTGGCGGTGCAGCTGCGGGAAGTCGTCGAGGACGTGCTGGCGGTGGATCGACTCGGCGGTCAGCACCAGGTCGGCGTCGAGCAGGATCTCGGGCTTCAGCCGGCGGCTGCGGAAGCCGGTGGCGTCGAGGCTGCGGGATCGTGTCCACCTGACCGGGTTCATCCGGTGCCCGGTGCGGGCCTGGGTGCCGGAGCTGCTGAACACGACGTCGGCGTCGGGGCCGGCGAGGTCGCGCGCGATGAGCTCCATGGCGGGCGAGCGGCAGATGTTGGCGGTGCAGAGGAAGAGCACCGAGAGCGGCTCGGTCATACGCGGTCGTCCTCTCGCCCGGCCAGGTGGAGGTAGCCGGCCTCGTCGAGCGCGACCAGGACGTCGTCGAGCGCGTCCTCGATGGTGCGGCCGGTCGTGTCGACGCGCACGGCCGGGTCGTCGGGCTCCTCGTAGGGCGAGGAGATGCCGGTGAACTCGGGGATCTCGCCGGCCCGGGCCTTGGCGTAGAGGCCCTTGCGGTCGCGGCGCTCGCACTCCTCGAGCGGCGTCGCGACGTGGACGAGGAAGAACGCGCCTCCCGCGTCCTCGACCATCTGCGCGCACCTGCTCGCGGGTCTCGGCGAACGGCGCGATGGGGGAGCACACGGCCACGCCACCGTGGCGGGCGATCTCGGCGGCCACCCACCCGATGCGGCGGATGTTGGTCTCGCGGTCCGCCCTGGAGAAGGTCAGCCCGGCCGACAGGTGACGGCGTACGACGTCGCCGTCGAGGCTGGTCACCGAGCGGCCGCCCTGCTCGAGGAGCAGGTCCATCAGCGCGCGGGCCAGCGTGGACTTGCCGCTGCCGGACAGGCCGGTGAAGAACAGCACGAGGCCCTGGTCCTCCGGCTCGGGACGGTCGGCGTCGACGATCTCCGCGATCGGAGCGGGGTGGTCGGACTCGGGAGGCGACGCGAGCGCGTGGACCGGGTCCGGGCCGGCGTACGTCGCCACGACCTGGGCGCCGAGCTCGTGGTCCACGTCGGCGTCGCCGTGCGTGGGCAGGGGGACTGCGACGACGACGGCGTCGGGGAGCAGCGCGGCCGCGGCAAGGGTCGCGCGGACGAGCGCGACGGGGGAGAGGGCAGCGGTGCCGGTGCCGGTCAGCGCCAGCAGGACCACCCGGCCGAGACTGCGGAGCTCGTCGAGCTCGGCCTCGGTGAGCGCGTCGACGACCGGGACGAACGTGGCGCCCGCGTGCTGGTCGCGGACCCGGGCCGGGGTGAGGTGCAGCCGGCGGAACGGACCGTACTGGGCGTGCGTGAGCGGCTCGAGCGTGCCGTCCGCCGCCACCCGCGCCAGCGGCAGGCCCTCGGGGTCCACCAGCTCCGCCTCAGCCGCGTCGTCGGGCAGGTCGAGCGTGACCGGACTGCCGGGCTCGTTGAAGCGGGTGAGCGGGGCGTAGGCGCCGGAGACCAGGAGCTCCAGGTCGTCGAGCTCGGTCGGCGTGGGGCAGTGCTGGATCACCCGCGCATCCTCTCACTGTGCTGGTCGGTAGCCTGCGCACCATGTCTGCTGCTGGATTGCCCGTCGTGGCCGAGATCGTCCGCTCCGGGTTCGTCGAGGGCCACCACTACGGCTCGATCGTCGCCCTCGCGGCCGACGGCTCGGTCGACTGGTCGGTCGGCGAGGTCGTCGCCCCCGTCCTGCCGCGCTCGAGCAACAAGCCGATCCAGGCCCTCGCGATGGTCGAGCTCGGCCTGGACCTGCCCGCGGACCTGCTGGCGCTGGCCTGCGCGTCGCACTCCGGGGAGCCGTTCCACGTCGAGGGCGTACGCCGCACGCTGGCCAGCGCCGGGCTGGACGAGTCGGCCCTGCAGACCCCTCCCGACTACCCGCTGGACGACGACGCCCGCGAGGCGGTGATCCGCGACGGCGGGACGAAGTCCCCCGTCCTGATGAACTGCTCGGGCAAGCACGCCGCGATGCTCGCGACGTGCGTGGTCCGGGGCTGGGACACCGCGACCTACCTCGATCCCGACCACCCGCTGCAGCTCGCCATCCTCGAGACGTTCTCCCGGCTGACCGGTGAGCCGGTCACCACGGTGGCGATCGACGGCTGCGGGGCACCGCTGCTGTCGACGTCGCTCACCGGGCTCGCGCGGGCGTTCGCCGCGCTGGCGACCGCGAGCGACGGTCCCGAGCACCGGGTCGCCGAGGCGATCCGGCGCCACCCCGAGTTCGTCAGCGGCACCACCCGCGACGAGCTCGCCCTCCACCGCGCGCTCCCCGGCCTGATCGGCAAGGCCGGTGCCGAGTCCTGCTACGCCGTCGCCCTGCCCGACGGCCGCGCGTGGGCGCTCAAGACCGACGACGGCGCCCCTCGGGTGCGCCCGGTCCTGATGGCCGAGGCACTGCGCCGCTCGGGGGTGCTCGACGACGCCGGGGTCGACGCCCAGGCGGTCGAGCTCGACCGGCCGGCTGGAGCTGCTCGGCGGCGGCAAGCCCGTCGGCATGATCCGTGCTGCCTTCTAGCTAGCACCGACAACCCAAGTCCCACCCGCCCTGTGTGAGGGCAATCACCTGCCGTCAGTTTGATTCTGCTAACAGTTGTTAGCACACTGGAGGCATGGCCAAGGACAAGAGCACCAAGACGAGCGGCACCGTCGTCGGCTCCCTGGGCTCGCTGGGCGACTACCTCAAGGAGCAGCGTCTGGCCGCTCAGCTGTCGCTGCGGCAGCTGGCCGACCAGGTCGGCGTGAGCAATCCCTACCTCAGCCAGATCGAGCGCGGGCTGCGCAAGCCGTCCGCCGAGGTGCTCCAGCAGCTGGCGCGCGCCCTGCGCGTCTCCGCCGAGCAGCTCTACGTGCGTGCCGGCATCGTCCACCCCGACCCGGGCCAGGCGGGCTCCGTCGAGCTCGCCGTGCTGTCCGACACCGGCCTGACCGAGCGGCAGAAGCAGTCACTGCTCGACGTCTACGCCTCGTTCCTGGCCCTCAACGACCACGCATGACCACACCCCACCAGAAGGAGATCGACATGGCCACCGCCAAGTTCGACATCACGACCGCCGACCTGAAGAACCAGGCCCTCAAGCCCGTGCTCGCGTACGTCGGCGTCACCGACCTCGCCGTCGAGACGGTCCGCGAGGCCGTGGCCGACGTGCAGAAGCGCGTCGCGGCCGTGCAGAAGGACGTCAAGGGCCGCGTCGCCGACGTGCAGAAGTTCGACGCCAAGGCCGAGGCCAAGGCCCGTCGCGCCGCCATCGAGGCCCGCGTCGCCGACCTCCAGGCCGAGGCGAAGGCGTACCCGACGAAGGTCTCGACCCGCATCGACGAGAACGTCGCCGCGGCCAACGCGACCTACACCGAGCTGGTCAAGCGCGGCGAGTCCCTCGTCGGCCGGATCCGCCGCCAGGAGTCGACCACCGCGACGGTGAAGTCCGCCAAGACCACGGTCACCAAGGCGAAGACGACCGCGACCCAGGCCAAGAAGGCCGCCGACGCCAACGCGACCGCCGCGGACCGGACCGCCGCGACCAAGGTCGCGCCGAAGCCCAGGAAGACCGCCAAGAAGGCCACCCGGTCCGCCGCCGCCAAGAAGGCGTCCGCGACCACCGCCCGCAAGACCGCGGCGAAGAAGACGGCCACCGCCCAGAGCAGCGCCAAGGCCACGGCCACCGCTGCCACGACGACGGCGACCAACGCCGCGAAGGCCGTCACCGACGCCACCGAGAAGATCGGCGACTGAAGAGCAGTCGACGACGTCGACCAGCTGACGCTGTTCTGAAGACGAAGGCCCCCGTCCATCGCGGACGGGGGCCTTCGCGCGTCGCTTAGGCTGGTGTCGTGAACATCTACGCGTTCCAGAGCACGCTCATGCTGGTGGTGCTCGTCGCGCTGCTCGCGATCAAGGGATTCGCGTTCATCAACGCCCTCACCTACTCGGCCGAGGCCTACGAGGCGGCGGGCAAGCTCACCAAGCAGGCGTGGTGCGCCATCACCGGCCTCGGCTTCGGGGCGCAGCTGATCCTGATCGGCTCCTCGCCGCTCGGGATCATCCACCTGGCCTTCACGATCGCCTCGCTCGTCTACATCGCCGACGTACGCCCGGCGCTGGCCGAGGTGACGTCCGGCCGCCGCTAGCCCAGGTCGGGCCGGCGTCAGGCCAGGTAGCGGTCGAGCGCGACGAGCGCGTCCTCGGGCTCGAAGCCGGTGGCCCGGATCTTCTCCAGCGACAGCGCGGAGTTGAGCGGTCGCGGGGCGAACGGGTTGCCCTGCGCGAGCACCCCCTCGGCGTACGCCGTGGTGCTGGTGCCGGAGACGTCGTCGGCACTGCGTCCGGACCGCTCGAAGACGGCCTGCGCGATCTCGCGCCACGACATCGGCGCTCCACCGTTGGAGACGTTGTACGTGCCGTAGGCCGCGCCGGTGTCGAACAGGTGGCGGGTGGCGCGCACCAGCTCCTCGGTGAAGGCCAGTCGGCCGACCTGGTCGTCGACGACGCTGGGCGAGACGCCCTTGTCGGCGAGCGCCTGCATGGTGCGGACGAAGTTCTTGCCGTCGCCGATCACCCAGGACGTACGCACGAGGTAGTGCCGCGGCGCGAGGCCGACCGCGAGGTCACCCGCAGCCTTGGACTGCGCGTACACGCCGAGCGGCGACAGTGGTTCGTCCTCGACGTGGCCGGGGTCGAGCGGTGCGGTCCCGTCGAAGACGTAGTCCGAGGAGTAGTGCACGAGCGTGAAGCCGTGCTCACGGGCGAGCCGGGCGAGGGTCGCGGGCCCGGTGGCGTTCGCGGCCCAGGCGGCGACGCGGCCCTCGGTGGTCTCGGCGGCGTCGACGGCGGTGTACGCCGCCGCGTTGAGCACGACGGCGTACTCGTGCCACGGCCAGGCGGCGACGGCCGCGCCGTCGGTGAGGTCGAGCGCGGTGACGCCGTCGCCCTCGAACAGGTCGACCCTGTCGGCGTCGGGGTGGGCCGCGAAGAGCGCGCGGCCGAGCTGGCCGAGCGCGCCCGACGATCAGGGTCTTCTTGGGCGCCATCGCGGTGGCGGGGTCGAGCGCGGGGCTGTTCTGGTCCTTCTCGCTGATGATCGCCTCGCCCAGCGGGATCGGCCAGTCGATCGCCACGGTCGGATCACCGAGCGCGAGCGCGGGATAGGTGACACCGGGACGCCAGTGGTCGTTGACGAGGTAGGTGTAGGCCGTCGCGTCCTCGAGCACCTGGTAGCTGTTGCCGACGCCCCGCGGGACGAAGACCGCGACGGCGGTGTCCATCTCCAGCGTGAAGGTCGCGCCGAACGTCTCGCCCTGCCGCATGTCGACCCAGGCGCCGAAGATCCGGCCGGTCGCCAGCGAGATGAACTTGTCCCACGGCTCGGTGTGGATGCCGCGGGTGACGCCGCGGTCGCCGTTGAAGGAGACGTTGTTCTGCACCGGGCCGAAGTCGGGCAGCCCGATGGCGAGCATCTTCTCGCGCTGCCAGTTCTCCTTGAAGAACCCGCGGTCGTCGTCGCGGCGGTCGAGGCGTACGACGACGAGGCCGGGGATGGGAGTGGTCTCGAGGGAGGGGAGCGTCACTGGCCCTTCTCCGCGTACTTCGCCTCGGTCGCGTCCTTGTGGGGGCGCCACCAGTCCTCGTGCTGCTGGTACCACTCGATGGTGTTGCCGAGGCCGGACTCGAAGTCCTGGAACGTCGGCTGCCAGCCGAGCTCCTGGCGCAGCTTGCCCGACTCGATCGCGTAGCGCAGGTCGTGTCCGGCGCGGTCGTTGACGTGGTCGAACGCGTCCGCCGGCTGGCCCATCATCGTGAGGATCAGCCGGACGACCTCGAGGTTGTTCTTCTCGCCGTCGGCGCCGATGAGGTAGGTCTCGCCGATGCGGCCCTTCTCCAGGATCGTCAGGACGGCCGAGGAGTGGTCGTCGGCGTGGATCCAGTCGCGGACGTTCTCGCCCGAGCCGTAGAGCTTGGGGCGGATGCCGTCGATGACGTTGGTGATCTGTCGCGGGATGAACTTCTCGATGTGCTGCCAGGGGCCGTAGTTGTTCGAGCAGTTCGACACCGTCGCGCGGACGCCGAAGCTGCGCACCCAGGCGCGCACCAGGTGGTCGGACCCCGCCTTGGACGCCGAGTACGGCGAGGACGGGTTGTAGGGCGTGTCCTCGGTGAAGCGCTTGGGGTCGTCGAGCTCGAGGTCGCCGTACACCTCGTCGGTCGAGACGTGGTGCAGGCGCTTGTCGTGCTTCCGGACGGCCTCGAGGATCGTGTACGTCCCGAGGATGTTGGTGCGGATGAACGGGCTCGGGTCGTTGAGCGAGTTGTCGTTGTGGGACTCCGCCGCGTAGTGCACGACCGCGTCGTGCGCCGCGACGAGCGGGTCGACGGTGTCCTCGTCGGCGATGTCGCCGACGACGAGCTGCACCCGGTCCTCGGGGAGGCCGGCGAGCGACTCCTTCGAGGCGGCGTAGGTCAGCTTGTCGAGGACGGTGATCTGGAGGTCGGTGTGCTCGACGATGTGGTGCACGAAGTTCGACCCGATGAACCCCGCGCCCCCGGTCACGAGAAGGCGTTCCATGCGGGGAGTCTAGGGCGCGGCGTCGGTCGCGCTGGACCCGGTGACGGTGAAGCTCGGCTGCGTGACGAGACCCGGGTCGACGTACGACGCCTGGCCGCGACCCTGTCGCGTCCAGCCCTCCGGGAGCTCGGTGACGTCGTAGCCCTGCGGCCACTGCACGTTGACCGTCAACGCCTGCGCGTTGACCATCCCCTGGGGAGTCGCGTCGAGCCGGTAGGTGAGCTCGTCGCCCGTCGCGTCCGCGGCGGCGGGCACGGTGTAGGTCAGCACCGCCTCGCGCGTCGCGCGCGGAGGCAGGATGAACCGGACCAGCTTGTAGGGGCGGCCGTAGTAGTCGAACGTGCCCGTGCCGATGGCCCTGCCGGCAGCGGTCGCGCCGGTGACCTCCGCGCCCTCCGGCAGGAAGATGCCGACCGTCATGCCGTTCCAGCGGGTGCGGCTGCTGCCGCCCCTGTTGTCGCCGTAGATCTGGTTGGCGCCGTAGGGCGGCGAGTCGTTGAAGACGGAGACCGTCAGCTCGACCTCGGCCGACCCGTCTTCCTGCAGCTGCACGTCGCTGGTGACGGCGCGGCGCTGCCAGAAGTCCGACTTGCTGGCGTTGGTGTTCTGGTTGAAGACCGCGATGTAGTCGTGGTCGGTGTCGGACAGGTCCCCGGCGAGGCCGACGTCCGTCACCGCGGCCTGGAGGTCGGGATCGCGCATCCAGAGCGCGAAGTGGCGGCCCTGGGCGGAGCTGCGCAGCGACTCGATCTTCTCCAGGTTGTTGCCGGGCTCGAAGACGCGGTCGGCGAACACGGGCACGATGGCCCGGTTGAGGCCCTTGCGGGCGTCGTTGTCGGGGTAGGTGTCGTAGTCGCCGACGAGCTTCTGGGTGAAGTTCGAGGCGTCGAGCGTGCCGTAGAGCGGTGCCTCGACGGGACCGGTGACCCGCAGCATGTCGGCCAGGGCGACGACGTCGACCACCACGAGGCCGTCGACCGCCTGGTCCGTGCGCCGCTCCCACCCGCGGAGCAGCTCCTCCCCGGACACCGACCAGTCGGGGGCGAAGGTCGCCGTCGAGATGCGCAGCTTGCCGTCGTGGAACGGGTTGCCCTCGACCTTGTCCCACCGCCCGACCCGGAACAGGTCCGGGTCAGTGGTGTCGCGCGCATCACCCATCGTGAGCTGGCCGCCCGAGACCTCCATGGGCACCACGGTGAGCGCAGCGCCGCCGGAGAAGCGCTGCTCGCTCGGGTTGAGCAGGGCGAGCAGGTAGGTCCGGTCTCCCTCCGCGCCGAAGAGGTCGGGCAGCACCGCGGCCAGCTGCTCGGCGCGTCGGGCCGTCGCCGCGACGGGTGCCACCACGTCGGTCGCCTCGTCGCGTGCCTCCGACAGGCGGGTGCCGACGCCGACCGCGGAGTCGCTCACCTCGCCGAGCTCGAGCTGGGCGCTGTCGAGCTGGGTGCTCACCTCGTCGACCGTGCGCACCACCGACTGCAATGTCGGCACGTCGATCGCACCCTTCGCGAACAGGGTGGCGTCGTCCCCGCCCACCGCGGGCCACGCCTCGAGCGCGAGCTCGGCGGCCGACGTCAGGTGGTCGAGCGCGTTGCCCAGGTGGCGTACGTCCGCGACCGGCCGCCCGACGATGGGGATGAAGCTCCAGATGTCGCCGCCGACGCCCTGCATCGCGCCCTGCACCTCGTCCGCGTGTCGCCGCGCGCTCTGCACGCTGGCCTCCGCCGTCTCGAGGTCGCCGGCCTCGAGCGACGTCTTGGCCGCCTCGAGGTCGGTCTTGGCGCCCGCCGCGTGGCCCGGAGCCTTGAGGAACGGGATCGCGAGCAGCGCGAGCCCGACGAGCAGCAGGAACAGGCCTGCGATGACCGTCGCCGGCCGTACGAGACGACGCTCGCGCGGGGCACGGGTGGACGACATGCGGCAATGGTGCCAGTCCACCCCGCGGATCGTGCCCCCTAGGCTGATCCCATGCGCGGAATCATCCTGGCCGGCGGCACGGGCTCACGGCTGCACCCGATCACCCAGGGCATCAGCAAGCAGCTGGTGCCGGTCTACGACAAGCCGATGATCTACTACCCGCTCTCGACGCTGATGCTCGCCGGCATCCGCGACGTGCTCATCATCACCACGCCCCACGAGGCCGACGGCTTCCACCGGCTGCTCGGCGACGGCTCGCAGTTCGGCATCAACCTGACGTTCGCCGTCCAGCCCAGCCCGGACGGCCTGGCGCAGGCCTTCATCATCGGCGCCGACCACATCGGCTCGGAGCGCTCGGCGCTGGTCCTCGGCGACAACATCTTCTACGGCTCGGGCCTCGGCCAGCAGCTGCTGCGGTTCAAGGACCTCGACGGCGCCGCGGTCTTCGGCTACCACGTCGCCGACCCCCGGGCGTACGGCGTCGTGGAGTTCGACGACGAGGGGCGGGCGCTCTCGCTGGAGGAGAAGCCCGAGCACCCCAAGAGCGACTTCGCCGTCCCGGGGCTCTACTTCTACGACAACGACGTGGTGCCGTACGCCGCCGAGCTCGCGCCGTCGGCGCGCGGCGAGCTGGAGATCACCGATCTCAACCGGCGCTACCTGGAGGAGGGGCGACTCCACGTCGAGGTGCTGCCGCGCGGCACCGCCTGGCTCGACACCGGCACCTTCGACTCGCTCAACGACGCGTCCAACTTCGTGCGCACCATCGAGGGCCGGCAGGGCTTCAAGGTCGGCGCACCCGAGGAGGTCGCCTGGCGGATGGGCTGGCTCTCCGACGACGAGCTCGTCGAGCGCGCCGGGCCGCTCCGCAAGAGCGGGTACGGCGAGTACCTGCTGGGGCTGCTGCAGCACGGCTAGGTGCCGGGCCCCTCCGGTCGGTTTCCCCGGGTACCCGGGGAAACTGGAGCCTCCACCCCGAAACTTCGGGGGCAAGGCTCCAGTTTCGGCCCGGAAGCTCGGTCCACCCTCGACCTCAGGTGAGGTCGGCAGCGACCATCCGGGCGACGATCTCCTCGAACGCGACCGTCGGCGCCCAGCCGAGCTGCTCGCGGGCGCGGGTCGCGTCGCCGACCAGCTCGGTCGGGTCCGCGGGCCGGAAGAAGCGCGCGTCCTGGCGCACCAGGTGCTCCCAGCCGTCCACGCCGGCGGCGGCGAACGCGGCAGCGACGAACTCGCGCACCGAGTGCGCGCGCCCGGTCGCGACGACGTAGTCACCCGGCTCGTCGGCGCGCGCCGCGCGGATCATCGCGTCGACGTAGTCCGGCGCCCAGCCCCAGTCGCGGCGGGCGTCCAGGTTGCCGAGCACGAGCTCGTCGGCGTCGCCGCGCGCGATGGCCGCGACGGTCGAGGTGATCTTGCGGGTCACGAAGCGCTCGTGGCGGCGCGGCGACTCGTGGTTGTAGAGGATCGCGCTCGACACGTGCTGGTCCCGCTGCCGGAAGACGCCGGCGGACAGGTGCGCGAAGGCCTTCGCGGCGCCGTACGGGTTCACCGGCCGGACAGCCGTGTCCTCGGTCTGGGGAGTCTCCGCGGGCTCGCCGAAGATCTCCGCGCTCGACGCCTGCACGAGGCGTACGTCCCCGGCGAGCCGCACCGACTCCATCAGCGCGACGGCGGCGAGACCGTTGACGTGGGCGGTGCGGTCGGGCTCCTCCCACGACTGGGCGACCGAGCTGATCGCGGCGAGGTTGTAGACCTCCTGGGGCGCGAGCTCCAGCACCAGTCGGCGCGTCGCGTCGAGGTCGCCGAGGTCGCCGGTGTGGAGGACGACCTCGTCCGGGCAGTGGTCGGGGTGGCCGTCGGTGCGCAGCACGAGAGCGTGCACCTCCATGCCCTCCGCGACGAGGCGCTCAGCCAGGTAGGTGCCGTCCTGGCCGCCGATGCCGGTGATGAGGGCGCGAGCCGTCACCAGCCCGCCTTGACCGCCGCGATGTCGCTGTCGACCATCATCGCCACGAGCTCGGGGAAGGAGACGGTGGGCGTCCAGCCGAGCTTGTCCTTCGCCTTGGTCGCGTCGCCGATGAGCAGCTCGACCTCGGCCGGACGCATGAAGCGCGGGTCCTGGGTGACGTGCTTGGTCCAGTCGTCGACGCCGACGTGCGCGAACGCGAGGTCGAGGAAGTCGCGGATCGAGTGCGTCTCACCGGTGGCGATGACGTAGTCGTCGGCCTCGTCCTGCTGGAGCATCCGCCACATCGCCTCGACGTAGTCGCCGGCGTAGCCCCAGTCGCGCTGCGCGTCGAGGTTGCCGAGCGCCATCGAGTCCTGCTGGCCGAGGTGGATCCGGGCGACGGCCTGGCTGATCTTGCGGGTCACGAACTCCGGTCCGCGGCGCGGCGACTCGTGGTTGAAGAGGATCCCCGACGAGGCGTGCATGCCGTAGGACTCGCGGTAGTTGATGGTCATGTAGTGGCCGTAGACCTTGCTCACGCCGTACGGCGAGCGCGGCCAGAGCAGGGTGCTCTCCGACTGGGGCACCTCCTGCACCTTGCCGAACATCTCCGAGCTCGACGCCTGGTAGAACCGGACGCTGTCGGCGTCGTCGCCCGCGTGGAGGCGTACGGCCTCGAGCATGTTGAGCACACCCATGCCGGTGACGTCGCTGGTGACGAACGCGTTCTCCCAGGAGTACGCGACGAACGAGATCGCGCCGAGGTTGTAGACCTCGTCGGGCTGGGAGTCGCGCATCGCGCGCATCAGGCTGGACAGGTCGGTGAGGTCGCCGTTGTGCAGCTGGACGTCGGGCACGAGGCTGGTGACCAGCTCGCGCCGCGGGTTGTTCTGGCCGCGGATCAGGCCGTGGACGTCGTACCCCTTCTCGAGCAGCAGCTCGGCGAGGTAGAGGCCGTCCTGGCCGGTGATTCCGGTGATGAGGGCACTGGTCATGCGCGCAGTCTGTCAGGGCTGCCGGTCGTTAGGGTGGCCCGCATGAAGATCCTCGTCAGCGGCGGCGCCGGCTACATCGGCTCGCACACCGTCATCCAGCTCGTCGCCGCCGGTCACGACGTGGTCATCGTCGACAACTTCAGCAACGCGCACCCGACGGTGCTCGGGCGGATGGAGTCGCTGACCGGGACCGCCCTCGCGGCGCACTCGTTCGACCTGTGCGACTACGACAAGACCGAGCACCTCTTCGCGGCCGAGGGCTTCGACGCGGTGATCCACTTCGCCGGCTACAAGGCGGTCGGCGAGAGTGTCGAGAAGCCGCTCGACTACTACGAGAACAACCTCGGCTCGACCTTCTCGCTGGTCCGCGCGATGCAGAAGCACGACGTCGACAAGCTCGTCTTCTCCTCCAGCGCGACGGTCTACGGCACCGACCAGGAGGGCGCGACCGAGGACCGGCCCACCTTCGCGACCAACCCCTACGGCTGGACCAAGGTGATGCAGGAGCAGATCCTGCGCGACGTCGCGGCCGCGTCACCGCAGTCGCGCTTCGCCCTGCTGCGCTACTTCAACCCCGTCGGAGCGCACGAGTCGGGCACGATCGGCGAGGACCCGTCCGGTCCACCCAACAACCTCATGCCGTTCATCGCGCAGGTCGCGGTCGGCAAGCGCGAGAAGCTCAGGGTCTTCGGCGACGACTACGACACCGTCGACGGCACCGGCGTCCGCGACTACATCCACGTCGAGGACCTCGCCGCCGGCCACGTCGCGGCGCTGCAGGCCCTCACCACGACCACCGAGCCCGTCAGCACCTGGAACCTCGGCACCGGTCGCGGCACCAGCGTCCTCGAGCTGCTCCGCGCCTTCGAGCGGGCCGTGGGTCGGGAGCTGCCGTACGAGGTGGTGCCGCGCCGCCCCGGCGACGTGGCGACGTCGTACGCCGACCCGTCCAGGGCCAACGCCGAGCTCGGGTGGAGCACGCAGAAGACCATCGACGACATGTGCGCCGACACCTGGCGCTGGCAGTCGCAGAACCCGCAGGGCTTCGCCGGGTGATCCGGCCTTCCCGGACTGAACAACGTAGGCAGTTGGACGCGGCGGGCAGCGGCGTACGGCGGCGTACGCCCTCCGCGGCGGCCGAACTGCCTACGTTGCTGGCCTGTGGAGAGCGGGATGCGGCGTTCGGCGCCTGAGACGAGAGTGCTCGGATGCAGCCGCGCGAAGCCATCCGCATCCTCGGGGGCGTCGCGCGCTGGAACGAGATCGAGTGCCTGGTCTCCCGCGCGGACGTCGACGCCGAGCTGGAGGCGGGCACCATCAGCCGGCTGCGGCGCGGCACTTACGCGCTCGGGGACCTCGATGACGTACGCGCTCGGGCGCAGGCCGCTGCGGCTGCGGTGTCGCACCTGAGCGCTGCCGCGAGCCACGGGTGGAAGGTGAAGCGTCCGCCGGAGCATCCGACGATCACCCTGCCGCGCAACCGGTCGCTGCCCGACGACGAGTCGTTGCAGGTGTTCTGGCAGGACCTCAGCCCGATGCAGGTCTACCGAGGAGTGACCCGACCGGTCGAGACGGTCATCGGGTGCGCGAGGGCGTACGACTTCGACGAGGCGCTGTGCGTGGCCGACTCGGCACTGCGCGAGAAGGCAGTCTCCGGCGCTCAGCTGCTGGCCGCCGCCGAGGCCAGCCCGCGGACCGGCCGCGCCAAGGCGCTCGCCGTGGCCAGGGCGGCCGACGGTCGAGCCGCCAATCCGTTCGAGTCGTGCACCCGAGCGATCGCACGCGGCGTCCCCGGTCTGTCGGTGCGCCCGCAGGTGCGCATCAGCGGCGTCGGGCGGGTCGACCTCGCCGATCTCGCGCTCGGCATCGTCGTCGAGTGCGAGTCGTTCGAGTTCCACAGCGATGCGGCGTCGCTGAAGCGCGACGTACGGCGCTACACCTCTTGCGCGAGGCGTGGTCTGGTGGTCGTCCGCTTCACGTGGGCCGAGGTCATGTTCGACCCCGACTACTGCCGCGCAGTGCTCGAGGACGTGGTGGCGGTCCGACTTCAGCAGGCAGTTCGCCGCACGTGGTGAGCGCCCGAGCGTGAGCTCCCAACGCCGGAGCGCGAACTGCCTACGTTCGTACGCCGCTCAGCGGACGGTGAGCTCGTCGAGCCCGCGGAGCACGACGCGCAGGTGGGCGACCTCGTGGGTGCGGACGAGGTGGGTGCCGCCGAGGGCGGCGAAGACGCCGTAGAAGCCCTCCGCCTTGCGGAACTCGTCGCCGAAGAGGTCGTAGGTGTGGGGCACGGCGTTGCACACCGGTACGCCGAGCGGGCGGAGCCGGAAGCCCTGCGCCAGCACCCGCGCCTGGTGGCGCGCGCGGGTGAGGGGGTCGACCAGGTTGCCGTAGTAGAACCCCATCCCGGGGTCGATGACGACCTTGTCGACGCCGAGCGAACGAGCGTGGGCGAGGCGCGGGGCGAAGTGGTCGAGCAGCACCGGGATCGGGTCGGCGTCGGGGGGGACGTCGGCGATCTCGCGCACGTTGGCCGTCTCGCCGAAGCACAGCACGACGGCGGCGTCGTACTCCGCCGCGAGCGCGAGCATCTCGTCCTCGTGCTCGCGGCCCGTCATGTTGAGGATGCGGGCGCCGGCGTCGAGGCAGGCGCGGACGACGGCAGGCTCGTACGTCTCCACCGACACGACGGCCTCCTCCGCGAGCCCCTTCACGGCCGGCACGAGGGCGGCGATCTGGTCGTCGGCGGAGACCCGGGCGGCGCGGGCCGTGCTCGACTCCGCGCCGAGGTCGATGATCGCGGCGCCCTGGGCCGCCTGCACGCGCCCCATCCGGACGGCGTCGGTGGGGCTCGTCGCGACGCTCTCGCGGTAGGTGGAGTCGCGTGACAGGTTCACGCAACCCATCAGGGTCACCGGTCCGTCGCCGATGACGACCGACCCGCGCGGCCCGGGCAGCACGACGGGTGCGACCGGGGACGCCCAGGCGTCGCCGTGGGCGCTCTGCAGAGCGGCGAGGTCCGCAAGGGTGATCACGCTCGCCAGCGTAGGCGGCAGGATGAAGGGCGTGACCGAACCGCTCGAGCTCCGACGCCTGGCCGACCTCTCCGACGACGAGCTCGCCGAGGCCTACGCGCCGCGCGGCGAGCCGTGGCTCCGGGTGAACTTCGTCAGCACCGTCGACGGCGCCGCGCAGGGCTCCGACGGGCTGAGCGGGACGATCAACAACGACGCCGACAAGCGGGTCTTCGACGCGCTGCGCACCCGGGCGGACTGCCTGGTGGTGGGCGCCGGGACGCTGCGGGCGGAGGAGTACGACGTCCCGCGGGTGCCGCTGGTGGTCGTGAGCCGGTCGGCCGACCTGCCGCCGACGCTGCGCGACGCCCCGCGCGGGCGCATCCTGATGGCGACCGTCGGCTCGTCCGACGGACTCGCCGCGGCCCGGGAGGCACTGGGCGAGGACAACGTGCTCGTCCTCGGTGACGACGAGATCGACCTCGCCCGGCTCAAGGCCGAGCTGGCCGACCGCGGCTGGACCGAGCAGCTCTGCGAGGGCGGGCCGTCGCTCTTCGCCGACCTGCTGGCCGCAGGCGTCGTCGACGAGCTGTGCTGGACCGTCGTGCCCGTGCTCACCGGCGGCGACGCCGTACGCATGGCGACGGGTGCCGACGTGGACGTGGCGCTGCGCCCCGTCCTGCTGCTGGAGCAGGACGGGACGCTGCTGGGCCGGTGGCTGTGCTGGCGTCGAGCGGCTCCTAGCCCGGAGCGCGTCGAGCAGGGCCTTGTTGAAGGCCGGGATGTCGTCGGGGTTGCGGCTGGTGATGAGGTTGCCGTCGACGACGACCTCCTCGTCGACCCACTCGCCGCCGCCGTTGCGGATGTCGGTCTGCAGGCTCGGCCAGCTGGCGAGGCGCTTGCCGCGTACGCGGTCGGCCTCGACGAGGGTCCACGGCGCGTGGCAGATCGCGGCGACGGGCTTGCCGGAGTCGACGAAGTCGCGGATGAAGGCGACCGCGGTCTCGTCGGCGCGCAGGGCGTCGGGGTTCGCGACGCCGCCGGGGAGGACGAGCGCGTCGTAGTCGGCGATGGCGACGTCGCTCACTCGACGGTCGACCCGCTGGGTCGAGGACTTGTCGAGGTGCTGGAAGAGCTGCACCTCGCCCTCGTCGAGCGACAGGAGCTCGGCGGTGTGGCCGGCGTCGACGGCTGCCTGCCACGGCTGGGTCAGCTCGACCTCCTCGACGCCCTCGGATGCGGTCAGGAATGCGATGCGCTTGGACATGCCTCCACCGTCGCTCGGCGGTGGGGGCTGGACAACACACGGAGGGGTGGGCGCTAGCGTCGCTCGCATGAGCGACGTCGATCTCACCTCCCTGACCATCGCGGTGCTGGGCGGCACCGGGCCCCAGGGCCGCGGCCTGGCGCGCCGGTTCGCCGCTGCCGGCCTCGACGTCGTGCTCGGGTCGCGGGACGCGTCGCGGGCCGCCGAGGCGGCGGCCGGGCTCGCCGACGTGGGGCGGGTGCGCGGGGCGACCAACGCCGAGGCTGCCGCCGCGGGCGACGTCGTGCTGGTCGTCGTGCCGTGGGACGGCCACGCCGAGCTGCTCGCCTCGCTGACCGCGGAGCTCGACGGCAAGGTCGTCGTCGACTGCGTGAACCCGCTCGGCTTCGACAAGCAGGGGGCGTACGCCCTGCCGGTCGAGGAGGGCTCGGCCACCCAGCAGGCCGCCGCGATCCTCACCGGGTCGCGCGTGGTGGGTGCCTTCCACAACGTCAGCGCCGTCCTGCTCGAGGACCCCGCGGTCGAGTCCGTCGACACCGACGTCCTCGTCCTCGGCGACGACCGCGAGGCCACTGACCTCGTGCAGGCCCTCGCCGACGTGGTGCCCGGCATGCGCGGGATGTACGGCGGCCGGTTGCGCAACGCCCACCAGATCGAGGCGCTCACCGCCAACCTGATCTCGATCAACCGGCGCTACAAGGCGCACGCCGGGGTGCGGGTCACCGACGTCGAGCTAGGGCACGGCTCCCGAGTCCATGGCCTGCTGCGACGGCCGAGACTCGGGAGCGTGCCTAGGCGATCCCGCCCGCGTTGTCCTTCGCGAGCGAGCGGGAGATGACCATCCGCTGGATCTGGTTGGTCCCCTCGAAGATCTGCATGACCTTCGCCTCGCGCATGTAGCGCTCGACGGGGAAGTCGCGGGTGTAGCCGTAGCCGCCGAGCACCTGGACGGCGTCGGTGGTGACCTTCATGGCGTTGTCGGTGGCGACGAGCTTGGCCACCGACGCCTCGCGGGAGAACGGCAGCCCGGCGTCGCTGAGGCGCGCCGCGTGCAGCAGCGTGGCGCGCGCGGAGACGACCGCGGCCTCCATGTCGGCGAGCACGAAGGCCAGGCCCTGGTGGTCGATGATCCGGGTGCCGAACGTCTCGCGCTCGCGGGCGTACGCCACTGCGGAGTCGAGCGCGCCCTGCGCGAGCCCGGTGGCGACGGCGGCGATGCCGAGGCGGCCGGAGTCGAGGCCGGCGAGCGCGATCTTGAGGCCCTCGCCCTCGGCGCCGAGCCGGCGCGAGGCGTCGACGCGGACGTTGTCGAAGCGCATGGTCGCCGTGGCCGAGCCGGTGAGGCCCATCTTGCGCTCCGGCGGGTCGGCCGAGAGGCCCTCGGCGGACGCCGGGACGAGGAAGCAGGAGATCCCGTTGCGGTCGTCGGAGGTCCGCGCCATCACCTTGTAGAAGTCGGCGTGGCCGCCGTGGGTGGTCCAGGCCTTGGCGCCGTTGATGACGTAGGAGTCGCCGTCGCGGCGCGCGGTCGTACGCATCGCGGCGGGGTCGGAGCCGGCGTGCGCCTCGGAGAGGCAGTAGGCACCGAGCAGGTCGCCGCTGAGCATGTCGGGCAGCCACTCGGCGCGCTGCTCGTCGGTGCCGAAGTAGGCCAGGCCGAAGCAGGACAGGGCGTGCACCGAGACGCCGACGCCGACGGAGGCCCACACGGCGCCGATCTCCTCGAGCACCTGCAGGTAGACCTCGTAGGGCTGCTCGCCGCCACCCATCTCCTCGGGGTAGGGCAGCGACAGCAGGCCGGCCTGGCCGAGCATCGCGAACACCTCGCGGGGGAAGGTCTCGGTCGCCTCCGCCTCCGCCGAGCGGGGGGCGAGCTCCTTGGTGGCGAGCTCGCGGGTGAGCGCGAGCAGGTCGCGGGACTCCTCGGTGGGCAGGTGGCGGCGTGCGGTCATGTGAGCACGGTACCGGCGCTCAGTCCGGCGGCTGCACCAGTCCCTGCTCGGCCAGCACGCCGAGGGCGTCGGCGACCAGCTGCTGGGCGTCCGGGTGCTCGCCGAGGAGGGACGTCGTCTCCACGACGAGCTCGGCGAGCGTGCGGGGCGAGGCCAGCGCGAGCCACGCCACGACGCCGAGCCCGGCGAGCACGTGGACGCGGTTGTCGATCATCAGCACGACCTCGTCGTCGTACTCGACGGCGTCGCGCCAGGGCGTACGCCGCCACGCGCCGGGCACCGACGCGGCGTCGGACGCGGCATCCGACGAAGGGCCGGGGTGGTGGAGCCGGGCGGGCGCCGGCTGCGGCTCGCGGTCGAGCAGGCCGACCAGCTCGTCGATCCGGTCGGTGATCTCGCGGTAGCGGAGGCTCCAGGCACCGCCGCACGCGTCGATGGTCTCCGCCAGCCGCAGGATCGGGTGCTCGAGCTGCACGAGTGACGAGGTCTGCTCGACCACCTCGGCGATGGCGTAGGCGGGCGGCATCGGCACGAGTCCCGAGTCGTCGTCGCCGCGGTGCAGCAGCACGATGCGGTGGAGGTGCGACGTCGTCGGCGGGTGGAGGAGACCGAGGTCGTCGGGGGAGAGGGAGTCCTTGTGGTTCGGGACGTCCGGAGTCGGCGATGACCGACAGGGGCTTGGGGTGACCGTGCACGAGGAGCGCGTCGTCGATCGAGACGGTCTCGTCGGAGAGGTAGCCGAGCCGGGTCGCCAGCAGCCCGATCGCCGTGGTCTTGCCCGACCCGGAGGGTCCGATGACGGCCAGCACGCGCCCCGTCCTGGTCGGCCACCGCGCCGGCGTGCAGGTTGATCCGCTGCCCTGCCGTGGAGTCGAGCGCGGCCATGGTGACGAGCGTGGTGATCGCGTAGTCGCGGGCGACATCGTCGTCGGTCGCGAGGTGGTCGATGTCGATGACCGTGACCGCCTCCCGGTCGCTCAGGGCGCGGCTCCACTGGCGACGCAGGCGCAGGGCGTCGTCCCCGGTGACCGGGATGCCGACGGGGACACCGAGTGCCTCCACCACGACCTCCGGTGACGCTGCCTCGCTGCTCACGTCGGCCACTCTAGGGTGGCCGACGTGGGGTGGTTGCATGATCGTCGGTTCGTGGTCGCGGCTGCCGTGTCCTACGTCGTGGGCCTCGTGGTGCTGGTCGTCGGCCCGTGGGGCTGGGAGCTCAACCGCCTCACCGTCAGGCTCTACACCCTCTTCCGCTACGACTGGCAGATCGCACCCGACGGAATCGGGCCCGGCCACTACGGGATCGTGCTCAACGTCCTGGTCTTCGTCCCGATGGGAGCGATGCTCGCCGCGCTGACGCGACGGCCGGTGGCCGGCGCTCCTCCTGTGCGTCGTGGCCTCGACGCTCATCGAGCTCGTGCAGTGGCGGTGGCTCGAGCGCGACGGCGGCTGGACCGACGTCGTGTCCAACACAGCCGGCGCGCTGGTGGGGGTCGTGGCGGTCAGGCTCGCGACACGAGACCGACGTCGACCAGCTCCTCGATGAGGGCGAGGACGTCGCCACGGATCTGGTCCGGGTCGGTGTCCCACATCTGCGCGGCGGTCCGGGTGATCTCGTCGTGGGAGCCACCGTCGGCAACGGCCAGCCAGACGACGCAGGCCGAGCCCTCGAGCGTGGTCGGTGGCCCCAGCGGGAGCCGGGCGACGTACGCCGACGGGACGCCGCCGGCGTCGAGGTCCTCCAGGCTCACCCAGGCCACGTCGTCGGCGATCCGGTAGACGGTCATGCCCGACCGCTCCGGCGGGTGATCTCGCCGAACACCTGACGCACCCGCCTGGCCTGGCGCGCACGGACCTCCTGCCGGGTCGGCGGGCGACCCAGCTCCATCCGGAGGTGGTCGCGATTGACCCAGAGCGCGGAGGTGAGCAGGTGGGCCTTGGCCCGTGCGTCCGGGGCCGCCGCGAGCCGGGCCCGCCACTCGTCGAGCCGGCTGCCGCCCTCGAGGAAGTGGTTCCACAGCGCGTACGTCGGCGCTCCGCGGTGCAGCTCGAGCTCGCCGATCCCGGCGGCGAGGGCCACCTCGGCACCCAGCTCGGCCGTGAGCCGGCGTACGTCGGCCTGCTCGTCGGCGTCCGCGCGCGTCCAGGCGTCGTCGACGTCCGCGAGGCTGCCCGACCGTGCCGCGTGCAGGACCAGGATGAGCCGCTGGGCGGTGCGTCCCGGGACCGGGCACTCGCGGTGGGCGATCGAGTGCCGTACGCCGTCGCGGGCCAGGATGTCGAACGCCTCCTCCGCGTCGATGGTCACGCCGGGCCAGCTCACGTGGACGTCGACCCAGCCCCACCCGTCGTGCCACCAGTTGGCGGCGTGGGCGAAGACCGACCCCGTCGCGAAGTCCGTGCGCCGCTCCCAGCCCACCGACTCCAGGGCGGTGACGAGGCGGTGGAGGTGCGAGGGCCGCACCAGGACGTCGACGTCGCTGGACTGGCGGCTCGTGTCGCGGAGGCCCGGAAGGACCGCGGGGCCCTTGAGGTGGAGCAGGTCGATGTCCCGGTCGTCGGCCAGCTTCTGGACCACGGCGTGGGCGAGGTGGACGCGGGCACCGATCGGCATCTGGCCCACCGCGGGGCCCGCCTGCTCGGTCATGCCCCCATCGTGCCAGCCGCAGCGGGGTTCGCGGTTCTGCAGGCTGGCTGCGACAGACGCCCTAGACTCGCGAGCATGACGTTTGCGGACTTCGTACGGCTGAGCCGCGCCTATGTGTGGGTGCTGATCGGCTGCACGATCCTCGGCGCCCTCCTCATGGTCGCCAAGACGACCCGGGAGCCGGTGCTCTACTCGGCGACCTCGTCGGGGCTGGTCCGCGTCGGCAACGCGACCGACGGCGGGTGAGGAGCAGGGCAACTCGCAGCTCGCCGAGGACAAGGCCAACCTCTACGCGTTCCTCGTCTCCAAGACGCCGGTGGCCCAGGAGGTCATCGACGAGCTCGGCCTCGACGTGCCCCCCGGGGCCATCGCCGGCCGGTTCTCCGCATCGGTCGACGCCAACGTGAACTCGCTGACGGTGTCGGCCATCGGCACGACGCCCGAGGAGGCGCGCGACCTCGCCAACGCGGTCGTCGACGCGGTCGTCGTCGTGGCGCGAGGAGATCGACGGCAACTCCAGCCCTCACGCGGATCATCCCGCTCGAGGAGGCGCAGCTGCCCGGGGCGCCGTTCACGCCCGAACTACGAGAACGCGGCCATGAAGGGCGCGATCGGCGGGCTCGGGATCGCGTACGCGTTCCTCATCGCCCGACGCCTCATCGACCGCCGGGTCCGCTCGGCGAAGCACGTCGAGGAGGCCACCGGCGCTGCCGTCCTGGGCATCATCCCCAAGGAGGAGGCCCTGGGTCGCAGCCACCGCGGCGTCCGGGGCGACCTGGGCAAGGCGGCGGAGGCGTTCCGGCAGCTGCGCACCAACCTCCGCTTCGTCGACGTCGACAACGAACCCCGGAAGATCGTCGTCACCTCGGCCCTGCCGGGTGAGGGCAAGTCCACCGTCTCGTCCAACATCGCGCGGCTGGTCGCCCAGGCCGGGACCCCGGTGCTGCTGATCGACGCCGACCTGCGACGACCGATGATCGCGACGACGTTCGAGGTCGACGGCGCCGTGGGACTGACCCAGGCGCTGGCCGGGCGACGTCGAGGTCAAGGACGTCATCATCGACTCCGGGATGACCAACCTCAGCCTGCTGCCGGCCGGACGCATCCCGCCCAACCCGAGCGAGCTGCTCGGGTCGCTGCGGATGAAGCAGATGATCGACGAGCTGGCCCTGGACTACCTCGTCATCCTCGACGCCCCGCCGTTGCTGCCGGTGACGGACGCCGGACTGCTCTCCGCGTTCTGCGACGGCGCCCTGCTCGTGCAGGCGTCGGGCAAGACGCAGATCGAGCAGAGCCAGCACTGCCGCCGGATCCTCGACCAGGTCGGCAGCCGCCTGCTCGGGGTCGTGCTCAACAAGGCGCCCGTCAAGGGTGCGAACGCGATCGTCTACGGCGGCGGCTACGGCGGGTACGGCGGTTACTACAAGTCCCAGTACAAGTCCCACGACGAGTACTCGACCGCAGGCAAGGGCCGCCGCCGCAAGCAGGCGAAGGTCGTCGAGGTGGACAAGGCCGACACACCCGTGGACACCCGTCAAGCCCGCTCGAGCGACCAAGGTCGGGAAGACCGCCCGGCGTTGATCCGGGAGGTCGGCGGCCGGGAGCAGGTCAGTACGCGCCGCGGCTGCCCATCACGGCACTGACGGTGCGCGCCAGGATCAGCAGGTCCTGGACCATCGACCAGTTGTCGACGTAGTAGAGGTCGAGCCGGACCGTGTCCTCCCACGACAGGTCGGAGCGACCGGAGACCTGCCAGAGCCCGGTCATGCCCGGCAGCACGTTGAGCCGGCGCAGCATGTCGTCCTCGTAGAGCTCGACCTCGGACGGCAGCGGGCGGGCGCGGACCGACGAGGCTCATCTCGCCGCGCAGGACGTTGACGAGCTGGGGCAGCTCGTCGAGCGAGAACCGCCGGATGAAGCGGCCCGGCCTGGTCACGCGGGGGTCGTCGTGGCTCTTGAAGAGCACGTGGTCGCGGGCCTCGAGCTCGAGGCAGCCGCTCCTCGGCGTCGATCGACATCGAGCGCAGCTTGAGGCAGGTGAACTCCACACCCTCGCGTCCGACCCGGGTCTGCCGGAAGAGCGCCGGACCCCCGTCGTGGCGCTTGATCCAGAGCATCAGGCCCAGCAGCAAGGGCCACACGACCGCAAGGATGGCGACTGAGCCGACGATGTCGAAGGCCCGCTTGGCGTCGTTGGTGGCCAGCTGCGACCTCGACCGGCCGAGGTGCATGAGCGGCAGCCCGGCGACGGGCCGGATGCTGATGCGCTCGCTGGAGACGTCGGTGACGTTGGGGGCCACGATGATCTGCACGTGCGCATGGTCCTCGAGGTCCCAGGCGAGGCGCCGCAGGGCCGTCGAGGAGCTCGACCGCGCCCGCGGTGAAGAAGACGATGTCGGGGTTGAGCTCGTCGACGACGGCTCGCACCTCCTCGCTGTGGCCCAGCACCGGGATGCCGGTCGACGTCATCTCCAGTCCCGCGTAGTCGCTCGGGACCAGGCAGCCCATCACCTGGTAGCCCAGCCACTTCTCGCGTGCGAGCACGGTGTGGATCTCGCCGATGTAGCCCGGCGTGCCGACCAGCAGCACCTTCTCGTTGAAGTGCCCGGCGACACGGGCGCGCTGGATGAGCCGTCGTCGTCAGCAGCCGGCCGAGCACGAGCAGCAGCACCCCGAGCGGGAAGAGCAGCACGAAGAAGCCGCGCGACAGCGGGTACTGCATGAGGAAGGCCATCGTCGCGACGAGCGCGGCGGTGAAGAAGGACGCGTTGACGACGAGCTTGAACTCCTCGGTGCCCGCCCCGAAGACGTGCAGCTCGTAGGTGCCGAAGAAGACCAGCAGCACCAGCCAGGTCCCGACGAAGAAGACACTGGCGAGGGCGGAGTTCTCCAGGACGTCGCTGGAGGTGTCGAAGATCGGCAGCGACACGCGGAACCGGATGGCGAGGACGGTCGCGATCGCGATCATCACGAGGTCGACCACGCCGACGAGCCACGGGAGGAGCTTGATGCCCTCAGGACGCATGTCCGTCCATCCCCCTCTCGGCCTGCTGGTCCCCGAGCGCGACGGCGCGGATCCTGTCGATGAACCGGGACTCCCCGAACTCTTCGGCCCTCGCCCTCATTGTGTCAGCGTCCCAGTCGTGGCGGTCCGAAAGCGTCAGGGCGGCACTGATCGAGTCCGGGTCGGGCTCGTCGAAGAACAAGCCGGTGCTGCCCTCGACGACCGTCTCCAGGAACCCGCCGCCTCGCAGCGCGACGGTCGGCACCCCGAAGGCCGCGGCCTCGAGGGGCGCCAGACCGAAGTCCTCGTGGCTCGCGGCGACCAGGACGCCCGCGTCGGCGTACACGGAGCGGAGCTGTCCGTCGCTCAGGCCGCCGAGCAGCCGCACGTGGTCGGGCAGCGTGGCGCGCAGCCGCGCCTCCTCGGGGCCGTGGCCGACGACCACGAGCCGGCGTCCCGTGCCGCGCACGGCCTCGATGACCGCGTCGACGTTCTTGTAGGGGAGGAGCCGGGACACCACCAGCGCGTAGCCAGGGTCCCAGTCGGCCAGCTCGGAGACCGGCTCGCGGGGGGCCGAGGCGTCCATGCCGTGCGGGGGAGGCAGCAGCTCGGCGTCGCGGCCGTACGTCGTCGCGATCCGTTGCTGGACCACCCGGCTGTTGGCCAGGTAGACGTCGACCCCACCTGCGGCGCGACGGTCCCAGCGCCGGAGCAGGGGCCGCAGTGCCAGGACGGGCGGCCCGAGGGGTGAGCGCCAGGCGGGACCTCCGAGGTACTCGTCGGTCTGGTAGAGCCAGCGCGCGGGATTGTGGCAGTAGACGACGGTGCGCCCGGACGTGCGGAAGCCGTGCGCCCACCCGCTGCTGGAGGCGACCACGACGTCGGCGTCGATCCGCATGCGCGACGAGGCGGGGGCGAGCACCGGGAGCGCGAGCCGGTGGTCGCGCCGGAGCGCGCCGACCCGGTTGAGGGGCGACGTCCGGATGTGGGCGTCGGCGAACTCCGGGTAGGTGCCCTCGGGGTCGTAGAGCATGGTGTGGACCGGTGCACCGGGGAAGGCCTTCATCAGGCTCAGGACCACGCGCTCGGCACCCCCGCGCTGGGTGAGGTAGTCGTGGGCGATCGCCACGGTGGGGCGGTTGCTCATCGCACCCCCAGGTGGTCGAGAAGGCGTTGCACGCGGCGGCGGCCGGCCTGCGGCGAGTACTGCTCTTCCCAACGCGAGCGGGCCCGATCCGTCACGGCCCGCCGCTCGTCCGCCGGGGCGTCGAGCGCACGACGGATCACGCGCGCCAGGTGGTCGGCGTCGCCCGCGCGCGCGACCCAGGGATGGTCCGGACCGGCGACTTCGGGAAGGGCGCCAGCGTCGGAGACGACGAACGGCACGCCGGCCGCCATCGCCTCGGCCACGACGAGGCCGAACGGCTCGGCCCAGACGCTGGGGAAGACCACGAGGTCCACCTGTTCGAAGAGGTCCGCCGGCATGACGTGGCCGAGACGGACCGCCCGGTCGCCCAGGGTGCCCACCGCCGCGTCCACCGTGGCGACCGACTCCTGGTCCACGTAGCGCGTGTCGCCGGCCAGGAGCAGGCGTACGTCCTGGGGGACCGCCGCGACCGCCCGGGCGAGCACGTCGACGCCCTTGTCGGTCGACAGTCGGCCGAGGTAGCCGATGGTCGCCGAGCCGCCGACCGACCCGGGACGGTCGACGGCCAGGCGCGGCAGCTCCTGGGTCCAGTTCGCGTGGGGCGTGCTGCCCGGGATCCGGGAGGCCGCGTCGTGGGACGGCACGACGGTGGCGAGTGCTCCCCGGCGCGCGACCAGGGCAGCCAGCTCCTGCGCGCGGCCGCGGGGTGCCTGGTGCAGGTGCACGATCCGGTCCGGGCGGCCCGCGGTCGCGACGGAGGGGACGAGACCGTGGCACCACAGCACCCCGCGACGGTGCGCGCGGTCCCAGGACCGGAGCCGGTGGAGGTAGTCCCGACGACCGGCCGCGCGGATCGCGACGACCTCGGCGCCGGCCGCGGCTGCCGCGTCCAGCACCTCGCTGGGGGAGTCCGGAGCCACGACCGTCACGGGGTGGCCGAGCTGCAGCAGCGCCTCGGCGTGGCGCAACAGCATCAGCTCGCCACCCCCCAGGTCGGGATTGTTGGCGGCGAGGTGGATGCGGTCAGCCATCGGGTGGACTCCCGGGCGCGGGGTCAGCGCGTGTCCCAGTGCGAATGCGACCACGACGCCCACCGGGGTGTCGAGCAGCACCTCGCCCAGCGTGACGGCCATGACAGCAGTGCCGATCACGGCCGACTGGACGGCGGCGGCCTGCAGGTCGCCGGCGAGACGCTGGGCAAGGACGACGAAGGAGAAGACCAGCAGCCCCAAGCACGAGGAGCGAGCGCCGGCCAGCCTCCCTCCTGCCTGGTCGCGAGGTAGCTGTTGTGGAAGAAGAACTCCAGGTCGCGGATGCTGACCTGGCGCGTGCCGGGACCGTTGCCGTACCACGGTGACGTGGCAATCTCGACGTTCTCCTGGGCGATGATCCGGTCGCGCAGGTTGTCGCTGCCTGACCGGTCGGAGAAGGGCCCGATCGTGATCAGGCTCCTCCGGGATGTTCTTGACGAGCCACACCAGGCCGACGGCCAGCACGGCGCCGGCCACCTGACCCAGCCGTCGCCCGAGCCAGATCCAGACGACCGCGAACGCGGCCGCCAACAGGCCCGGTGCGCGAGTAGCAGAGGATCAGGCCGCCGACGATGGGGAGGGCGAAGACCAGGCGCACCTTCAGCGCGGTCATCGCAGAAGAAGATCGCGAGCACGCCGAGCACGGCGATGAAGTAGGCCCCGGCGTTGGGGTCGCCGAGGAAGCCGGTGAGCCGGCCCGGGTAGTAGTCACCCCCGATGCCCACGATCGCCATGCCCGATGACGGCGGCCAGCCCGACGGCCAGTCCCGCGCCGCGGCGGAGCGGAGCGAGACGCGTCCGGTGCCGAAGGCCCAGATCAGCCCGACCATGATCGCCGACGTGCCCGATCCGACGCGTCCAGTCGAGGTGGTTGGCCAGGCCGGAGAAGATCAGCAGGGCGAGCAGCGTCCCCAGCGAGGATCGAGACGAGCGAGGGCAGCTCGCGCTCCGCCGCGCGCCGGCCGGAAGAGGCACAGGCCCGACCAGCGCCAGCCATCGCGAACTCGTTGAGGGGTGCGCGGCCAGCGTCGATTCCGCGAGGGATGAGCAGGCGCCATCAGAACGAAGTCGCTCATTCGGATCTCGCGGTCCGCCTCCTCCGCGCGCTCGACCGTCTTGTCCGGGAGGCTCCAGGGCGTGCTCCTCGCGCTCATGCCGGAGACCCGGCACGGGCGTACGTCGCTGCGATCCGCGCGCACATGTCCGCGACGCTCGGCCAGCCGGCCAGGCCCGGACGTACCTCGGGCTTGAGGCCCTGGTCGGCGAGCGTGTCGGCGACGTCGGCGGCGTCCGCGGGCTCCACGAGCGATCTCGTCGGCAGGATCTCGGGGTTGCCTCCCACGGGACTCGCGACGACGCCCATCCCGCGCGCAGCGGCGTCGAGCAGGGCATAGGAGCAGTTCTCCCAGACCGACAGCATCGCGAGGACATCGTGCGCGGCCATGGCGGCTTCGGGATCGACGAAGCCCGGCAGATCGACTACGCCCTCGAGGCCGAGGTGGGCGACCTGCGCGCGGAGCGCGGCCTCCTTAGGTCCGGTCCCGGCCAACGTCAGGCGGGCCTCGTGGTGGGTTCGGTGGAGCTCGGCGAAGCCGTCGACCAGAGCCGGGAGGCGCTTCTCGGGGGAGAGCCGCGCCAGGGAGAGGATCCGGAGGCCGGGCCCGCGAGCCGGCGCGTCCACCGGATCGAGGCCGTTGGGGATCACGGTCACCGGGTCCTTCGGGTGCCACTTCTCCACCATTGCGTCGGCGGTGGCCCTGCTGACCGCGATCGCTGCGCCGAAGCGGCGCAGGCGCACCGTGTGTGCGAGTGCCATCACGCGTCCCTTGGCGGACGACCGGTGGTAGACGACGTCGTCGCGGGCGATGCCGTGCTCGGTGGTGACGAGCCTCGGGCCGCGCACGACCAGCGCGGCCACGATGTCGGCGTAGGCGAGGTGGCTGTGCACGACGGCGGGACGCTCACGGCGTACGACCTCGCGCAGCGTCCCTGCCGACGCACGCAGGCCGTGCGCGGGACCGAAGGCAGCCTCGACGACCTCGGCACCCACCGCGCGCAGCTCGTGCGGAAGCTTGCCGGGAGGTGTCAGGAACACCACCCGCCAGCCCGGGATCCCGGTCCGCGCCACGTCGAGGACGTGACGCGCCACCCCGGCCAGATCGCTGACCGGGATCGCCCACAGTGCCGTCTTCTGGTCGGGTGGTGGCGTCAGAACCATTGCTCCAGCCGCTCCAGTGCGATCCAGAAGCCTTCCCCGTCGTTGACGTGGCCCTGCCAGATCTCGGGGATGAAGCTCACGCCTGGTGACATCGCGTCGAGCTGCTGGGCGAGCACCGGCCAGTCGATCTCCCCGTCGCCGACCTGCACGCCCTCGCCGTCGACGCCGGTCGCGTCGACGAGGTGGAGGTGCTCGGAGTGCGGGGCGAGAAGGTCGGTCGCGTCGGCGAAGGACATCCCGAGGTAGTTGGCGGACAGCTTGGTGTGCGACACGTCGAAGCACAGCCGCCGGCCGTGACGCTCGGCGAACTCGGCGGTGTCGCGCGGGTCGACGAAGAGGTTGCAGTAGAGCTGGCCGCCCATGTACCAGGGGTAGGGCGGCAGGGTCTGCGCGCACAGCCGCACGCCCGAGTCGTCGATCCGGGCCAGTCCGGCGGCCACGCGGTCGTACATCCGCTCCCGCTCGGCCGGCGCGACGAAGGCGTCGGTCGTGAAGCCGCCGAGGCTGGCCACGATGACCGGGCCGTCGCGTCACCCCCTTGGCGTCGGCGCTCCGGGTGAAGTGCTTCTGCATCTCGCGTGTCGTGTCGACGACGCGCTGCAGCTCGCGGATCGAGCGCTCCCAGTGGTCGTCGTCCTCGGAGGCGAGGTTGAGCAGGAAGTCGCCGGCGAAGAGGTCGGGGGAGTGGGTCGTGAAGCCCATCGGCAGGCCGCCGTCGTACGCCGCGAAGACCTCCGCGACGGGCAGGTCGAGGTCCTTGTAGGAGAAGTGGAACTCGAGGAAGTCGGGGGTGGTGTCCCGGGTCATCGCCTCGATGTCGTGGTAGCGCGTCGCCAGGCCCCACGGCCGCCGGAAGTCGTACGCCCGACCCTTCGGCGCCGCGTCGCCCAGGTCGGTGGCGTAGAAGAAGTCACCGGCCTCCAGTGCACGGGACGTCGTGCGTCCTACGAGCTTGTCGAAGGCGTTGGGCTGGAGGCCGCGGCCGGGGCTCTTGATGTCGATGTCGGCATCGGTGAGGGTTTCTCCGACCTTGATCCGACGGGCCGCGACGAGCGACTTGGCCAGGTTGACCCGGTTCATCATCTCGCCGGTGGACACGGCGCGCGGCGCTGCGGTGCCCAGCGCCTCCTCGACCTCGCGGACCCGCTGCGCCATCTCGCGGAACTCGTCGGGCAGCAGGCTGACCTTGTGGTCGTTGCCCTCGAGACCGCGATCGATGGTGAAGTGCTTCTCGATGATGCGTGCGCCGAGCGCGACGGCGGCGACGGGGACGTGGAAGCCTCGCTCGTGGCCCGAGTAGCCCACCGGCACCTGGGTGATCTCGGCCAGGCGGGTCAGGTACGCGAGGTTGATGTCCTTGAACGGCGCCGGGTAGGTCGACTGGCAGTGCAGGAAGGCGTGCGCGACGCCGGTGGCCCGGACCACCTCGACCGTCTCCCGGATCTCACCCTCGGTCGACATGCCGGTCGAGATGACCATCGGGGTGCCGCTCGCGGCCATGTGGCGCAGGAGGGAGTGGTTGGTCATGTCGGCCGACGCGACCTTGAGCGAGGGGATGCCGTAGTCGACAAGGCGGTCGACGCTGACCGGGTCCCACGCGGTGCACATGACCTCGATGCCGACCTCGCGACAGTGGTCGAAGACCTCGAAGAGCTGGTCGGCCTCGAGGTTGTACTTCGCCAGGAGGTCGAGGGTGTACTGCGGCCCCAGGTCCTCGCCGCCGGAGCCCGAGGAGCCCTGGCGGTAGAGCGACTCCATGTCGCGGAGCTGGAACTTCACGATGTCCGCGCCCGACTCGACGGACAGGTCGACGAGCTGCTTCGCGAGCGACACGTCGCCCTGGTGGTTGATGCCGATCTCCGAGATCAGCACGGTGGGCGCGCCGGCGGCCACCAGGTGCCGGCCGATGCGGAGCTCGTCGGCACGGTTGATCGCGATCGCGACGAGGTGGCCGCGCTCGTCGACGAGGGCGACGTGGTCGATGCCGGAGCCGAAGGCATGGGAGATCTCGGCAGGGCTGCTGCCGATCGGAAGGCTGCGCGGGGAGGTGTTGGCCGCCTCGATCGCCGGCACGTCGACGGTGAGGCTGGCCGCGCTGCTGACCCAGCGACGGAAGTCGCCGTCGGACAGCACGCCGTCCAGGTGGCCGTGCGAGTCGACGAGGAAGATGACCCGCGCCTGGTTGGCGGTGATCTTCTCCAGGGCGCGCAGGACCGGGTCGCCGGAGTAGACGACGTAGGGCGTGAGGTCACGCTCGATGATCAACGCTGGGGCCTTCCGTGAGTATGCATGCGCCACAACCGTAACGAGCGCAGCGCCATCTGGTGGCCACACCACTCAACGCGTGGTCAACAACCGCTCCGCAAGCGCCACGTCCAGCTCGGTGTCGATGTCGATGCCCTCGTCCTCGGCCATCACGAACAGGCCGATCCGTCCCCCGAGCCGGTTGTCGTGCTGCTCGTAGATCTCGGTGCGGGTGACGTAGAGCGACCCCGTCTCGCGAAAGCGCCGGGTGGCGTCCGTCAGGTCCTGCCGACGGGGTCGGGCAGCGACGTCGTACGCCGCCGTCGGTGGCTGACCCGCCTGCCAGATGAACGGTGGCTGCTCGACCACGGCGACCATCGAGTCCACGTCGGTGTCAGTGAACTCGGCCAGGGCGCGAGCGAGCGTGCCGTCATGGCGTACGGGGGAGGTCGCCTGCAGGAGCATGACGGCATCCGGTCGGCCGCGCTCTCCTGTGACCTGCTCGATGGCGTGGCGGACGACGGGCTCGGTGGGCGTGGTGTCCTGAGCGAGCTCGGCGGGCCGCAGCCACGGCACCCGCGCACCGGCGGTCCGGGCCACCGCGGCGATCTCGTCGTCGTCGGTCGAGACCAGCACGTCGAGGCCGGGGACGACGAGTGCCTGCTCGATCGTCCAGACGATGAGCGGCTTGCCGGCCACGTCGAGGAGGTTCTTGCGGGGGACGCCCTTGGAGCCGCCGCGGGCGGGGATCACGCAGAGGATCACAGAACGGCCCCGCTCACGATGTCGGCGATCCGACGTGCGGGCTCGACGTGCGGCCGGTCCGGCGCGGACGTGGGGACAGCCCCGAGGCGTCGCATGCCGTAACGCTCCCAGAACTCGCCCAGCCATGCCGGGGGTCGCGGGAAGTCGACCCAGGCATCCCGTCCGCGTGCGGCCGCCTCGAGCACACCCGTCGAGAAGACGCTGACGATCGGAGCCTCGAGGTCGACCAGTGGCACGGCACTGACGTCCACGGTGATCCCCGCACGGGCGTACGCCCCCAGCACGGCGCGTGACGTCACGTCCCGCTCGGAAGGGTGGGGCCGGTAGACGGCCCCGTGCTGGCGGCAGGTGGTCAACGCGGCGTGCGCAAGGCGGGCGCGAGAAATCTCGGCCGCGTGGCCCTGGCCCAGGTAGACCAGTGGCTCCCCGGACGAGGACGGCTCGCGGCCGTCCGCCGCCCGGCTCCCGGCCTCCCAGAGGAGCTGGCTCCCGGTCGTCGTGACGGACACGTCGTCACGCCCGGCGGTCCAGAACTCGCCGTCCGCGTCGCTCCACGCCAACAGGTGCGCGGCTCGTGGCAGCGGAGGAGCGAACGGTGTGAGCGCGCCGTGCTGTGACACGAAGAAGGGCAGCGCCCGGTCGTCCGCCAGCGCGTAGGCCGCCTCACCGATCGCCGTGTAGTGCCCAGCAGCCAGCACCACCCGCGGCGACACGTCCAACCGGAGGTCGTGCAGCGGGATCGAGCGTCGTCGATGGCCGACGTACCCCGGTGGAGGCTGCCAACCGACCGGCGCCACGATCGCGGTCCGACCGGGCGCCAGGTGGGTCAGTGGGGCGACCACGGCCCGCTCGACACTGGTGTGCGTGACCTCGACGGCGACCAGCACGTCCGAGTCAGGTCCGGGAACGAGCACGTCGACCCGAGCGCCTTCCAGCGGCCGCACGCGCGTCCGAGCCGTGCGAGCCGCCTGGCGAACCGGGTGGCGCCACTCGTGCCAGCGCCGCCAGGCCACGAGGTCGCCGGGATGGTTGAGCACGTCTCCCCGTCCCTTCTCTGGTCGGACCGCTGACCACGGCACGCAACGGTCCCACGGTAGTGTCCGAACTCGTGCCCGAGTCTCGACCCACCGTCTCCGTGGTGGTGATCGTGCTCAACGGCGCACCGTGGATCGGGCAGCAGCTGGACGCCCTCGCGGCCCAGCGCGACGCGCCCGTGGCGTGGGAGGTCGTGGTCGCCGACAACGGGTCGACGGACGGAACGCAGAGGATCGTCGCTGACCGAGGCCGGTCGTTTCCCGTCCCCCTGCGACTCGTCGACGCCTCCTGCACGCCCGGCGCCAGCCACGCTCGCAACGTCGGCGCGTCGGCGGCCCGCGCCGACCTGCTCGCGTTCTGCGACTGTGACGACGCGGTGGGCGAGAGCTGGGTACGCGAGGCAACAGTCGCGCTCGCCGAGCACGTGTGCGTCGGCGGGCGGATCCGTGCGATGACGAGTCCTCAGGACCCCGGGTCCGCCGTGCTCAACCCGAACGGACTGCACGGCCGCGGTATCCAGAGCTGCAACTTCGGAGTCAGGCGGGAGGTCTTCTTCTCGGTGGGCGGCTTCGACGAGAGCCTCCCGCCCTATGGCTGCGAGGACTCCGAGTTCTCGTTGCGGGTCCTCGCCCACGGTCACGAGATCACGCCGGCCCCAGGGATGGAGCTCTACTTCCGGCAGACCGTCGGATTCCGCCGGACGCTCGCCAAGGTCTATGCCTCCGGCGTTGCCGAGACGCTGATCTGGCACCGCCACCCCCAGAACTTCGGCCGCCCGCTGACCTTGGGTGCCGTCCTCGGAGACGTCGTGCGATGGCCTCTCACCACGCTGCGCGAGGCCGCATCCGGCGGGGTGACGGTCAAGGAGGTGGCGCGTTCGGCCATCACGGCGTGGGCCCATGTCGTCGGCTATGTGACATGGGTGCGCACGGGGCGAGCCGGGATGCCCCGACTCGTGCTCGAGCCCTACGACGTCGACTGACGCGGTGTGTCCCACGCGCCCTCGAGCACGGCGACGCGGTGGTCGAACGTGTGCTCGGCGAGGGTCCGTCGCCGGGCCGCGACCCGGATGCGGTCGGCGTACGACCCATCGAAGGCGACCCTGCGACACAGCTCCAGCAGCTCGTCCTGACTCGAGAAGGTGAGTACCTCCGCTCCCGGCTCGTACAGGGGATCCACGTCCGTGCGGTCGACCAGCTGCACCGCTCCGACGCCTGACGCCTCGAACGTGCGCATGGTGAACCCGTCCTGGTCGCCGTGCAGGTTCAGCGTGGCGGCCGACGATGCCATGACGTCGTACGCAGCGGCACGTGACACGTCCCGCTCCGCCGGGATCGACGGTGCGCCGACCCGCCAGGTGCGCAACCGGTCGACCGGGTGCTTCGACCAGTCGCGCCCGTAGGCCACCACCGGCACGCCGTGGTCGTGGAGGTACGTCAGGGCACTCGCGCGGACCGGGTAGCGGGCGCCGACGAAGCTGACGCGGTGCGTGCGCACGCCCGTCGGCGCCGGCACCAGTCTGTGATCGTAGGCGAGCGGCAGGTGTCGCGAGTCGAGTGCTGCCGACGCGAAGCCCTCGTGATCGTGAGCGGAGTAGGTGGCGATCGGGCCGATGCCCGTGAGCACGTCGACCGAGTAGCGCGTGCGCCGCAACTCGTCGTAGAGCCACGTGATGCGGGGCAACCCGGTGAGCGACTCCCAGAACCGCGGGCCCAACGTGTCCCCCTTGACCACGAGCACGGCGTCCGGACGTGAGTCCTCGACCACCGAGGCAGCTCTCTCGGTCTCCTCCCGTCCCAGTCGTCGCAGCGATCCCGCGCCGAGCTTGTGGGGAAGCTGGTGGCGCACCTGAAAGGCCGCGCGACCCACCAGCCCGCCGTGGTCGTCGTACACGTGGGTGGCCACGTCGTGCCCGCGCGCGCTCAGCGCGGCCGAGATCGCAGAGTGGTAGCCGTGGAAGGCAGGACTGACCAGCAGGACCCTCAACGGATCACGCCCCGGTGGGGCGCGCCGGGATCCCGACGACGGTCTGGCCGGGAGCGACGTCGCGGGTGACCACCGCGTGGGCGCCGACGGTCGCGCCATCGCCGATCGTGACTCCTCCCAGCACGACCGACCGCTGGCCGAGGAAGACTCGGTCACCGATGGTGATCGCACCGGTGCCGTGCACGCGGTGCCGGTCATGCCTGTCGTGGTCGGAAGATCCGACGAAGACGCCATCGGCGATCACGCAGTCAGACCCGATCGTCACCGGATCCAGCGCGTGCAGGTGTACGTCGTGGCCGAGGTAGGTGTTGTCCCCGATCCGCAGCTCGCCTCCTCCGGGTTCGCTGGCCAACCACGCACCCTCGAACACCGAGCACCCGGCGCCGAGGTGGATGCGCTCGACGCCCTGGAGCCTGCGTGGTCGGACGATGACCGAGCCCTCGCCGATGCTGCCGAAGGCGGGTGCGTAGAGAACCCCCGTGAACAGTTGACCCAGGCGCCAACGGAGTGCCGGCCTGACTTCCGTGAGGCGCCGCGTCATCGTCACAGGGCAGACTGTAGTGAGGCGACAGGCACGGCGCCCTGCGATGCCGCAGTACGAGTCGCTCCGACACCAACCTCGTGTACGACTCATCGGCAACCGACTCGTCCTCACCTGGCGTGAGCACATCGGCACAGCGATGTCGAAGGAGCACGTACACGGCTCGCTGTCGGCCTACAGGCCGACCGCCGGTCGCGCACCTGCCGTGCCAGGTCCATGCTCACGCAGTGTGGTTGGGCTGTGTGGTCAGGCGCGCCCGACCACCTTCCGAGCGCGACGACGCAGCGCCCCTGCCTTCGAGATCGCGTCCTCGATGCGTCCATACCGCCGCTTGAAATGGGCGAGCATGTCGTGCTGCCCGAGCACCTGCTGCGCGAACTCCGTCGCGTGCTCCACGTACAGGCTGCTGTTGTTGGAGAATGTGTGAGCGAATGCCGCCTGCCGATCCTCAGGGGTCATTGCCTTGACCAGCGAACCCTCGGTGTCTCGATACCGGTACAGAATCTCGTCGAGGCGAACCACCTCCCGCCCGAGCGCCAGGATCTTGACCCAGAAGTCATGATCCTCGTAACCGCGCCGAAGCTCGGGCGAGTATCCGCCGGTGGTCACCCAGTCATCGCGGCGGTACATCGCGCAGTGAGGGATCAGGTTCTGCGTCAACATCCGCCCCAGGGAGAACTCCAACAAGTGCCACTCGTAAGTTGACGTGCCGAACCGCTCGGCTCTCGAGTAGACGATCCCCACCTCGCGTCGCGCATCGAGCACCGCCGCGGCTTGCGCAGCGTAGGTCGGGTAGATCTCGTCGTCGTTGTCCAGCGGCAGGATGTAGTCGCCGGACGCCTCTTCGATCCCCCGATTGCGGGCCATGCACAGCCCTGCGTTGGACTGCCGGACCACCCGCACCCGACCGCTCAGTGCGATCTCGTCAATGGCCGCGGTCGTGGTCTGGTCGGTTGAGCCGTCGTCGACGACGATGACCTCGAGGTCCGCGTGCGTCTGAGCAAGCGCCGTTGCGACGGCGCCCTGCACCATCGCACCGCCGTTGTAGCAAGGGATGACGATCGAGACTTTGGCCACCGACCCACCCTAGGCGGTTTGTCGAACCAGTGAGCGTGCCTCGTGGCCGAGCGCGCGACACATAGGCGAGATCCCTCGGGGCATGGGAGGGAGATGGTGCGCATCCGCCGCGCGGCAACGGCGCGCCACCTAGGATGAGATGGTGTCTTACGTGATCGGTCAGGCTCGGGCCATGGGCCGTCGCTTCCTCAAACGTGCTCATGTCTGGGACGCCTACCGCGAGTTCCGTGAGCTGGAAGAAGCGCGCCGCCCGCTCGGTCCTGAGCATGATCGCTGGGGTCACGACCAGCAGGTACGACGTACGAGGGTGCGCGAAAAGGCTGCGGCGGTGGACGCGAGCGTGGGCATGGGGACGTCGTCCGCGCAGCTCGACGAGTTCTTCGCGTCCTTCGAGCTGACCGACCCGGGCGTCCCTCTGATCCGCGTGGGGCCTGCGCACGACGGTGGCTACCTGCTGCCCGACGACCTGGACGGCATCGCTGCCTGCTTCTCTCCCGGCGTGGCGCAGGTGATCGGGTTCGACCTGGCCCTCGCAGATCGTGGCATTCCGGTGCACATGATCGACGCGTCCGTGCCGTCGCTCCCACAGGAGCACCCGCTCATCGATTTCGAACCCCTTTTCCTGGGCAGCAGGACCAAGCCCGGCTGGACGTCCCTGGACGACTGGGTCGAGCGCCGGGCGCCCGATGGCGGCGACCTCGTCCTGCAGATGGACATCGAGGGTGCCGAGTGGGGAGTCCTTGGCTCGGCATCGGACGACGTCCTGCAACGGGTTCGCATCATCGTCATGGAGATGCACGACCTGCACCGGCTGGCTTCACCCAGCGGCTTGGCGGCGATCTCGACGGCCTTCGATCGGTTGCTGGCGCACTTCCACCTGGTCTATGTGCACGAGAACAACCACGAGTACCCGATCGACTACCTCGGCCACCGACTGCACCCCGTTGTGGAGGCGACCTGGGTGCGCAAGGACCGCGTGCCGTCGCCTCGGCGACGAGACTCGCTGACGCACCCACTCGACGCCGTCAACGCTCCTGAGATGCTCCAGCACCCGCTTGATCCCGCCTGGCGGTGAGCCCACCGGTGCCGCACGTCAGGGCGCAGGGGCACCCAGACGACGCGCCTCCACGAGCTTGCCGGCCTCGAAGGCGAGCACGGAGAGCCACAACCGCCGTGAGTCGCGTCCACCGCGCCACGGGAACTGACGCAGCAGCATGACTTCGTGGTGCACGCGCCGCGGAAGGGACTTCGGTCGAACTTCGGGGGGGCGGAACTTGGCGTACAGCGTGCTGGTTCCACGTCCCGAGTTGTACTGCTGACGCAGGACCCCACGGAGATCGGTGCGGACCCGGTAGTGGATGAGCGCGTCCGGGACGTAGGCGAAGCGGTAGCCGCGGTCGCGCGCACGCCAGGCGAAGTCGATCTCCTCTGCACCTGCCGGGTAGTCCTCGTCGAAACCGCCTACGCTGATCCACACCTCGCGCCGGAGGCCGAGGTTGCATCCGATCCCGTAGGTGCGGCCGCCCCATGTCTCGAAGAGCGAGTCCGTCAACGAGTCGATCGGCACCCACGCTGCCGAAGGGCCGGACAGCTCCGCCGTGGAAACGGGACCGCTCACCAGTGCGTGATCCTCCAACCCCTTCGCCATGGCCCGCACCCACGACGGCGACACAACGTCGTCGGCGTCGCAGATCAGGATCAGGTCGCTGCGTGCGGCCTCGATGCCGACATTGCGAGCAACTGACACGCCACGACCCCGCGAGGCGTCGACCGTGCGCAGCTCGGGGATCGCCCCTCGCCAGGCTGTCACGACGCCGGCGAGGTCGTCGGTCGACCCGTTGTCCGACACCACGACCTCGAACGATGGCGGATTGACCTGCTCGGCCAGGGCCCTCAGCTGATGGCCGATGTCGCTGGCAGCGTTGAAGGTCGGGATCACCACGGTGCAGTGCGGTCGTGACACGGGTGAATCCTACGGGCCGGGCGCGTCGGACCCGCGGCGGAGACGGCGCTTGACCCACGTGGCCGTGCGGTGACGTACGGCGCCGCGGCGCCAGCGAGCCGCACGTGGACCTACGAGCGCGCGCGCGGCCTCTTGCCGTTGGCGGTGAGCCCGCCGGACGTCGTCGTCGGTGAGGAGTAGATTGTCGAGAGCAGCGAACGCTTCGCCCCTGAGGACCTCCTCGCGTCGTGCCTCCATGTCGCTGGCTGCGCGCGCCCCCATCGCTCGCCGCAGGGCCGGTGCGTCGGACAGGTGGCGCATCGCCGCGGCGGCATCGTCGAGGTCGGGGTCAGCCCACGTGGTGACACCGTTCATCGGGGCGTACGCCGGGTTGTCGGAATGCACCGTGATCTGCCGGAACGCGACACTGATGCTGTTCGCCGGTGTGAGGAAGTCCAGAGGGCCCGAGTAGCCGGTCGCGATGACGGGGAGCCCGAGGCTCATGGCCTCCATGAGCCCCAGGCCCAGCCCCTCGCTGCGGTGCAACGACACGTAGACGTCACAGCTGGCGTACAGCGACATCAGGTCCGGGAAGGACAGGGACTCGACCACCAGCAGGATCCGTGGATCCGTAACGAGCTCGGGCGTGGCTATCTCCAGCGCGGTGCGTACCGAGGTGGGGTCGGCGCCATGTGCCTTCACGACGAGGCGTACGTCGGGTCGTCCGGGAAAGGCGAGGAGGAACGCCTCGACCACGGCCATGGGGTTCTTCCGCGCGAGGTCGCTGGCCACGTCGAACGCAAAGATGAACGCGGTCGCCTCGTCAGGAAGGCCCCACCGTGATCGGTCCGGGAGCACGTGCGCTGGGGGGAAGACTGCCTGAGGGAGCCGGATGCGCGGCAGGCCTGGGACGGCGGCGGCCACGGCTTCGTCCACGAACGCAGTCGGCGTCAGGACGACGTCCATGCACTCGAGGGCAGGCAGCCAGTCGGCGCGCAGCAGGTCCAGCTCCCAGTAGATGACCATCGCGCGCATCGAGTCCCGACGAGCCAGCCAAGGACTGCTCAGGAAGAGGGCGACCACCTCAGGGGGATTGAGGTGAAGAAGCGTGATCCGTGGTTCCCTGCGGGAAATGCGGCGCAGGAGGGGCGCGAGTGCGGGCGCTCTCCGGATGGCACCGCCGGGTTGCTCAGCAGTCACATCAGCGGCTACGACCCTGATGCCCAGCGAGGTCATCACCCTTACGGTGTTGCGAGCAGCCATGCCCAGACCGAAGTTTCCTGACAGGTGCCCGAAGAAGGCGACCGAAGAGGTGGCCGCTCGGCTGATGGGGCCGTTCACCCGACTTCCTTCTCGTCCCAGCCTCCGGGGATCGACTCGACGACCGACCAGCGCGGGTCGATCAGGCCGTGGCCCGGGTCGTGCTGCCGGTCGAAGAAGCCTGGCGCCCATATCTGCCGGGGATCTCCCTGGTGGAGTAGCACGCCGAGGTGGGCGGCCCAGTAGGAGAAGGTGGAGTTCGTCATGACCAACCGTGGACTGGCGACGAGCTCGAAGAAGGCCTCGACCGGGCCGGTGGTGCGGAAGTCGACAACCTCGGCCCAGGGCGTGATGAATCCGAGGTTGCGCTGGCACCACTCTGGGTCGTCGGAGATGACCGAGATCTGCCGAACCACTCCGTCCCGGTCCAGCGCGGCCGGTACGGCCACTCGGAGGTAGCCCACGATGTCGAAACCGAAGTTGCGCCTGTTGTCGGGGTCGCTGTAGTAGTCCCCGCGGCGCACGTTGATCGTCAGGTGGTCACCGCCGTGGGTGGGTGAGCCGCGACGGCGCGCGCCAGGCGCCAGGTAGGTGGTCAGGAAGTGGTCGTACGGCGCACTGGGGTCCGCCGGAACTGCCCCACGGTGCAGGGCATCGGACAGGTGCTGCCGCCCGGCGGTGCTCCACGGAGCAACGCGGCGATCGGTCAGCCGGACGTCCCCCTTGTCGATGCACAACGTCGCGAGCTCGGGGAACACGGGAAGCCACGGACCGAGGGCCCCCGTGGTGAGGGCCCACACCTGGTTGCCGAAGACCCGCTGCGTCGCTACCCAGTGCAGCAGGTGCAGCACGTTGCCGTAGCCCATGAAGTCCGGGGTCCAACACACGATGCGGTTGCTCCGTGCGCGCATCGGGTCGAGTAGCAGCCGAGCCGCGCCACGACGGGCGGCCCTCGCCGGCGTGCCGCTGCGAAAGTTCATTCGGAGGCGCCGCCCGGCGCGAAGCCGCGAATCCGCCGCTTCCAGCCGCCGAGGCGGGTCCTGATCCGGAGGATTCGTCGCGCGCGTCGGACATCAAGCTCATGCCTGACCCACGGAGTCGCCTCGGCAGCTACGAAGCTGTCGAATGCGACAGAGCGCTCCTGGTGCCGAGCCTGCACCAGGTCGCTGGTGAGCGCGGCCCTGAGCTCGTCGACCCACGGTGTCACGTCACAGTGACGGCGGAAGGCGTCAGCGCCCTCCGTCCCGCGCACCCCCAGATCTGCTCGAGCGTCGGGGTCGTCCGCCAGACGGCGCAGGTGTTCCGCCGCGGCGTCGATGTCGGGCTGCGCCCACATCGGTGTGTCGACGTAACGCTCGGGTTGGTAGTGATGGCTGGCGTTGCCCGCGATCGGCACCAGCGTGCAGGGGACCAGAGCAGCCGTGGTCGGGGTGGCGAAGTCTAGGAAGCCTGAGTAGGCCGTGCACACCGTCGGGATCCCGAGTGTCATGGCCTCCAACGCAGGGAGGCCGATCCCCTCGGCCCGCGCCAACGACACGAAGACGTCGGAGCTCGCCAAGAGGCTCATCACGTCCTCGTAGGAGAGGTACTCGTTGACGATCGTCACGCGCGGATCGGCTCGGATCCGATCGATGAAGTGTGCAGCGCGTGCTTTCTCCCCATCGACGCTGGCCGCGTCGTGGATGCGAGAGAGGTCACCGTGGACCTTGAAGACCAGCCGCACGTCGTCGCGCTCGGCGAAGGCGCGCTCGAAGGCATCGAACGTGTCGATCGGGTTCTTGCGGTCGAAACCCGAGCCTGGGTCGAAGATGCTCAGGAAGACCACCTCGTCGCCGAAGCCCCAGCGCTGTCGGTCAGGAGCAACGGCTGGCATGTCGGCGCACGCGAGTGCCGCGATCACCGGAGTGTCGGGGAGGTACGCGCGATAGGTCTGTGCGATGAACTCGGAGGTGGCCAGGACGACGTCCGCGCCCCGGAGCTCGTCGATCATGGTCTGCGGCAGCTGCTCGAGCTCCCAGCCGACGAAGAGGACCCGGAGCCGCGGACGCGCGATCTCCGGGGCCAGGTACGCCGCCCGGCCCAAGTAGCTGGCGAGGTACGAGATCACCACAGGTCTGCGGGACGGGATGCGTCGCTGCAGTGTCGTCACCAGCCGCGACGGTGCCGCGGACGCGATCTTCGTGCTGACGCTCACCTCGCGAGCCAGTCGATCACGCACGGCGAGTCCGCCGATGCGCAGCGATGTGGCGCCCTCGACCGTGTCGACGAAGGCGAGCCTGTCGCCATGGCGCAAGCGCGGCCGAATCGTCCGAGAGCTCCTCTTGTGCATGCGCCGGATCCTAGTGACGCGCGGGCTCGGGCTCGACGGCTTCGCTGATGGCTGCATCGGCCGCCTCGGCTGAATCACTGGTGAGCGAACCCAGGCGCACCAACGTGGCGAACTCCTTGTTCTGCCGAGCGACCTCGTCGAAGGTGCCGAGACCGGCGACCTTCCCCGCGCTCATGAAGACGATGCGGTCGCAGTTCCGGATCGTCGACAGACGGTGCGCGACGATCACGATGGTCATCGAGCCCTTGAGCCCGTCGATCGTCTCGCCCAGGCGCCGCTCGGTCTCGTTGTCGAGCGCCGAGGTGGCTTCGTCCAGGACGAGGACCCGGGGTTCCCGGTAGAGCGCTCGGGCGATGCCGATCCGCTGCCGCTGTCCACCTGAGAGCTGGGTGCCGCGCTCTCCCACGGGCGAGTCCAGACCCTCTGGCAGGTCGGCAACCAGGTGGGTGAGCTGGGCTCGTTTGACCACGTCCTGCAGCCGGGCCTCGTCGCCCTCCATCTCGAAGACGATGTTGGCGCGCAGCGAGTCGTCGAACAGGACCACGTCCTGGGGTACAACTGCCACGTGGCGCTGCCAACCGGGCAGGTTGTCCTGGATGTCGATCCCGCCGGCTCGGATCTCGCCGCTGGTGGGTGCGAGCAGGCCGAGCAGCAGGTCCACCAAGGTGGACTTGCCGGCGCCGCTGGTGCCGACGAACGCAATCGACTCGCCGTCGCGGATCGTCAGGTCGATGCCGGAGAGGACTTCCTGCTCGGGACGCATCGGGTAGGTGAAACGCAGGTCGGAAACCTCGATGGTGCCGGACGGAACGTCATCGGTGACGACACGGCTCACCGCTTCCTGGCGTGCCACGTCGAGCGTGCGTCGCTCACGGATGAGGTGCCTGAGCGGTTCGCGGGAGAAGCGGATGCCGTTGACCGCACCCATCAGCCTCACGGCACTTGTCATGACGCGGCTGCCGCCGGCGGCGAAGACGCCCAGACAGGACCAGGCTCTCGCCGGCGCTGCCGGTCGTGGCGATGCCGAACGCCAGGAGCCCGATGCCGACGATGAACAGGATCTCCATCAGGTAGCGGGGGAGCTCGCTGAAGAAGCCGGCCGAGACTGACGCGTCAGCAGCCTGCTCACGGCTGCGCTGGTAGTCGGACACGAACAGCTCCGCGGCGTTGCGGAGCTTGACTTCCTTCGCACTGCTCAGCGCCTGTAGAGACACCTGGGACGTGATCATTCCCGCCTGCTGGCTGCGCCGGGAGGCGTCGATGACCCTGGGGCGAACGAAACGCTGGATCAGCAGCGCAGCCACCCCGAAGTACACCGCTGCTGACAGCGTCACGGTCAGCGACACGAACGAGAGCGAGATAAGGATGAAGGTGATGGTGAGGCACTCGGTCACCACTCCCACGGCGGAGATGATCGCCCCTGAGTACCCCGCAGACACGGCGGAGTTGATGGTCCACACCTTGTCGCCCGTGTTCTTCGCAAGCTGCCACAGGTACGGCCCGTCGAGGTAGTAGTGCAGCATCCGGGTCGAAAGTCGCAGCTCCTGATGTGCCATGAATCGCATCTGCCAGCGGCGGAAAAAGAGCCCCAGCAGATCCTTCGTGACGAAGCACAGGACGAGTGCTGCCGGCGATCGCGCCGATGAGGGCCGACTCGCCCGGCTCGCCGAGCGTGCGGAAGACGATTCCCAGCGCGCCGCTGTCCCGGTCCTGGCCGGCGACGAATTGGAGGAGGGGCAGCATGATGAGTACCCCGAGCATGTCCAGACCCGCCAGCACGAGGCTGCCGCCGAGCGAGACGATGAGTCGCAGTCGCGTGGGTTGGTCGATGAGCTCGCCGGTGCCTGGGGGAAGGCCTGTCCACGAGGCCAGTCGGCGCACGGTCGGTCCAGAGACATTCACCACTGGGCAAGTGTCTCATCCGCACCCCGAGCGGTCTTGGTTGTGCAGGCTTTCGCGCGCAGTGCGCTGTCCATCGTCGTGAAAGTTAGTCTCGGTCCATGTTCCTCGTTGCTGTGAGTCACCCGCGAGGGTCGTCGGCTGCGCACTCCCCGGTAGGAATGGCATCGTGACCATTCGGTTCATGGCACCCGACCTGCCGAGCCCCAGCGGCGGGATCAAGGTCATCTATCGCTACGTGGAGCACCTGTGCGCGCTCGGCTACGACGCGACGGTGTGGCACGGCACGCCCGGGTTCACCTACGACTCGTGGGGATCGACCGCCCCGGTGGACACGGGCCACCAGCTCGATTTCGACCCAGGAGACGTCCTCGTGATGCCGGAGTCGGGTGGTTCGAAGTGGAGCTTCCTGTCCGAGGGGCACCCCGTGGTGATGCTGGTGCCAGGGAATGGACTTCGTCTTCGCCAATTCCGACTTCCTTGCCGACGAGCCCGGCGCCTACCCGGGTTGGCCCCAGGCGACGGCGGCCCTGCCCATCTCCGACGCCATCGAGGTCTTCCTGCAGCGCGCCTGCGCCCCCGGCTTTCCGCTCCACTCGGTGCCCGTGCAGATCGAGGACTGGTTCGTCCCCGGGCCCAAGGAGAAGCGGATCGCGTTGATGCCCCGGCGTCGTCGGGAGGATCTCCTCGGCGCCGTCCAGCTGGTCCGGCGCTCAGGGCAGCTGGACGACTGGGAGATCGTGCTCATCGACGGGATGACTCAGCAGCAGGTGGCTGACGAGCTGAGCCGAGCGGCGATCTTCCTCTTCGGTGCTGAGCGCGAGGGCGTCGGCCTACCGGGCGCCGAAGCGATGGCGTCCGGTTGCTACGTCGTCGGGTTCACCGGTGACGGCGCGAAGGAGTACATGCTGCCCCAGCACGCTTCCGTGATCGCCGACTCCGACGTGGTGGACATGTGCGATCGAACCCTCGAGGCGATGGACTGGTTCGAGAACTCGAGGGTGCTGTTTGACGATCGTGCCGGACGGGGCCGCGAGTGGGTGCGGTCGCGTCACAGTGCGGAGCTCGTCCGATCAAGGCTGGACGCGGCTTTCGCTGCGATCACGGCGCCGGGCTCTGCTGCGCTCTTCCCCACGCCGGTCACGCTGTCGCACTACCAGGCGCATGCACCGGCGAAAGACGTGGTGAACCGGAGCCGCATGGCAGTCAGGCGCTACGGCCGCAGGCTCCTTGACGCCACGCTCAAGGGCTCGCAGCCGTGAGCGTGCGCGCTGGCGCGCGTGCGCTGTCCTCGGGCATGGTCCAACCGGTGTTGTCGCAGGTGCGGAAGCGCGTGGCCACGCAAGTGGTCAACCTGACCCCGGAGTTCATGGGCCTCGGCAACCAGCTCTACCTGTGGACGTGGGCTCACGCGCACCGTGGCGAGCCCGTGCCTCATCGTGTCCTGATCGTCGACCGGAGCCGCTACTGGCTTCCCTACTTCCCGGCGATCCACCCTTACCTGATCGAGCGGTCCGAGATGTCCTTCTGGGACGCGAGGGGCCACTTCTACGCCTACAAGACAGAACACTCGGGGGATCCACGGGGCTTCACCAACGAGTCCCGTGCCGGCTTCGTGCGCGACTGGATCCTGACCAGCCCAGCGCTGCAGGGTGCAGAGCGCGGGCCGCTCGCCCGCGATGACGTGCTGACCCTCAACCTCCGTCGGGGAGACTTCTACGACAATCCGTGGCATCGACCTGACTATGCGTTCGACGTCGAGTCCTACGCGCGACTGGCGGTCCACCGCGCGATCGAGCAGGACGGCCCGGTGCGACGCATCCATGTCGTTTCGGACGACCTGGAGTGGTGCAGGTCGCATCTCGGCTGGCTTTCGTCATGTGCCGACGAGGTGACTGAACCGTCGCCATCGGCCCAGCCGATCGATCACCTGCGGGACGTGATCTCCTCGCAACGCCTGGTGATCGCCAACGGGACTTTCTCCCTCTGGGCGGCGGCGATCTCGCGAGTGCTGCTCGGGGCTCCGCAGCACACGGTGTGGGCGCCCGCGTTCTTCCAGAGCCGCTACGGCCCTGGTCGATGCGTGGAGTACGATCGGGACTGGAGCTTCGTCGACCAGCTGCCCGGCGGATGGCAGCCGGACTGGGTCATCGACGGTCTCGATCGCGATCCCGCGGATGACTTGAAGCATTAGCATCCGGACCGTGAACATGACTGAGCCGACGCGATCTGCACGTGACACCGGAGCACTCGGGTCTGGCGCGTTGCGACATGGCGTGCGGCACGCTTACTCGATCGTCAAGACGGTGCTGGACTCGGTTCGCCAGCGGCGCCTCGTGACGACTCGATGGGTGGCGTCGGAGGAACGTTGGCACTATCGCTGGCCTGAGGGTCGCGTCGCCGACGGCGGGCGCTGGAAGGACGCGCAGGGCTGGGCGACACGAGGCACCTATTACGGCATGGACGACCTCCTGTTCAGCCGTTACCGGCCTCGCGCGGGCGACGTGGTCTTCGACGTCGGCGCGGGAGACGGTGGCGAGACCCTCTATCTCGCCTCCATGGTCGGGACGTCAGGTCGCGTGGTGTCGGTGGAGGCCGCGCCCACACCCTTCGGCCGCCTCCATGAGCTCGTGCGCCGCAATGCCTGGCCGCAGGTGACGCCGCTGCACATCGCGCTGACCTCGACACCGGGAAGTGTCACCATCAGCGACGACCCCGAGCGATGGGTGGCAGGCAACATCTTCGAGGCTGAGGGCTCGGTCGAGGTCGAGGGCCGGACCTTCGACGACGTGTGCGACTCCCTCGGGATCGAACACGTCGACTGGGTCAAGATGAACATCGAAGGTGCCGAGAAGGACGCGCTCCGGGGCATGGAGCGCATGGCCCCCCACATCCAGAACTTCACCATCTCGTGCCACGACTTCCTCGGAACGGAGTGGGGCCGGTCCAAGGATGAGGTCCTGGCCTGGCTTGAAGGGCATGGTTTCAACGCCGAGATGCGCGGCGAGGGTGACTTCGTGCAGCAGCTCTACGTCTACGCATGGAGGTGAGCGCGCCGGTGGCGAGCGCAGCCGATCGCCTCGCAGGCGAGCTCCGGTCACGAGTGACGATGCTCCGCGCGCTCCGGTCGCGTGAGGTCCGGCTGGCGCGCAAGGGTTTCGTGGACATCGACCTGCCGCGCGCATCGCGGGTGCTCGGCTCGTTCTGGGCAGTGATGATGGTCAAGAACGAGGAAGACGTCATCGAGAGCACCGTGACCCACCTGCTGAGCCAGGGAGCAGCGGGAATCCTCGTTGCCGACAACCTCTCCACGGACGCCACGCTGGACCTGCTCCGTGGCCTGGCCGAACGGGATCGTCGAGTGCACGTCGCGCGCGACCTCGAGCCTGGCTACTACCAGTCGGCGAAGATGTCGTACCTGGCGCGGCGCGCCTGGCAGGCCGGTGCCGACTGGATCGTGCCTGTCGACGCCGATGAGCACTGGTTCGCGCCGACGTACAGTCTCGCTGACTACTTCCGGCGCTCGGAGGCTCCGCGAGCGTGGGCTGCCATGCACGAGGCATACCCTGAGAGCGCGGATGCCTGCTGGCAACCGTCGGGCCTCATCCAGGTTGAACGCGACCCTGGACCGCTCCCCAAGGTGGCCTTCAAGGCCGCGCCGTGGACATGGATTGGCGACGGGAATCATTCCTTGCGTGGCGTACCTCCCAGCAGCCAGGCCGACCTGAAGCTGCTTCACTACCAGTACCGCTCGCAGGCGCAGTTCTCCTCAAAGGTGCAGAGAGGCGTCGCAGCCCTCGACCAAGCGGTGGGGCAGAACCCCGAGATGGGACAGCACTGGCGTGAGCAGGCCGCCATGAGCGAAGCGGCCCGAGGGAATCGTTGGCGGGACCTGGTGGAAGCCCGGATCGAAGACCATGGTCAGCGCCGCCGAGTCGGCCGAGCGCTGGTTCAAGCCCCGGGAGCGTGGGCCACGTGGGATCCGGCCGGGGAGATCGGCGGTTGATCTACTCCATCTCGGGGCGCCGAAGCGCCCAGGCCGGCCAGCTGTAGGAGTCGTTGGCGAGGGGCGTGCAGCCCCCGTCGTCGGACGCCCAGACCTGATATCCGTCGAGCTGCGGCACCACAGCGAACAACCTCTCGAGGGCGTGCGCCATGGTTCCGTCGAGCTGACCCAGTTCGGGTTCGAACTTTCGTGTCGGCACGTCGAGGCACTCGGCGATCCGGTCGAGGTTGGCCCAGAACATGGTTCCCGCAAAGAAGCCGAAGTGCGAGGGTTCCTCGAGCGCGGCGGCCCCCGGCGGTTGGCGACGCGACAAGAACCAATGCAGGTCCGCCCTGTTGAGCCACACGTGGATCGCGAGAGGGTAGTAGCGCGAGGCCGGTCCCACCATCGCCGCGCGGCCGTCGACAACCAGCTCGCGGCACCGGGTTGCGCCCTCAATTGAGGGAATGAGTTCCTTGAGACACGCGTCGAGGAACTCGGCTCCGTCATCGGCATGAACACTTCGCTTGCCGTGCAGCTTGAGCACGGCCGAGTAGCCGGCGCTCCGCAGTCCACTGGCCACGCGGATGAACGGCAGCACGTCCCGGCCTAGGTTGGGAGTCCGGTAGAGCCGCGCGTGGGGAGCAGCTCGGAGAATGTCGTGACGAGATCCCCAGGCCGGGTCGGAGACGGTGACGAAGAGGTCCAGGTCCTGCGGCAGAAGGCTCAGTCGCTCGACGAGGGTGGGCCAGACATCGGGATAGTGAAGGTGTACGACGACAGCCGTGTCCGACAATCGGGGCGACCGTGACACGTCGCGCGTGGTGCGCCGCAGCCGACGATCTGCGGCCATCGACCGTCCCGCATTGCGAGCCCTCCGGAGAACAGCTCTCGTCACGCTGGCTGGGGTCTGGCGGCGCATCAGCTGCGCAAGCTTCATGCGTGTCCCGCCGCGGCCTTCGCCACAACCGCCATCGGGTCGTCGTGGTCCATCAGCACGGTGACGATCGAGTCGCCCGTGGTCTTGTGGTGGTCGGAGAACTCCAGTCCGATGCCCGCCTCGCGGAACTTCGCCTGCGCCTCCTCGCCGAGGTAGTCCTTGGCGCCGGTCCCGGAGAGATACGACGTCGCGCCGACCATCCGCAGCTGTTCGAGGACCCGGTCAGCGGCCTTCTCCTGCGGCGGGCCGGTCACCACGACCTCGGTCGTGATCCCGAGGTAGTCGCGCATCGACAGGATCAACTGGTGGTTGATCTCGGCGAGGTTGTGCGAGTCGACCGCATGGATCATCTCCAACACGTCGCCGCTGCGATCCTTCCAGTGCCGCGCGTTGCGGTAGCGGCCGGTGATCGACGACTCGAGGTGGTCCTGCCACCCCGGCTTGACCATCGTCTCGTTGATCGGGATCAGGTGCGGCTTGGTCTCCAGCGGCAGCGTCACCCAGGTTTCGCGCATCGTCACGCGCCGCTGCACCCAGTGCTTCTGGAGCTGGTCGTGGACGGCCAGGACGAAGAGGTCGCAGTTGACCATCTTGAACCAGAACCCCGGCCACGGCAGGAGGTCGGGCTGGTGGATCGCGACCTTCACCGGCGGACCGTCCGAACGAGCGCGAACTGCTCGGCGTACGGCACGAGGCGCACCTGGCCGAGGGCGCCGGCGATCTGCCGCACGCTGTTGATCGGGTGGACCTCCGTGGGGATCTCCGACTGGTAGGCCTGGCAGGCGGCCTCCTTGGCGGTGATCTGCTCCTCGGTCAGCGCCTCGAAGACGTTCCACCGCAGGTCGGTGGGGTAGAGGTTCACGTCGTAGACCGCGATGTCGTAGACGTAGACGCTCGGGCGGGAACCAGTGATCGAGCGACATCGACACCCGGCACGAGCGCATGCCGGCCTCGTAGACCGCGATGTGGTCCTGGTGGAGGGACGGGTAGGGGAGGTAGAGCTCGTCGGGCTTGAGCTCGGCCATGATGTCGTCGATCGCGCCGACCATCTCTGTCATGTGCTGCGGCGTCTGGCCGTCAGGGAAGCCGAGCTGGCGCGACTCACCGACACCCAGGATCTTCATCGCCTCGTCGTGCTCGCGAGCACGCGTCTCGCCGCTGTCCGTCATCACGACGACCACGCACTCCTCGGGGTGCTTGGCCATCAGGCCACCACAGCCCATGGCTTCGTCGTCCATGTGGGGGGCCAGGATCAGCCGCAACATCTGTGCTCCTTCGTCTTCGACGCTCGCGAGTCTAGGTGCCGACACGTCTGGGAAGATGCACCGCGTGACCCGACTCCGCGTGGTGCTGATCAGCATGTACGTCGGTCACGAGGGCGTGCCGCATGCCGGTGGCCGCTACCTCCTCGCGTTGCAGCGTCTCCTCGACGCCGACACCGACCTCACGATGCTGACGGTCGGCAACCGGCTCAACCACGAGGCCGCGTCCAAACCGGGGGTGCCGCGTCGGCTCCTCCTTCTCGGACATCAGCCGGGTCGCAACCCCGTCGACAAGCTCCTCAACCGCCTCACCCTGCGGGCCGACGCGCTTCGCCGCCGCCGCGACCCCGGCCTGCCCTCCTTGCCGTTCGCCTTGGGTCTGCTGCGGTCATCGCAGGCCAGGGCCGCCGTGCGCGAGGCCGACGTGATCGACCTGCAGTACTCGGAGTCGATCCGGCTCGTGAGGTTGCTGCGCCGGCTCAACCCGGACGCGCGCATCACCGGCACCTTCCACGACGTGATGAGCCAGTCGTTCTCGCGCGAACCTCAGGACTCTCCTGCGGCGACCGAGTACTGGGAGCGGGTCGCCACCCGGTCGCGCGCGCAGGAGAGCAGCATGGTCGAGCGGCTCGACGAGGTGCTCGTCTTCAGCCGCAAGGACGCCGATCTCCTCGGAAACCCGCCCCACACCGTCGTCCACCCTCCGTTGTCCGTGGGTCACGAGCCACGGCACGAGCCCGCGGACGCACCGGTGGTCGTCGTCGTGTCCTACCTGGCACGCGACGAGAACGACAAGGCCGCGCTGTGGACCATCGAGCACGTGTGGCCGCGCGTGCACGCCGCGCGCCCCGATGCCGAGATCCGTTTCGTCGGCGGCGGGGCATCCGACACGCTGCGGGACCGGGTCGCGGCCCTGCCCGGGGGCAGCGGCGTCGTGCTCGCCGGCTTCGTCGACGACCTCGATGCGGAGTACTCAGGTGCCGCGGTCGCGCTGGTGCCGGTGCTCCAGGGGGCCGGCGTGAAGTTCAAGACGGTCGAGGCTCTGTGCCACGGCGTTCCGGTGGTGACGACGACCGTGGGCGCCGAGGGCATCGAGGGCGAGAACCTCTACGCGGGGCTCACCGACGATCCCGGGGCCCTGGCCGACGCGCTGCTGGCTGTGTTCGACGACCCTGTCGGCGCCCAGGAGCGATCCGACACGGTGCAGCACTGGGCGCAGAAGACCTACGGCCGGGAGAGGTTCGACGCCACGATCCGTAGCTCCTGGGTCAGGTGAGTCCGCGCTCCTGGCACGCGGCAGCGATGTCTGCCCACATCAGTCGGGCGCTGAACCGGGTCTCCGCGCTGTTTCGCGCAGCCGCGCCGAGGCGGGCCCGCTGTGCTTCGTCCTCCCGCAGCTCGACGATGAGCTCGCGCCAGCCGTCGACGTCCCCGACGTCGACGAGGCGGCCGGTGACCGCCGTCCTCGAAGTAGTCCCGCATCGCCCGCGTCCCCGTCACGGCGACGCACGAACCGCTGGCGGCCGCCTCCAGCGCCACGCTCTGCCCGGTCGGGTAGGCGAGGTCGTACGTCGGCACGGCGACGACGCGAGCACGTCGCAGGAGCGAGCGGTACTCGGTGAGCGGGACGACGCCCAGCATCCTGACGTTGTCCGGGACGTCCAGCCCGGCGACGTTGTCGGGCTTGCACACGAGGTGGAGCACGAGGTCCGTGTCGCGAACGGCGTCGAAGAGCGTGGCGTAGTCGCGGCCACGGTCCTGCCCGACGGCCAGCAGGTCGATGTCGCGCTCGCCCGTCGCCAGGTGTGTAGAAGTCGTCGTTGACTCCGAACCGCACTGGCAGCGTGCGGTCACGGGGGATGCCGGCCTCCTCGAAGACCTCCGTCTCGTGGACCGACATGTGCGTGATCAGGTCGGCGCCGGCGTACCTGCGGACCAGGCGCCGTTTCTGTTGCGCGTCGGCCGAACGCAGCTCGTCGGCCAGCCAGACCGACCAGACGACCAGCGGCGTGGATCCGTACGGCGGCAGCTTGGCCCGTCGCATCACGGAGGCGGCGGCGCCCTGCTGCTCGAGCAGGGCGAGGACCACGTCGGCGCGGCGGGCGTCGCGGGCGCCACGGATGGCACGCTCGACCGGATATCCGGCCCGGTGCTCGACGACGTCGCGCCATCGGCGCCACGGGGGATCAACCGCGCGCCGTGCCCAGGAGAGCGACCATCCGACGTCCGTGAGCGTGTCGGCACCATAGGGCAGCGGAGATGGGACCTCGCCACGGGTGAAGCGTTCTCCCCAGGCGTCCAGGTCGTGCTCGGAGAGCACGAGTGCGCGAGTCATCGGTCACCCCGGATGAGCGCCCGCTCGTCACGCGCGGTCTCGACCGGACGTACGTCGCGGCCTGCAGCGCGCCGCGCGGCGTTGATCGCGAAGTTCACGGCTGTGGCGAGCGTCAGTGCTGACTGCAGGGCCCGACGTGACCCCCACTTGTCGGCGTACAGCAGCTGGCCTTCGACGAGCCACCTCCTCCGCGACGCGGAGGGGGACGAGCCGCCGCCCGCGTGGATGACGGTGGGGGACCGGAGGGCGATCGACGGGACGTCGCACGAGCGGAGGCGCCGTTGCAGGTCGACCTCCTCGGAGTTCATGAAGAACCGCTCGTCGAACCCGCCGACGGCCCGGAACTCCGCGAGTGGGATCCACATGGCGGCGCCGACGACCCAGTCGACGGGGCGTTCCGCGGCATGGGCGCGGACGTCGTGGCCGACCGCGCGATGCCAGGCCGACGTCCCGCGGAAGCGGGCGAGCGGGGTGAGCCAGCCGGCGACCTGGTGCCGGACCTTCGGGAAGTCGCGGCCGACCCATGCCTCGGTGCCGTGCTCGTCGACCATGCGCGGGGCCAGGACCGCCCGCGGATGCGCGCGAGCCGCTGCGAGCATGTCGGCGACGAACGTCGACTCGATGGTGAGGTCGCTGTTGAGCACGAGCACCGCATCACCGGTCGCCGCGGCGATGCCCGGAGTTCACGTTGGCCCCGAAGCCACCGTTGACCGTCCGTCGCACGACCTCGACCCCCGGTCGGTCGGGGAACGGGTCGGGTGATGCGTCGTCGGCGACGATGACCTGCACAGGATGGGTCTGGGCGTCGAGCTGGTCGAGGAGGGCGAGCGTGGGCGCCGCGTCGCCGTGGTGCGGGACCACCACGCTGACGGAGTCGATCGCTGCTGGAGGCGCTTCCCTGACCCAGTCCGCGTCCCCGACTCGCTGCCCGGCTGCGGCAGCCGCTTCGACGGCCAACGCGACGGCCTTTGCGCGCACCGGCTCCGGCAGGCGGGGCAGGGTTGCGTCCACGCGGCGACCCAGAGCGGCTGCAGCGGCGCGCGAGTCGATCCGGGCAGCCGCGGCGCTGACCGCACGACCCCACGGGTCCCGCGTCGGGCTCCCGACCGGATGGCTGCCCGGGTGGCGGGCGTCGAAGGCGAGCGTCGAGGCTCCCGAGGTGAATGCGCGAGCCGCCCGGGTGGCCGTGTCGGTGGCAGGCCCGCGGTGCTCCACCTCGAGCGCGGGATCGATGACCATCTCCACGCCCGAGCGCGCGAGCCGCAGGCCGAGCTCGGAGTCCTCGCGATACTGCATCGCCTGATCGAAGCCGCCGACGGCGGCGTAGGCGGCCATGGGCACTGAGTTGCAAGCAGCCCAGTGGCGCCAGCGCTCACCTGCAGGTCGTGCGTACGCCTCGGCGAGCAGCCGTTCGTTGGCCGGACGTCCGTAGGACCCGGCGTAGGGCGTGTCGGGGAAGACATCCCTCGTCATCGAGATCACGCCGAGGGGGGCGGCCCCGGACGGGCGAGCGCGGTGGCGGGCGAGGTGGCCTGCGACGAGCCCGGGCGGCGGAGTCAGGTCGTCGTCGCAGCGCAGCACTATCTCACCGCGGGCCTCGCGATATCCGGCCGCCAGTGCGGCTGCCACGCCGTCACCGCCGGTGCGCCGGACGACCCGCAACGGCACGCGGTCGGCGTACGCCTCGATCACGGCCGCGCTGCCGTCGATGTCGCCGTCGAGGACCACGACCACCTCCCACGGGTCGTCGGCGACCTGCGCCGCGAGTGCGTCCAACAGGATCGGCAGCCGGCTTGCGCCCCCGCGGGTGGGCACCACGACGGAGACGGAGAGCTCGGACACGCGTCGATCCTAGGAGGCCGGTCTACTGCTCGACCGGGGCTCCTGCCGCTCCCACTTCGTCGAGGACGGCCTCGACGAGCTCAAGGATGTTGTCCTCGCCCGTGACCGGTCCTCCGGCGAGCAGCCCGTCAGCGCCCAAGAGCACGGCCGCGGGAGTGCCGGGCAGCGCGAGGATGCGTTGGACGTTGAGCTCCGGCTCCCAGGTCGCCAGGTCCGGACGGTGGCCGACCTGTGCGGTCGCAGCCGACTCGTCGACGTAGACGACGAGGATTCCCACCGCAGGGTCGAGGCGATCGGCCCATTCGTCGACCTTCTCGGCGATCCGCAGGCAGGAGCCGCAGTGCGTGTTGAGGAAGAAGAGGAACCGTGCCTGGGTGCTGGCGGCCTCCACCAGCGTGGCCGAGTTGCCGTTGAGGTGGGTGAGGACGCCATAGGGGATGGGTCGGCGCTCGTAGTCCTGCAGCTCGCCATCAGTGCTGGAGGAACCGGCAGACGATCCAGCACCGGGCGGGGCAGCAATCAGGAGTGCGACGGCGACGGCCGATGCCGTGGCGAGCAGCGCCCACCACCCGGCTGCTCCCAGGTCGCCCATGGCGGCTGGAGCAGACCCGCGGTCGGTCACGTACCAGAGAACGAGAGCCGCGAGCAGCGAGAGCAGGACGTTGCGTCCCAGAATCAGCGGCCCGACCTCGTGTCGCCCGATGCTGCCGAAGCACGAGCATGTGACCGGCTCGTCGAAGCGGAGGGCCCGTGCGATCAGCGCCGTGTAGGCGAGCATCAGGAGCAGCACGGCTGCGGCGGGCACCCACGCCAGTCCTGTTGGCGTCACAAGGAGGAGGACGGCGAGCGCGATCTCCACCCAGGGCAGCGCTGCGGCGCTCGGTCCTGCCGGCACGACCGCAGGCACCCGGAGCGCGATGAACGCGTCCTGTGTGGCCGTGCGGTCACGCAGCTTGGCTGCACCGCTCACCAGCAGCACCGCGCTCAACGTCAGGACGACGACGAGAGCTGCGACGGGGGACGACGTCATGGCCGTCATCGTACGGTTCGTGAGCCATAGTGGTTGCCCGTGGAGACCACGGGGACGACGCAGGGGCGCGACCGCAGTGTCGACGCTGCGCGCGCCCTGGCGATCATCGCCATCGTCCTCGGGCACGTCGAGCGTGGGCTGGCCTCGGCGCTCCTGATGCCCCTCGAGACGGCGTTGGCCCTCGACCGGGTGCTCTACCTCGTCCACTTGACGACGTTCGCCTATCTCTCGGGCCTCTTCGTCCGACGCTCGGTCGAGCGCGACGGCCCGCGACGGGTGGTGGTCCGACGCACCACGCTGCTCGTCTGGCTCTACCTGCTCTGGACACTCGTCCAGGGCTTCACGCGCGTTGCCGCGTCGTCCGTCTCCAACACGGCCATCACTATTGAGGACGTCCTGCGGCTGTGGGTCCCCGAAGGTCAGCTCTGGTTCCTCGCGTGGCTGATAGCAGTCACCGTCGTCGCCGCGCTCACGCAGCCATGGCGCCACCGGGCGCTCGGTGGTCTCGTGCTGGTCGCCGCCGCCGTGCTGGCTGTTGCCGTGTGGGGCTTCGATCCCTTGTACCTGTTCGCCCGCGGCTGGGCCCTGCTGCTTCCCTTCCTCGTGGGCTGCGTCGTGACGCAGACACGCCACGCCTCCCTCGCCCGGCACCTCGTCCCCGCGGCGCTGGCCGCGTTGGTCGGCACAGCGATCTGGTGGTGGGTCGGTCTTGCGACGGACGCCACCACGCCAACCACGGGTGGGGAGGTGCGGACCGCCGACACGGTCGCCCTCGGTCTGCTCGGCTGCGTGGCCGGGACAGTTGCGATTCTTGCCTGGGCGGCCCTCCTCGGACGCTCGCCCGTAGCCGGCCTGCTCTCGTCGGTCGGCCGTCGCTCGCTCGAGATCTTCCTCGCGCACATCGTCGTCACAGCAGGGACGCGGGTCGGGCTGGTGCGGCTCGACGTCACTGATCCCTGGCTGCACCTTGTCGCCGGAACAACCCTCGGGCTCGTCGTCCCGATCGGTCTTGCCGTCGCCGCGGAGCGACTGGGATGGATCTGGTTGTTCGGCCTTCCGCGCAGACTGCGGTCGATACGATGAGACGTCGCAAGCACCGACGCGCACTGCCTGGGGGCGCAGTAGTAGGTCCCACCGTTGATCACGCCGGCTCGGGCGGCGGTCAGGATGAGATCTCGATGACCGACACCAACGCTTCACCAGGGACACGACCGGCCGCCGTGCCGGCGCCGGTCTCCGCTCACAAGCGGGACCAGTCGATCGACGTCGCGCGCGGGATCACGATCATCGCCATCGTCCTGGGGCACGTCGTCCTCGGCGTCGGCGCCGCGCACCTGGCCAACTCCCAACAGGTCGAGGACGTGACGCGCGGGCTCTACCTGTTCCGGCTCTCGACCCTGGCCTACCTCTCGGGGCTCTTCGTCCAACGGGGCATCGTGAAGGCGGGAGTGCAGGGCTTCGTCACCCAGCGACTGTTGCTGTTCGGCTGGTTGTACCTGCTGTGGAGCGTCATCCAGAGCACCGTCAAGGCGTTGGCCGGCTCCCTCGCCAACGAGACGATGCGCTGGAGCGAGGTGCTCCGCTTCTGGGTGCCGGAGGGACAGCTCTGGTTCCTCCCGTGGCTGATGAGCGTGACTCTGTTGGTCGCAGTGGTGAAGCCCTGGTCGTCACGCGCCCGCGCCGTCATGTCCCTCGGAGGTTCGCTGGCGTTGGCGCTCGCAGTGTGGGGAATCGAGCCGACCCTGATCTTCGCGCGTGGGTGGGCGCTGCTGCTGCCATTCCTGGCGGGCTGCCTCATGACCGCAGCCGGCCATGCGCGCGTGTTCCGCTCCCTCGCAGTCGCATGGGTCATCGCCCTTGTCGGCGCAGCGGCCTGGCTGGGCCTCGACATCGGCTTCACCGTCGTCCCACCGACGCTCGGTGGCGAGGACCGCACGGTGTCCGGGGTGCTGCTGGGCGTGCTCGCGTGCACGGGTGGGACCGCCGCCTGCCTGGCATGGGCCGATCTGTTGGCCAGGACCCGCGCGTCCGCTGCCATCGGTGCGGTCGGGCGGCGTTCGTTGGAGATCTTCCTGGCGCACATCGTGGTGGCCTCCGGGGCGCGGATAGTGCTGCTCCAGCTCGGCGTGGAGAGCCTCGGGGTGCATCTCGTGATCGGTGTGATGCTGGGTGTGCTGGTCCCGATGGCCATCGCCGTGGTGGCGGAGCGGCTCGGGTGGGGCTGGGTCTTTGGGCTACCGGTGGCGTTGCGCCGGCGCTGACGGGGTAGGTCGCCCGGCGCGAGCTACCTCGTCAACCAGTCGCAGGGCAGTTTCACCGACCAGTCCATGGGTACGTCGGCCGGTGTCATCTGCACCCTGGCGCTGGCGCTGCTGGAGCAGGTTTCGCGGGCGTCGTCCAAGGCCTCGGACCACGTGGGATCTGCGGTGTTCGCAGGGTCTCCGGGCGAGTCGGCCAGAACCGCCAGGGGGAAGACCAGCAAGACACCCAGCACGAGAACGCGCCACACGCCCGCAGCAAGGTCCAGGACGAAGGGAAGAACAAGTATCGCCCCCATTGCGACCAGAACGCCGGGTGGCACGGAGTAGCGCGACCCCTGTCCGAGCTTCCAGGCGGGGTCCAGACCGATCGCCACCATGTCGGTGAATGTCAGCGTCACGATCAGCAGACCGCCTCCCCATACCGCCAGGACGATTGCCAGAGCAGTTGCGGGAGTCGGCAGCACACGACTGAGAAGGACCGCCACGGCAATCAAGCCGGCCATGGCGGCTGCGACAACCGACAGGCCGAGCAGAACCTCCGAGCCGTTCTGACCCAGCAGAGGGACCGTCAACCCTCGTACGAGCACCTGGAGCGTCGACTGAGCTGGCTCCTCGTAGTAGATGCCCATGTCGGACGAGCGAGCCCCACGCTCCAGGACGAGGAAGTGCAGGAGGGTCGCCACGAGGAAGACACCCGGAACCAGTCGTTCTCGACCGCGGAGGGAGACGAGGCGCCATGCGGCAAGCGGCGCGATGACGATGGACAGAGGGTCGGTCATGGCCGCCCCCACTGCCACGACGCAGATCAGCGCTATGGCTGACGAGCGCCGCCAGGTGCCGAGGAGAAGCACGACCGCACCAGCATCCAGGAACCACCTCAGGTTCGTCAGGTTCCCGAGGGCCTCCTGCTGGCCCACTGGGGTCCAGATGAACACTGCCGCCGCTGCGACCGCCCACCGGGGCGAGCGTGCGTACGGCGTCACCACGGCAAGTGCGACCACCGCCAGCACGACACGCACCAACGAGGCACTCAACCCGACGCACCCGGCGAACCAGGACGTGGGGCCAGTCGCGCACACGCCAGCGACCGTGCGTGGCACCAGGTGCTGGTACCCGGTGTACGGCTTGATCAAGGACGACCAGCCCTCGTTGACGAAGTCGGCGAGGAAGACGACGCCGTCCTCCTTGTGCACGTGAAGCAGCGTCCAGCCTTCGAGGCGCGGCACCATGAGGAATACCAGGCCGACGGCAGCCATCCCAGCCACGAGCCGCCGACTGGGCAGCCGACTCTCGCGCGTCAGCCCCAGCGCGACGCCCGCAAATGTCTTCACGGCCGGCAGTCTAGGTGTCACGACGCCCGACGAGACGTGACGAGGGGCATTGCCGGCACCGCTCCGAGACTGCCGTGTCGGCGATTGTGCTGATCAGTGGGAGCTTCGGCTTCACTGACCTATATCGTCAGCGCATGGCCTCGAAGCTCGCTGACAGCCGGCGTCGATGTGCCCGTCAAGGATGAGCGCGCAAATCGGGGCGGCGGCGTGAGCGCGCAGCCCTCGAGCACTGCTCCACGTGCTGGTTCGCGTGCCTGGCGACGCGGGGTGATGGTGCTGTTCGGCGTCGCCCTCGTGGCGAGCTGCTTCAAGTACACCGGCCTGGACACCGTCGGCATCGATGACAGCGTCTACCGCACCAGCATCATGGAGTGGTGGCGAGGTGGAGATCCCTACGCACTCGGCCTGGAGGGCAATCTTGCAGGTACGTCCTTCACGTATCCGCCCATCGCGCTGTTGCTCATGGCCCCGCTGGGTGCCGTGAGCGATGTCGGCGCACACAACGTCATGACACTGCTGACCGCGTCGTGCATCACCGCCACGTCGTTCATCGTGGCGCGAGCGCTGGGGCTTCGCGCGGGCAGGACGGTGTGGTGGGAGTGGCTGGTCGCAACGGTGCTCGTTGCGGGGGCGCTGAGGTCGGGGAACGCCGTCCTCTCGGCGCTGTCGCTCGGCCAAGTCAGCGTCTTCGTCGCCACTCTGTGTCTGGTGGACGTGCTCGCACTTCGTCGAACGTCCTTCTCCGGCATCCTCATCGCCATCGCAGCGGCCACGAAGGTCACACCAGGACTCTTCATCGTGTTCCTCCTGGTCTTCGATCGGCGTGCTGGTGTCCGTTCCCTCGTGTGGGCAGCGGCATTGACGTCGATCGCCGGGGTGGTGCTCCCGTCAGAGACATGGAACTACTTCACGAAGTACCTGTGGGACACCCAGCGAGTCGGAGATGCGGCGGCCAATGCGAACGTATCGGTGACTGGGGTGTTGACCAGAGCTGATCTCGGGCCGGCTGCCGAGCAGTGGTGGTGGATCGCCTTCTCGATCGCAGCCGTCGCCCTCACCGGCGCGGCCCTTCGACACGTGTGGGCTCTGGACAGTGGCGTGTGGTCGGCGTGCCTGATCGGACAGGTCACGTGCCTTGTCTCGCCTCTCACCTGGAGCCACCATGCGATGTGGTTCTCCTTGACCGGTGCCGTCCTGATGCTGTGGTCGATCCGGTCGCGCGACCAGGCTTGGTTCGCGCGAATCGGCTTGGGCGTACTTGGCGTAGCAATCATCGTCGCGCTCTACAAGTGGGCGCTGATCTGGAGCATCGCTGGGGCGCCGGTGAGCGGACTACACGGCTTCGTGGTCCAGAACGTCCTTTTCCTCATCGGCCTGAGTGGTCTGATGGGCTTGTGGGTGGTGGCGTGGCGAGCGCCCTCCGCGGCTACGGGGGTAGGTGGTGGAGCGGCTCGTGTCGCTCGGCGAGCTACGTAACGGACCAGGCGTCGACAGGAGCGCTGTTCCGGGGCGTCGAGAGTGCGATGGAATGCGATGGGCGCATGCCGGGTTGTGCTGTTGCGATGACCTCCCCAGCTGATATGCACGCCGAAACAGCCGCAGAGACCCCGGACGACTCCCGCCGCATCTCGATGCTCCTGGGACTCCTCTTCGGACTCGCGGGGATGGGGTCGTCCAGCGCCGCGGTGACCTTGCCGCTCCTGGGCCCCGACCTCGGCGTCGACGCCGGACTGGCGGCTTGGATCATCAGCCTCTACGTCCTCATGCTCGCGGTGACCACAGCGCTCTACGGGCGCATCTCCGACCTCGTCGGCGTTCGGGCCCCGCTCCTGGCCGGGTTGGTGCTGATGTCGGTCGGCGCGCTCGTGGCAGCCGTGGCCCCGACCTTCGAGGTCCTGCTCGGCGCGCGTGTGCTGCAGGGCGCCGGCGCGGCCGCCGTACCGACCTTGGGCGTCGCAGTGCTTTCGGCGCGCTACAGCGGCGCCGTGCGCGGGCTGGCCTTCGGTCGGCTGGCAGGAGTGGCGGCGGCGGTGAGCTGCCTCGGGCCGCTGATCGGCGGCGTGGTCGAGGCGTCGTTCGGCTGGCGAGCCGTCATGGCGCTGCCGATCCTGGGTGCCCTGGTCATCCCGTTCCTCTGGCGTGCCCTGTCCACCGAGGGCAGTGGCGCCCGGCTCGACATCGTGGGCGCGATCCTCGTGGCGCTGACGGCGGCCGGGATGGTGCTGCTGGTGCAGTCGCCGTCCGGCGGTCTGGTCGTCGCCGTGGTCGGTGCCGCGCTGCTCGTCCTGGGCGTGCCGGCCGTGCGCGCGACCGTACGTCGACGCCCCGACGGGTTCCTGCCGGTCGAGGTGATCCGCAACGCGACCGTCGTGCGTAGCGCGGTCGCCGCGTCGGCCGTCCCCGCGTCGTGGTTCGCCATGCTGATCGCGCTGCCGGCAGTCCTCCTCTCGGACGGCTGGGAGGCCTGGCAGGTCGGGCTGGCGATGGTGCCGAGCGCCGTCGTGGCACTCGTGGTCCCGCAGATCACCGGGCCGACCCTGATCCGCATCGGGCCTGCCCGTGCGCTCGCCGTCGCGGGAGTGGTCGCCTCGGTCGCCCTGCTGGTCGCGACGCTCGGCGCCCGGCTCACGAGTGCGCCGATCCTGGTGGTCGGCATCGTCCTGGTCACCTTCGCCTTCGGCCTCGGTCAGCCCGCGCTGAGTGCCGTCGTCGGGGACGCGGTCGACCCCGAGGTGCGCGGCGTGGCCCTGGGGGTCTCGACCCTACTGTTCCTGATCGGCGGCAGCGTCGGCTCGGCCGTCGTGGCGGGGATCAGCGGGCCGCTCGGGATGCCGGCCGCCCTGCTGGTGCTGGCCGTACTGCCGCTGCTCGGGCTGCTGGTCCTGGCCCCGACCCTGCGCGACGGTCACCACGGATCGCGGGCCACCGGGGGGTAGCGCGCCGGAGGAGCCCTCCCTAGGGTCATGGCACTCACACCATTCCCGGGGGGGAACACATGTCCAGATCTCAGCGCCGCCTTGCGGCCCTCGTCGCGACCATCGTCGGAGCGGGGGTGCTGCCGGCCTGGTCCATGACCGTCGCCTCGGCCGCTCCCGACGACCAGCCGTTCACCACGCTCCGTGGGTTCGAGCCTGCGGGCGCGAAGGTCCGCGTCGAACCTCGCGAGTACGCCGCGAGTCGGGTCGACCTCGCCGAGCTCCGCGCCGCGCTTCCCGCTGGTGATGCCGCGGGGGTGATCCAGGTCCCGGCGCCCGACGGCTCGCTGCAGTCGTTCCGCGTCGAGCCGACGCAGCGGATGGAGTCGGAGCTGACTGCCGCGCACCCTGAGATCGGGACGTGGTCCGGCCGAGGCGTCGACGACCCGCGGGCGAGCGTCGCCCTCGACATCACGCCGATGGGCTTCCACGCCTTCGTGCGCACCCCGGGAGGCCGGAGCGACTGGTACGTCGACCCGGCCTACAACCGCCGCGGCACGACTGCGCACCTCAGCTACTTCGCGGAGGACCTGCCCGCGCCGGCGAAGCGTCGGCAGGAGGGGGAGATCACGTCGGTGCGCGACACCGTTCGGGCGGCGCAGGCCAGGGACGCGGATGCCGGCCAGCCCGTCGACCGGCACTTCTACCGGCTCGCCCTCACGAGCGACCCGACGTACGCCGCCTACTTCGGCACGGACAACGTCCTCGCCGAGAAGGTCACCCTGATCAACCGGGTCAACCAGATCTACAACGACGACCTCGCCACCGAGCTGCGCCTGGTCAACGAGACCGACAAGCTCAACTTCGACACGGACGCCGAGGCGACCGGCCCCGACGGTCCGTGCGGCGTGGGCCCGTGCTTCGACCTCGAGGACCTCGGCGACCCGGCCACCGACGAGGACGACCTCCCCGGTGACCTCGACTTCTGCTCCATCCTGACGCTGAGCCAGAACCGCACGGTGCTGGGTCAGCTGATCGGCGCCGCGAACTACGACGTCGGCCACATCGCGCTCGGCAACGACGGCGGTGGCGTGGCCTACCTCGGCGTCATGGGCGGCGACTACAAGGGTGGCGGCTGCACCGGGCTGCCCGACCCCAAGGGCGACTTCTTCGCCATCGACTACGTCGCCCACGAGATCGGTCACCAGTTCGGCGGCAACCACACGTACGACAGCCTGCTCTGCACCGCACAGCGCGAGCAGACCACTGCCGTGGAGCCGGGCTCCGGGTCCTCGGTCATGGCCTACGCCGGCATCTGCGGCCAGGACAACCTCCAGCCGCACAGCGACCCCTACTTCTCCTTCCGCACCGTCGACGAGGTGGAGGAGAGGCAGTCGTCGCCGTACAACGTCATCGAGGTGCAGACGGTGTCGCTGACCGAGGACTTCGGCCCCGGCGACGAGCTCGTGCTGGGCTTCGGCGGTGACACCGCCACGATCGCCTTCGACGACTACGACAACGCGACCGTCGAGGTGGCGGTCGAGGAGCTCACCGGCGAGGACGTGACGATCGCCCCGTGGGGCTACGACGAGGTCTTCAACTCCGACGCGGACGGGAACCCCTTGGTCGAGCCCGTGGACGGCCGTGGCTTCCAGGTGATGTTCAACGACGAGGCCCTTGTGTTCGGGTACGGCGAGCCGACCGACGTCGACATCGCGCCGCTCAGCGTGTCCGGCGACAGCTCCGGCGTCACCGGGTTCGTGGGCGAGACGGAGCAGGGTGGTCCGGCCGAGAACAACGGCATCGACCTGCCGCAGTCCGAGGAGGTCGCGGACAACGTCGCGCCCCAGGTCGATCCCATGACCTCGAAGACCATCCCCGTGCGTACGCCGTTCGCACTGACGGGATCGGCGGCTGATGCCGATGGCGACCCGCTCGTGTATCTCTGGGAGCAGACCAACACCGGCGACGAGGACGGCACCCAGCTCGCCGACAACACGAAGGTCCACGGCCCGCTGTTCAGGGTCTTCGGAGACGACGCCAAGGTCAGCACCGAGGACTCGCTCGTGTCGCCGTCGCCGGGCATCAACCTCGCCGACGGGAGCCCGACGCGGGTCTTCCCCGACATGGCGCAGGTCCTGGCCGGCACCACCAATGCCGCCACCGGGAGCTGCCCGCCGGCGACGACCCCGCGCAACCGCACGCTGCCGGAGCCGTTGCTCGACTGCTACTCCGAGTTCCTGCCCACGACCGACTACCTCGGAAGCTTCGGCAGTGACGACCGCACGATGACGTTCCGCCTCACTGCGCGAGACCTGTTCCCGAACGGCGGCGGGCTTGCCCACGAGGACGTCGCGTTGACGGTCGACCCGTCAGCGGGCCCGTTCCTCGTGACCTCGCAGACGCAGGCCGGCGCGACCGTTGCCGGAGGGTCGTCCGTCCCGGTGACGTGGGCGGTCAACAACACCCGGGGTCTCGCCGCGAACGTGAAGATCACCGCGTCGACCAACGGCGGCGCGAGCTTCGGCACGGTGCTCGCGGCATCGACGCCGAACGACGGGTCGCAGACGCTGGCCATGCCCAACGTGGACGCTGCCGACGTACGTATCAAGATCGAGGCCGTCGACAACTACTTCTTCGACGTCAACGACGCCTCGTTCGCCCTCAAGGCGACGCCGGCGCCCGAGACCACGATCACCTCGGGTCCGGAGGACGGCTCGATCGTGCTCACGAAGCGGCAGTCGATCGCCTACGCCTCGAGCGTGTCGCCGTCGACCTTCGTCTGCACCGTGGACGACGACCCGGTCCCGTGTGACGCCTCCGGGCTGTCCGACAAGTTCCGGTCGGGCACCCACGTCATCACGGTGGCAGCGGTCAACGCCGCCGGAGTGGCCGACCCGACGCCGGCGAGCGTGACGTTCACCGTGCCGCGCAACGGCAGCACCTTCGCCCGCAAGGGCAGGGGGTCCTGGGACCGCAAGAAGGACGGTCGCGCCTTCTCGCGCCGCTATCTCACCTCGAGGACCAAGGGCTCGGAGCTCGTCACCCGCGTCACTGCCACCGAGCGGATCGTCCTGGTGATCGGCAAGCTGCCCCGCGGGGGTTCGGCGAAGGTCTTCCTCGGCAAGGAGCGGATCGGAACCGTGCGGTTCACGGGCAAGAAGGCGTTCCGGCAGCTCCGCACCTTCCGCCTGGACGACCCGCAGAAGGGCAAGCTCCGGATCGTCGTGACGAAGAACAAGCCGGTGCGGATCGAGGGCGTCGCGATCGTCACCGACTGATCGGCATCACAGGTGCTGCTGTCGCGCTCGCTCGGCGAGCGCGACAGCGGCTCGCTGCACGAGGGGCAGCTCCTCGGCGTCACGGGCGGCCTCGTGGGGCACGGCTCCGCCGAGAAGTGCGGCGGGGGACGTGAGCCAGATCCAGGCGTGCCACGGATCGATCCCGGCCGCCAGCAACGGCTCGAGCACGGTGAGCAGCTCCTCGCGGACCTGACCGTCAGGTCCGAGCTGGAAGGTCGGCACGAGCGTCGCGCCGACGTTCTGGACCAGCAGGACGCTGCGCCGCTCGGCCGCCTTGTGCAGGGCGAACCGGGCCGCGTTCTCCGAGACCCCACGTAGCCGGCCGACCTCGGCGTAGTCGACCCAGCCGCCGTCGAGGAGTGCCGCCCGCGCTCGGCTTTCTCGACGCAGCCGCACGAGCTCGACGGGCACGGCGTGGGTGGGGTCGTCACCCACGGACCGCAGCTGCGCGTCGAGCTCGGCGAGGCGGTCGTCGCTCAGCGGCTCCGAGGTCGTCGGGTCACGCCACGTCACGCCCTCGAGGCCCCGGTCGTACGTCGGGAGCCCAGCAGCTGCCAGATGGTCGGTCAGGCCGAGGTCCTCGAGCCAGGTGGCGAGGTGATCAGCGAGGTGTGGGTCAGGCCCGGGGGACATGGCCGAGACCCTATGAGGAGTGGCCGACACCCGCAGATGCGGGCCGTGGAGTAGTCACATCGGGCCGGTCGTTTTTACCCGGTTGTGGATGGCAATTGGCCATGGTGATCCTAGATCGTCGATATTCTCGTCGAAGACTTGACCAATTCTCCTGTGGGGGAGATACGAGGAGAAGAGTTTTCATGAGCATGTCGCCGTCAGCGATGAAACCAACCCGTCGCACGCTCGTGCGCGGCGCCGCGTGGAGCGTTCCCGTCGTGGCCATTGCGGCCACGGCACCTGCCTTCGCTGCCTCGTTGAATGCCCTGAGCGCCTCCGCAAGCGCGGCCCTCAAGTGGGGGCCTGGCCCCAACAAGCACGTGTCATGGGACCTGACCGTGACGACAGGCGGACGGGCGGTCTCGTCTGTCTCGATCTCGTTCGCCTACACGCCTAACGGAGGCGGTGGCGCAGGAACCTTCTCGGCCCTCGAGATCTACACGTTCGTTCCGGCCGTCGACACTGGATGGGTGGTGACCGGAATCCCCGTGGGCGGGTCCACCAACACGGCGACGGCAACGCACAACCAGACCATCATCCCGGCCAACACGATCAGTACGATCCACACCGATTTCAGCGGATCGGACAACTCGTCCGGGGCGCTGGCCGCGACCGTGACCGTCGTCTACGTGGGAGGCGGCACTCAGACGCTGCCCACCCTCTCGACGCCGTGGTCGCAGGCATCCCCCGGCAACACGGAGCCGTCACCGCACGACACGCACTGAGCGTCGACGAAAAAGCACAGCCCGGCTCCGCACTGCGGAGCCGGGCTGTTCGCCGTACAGAGGCTGGTCAGCCCTTGTTGGCCTTGCGGGCCGTGGAGGCGGTCTTGGCGCGGGCGTTGGCGTCGAGCACGACCTTGCGGATGCGCACCGCGTCGGGGGTGACCTCGACGCACTCGTCGTCGCGGCAGAACTCCAGGCACTGCTCGAGCGACAGGTGGCGCGGCGGGATCAGCTTCTCGAAGTTGTCGGAGGTGGCGGACCGGATGTTGGTCTGCTGCTTCTCCTTGGTGATGTTGACGTCCATGTCGTCGGCGCGGGAGTTCTCGCCGATGATCATGCCCTCGTAGACCTCGGTCGTCGGCTCGACGAACATGATCCCGCGCTCCTGCAGGTTCGTCATGGCGTACGCCGTCGCAGCACCCTTGCGGTCGGCCACGAGCGAGCCGTTGGTGCGGGAGCGGATCTCGCCGGCCCAGGGCTCGTAGCCCTCGGAGATGCCGTGCGCGATGCCGGTGCCGCGGGTGTCGGTGAGGAACTCGGTGCGGAAGCCGATGAGGCCACGTGCCGGCACCAGGAACTCCATCCGGACCCAGCCGGTGCCGTGGTTGGTCATCGACTCCATGCGGCCCTTGCGCGAGGCGAGCAGCTCGGTGATCGTGCCGAGGTACTCCTCCGGCGCGTCGATGGTGAGGCGCTCGTACGGCTCGTGCGTCTTGCCGTTGACCTCCTTGGTGACCACCTGCGGCTTGCCGACGGTGAGCTCGAAGCCCTCGCGGCGCATCTGCTCGACGAGGATGGCCAGCGCCAGCTCGCCGCGGCCCTGCACCTCCCACGCGTCGGGGCGCTCGGTGGGGAGGATGCGCAGCGACACGTTGCCGACGAGCTCCTGGTCGAGGCGGTCCTTGACCAGTCGCGCGGTCACCTTGCCGCCCTTGGTGCGGCCGACGAGCGGCGAGGTGTTGGTGCCGATCGTCATCGAGATCGCGGGCTCGTCGACGTGGATCAGCGGCAGCGCGACGGGGTTCTCGGCGTCGGCGAGCGTCTCGCCGATGGTGATCTCCGGGATGCCGGCGACGGCCACGATGTCGCCGGGGCCCGCGCTCTTGCCGGGCTGGCGCTCGAGACCCTCGGTGACGAGGAGCTCGGTGATCTTGACGTTCTTGACGGAGCCGTCGCGACGGATCCACGCCACGGTCTGGCCCTTGTTGAGGGTGCCCTCGTGGACGCGCACCAGCGCGAGCCGGCCGAGGAACGGCGACGCGTCGAGGTTGGTGACGTGCGCCTGCAGCGGCGCGCCCTCGGTGAAGACGGGCGCCGGGATGGTCTCGAGGATCGTCTTGAAGAGCGGCTCGAGGTCGCTGCCCTCGGGCATCGTGCCGTCCTCGGGCGCGGTGAGGCTCGCGATGCCGGCGCGGCCCGACGCGTACACGACGGGGAAGTCCAGCGCGTCCTGGCTGTGGCTCTCGTCGAGCAGGTCCATGAAGAGCTCGTACGTCTCCTCGACCACCTCGGCGATGCGGGCGTCGCTGCGGTCGGTCTTGTTGACCACCAGGATGACCGGCATGTCTGCGTTGAGCGCCTTGCGGAGCACGAAGCGGGTCTGCGGGAGCGGTCCCTCGGACGCGTCGACGAGGAGCACGATGCCGTCCACCATCGACAGGCCGCGCTCTACCTCGCCACCGAAGTCGGCGTGGCCCGGGGTGTCGATGATGTTGATGACCATCGGCTGGCCGCCGCCGGCGGGACCGGCGTAGTGGACCGCGGTGTTCTTCGCGAGGATCGTGATGCCCTTCTCGCGCTCGAGGTCGCCCGAGTCCATGACCCGGTCGGCGACGCTCTCGGCCTGGTGCGCGGTGAAGGCACCGGCCTGGCGGAGCATGGCGTCGACCAGCGTGGTCTTGCCGTGGTCGACGTGCGCGACGATCGCGACGTTGCGCAGGTCGGAGCGTGACTGGGTGGGCATGCAGGGGCCTTCCGGGGCAGACGAGGTGGCGCGGGGGCGCCGGGGCGCGGCCGGCACGGCCGCAGCGCGTCCGAGTCTAGTGCGCGAGCCCGCGGATCGAGACTTCGCGGACTCACGTTCAAGTCGCTCCCGGCGGCGAAACAGCCACTACCGGGCCCAGACGTCGACGTACGGCACGGTGACGTGGCCCTCGGGTTGCTTCCACAACCAGTTGTTGATCGCCGCGAGTCCATTCCTGGCGCCAGCGCCGGCCGGCAGGCGCACCATCTCGCGGCCGAGATTGTCGAACACTCTCAGCTCGCGACCGGACTCGCCCAACAGAGTGATCAGGGTGTCGACGTCCGAGCGGTCGCCGAGCGTGTGGATCGGGTCGAACTCGAACCAGAGGGTGTGACAGGCGGCATCTATCGTCTCCCAGTGCTGCGCGAGCACGTGGATGTCGTACCCATCGATGTCGCTCTTCCACACCACCTCGTCGAATGACGAAGCGTCCACCAGCAAGTCTCCCGGGGTGATCCAGTCAGTGACCTCGGTGGCCTCGGTGATCCCGGCCGCGAACCCTCCCGTCGTGCCATTGGCCCGGAAGTAGTGCGAACCGGCGGGGCCGACGAAACCCTCCACCACACGAGCACGGTCCCCGAACTGTGCGAGGTTGCGCCGCGCATAGGACGCGAACTCAGGGTCGCCCTCCACTGCGACGACCTCGATGTTGGGGGCCGCAGCCAAGGCTTCGACAGCGGTGTCGCCGACGTTGGCTCCCACGTCGATCACCTGCATGCGTGCGCCTCCGGCGGCCAGGTCGCGCAGCACCTCGCCGGCGTACGCGTCATACGTGGGGTCGCGTCTCTGGAAGAAGGGAAGATCGTGACCCGGGGGAAGGGCCACGGGGTAGCCAGCGATCAGGTGCGTCTGTTCCCGCTTGCGCCACACACGCCACTGTCGCTGCAACGGGTTGGTCCCATAGCCGGCCAGGCGGCGGATGTATCGACGCTCGCGCGGGCTGAGGGCCATGCCGGAATGCTAGGCGGTCGCCTCCCCGGCGCCCGTTGCCCGCTGTCGGAGCCGCGGGGTAGACCTGTGTCATGACCTCTCGGGAGACCCACATCACAGCCACTGCCGCTCGCTGCACCTTCATCCCGCCCTGGCTGGCCGAACGCGTCGATGGTCCGGAGCGGGCTGCGTTCGACGAGTCGCTGCGCACCCGGCGGGGCGTCGAGGCCCGCTCGGCCCATCGGACGGCGGTCCCCGGCGCGGCCGCCTGGACCGTCCACGACGCCGACTCGACCACCTCGCTGCCGGGCACTCCCGTACGCAGCGCGGGTGAGCCCGAGTCGGGCGACGTCGCGGTCGACGAGGCGGCCACCGGCATCGAGGCGACGCTGGCGATGTTCGCCGAGGTGCTGTCGCGCGACTCCCACGACGACGCCGGCGCCCTCGTCAGCCTGACCGTCCACTACGGCTCGCGCTACAACAACGCCTTCTGGGACGGCACCCAGCTCGTCTTCGGCGACGGCGACGGCCAGGTCTTCGAGCGCTTCACCAAGCCGGTCGACGTGCTCGCCCACGAGTTCTCCCACGCTCTCGTCGAGCACACCGCCGGCCTGGTCTACCGGGGCCAGTCCGGCGCGCTCAACGAGTCGGTCGCCGACGTCTTCGCCTCCTGCCTCAAGCAGCGGCTGCTCGGCCAGGAGGCCGCCGACGGCGACTGGCTGATCGGCGAGGGCATCTTCGTGCCGTCGATCAAGGCGCGGGCGTTGCGCGACATGGCCGCACCCGGGACGGCGTACGACGACCCCGAGCTCGGCGCGGACCCGCAGGTCGGTCACATGGACGACTACATCGAGACCTCCGACGACAACGGCGGGGTCCACCTCAACTCCGGCATCCCCAACAAGGCGTTCCAGCTCGCGGCCGTCGCCATCGGTGGCAGCGCGATCGAGGGTGCCGGGCGGGTCTGGTACGCCGCGCTCGTCGGGGACGCCGTCCCCGAGGACGCCGACTTCGCGACCTTCGCCGCGGCGACCGCGGCGGCCGCCGGGCAGCACGCCGACGCCGTGCGCCAGGCGTGGGCGCAGGTCGGCGTCGAGCCTGCGGCCGGAGCGCCGACCGCTCCGCCCGGGGGAGCGCCGGGCGTCGCGCGACGCCTGCGGGTCGAGCGCAGCGGGGGCTTCATCGGCCGGACCGAGACGGCGGAGCTCGACCTCGACGACGACCTGCGCCTGCTCGTGGCCGACGCCGTGCAGACCGCTCCGGCAGTGCAGTCCGAGCGCCCCATGCCCGACATGTACGTCTACACGTTCACCGTCGACGACGGCGTTCCGATCGCCGTGCCCGAGCATGCACTGAGCCCGAGCCAGGCCGCACTGGCCCGGCGCACCCTTCCCTCCTAGGGGTGAGGCTGCCGCCACGTTCCGAGCGTGCGTCAAGGTTTTCTTGACGAATTGTCGCTGAAGCGCTTCTGGGGCTCGCTGGACCGGGTTACGTTGCGCTCGCCACCAGGCCGTGGGGAACCCTTCCGGGTTCGAGGGTCGGTCGGCACCATCACTCGCGCAGCGTGCACGTCGCGCTGCCTGCATCCCAGAGGAAATACATGTCTCACTTCTCGACCGCGCGCTCGCGCGGTGTCGTCGTCCTTGCTGCCGCGGCGGTCCTCGCCGTCGGCGCCGGATCGGGTGCCGTCGCCGGCTCCCTGATCACTGGCCAGGACATCAAGAACAAGTCGATCGAAGCCAAGGACCTGGCTGGTGAATCGGTGACCTCCACCAAGGTCGAGAACGGCACGCTCAAGCTCAAGGACCTCGACTCCGAGGTCACCGCCAAGCTCGGCACGCAAGGCCCCGCTGGCCCGGCCGGCGCGGCCGGACCCGCAGGCGCGAAGGGCGAGGCCGGACCGCAGGGCCCGAAGGGCGACAGCGGCACAGCGACCTACGCCGGCCCCAGCTGGAGCATCATCGACCGCAACGTCATCGGCAACGGTGACTCCTACCTGCGCTCCGGTCCGACCGTCGGCACCGCCGTCAAGCCCCCGATGGGCGTCGGCAGCCTCGGCATCCGCACCGGCGCTGGCACGGACAAGGCGTCCTTCGGCAACGAGGTGGACTTCGTCGGCAAGACGCTCGCCAGCATCACCTCGGTCAGCTTCTGGGAGTACACCACTGGCGAGAACCGGGCGAAGTACACCGAGAACGCAGCCAGCGTCGCCTTCGAGGTCAACCCGGCCATCTCCGACGGCACCGGTGCCATCACCTACAGCACGCTCAACTACGTCGTTGGCGACCTGCCGGTGAACCAGTGGAGCAAGGTCACGACCGCGGATGCCCGCTGGTACCTCACCTCGCGCGCCGGCACGGCCACCAACTGCAACCAGGTCACTTACTGCACCCTGGCGCAGGTCAAGGCCGCGCTGCCCGACGCCACGCTCTACACGGTGTCGTTCAGCAAGGGACGCGACTACGCCTTCTCCGGTGCGGTCGACGCGCTGCAGATCAACTCGACGACGTACGACTTCGAGCCCTTCGGCGTCATCGAGAAGACCTCCTGACCCAGGTCTGACCACCACGCGACGGCTCGCTGTGCTCGGCACAGCGGGCCGTTCGCTGTCTCCGTGTGTCTGACCTCCCTCGGGGTGGCGGCAAGCCGCGATCGGGCCAGTAGGTTCGGCCGCATGCCTCGACTGCGTCGTACGTTCCCCGACCAGCCGGGCTGGTCACGACGACGCGCGGGCAAGGGTTTCGCCTACCTCGACGAGCAGGGCCAGCGCCTCGACGCGGAGCAGGTGCAGCGCTGCAAGGACCTGGTCATCCCGCCGGCGTGGACCGACGTGTGGATCACGCCTCACGCCAACGGGCACCTGCAGGCCGTCGGCACCGACGACGCCGGCCGCAAGCAGTACCTCTACCACCCGCAGTGGCGCGCGAGCCGCGACGCCGCGAAGTTCGACCGCATCCTCCTCTTCGGCAAGGCGCTGTCGAAGGCGCGCGAGCGGGTGCTGGCCGACATCGGCGCCGAGGGCATGACGCTCGAGCGCTCCTGCGGGGTCGCCGTACGCCTGCTCGACCTCGGCTACTTCCGGATCGGGAACGACGTCTACACCGACACCAACGGCTCGTTCGGCCTGACGACGCTGCGCAAGGACCACGTCTCCCGGCACGGGGAGGCGCTGCGGTTCCACTTCGTCGGGAAGTCGGGGGTCGAGCACACCATCGACATCGACGACACGGCGGCGATCGAGGCGCTCGAGGTGATGCGGCGCCGGCGCGGGGGCGGTGACGAGCTGCTCGCCTGGAAGGACGGCAAGCAGTGGCGCGACCTCGGCGCCAGCGACGTCAACGACTACATCCGCACCTGCTTCGGCATCGAGGCGACTGCCAAGGACTTCCGCACCTGGCACGCGACGGTGATCGCGGCTGCCGTGCTGGCCGAGACCGACGAGCCGGGCGAGACCAAGGCGTCGCGCAAGCGGGCCGTCTCGGGGGCGATGAAGGAGGTCGCGGAGTTCCTCGGCAACACCCCGACGCTCGCACGGACGGCGTACGTCGACCCGCGGGTCGTGGAGGCCTACGAGCGCGGGCGCACCATCAAGGTGCGCGGCAAGTACGACACCGCGGACGCGCGGCAGGCCGCCCTCGAACGGGCGGTGCTCAAGCTCCTCACCGCATGATCGACCCCGCGCGCGACGTCAGCCGTTCGCGACGACGAAGTCGATGGCGGTGGTGAGCTTCTCGACGTCGCTCGGGTCGATCGCGGGGTACATCGCGACGCGCAGCTGGTTGCGACCGAGCTTGCGGTAGGGCTCCGTGTCGACGATGCCGTTGGCGCGCAGGGTCGCGGCGATGGCGGCCGCGTCGATCGAGTCGTCGAAGTCGATCGTGCCGATCACCAGCGAGCGGTCGGCGGGCTCGGCGACGTACGGCGTCGTGTACGCCGTCCGCTCCGCCCAGCCGTAGAGCGCGTCCGAGGACGCCGTGGTCCGCTCGACCATCCCCTTCAGCCCGCCCTGCGCGTTCATCCAGTCGAGCTGCTCGGCCATCAGGAAGAGCGTCGCGACCGACGGGGTGTTGTAGGTCTGGTTCTTCGAGGAGTTGTCGATCGCCGTCGGCAGGTCGAAGAACGGCGGGATGTAACGGTCGCTCCCGGCGATCTCCTCGGCTCGCGCGAGGGCGCGCGGCGACATGAGGGCGATCCAGAGGCCGCCGTCGGAGGCGAAGCACTTCTGAGGTGCGAAGTAGTAGGTGTCGACCTCGTGCAGGTCGACGGGCAGGCCGCCGGCGCCGGAGGTCGCGTCGACGAGCACCAGCGCGTCGTCGGCCACGCCCGCCGGGCGGCGTACGGGCGCCATCACCGCGGTGGAGGTCTCGTTGTGCGCCCACGCGTACGCGTCGACGTCGTCCTCGGCGACCGCCTCGGGGCGTGAGCCGGGCTCGCTGGAGATGACGCTGGGGTCGGCGAGCCACGGTGCCTTCTTCGCCGACGTGGCGAACTTGGAGGAGAACTCGCCGAAGGTCAGGTGCTGGCTCTTCTCGCGGATCAGTCCGAAGCAGGCGATGTCCCAGAACGCGGTCGCGCCGCCGTTGCCGAGGACGACCTCGTAGCCGTCCGGCAGGTCGAAGAGGGCGGCCAGGCCCTCGCGCACGCGGCCGACGGTCTGCTTCACCGGGGCCTGGCGGTGGGACGTGCCCATCAGCCGGTCGCCGGTCGCGGCGAGGGCGTCGAGATGGCTGGTCTGGATCTTCGACGGACCCGCTCCGAAGCGGCCGTCGGCCGGGAGGAGCTCGGCGGGGATCTTGAGGGCGTCGGTCATGGAGGAACCTCACGTGGAACGGGAACGGTGGTGCCTGACGACGCTGTCAGAGGAGTCCCTATCCTGACATCCGCCAGCACGCGACGCACGACGGGGGACTCAAGATGGACACGGACCTGCGCATCCTGCGGGTCCCGATCACGCACCCCGACGCGCAGCTCCTGGTCGAGGCCGTGCAGGAGGAGTACGTCGCCCGCTACGGCGGTCGTGACGAGTCGCCGATCACCCCGGAGGACTTCGACGACCCCCGCGGGCAGTTCTTCGTCGGCTACGTCGACGACGAGCCGGTGACCACCGGGGCGTGGCGCCGTAGCACGGTCGTGGCGCTCGGCGTCGACGTCACCGCCGAGATCAAGCGGATGTACGTCGTCCCCGCGCAGCAGCGGCGCGGCATCGCGCGACAGATGCTCGCGCACCTCGAGGCCACCGCCGCGGCCGCCGGGATCGAGGGCCTCGTGCTCGAGACCGGCCTCGAGCAGCCAGAGGCGATCGCGCTGTACACGTCGTCGGGCTACGAGCCGGTCCCGGGCTTCGGGTACTACAGCGGGTCCGAGCTCAGCCGGACGTTCGGGCGGCGGCTTCTTCAGCGATCCCCGGCTTCTTCAGCGATCCCCGGCTGACCGGGGATCGCTGAACATGTCGGCCCGTGCACGGCCTGACAAGTTCAGCGGGAGCCTGACAAGTCGTCTCGTCCGAGGCGGGAGAACTACAGATCTGTACTTCACCGGAACCCCTGACGGTGCCGCTCGGGGGCACCTACGGTCGCTGGGCCACGTGTGGTCAGAGTGAGAGGTGGTACGTCGTGCGGGTGTCAACGCGTGTGGGCGCGAGGGTCGGGGTGAGCCTCGTCCTGCTGTCGACCCTGTTGCTCGGCGCCCTGACCACCGCGAGCGCCGACGGGACCGGCGCGTCAGCGCGCGGCACGGTCACCAGCTCCGCGCCGTACCTGATGCCGCTCGAGCCCTACGCCGGCTACCAGCCGCAGACCACCTGCCGCAGGAAACCCAAGCCCGGCGTGCTCCTGCTCGCCGAATGGCTCGTCGCCCGTGGCGGTGGCTACGGCGCGATCACCCGGCCCTGCGCCGGGTCGAGCACCAGCGAGCACAAGGAGTCGCGCGCCTTCGACTGGGTCCTCGACGCGACCAGCCCGACCGACCAGGCACTGGCCGCCGCGCTGCTCGACGAGCTCCTCGCACCCGACGACACCGGCGAGCCGAGCGCGCTTGCCCGGCGGATGGGGATCATGTACGTCATCTGGGACGACCAGATGTACGCGGCGTACGACGGCTTCGTCGCCAAGCGCTACCTCAGCTCGGGCTGCCGCAACCGGCGCACCTGCTCACCGACGCTGCGGCACCGCGACCACGTGCACCTCTCGCTGACCCGGCAGGGCGCGAAGGGCGTGACCTCCTGGTACGCCGCGCAGGCGGCGCTGACGGTCGCACCTCCGACGGTCGCTCCGCCGACGTAGGCTCGTCCCGTGAAGCGCGGCCTGATGCTCAACGACGGCGACTGCGGCTTCTGCATGCGCACCGCCGCGCTCGTGCCGCGGCTCGGGGTCGACATCGACAGCTCCACCATCCAGGCGGTGGACCTGGCCGCGCTCGGCGTCGACGCGGAGCGGGCGATCGTCGAGATGCCGTACGTCCACCCGGACGGGCGCGTGGACTACGGCCACCGGGCCTTCGCCGCGATCCTCGCCACTGGCCCGCTGCCGTGGCGGGTCGTCGGGCGCGCCATGCGGACCTGGCCGGTCGACCCGGTCGCCCGCGGCGTCTACCACTGGATCGCTGCGAACCGGTCCCGCCTGCCCGGCGGCACCGCCGCCTGCGCGATCGACCAGCGCTAGGCGCCCCAGGCCTCGTCCCAGCCCTCGACCTCGCTGGCCGGGCGCGTGCTCGGACCGGCGTACACCGCGGACGGCCGGATCAGCCGGCCCGTGAGCTTCTGCTCGAGGATGTGGGCCGACCAGCCGCCCGTGCGGGCGCAGGTGAACATCGACGTGAACATGTGCGCCGGCACCTCGGCGAAGTCGAGGACGATCGCGGCCCAGAACTCGACGTTGGTCTCGAGCACGCGGTCGGGACGACGCTCCTTGAGCTCGGCCAGTGCGGCCTTCTCGAGCGCCTCGGCGACCTCGTAGCGCGGTGCGTCGAGCTCCTTGGCGGTGCGGCGCAGCACCCGGGCGCGCGGGTCCTCGGCGCGGTAGACGCGGTGGCCGAAGCCCATCAGCCGCTCGCCGTTGTCGAGCAGCTCCTTGACGTACGACGCGGCGTCGCCGTCGCGCTTCTCGACCTCCTCGATCATCCCGAGCACGCGCGACGGCGCGCCGCCGTGCAGCGGGCCCGACATCGCGCCGATGGCGCCCGAGAACGCGGCGGCCACGTCAGCGCCGGTGGAGGTGATGACGCGGGCGGTGAAGGTCGAGGCGTTCATCCCGTGCTCGGCGGCGCTCGACCAGTAGGCGTCGATCGCGTGGGCGTGCTGGGGGTCGGCCTCACCGCGCCACCGGATGAGGAACCGCTCGGCGAGGGTCTTGCCCTGGTCGACCTCGGTCTGGGTGACGACCGGCTTGCCGAGGCCGCGCGCCGACTGCGCGGCGTACGACAGCACCATGACGGCGACGCGGGACAGGTCGAGCCGCGCCTGCTCGTCGGAGATGTCGTAGGTCTGGCCCATGCCGAGCATCGGCGCGAGCATCGCGACCGCGGCCTGCACGTCGGCGCGTACGTCGCCGGTGTGGATGGCGATGTTGTAGGGCTCGGCCGGCGGGAGGCCGGGGTGGTAGGAGCCGTCGACGAGGAGGCCCCAGACGTTCTCGAAGGGCACGCGGCCGACGAGGTCCTCGATGTCCACGCCGCGGTAGCGCAGCGCGGAGCCCTCCTTGTCGGGCTCGGCGATCTGGGTCTCGAACGCGACCACGCCTTCGAGGCCGTGCTGGATCTCGGTCATGCCACTCCTAGTGAAAGCGGAGTCCCGGAGCGATGGCACGGGACGACTCATTGTGCACCCGGCGACTAGCCTCGACGCCATGGACCTCTCCGGACTGCGCGAGGAGTACGGCCGGGGCGGCCTCGACCTGCCGGACCTGGCCGACGACCCGGTCGAGATGTTCGAGCGGTGGCTCCAGCAGGCGGTCGACGCGGGGGTCCACGAGCCCAACGCGATGGTGCTCGCGACCTCGACGCCGGACGGCCGGCCGTCGAGCCGGATGGTGCTGCTCAAGGCGGTCGGCCCCGACGGCTTCGTCTTCTTCACCAACCACGCCTCCCGCAAGGGCGACGAGCTCGCCGCCAACCCGCGCTGCTCGTTGCTCTTCCCCTGGCACCCGCTCGAGCGGCAGGTGCGCGTCGAGGGAGTCGCCACCGCGCTGGACGACGCGGAGGTCGCGGCGTACTTCCACTCCCGCCCGCGCGGTGCGCAGCTCGGGGCGTGGGCGTCGGCCCAGTCCCGGCCGGTCGCCTCACGCGCTGAGCTCGTGGCGGCGTACGCGTCGGTGCAGGAGCGGTTCGGCGACGAGGGGGAGGTCCCGGTGCCACCCCTCTGGGGCGGCTACCGCGTCGCGCCCGAGGCCGTCGAGTTCTGGCAGGGGAGGCCGAGCCGGATGCACGACCGCCTGGTCTACCGCCGCGCCGGCGACGGCTGGGCGATCGAGCGCCTCGCGCCCTAGCCGACACCATGAAGGCAGTTCGGCTGGTCGTCAGCCCGGCTGAGCGTGGCTGCGCGTCGCGCCGGCTCGAACTGCCTTCCCTGTGCGCTGCGCGGGTCAGGGCACCCGTTGCCAGTCAGTGCCGGTGAACAGCGCACGCCGTACGGCGCACGCATCCTCGATGACGGTGAACACCAGCAGGTCGTCGGGGAGGGACCACTGGTAGGTGCCGACGTACCCGTTGTCGGCCTGGCAGCTGGGCTCGACCAGGGCGTCGGTGCGGAGGAGCTCGTCCTCGACTCGCCACGCGGCGCCGGTCGTCGCTCCGGTGTACGTCGGCGGCGGCCGCAGCTCGAGCGCACCGCCGGCCTCGAGCGAGATGACCCACCGGCCGACCAGGCCCTCGCGCCTCGCGGCCGGTGAGTCCGGCACGTCCACGACGTAGGTGCCGATGAGGTCCTGCACGGACGGCTGGATCGCCACCACGTCCGGCGAGTCAGGGCGCTCCTGCTGCAGCGCGGCGCCGACACCGACGACGGCCACGAGTGCCGCCGCGACGAGCGCGCCCACGGCCACGCGGGCCGTACGTGTGCGACGGGTGGCACGCTGCTCCACCGTGCGGAGTGCGGCGAGGGTGTCGAGGCCGTGGTCGGGGTCCGCAGGGTGCAGGCCGTTGCGGAGGCGCTGGTCAATCGACATCGATGTGCACCTCCGTCTGCAGCAGGGCGCCGAGGCGTTTGCGCGCCTTGTGGAGGTGCACCCAACCGGTCGCCGGGGTGCACCCCAGGATGTCGGCGATCTGGTCCATCGGCCGGTCCTCGTAGTAGAAGAGCACCACCACGGATCGCTGCTGCGGAGAGAGCGTCCGGATCGCGGCGACCAGCTCCTCGTCCACCTCGACCGGCGCGTCGGCGGCTGGCGCGCGAGAGGTCTCGTGGTCGCGGCGGGTCAGCACGAGGCGCCTCTGGTCGCGCCTGGCCTCCTTGACCGCGAGCCGGATGGCGACCCGGCGCAGCCAGGCGGAGGGGGACTCGTACTGGCGGACCTTGGACCAGTGCCGCAGGAGCTGGACGAAGGCGTCCTGCGCGATCTCCTCCGCGCGTGCGTGGTCGTGCAGCACGAGGTACGTGGTGCGGACGACCGAGGGGTAGTCGTTGACGAACAACCACCTGAACTCCTCGTCCGCATCCATGCTCCTCGACCCCTCCCGCTCACTCGGCACGCCGGTGCGAGTCAGCGGCGAAGTACGCCCACAAGTAGGCCATCTGGGGCAAGCCGTTGTACATGGCCAACGTCGACTCGAGGGGGATGAACCGGACCCGACCGTCCGTGACCTTCCAGCGCAGGGTGTCGGTGCTTCCCGCCGCGTCGTCGACGATCTCGACCCGGTCGCCGGTCACGGTCATCGCGGCCTCCCAGCCGACCTGCCACACCCCGTCCGGTCCGCGGTAGGCCTGCGTGAACCGCCCGTCCTCGAAGGAGCTGCGGATCCGTACGCCCTCCGCGCCGATCTCCTCGGAGGCGAAGAACCTCGCGGCGAGGCCGTCGAAGCCGCCCTCGACCAGCGCCCGACCGATCTCCTCCCGGGAGAGGTCGGCCTCCCACGCCCCCTCGAGCCCGGCGTCGCTCGTCGCCGCCCCGGGGTCGGGTGTCTTCGTGGCTGATGGAACCGCTCCGAGCTCCGTCGGGTCGCTCGCCCAGTCCGTGGTCTGTTTGGCGAGGCAGTCCGTCTCCTCGGCGCTGAGGTCGAGGTCGTCGAGCCAGGCGCCGCGGATCGACACCAGGCAGTCGGAACCCACCACGTTGTGCCCGCCGGTCGGGTCCACCACGAGGGTGAGTCCGGTCAGCTCGGCGAGGCCCTCACGCACCACGGCCTCGGGGGAGTAGGGAGTGAATGCCCCCACCAGCGCCAGCACCGGGATGTCGGACTGCACCGGGGTGTCGACGTCGGCCTCGTCGTCGACGGCGACCGGCCACGCGTCGCAGACATCGAGGTAGGGGCTGTCGCCGTACGCGGCGGCGAGGGCCGTCCCCTCCGTGCCGGCCGCACTGGTGGCCTCGGCTGCGTCGTGCCTCGGTGCCACGTCGCGGCACAGCACCGACCACGCGGTGCCGACGCTGGCGAGGTGCTGGGGCAGGCACTTGGGGAGGTAGCCCAGGCAGTACGTCGGCGAGCCGGCGACCACCGTGGTGAGCGTGTCGGCCAGCTGGTCGAGGCGTCCTGAGGTGGCGCCCTCCAGGATCGCAGGGACCGATGCCGCTCGCATGAACGAGCCGCTGCTCCCGCCGTCCGACAGCATCCCGCGCAGCAACCGCAGCAGCAGCGCGTCGTCGACGAGCACGTCGACGGGATCCTGTCCCGCTGCTGTCATCTTCACGGTGATCGGGTCATCGGCGAGTGTGGTGAGCGCCCTGTCCAGCAGCATCTCGGCGTCCGGGAAGGCGTCATCGCAGCTGGGGTCGGCGGCACACGCGGCCAGTACGGCGGTGAGGCTGTCGCGCGTGCTCTCCACTGCCAGGAGTCGCGGATCCGCACCGGGAACCTCGGGGGAGTCCAGCAGGACCGACCGCACGTGGTCAGGGCTCTGGCGCACCATCTCGAGTGCGATCCGGGACGCCGTGCCGTAGGAGACGACGTTCCACTCCTCGATCCCCAGGGCCGTACGCAGGTCCTCGGCGTCTGCCGCCATCGCGGACAGGTGGTACGCGGAGAGGTCGACCCCGTCCGTGCTGAGGCGCTCGTGGCAGGCGGCGACCGCGCCGAGGAACGTGGTGCGCGTCTGCTCGTCGTCGGTGGGTGTGGCCAGCGTGGTCGACCGGATCTCGTCCACCTCGGGACACGCGAGGCTCGGCTCGGAGTGGCCGACACCGCGGGTGTCCATCAGGATCACCTCACGCCCCACGCGTTGGGCGAGCGGGGCGATGCCGCCGTAGTTGGGCAGGCTGGCGAGGTCCGTGCCCGCCACGAACATCGGGTCGTCGTGGAGCACCTCGGGCGGCTCGATGCGCGCCACGAAGAGGCGTACGTCGTTGCCGGCAGCGGCCCGGTCCTCCGGCACCGTCAGGAAGCCGCAGCTGACCTCTCCCACGACCACCGCCGCGACGTCGGCGGGGCAGTCGGTCTCGGCGAAGTCGGCGGGTGACGCCGACGTCGCGGCCGCGTCGGCCGTCGTGTCGGCTGCGGGCCCGTCGGCGGTGCATCGCACTGAGACTGACGGTCAGGGCCAGGCCCAGTGCGGCGGCTGTCGCCCTCACGACGGATCCCTGGTGAAGGCGTTCGTCGCGTAGTAGCCCGACTGGAAGACTTCGGCAGGGACCCCCTCGTACGGCGGCTCCGTCGTGGACACGAGCGTCAGCGCGAGCTCGTTGCCGGTGACCGTCCAGCGGAACACGTTCTTGCCGCCCGAGTTCGGTTGGACGACCACACGCTGGCCCTGGAGCTCGTAGGTGCCGCGGTCGGCCAGCCCCCCGGCCTGGCCGTCCATGCCCACGTAGAGGGTCCAGAACTTCTCGCTGACCTCCAGCGTCAGGTCGACCGACCTCCCGAGTCCGGCCTTGGTCGCGAAGGCTTCGGCGTGCTCGCCGAGGCCGTGGCGGGCGAGCGCTCGGCGAAAGTCGGCGCGTGCGATGCCCAGCGAGGTCCAGGTGCCCTCGACGGGCTCGGGATCGACGCTGGCGGAGGGTGTCTCCGCGATCGGTGCCTCGGTCGTGGTGGAGGACGTGTCCCCCACGTCGGTGGGGGAGCCGCACCCCGCGCTGACCGCCAGCGCGAGCGCTGTCACGACGAGCGGCCAGAGTGAGAAGCGGACGGTCATGGTGGTCCTCCAGTCGGATGGTCCCTGTCGACTCATACAGGACCGGCGCCCTCATCCACCTTTACTCCGCAGGCAGGTCGGCGAATCGAGTTGTGAGTGAGCGCTCACTCATTTAGGCTCGCCCACGTGACTCCCCGTGCCCGCCCGATGACCCCCGACGACCGCCGGGAGGCGCTCGTCGACGCGACCATCCCGCTGCTCCACGAGCACGGCCGCACCGTGACCACCAAGCAGATCGCTGACGCGGCGGGTGTCGCCGAGGGGACGATCTTCCGCGTCTTCGACTCCAAGGATGACCTCGTCACGGCAGCCGTCGACAAGGCGCTCGACATGGAGCCCTTCTTCGCCGACCTCGAGTCGATCGACCTCGACCAGGAGCTGCGGGCGCGGCTGACCGACCTGTGCCGTCACCTGCAGGACCGCTTCCGCGGGATCTTCCTGCTGATGAGCGCGATGGGGATGGTCGGCCCGCCCAAGGCGCACAAGCACATGGAGGAGGGCCGCCGTCGCGCCGAGAAGATCATGGTCGCCGTGGTCGAGGCAGACGCCGACCAGCTCGCCTGCACGCCGGTCCAGCTCGTGCACATGCTCCGGATGCTCACCTTCTCCGGGACCCACCCCCACATCAGCGACGGGCACATCCTCACGCCCGACCAGATCGTCGGCACGCTGCTCGACGGCGTACTGAAGAGCAAGGACTCCTGAATGCTGCTCCGCCTCGTCCGCACCTACCTCAGGCCGTACGCCGCCCCGCTGGCCGTCGTGGTCGCGCTGCAGTTCGTCGGCACCATGGCCGCGCTCTACCTGCCGAGCCTCAACGCCGACATCATCGACAGAGGCGTGGTGACCGGCGACACCGGCTACATCGTGCGCCACGGCGGTCTGATGCTGATCGTCTCGCTGGTGCAGATCGTCTGCTCGGTGATCGCGGTGTGGTTCTCCGCGCGCAACGCGATGGGCTTCGGCCGCGACCTGCGCGCCGCGATCTTCCACCGCGTCGGCACCTTCTCCGCGCGCGAGGTGCAGCACTTCGGTGCCCCCTCGCTGATCACCCGTGAGACCAACGACGTGCAGCAGGTGCAGATGCTCGTGCTGATGGCCGGCACGCTGCTCGTCGCGGCGCCGATCATGATGGTCGGCGGCATCATCATGGCCGCCCGCGAGGACGTCGGGCTGTCCTGGCTCGTGCTCGCCGTGGTGCCGGTGCTGGGCGTCTCGATCGGACTGATAGTGCGCCAGATGGTGCCGAGCTTCCGGCTGATGCAGGAGCGGATCGACGAGGTCAACCGGCTGCTGCGCGAGCAGATCACCGGCGTGCGCGTGGTGCGGGCGTTCGTCCGCGAGGAGCACGAGACCGAGCGGTTCCGCGGCGCCAACCAGCAGCTGACCGACGTGGCCGTCCGGGCGGGCCGGTGGCAGGCCGCGATGTTCCCGACCGTGATGATCGTCGCCAACGTGGCGACGGTCGGGGTGCTGTGGTTCGGCGGCCACCGCGTGGAGAACGGCAACATGGAGGTCGGCGCCCTGACCGCCTACATCTCCTACCTGATGCAGATCGTGATGTCGGTGATGATGGCGATGTTCATGCTGATGATGGTCCCGCGCGCCTCGGTGTGCGCCGACCGGATCAGCGAGGTGCTCGACACCGACTCGTCCGTCGTACCGCCGACCGAGCCGGTCACCGACCTGCCCGAGCGGGTCACCCTCGAGCTCGACGGCGTCACGTTCGCGTACCCCGGAGCGGACGAGCCGGTGCTGCGCGAGGTCACCCTGACCGCGCGGCCCGGCGAGACGGTGGCCATCGTCGGCTCGACCGGGGCCGGAAAGTCGACGCTCGTCAACCTGGTGCCGCGCCTCTTCGACGTCACCGGCGGAGCCGTACGCGTCGGCGGCGTCGACGTACGCGAGATCGGTCTCGACGTCCTCTGGTCGCGGCTCGGGCTGGTGCCGCAGAAGGCGTTCCTCTTCCGCGGGACCGTCGCCGACAACCTGCGCTACGGCAAGCCCGACGCCACCGAGGACGAGATGTGGGCGGCCCTCGAGATCGCCCAGGCCAGGGACTTCGTCGAGGCGATGCCCGACGGCCTGGACGCCGAGATCGCCCAGGGCGGCTCGAGCCTCAGCGGCGGGCAGCGCCAGCGGATGGCGATCGCGCGGGCGGTCATCCGCCGGCCCGACATCTACCTCTTCGACGACTCGTTCTCCGCGCTCGACCTCACCACCGACGCCAAGCTGCGGGCCGCGCTGAGACCGGTGACCCGCGACGCGACGGTGGTGATCGTTGCGCAACGCGTCGCGACGATCCGCCATGCCGACCGCATCGTCGTCATGGAGGACGGCGCCGTCGTCGGCACCGGCAGCCACGACGAGCTGCTCGCGACGTGCGCGACCTACCAGGAGATCGTCCAGTCCCAGCTCACCGCGGAGGAGGTGGCCTGATGAGCACCGACACCACCACCGACGCCAAGGCCGAGCCCGGCACCCTGAAGGAGACCGAGCGCGTCCAGCAGGGCCCCGGCGGCCCCGGCCGCGGCCCGATGGGCGGCGGCATGATCGGCCAGAAGGCCGACACCTTCTGGCCCTCGCTCAAGCGGCTGCTCGCGCGGCTGCGCCCCGAGCGCGCCAAGACGTACGCCGTCCTCGCGCTGACCGTGGTCAGCGTGGTCCTCACCGCCGTCGGTCCCAAGATCCTGGGCCTCGCGACCGACCTGATCTTCGCCGGCCTGATCGGCAAGGACGTGCTGGCGTCGGGCGCCACGCAGGAGCAGGCGATCGAGGCGCTGCGATCCCGGGGCGAGGACCGGCAGGCCGACATGCTCGCGTCGATGGACCTGACGAACGGCGTCGACTTCTCGGCCGTCGCCGACGTGCTGATGATCGTGCTCGCGGTCTACGTCGCGGCCTCGCTGCTCGCCTGGCTCGGCGGCTACCTGCTCAACGACGTCGTGCAGGGCACCGTGCTGCGGATGCGCTCGGAGGTGGAGGACAAGGTCCACCGGCTGCCGCTCGGCTACTTCGACAAGCAGCCGCGCGGCGAGCTGCTGAGCCGGGTCACCAACGACATCGACAACGTCAGCCAGACGCTCCAGCAGACCCTGAGCCAGATGCTCACCTCGCTGCTGACGGTGTTCGCGGTGCTCGGGATGATGTTCTGGATCTCGCCGCTGCTCGCGCTCGTCGCGCTGATCTCGGTGCCGATCGCGATGTTCGTCACCGGTGCGGTGATGAAGCGCTCGCAGGGGATGTTCATCCAGCAGTGGCGCCGCACCGGCACGCTCAACTCCCACATCGAGGAGACGTTCTCCGGCCACTCGCTCGTCAAGGTGTTCGGCCGCCAGGCCGAGTCCGAGCGGGTGTTCGCCGAGCAGAACGAGGAGCTCTACGAGGCGTCGTACGGCGCCCAGTTCGTCAGCGGGCTGATCATGCCGATCATGATGTTCGTCGGGAACCTCAACTACGTCGTCATCGCGGTGCTCGGCGGGCTGCGGGTCGCCAGCGGCACGATGTCGCTCGGCGACGTGCAGGCCTTCATCCAGTACTCCCGGCAGTTCACCCAGCCGCTGACGCAGGTCGCGTCGATGCTCAACCTGCTGCAGTCCGGCGTCGCGTCGGCCGAGCGGGTCTTCGAGCTGCTCGACGCTCCCGAGGAGGTCGAGGAGGAGACCGGGCGCTCCGCTGCCATCGAGGACGCGCACGGCGAGGTCCGCTTCGAGGACGTGTCGTTCTCGTACGACCCCGAGCGGCCGCTGATCTCCGGGTTGTCGCTGGTGGCGCAGCCCGGCAGCACCGTCGCGATCGTCGGCCCGACGGGCGCCGGCAAGACCACGATGGTCAACCTGGTGATGCGGTTCTACGACCCGCAGGCAGGGCGGATCCTCATCGACGGCGTCGACATCGCCTCGATCCCGCGCGGCGTGCTGCGCGGCCGGATCGGGATGGTGCTGCAGGACACCTGGCTCTTCGCCGGGACGATCCGCGACAACATCGCGTACGGCCGGCCGGGCGCCACGGAGGAGCAGATCCTCGAGGCCGCGCGGGCGACCTTCGTCGACCGCTTCGTGCACTCGCTGCCCGACGGCTACGACACGGTCATCGACGAGGACGGGTCGAACCTGTCGGCCGGCGAGCGCCAGCTCATCACCATCGCCCGGGCCTTCCTCTCCGACCCGGCGCTGCTGATCCTCGACGAGGCCACGTCGTCGGTCGACACCCGCACCGAGCTGCTGCTGCAGCAGGCGATGGCGGCGCTGCGCTCGGACCGTACGTCGTTCGTCATCGCGCACCGGCTCTCCACCATCCGCGACGCCGACCTGATCCTCGTCATGGAGGACGGCTCGATCGTGGAGCAGGGATCGCACGAGGAGCTGCTGGCGGAGGGTGGCGCGTACGCCCGCCTCTACCGCTCGCAGTTCGAGTCGCCGGCCGAGGAGGCCGAGGCGTTAACCCATTGAGCGGCCCCGCCCCCCGACGTACGGTGGTCGTACACAGAAGGGAGGTGATCCGAAGAATGAGTTCTTTTCGGATGAGTGAGGTGGCTGCCCGCTAGGCAGCCCCCGGCATCGCCGACAGCTGCCGGCGAATTCACCGCAGCCACCCGACCCGCAGGCTCCCGGTTTCCATCCACCGGGGCCCCTCTCACGAGGGGCAGCATGCCTGCGGGTCGCTGCATTTCCGGGGGCCGGCTCTGCCTGCGGTTGCGATCCCCGGGTACCCGGGGAAACTGGAGCCTCAGCCCCGAAACTTCGCGGGCGAGGCTCCAGTTTCGGTACGGAACCTCGTGCCCCGAGTCGTACGACGGTGTGGCGCAGGTCTCGTCCGCCGCCGCTGGCATCGGCGTGCACCCCGGCATATGGTTGTGGTCAGCAACTATTGCGACCGGCAACCACGAATCGATGGCACGCAGTGACCCAGGCTCCCACCCTCACCGCCGAGCAGGCGGGCGAGATGACCCACCGCCAGGTGCTCGAAGCGCTCAGCGGGCTCCTCCTCGCGATGTTCGTCGCGATGCTCTCCAGCACGATCGTCAGCAACGCGCTGCCGACCATCGTCGACGACCTCCAGGGCAGCCAGACCGGCTACACCTGGGTCGTCGTCGCGACGATGCTCGCGATGACCGCGACCACCCCGATCTGGGGCAAGTTCGCCGACCTCTTCGACAAGAAGGTGCTCGTGCAGACGGCCCTCGTGATCTTCTCGATCGGGTCGCTGATCGCCGGCTTCGCGCCCTCGATGGAGGTGCTGATCGGCGCCCGCGTCGTCCAGGGCCTCGGCGTCGGCGGCCTGACCGCGCTGGTCCAGGTCGTCATCGCCACGATGGTGTCGCCGCGCGAGCGCGGCCGCTACAGCGGCTACATCGGGGCGGTCTTCGCCCTCGCCACCGTCAGCGGACCGCTCGTCGGCGGCGTGCTCGTCGACACCGTCGGCTGGCGCTGGTGCTTCTTCGCCGGCCTCCCGGTCGCGGCCCTCGCCTTCGTCGTGCTGCAGAAGACCCTGCGTCTCCCGGTCGTGAAGCGCGAGGTGTCGATCGACTACCTCGGCGCGTTCCTGCTGGTCGGCGGCGTCTCGATCCTGCTGATCTGGGTCTCCCTCGGCGGCCAGAACTTCGACTGGATCTCCTGGACCAGCGGCCTGCTCGTCGCCGGCTCCGTCGCGATCATCGCGGCGGCCGTCCACGTCGAGGCCAACGTCGCCAAGGACCCCGTCATCCCGCTGCACCTCTTCAAGGACCGCACGCTCACCCTCGCCACCGTCGCCTCCGTGCTGATCGGTGTCGCGATGTTCGGCTCGACGGTCTACCTCAGCCTCTACTTCCAGCGCGCCAAGGACATGAGCCCGACCGAGGCCGGCCTGATGTCGATCTGCATGGTCGCCGGCCTGCTCGTCTCGAGCATCCTCAGCGGCCGCATCATCACCGCGACCGGCCTCTGGAAGCGCTGGCTCGTCGGCGGCATGGTCGCCGTCATCGTCGGCATCGCCCTCCTCGCCACGATCGACGCCAGCACGCCGCTGTGGCACACCGGCGTCTTCATGGCCGTCCTCGGCCTCGGCCTCGGCGCCACCATGCAGAACCTCGTGCTCGCCGTGCAGAACACCATCGCGCTCTCCGACATGGGCGCCGGGTCGTCGGTCGTCGCGTTCTTCCGCTCGCTCGGCGGCTCGGTCGGCATCGCCGCCCTGGGTGCCGTCCTGGCCCACCAGGTCGCCGACGCGGTGAAGGTGGGCCTCGGCAAGCTCGTCGCGGAGCAGCCGGCGTACGCCGACGCCGTCCGCCACAGCACCGGCGGCATCCCCGACCTGTCCACCCTGCCGGCGCCGATCCGCGCGATCTTCGAGAGCGCGTACGGCGACGCCACGGGCCACATCTTCCTGGCGGCGCTGCCGTTCGCCGTGGCCGCGCTCGTCGCCGTGCTCTTCATCGAGGAAGTCCCCCTGCGGACCTCGGTGAAGCGCGAGGATGAGCTCATGGCAGACGTCACCCCGCAGGCATGAGCACCCGCCACGACGACCTCCGTCGCATCGAGTCCGAGGTCGGCAGCCTGATCCGCCGCGTCAAGCGGGTGATGGGGGAGCGCGCCCGCGAGGTGCACCCCGACCTGCACCCGATGACGTACGTCATCCTCACGCACCTGGCCACCAACGGCCCGATGCGCGGCGCCGACCTCAGCGACGCCTTCGACATGGACAAGGGCGGGGTCAGCCGGCAGGTGCAGGCGCTCGTCGACCTCGGCCTGGTCGAGCGCCAGCCCGACCCGGAGGACCGCCGCGCGATCCTCCTCGACGCGACCAGCGAGGGCCGCGAGCGCCTCGAGGTGATGGGCCGGCACCGCAGCGACCGCTTCGACCAGCGGCTCGCCGCCTGGGGCGACGCCGAGCTGGCCGGGTTCGCCGACCAGCTGGCGGCGTACAACGCGGCCCTCAGCGACGACTGAACACACCGGGAGATACCTGAGGACGTGGTGAACGGGATCCAGCTCCCGGACCCGTACGCCACGTCCTGCAGGATATCGGTCAGCGGAGCCAGGCGGCGGTGTCGGCGGGCAGCTTGCCGCCGTCGACGGACCCGCTGGCGAGCAGCAGCTCGCCCTCGGGCAGCTCGACCGGGGAGGTGCCGCAGTTGACGACCACGGTCAGCGGACCGCGGCGGAACCCCAGCACGTCGGTGCCGAGGTCGACCAGCTCGACCTCCTCGCCCGCGGTCCAGGCGAACTCGCGGCGAACCCGCAGGGCGTCGCGGTAGAACTCCAGCGTCGACGTCTCGTCGCCGGTCTGCGCCTCGACCGTGAGCTGCGCCCAGTCGGCCGGCTGCGGGATCCACGGCTGCTCCGAGCCGGGCCCGAAGGCGTACGGCGCCGCGGTGCCGCTCCACGGGATCGGCACCCGGCAGCCGTCGCGACCGACCTCGCCGGTGCGGAGGTACGACGGGTCCTGACGGTCCTCCGGCGCGACGTCGACCTGCTCGAGGCCGAGCTCCTCGCCCTGGTAGAGGTAGCTCGAGCCGGGCAGCGCGAGCATCGCCAGGGTGGCGGCGCGGGCGCGGGCCAGGCCCTGCGCGCCGCCGCCGTAGCGGGTGACGTGGCGTACGACGTCGTGGTTGCTGAGCACCCACGTCGGTGCCGCGCCGACGCCCTCGACCGCGGCCAGCGTGTCGGCGATGACCCCGGCGAACGCCTCGGCGGACCAGTCGGCGAGCAGCCAGGCGAAGTTGAACGTCTGGTCGAGCTCGTCGGGGCGGATGAAGGCAGTCATCGACTCGATCGTCTGGGTCCAGGCCTCCGCGACGGCCATCCGGTCGGCACCGGCCTCGTCGAGGATCGTGTTCCACGAGCGGTAGACGTCGTGGACCTCGGGCTGGTCCCACATCGGCTCGTCGGTGATCGTGCGCTCGACCATCTCGTGGGCGCTGCTCGCGGGCTGTCCCGCCGGCCTCGACGACCTGGTCGCGCAGCGACGCCTCCTTGAAGAGGCCGTGGGCCACGTCGACGCGGAAGCCGTCGACGCCGCGGTCGAGCCAGAAGCGCAGCACGTCCTCGAACATCGCCGGGACCTCGGGGTTGCGCCAGTCGAGGTCGGGCTGGCTGGAGTCGAAGAGGTGGAGGTACCACTGGCCGTCCTCGACCTGGGTCCACGCGGGCCCGCCGAAGACGGACGTCCAGTTGTTGGGGGGCGTGCCGTCCGGCTTGTCCTCGGGGGAGTCGCGGAAGAGGTAGCGCGCGCGCTCCGGGCTGCCGGGGCCGGCGGCCAGCGCGGCCTGGAACCACACGTGCTCGTCGGAGGTGTGGTTGGGCACCAGGTCGACGACGACGCGCAGGTCGAGCTCGTGGGCCCGCGCGATCAGGTCGTCGGCATCCGAGAGCTTGCCGAAGAGCGGGTCGACGTCGCGGTAGTCGGCGACGTCGTAGCCGTGGTCGTGCTGGGGCGAGGTGTAGAACGGCGTGATCCAGAGCGCGTCGACACCGAGCTCGGCGAGGTGCGGCAGGCGCGAGGTGATGCCCGGCAGGTCGCCGATGCCGTCGCCGTCGCTGTCGGCGAAGCTGCGGACGTAGATCTGGTAGACGACGGCGTTGCGCCACCAGTGGGTGTTTGGATCGATCAAATCAGCCATGCCCACATCCTCTCAACGAGGGGGGAGGGGCGGTCAAACCCTGCCGCCGACCGGACGCTCACCGCGCCGGGGAGTGCCCGCCGAAGAGCTCGGCGTCGACGGCGATCCAGGTGTGCTCGGCGGTCGCCACCACCCGGCCGTCGGCGTCGTACAGCGTCGCGGCGGTGAAGGTCTTGCGCCCGTCCTGGCCGCGACCCTCGCCGACCACGACGTGCGGCTCGCCGATCACCGGCAGGTCGTCGACCCGGGCGGTCATCCGACCCAGCACCATCAGCCGCTCGGTGAGGTCGCCGGCCCAGCCGCCGATGCAGTCGAGCGCGGCCCACGTCGCGGCCACCGACGCGCGCGGCGTCTCGTCGACGTACGTGTGCCAGTCCTCGTGGAGGCTGGGGTGGGGCGTCCACGCGGCCGCGACGAGCGCGCCGTCGGGCCCGTCGCCGGTCTGGCCGGGGAAGATCCGCAGCCCGTCGCCCTCGCCGCGCGACGTGCCGCAGGCGAAGCAGGTGGGGAACGGGTGGAAGTCGTGGCCGGGGTACGACGCCTCGGCCGCGGTGGCGACGTCGTGGGAGACCGGGTCCACCAGGCCCAGGTCGCGCTCGGACCGGTGGGCGGTGGCGACGACGGCCCCGTCGTACGAGGCCGTCAGCATGCCGCCCGCCTCGCCGACCTGCAGGGGTGTGTCGAGCGGCGGCGGCCGGCGCAGCGACACCTCGATCGTGGGCCAGCCGTCCGTACGGTCGGCGGGGGCGTCGGCGGTGTCGAGGGCAGCGAGTGCCCCGGCCGTCCAGCCGCCGTTGCCGGAGTCGGGCGGACCGCAGAAACGCTGGGGGACGAGGAGTTCGGTCACCGGCCTCACTGTGCCACGGGTGGGCGGAGCGCGGCAGCCGCCGATGGGACACAATGGCCCGCGTGAGTGACCTGATCGACACCACCGAGATGTACCTCCGCACGATCTACGAGCTCGTGGAGGAGGACATCGTCCCGCTGCGCGCGCGCATCGCCGAGCGGCTGCACCAGTCCGGGCCGACGGTGTCGCAGACGGTGGCGCGGATGGAGCGCGACGGGTTGCTGACGGTCGAGGGCGACCGGCACCTCGAGCTCACCGAGGAGGGCCAGCTGCTGGCCACCCGGGTGATGCGCAAGCACCGTCTCGCCGAGCGCCTGCTCACCGACGTGATCGGCCTCGACTGGGAGCTCGTGCACGCCGAGGCGTGCCGGTGGGAGCACGTGATGTCGGAGACGGTCGAGCGCCGGCTGCTCGAGCTGCTCGACCACCCCACCGAGTCGCCCTACGGCAACCCGATCCCCGGGCTCGACGAGCTCGGCGACGTCAGCGGCGAGGACTTCATGACCGACGTCGAGCCGCTGTCGGCCGCCGCCGGTGTCGAGGACCAGCTGGTCCACGTCAAGCGGATCTCCGAGGAGATGCAGAAGGACGAGGAGCTGATGGGCCTCCTGCGTCGCGTCGGCGCCCTGCCCGGCAAGACCGTGACCATCGCCCGCACCGACGAGGGCATCCTCATCGGCTCCGGCGGCGAGACCGCCGAGCTGGTGGTCGAGGCGGCCGAGCACATCTTCGTACGCCGCTAGGCGACCCGCGCCGCCAGCTCCGCGAGGAAGTCGCTGCACCCCACCTCGAGCTTGTACGCCGACAGGTCGTCGCCGCGGGTCACGCCACGGTTCACGATGACGATCGGCGTACCTCCCTGGGCCGCCCGCTTCACGAACCGCAGGCCGCTCATGACCGTCAGCGACGATCCCGCGACCAGCAGCGCGCCGCCGCGGCCGAGCGCCTCGACGGCGGCGTAGCAGCGGGCCACCCGGTCGGCCGGCACGTTCTCGCCGAAGAAGACCACGTCGGGCTTGAGCGGGCCGCCGCAGGCGCAGGCCGGCACGACGAAGTCGGCGGTCTCGTCGAGGTCGACGTCCCCGTCGGGGTTCGACAGCGCCGAGGCGTGCCGCTCGATCCAGTCGGGGTTGAGCTCGTCGAGCACCCGCTCCAGGTCGGCGCGCGACGACGTCGCGCGGCAGGTCAGGCAGATCACGTCGGCGACCCGGCCGTGCAGGGCGACGAGGCGCCGGGAGCCGGCGGCCTCGTGCAGGCCGTCGACGTTCTGCGTGATGAGGAGCAGCGGGTCGAGCTCGGCGAGGGCCCGGTGGCCGGCGTTGGGCTCGGCACGCCCCATCCGCTGCCAGCCCACGTGGCTGCGTGCCCAGTAGTGCCGCTGCGCCTCCGGCGTCGCCACGAACTCCTGGTACGTCATCGGCGCCCGTGCCGGGGCGCCCGGTCCGCGGTAGTCCGGGATGCCGGAGTCGGTCGAGAGACCCGCGCCGGTCAGCACCACCAGCGGCCGGGTCGCCAGCAGGTCGAGCGCAACCTCGACCGCGGCCGGGTCGACCGCGGCAGGCGTACGCGCGCTCTCGACGGCAGCGTCGGCGTACACCGACCGGCCCAGCGTCACGCGCCGTACCGGACCCGGGCCCTGGCCCGCGCCTTCTCCGCCTCGACCTCGCGGTTCTTCGGGGGCGCCGTCGTGACCAGGTCGTCGAGGAGGTGCTCGGTGATGTGGGCGATCTCCTTCACCGCGGCGTAGAACGCGTCCTCGTTGGCCTGCGACGGCTTGGTCGTCCCGGCGATCTTGCGGACGTACTGCAGGGCGGCGGCCGTCACCTCGTCACGCGACGCGGGCGGCTCGAAGTTGTTGAGCGGGCGGATGTTGCGGCACATGGGTCGAGCGTACGACGAGCCTCGACGCTGTCACAGGGCGAAGAACGAGACGTCCTCGCCCGTCACCAGCGCCACCTTGCCGGAGGCGAGCGGCACGAGGCGTACGTCGGCGACGTCGCTGCCGTGCTCCACCTCGACCATCCGGTTGGTCATCGAGCCGTCGTCGAGCGACAGCACGGAGACCCAGCCGGTGGTGCCCTCCCAGCCCTGCGAGACGACGGTCAGCGCGACCCGCTGCTCGGGCAGCCAGGTGAACTGCCGCGGGTCGGCGCCGGCCCCGGCGTACGTGTCCCGGTCGTAGCGGACGACGTCGATCTGCCGCGGGTTCGTCAGGTCGGTGACGTCGAAGAGCGCCGCCTGCGCGCCGCGGGTCATCCCGTCGAGGCTCGCGTCCTGGCCCATCCCGATGAGCCGGTGCTCGCCGAGGGGGTGGAGGTACTCCGAGAAGCCGGGGATCTTGAGCTCGCCCAGCAGCCGCGGGGCGGCCGGGTCGGTCAGGTCGATGGCGTAGAGCGGGTCGGTCTGTCGGAAGGTCACCACGATCGCGAGGTCGTCGAACCACCGCACCGACTTGATCTGCTCGTCGACGCCGAGGTCGTCGACCCGGCCGTCCTCGACGAGGTCGGAGCCCTCCTCGCGCAGGGTGAGCACGGAGTTGAAGTTGCCGGTCTCGCTGCTCGGGCCGACCGCGACCCGCAGCGAGCCGCCGACGGCGTCCATCGACCAGCGGTCGGCGATCGTGCCCTCGACCTCGCCGGAGGCGACGTACGTCGTGTCGGCGCCGTCGAGCGCGAACGCGAAGATCGGCGTCGTGCCGGTCGGCATGCCGCCGAACCCGCAGTCGATGCAGTCGCGCCACATGCCCCACTGCCCGCCCGCAGCGAGGTAGAAGCGGTCGGTCGAGAAGTACGAGATGTCGGAGTCCGTCGCGACCGCCGTCGTGGTCCGGCTCGTCGGCGCCGCGGGGTCGAGGGCGACGACGCGTCGTGGTGCCGAGCGAGATCTCGTCGTCGTCGGGGACGGCGACGTCCGCGCAGTCGACCAGCGGCTCGCCGTCGACGGTCGGCAGCCAGTCGGCCAGCGTCGTGTCGCGCACCAGCGACCGGTTGCGCAGCCTGGCGCGGATCTCTCCGAAGGTGCCGTCGGGGTAGGAGAAGTCGAGCTCGGGCAGCCCGTTCTGCAGCACGACGCGTACGACGTCGCCGTGCAGGCGCACGGCGGACGCGCGGCCGCGGATCGTGGTGGCGTCGACGATGCTCGGCGAGGTCGGGTCGGACAGGTCGACCGTCGTGATCGTGGTCGACAGGCCGTCGTCCGAGGTGCCGAGCACGACGGCGCGACCGCCGACGAACAGCAGCTCGCCGCCCGGGTCGCCGACGACACCGTTGCCGCGGGCGTCGTCGATGCGGGTGGCCGACAGGAGCGACGGCTCGTCGCCGGAGACGTCGTAGGCCAGCAGCTCGCCCTCGCGCATCCGGAGCAGCAGGGAGCCGGCGACCTTCACCACGTCGGACTCGTCGACACCGAGCTCCTGGACGTTGGTGCCCGACTCGTTGCTGGTCGAGCGGGAGGTGGTGACCGACGGACCGCTCGCTGCCGGCGGCGGAGGCACTGGGGGCGCTCGTGTCGCCGGACTGGGCGTCGAACATGACGATCCCGCCGCCGCCCCAGCCGTAGGGGCCGACCTGCTCGAGGGCTCGCTGGACGTAGGAGTCGAGGAGGTCGTCGCAGCTGCCCGCGACGGTGAGGTCGGCGTTGGCGAGCGCGAGGGGCGGCGCCGTCGGCGGCGGGTCGCCCGGACCCTGGTCGTTGCCCAGTGCGTAGCCCACGCCGACCGCCGCGGCGAGGGTGGTCGCGGCCGCGACGGTGGTGGTGATTCGTGCGAAGGCTCATGGCGGTGGGACGGCCCGACGGGAGGCCCGGTTCCGCGTGGCACGATGGCGCGATGAGCGACCCCCGCGACTTCGACGTCGTCCTGTTCGGAGCCACGGGCTTCACCGGCGGCCTCACGGCCGACTACCTCGCCGCGCACGCCCCGGCCGGGCTGCGCTGGGCGATCGCCGGTCGCAACGCCGACAAGCTCGAGGACGTACGCCGCCGCCTGGCCGCCGACGGAGGTGCCGAGGTCGAGGTGCTCGTCGCCGACGCGACCGATCCGGCGGCGCTGGGCGACGTCGCCCGACGGGCCCGCGTCGTCGTCACGACGATCGGCCCCTACCTCGAGCACGGCGGCCCCCTGGTCGCGGCCTGCGCCGAGGCCGGCACCGACTACCTCGACCTCACCGGCGAGCCCGAGTTCGTCGACCAGACCTACCTCGCGCACCACCAGACCGCCGTCCGCACCGGCGCCCGGCTGGTGCACGCCTGCGGCTTCGACTCGATCCCGCACGACCTCGGCGCGTACTTCACCGTGCAGCAGCTGCCGTCCGACCAGCCCATCACCCTGCGCGGCGTCGTCCGCTCGGCGGGCACCTTCTCCGGCGGCACGTTCCACTCCGCGCTCAACCAGTTCTCCCGGGCCCGGGACATGCGCACGACGTACGCCGCCCGCCGTCGCGCCGAGGGCAAGCCCGCCGACGGCCGCTCGTCGCGATCGGTCGGTGGCAAGCCGCACCGCGACCCGGTGCTCGGCTACTGGCTGCTCCCGCTGCCGACGATCGACCCGATCATCGTCGCGCGCAGCGGCGCCGCGCTGCCGGCGTACGGTCCGAAGTTCCGCTACTCCCACTGGGCCGGCACCAAGACGCTGCGCTACGCCGCCGGCGGTGCGGCCGCGGTCGGTGCCCTCACCGTCGCGGCGCAGGTGAAGCCGCTGCGCGAGTTCCTCAAGGGCAAGGTGCCGCAGGGTTCCGGACCGGACGAGGCGAAGCGCGAGAAGTCGTGGTTCACCGTCGACTTCGTCGGCGAGGCCGGCGGGACGACCGTCCGCACCCGCGTCTCCGGCGGCGACCCGGGCTACACCGAGACCGCGAAGATGCTGTCGGAGGCGGCGCTCTGCCTCGCCCTCGACGACAACCCCGACACCTCCGGCCAGGTCACCCCGGCCCAGGCGATGGGCGACGCGCTGCTCGCGCGGCTGCAGGCCGCGGGCATCCGCTTCGAGACCGTCACCTGAGCGGCACTGCCTGGGCCGGGTCGCCGAGGGTCGCGAGGTCGAGCAGCCGGACGTTGGCGGGGTCGCCGTTGGCCGCGAGCGACCAGATCGACGTGTCGTGGTCGGCGCCCGGCAGGCGTACGACGGCCTCGCCCGCGACGTGGAAGTGGCCGTGCGCGACGAGACGCGGACGTACGCCGAGCAGCGCGCGGGTGACCTGGGCCATGCCCGCATCGGCCTCGGCCAGGATCACGTCGGGCCACTCCATCGGGTTGCCGCGGACGATCTCGGCCACCGGCGGCGTGCAGAGCGGCGGCGCCGGGCTGTCGTGGAGGAGCAGCACGTCGGCCGGCCCACCGGCGAGCGTCAGGTCGACGTGCTCGTCGGTGATCACCTCGCCCGGCCACCAGCTCACGCCCTCGGTCAGCAGCAGCCGGTTCACCGACGGCGCGCCGCCGAGGGCCACGAACGAGCGGCCGCCCAGCTCGAACCGGTGGCCGCGCGGCAGCAGCGAGACGTGGTCGGTCACCTCGAGGGGCAGGAGCCGACCGTCAGCGTCCTGGTGTGCCGGGTCGGCCCACAGCCCGTCGAGGTGCGCCCAGTGCTCGTGGTTGCCGCCGATGCAGAGCAGCCGCAGGCCGACCTCGGCGCACACCGACTCGATGGCGGCGAGGTAGCCGTCGGGGTCCGGGCCCATCCCGAACCGCAGGTCGCCGAGCTGGACGGCGACGTCGACGTCCCGACCCAGCGCACGCAGCACCCGGACCGCCCAGTCGCGGTCGCCCTCGAGGTCGCCGACCAGCCCGATGATCACGTGAGCGAGCCTTTCACGGGCCAGGCGTCACAGGTGTCGGGGCACACTGGCCACGTGATCGCCTTCGACCTGGCCCTCCGCCTGCACGACGCCGGCGTGGTCTGGTCGCCCGGCAACGGCGACCAGTTCTGGGTGCCCGACCGCGAGCTCGACGACACGACCTTCACGGTCAGCGACATGGTGGTCGAGGTGCGTGACCACGCCGGCGGTCGCGTGCTCGCCTTCAACGGCACGACCGAGTGGGCGCTGGACAGCGTCGAGGAGCGCGAAGCCGTGTGGCTGCCGCGCCTCGACCAGGTGCTCGACCTGCTCGGGCCGCACTTCGTCAGCCTCACCGCACGATCGGGCGGGCACGTCGTACGCGTGCAGGTGGGGCAGCACGAGCGCGAGCACGTCGACGTGGACGCGGTCGACGCCGCGGCGCGCGCCCTGCTGGACGTGCTCGCTACCTGACTCCACCTGCGACCGTACGGTCGTGGGCGGCACCAGCTCGATCCCGGCGTAGCGGACGACGACGGGCTTCGTGCCGGCCTTGAGCTTCCGGACGACCAGTCGGGCGAGACCGTCCACGAGCTGGCCCTCGACCGTGCGACGACCCACCGTCACCGTGACCGCGCCGGTCAGCGCGGGCACCCCGGGTGCCCTCACCTTGACGTCCACGATGACGCGGCCCCTGCGGGGATCGGTGCGGACGCGCATGGTCGGAACGCTCGTGATCGGTCCGGTCACCGCGATGGTCTCGGTGACCTCGCGGAAGTTGGGGTGGGTCAGCGTGACCTGGAGGGCCAGGGTGCGGCCGATGTCCTTGCGCCGGACGGTGTAGCTCTCGCGGGTGGCCTTGGCGATCGGCGTGCCGTCGCGGAGCCACGCGTACGCCACCGACGCGTTGCTCGGGCGGACGTCGCCGGCCCGGGCCACGAGCTTGCGCCCCAGCTGGGCCCGGCCCCGGACCGCGAAGGAGCGCGTGACCCGGACGGCCTTGGCGAGGACCGGCTCGGTCTCCGCGGCCGCCGCCCTGAGCTTGCGGTAGGCCTTCGCGCTCCCGGTGACGCGGGCACTGATCCGGCGGTCGATGTGCTCACGGCCCAGCACGAGGGTCGGGCCCGTCGCCCCGTCGATCGGGGCGCCGTCGGCGTACCACTGCGTGGTCGTCTTCGAGGGCTGCGGCGACCACGCGGTGTCGCTGAGCGTCAGGGTCTGCCCGACCTCCGGGACGCCCTGGATGGCCGGCGGCGCGGTGACCTGCAGGGTTCCGGGAGCCACCGGCGCGGTGACCAGCGCCGCCCGTCCGGCGGTGAAGCTCGCCTTCTCGGCGACGACCTCGGCGGTGAGTGCCTTGCCCTTGACCTCGGGTGTCGGCACGTAGCTGGTCGTGGTGGCACCGGGGATGGCGACCCCGTCGGCGAGCCAGCGGACGGTGACGCTCGTGGGCTCGGGAGTCCACGCCCCCACCGCGACCTCGAGCGGTGAGCCGACCGCGGGTGTGCCGGAGATGACGGGAGGCGTCGTGGGCTCGATCGCGGCATCGTTGAAGTGGATGAAACCGCTGGGCCAGCCGCCGCCGGTCTTGGTGATGCGGCGCCAGTAGAAGTTGCCGCCCCAGTAGTCCTCCGAGACGATGATCTCGGTGTCGGAGATGACCGCCTCGACGTACGCGACGTGCCCGGACCCGCCCGCGGGAGTCACGTGCGGCTGGTACCAGGCCACGGCTCCGACGCGGGGGGTCTGGTCGGTGAGGGACGCCATCGCCACTCCCCAGTTGGAGGCGTTGCCGTTGCCCTCCCAGGGGCGGGTGCTCGGCATGCCGTTCTGGATCAGTCGGTACGCGACGTAGTTGGTGCAGTTGTGGCCGGTGTACATCCGCCACCACGACGTCGACGCAGCCGCCTGGTAGCCGGCGTTGCCGTAGCCGGCGGCCTGGCATCCCGCGTAGCCCGTGCAGAGATAGGTGGAGGAGGCCAGCCTGAGGCCGTCCGCGGTCTGGGGCACCGTCAGTGCCACCAGCACGACCACCGCCGTCAGCAGCTTCGCTGCACCGGTGGCGCGCAGCAGTGCACCCCGGAGGCTCTGGCGCGAGCGACGGGGGTGCTGGGACGGATGTGGCGAGTGGGACAGATGGTGCACGTGAGAGACGGTAGGCGCTCTGTGTCAAGCGCGCCACGCACTCTGGCGAATATCAATTGTGTAATTCTCCGAGCGCCTTCTGGTGCCCCAGGCAAGAGTCGAACTTGCGACCTTTCGCTTAGGAGGCGGCTGCACACATCGCGTTGACCTGCGGCGCAACGGGTCGCCGGCTGCGGTTGACATAGCGTTCCCATACGGATCACCGCTCCTGGAGCCCCGGTCGGTGCCCGAGCGGACGCACCGGCACGGTTCGGCACCGCTCGTCCACCTCCACCACATGACAGCCCCAACGGACTTTCCGCCCAACTTCCCGGCCGGCCTCCCGACCCTGCTCACCATCCACGACATCGCGTCCCTGCTCCGTCTGCACCGGACCGCCGCCTACGCCCGGACCCGCGAACCGGACTTCCCCGACCCACTGGTCATCTCCGGCTCCTGCTACCGCTGGTACACCCATGAGGTCCTGGCCTACGTCGACGCCAGACGTACTCCCAAGACCGTGCCCCGACGTCGACGGGGTGAGGAGGACTGTTCGCTCCCGAGCGTCGTCGCGCACGCGGTGCCGCGGGTGAGAGTGTCGCGGCGCAGGTCCCACGATGCCGATCCGGATGTCCTCCCAGCCGGTGAACGGTTGGGTCACTAGCCATGGCGCCGCCCACGCCTTACGACCGAGCGGACGACCCGACCCGTCCGGACGGTGAGCCCTCGGCCTGGGACACCCCTGCCGGTCTGGTGGCGATGTACGCCCCGACCACGCTGGTCCCGTACTACCGGATCACGTGGGGCAATCCGCAGCAGGGCACCTCCGTCGGCAGGTGCTTCGACACCGCGTGGGCGAAGGCGCTCGCCCGCGAGCAGCTGCTCCTCGCCGGCGCCACGCCGCGGACCGAGTTCAGCACGTCGGTCGGGATCGACTACTGGCTCTCGCCGGAGCGACCCAAGCCCAAGGGATCGTGGGGCGAGTCCCACACCAAGACGATGACCTACTACGCCACGCGCTACTTCCGGCCAGTGTTCGGCGGTGTCCGGCACCTCGACCTGCGAAGGGCCCACCTACAGCGCGCAGTGAATCTCGCTCCCACGGAATCTGAGGGCCGCAACGTCCGGAGAGCTGCTCGGTCCCTGGCCGGGGCACTTCGTCAGGGTGACTACCTGCTCGAGTCGCAGGTCATCGACCTCGGCACTGTCTGGTGGCACGGCGCCCGGGACACGACGGTCACCGAGCAGGGCGACGGCCCCGCCGCGTACGTTCCGCGAGTCCAGCGCCCCACGCACGACCAGGTACGAGCGCTACGCGAGTCGATGACGACGCGACGACGTCGCGGACGAAAGGAATGGCGAGCGCTGGCGGTCGAGCTCGCCGCCTACTCCGGCGTCCGTCGGGGCGAGCTCGCCGTCCTGGACGACACGACGGTCCACACCGACGGCCGCATCAGAGTGCAGTGGCGCCTCGAGACGATAGGGGGCCCCCACCTCGCGCTGCCCAAGGGCAACAAGCGCCGGTGGACCACCTACCCACAGATCACGCCGACAGGCTTCCCGCTGGCCGCGGCGATCGAGCGACGGTTGACAGAGATCGACCACGAACGGACGGCAGGCACGAACCCCAACGGTCTGCTGTTCCCGTCCGAGCGCGGCACCTGGCTGCTCGGAGGCAACTTCCATCGCGACATCTTTGAGCCGGCCGCGCTGGCAGCCGACTGGCCCTTCCGTGAAGAAGTGAAACCGTGGGGGGAAGGCAGGACCCGGCGGCAACGCACGTGGTCTCTCACCTGGCACTCACTTCGCCACACGTTCGTGACCTGGCAGCTCGAGGACGTCGGGCAGCCGGCGTCGCGCGTCGCCACCTTGGCCGGTCATGAGTCTGCCGAGTTTACGCTCCGGCGGTACGTCTCCGGAGCCAAGGACGACATCGCAGACTCCCTCGCGGCGCTCGGGTGGGAGCCCGCGCCCAGCCCGGCCACCGACTCCTCCGGCTGATAGGTCGGGGTAGTCCTTCACAGGCACCCGCTGAGGTGCCTGGAATGGACCAACAGGTTCCCTTCGTCAAGAATTCTGGTGTGTCCGTAAGGCAGCGATCTGACGCTCTGTCGTGGGAGCCCTCCGCGCGCGTCCACCGCCCTCTCGTACCTCTTCCTTTTCCTCTTCTTCTTGTTCGTCATGATGTTGTGCGCCGTCGTGATGCTCGTTGTGGCGACAGTCCTTCTGATGGTGCTGCTGCTTGCTACCGGTGAACTGCGTCGAGGGTCCCGCCTGAGTCAGGACGGGGCAGCCTGCCTAGTGGATCCAGTATGGATTCTGCAAAGTCGCTGCTATGGATTCTGCAAGGTTACCGATATGGTTTCTGCTAAGCTAAGCGTCACTCAAGGAGACAGGAGCGTTGGCGATGCGAGCAGACGCCAGCTACCGCGAGCGTGTCCTGGACGGCGAGCTCGCTGAACGATTGAGCGCCATCGGCGCTGTCCTCATCGAGGGACCTAAGGCGTGTGGCAAGACCGAGTCCGCAATCCAGAAGGCGGCCACTAGCTACCGACTCGACGTGGATCCGGCTGCCCGCAACGCGGCCAGCGTCGCCCCTGACCTGCTGCTCGACGGTCCACGTCCGGTGCTGTTCGACGAATGGCAGGTGGTTCCCACCTTGTGGGACCAGATCCGTCGCGCCGTCGACGACCGCGCTCCTACGAAGGGCCTGTACATCCTGACCGGGTCCGCTACCCCCAGGGAGGACGTCAACCGCCACTCAGGCGCCGGCCGTATCGCGGTTATCCAGATGCGGCCTATGTCATTGATGGAGTCGGGTCATTCCAACGGGCAGGCGTCACTGAACGCTGTCTTAGCCGGTGACAAGGTCACCGCACAAGACTCGGGACTGACCGTTCCTGACATCATCGACCGGATCTGCATCGGCGGATGGCCGGCACTGCTCGACGCCGCCCCTCAAGACGCGGGCAGGTGGCTGCGCGACTACCTCAACCAGATCGTCCTGGTCGACATCCAAGGGCTCGGCGTACGGCGACGCGATCCGGAGAACATCCGCCGATTGCTCAACTCTCTAGCCCGGAACGTTGGCACCGTCGCGAAGGTCACCGCGCTAGCCCGCGACGTGGGCGGGGCAGAAGGCCCGGTCGCGCGGGCCACCGTCGACGGGTACCTCGATTCGCTGTCCCGGCTACGGCTGACCGAGAACTCGCCCGCCTGGGCACCACACATGCGGTCGGCCACTCCGCTGCAGTCGTCACCTACCCGCTACTTCGTCGACCCCTCCCTCGCGGTTGCGGCACTCGGACAGGGCCCCTCCCAACTCTTGGGAGACCTGAATGCCACGGGCTTCTTCTTCGAGAACCTCGTGGTGCGCGATGTCCGCATCTACGCACAAAGGCTCGGGGGGCAGGTACACCATTGGCGGGACCAGAACCAGAACGAAGTCGACGTCGTCGTCACCTTGCCCGATGGACGGTGGGCCGCGTTCGAGGTGAAGATGAACCCCGCTGACACGGACAAGGCCGCGGCCTCCCTTCTGGCTTTTGCCGAGAAGGTCGACCAGAACAAGGCTGGTTCCCCGGCGGCGCTGGGCGTCATCACCTCCACCGGGTTCGCTTACGGCCGACCTGACGGCGTCAGCGTGCTTCCCATCGGCACCCTCGGGCCCTGACCCACCCACGCGGGTCTCCTCGAGGGGTACGAGGCCGACCCATTCTGGGCGCTGTGCAGTGCGTTCAGGTGACACCCAACTAGCGACGAGGTCGGTGTCGAGGCGACGAGCTGCGCGTAACGCGAGAGGCGTGGGGGTTCCTGCCCGCCGTCCATCACAGCCCACGGTCACGCTGATTCAGCATGACCGGCATGACCTGCGGTTTTGAGAAACTGACCTGCTGCTAACCGCTCGAGCCCATGCTTCGCGGCGCGGGGCCCGATCGAAGCGTGGTTCATGTAGCCAGTGTGCGCGACGGGAGCACCATTTTGCGCCCGTCCTGTCCGCCCGCCCAGGACGGGCGGAGGAGCGTTGGAGGCGTTCGCGTGGGTCCGCGCTGCGCTCCTCCAGATGTTCGACAGGCTTCGGTCAGGCCGACTTGAACACCGTGCCTTTGTGCCAGGTCAGGGCTTCGCTCTCGGGTTGTAGCTTGCGGTACGCGGGCATCGAGGTTGCGTGCCCAACGCGTTCCCGCTCATAGAATTCGACCCCGTTGCCGAATTGCAGCTTCAGGCAAGAGCTGACGCCCAACCGGAAACGGTGGTCGACGTCAAGGTACCCGTCGTCGAACAACTTGTGTACGTCGCTGCGCAGCAGCATGCCGTTGTCGACTCGGTGGATGCCGCCGTCCTTGAAAGGCATACACGTGGCGTGGTCAACCGGGCAGCTCCGAGGACTGGTCCAGCGACTTCGAGCTGTACGTCGTCGGGCCACGCGAGGTCGGTTCGAGCCCGACGCTCGATGGCGTGGAGAAGTTCGCCTCGGTGAGGTGCGACCGCGCGGCGAGGAAGTCGGACCACCGTCTGTCCGTAACGGCGACGACCCGAACGCACGCTCGCATTCAAGCAAAGGCCCCGGTCATGTTCGACGATTCAGCGCCAGACGTCTCCGCACATCTTGAAGGTGTCTCAGACCCCCCGCGCCCGTCCTCGAAGTGCGTCTCTGCTTCTCCGACATACACCTTTTGCAGAACGAGGGGGGTTCTGTGACCTGCGGGCTGGGGACAGCCGCGTTTGGTCGACCTGCGGAATCACGGCGGCACCTGTATGTCAGGGAGGTGCACCGATGGCGGTTAAGTAACGGGGCAGAGGGGGGTCGGGCTTGTGACCCGGCGAGGATTCAATTGGTGGACCCGGGCCCCTGTGTGAGGGCGAGGCCGTCTGCGCCCGCTCCCACCCGGGTCGAGGCGACGACCGCGTGTGAGCGCAGGTCGACGGTCACCACGCGGTCCGCCGGGATGCAGGAGACGTAGGCGAGGGCGCCGGCGGAGTCCACCACCACTGACTGCGGGAGGCGCGGCATCGGTACCTCGTCGACGACTCGTCGCGTCGACAGCTCGAGCACGGCCAGCGACGAACGGTCTCGCAGCACGGCCAGCAGTCGGCTGCCGTCGGGCGTCGGGGCCGATGCGAACGCGGTGCCCGGGAGGCGGACGTGGCCCTTGGTCTCGTTCTTGCCCTGGCCGGGCCCCGCAAGGCTCGGTGGGCTGATAGGCCCAGAAACACGCCTTCTGTTGCTCAAAGACGGGTCGTGTGAAACTGCGACCTCGAACATTTGCTCGGGTGGTGCTTGCACGATTGGGGGTACACCCTCGAGCGTCGACCTACACGGTCCGACGGACCTCGGGTTGTTCAGGGTGCGAACAACTTCGAGAGCTGACCCTCGTCAAACTCGTGCGCCTTCCTGGCGTGCAGGGCGACGTCCGCCTTGAGTGTGTTCCCGCGAAGAGACGCGCGGCACGTGACGGTCCTGCCTTCGGCCTCGGCGCGACGGACGAGCGGAAGGAAGTTCGCCGTCTGCGGCGTGGACAAGACGCCGACCTGGCTGCCATCGATGTCCACGGTCACCAGCTCCACCGTCGAGCGCGGACGCTCCTCTGTGACCGAACGATGCGACGCACAGACAACCTTCTCGCTTCCGTAGCGCTCTAGAAGTTCGACTAGGTGGTCCATGTACTCCTCTTCCTTCGTGACCTGGATCGTCGACCCCGAAGGGATGCCCGCACCATTGGCCTCGAACGGGTTCGGACACTCCAAGTGCGTTGGCTCGGGCAGCGACAAGGTGACCCTTGCCCACGTGTCGTCCGGAGTAGCCCGTAGCCACTGTCGCGACGCGACCGTCAGTTCGCCACCCGGTAGTGCTGCGATCGCGCGGGGTCTTGGAACTCGGCAGCACAGGGGTCGCATCACGCGTCCGGTGGCGGTTAGGACGCCGAGATCTGCGCACAATGAGTGCGTCTTACCGCTGCCTGTTGGACACATCCGTTTCATGCCGATCGTGAATGCTGAGACTTGACGGACTCAGACGCTCGGCTTGGCCCACGGTCGCGGACGCGTCGAAGCCCCGACCAGCGATGCCGGTCGGGGCCTCGAGTTGAGCACTAGGAACCAAGCAGCGCTTGGTCGGGCGTGATGATGAAGTTGGAGAAGCCGCCGTGGCGGGCGGGGAGGCCGTCGTCGAGGGCCTCGTTGATCTTCTCAAGCGGGAACACGTGGTGCTCGAGGACGGAGAGGTCCAGGGCTCCGGAGCCGGCGAGGTCGGACATCTCTTGTGCTTCGCCGTTGGTGAACCAGAGGCTGCCGATGACGGAGTTCTGGCTGCACATCATGTGGAACAGGTCGAGCTCGGGGTGCTCCATCATGCCGCCGATGTCGACGAGGACACCGCCGCGGGCAAGGGTGGAGAGCGCCTCGAGGAGTGTCTCCTTGGGAGAGCCGGGGCCGAGGGTGGAGATCACGGCATCGACCCCTTCGCCGCCGTTGTGCTCGAGCACGAAGTCCTTGAGTGACCCGTCGCCAACAGCGTGGACCTCGATGCGGTCCGGCGCGAGGGCCTTCACGTCCTGGAGGAGCTCGGCATTGCGGCCTGTGCCGAAGATCTTGGTGGCACCCATGGCGAGGGCGTTGAGGACGCCGCCGATGCCGAGCGTGCCGGACGCACCGTCGATGAGGACGGTCTTGCCCGGACCGACCTGAGCCTTCTTGAGCGCGGAGTAGCTGGTGCCGAGGTAGCCGAACCGGGCACCCTGCTCGAAGGAGACGGTGTCGGGGAGCTTGATGCAGTTCTCCTGCGGGGCAGTCATGTATTCGCCGAGCCCGCCGTAGGGGTAGGCATCGAAGAGCTCCTGGCCGTCCTTGCCGAAGGAGAAGTAGCCCATGAACGTGTACTTGGCGCAGTTCGGGGCTTCACCTCGCTTGCAGGCGCGGCAGCCGCCGCACGAGATGCCGGGGTTGATGTAGACGCGGTCGCCGACCTTGACGTTGGTGACGAGATCGCCGACGTGGGAGACGACGCCGGCGGTGTCGAGGCCGAAGATGGCGGGCAGCTGCGGCAGTGGGAGGTAGGGGAACCACTCGGCGTAGATGGCGAGCACGTTCTTGAGGTTGGGGACGATGTTGCAGGCGGTGACCTGGATGACGACGTCGGTGGGGCGGGGCTCGGGGGTGGGGACCCGCTCGAGCTGCATCGGGTCGCCGATCTTGTGCAGGCGGGCGGCGAGCATGTCGGACATGGGTGTCTCCTGTTCCGGTGGTGCAGAGGGTGTGCTGATGGGGCCCGCGGGCGTCGGACCCCGGGATGCGGTGCGTTTCGGTTGGCCTGAACGCTCAGGCCCGGTGTGCGTCAGGCCAGGGCGGCGATGACGTCGTCGGCGGAGACAACTTCGCCGAGTAGGCCGAACGTGGCGATGGTGGCGTCGTGCGTGCCTTGGTCGGCGGCGGCGCAGGCGTCCTCGACGACGATGACGCGGTAGCCGAGGTCGCCGGCGGAGCGCCCGGTGGATTCAACCGAGAGGTTGGTGGCGACGCCGAGGAGGACGACGGTGTCGATGCCTGCGCCGCGGAGGCGCTCGTCGAGGTCGCTAGACGCGAATCCCGAGACCTTGGGGTTGGCGACGTTCCAGTCGTCAGCCTCGGGCTTGAGCTCATCGACAATCTCGGTGGCAGGGGTGCCCTCGAGAAGGCTGCCCTGCTGGGCGACGACGCCGAGGAGCGGGATGTTCGTGACCAGGTCGGAGTGACCCTCTTTGAAGGCGACGCGGGTGTAGACGACCTGGGCGCCGGAACCGCGAGCGGCGTCTAGGACGCGCTTGGCGACGGCAATGACGTCGCGACGCTCGACCTCGGCACGGAAGAACGGCGCGAACGCGCCCTCCGCTCCGACGACGTCGTTCTCCCAGTGGCAGGCGAGGAAAGCGGTGGTGGCCTTGTTGAGGTCCATGAGGGGTTCTCCTGAGCGTGGTTCGACCCGAGGCGGCGTGGTGACCTACTAGCGTTCTAGTTGGACGATGACATAGGTGTGACGGTAACCACAAGGCCTTGCGTCAAGTTTGTTTAGCGCGCCCGTTCCGCGCCTGCTATGAGGATGCCTCAGCTCGTGCTTGAAGGACGGATTGGCACGGGAGGGTCGACTTCTCCAGCTCCTAACTAGCATTCTAGTTGACGTGACGCCGATCACCCTAACGTCGCCGGGAGCCCCCGCATTGGGCTCTTCCTCAGCCCAGCGCAACGCACGCTGCCGACTTTCGAGGTCCTCATGAGCACACCCCGCGCAGGCCACCCGACCGAAGGCGCTGCGGCCGTCCAGGCAGACGGGCACCCAGCTCCGATGTTCGAGCCCTTCCATGCCGACGAGGACGGGTTCGACACCGACGTCGTCGTTGGGGCCTAGGCCCCGCCGGCGGTATCGCCGCCACCGCACTGGCCACCTACGGCGTTCGGGTGCACGCCGCCACCGTGTTTCCCTGGGGCGCGAACGGCCCTCGGGCGCACATCACCAACCAGCGGGCCGTGGAGGTGCTGCGCGACCTCGGCCTCGAGGACATCGCCCGGCAGCACGCCACACCGTGGGACCAGATGGGCGACACGCTCTTCACGACCAGCCTGGCCGGTGAGGAGATCTTGCGGTTGCAGACCTGGGGCACCGGTGACCTGCGCTACGGCGACTACCTCAAGGGCAGCCCGTGCACGGTCACCTCCCGCAGCCGCAGATGGAGCCCATCCTGCTCAACGCTGCTGCCTCACGTGGCGCGGTGTTGAGCTTCAACACTGAATACCTCGACCACACACAGGACGAATACGGCGCGACCGTCACGTTCCGCGACGGCCGCACCGGTCGAGGCGTTCTACCGCGGCCCCTGACCCTGCTCGGCTTCGACGGCGCCCGCTCACGCATCGTCGAGCAGCTCGGTCTGCCGATGGAGGGCGAGCTGGCCAGGGCCGGCACCGCCTACATCCGCTTCCGCGCTGACCTCACCCGGTACGTCGAGCATCGTCCAAGCATCCTGTACTGGATCTTCAACTCTCACGCCGGCTTCGGGGAGATCGGGATGGGTCTGCTGCGTGCCATCCGCCCGTGGGAGGAGTGGATCGCCGGATGGGGCTTCGACATGGCCGCCGGGGAGCCGACCTCTCCGACGAAAAGGTCATCGACCAGATCCGCACCCTGGTCGGCGACCCGAACCTCGAGCCCGAGATCATCACCAAGTCGATCTGGTACGTGAACCAGCAGCACGCCACCCGCTACTCCGAGGGGCGCGTGTTCTGCGGCGGCGACGCTGTCCACCGCCACCCCCCAGCAGCGGCCTGGGGTCCAACACGTCCATGCAGGACGCGTTCAACCTCGCCTGGAAGGTCGCGTTCGCGGTCAGGGGGTACGCCGGCCAGGGCCTGCTGAGTCGTACTCGGACGAGCGCGCTCCGGTCGGGAAGCAGATCGTGGCCCGCGCCAACCAGTCCCGCAAGGACGCGGGCCTGCGTGAGTGGTTCGACCACGACGACGCAGACCCGGTCACTGCTGGCCTGACGAAGCTCAAGGCCCCGACTCCCGAAGGGGTCTCTCTGCGCGAACGGCTGTACGACGTGCTCGAACTCAAGAACACCGAGTTCAACGCCCACGGCATCGAGCTCAACCAGCGCTACACCTCGAGCGCCGTGCAGCCCGACCCCACGCTCGGCGAAGAAGAGTGGCCCCGCCACCCCGAGCTGTACCTGCAGGCCACCACCCGACCGGGCTCGAAGCTCCCGCACGCGTGGCTCGTCGACGCCCGCGGCCGCCGCACGTCCAACCTCCACGTCACCGGCAAGGGCCAGATGACATTGCTCATCGGCCCCGCCGGTGCCGCATGGGCCGACGCCGCCGACAAGCTCGACCTGCCGTTCCTCAAGACCGTCGTCATCGGGCAGCCCGGCGCCCTCTACCTCTACGGCTACTGGCAGCAGATCCGCGACATCCCCGAAGCCGGCGCCCTCCTCGTACGCCCCGACGGCTACATCGCCTGGCGGCACAACCATGCGGTCGGGACATCGACGAGGCCACCAGCCTCCTCGAGGACGCGTTGTGCGCCGTCCTCGACCGCCTCGACCGCAACGGCGCATCCCACGCCCGCAGCACCAACGCAGGCAGCAGTCAGCAGTACTCCACCCGGCCCGTCGACATCGCCGTCCCCGCGTCCACCCCTCCCGCGTGACCGCCTACACCCGACTAAACAGGAGCACCACCGTGTCTTCCCAGCAGACCACCTCAGAGACCTCCGCAGAGACGACCGCCGAGACCCGTCGGCCGTACACGAGCGTCTGGAACTACCTGAACCAGGTCGAGTTCTCCCAGGGGTTCCTCCAGGCGGCCCGTACCGCACCCGCTACCTGCACGCCGGTGACGTATCGAAGCCGGTCCTGCTGTTCTTGCACGGCATCACTGGCCACGGCGAGGCGTACGTCCGCAACTGCTGCACACGCAGAGCACTTCTCCGTGTGGGCGATTGACTTCATCGGCCACGGCTACTCGACCAAGCCCGACCACCCGCTGGAGATCCCGCACTACGTCGACCAGGTCACCGCCGTCCTCGACACCCTCGGCACCGAGAAGGCCCATTTCTCCGGGTGCAGTCCCTCGGTGGCTGGGTCACCGCCCGGTACTCCGCCGACCACCCGGACCGCGTCGACCGCGTCGTGCTCAACACGATGGGCGGCACCATGGCCAACCCCCAAGTCATGGAGCGGCTCTACACCCTGTCCATGGAGGCCGCGAAGGACCCGTCGTGGAGCGCGTCAAGGCGCGCCTGGAGTGGCTGATGGCCGACCCGACCATGGTCACCGACGACCTCATCCGCACCCGCCAGGCCATCTTCGAGCAGCCCGACTGGCTCAAGGCCTGCGAGATGAACATGGCGCTGCAGGACTTCGAAACCCGTCAACGGAACATGATCTCCGACGACGACCTACGAGCCATCCAGGCCGAGGCCCTGGTCGTGTGGACCACCAAGGACCCCTCCGGTCCGGTCGACGAAGGCCGTCGCATCGCCTCCCTGATCCCCAACGGCTACCTTGAGGTCATCGAAGAAGCAGGCCACTGGCCGCAGTACGAGAAGCCCGAGGCGTTCAACCGCATCCACCTCTACCACCTCCTCGGCCGCGTGTCCGCCGCCGGGCATCCTTCCAACGCCCCGAACGCCGAGGGCCACGAGAAGGGTGCGTCATGACGCTCGCCCTCCTGGCCATGAGCCACAGCCCGCTTCTCGAGTTCGCCGACCTCGACGACGACGTCACCGCCGAGCTCGACCAGACGTTCGCCGCGGCGAAGGACTTCGTCCACGACTACGACCCGGACATCGTGGTCAACCTCGCCCCCGACCACTACAACGGGTTCTTCTACAACCTCATGCCCGCCTACTGCGTCGGGTACGCCGCGACCAGCATCGGCGACTACGGCAGCCAGGCCGGCCGCCTCGACGTCCCCGAAGCGAAGGCCCGCAGCTTGGCAGAGGCCGTTATCGCCGAGGGCATCGACCTCTCGGTGTCGCTGGAGATGGAGGTCGACCACGGCACCGTGCAGCCGATGGAGATCGTCTACGGCGACATCACCGCCAAGCCGTTCATCCCCGCGATCCTCCGCGAACTCCGTCGCCCCGCCCTTCACCCCCGTCAAGCGCGTCCGCCAGCTCGGTGAAGCACTCGGCCGCCATCTGGCGACGTGGGACGAGAAGGTGCTGCTCATATCCTCCGGCGGCCTGTCCGACTACCCGCCGGTCCCGCGCCTGGCCACCGCCACCCCGGCGCAGCGGGCGATGCTCGATGGGCGCGAACCAGCCGCTCCCGCCGAAGCCCGCGCTGCCAGGCAGCAGCGCGTCATCGACGCCGCCCGCGACTTCGCCGCCGGCACCGCCGACATCCAGGACCTCGCCCCCGAGTGGGACCGCGAGCTGCTCCGGATCCTCGCCTCGGGGCGACCGAGCCCCGTGGATGCGTTCGACCCCGATGAGATGACCCGCATCGCCGGCAACTCTTCCCACGAGGTCCGCACCTGGATAGCCGGGTACGCCGCCATGGCCGCGGTCGGCACCTACGAGGTCCAGCACTCCTACTACCGCCCCATCCGCGAGCTCATCGCCGGGTTCGCCATGACCACCGTCGTCCACACCGAGCCATCCACACTGGGACACCACGCTCGCCTGCTCCTGCGGCTGTGCACCCCGCACCCCCGTCGCACCGCAGGAGCGGGCGTCCCACCACCTAGAGTGAGAACCATCGAGAGCGAAGGAGACAACGTGGTCGAAATGCCGGTGCGCCGCACGGGCCAGCGCCTTGGCACCGTCGTCCTCGACGAGCTCAAGGAACGCCTCCTCTCGGGCCAGTACCCCGCCGGGTCCCGCATCTCGATCGAGGAGGTCAAGGCCGAGTTCGGCGTCTCCAAGCAGCCCGTCATGGACGCCATGCGCCGCCTCGAGGCCATCGGCATCGTCCAGATCGTGCCCCAGAGCGGTTGCCGGGTCGCCAGCTACACCGCGCAGGAGGTGCTGGACTTCTTCAACCTGTTCGGCCGGTTCGAGGGTGAGGTCGCCGCCGCTGCCGCGACCCGCCGCACCGACGCACAACTGGACGAGCTCGACGCCACCTGGCAACGCATCGCCGACCTCGAGCACACCACCGACACCACCGCCCGCTCCCGCGGCTACCGCTTCCTCAACCGCGAGTTCCACCTCGTCATCCACCACATGGCCCACTCCCGGGTGATGGCCGAGCTGCAGCGAACGCATGTGGGACATGAGCGACTTCTTCATCAACACCATCGGGGTGCCCAACACCTCTCCGACGCCGTGACCCACCGCAACCACGACCACGACGTCATCCGCAGCGCCATCCGCTCCCGCAACGGCGAAGTCGCCGGCGTCGCCATGCAGTCCCACATCGTCGAGACGGTTGCACTGTTCCGCGACGACCTCGACAAGCCCGCGTAGAACTCCAGCCGGTTCTCGTCGCGGGCGTTTGTATCGTGGTCAGGACCGCGCGGAGGAGATGGAGCATCGTGCCGAGATCGAGGACGCAGGGGAGGACCGGGACGAGCTTCTCCACGCCGCAGCGCTCGACCTGGATCGTGCCGAGCACGACCGCATGGGGCTTCAACCCATTTCCAGGCGGTTTCCAGATCTGACGAACGTCGAGGCGTGGGGCATTGCAGTCGCGCGGGATGGCTTGCGCGTGGGCGGGGCGAGATCCTCACGGATAGGAGCTCGGTTGGATGTCGAAGTGATGCGCCGCGCCCTCGGGATCGACGAGCCGAACTTCGGCACCCTTTGGGCCTACATGCATGCGGACGATGGCGTGCTTGATCTGGCGCGACTCATCCATGCCAAGGCCGAGCCCGAGTTCGCATTCCTGGCTGACAGAACCCTTCAAGGAGCGGATGTCAACGCGGAAGCCGTCGCGGCAGC
>CAVYGL010000004.1:0-95788 GCA_963767995.1 uncultured Actinomycetota bacterium
CTTCGAGTGTTGGTCGACGACCTCGATGGTGGCCGAGAGCTTGTGGGGGTCAACCCCGACGATCACTTTCGCCAGAGCCACCTCAACACTCGGGGGGCAGCCGCTTGGAGAGCCCTCCACCGGACACCTGGACCGAGTCTGGCCGGACACCGATCCTGCAGTCGAGTGTCCAGTAGCCGCCAGTGCCCTACGTGGACACCCAGATCTACGCCGGGTAGATGTCCACTCCAACTGGTGCGTCGAGGATCATCCGGGCCTTCTCGGGGTGGATGGGGTGGGTGCCGGTGTGGTCGATGAGGAAGCCGAGGCCGTGCGGGGTGAGCCAGACGTAGCGTCCTTCGCCGCATTGGCGCGATCGGTAGCCCGCGTGGGTCTTCCAGCGGTGGTGTCGTCGGCCGAGGGGGCCGGAGTTGTGGGTGCCGGTCTGGTCCGGCGGAGGTTCTCGGCGCTGGTCGCCGTGGTTGGCGCCGTGGTCGTAGGGGGTGGGGTGGTCGAGGTCGACGGTGCGGCTGGTGGAGGTGGCGTAGGGCCAGTAGTCGCCGCCGGTGACGAGGTGGACCTGGTCGCGGAGTGACTCCGGGTGCTCGTAGGCGGTGTAGCGGACGCGGTCGGAGAGGTCCTTCACGGGCTGGACCTTGACCACGCAGCCGCGGAGGAGGTCTTCGAGGCGGGAGATCGTGACGGGTCCGAACCCTTCGACCCGGGCGACTCCTGTGACGCCGGCGACGGCGCTGAGGGCGGCTTCGTGGAGGTGGACGTGCAGCACGACCTTGGGCGCGAGTGGGGTGAGGTCGATGTCGCGGAGTGCGTCGAGGAGGTCGGCGGGGAACGCGAAGGCACGCGAGGGCGTGGCCGGTTCGGGGTCCGGCTCGCTGAGGTCCGGCTCACCGAGGTCGAGGTCGAGGCCCAGGTCCGGCTCGGGCTCGGGGTCGGGGTCGGGACTGGTGTGCTCGAGCAGGAGCGCAAGGAGCTCGGCGGGACGGGCGAGCCAGCCGAACGCGAGTGCGCGGAGCTCGTCGGGGCTGGCGTCGGGGTGGTGGGGCGCGATGATCTCGCCGACGCGGTGCACGACCGCGTCCACGGCGACTGCGTCGCCGGCTTCGAGTCGGGCGATGAGGGTGCGCAGTCCGTACTCATCGGTCCGGCCGAGCCCGAGGTAGCGGCGTCGGCGCTCTGCCTCGCACCGTTCGTCGTGCAGCTCGGGGTCGGCCTCGATGATCCTCGCTTCGGCGACGGTGAGGACGCGTCCGGCTGCTTCGGTCGCGATCATCCGGGAGACCGCGGAGTCGACGACGTCGACCTTGTGGACGGCAGGTGGCGGGAGAGCCTGGCGACGCGCCGAGCCACCCACACCTCGCACTCACCGCGGCGGGTCACGGCCCAGGTCAGCGGCAGCCGGTGCTCGAGGTCAAGGACGTCGGCGAGTGCGTGACGAGACGCCATCACTCCGGTGCCACGGGCCAGCGCGATCTCGCCCAGGCAGAAGTCCTGCACCCCTGGCGTGCCATCTCCGCCGACCTGGACCAGGACGTTGCCGAGGCGGCGGGCCGCGGCGCCGTCGGGACCCTCGGTCGGGTCGCTCGAGTGGACGGCCGCCCATTGGGCGAGCACCTCGAGGTCGTCGACCTCTGCGAGTCGACGCGCCTGCACGGCCTCGGACGACCGGGCCAGAAGGCCGGCTGGATCGAGGTCTGACAGGTCATCGAACATGAGTTCGAGTTTACCGATGCCCGCCGACACCCGGAAGGCCTGTGGACGCCAAGTGGGCCACGACTTTTTCGCCGGCCGGTGTCGCCTCCAACTGGCTCGTCAAGCGTGTCTAGGCATCACATCTAGGGGGTCGGTGTCGTACGGGAGCCGAGCTCCTCGTCGAGACGCAACAGGCCGGGGCCGTCGTCATCGATCATCTTCACCCGGCCGACGATCTCGCTGACCGTGGCCTCCTCCTCGATCTGCTCCTCCAGGAACCAGTTGAGCAGCGGGCGGGAGTCGAGGTCACCCTCGGACTCGGCGCGCCGGTAGAGGTTGCGGATGGAGTCCGACACCTTCTGCTCGTGGGCGAAGGCGGCCTCGAAGGCGTCCAGCACACTGCCGACCACTGCCGTCGGCGCCTGGACGGCGCCGATCCTCGGGTGGTTGTCGCGGTCGGCCACGTGGTCGATGAACTTGTGGGCGTGGACGATCTCCTCGTCCGCCTGCTGGCGGAACCACAGGGAGATGCCGGACAGGTCCATGAGGTCGAGCTCGATCGAAAGCTGCCGGTAGACCAGCGACGCCTGGAACTCGAGCGTGATCTGGGCGTTGAAGGCGTCCTCGAGAGACTGGCTCAGCTTCATGGGACCACCCTATCGGGGGTGTTTCGCGCGGCCGAGCAGACTCAGGTCAGCCGAGACCGAGGGCGCCGTGGGCCATCTCGCGGAGCACGTCATGCATCTGCGGGTCGGGCAGCCGGCCGCTGTGCGGCGTCGAGTTGAGCAGGCCGAACAGCACGTGGGCGCGGGTGCGCGAGGCCTCCGGGCTCATCGTGCTGTCGTGCTGACGCACCTGCGTGGCCCAGACGTCGACGTACGCGCGCTGCAGGGCCCGGACGCGCTCGCGCGCCTCGTCGGGCAGGCTGCTCCAGTCGCGGTCCTGCACGACGATCAGCGCACGGTGGCCGATGGCGAACTCGATGTGCCACTCGACGAGCGCCTCGAGCGCCTCGCGTGGACCCTCGGCGCTGGCGACCCGGCTGCGACCCTCGGCCAGCAGGGTCTCACTGATGTTGACCAGCATCTCGGCCAGCATCGCGTCTTTGGACTCGAAGTGCTTGTAGAGCGCCGGCCCGGAGATGCCGCACGCCGCGCCGAGCTCGGCCACCGAGACCCCGTGGAACCCGCGCTCGGCGAAGAGCTCGGCAGCGATGTCGAGGATCTGCTGGCGGCGCGGGGTCACGGTGTCGACGTTAGTGCCTGTTAACCCGTCGACGGGCGTACGCGGCGACGGAAGCACCACGTCACGCCGTGGTTGCTCCCAGATGGCGAGCGGAATCACACATGCCTCCCCTGGTGCTTCTCCAGTGAGCCGCACCCCCGCGGCGGCCACCAGGCTGATCCCCACGATCAGCGCACCATTTCTTCCTGCAGAGTCTGGCTCGCCACGCCAAACAAGTCCAGTGGTGCCAGTACCACTCTTGGTACCAGTGCCCGTCCGACCCGTGCCGAGGGTGGTGCCTGCTCTACCGACACGTCCGGTCGGGCGTGGCTACAGTGCCGCCATGCCGCCGATCCGAGTCGTCCTCGCCGAGGACGGCGACCTGCTGCGGGCAGGTGTCCTCGCGCTGCTCGAGGGCTTCGACGACATCGACGTGGTCGCCACGGCGACCAACCTGCCGGAGCTCCTCGCGATGGTCGACGAGCACCGTCCCGACGTGCTGCTCACCGACATCCGGATGCCCCCCGACTTCACCGACGAAGGCATCCGCGCGGCCGGCGAGCTGCGGCACACGCATCCCGGCATCGGCGTCGTCGCCCTCACGCAGTACTCGGACGTCGAGTACGCCCTCGACCTGGTCCGCGACGGCAGCAACGGTCGCGGCTACCTGCTCAAGGAGCGCGTGGCCGACGTCGACGAGCTGGTGGCGGCGCTGCGCACGGTCGCGGCCGGCGGGTCGGTGATCGACCAGATCGTGGTCGACGCGCTCATGGCCACCGGCACCCGGCGCCACGACTCCCTGCTCGACCGACTGACGCCGCGCGAGTTGGAGGTGCTCGGGATGGTGGCCCGGGGGATGACGAACGGCGCGATCGCGAGCGACCTCGTCGTCACCGATCGCGCCGTGGAGAAGCACATCAACTCGATCCTCACGAAGCTCGACCTGCCGGCCGACTCACCGGTGCACCGCCGGGTCGCCGCGACGCTGGTCTTCCTGAGCGAGGCCGGGGTGGGCGGCGGGGTCCGCCGCGGGGTGGCGCCGCGCCGATGAGGCGCCTGCTCTCCGGGTGGGACTCGCTCGACCCCTTCCTCGTGCGCCTGCTGCACATCAACCTGCTCGCGCTCGTGGTCTCGACGGCCATCCTGGGGACGGCGTACGCCCTGGGCTTCCGGCACACCTCCGTGCTGGTCGACCTCGCGGTGATGGTCCTCGCGACGGTCCTCATGCTGGCGACGCTCCCGGTCACGCGACGGTTCGGTGCACCCGCGGTGCTGGTCGGGTTCGCGCTCTCGGCGGGCTGCTTCGCGGTCGGCGGCACCTATGCCACGCCGAACCTGTCGCCGCTGACCGCCCTCCTGATGCTCGTCCCGATGCTGGTGGCCATCCCCTACGTCTCCCGGGCCTGGCTCAACGCCTTCCTCGTGTACGCGGTGCTGGGCAGCGCCGGCGTGGCCGCGCTCGCGGAGTTCCGGCGCGACGACGCCCTCAACGACATCACGTGGGTCAACGCGGTCGTCATCGCCTCGTCGCTGCCGGCGGCGGTGCTCGTCGTGACCTACCTCGTCCGCGACGCCTATCGGCGCCTGGCCGAGCGGACCGAGCAGCTCGAGGAGTCGCGCACCCGCATCGTCGAGGTGGCCGACGCGGCGCGGCGCAGCATCGAGCGCGACCTCCACGACGGCGCCCAGCAGCGGCTGCTCGCGATGAGCGTGACGATCGAGCGGACGCGCAAGGAGCTCCAGGCGGGTCGCCACGAGGGCGCCTCGGCACTGCTCGGCCAGCTCGCCTCGGACAACCGCGAGATCCTGGGCGAGCTGCGGGAGCTGGCGCGGGGCATCTACCCGCCGCTCCTCGCCGAGCGCGGGCTCGTCATTGCGCTGCAGGCCACGGCGCGGCGCTCGGTCGTGCCGGTCACGCTCGAGGTCTCCGCCTTCGAGCGACCGAGCCGGCAGGTCGAGGCGGCGGCGTACTTCTGCATCCTCGAGGCCCTCACCAACGTGGCCAAGCACGCGGGTGCGAGCACCGTGCGCGTCACCGTGCGGGGCCTGCCGCACCTCACCTTCAGCGTCGCCGACGACGGTCGCGGCTTCGACCGGACCCGGGTCGAGCCCGGTGGCCTGCTCGGGATGGAGGCCCGGATGGCCGCCGCCGGCGGCACCCTGCGGCTGACGACCGCACCGGGTCGCGGCACCACCCTGCGCGGTGACTTCTTCCCACTGGACGCCGTAGGTTAACGATCGCTAACCTGAGGGGGTGTCCGAGCCAGTGAGCACCCCACCGACCATGCGCGAGCTCGTCGACGACCTCCGCTCGCGGCTGGCGCGCGTGCGCCAGGGCGGTTCGGAGAACGCCCGGCGCAAGCACACCGACCGCGGCAAGCTGCTCGCGCGCGATCGGGTGGACCGCCTGCTCGACGCCGGCAGCCCGTTCCTCGAGCTGGCCCCGCTCGCGGCCTACGGGATGTACGCCGGTGACGCGGGCGACGACTTCGCCGTGCCGTCGGCTGGGGTCGTGGCCGGCATCGGCCGGGTGTCGGGCCGCGAGTGCGTGATCGTCGCCAACGACGCCACCGTCAAGGGCGGCACCTACTACCCGATGACGGTGAAGAAGCACCTGCGCGCGCAGACGATCGCCGCGGAGAACCACCTGCCGTGCATCTACCTCGTGGACAGCGGTGGCGCCTTCCTGCCGTTGCAGGACGAGGTCTTCCCCGACCGCGAGCACTTCGGCCGGATCTTCTTCAACCAGGCCAACCTGTCGGCCGCCGGCATCCCGCAGATCGCCAGCGTGATGGGCTCCTGCACGGCCGGCGGCGCGTACGTCCCCGCGATGTCCGACGAGACGGTCATCGTGCGCAACCAGGGCACGATCTTCCTCGGCGGACCGCCGCTGGTGAAGGCCGCGACCGGCGAGGTCGTCACGGCCGAGGACCTCGGCGGTGGCGACGTCCACGCCCGTACGTCGGGCGTGGTCGACCACCTCGCCGAGGACGACGCGCACGCGCTGGCGATCGTCCGCTCGATCGTCGACACGCTCCCCGCGGTGCGGCCCGCCCGCGAGGCGGCGGCCGACGTCGAGGAGCCGCACGAGCCGCCGGAGTCGCTCTACGACGTCGTGCCCACCGACACCCGCACGCCGTACGACGTGCGAGAGGTGATCCGCCGGGTGGTCGACGGCAGCCGGTTCCACGAGTTCAAGAAGCTGTACGGCGACACCCTGGTCTGCGGCTTCGCCCGGATCGACGGCTACGAGGTCGGCATCGTCGCCAACAACGGCATCCTCTTCAGCGAGTCGGCGCTCAAGGGCGCGCACTTCATCGAGCTGTGCAACCAGCGCAAGATCCCGCTGGTCTTCCTGCAGAACATCACCGGCTTCATGGTCGGCCGGGAGTACGAGAACCGCGGCATCGCCCGCGACGGCGCCAAGCTCGTCACGGCCGTCGCGTGCAGCGTGGTGCCGAAGTTCACCGTCGTCATCGGCGGCTCGTTCGGCGCCGGCAACTACGGCATGTGCGGGCGCGCGTACGACCCGCGCTTCCTCTGGATGTGGCCCAACGCCCGGATCTCGGTGATGGGCGGCGAGCAGGCCGCGTCGGTGCTGGCGACAGTCCGCACCGACCTCGAGGACGACGCGGCCGTCGAGGCCTTCAAGGCGCCGATCCGCGAGCAGTACGAGACCCAGGGCTCGCCCTACTACGCCAGCGCCCGCCTGTGGGACGACGGGATCATCGACCCCGCCGACACCCGCCGGGTGCTGGGCATGGCCCTCGCCGCGACGGCGTACCCGCCCATTCCCGAGCCCCGCTACGGCATTTTTCGAATGTGAGTCACATGAACACCGTCCTGATCGCCAACCGCGGCGAGATCGCGCTGCGGGTGATGCGCACCGCGCGCCGCCTCGGCTGGCGTGCCGTCGCGATCCACACCGACCTCGACGCCGACGCGCCCCACGTACGCGCGGCCGACGCTGCCGTCCGGGTCGGGTCCTACCTCGACATCGACGCCGTGGTCACTGCGGCCCGCGAGAGCGGCGCCGGGTTCGTCCATCCGGGCTACGGCTTCCTGTCGGAGAACAGTGCGTTCGCCCGTGCGCTGGAGGGGACCGACGGCGTCGTGCTGGTCGGGCCGAGCTCCGCGGTGATGGACGCGATGGGCCGCAAGGACCGGGCGCGTGAGATCGCTCTCGCAGCCGGCGTGCCGGTCGTCCCCTCGTACTCCCTCGACGACGACCCCGCAGGCTTCGCGTACCCCGTCCTGGTCAAGGCCGCGGCCGGCGGCGGTGGCAAGGGGATGCGCGTCGTGCGCGGTCCGGCGGACTTCGTCGAGGCGCGCGACGCGGCCGGGCGCGAGGCGGCCAAGGCCTTCGGTGACGACACCCTGCTGGTCGAGAAGTACGTCGAGTCCGGGCGCCACATCGAGGTGCAGGTCTTCGGCGACACCCACGGCGACGTCGTGCACCTCTTCGAGCGCGACTGCTCCACGCAGCGGCGGCACCAGAAGGTGCTGGAGGAGGCGCCCGCTCCCACGATCAGCGCCGAGCAGCGCGCGGCGATCACGTCGTCCGCGGTGGCCCTCGCCCAGCAGTGCGGCTACACCGGCGCCGGCACGGTGGAGTTCCTGCTCGACAACGCGACCGGCGAGTTCTACTTCCTGGAGATGAACACCCGCCTCCAGGTCGAGCACCCGGTCACCGAGGAGGTCGTCCGAGTGCGAGGTGAGCGGGTCGACCTGGTCGAGCTGCAGCTGCGCGTCGCGGCGGGTGAGCCGCTGGGCTTCACCCAGGACGACGTCACGCTCGAGGGCCATGCGGTCGAGGCGCGGGTCTATGCCGAGGACTCCTTCCACGGCTTCCTGCCCCAGGCCGGACGTACGTCGATCGTGAGGTGGCCAGCCGGGGACGGGATCCGCGTCGACCACGCGCTCGAACCCGAGCAGGAGGTCAGCACCTCCTACGACCCGATGCTCGGCAAGGTGATCGCGTGGGGCGCCGACCGCGAGGCGGCCCGGGCCGCCCTGGTCGACGCGCTGGGTGGGACCGCGATCCTCGGGATCACCACCAACACCGGCTTCCTGCGCGCCCTCGCGGCCTCCGACGGGTTCCGCGACGCGACCATCGACACCGCGTGGCTCGACGACCACGAGCTGCCGGCGCCCGACGCCGACCTGGCCCGTGTCTTCGGTGCGTTCACCGAGGTGCTGCTCGACACGATGGGCACCAGCGGCCCCTGGCGCGCCGACGGCTGGCGGATGGGCGCCGATCCTGCCCCCGACACGGTCGTCCTGGGCGACGACGTGGTCGTGGTCGACCGCCACCGCGGTCGCGTCGAGCACGACGGCGTCGCCCACGACGTACGCATGGTGTCGGCGGCCGACCACACCGTCCACCTGCTCGTGGACGGCCGGGCCGAGCAGGCCGTCCTCAACGTGCAGCGCGACTTCGTCGAGGTCGTGCACCGCGGCCAGCGCTGGTCGTGGGACCGGCCGGATCCGTTCGCCGACCATGCTGCGGCGGGTGGCGACGGCACGCTCGTCGCGCCGATGCCCGGCACCGTCCTGGCGGTCAACGCCGTCGCGGGCGCGACCGTGGCCGAGGGTGAGACGCTCGGCGTGATGGAGGCGATGAAGATGGAGCTCGCGCTCAAGGCGCCCTTCGCCGGCACCGTGACGACCGTCGGCGCGGCCACTGGTGACCTCGTCAAGCTCGGCGCGGTGCTGTTCGTGGTGGAGCCGGCCGATGGCTGACCTGCCCATGACCGTGCGCGCCGACGGTCTCCCGTCCGCCGTCACGATCTACGAGGTCGGGCCCCGCGACGGCCTGCAGAACGAAAAGGCGATCGTGCCGGTCGCGGTCAAGGCGGAGTTCGTACGCCGCCTCGTCGGCGCGGGCCTGCCGATCGTCGAGGCCACCAGCTTCGTCCACCCGACGTGGGTGCCGCAGCTCGCGGACGCCGCCGAGCTGATGGCCGACCTGGGGGAGGAGGGCCGGCACCTGCCGGTGCTGGTGCCCAACGAGCGCGGCCTCGACCGGGCCCTCGAGCTCGGCCTGGAGCACATCGCGATCTTCGGCAGCGCCACCGAGACCTTCGCGAGCAAGAACCTCAACCGCACCTTCGACGAGCAGTTCGCGATGTTCGAGCCCACCGTGGCGCGCGCCCGCGACGCCGGGATGGACGTCCGTGCGTACGTCTCGATGTGCTTCGGCGACCCGTGGGAGGGCGCCGTGCCGATCGAGCAGGTCGTCACCGCCGGCACCCGGCTGCTCGACCTCGGAGCCAGCCAGCTGAGCCTCGGCGACACGATCGGCGTGGCCACGGCCGGCCACGTCACGGCGCTGGTCGCGGCCTTCGCCGACGCCGGTGTGGGCACCGACCGGCTGGCCATGCACTTCCACGACACCTACGGCCAGGCGCTCGCCAACACCTACTCCGCGCTGCAGTCGGGGATCACCACGTTCGACGCCAGCGCCGGCGGGCTCGGCGGCTGTCCCTACGCGAAGTCGGCCACCGGCAACCTCGCCACCGAGGACCTCGTGTGGATGCTGACCGGCCTCGGCATCGACCACGGGGTCGACCTCGACGCGGTCGTGTCGACCAGCGTCTGGATGGCCCGCGAGCTCGGCCGCCCGAGCCCGAGCGCGGTCGTACGAGCGCTGGGCGGGTGACTGACTACCATCAGCGACATGAGCCGCGTCGTCCACCTCCACATCGGCGCCCCCAAGACCGGGACGACGTACCTGCAGGACCGGCTGGTGCTCAACTCGGCCTCGCTCGCGCGGCACGGCGTGACGATCCCGTCCTCGCGCCTCGGTCGCGCGGACACCTTCCACTTCCGTGCTGCGCTCGACCTGCTGGAGCAGGACTGGGGTGGCGCGCCCGGGCACGCGAAGGGGTCGTGGGAGGCGATGGTCAAGCGGGTGAACCGCGCCGAGGGCAACGTGGTGATCAGCCACGAGATCCTGGCCGGTGCGAAGCCCGACAAGATCGCCAAGGCGATGAACGACCTCGCCGGCAATGAGGTCCACGTCATCTACTCCGCGCGCGACCTCGGCCGCCAGCTGCCCGCCGCGTGGCAGGAGTCGATCAAGCAGGGCCGCAAGTGGCCCTTCAAGCGCTTCCTCACCAAGATCGAGCGCGGCCAGACCTGGTTCTTCAACGCGATGGACCTGCCCCGGGTGCTGGCGCAGTGGGGCGCCAAGCTGCCGCCCGAGCAGGTCCACGTCGTCACCGTCCCGCACGACCGCGGTCCCAACGGCGACGAGCTGTGGCTGCGGTTCTGCCGCGCGTTCGGCATCGACCCCTCCTGGGCGCCGCTCGACTCCGAGCGCGACAACCGCTCGCTCGGCATCGCCGAGACCTCGCTCCTGCGCAAGCTCAACCGGCGTCTCGAGCTCGGCGTGTGGCGCGACCCTGCCTACGACAACCTGATCCGCGAGGTGCTCGCCCAGGAGGTGCTGGTGACCCGCACCGCGATCCCGGTGCGGCTGCCTCCCGAGAGGTACGAGTTCGCCGAGGAGCGCGCCCAGGTGTGGATCGACTGGATCAAGGGCAGCGGCGTCGACGTGATCGGCGACGTCGAGGACCTGCGGCCGCGCCGGCCCGCCGAGGGTGACGAGTGGCGCAACCCCGACCGGGTCCGCGCCAAGCTCGAGCTGGGCGCCGCGCTCGACGCCCTGGCCGTGATGACGCAGGAGGCGGCCAACCGCGCCGCGCCCGACTCGATGAGCGGCAAGATCCGCGAGACCGCTCGCCGGTTGCGCGACCGTTGACCACCTCCCGCCCGATGTCCGGCCCCACGTCCGCCGTCCCCGATGGGGCCGGGCGCGCCCACGGCTGGGTCGCGCACCTGCGCGACGGGGGTACGACGCCCTGGCTGGCGTGGACCGGCGAGGCTGCCCCGGCGACTGCTCGCCCGCTGCCCGGCGCCCAGCAGCTCGAGCTGCTGCGCCGGCTCAACCTGGCCTCCGGGTCGAGTGCGCGGCCCCGCGGCGACCACGACCGCGAGCGCACTCGACTCGCCGACCGGGTGCTGACGACCGGGGCCGCCGGGCGCGGCAAGGCCGACCTGCCGCTCCTCGGCCTGCCTCACCACGGCTTCGGGGCGGGACCGGTCGACCCCGCGACGATCGGGCCCCACGAGCTGCTCCGGGTGGCCAGCGTCCTGCTCGCCGACGACCTCGTCGCGCTCGGCGCCGACCCGGTCGCGACCACCTGGGCACGGCCGTGGCGGCGACGCTTCCGGCTGGTCGGCGATCCCGTGCTGACCGTCGCGCTGCGCGAGCACCTCGTCGCGCGCGGCCGACCCGAGGGTGGGCCACGCCCGTTCGTCGTCGCGGTCGGGCGACCGCTCGACGAGCTGCTCGCCCACACCTGGACCCAGCGCTGCTTCGAGACCGGCGCGACCCCGTGGGCCGAGTGGCTGCGGTTCTGGCGCGAGCGCGACCAGCTGCCCGACCGTGCCGACCTCGTCGGGTCCGTACGCCGCTGGCGCGGGCGCCGGCCCTTCGTCCGCGTCGTCACCGACCTCGACCTGCTGCCCCGGCAGGTCGGCGTACGGTCGCTTCCGACCGTGCGGGTGCCGGGCGCCGACCAGGCAGAGCTCGCCCGCCGCATCGCCGCGGTGGTGGGGCTCCGGGTCCCCGCCCACGCGCGGCCGGGGCTGATGCGGACGCTGCAGCAGCGGATCCCCGACAGCGGCGTCCCGCCCGTCGTCGTCCCTCCGCGCGAGCGGGACTGGGTGGTGGCGTCCGCGGCGCGCACCGTCCGCGGCGTGACCCGCGCTGGCTACTCTGTCGTCGGCGACCTCGCGGACCTCGCGCCACGCGACGCGGCGTCCGGTCCGGCCGGCCCCGTCGACAGCCAGGTGCTGGACCTGGCGATCAGGATGGTCGTCGACCCGGCGTGGCGGACCGGGTCCGCGCGGACGACGGAGAGGCAGGTGGAGCGGTGAGCAAGCGGGTGCTGCTGCACGTGGGCTGCCCGAAGACCGGCACGTCGTACCTCCAGGACGTCCTCTTCCGCAACCAGCAGGTGCTGCGCGAGCACGGCATCCTCTATCCGGCAGACCGCTTCGATGCGCACTTCCTGGCCGCGCTCGACCTGATGACGCTGCCCTGGGGCGGCCTCGAGACCGAGGCCGTGGGTGCGTGGGACCGGTTGGCCGAGCAGGTGCGTGGCTGGCACGGCACCGCGATCATCAGTCACGAGATCTTCGCGCGGGCCACGCCGACGCAGGTGGCGCGCGCGCTCGACTCGCTCGGCGACGCCGAGGTGCACCTCGTGCTGTCGGTGCGCGACCTGGTGCGCCAGATCCCCGCGGAGTGGCAGGAGAACGTCAAGCACCGCAGCCACATCACGTACGCGAAGTTCCTCCGCACCATCCGCGACCCAGCACGCGACTCGCGGATCGGCTCGTGGTTCTGGGCGGTGCAGGAGATCCCCGACATCCTCGACCGGTGGGGCGAGTCGCTGCCGCCGGAGCAGGTGCACCTCGTCACGGTGCCGCCGTCGGGCGCCGACCGCGGTGAGCTCTGGCGCCGGTTCGCCCACACCTTCGGCCTCGACGGAATCGACCTCGACCTGACCGCCGAGCGCGAGAACCCCTCGCTCGGCGTGCCCGAGACGTCCCTGCTGCGCACGATCAACCAGCGGGTCACCTCCATCCTCGCGCCGCCCGACTACCGCCCGCTCGTCCGCGAGCTCCTCGCCCACCAGACGCTCTCGCGCGGCGTCGCGTCAGCGCGCCTCGGGCTCGCGCCCGACGACCACGCCTGGGCGCAATCGCTCTGCCGCAGCTGGGTGGAGGTGATGGCCTCGCGGGCGTACGACGTCAGCGGCTCGCTCGACGACCTGATCGGCCCCGACCTCGGCTCATTCGCCGATCCCGACGCCGCGACCCCAGCCGAGCTGCTGCCACCGGCCCTCGACGCGATCTCGGCCCTCCTGGTCGAGGGCGCGCGACTGCGCGCGGTCGAGGAGCGGCTCCACGAGGAGCTCCGCGAGGCACGCGACGAGCGCGACCGCGCACGGCTGACGCCGACCTACCGGGTGAAGCGCAAGATCGTCACCACGCTGGAGGACAACCCGGCCGGTCGGGGCACCCTCGACGCGTACCGGCGGGCGCGGGGCAAGAAGTAGGGCGCTCCAGGGCTCGGCCACCCCCGACAGTGGAGCCCCGCGACGGACCTACCGTCATCTGGCTCCACCGTCGTCACTGACGCGTGGCGTGGGTGCGTGCTTCGATGGCGCCGTGACCGCGAGCAGCAGTGATCGCGACGTAGCGCTGGCCGCGGCTCGGGCGGGTGCGGCCGTGCTCACCGAGATGTTCGGGTCCGCCCTGACCAGGCACCACAAGACGGCGACCGACTTCGCCACCGAAGCGGATCGCGCGGCGGAGCGGGCGATCCTGGACGTCATCCACGCTGCTCGGCCGGACGACGGCTTCGAGGGTGAGGAGCTCGGTGCCGTGCACGCCGGCGCAGGCGGTCGTACGTGGTTGGTCGACCCGCTGTGCGGCACGCTCAACTTCGCGGCCGGGTCGCCGTCGTTCTGCGTGAACGTCGCCCTCGTCGACGCGGGGGTGACCGTCGCCGCGGCGGTGAGCCACCCGCCGACGGGTGAGCTGTACTGGTCCGCCGGCCAGGAGTTCGGCGTCCTCGGCCGGAGCTCGGCCGAGCCGGCGCCGAACCAGCTCGTCAACATCAACGCCGACGGCCCGCTCGACCGCCCCTTCGTCGGAGCCCAGCTCGCCGCCGACAGCGACTTCCGCGCGGTGTTCAACCCGCGCATCGAGTCCACCACGCTCGCCCTCGCATGGGTCGCGTCAGGACAGCGACTCGGCTACGTCACCGACGGTCGGCTCGAGGGCAGCGTGCACTTCGCCGCCGGGATCGCCCTGTGCCAGGCGGCCGCCTGCGTCCTCACCGATTTCGACGGCAACCCCGTGCACACCGGCCCCGGACTCGTCGCCGCGCGCGACCACGAGTCCCACGCGAGGCTGCTCGAGCTGGTCGCGCGGCACCGGTCGGACTGAGCGGGTCCGAGGTCGGCCCGCGTCCCCGCCACTACACTCCGGGCGTGAGCGTGCGGGGGCCGATCTGGCGCGAGCCGGGGATGGCGCCGCTGGTCGTCATGACGTGCGCCGGATTCTCCGGGTACGCGCTGCTGCTCACCGTCGCGCCCCTGTGGGCGGTCGAGGGCGGGGCGACCACCGCCGGCTCCGGGCTCGTGAACGGCGTGCTGCTGCTGTTCACGGTGCTGACGCAGCTGCTCGTCCCGCGCGCCCTGCGGCGTCTGGGGTGGGGGCCGGTGCTCGCCGTGGGCCTGGTGCTGCTGGGCCTCCCGGGCGTCCTGATGTCGCTCAGCGACGCGCTCGGGGTGGTCCTCGCGCTGTCGGCGGTCCGGGGAGTCGGGTTCGGTGTCCTGACGGTCACCGGGAGCGCTGCGGTCGCCGCGCTCGTCGGCGCCGAGCGACGCGGCGAGGCGATCGGGAGCTACGGCCTCGCCGTCGCCGTGCCGAACCTCGTCCTGCTGCCTGCCGGACCCTGGATCGCCGAGACCGTCGGCTTCGCGGCGGTGTTCACCCTGAGTGCCCTTCCGCTGCTCGGCATCCCGGCGGCACTCCGGCTCGCCTCGGCGCTCCGCCTGAGCGCACCGGACCTGCACCCGGCGACGACTGAGTCGTCCGACCCCCGCGACCCCGAGTCCGCCGCCTACCGCCGCCTGCTGCGGCCGATGCTCCTCCTGCTCGCGGTCACGCTGGCGGGAGGGGCGTTGATCACCTTCACACCGCAGATGGTGGACAGCCCTGCGGTCGCGGCAGCCGGCCTCTTCCTGATGGGGCTGTCGGCCGCGCTCAGCCGGTGGCGGGTCGGAGCGCTCGCCGACCGCCTCGGCGCCCAGCGCTTCCTCGTCCCCCTGGTCCCGCTGACCGGGGCAGGGATGGCCCTGGTGTCGTGGTCGCTGGCGAGCTCCGACGGCCTCCGCACCGGAGCCTTCCTCGGCGGCATGCTGCTGGTGGGCCTGTGCTACGGAGGCCTGCAGAACCTGACGCTCCTCATCTCCTTCGGTGCCGTCTCGCGCCGGCACCACAACCTCGCGAGCGCGGTGTGGAACGTGGGCTTCGACGCAGGTACGGCGCTGGGCTCCGTGGCCGTCGGCGTGATCGCCGGGCTCACGAGCTTCGCGACCGCGATCCTCTGCGCCGGCGCGGTCGCCGTGGCGACGCTGCCGCTGGCGATGCGGCGTTCGCGCCGCGAGGCCTGAGCCGCTACTTCCGGCGCGGCAGCAGCTCCCGGTCGGCGTACCGACCGATCTTCCAGGTCGCGTAGCCGTCGGCGCCGGCCCCGACGACACCGCCGATGACGGGCACCCGGCGGCCGACGGTGGTCGCGAGCCGCTTGCCCGCGACGCGGGTGATGATGTCGGTGGCGACGACGGCGGAGATGACGCCGTCGATGGTCGGGTCGTGGGCCGGGGCGGAGGCCAGGCCCATCGGCGTGGTGGGGATCTTCTTCTTCTTGACCAGGTCGCCCACCTGCTCCTCGCCGAGCAGCAGGGCCAGGATCGCGTTGCGGACGCGCGGGTCGTCGAGGTCGTGGCCGCGCAGGTGCGCGATGCCGGCGACCATCCGGCACTGGATGATCGCCAGGCCGGTGATGTTGGCCGGGATGGCGACGGCCATCGTCACCAGGCCGCCGACGTTGGTCGCGAAGCCCTGCGCGCCGGCGATCCGGACGTTGTTCTCGATGACCTCGTGGATCGCGCGGTCGACGTTGCCCCGCTGCTCCGCCAGCTGCTTGTCGGCAGCCTTGGCGGCCGCGGGCAGCGGCCCGACGCCGTCGATCGCGCGGTTGAGCGCCTCACGGACGAACCCCGACGTGAGCCCGGGCGCGAGCTCCTGGAGGCGCGGTGCGAGCTGCCGCCCGACGGTCTGCTTCAAGCCCATGAACCGATCGTACGGTCGCGACCCTCGCGGGCGTGAGCTCAGCGGCGGATCTCGCAGGACTTCAGGACCTCGCCGCGCACGCAGCGATCGCGACCGGCGTACCCGGAGAGCCGGTCACGGCCGGGACCCCCGTCGAGCAGGTCGGAGCGGCTGCTGCCCTCGATCCGGTCGTTGCCCGCGCCACCCCAGGCCCGCACCGACCGCCCCAGCGAGGAGAACCACTCGTCGGCCGGACCGCCCGGAACTCGACGCGCGCCACCGCGGACGTACACCGACAGCCGCTCCATCCCGACGAGGCGTCCCACCGTCACGCGGTCGACGGTGATCCGCTTGCGGGGCACGTCGACGCGCACCACGGTCCGCGTCGAGGCGTCGCGGCGTCGCAGAAGGTCAGCCGGTCGCGACCCGACCCACCGAGCCACGCGGTGCTGGCGCCGCGTCCCGGCGGCCAGCGTCGCCGGTCAGCGTGTCGTTGCCGGACTGGCCGAGGATCGAGGTGCCGGCATCGCCGGAGAGGCGGTCGTTGCCCTCGCCGCCGAGGAGGCGGGTGCCGGGCTCGGGGGAGTCCGAGAAGAGCCGGTCGACGTCTTCGCCGCCGCGGACGACGTCCGCGCCGCGCCGCACCCACACCATGTCACTGCCGGGACCGGTGGACACGGTGTCGTCGCCCGGCTGCGGCTCCTGGACGGGCCGAGGCGCGCCGTAGGTCCAGCCCGACGTCGTACGGCCGGGGTCGTCCGGGCCGACCAGGTCGGCGCCCTCCCCGGTGTCGACGGTGTCGTCGCCCGCCCCGGCGTCGACGACGTCGCGGCCGACGCTGCCCAGCAGCGTGTCGTCGTGGGCGGAACCGATCACGCCGATCGGCCGGCCGACCGTCCCGGTCACGATGGTGTCCGTGCCGTGCCCGGTCGCGGTGCCTGCCGTGAGGTCGACGCGCACGCCGGTGGGCGCGTCGGCGTAGGACACCTGGTCGACCTCGAGGGTCGACTCCCAGAACCAGATGTCCTCCTCGCCCGTGCCGAGGTCGACGTGGTCGTCGCCCGCTCCGGGGACCAGCAGGTCGCCGAAGTAGCCGTCGTCGGCGAAGTACTCGGCGTCCGCCCCGCCGAACAGCCGGTCGTCGCCGTCACCACCCACGAGGGTGTCGGCGCCGGCCAGCCCGCAGATCGTGTCGTTGCCGCCCGCGCCGTCGATGGTGTCGTTGTGCTCCGACCCGACGATGACGTCGTCGCCCGGCGTCCCGACCACCGGGGCGGAGCTGAAGGACCCCGGCTCGAGCAGGACGACGATCGTCGCCACCTTGCCGTCGCAGGTCTCCGCTGCCTGGGCGGGTGCCGCGGCCAGGCCGAGGGGCGCCACCAGCAGGGTGGCGAGCGCGGTCAGGGTCGTCGTACGTCGCATGTGTGCTCCTTCGACGAGATCAGGGGAGATCGGGCGTCGGTGGTGTGACGCGCTCGGAACGCCCTTGGTTGTGGTCTAGCGTTCGAGACGTGCCGATCGCCCCCGCTCCGACGCCGTGGGGCTTCCCTCCCCACGCGGCGTGGGACCCCGAGGACGACCTCGTCGCGGTCGGCGCCGACCTCGAGCCCGGCACCCTCGTCACCGCCTACGCGCTCGGCCTGTTCCCGATGCCGGTGACGCTGGAGGCCGAGGAGCACCTCGGGTGGTTCTCCCCCGTCGAGCGCGGCGTGCTGCCGCTGGACGGGATGCGGGTCACGCGGTCGCTGCGGCGCTCGGCGCGGGACTACGAGATCCGCGTCGACACCGCCTTCGACGAGGTCGTCGCCGCGTGCGGCGACCCGGACCGACCGGACGGCTGGATCACCCCGGACTTCGTGCACGCCTACGGCCGGATGCACCGGCTGGGCTGGGCCCACTCGGTCGAGGCGTGGCGCGACGGTCGGCTCGCCGGCGGGCTGTACGGCATCAGCGTCGGCGGGCTCTTCGCCGGCGAGTCGATGTTCCACCGCGAGCGCGACGCGTCCAAGGTCGCGCTGCTCGCGCTGGTCGACATCCTCCGCGACGAGCACGCCGATCGCCGGGTGCTCGACGTGCAGTGGCAGACGCCGCACCTGGCCTCGCTCGGCGTCGTACGCCGTCCGCGGGCCGAGTACCTCGAGTCGCTCGAGGCGTGCCTGCACCTCCCGCTGCCGACCCCCTTCCGGGTGGACGACCAGGGGTGAGGCGCGCAAGGGTGGGCGCGTTCGTCACCGACCCCGTCCGTCGAGGGAGTTGCACCATGGCCACCCGGATCGCCACCCGCACCCGTCTCAGCCGTGATCACCGCCGCCCTGCTGGTCGGTGCTGCCACGTCCGCCTGCGGCGGCGGAGGGGCCGGCGGCGGCGCGCCGACCGACGCGAGCGAGAAGGACTTCTGTCAGACCCAGACGAGCCTGCTCACCGACCTGATGCCGGCGGACATGACGAACCCCGAGCTGCCCAGCGACGAGAAGATGGCCGAGGCCGTGCAGGACTGGGCCACGAAGATCGAGGCGGTCGGCACGCCGGAGGACATCTCCGACGACGCGCGCAAGGGCTTCGAGGCGATCGTCGCGCAGGCCAACGAGATCGACGCCGCCGACTTCTCGATCGAGAAGCTCGAGGAGCTCGAGGCCGGCGGCAAGGACGCCTCGGCGGAGGCCACGAAGCAGGCCGACGCCTTCGAGAAGTACCTCACCGAGACCTGCGGCAACCCGCTCGACGACCTCGAGATGCCGGAGCTGCCGACGGAGTGAGGCGTCTGGACCGGTCCGGTCGTACGCCGACGCGGTTGGGTCCGGCCGAGTAGCATCGACACCGGCGGGGGCCGAGCAGGAGGGACGGCATGGCGGTGTCGGTCACGCGCGAGGGCAAGATCTGCTCGTTCTGCGCCGCTCGAGGCGGCCCCGACCTCCACCTCATCGGCGGGCTCGGCGCCCAGGTGTGCGCGGGCTGCATCGACGACTTCCACGCCATCCTCCACGACCCGGCGAAGATGGCGACGGCCAAGGGCGCGTTCCCGTGGGAGACGATGACCGACGCCGAGCTGCTCGCCAACCTCACGCTGATCCTTGCCTCCGCGGAGCAGAACACCGCCTTCGCCCACGAGTGGGTCGACCTGCTGCGCGAGCGCAACATCTCCTGGGCCGAGATCGGCCGCGCCCTCGGCGTCTCGCGCCAGGCCGTCTGGGAGCGGTTCGCGAGGAAAGGCAGCGACAAGTCCGTCACGGCGTGACACACTTCGACCTGAGTCAAGGTACGCTTGACGTTGCCGGGCGCCGGTCGGACTTCACGGGGGTGGGTCGGACCGGCGCCCGTTGCTCGTCTCCCGTCGCTCGGCAGCCGCTCACTTCAGCAGGCGTGACATCCGTCGGTCCGCGAGCGGCTTGCCGCCGGTCTGACAGGTCGGGCAGTACTGCAGGCTCGAGTCGGCGAACGACACCTCGCGCACGACGTCGCCGCAGACCGGGCACTTCTGGCCGGTCCGGCCGTGGACGGCGAGGTTGGTCTTCTTCTCGCCCTTGAGCTCGCTGGCGGCGAGCCCCGACGAGCGCCGGACCGCGTCGCCGAGCGTGCCGCGCACGGCGTCGTACAACGTCTGCAGCTCGGTCTCGTCGAGGCTGTTGGCCGGCTTGAACGGCGACATCCGTGCGGCGTGCAGGATCTCGTCGCTGTAGGCGTTGCCGATCCCGGCGATGATCGACTGCATCCGCATGACGCCCTTGATCTGCTTGCGCCCCTCGCGCTCCAGGATCTCGGCCAGCGCCTCGCGGGTGAAGTCGTCGCTCAACGGGTCGGGTCCGAGCCGGGCGACGCCGGGGACCTCCTGCGGGTCGCGGACGACGTAGATCGCCAGGCCCTTCTTGGTGCCCGCCTCGGTGATGTCGAGGCCGGGCTGGACGTCGAGGTCCGGGTCGTCGATGACGATCCGCGCGGCGAGCGGGTTCTTGGGGTTGGGCCGCGCCGGCAGCGCCGGCACCTCGTCGCGCCAGCGGATCCAGCCGGCCCGCGCGAGGTGGATGACGACGTGCACGCCGCTCGCGTCGACGTCGAGGAACTTGCCGTGCCGCGTCACGTCGTCCACCAGCGTGCCGTGCAGCGCGTGCAGCGGCGGGTCGAAGGTCTTGAGCGCGCTGAAGGCGGTCAGGTCGACGCGGCTGATCGCCCGGCCGACGAGGCGGCCGCGCAGGTCCTGGACGAGGGCTTCGACCTCGGGCAGCTCGGGCACGAGCGAAAGTCTAGGCAACATCGCGGTCGCGGGGTCAGAATGGCGCATGGCACAGCCGCGCACTCCTCGCACCGGGCAGGTCTTCCTCGACCCGCGCGGTGAGGACCGCTCGCTGCGCGTCACCTGGCACCAGGAGTCGCAGCTCGTGGTGCTGTCGCTGTGGCGCGACAACGTCTGCGCCGGCACCTTCCGGCTCGCCGCCGACGAGGTGCCCGACCTCATCGCGCTGCTGCGACGGGGCCTCGACGAGGCGTACGACACCGCGCGCGAGCGGGTCGAGCGGGTCGAGCGGCCCAGCCAGGCCGGCTGAGCCCGGACCCGGGCCCTACTTCTTCGCGCGCCACTCCCGCTCGAACGGCAGCCGCCACGCGTGCGGCGCGACGAGCTGGTGGATGGCGTTGGGCCCCCACGTGCCGGGCGCGTACGGCTTGACCGGCGGCGGGTCGTCGAGCAGCGCCGCGGAGCGGTCCCACAGCGACTCGATGCCCTCGGCGGTCGTGAACAGCGTGTGGTCGCCCCGCATCGCGTCGAGGATCAGTCGCTCGTACGCCTCGAGCACGTCGCCCGCGGCCTCGGTCTCGCCGGTGGAGAACTGCATCGACAGCTTCTGCAGGCGCATCCCCGGACCCGGACGCTTGCCGTAGAACGACAGCGACACCTTGGACTCGTCGGCGAGGTCGAAGGTGAGGTGGTCGGGTCCGGCCGAGCCGACGCCGGAGTTGGCGGGGAACATCGAGCGGGGGGCCTCGCGGAAGGCGATCGAGATGATCCGCTTGCCCTCGGCCAGCTCCTTGCCGGTGCGGAGGTAGAACGGCACCCCGGCCCACCGCCAGTTGTCGAGGCGGCACTCCATCGCGATGAAGGTCTCGGTGTCGGAGTCCGGTGAGACACCGGGCAGCGAGGTGTAGCCGGTGAACTGGCCGCGTACGACGTGGCGCGGCTCGATCGGCATGAGGGAGCGGAACACCTTGTTCTTCTCCTCGGAGATCGCGCGCGGCTCGAGCGCGGTCGGCGGCTCCATCGCCACGAACGCCAGGACCTGGAACAGGTGGGTGACCACCATGTCCTTGTAGGCCCCGGTCGACTCGTAGAAGTTCGCGCGCTGGTCGAGGCCGAGGGTCTCGGGGATGTCGATCTGGATGTGGTCGATGAAGTTGCGGTTCCAGATCGGCTCGAAGAGCCCGTTGGCGAAGCGGAAGGCCAGGATGTTCTGCGCCGCCTCCTTGCCGAGGAAGTGGTCGATCCGGAAGACCTGCGACTCGTCGAACGTCTGGTGCACGTGGGCGTTGAGGTCGATCGCGGAGGCGAGGTCGGTGCCGAACGGCTTCTCCATCACCACCCGCGCGCGGCTGACGAGGTCGGCCTCGCGCAGCATCTCGATGACCGGCAGCGCGGCCTTCGGCGGCACCGACAGGTAGTGGAGTCGGCGTACGTCCGCGCCGAGCGCCTGCTCCGCGCGCGCGACCGCGGCGGCCAGGGCCTCGGGCCCGGCGGACTGCGGGACGTACGCCAGGTTGTCGTCGAAGAGGTCCCACTGCTCGGCCGTGAGGTCGTGCACGCCGAACTGCTCGATCGCCTCCCGCGCGAGCTCGCGGAAGGACGCGTCGTCCATGTCCTCCAGCGAGGTGCCGACGATGCGGATGTCGGGCGCGAGGTCGGAGACGACGAGGTGGGCGAGGCCCGGCAACAGCTTGCGTCGGGCGAGGTCGCCGGTCGCGCCGAACAGCACGATGACGTGAGGGTCCATGTGTTCGTGCGCGTAGCGCGACGACACCCGCGCCTCTGCGGGGTAGGAGATGGTCTGGGGTGCATGTGGCGCGGACGGCTCGGTCACGGGTCGATCGTGACACCGGAGCGGGTGACTCGCCGAGTATCCCGGTATCTAAAGGTGTGCCTAGATGGGCCGATATCGTCTGGTCGTGGACCCGATCCGGAACCCGTACGCCCCCGGCGCGGGCCAGCGCCCTCCCGAGCTCGCCGGTCGCGACGAGCAGCTCGCCGCGTTCGAGGTCGTGCTCGAGCGGGTGGCCAAGGGCCGGCCCGAGCGCAGCCTGGTGCTCACCGGCCTGCGGGGCGTCGGCAAGACGGTGCTGCTCAACGCCCTGCGCGGCGCGGCCGTGCGCAAGGGCTGGGGGACCGGCAAGCTCGAGGCCCGGCCGGGCCAGGGCCTGCGCCGTCCGCTGAGCAGCGCGCTCCACCAGGCGGTGCGCGAGCTCGGTCGTTCGGAGGACGAGGACGCCGTCGACCACGTGCTCGGCGTGGTCAAGTCCTTCGCCCACCGTGACGCCGGCACGGCCGCGAAGCTCAAGGACCAGTGGAGCCCCGGGATCGACGCGCCGGCCGTACGGGGTCGCGCCGACTCCGGCGACATCGAGATCGACCTCGTCGAGCTCTTCACCGACATCGGCGGCCTCGCTGCCGACGCCGGCAAGGGCGTCGGGATCTTCATCGACGAGATGCAGGACCTCGGCCCCGACGACGTGTCCGCGCTGTGTGCGGCCTGCCACGAGCTCAGCCAGTCGGGCCTGCCGGTGATCGTCGTCGGCGCCGGGCTGCCGCACCTGCCGGCCGTGCTGAGCGCCAGCAAGTCCTACAGCGAGCGGCTCTTCCGCTACCAGCGCATCGACCGGCTCGCCCGCGAGGCCGCCGACCGCGCGCTCGAGGCGCCGGCCGCCGACGAGGACGCGGCGTACGAGGTCGAGGCGCTCGCCGCGATGTACGACGCCACCGGTGGCTACCCCTACTTCATCCAGGCCTACGGCAAGGCCGTGTGGGACCTCGCGCCGCGCTCGCCGATCACCGCGGCCGACGTCGCGGTGGCCGCGCCCGAGGCCCAGTCCGAGCTCGCGGTCGGCTTCTTCGGCTCGCGCTACGAGCGGGCCACGCCGGGGGAGCGCGACTACCTGATGGCGATGGCCGACGTCGCGGCCGGACAGGAGCCCTCCGTGGACGTCGACGGTGACGCCGTCCTCAGCGCCGACGTGGCCGCGCGGCTGGGCAAGAAGCCGCAGTCGCTCTCACCGGCCCGCGACTCACTGCTCAAGAAGGGCCTCGTCTACTCCGGCGAGCGCGGTCGCATCGCCTTCACCGTGCCCCACTTCGGGCGCTACCTGCGCGAGCGCGGCTGAGGTCGTCCGGAGCGGACGGGCGGAGGCAGCCCGGAAGCGATCGCGGGGCAGGTCCTCGAGGAGCCGGAGCCAGAGCTCGGCGGCGGTCGGGTACGACGCCACGGCGTGGCGCAGCACGTGCACCGGGACGTCGCCGACGATCGCCACCGTCGCGGCGTGGACGAGCTCCCCGGCCTCGACCCCGACGAACGTCGCGCCCAGCAGCAGTCGCGTCGTGGCGTCGACGACGATCTGCGACTCACCCACCACGGTGTCGCGCAGCAGCCCGGTGCCGGCCGCCGCCGAGGTCGGCACGCGGGAGACGACCACGTCGTGCCCGGCGTCGCGGGCCTCGGCCTCGGTCATGCCGACGCTCGCCACCTCGGGGTCGCTGAAGACGACCTGGGGCACCGGGGCCTCGCGGTCGGGCTCCCACGCGACGTCGCCGGCAGCCGCGGCCGCGATGCGCGCGCCGACGACCCGGGCCTGGTGCTTGCCCCAGTGGGTCAGCGGCGGCCCGCCGCTGGCGTCGCCCACGGCGTGGAGCCACTCCGGCAGCCGACCGGCCGTCACGTCCTCGACGGTCAGGCCCACCGAGGCGAGGCCGAGGTCGTCGAGGCGGGGCGCCCGCCCGATGGAGAGCAGCAGCTCGTCGGCGACGAGCTCACCGGCCGACGTGGTCAGGGTGACCGCTGCCGCCGTGGACCTTGCCGATGCCGGTCGCCTCGGGTGCCTCGCGGCGTACGTCGCTCACCTCGGTGCCGAGGTGCACGGTGATGCCGCGCTCGCGCAGCCCCGCCAGCACGGCCTCGCCCGCGAAGGGCTCGGTCCGCCCGAGCAGCCGCCGGTCGCGGACGACCAGCGTCACGTCCGAGCCCAGCGCCGACATCCAGATCGCGGCCTCGCAGGCCACGACCCCACCGCCGACCACGACCAGGCGGTCCGGCACCTCGACGACACCGGTCGCGTCGCGGGAGTCCCACGGCAGGGCGTCGGCGTACATCTCGGGCACGCGGGCCTCGCTGCCCGTGGCGATGACCACCGCCCGGCGGGCCCGCACCTCGACGTCGTCCCCGGTCGACGACGTGACCCGGACCGTACGCTCGCCGACCAGCCGCCCGGCACCGCGGACCACCGCGATCCCTGCCCCGTCGGCCCAGGTCTCCTGGCCGGAGTCGTCGTAGTGCGAGACCCAGTGGTCGCGCCGCTCCAGCAGCGCCTTCGGCGTGACGTGCGCCGTCGAGACGCCCTGCAGGTCGCCGGTCACGTCGGCCACGGCGATCGGTCGCAGCAGCGCCTTGCTGGGCATGCACGCCCAGTAGCTGCACTCGCCGCCGAGCAGCTCGCGCTCGATGATCGCCGAGGTCATCGACCTGCCGTCGACCTCGACGCCCTCCACCGCGTACTGCGCTGCGTTCTCGCCCGCCGGGCCGCCTCCGATGACGACGACGTCGTACTCGACTGTCTCCATGACCGCGAGGCTACGCGTCGGTGGGGAGTGTCAGTCGACGGTGAGCATGGTCGCGCCGAGGCCGATCATCATCGTGCCGCCGGCGGCACTGAGGGTGTCGAGGCGCGAGGGGCGCCGGGCGAACCAGGTGCGGGCCGCGCCGGCGGCGAGCGCCCACGTGCCGTCGGACGCCATCGCGAGCACGCCGAAGACCAGGCCGAGCAGCATCGTCTGCAGCGCGACCGAGCCGCCGGGGTCGGTGAACTGCGGCAGGAAGGCGACGAAGAAGACGATCGTCTTGGGGTTGGTCGCCCCGACGGTGAAGCCGATCCGGACGGGGTGGCCGCGCCGGGCCGGGGTCGCCGACTCCATGGCCAGGCGGGCGTCGCTGCGGTGGCGGATGGCCTGCACGCCGAGCCACACGACGTACGCCGCACCGAGGAGCTTGACCGCGGTGTACGCCGTCGCGCTCGCGGCGACGATCGCGCCGAGCCCGAGGGCCACCAGCGCCACCTGGGCGGTCACGCCGAGGGCGTTGCCGACGACCGACAGCAGCGCCTCACGACGACCGACGGTGAGGGCGCGGCCGATGGTGAAGAGCAGGCTCGGACCCGGCACCTGGATGAAGAGGATCGAGGCGATCAGGAACGCGACCCACTGGCTCGACGACGGCATGGCCCCAGTGTGGGGCCATGCCGTCGTCGGTGTCGAAAGTCTTTGCCCTGGCCGTTGAGTCTCTGGGAGACTCAACGCCGAGGGCGCCGTCCAACGCCCAGCCCGACGCATCGGCCCCAGTCCGTGCGAGGTGGTGAAGGGGAGCAGATCCTCGGACTGTTCCACTTCCATGAGTCGCATCGATGACGCCCGCTGCAGCGGCGTGCTGGGGACGCAGCGCAGTCGAAGGTGATCGAGATGACCAAGGACAGTGACTTCAAGCAGGTCGTGCGCGCACGCATGGCCGAGACCGGCGAGACCTACACCGCCGCCCGTGCCGCCCTGGAGGCGCGTGCGTACGACGCCGCGCGGGCCGAGCAGGAGCGGCTGGTCGGCCGGCTGTTCACGCGACGGCCGCATCGAGCGGGTGCCGGCGAAGCGCAAGGTGCGCGCCGCGGTGCTGCTCGAGGTGCTGAGCCGGTTCGAGCCGGGGCGCGAGTACGCCGAGCGCGAGGTCAACGAGGTGCTCCTCGGCGTGCACGAGGACTTCGCCTACCTGCGCCGCGAGCTGGTCAACTACCACTACCTCGAGCGGGAGGCCGGTCGCTACCGCACCGCCGCGCATCCACCGGAGCGGTCCGCGATCGAGCGGCAGGAGATCCCGGCGTGGGAGGCCCACTGGCTGCCCGCCTTCCTCCACGGAGGGTTCCTCTCCGGCCGATGACGGGGCAGGCTGGTCCCATGACTGCAGGCATCGACCCCGAGGTGGCCCCGTCCGGCCCCGGTTGCGTGGAGTGCGAGGAGGACGGCGGCTGGTGGGTGCACCTGCGCCGCTGCGCCCAGTGCGGCCACGTCGGCTGCTGCGACTCCAGCCCCGCGCAGCACGCGACGGCGCACCACGGCGCGACCGGCCACCCGGTGATGCAGAGCTACGAGCCCGGCGAGGACTGGTTCTGGGACTTCGAGCGGTCGGTCGGCGTCGTCGGACCGCGGCTGGCCGACCCGCAGAGCCATCCCGACGACCAGCCGGTGCCCGGCCCGGCCGGCCGGGTGCCCGAGGACTGGCAGCAGCACATCCACTGAGCGGCGTCGCCGACGTGCCATGCTCAGCGCATGCGTCGTACGCCGCGCATCCGCCGCGCTCGCCAGAACCACCGGGGGGCCAGCTCGCGACCCCAGGTCGTGGCCCACCGGGGCAGCAGCCACGAGGCCGCGGAGCACACCCTCGCCGCCTACGTGAAGGCCCTCGACCAGGGCGCCGACGCTCTCGAGTGCGACGTCCGGCTCACCGCCGACGGCCACCTCGTGTGCGTGCACGACCGCGACCTGAGGCGTACGGCGTCCACGCCGGGGATCGTGTCGACGATGAACCTGGCCGAGCTCGACGAGCTCGACTTCGCGTCGTGGAAGAGCCCGTGGTCCGAGCTCGACGACGAGGCGCCCGAGCGCGACCCGCAGGACGGCAAGGTGCTGACCCTGCGCAAGCTGCTCGAGACCGTCGCCGACTACGACCGGCACGTCGAGCTGGCCATCGAGACCAAGCACCCCACCCGCTACGGCGGCCTCGTCGAGCGACGGCTGGTCGAGACCCTGGGTGACTTCGGCTGGGACCGGGCCGGGTCGCCGGCGCGGGTGATGAGCTTCTCGCTCAGCGCGATGAACCGCGTACGCCGGCTGGCCCCCGACCTGGAGATCGTGATGCTCGTCGACAAGGCGCACCACTGGCCGGTGCTGCGCCCGGTGGTGGGCGCCGACTGGGTCATCGGCCCGGGCATCGACGAGCTGCGCGAGCACCCGGGGCTGGGCCGCCACCTGGTGCGGGCCGGGCGCGAGATCCACGTGTGGACGGTCAACACCGCCGACGACCTCGACATCTGCCTCGACCTCGGCGTCTCCGCCGTGATCAGCGACCGGCCCGCGCACATGCTGGAGCTCCTCGGCTCCTGACCCGCGCGGTGCCCCCACTAGGGTTCGGGGATGGCCAAGAAGTCCCGCAACCGCGCCCCGTCCGCCCCGCCCGCCGAAGGCGAGGTCGGACCCCGCCAGCCCTGCCCGTGCGGCTCCGGGAAGCGCTACAAGGCGTGCCACGGCGCGGCCGGCGGTGCTGCCCCGACGTTCGTGGCGCGTCCGTTCGAGGGGATGCCCGGCGAGTGCGACGTGATCGCGCTCCGCGAGCTCGTCCCCGCAGCGACCGTGCCGCTCACCCTGAAGGACGGCGGCCGCACGATCCGGCTCGCCACCCTCCTGCCCGGCGCCGCGCCGGCCATGGTCCGCGACTCCGGCGACGTGTGGCTCGGCCTCCAGGTCCAGCACTCCTACGGCAACCCGGCGCGTGACCTCGGCGCCGTGCTCGAGCGCGCGCTCGCGACCGAGGAGCCCGGCATCGTCGGCCTGCCCAGCGACCCGGGCGAGGGACCGAGCCTCCAGGACCTCATCACCGACACCAGCCTCGACATCACCGTCCACGACGGCTTCGAGTACTGGATCGACGACATCCCCGACCGCGACGCGAGCATGGAGGCGGCGCTGGAGCAGGCCAACGGCGGCGTGATGCCGACGACGCGACTCGCCTCCGTCGAGGCGGCGTACTGGACCGACGTCGGCACCAAGGAGCACCTGCGCTGGGTGATGCCGCACCCCGAGGACCAGCTCCTCGACGCGCTCGCCCGCCTCCACGCGGCAGGGAAGGACTCGGTCGCGGAGGGATCGCGGTTCGTCGGGATGTTCCGGGCCCACGGCCTGCTCGCCCCGGTCTGGGACCTCCCGCTCGGCACGGGCGCCGAGGTGCTCGAGGAGCCGGCCGCGCGCTTCGCCGCCGACCTGGCCCAGGCGCTCGACGGAGGCGACCTCACCCCGGCCGAACGCTCGGCCCGTGCAGGACTCGCCAACCGTCAGGTGACGATCCGGTAATACCCGTCCCACAGCGCCGCCACGTCGCGAACACAACCGGGCCAACGGTTGTGTCGCCACTTGCGGGCGGAGTAGATTCGTTCTTGCCCGGTCGTTGTCGTTTCCCCCGTCGACAACGACCGGGTTTTCACATTTCTCCACGACACGCCCCGGGCGGTCCGGGTGCCCGCTTCCTGACCACCCGGACCTTGGCTGCCGACACTCATGAATGTCGGGCGGGCCCACGTCACCGTACCCACGGATCGGGATCGGATGCCTCCGTCAGCGATCGGACTTCGTCGCGTCCCTCGGACGCACCCGCCAGGCCTCGAGGTGGTCGAAGCCCTTCGCGGACACGCGGCGCAGCCGGCGCCAGCGCCACGGTGACTCCCCGGCCTCGTCCGTGAGGGCCTCGTGGACACCCGCGTCGACCAGCACGCAGCCCGGGCGGGCGGCCGAGGTCAGTCGCGAGGCGGCGTTGACGGTCGAGCCGAACACGTCGCCGAGACGGCGTACGACGGCACCGTGGGCGATGCCGGCACGCACCGCCGGGAAGGGGTCGTCGGGGTCGTCGCCGCGTGCCGTCAGGGTGAGGGCGATCTCGACGGCGGCGGCGGGGTCGGCGACGGTGAAGAGCACTTCGTCGCCGATGGTCTTGATGACCTGGCCGGCGTGGTCGACGACCAGCGTGGTGGTGTCCTGCTCGAAGCGGTCGACCCACGCCACGAGCTCGGGGCCGTCCAGGCTGCGACTCTGGGTCGTGTAGCCGACGATGTCGACGAAGCAGACCGACAGGAGGGTCTCGCCCGGATCGAGCGCGCTGGTGTCCTCCAGCAGGTGGCCGGCCGCGCTCGCGAGGTGACGCCTCCAGACGTAGGTCTGCAGCGCCTCGACGCGGGGCAGGACGTCGGTGGCCAGCTCGGTGAGCGCGGTCGCCGGGTCGCCGCCGCGGCCGGCGACGCCGGCGAGCAGGGTGGTCTGCCACTCGGCCAGCCGGGCATAGCTGCGACCCCAGGTGCGCACGAGCGCCGCCTGCGACTCCGGCGGCAGGATCCCCAGCTCGACGAGGTCGCTGGTGAGGCGCAGCGCCTCGACGTCGCTCTCGGCGAAGGCCACGTCGTCGTCACCGCGGTGGGGGAACCCGAGCTGGTGCCAGAGCGTGACCGCCAGGTCGAGGGGTACGCCGGCGCGCTCGGCGACCTGCACCCGCGTCAGGCTGGGCTCCTCACCGAGCAGGAAGGCCTCCATGGCGCGCGCGAGGTCGGCCCGGTCGCCGGGCTCGACGTCGACGGCGGGCTCCTCCTGCTCGTCGGCCACGTCGGTCAGCTGCCCTTGACGCGCCCTGCGGCGGCCGCGCGGAGGGCCGCGCCGAAGGCGGGGACCTGGTCGGCGAGCGCCTCGATGCTGTCGCTGGTGAAGTGCACGACCTTGAGCGGGGTGAGCGCCACGATCGTGGCCGAGCGCAGCGTGCGGTTGACGATGGCCGCCTCCCCGACGACGGCACCCGGGCCGAGGGTGGCGATCTCGACGCCGCCCGTGCGGACCGAGACCTCGCCCTCGGTGATGAGGTAGGCCTTGTCGGCCGGCGTGCGCTCCGCGATCGGCGACCAGCCCTGCGGCAGGGTCAGCTCGGTGCCGGCCGCCAGGACGCGCCTGGCGTCGGCGGGCTCGAGGCCGTCCAGGATGGATTCAGTCATGCCATCTCAACGATCCACCGCGGCGAACGTGATGGCGATGTGGCTCACTCCACGTGGAGCGGCTCGCGGGAGATCGGGCAGCTCATGCAGCGCGGGCCGCCGCGTCCCGAGCCCAGCTCGGACCCGGCGATCCTGACGACCTCGATGCCGGAGTCCTCGAGCCGGTCGTTGGTCTCGTCGTTGCGCTCGTAGGCCACTGCCACGCGCGGGGCGAGCGCGAGGGTGTTGTTGCCGTCGTCCCACTGCTCGCGCTCCGCCGTGACCGGGTCCAGGCCGGTGTCGATCTGGTGGAGGGTGTCGATCTGCATCGCCTTGGCCGCGGCCACCAGGAACGGCTCGGACCCGCTCACCTCGAGGGTCAGGTCGGACTCGCCGGAGCCGGGGTCGCCCAGCGTCACGGTCACCGCGCGCAGGGTGTCGGCGACGTTGGGATACATCACGACCTTGTCGACGTCGACCATCGTGCAGACGGTGTCGAGGTGCATCGTCGCGCGCTCCTGCGCGATCGGCACGGCCAGGACGGTGTGGGCCAGCTCCGCGTGGAAGACCTGGCGGGCGAGCCGCTCCACGCCTGCGGGAGTCGTACGCTCCCCGACGCCGACCGCGATCACGCCGGGAGCGAGCAGCAGGACGTCGCCGCCCTCGACGTGCTCGTTGTGCCAGCCGTGGATCTTGCGGGTGCCCGCGAAGCGGGGGTGCTCGGTGTAGATCAGCTCGGTCAGCTGCGTCTCGCGCTTGCGCGCGGGCATCGCCAGGCTGGTGACCGCCACCCGGTCCTTGACCCACACGCTCGAGTCGCGCGTGAAGAGCAGGTTGGGGAGGGGGTCGATGAGGAACTCGTGCGGATCGAGCAGGCTCGTCACCAGGCCGTGACCGCCCCGGACCTCGTCGTTGCGGATGCCGGAGGTCAGGGTGTCGGTGAGCTCGGAGGGGGACAGCTCGCGCAGCGCCTGGGCGAGGTAGCGCCGCATCGTGTCGCCGAGGTGCAGCCCGGACAGCGCGCTCGTGATCGCGTGGTTGCGCGCGAGCTCGCTCTCGAGGGTCTCGGTGAGCAGCTCGGTGAGGTACAGGACCTCCACGCCGCGGCTGCGCAGCGTCTCGGCGAAGGCGTCGTGCTCCTCCTGCGCGCGGCTCACCCAGGGGATGCCGTCGAAGAGGAGTCGGTCGTTGTTGCGGGGCGTCAGCCGCTTCAGCTCGTTGCCGGGTCGGTGCAGCATGACCGTGGCCAGGCGGCCGACCTCGCTGTCGGCGCCGTGGGGTGTGGTGACCATGTCGGGACTCTAGCGCTGCCCCGGCTCGACACGTGTCCGAGATGCCGCCCTTGTCCGGGTGCGCTCGGGGCGAATTCACGGACACGTGTGGCGTACGCCGTCACGCCGCGTCGGAGAACCCCGGGAAGTGCGGCCGCCAGTCGTCACGGAGTCGGAGCGGCACGCCCGGCATCCGCCGGGCGAGCAGCACCCGGTGGATCCGCCGCAGGGTGCGGAGAGGGTCCTTGAAGATGCCCGGGCTGATGACCACCACCAGCCGCCAGTCGTCATCGTCGATGTCGGCACGCCGCTCGAGGTCGGCCTCCCAGTTCTCGACGACCTCCACGTGCACCTTGCCGTTGTACTCGACGGCGACCTTGACGACGGGATAGCTGAGGTCGTACCTGCGGACGAGCTCGCCCTCGTCATCGCGGACCTCCAGGTTGATCACCGGCTCGGGCAGCCCTGCCAGGACCATCAGCATCCGGAGCCGTGTCTCCATCGGCGAGTCGACGCGTCGGCGTACGAAGCGTGCTGCGGCGAGCGCCTTGCGAGAGTCCCGGTGCCGACTCCGCTCGCACGCCTGGACCAGCCGTTCCGGGGACTGTCCCCGTCGGCGGACGAGCCAGTCGCCGACCACGACCAGGTCGACCAGCCCGAGCTGTCCGCCGAGCTCGATGAACATCGCCACGTCGCTGGACACCCGGATGCCGTGCTCGACGACGACCCCGGTGGGATCGCCGACGTGGCAGCGGAGACCGCGGTGGTGCCGGCGCAGCTTCTGGTGCGCCACGCTCACGTGCTCGTCGGCGATCGTCGGGAGGGGCGCGCCCTTGACGCGCGCCGCGGAAGCGTGGCTGGCCCACGCCTGCTCGCACTGGAGCGCAAGCGCCCCACGGACCCGTTGCAACGCCGTCGGCGGGGTGGTCGAGGACACCAGGACGTTGCGGAAGAGCCTGCGGTAGCCGGGCCCGCGCATGACCTTCTCGGTCAGGCCGTTGTCGATGCCGTCCGCCCGGAGGAACGGCAACCGTGGGTCGAAGGCCATGGTCCAGCGTCGTCGATCCGTCCCGGTCGCCGCAGCGGTCATCCACAGCCCGGGGCAGGTGCGTACACGTGTCCGAGAAGCTGCCCCCGGATCACTCGGCCGAGGGCAAGAACTCGGACACGTGTGGCCCCCGGGGCGGCGACCTCAGTCCTGCCGGGCGCGCCACTCCTCGGCGAGCAGGGCGTACTCGTAGGAGCTGGTCCACGCGCCCTTCGACCAGAAGTCCGCGCGCCTGTCGACCTCGCGCCGCATCCCGAGCCGCTCGCACAGCGCGGCGGACCGGTCGTTGCGGGCGTCGAGGTTGGCCACGACGCGGCGCAGGCCGAAGTGGACGAAGGCCATCTCGAGGACGGCGCGCGCCGCCTCGGTGGCGTACCCGCGCCCCGCGTGCCCGGGCAGGATCGTCCAGCCGATCTCGCCCTCGCTGAGCCCGGTGCCCTGCAGGTGGAGCATCGAGTCGCCGACGACCGTGCCGTCGTGGGTGACCACGGCCAGCCCGATGAACTCCCCGTCACCGGGCTCGGCGCGGCGGCGCACCATCGCGTGCACCTCGGCGCGGTTCATCGACCGGCTGAGCAGCAGGCTGGTCCACTCCTCGGAGGCCCACGCCTCGACGTAGGCGTCCGCGTCGCCGAGCACGAAGGGGCGCAGGACCAGGCGCTCGGTGCGCAGCGGCCAGTCCGGGCGGACCGGGGTGAGGAACTCGGCGCGCGGGAGGTCGACCCACAGCTCGCGGCTCGTCGGGCCGCCGAACCGGAGCCGGTCGTACGCCGTCATCGGCAGCAGCAGCGCGTCCAGCCCCGGCACCGCGATCACGCCGTCGACGGCCTGGCCGAGCAGCCCCCGACCGATCGGGTCGGACGGGTCGCGGCGCAGTCGCTCGACCGCCTCGGTGGCGTCGGCGATCCGCTCGGTCTTCTGCTTGATCCTGACCGGGTCGACGGTGCGCAGGCAGACGTACTGCCCGGACAGGTAGGCCGCCCACTCCTCCTCGCCGGTGGCCGGGTCGTCCTCCCAGAACGCGACGAACCAGTCGTGCAGGCGGTCGAGACCGCCCGCGTGCTCGGCGAGCGAGCCGTGGTCCGCGGGCACCATCGGCGTGCCGTCGGAGAGGACGTACGACGGCAGCGGCAGGCGGCCCGCGAGCATGAGCGCGACCGCCTCGGGCGTCGCGGCGACGAAGTGCTCGCGCACGTAGGCGTCGTCCTTCGGGGTCATCGGGTGGTCGCCGTTGACGGCGACGAAGCGGTCGCGGACCGCCTGCAGCTCCCGACCGGTCAGCGCGTCATCTCCCACACCGTCAACACTGCCATCAACACGCAGACCGTCGCACCCACGTAGTGGAGGACCGAGAGCCGTACGCGCTGCAGCAGCAGCCGGCCGACGATGACGGCGAGGCCGGAGACCGCGAGGAGCGCGCCCCACGCGCCGAGGAAGACCGAGAGCGGGTCGTCGTACTTCGCGACGAGGGAGATCGTCAGGAGCTGGGACAGGTCGCCCCACTCGGCGGCGAACAGCACGAGGAACGAGGTGACGATGACCCGGAAGCCGTGAGCGGTGGCCTTGGCGGCGTACTCCTCCTCCTGGTCGGGCTCGTCGGCGTCTGCCGAGCGCGCCTCCCGGAAGAGGATGACCGCACCGATGACGAACATCAGCGCCGCGACCGTGTGGATCAGCTGCTCGGGCAGGAACGAGGCGGCCTTGCCGAGGCCGACCGCCACGCCGGTCTGCACGAGGAAGGCGAGGGCCACGCCGATCCAGACGAAGAGCGGGCCGCATCTTCGTCGACATCACCAGGGTCGCGATGAAGGTCTTGTCGGGCAGCTCGACGACGAAGATCGCGCCGAAGGCGAGGGCCACGACCAGCAGATCGATCACCGGACGAGTGTCTCAATCAGTCCGCACGGAAGGCGTCAGCGGGGTAGACGCCCAGCACCTTGACCTCGGTGGTGAAGAAGGCCAGCTCCTCCAGCGCGTTGCGTACGCCCGGGTCGTCGGGGTGGCCGTCGACCTCGGCGAGGAACTGGGTGGCGGTGAAGTGACCGCCGACCATGTAGCTCTCCAGCTTCGTCATGTTGACGCCGTTGGTGGCGAAGCCGCCGAGGGCCTTGTAGAGCGCGGCCGGCAGGTTGCGGACGTTGAAGATGAACGTGGTCACGACCGGCCCCGCGCCGCTCGTCGCCTGCTCGAAGTCGCGCGAGAGCACCACGAAGCGCGTGGTGTTGTGGTCCTCGTCCTCGATCTCCTCGCGCAGCACCTGGAGGCCGTAGATCTCGGCGGCCAGCGGTGGCGCGATCGCCGCCTGGGTGGGGTCGCCGGACTCGGCGACCTCGCGGGCCGCGCCGGCCGTGTCGCCGGCCACGACCGGGGTGAGGCCCAGCTCGCGGATGACCCCGCGGCACTGGCCGAGGGCGTGGACGTGGCTGTGCACGGTGCGCAGCGAGTCGACGCTCGCCTCGGGCAGCGCCATCAGCGAGAACTGGATGCGGAGGAACCGCTCGCCCACGATGTGGAGGTCCGAGGTCGGCAGGAAGTGGTGGATGTCGGCGACGCGGCCGGCGATCGAGTTGTCGATCGGGATCATCGCGAGGTCGGCGTCGCCGGACTCGACGGCCGCGAAGGCGTCCTCGAACGACGCGCACGGCACCGGCTCCCAGCCGGGGTAGGCCTGCTGGCACACCAGGTGGGAGTTGGCTCCGGGCTCTCCCTGGTAGGCGATGCGGCGATTCACGCGGCGGAGTCTGTCACCTCCGGCCGTGTCCGACCGGCCTGACCGCCCCGCGAACATAGTGTTCAGGGGTGCTCGTGCTCTCGGTCGTCGCCGTCGTCCTCGCCGCCCTGGCCTGCCTGCTCGGCGGCCTCGCCCTGCGACGTACGACGTCGCGACCCGGCGGCGACGGGGGTCGACGCGCTCCCCGAGGACGTCCACGGCCTGCGCCAGGAGGTCGCCGCCCTCAAGGCCGAGAACCGTGACGCGCTGCGCCACCTCTCCGTGGTCCGCTACGACGCCTTCGGCGACGTCGGCGGGCACCTCAGCTGGAGCCTCGCCGTCCTCGACGACGCCGGCCACGGCGTCGTGCTCACCTCGATCCACGGTCGCAGCGAGGCCCGCACCTACGCCAAGTCGGTCGCCGGCTGGACCTGCGAGCAGCAGCTCTCGCCGGAGGAGGAAGAGGCGATCGAGCACGCCCGCCCCCTCAGCAGCTGAGACGCGAGCGGAGCGAGCACTCAGATGCCTGAGGCATCTTGGACCTCAGCGCGGGACGCGGACGAGCAGCCGCCCGTGGACGCACTCCATCCAGAGCTCGCGGCCCTCGCCGATGGAGTCGCCGTCGAGCTGGCGGGGGGTGGCCGCCGAGGCCTTCACCCGCACGCGGGCGCCCGTACGGCGATCGAGCGTCTCGTCGACGATCGTGCTCTTGCGCAGCACGCGCGACGCCACCGTGATCCAGGACAGGAACTGGCGCGGGTGGATGATCACCACGTCGAGGATGCCGTCGTCGATGGTGGCGTCGGGGAGCAGCGGCATGCCCGCCTGGAGGAAGCCGACGTTGCCGACGACGACGGTGCGTGCCCGGTGGACCGTGGGCTCCTCGTCGTCGATCTGGATCTCCACCTTGATGGCGGGGAACATCAGCGACCGCAGGCCGGAGACGACGTACGCCACCCAGCCGATCTTCTTCTTGATCTCCTCGTTGACGCCCTCCATGATCGCGGCGTCGAAGCCCATCCCGGCCATCACCATGAAGTGGGTGTCCTCGATGCCGTCGCCACCGACCCGCACCAGGTCGATGGCCCGGTCCTGGCCGTTGAGCGCGACGTCGATGGCCGAGCGGAGGTAGAGCGGGATGTCGAGGTTGCGCGCCAGCAGGTTGCCGGTGCCGGCCGGGATGATGCCCACCGGGATGCCCGTGCCGGCGAGCTCGGCGCAGACCTCGCGCACCGTGCCGTCGCCGCCGCAGACGATGACGAGGTCGGCACCGGAGACCGCGGCCTTCTCGGCCATGCCGGTGCCGGGGTCCTCGATGGTCGTGTACTGCCAGGTCGGCTCCGACCAGCCCGACTCCTTCGCCATCGCCCCCACGACCGCGCGGAACTGGCCGACGTCCTCGACCTTGATCGGGTTGAGGATCACCGCGAGCCGACGCTCGTTGGTGAAGACCTCGGGGAGCGGCTCGGCCTTCGCCGCGGTGGAGCGGGGCCGCGGATCGACGAAGGCCAGCGTCACCAGGAAGATGAAGATCGCGAGCAGCGAGCCCCCGATGACGTCGGTCGGGAAGTGGCGCCCGAGCAGCACCCGGTCGAGGCCGACGAGCAGCCACCAGGCCACGACCACGGTGATGCCGAGCCGGCGCAGGTTGGCGCGGCGTACGAAGAGCACGAGCAGCATGATCAGGACGCAGGCGAACGCCGCCGTGGACGAGGCGTGGCCCGACGGGAAGCTGAAGTTGCGGTGCAGGCCGAGGGAGTCCTGCCAGTCGGGCCGGTCGCGGCCCAGCCAGGTCTTGAGCGCGGTGGTCGCCAGCGCCGTCGCCGTCATGACGACGACCGTGACCAGGGCGGCCCAGCGCTGGCGGCGTACGAACAGCGTCACGGCGAGCAGGACGGTGAGCACGGTCATCCCGATCGTGCCGAACGCGACCTCGATGACCCGCAGCGCGTGGACGACGCCGGCGGAGTCGTCGGCCCAGTCCTCCAGGGCGCGCCCCTCGACGTCGAAGGAGTCCAGCGGGGACCGGTCCTGGGTCACGAGGAACGCCAGGACCGCGAAGAGAGCTCCGGCCAGGACGGCCCAGGCCAGGGAGCGGTTGCGAGAAGCGGGGGTCACCCGCGAAGTATGCCCAAACCCGCTCGGCCGCCCCACGCCCCTCCGGATAGCCTTCGGGTGTGATTGATCCCCGCCTGCTCCGTGACGACCCCGACCGCGTACGCGCCGCCCAGGCCAAGCGCGGCCTGTCCGCCGACGTGGTGGACCGGGCGCTGGCGGCCGACTCCGCGCGCCGGCAGGCGATCGCCGACTTCGAGTCGCGCCGGGCCGAGCAGAAGGCCAGCGGTGCGCTCGTCGCCCGCGCGCAGGGCGAGGAGAAGCAGACGCTGCTCGCGCAGGTGAAGGAGCTCGCCGCCGGGGTGAAGGCCGCGGAGGCCGCGCGCAACGCCGCGGAGGCCGAGTGGGACGAGGCGCTCAAGGCGATCCCCAACGTCGCCGACGACGCCGCCCCGGCCGGTGGCGAGGAGGACTACACCGTCATCGAGCACGTCGGCACCCCGCGCGAGTTCGACTTCGAGCCGCGCGACCACATCGAGCTCGGCCGGCTGCTGGGTGCGATCGACCTCGAGCGCGGCGCCAAGGTCAGTGGCTCGCGCTTCTACTTCCTGACCGGTGTCGGCGCCCAGCTGCAGCTCGCGCTGGTCAACATGGCGATGGACCAGGCGCGTGCCGCCGGCTTCATCCAGGCCGCGGCGCCGTCGCTCGTCCGCCCCCGGGCGATGGAGGGCACCGGCTTCCTCGGCCAGGCCGCCGACGACGTCTACCGGATCGAGGGCGAGGACCTCTACCTCGTCGGCACGTCGGAGGTGCCGATGGCGGCCTTCCACTCCGACGAGATCCTCGACGCCGCGTCGCTGCCACTGCGCTACGCCGCGTTCAGCCCGTGCTTCCGCAAGGAGGCCGGCTCGCACGGCAAGGACACCAGGGGCATCTGGCGGGTGCACTGGTTCGACAAGGTCGAGATGTTCGTCTACACGACGGTCGAGGAGTCGTACGCCGAGCACCAGCGGCTGCTCGCGTGGGAGCGCGAGTTCCTCGACAAGCTCGAGCTCTCGTACCGGATCATCGACACCGCCGCCGGCGACCTCGGCCTCAGCGCCACCCGGAAGTTCGACTGCGAGGCGTGGATCCCGAGCCGCAACGGCTACGGCGAGCTCACCTCGACCTCCAACTGCACCGACTTCCAGGCACGACGCCTCGACATCCGCACCCGCGGCGAGGGCGGCGGCGCCACGCCCGTCGCGACGCTCAACGGCACCCTGACCGCCGTGACCCGCGCGATCGTCGCGATCCTGGAGACGCACCAGAACGAGGACGGCTCGGTCACGCTGCCGCAGGCGCTCCGCCCCTACATGGGCGGCGTCGAGGTGCTGAAGCCGCTCGGATCATCTCTTGGCTGACGACTGGATGCCGCAGGTCGTCGCTCTCGACATCGACGGCACGCTGCTCAAGTGGGTCGACGGCCCGAGCGACGACTACGAGACCATCAGCGAGACGGTGTACGACGCGGTGCACCGCGCGCTCGACGCCGGCGCCCACATCGTGCTGTCCAGCGGTCGGTCGCCGCACGGCATGACGACCGATCGCCGACCTGCTGCACCTGCCCCGGGACGGGGCCGACCGGCTGTGGATCGTGGCGTCCAACGGGGCCGTGGTGTTCCGCTACCCGCCGATGGAGGTCGTCCACGAGGAGACCTTCGACGCCGCGCCCGCAGTTGCCGCGGTGCTGGAGCACCACCCCGAGGCGCTCGTCGCGGTCGAGGAGCGCGGGGTCGGCGGCTACCGGGTCAACCGGGTCTTCCCCGAGGGCGAGATCTCCGGCGAGCAGATCATCACCGAGGTGGACGACATCGTCGGCGAGCCGGTCAGCCGCGTGATCATCCGCGACCCCGACGCGACCGCCGAGGACTTCATCGAGCTCGCCGCGAAGCTCGGCCTGCACGGCACCGACTACGTCGTCGGCTGGACCGCCTGGATGGACCTGTCCCCGGTGGGCGTCTCCAAGGCGTCCGGCCTCCAGCACGTGTGCGACGCGATCGGCGGCCTCGGCGCGGCCGACGTGCTCGCGATCGGCGACGGGCGCAACGACATCGAGATGCTCCGGTGGGCCGGTCGCGGCGTGGCCATGGGGCAGTCCGTCGACGAGGTGAAGGCGGCCGCGGACGACGTGACCGCCTCCGTCCACGACGAGGGTGCGGCCGTCGAGCTGTCGCGATGGTTCCCTGCCACCGGTCAGACCTGACCGATGGCCGGCTCGTTCACCTTCACCGCGCCGCTGTGGCGCTGGACGGCCCGCACGGAGTCGGACGACGCCGGGGCGTGGTGCTTCGTGACCCTTCCTCCGGAGGTGGCCGACGACGTACGCCACCGGGCTGGTGAGCCGCGCGGCTTCGGGTCCGTACGCGTGCACGTCGAGACGGCCGGGCAGGTGTGGGACACGAGTGTGTTCCCCGACGCCGGGTCCGGCAGCTTCGTCCTGCCGGTGAAGAAGGCCGTCCGTGTCGCTGCCGCAGTCGGCGAGGGTGACGACCTCACGGTGACCCTGTCGCTGCGGGACGGGCCGTGACTCCTCGCCTGGTCGCGACCGACCTCGACGGCACCCTGCTGCACTCCGACGGCACCGTCACCGCCCGCACCCGCGCCGTCCTCGACGAGCTCGACGGCCTCGGCGTGCCGGTCGTCTTCACCACGGGGCGCCCGATCCGCTGGATGGAGGAGCTGTGGGCCGACGTCGGCGGCCACGGGCTGGCGATCTGCAGCAACGGCGGCATCGTGTACGACGTCTCCGAGCGCCGGGTGCGCGACTTCAGCGCGGTGCCGCGCGAGGTCGGCATGGAGCTGGCCGAGGTGCTGCGGGCGGCCGTGCCCGGGACGACGTTCGCGGTCGAGCACACGTCCGGCTGGGCGAGCGAGCACGGCTTCCCGCGTCACCCCGACGACGGTGAGACGCTGCGCCAGGGCACGTGGGAGTCGATCTGGACCGACGACGTGGTCAAGGTCCTGGCCGTGCACCGCGACCTCGACCCCGAGGACTTCTGGCGGCAGGTCGAGGCGGCCGTCGGCACGCTGGTGACCACCACGTGGTCGTCGACCTTCGCGCTGGTCGAGATCAGCGCGGCCGGCATCGACCAAGGCCACCACGCTGGCCACCGTCGCCGCCGAGATGGGGCTCGGGCCGCAGGACGTCGTCGCGTTCGGCGACATGCCCAACGACCTGCCGATGCTCGCGTGGGCCGGCACCTCGTACGCGATGGCCAACGCGCACCCGTCGGTGCGCGACGTGGCCGACCACCTCGCGCCGGGGAATGACGACGACGGCGTCGCCGTGGTGCTCGCCGACCTCTTCTCGCTGCGTCGGTAGGCTGCCGCCATGTTCCGAGCCGTCCGACTTGCCGCAGCGCTGCTGCTCGCGTGCCTGGGCCTCGTGTTCACGGTGAGCGCCCCGGCGTCCGCCGACTGCACCTGCCGGCAGGGCCAGCTCGACAAGCAGGTGTCGAGGGCCGACCTGGTCTTCATCGGCACCATCGACAGGGTCGAGCCGCAGGGCAACGGCTTCCTCTACGAGATCACCGCCTCGCGCACCTACCAGGGCGAGCCCGAGCGGGAGACGCAGGTGCTCTCGGCCGGCGGCACCGACGCGTGCGGCCTCGGCGAGCTCGCGGTCGGCACCGGCTACGTCTTCTTCGCGACCGGCACCGAGACGCCGTACGCCGCCGACGCCTGCGGTGGCACCAGCGTCGCCAACCCGACGAAGGTCGGCAAGGTCGAGGAGCTGCTCGGCGAGGGCACCGCGGTCGAGCCGCCGCCTCCGCCGACCGCGCAGCTGACCCGGGTCGAGGACGTCGCCCCGGCCGGCTTCGCCCGGGCCGCCGCACCCGGCGCCGCGGCCGTGCTCATCGGACTCCTCGGCCTGATCGTCGTACGCCGCCTCGCGCGCACCTGACCGTCGCAGCGTCAGAGGTACATGCCGCTCGAGGGTCCGCCGGACTCGTCCTGCGCCTCGCTGCCGCCCGGCATGGTCGGCATGCCGACGGGCTGGTGCTGACCGCCCTGGCCCATCGGGAGGGCGCGACGGATCTGCTCGAGCTGGGCGCGTGAGGCCATCTGCTGGGCGTAGATCGCGGTCTGGATGCCGTGGAAGAGCCCCTCGAGCCAGCCGACCAGCTGGGCCTGCGCGATCCGCAGCTCGCCCTCGGACGGCGTGCCGTCCTCGGTGAAGGGCAGGGTCAGCCGGTCGAGCTCCTCGACCAGCTCGGGCGCGAGGCCGGTCTCGAGCTCCTTGATGGAGGCGGCGTGGATCTCCTTGAGCCGCTGGCGACTGGCCTCGTCGAGCGGGGCCGCCTTCACCTCCTCGAGGAGCTGGCGGATCATGCTGCCGATCCGCATCACCTTCGCGGGCTGCTCGACCAGCTCGGTGATGTGACGCTCGCCGTCGCCCTCGTCGTCGTCGCCCTGCGTCATCGACGGCAGGGCGCTCGCGGGGATCGTGCCGATGGGCTGGCCGTCGGGGCCGATCACCACGACCTGCTCCTCCTCGCGGGCCGCGGAGGGGGCCGCGTCGGTCTGCTCGGGCTGCTGCTCCTCGGTCATGTCGACCACCCTAGTCGGGGGCTCCGAGCCCGCTTGAGCGGTGCGTGAGGGGGATCGGGGCGGCTCGGAATGCTCCTCACGCACCGCCTCCGGGCGTGCCGGCGCCACCACGCGTACGGGCGGTGGCTGGAGTGAGGATTGCTCTGGCGCCGGGGAATCCGCCTCACGCACCGCTCGAACGACGGCTCAGAGGGTGAGGATGATCTTCCCCGAGTGGCTGCCGTCCTCCATCAGCTGGTGGGCGCGGGCGACGTCCTCGAGGGGCATCGTGGTCTCGACGATCGGCCGGATCGCGCCGGCGGCGACGAGCGGCCAGACGTTCTCGACGACGCCGCAGCAGATCGCCGCCTTCTCGGTGACGGGCCGGGCCCGGAGCGAGGTCGCGGTGACGGAGGCGCGCTTGCGGAGCAGGACGGAGAGGTCGAGCTCGCCCTTGGCGCCGCCCTGCATGCCGATGACCACGAGACGCCCGCCGGTGGCGAGCGCGTGGACGTTGCGGCCGAGGTACTTCGCGCCCATGTTGTCGAGGATCACGTCGGCGCCGCCGGCCTCGGAGAGCACCTCGACGAAGTCGTCGTCGCGGTAGTCGATGACGCGTGACGCGCCCAGCGAGCGGCACAGCTCGAGCTTCTCGGGCGAGCCGGCGGTCGCGAACACCTCCGCGCCGCGCGCGGCCGCGAGCTGGATCGCCATCGTGCCGATCCCGCCGGCGCCGCCGTGGACGAGGAACCGCTCGCCCTTCGACAGGTGCGCGGTCATGAAGACGTTGGACCACACGGTGGCCGCGACCTCGGGCAGCCCGGCCGCCTCGACCAGCGAGACGCCGCCCGGCACCGGCATGACCTGGCCGACCGGCACCGCCACCTGCTCGGCGTACCCACCACCGGCGAGGAGGGCGCACACCTCGTCGCCGACGGACCAGCCCGTGACGCCCTCGCCGAGGCCGGCGACGCGGCCGCTGCACTCGAGCCCGAGGGTCTCCGAGGCACCGGGCGGCGGTGGGTAGAAGCCCTGCCGCTGCAGGGTGTCGGCGCGGTTGACGGCCGTCGCGACGACCTCGATCAGCACCTCGCCGGCGGCCGGGCGCGGGGCGTCGACCTCGCCGACGGACAGGACCTCGGGGCCACCGGTGCCGGCGGCGACTGCTGCGCGCAAGGGGTCAGTCCTCGTAGCGGTCGGTGGAGTGGTCGACCGTCGAGTCGTCCGGCACCTCGTCGTCGATGTCGTCGGGGTCGGGTGCGTCGGCGGGTCGGTCCCAGTTGTCCGCGAGCGCCTGGGCCTTCGCGGCCAGCCGCTCGATCTTCTCCGGGTCGAGGTCACCGGCGCCGGCCGCGAAGCCGAGGAGGTACGTCGTGATCGGCGCGGCCGTCTTCTGCACCTCGTGCGCCGCCACCCGGGCCAGGTCGAGGATCAGGCCCTCGTCCAGCTCGGTCTCGACGTCGAGCACGTCGGCGAGCTCGTCGATCCAGTCGTGGAGGTTCACGACCCCAATCTCTCGCACCGGACCCGGCGGCGGCAAGGGACGGTCGTCTCAGCGCAGGTCGCGCAGGTCGGCCCACGTGTCGATGTCGACCGCCTCGTCGCCCACCGTCGGCACGTCCGCGAGGTCGAGCGGCGCGAGGAGCCGGTGCAGCGCCATGCCGTGCTGCGCCTCCAACCCCGGACGTACGCCGGACAGGCGGGCCGCGTCGACCACACCGGCGAGCTGACGCCGACCGTCGGCGTCGACCAGGAACGCACCGTCCCGGCCGGCCGTCCCGTCGCGCAACCGCCGCATGGTGGCGGGCGTGACCCGTGGCATGTCGACGGCCAGGATGCCGATGAGACGGGGCCGGCGCAGCAACGCATCCACCCCGGTCAGCAGTCCGGCGACCGGGCCGCCGCGGGGCGGGTCCTCGCAGACGAACGTGACCGGACGGGCGGTCGGGACGCTGGCCGGTGCGACCACGACGACCTCGTCGGCGTCGAGGAACGCGTCGACCGCGAGCTCCAGCAGCGTCCGCCCGTGCAGCTCGACGCCCGCCTTGTCGATCCCGTCCATCCGGGCGGCCGTACCGCCCGCGAGCACGACGCCGCAGAATCCGCCCGCGCCGAGGTCGAGGTCCATGGCCCCATCGTGCCAGTGTGGGACCCATGACGGATCGGCTGCGCGTGCGCGTCCACCAGTGGGCGAGCGGGCTCGACGCCGCCGCCAACCGCGCCCGCCTCGCCGAGGCGGTCACTCCCGGCGCGGACCTGGTCGTCCTGCCCGAGGCCTTCGCGCGCGACTTCGGTGAGGCCGGGTCGGACGTCAGCGCGTACGCCGAGCCGCTCGACGGGCCCTTCGGCACCGAGCTCGCACGGGTGGCGGACGCCGCCTCGTCCACGGTGGTCGCCGGGATGTTCGAGGTGGCCGAGGACCCCGAGCGACCGCACAACACCCTCCTCGTCGCCGGGGGCGCGCGGGCGGCCTACCGCAAGATCCACCTGTACGACTCGTTCGGCTACCGCGAGTCCGACCGCCTCACCGGCGGTGCTCCGGAGCCGGTCGTCGTCGACGTCGCGGGATGGCGGGTCGGACTGATGACCTGCTACGACCTGCGCTTCCCCGAGCTCGCGCGGCTCCTGGTCGACGACGGGGCCGAGGTGATCGTGGTGCCCGCCGCCTGGTTGCCGGGGGAGCGGAAGGTCGAGCACTGGCGCACGCTGCTGGCCGCCCGCGCGATCGAGAACACCTGCTTCGTGGTCGGCGCGGCCCAGCCCGAGCCGCGCTACTGCGGCCACTCGGCCGTGGTCGGTCCGATGGGCGAGCTCCTCGCCGATGCCGCCGGCGGGGAGGCGACCCTCGAGGTCACCCTCGACCGCGACGACCTCCGCGCGGCCCGTCGTACCAACCCGTCCCTGACCAACCGTCGGCTGTAACCTTCCGCGTCGTGCCTTCCCCCACGTCCGACAGCCCCCGCGGGTCCGCCCGCGGCAAGCGGGCTGCCGAGCGAACGCCGTCGCGGATGCGCCGTCGGCGGGAGAAGGCGGACCAGCACCCCGTCGGAGCCGACGGTCACGACCCCGGTGGCGCGCCACCCCGCCTGCCCCGTCGGTGTCGGACCCGCCTCACGAGGGTCCGCGGAAGCTGCTGCTGACCCTGTGGTTCGTCGTCCTCGGCCTCGGTGCCGCGGTCCTGGCGATCTCCGCTGTCACCGGCATCCTCGGCCACCTGCCCAGCGGCCTGGACCGGTTCGGCGAGCCGCCGGGCTGGCTCGACGGTGCCGGCGCGGTCGCCGTGGTGACCGCCCTGTCGTGGCTCCTCGCCACCCGCACCGCCGGTCGGGCCATCATCTCGGCCGGGCTCGCCCTCGTCCTCGGGGTCGCGAGCCTGCTCATCGGCGGTCGGGTGCTCCCCACCGGCGCGGCCGTGATGACGTGCGTGGTCGGCGGCGTGTACGCCGTGATGGTGACGGTGCCCGCCATCACGTGGCTGAAGGCGGTGCGCGAGGCCGTCATCGCCACCCTCGTGGCCGCCGTGACGGCCTTCGCGGCCGTCGGGTTCGAGCCGACCGTGGCGGCCGAGCGCTTCGACATCGCCGCGCTCCTGCTCGCCCTCGCCCTCGTCTTCACCATCGTCTACCGGCTCGGCGCCGGCCTCCACGGCCTCGGCCGCCGCGGGCTGGTGATCGTCGCGATCGGGCTCGCCGTCCTCGTCGCGACGCTGGCGTACGCCGAGCTGCTCCGGCGCTACGGCGCCCAGACCTTCGTCTCGTCGGTGCTCGACTTCGCCGACGCCACCTCCGAGCGCATCGGTGCCTTCCCGCGACCGCTCGTCGTGCTGCTCGGCGTCCCGGCGCTCGTGTGGGGCACCCACGTCCGCGCCCGCCGGCGACAGGGCTGGTGGGTCTGCGCCTTCGGCGTCGCCGCGACGGTCCCGCTGGCGTCGGGCCTGATGGCGCCCGACAGCTCGTACGCCGAGGCCGGCCTGCGCGCGGCGTACTCGGTCGTGCTGGGGCTGCTGATCGGCTACGTCGTGATCCGCGTGGACCTCGCGCTCACCGGGCCCAAGGGCCGGCGCGGCCGCCGGGCCGAGGAGGCCGGGGCGCACCGCCCCGAGCCCAGTCGCTTCGCCGAGCTGTGACCGATCAGCTCGTACGCCCCGGTAACCGCTAGCGTCGGGCGCATGGCCCGCTCCACCTCCCTCGAGATCGTGTCCGAGCTGGTCGCCAACGTGCTGACCATCGAGGTCGCCGAGGGCGACCGCGTCGAGGCCGGCGACACCGTCGTGCTGCTGGAGTCGATGAAGATGGAGATCCCGATGCTCGCCGAGCGGGCCGGGACGGTCACCGCGATCAAGGTGACGGTCGGCGACGTGGTGCAGGACGGCGACGTCCTCGTCGTCCTGGACTGACCCCTCCTGCGGGTGCTCGGCGCCCTACGCTCCTGCCATGACTCCCGCGCGCGCCCGGACCGTCCACCTCGTCGTGGCGGCGGTCGCCTGGTTCGCGGTGGTCTTCCAGCTCGTCCTGGTCCTCCAGGGCTCCGCGGTGCTCGTCGAGGACGACCCGCCGGGGATGGGGGAGCGCGTCTACCGGTTCTTCGCCTACTTCACGATCCAGAGCAACCTCCTGGTCGCGATCGTCCTCGACGGTCCTGGCGCGGGACCCGGCGCTCGACCGGCCGGGCTGGCGGGTGGTGCGGCTCGCCGGGCTCGTCGGCATCACGGTCACCGGGCTGGTGCACTTCTTCCTGCTCCGCCCGCTGCTCGACCTCGACGGCGCCGACTACGTCGCCGACAAGGTGCTGCACATGGTCGTGCCGGTCCTCGCGGTCGCGGCGTGGGCGTGGGTCGGACCCCGTCCGCGGTGCACCTGGCGCGAGGCGGCGTACGGACTCGTCTGGCCGCTCGCGTGGCTGGTGTGGACCCTCGTGGTGGGGCAGATCGACGGTTGGGTCCCCTACCCCTTCCTCGACGCGGGCGAGGAGGGATGGGGAGGGGTTGCCGTGGTGAGCGTCGGGATCACGGCGTTGTTCGTCGCCCTGTTCGCGCTCTTCATCTGGCTCGACCGGAAGCTGCCACCAGCCCCTCGCTAGGTTGGGGAGATGGAGTTTCGATACCTCGGCAACAGCGGACTGAAGATCTCTGAGATCACCTACGGCAACTGGCTCACCCACGGGTCGCAGGTGGAGAACGACGTCGCCACCCAGTGCGTGCGCGCCGCTCTCGACGAGGGCATCTCGACCTTCGACACCGCGGACGTGTACGCCAACACCGCGGCGGAGACCGTGCTCGGCGAGGCGCTGAAGGGCGAGCGCCGCGAGGGGCTGGAGATCTTCACGAAGGTCTACTGGCCCACCGGCCCCGGCGGCAAGAACGACACCGGCCTGTCCCGCAAGCACATCATGGAGTCGATCAACGGCTCGCTCGAGCGGCTGCAGACCGACTACGTCGACCTCTACCAGGCCCACCGCTACGACGTGGAGACGCCGCTCGAGGAGACGATGCAGGCCTTCGCCGACGTCGTCCGCCAGGGCAAGGCGCTCTACATCGGGGTCAGCGAGTGGACCGCCGACCAGATCCGCGCCGGCGTGGAGCTGTCGAAGGAGCTCGGCTTCCAGCTCATCTCGAGCCAGCCGCAGTACTCCATGCTCTGGCGCGTCATCGAGGACGAGGTCGTGCCGACCTCCCGCGAGCTCGGCGTCTCCCAGATCGTGTGGAGCCCGATCGCGCAGGGTGTCCTGACCGGCAAGTACAAGCCCGGCCAGGCCGCGCCGGAGGGCTCGCGCGCCACCGACACCAAGGGCGGCGCCGACATGATCTCGCGCTGGATGAAGGACGACGTCCTCACCGCCGTCCAGGACCTCGAGCCGATCGCCCAGGACTGCGGCCTCACCATGGCGCAGCTCGCCGTCGCCTGGGTGCTCCAGAACGACAACGTCGCCGCCGCCCTCGTCGGCGCCTCGCGCCCCGAGCAGGTGGCAGACAACGTCAAGGCCGCCGGTGTGAAGCTCGACGACGACGTGATGACGCGCATCGACGACGCCATCGGCGCGGTCGTGATCCGCGACCCCCAGCTCACCCAGGTGCCCACCGGCCGCGTGGTCTGAGCTCGCTGCGGTCGGCCCGGACAGTGCGGTGGCTGCGGTTCGGGAGACGAACCGCGAGAACCGCACTGTCAGCTGGAAGGCTCAGCTGTACGCCGCCCGCGTGACGCGGTAGCGGACGAAGGCCGGGACGGCGAGGGCCGCGGCGACGGTGAAGACCACGACCAGCACGCCACCACCAGCCGCGGCGACAGCGGCGCCGGTCGCGGCCGCCGTCGCGCCGTGGGCCACGTCGGCGATGCGCGGACCGCCGGCGACCACGACGATGAAGATGCCCTGCAGCCGGCCGCGGACCTCGTCGGCCGCGGCGGACTGCAGCATCGACGTACGGAAGGCCGCGGACGCCATGTCGGCGGCGCCGCCGATCGCGAGCATCAGCACCGCGACGCCGAGCATCACCGCAGGGGCGTACGACGCCAGCATCGCGGCGACGCCGAAGCCGATCATCGCGAGGCCCCACACGAGGATCGCCACGATCACGGCGAGGCCCTGGCGCTCGACGCGCGACACCCAGCCCGACAGCACGCCGCCGACCACGGCACCCAGCGGGATCGCGGCGAAGAGCAGCGCGAAGGCCAGCCCGCCCTCGCTCGGCCCGCCGAACGCGACGTCGGCCATCTCCGGGAACAGCGCGCGCGGCATCCCGAAGACCATCGCGATGATGTCGACGACGAACGACATCATCAGCACCGGCTGGGTCCGCAGGTAGCGGAAGCCGTCGATCACCGCGCGGATGCCGGGCGTGACCGTCGCGCCCATCACCGGCAGGGCCGGCAGGCCGACGACGGCGCCGAGGGTCGCGAAGAGCGTGATCGTGTCGAGCAGGTAGAGCCAGGAGAAGCCGACCAGGGGGATGAGCGCGCCGCCGACGAGCGGACCGGCGATGCCGCCGGCCTGCATGACGGTCATGTTGAGCGAGTTGGCCGCGGGCAGCAGCTGCTCGTCGAGGATCCGCGGCAGCAGTGCGGAACGGGTCGGTTGGTTGACGGCGAAGAACGCCTGCTGCACGGCGAAGAGGCACAGCAGCAGCCACACGTCCTCGGCGCCCAGCGCTGCCTGCAGCCAGAAGCCGGCGCTGGTGAGGATGAGCCCGACGGTCGTGACCATCAGCAGCGTGCGCCGGTCGAAGACGTCAGCGAGCGCCCCGCCCCACAGCCCGAAGACGACCAGGGGGACGAGGCCGAAGACGCCGGTGAGGCCGACGTACGCCGACGAGCCGGTCATCGCGTAGATCTGCGCGGGCACCGCCACGACGGTGAGCTGGGCCCCGATGACGGTGACGATGTTGGCCAGCCAGAGCCGGCGGAAGTGGGGGTTGGCGAGCGGTCGGGTGTCCGCCAGCAGCCGCCTCTCCACCACGGAAGGCTAGGCGAGGCCCGTCCCACCGCTGCGCGCGAGGTCGGGGCGTGGATGGTGCGTGCGCCTATCATCGGGACCTGCCGGGACGGACCGGTGACGGAGGAGCGTGATGGGCGCAGGACACGGTCACGGCCACGCCGGCAGCCGGCACCGGTGGCGCCTCGCGGTCGCCTTCGGGCTGGTCGCCGCGTTCTTCGTCGTCGAGCTCGTGGTCGGCATCGTCAGCGGCTCGCTCGCGCTCATCTCCGACGCCGGTCACATGGCCGCGGACGTGGTCGCCCTCGGCGCGGCGCTGGTGGCGACGAAGATCGCCACCCGGCCCGACGACAGCGGTCGGCGCACGTACGGCTCCTACCGGGCCGAGGTCTTCGCCTCCGGCTTCACCGTGCTGATCATGCTCGGCGTCTCGGTGTACGTCGTGGTCGAGGCCGTGCGCCGGTTCGGCGACCCGGTCGAGGTGGCCTCGGGCCCGATGCTCGTGGTCGGCGGCCTCGGGCTGGTCGTCAACCTGGTGTGCCTGGCACTGCTGCGCGGCGGCGCCCGGGAGTCGATCAACGTGAAGGGTGCGTACGTCGAGGTGCTGGCCGATGCGGCCGGCAGCGTCGGGGTGATCCTGGCCGGAGTCCTCGTCGCCCTCACCGGCATCGCCCAGGCGGACACCGTGGTGGCCGTCGCCATCGGCGTGTTCGTCGCGGTCCGGGCGGTGGTGCTCGGCCGCGAGGTCCTCGCCGTCCTGGGCCAGCACGCGCCCGAGGGTCTCGACCTCGACGCGGTCGTCCGGGACCTCGAGGCGGTCGCGGGCGTGGCCGAGGTGCACGACCTCCACGCCTGGACGCTGACCTCGGGGATGAACGTCGCCACCGCGCACCTCGTGCTCCGGGTGGGAGCCGACGCGCAGGCCGTCCTCGAGGGCGCGCAGACGACCCTGCGCGAGGGCCACGGCATCGACCACGCCACGCTGCAGGTCGAGGTCACGCCTGCCCGCGAGTGCCGCGCCGCCACCTGGTGAGCGGTGGTGACACACTGAGCGGCGTACGCGCCTGTCGAGCACGGCGCCACGAGACGAGGTGCGCGTGACCGAGGCAGCGATCGAGCACGCGACCACGCCGACCTTCGCCAGGTCCGCCAACGTCTTCGCCAAGGGCGCACTCGTCCTGCTGCTGATCCTGGCGCTGCTCTATCCCGACCAGGGCAACCTGCGCGACAAGGCCGCCGGCATGCGCGCCGTGGGCTACCCGATCATCTCGTTCACCCTGCCGTTCCTGTGGTGGACGCTGTGGCGCGAGCGGATGTCGTTCCCCTGGCTGTCCGACCTGCTCATCACGCTCACCTGCTTCAGCGACATCCTCGGCAACCGGATGGACCTCTACGACACCGTCGTGTGGTTCGACGACCTGATGCACTTCGCCAACACCGGCCTGCTCGCCGCGGCGTTCATCCTGCTGACGCTGCCGCGCGACATCGGGTTCGGCCGGGTCCTCGAACGCGCGCTCGCCTTCGGCGCGACGGCGGCCATCGCCTGGGAGCTCGCGGAGTTCTTCGCCTTCATCAGCAGGTCGACCGAGCGGGAGTTCGCGTACGCCGACACGCTGGGCGACCTCTCGCTGGGCGTCGCCGGTGCCGTCGTGGCGGCCGTCGTCCTCCACCGGTCGTGGCGCGCGGCCGCCTGCTCGATCCCGAGCCGCTGCCACCGCGCATCGCGGTCTGACCTCGCGTGAGGGCTTGACCAACCTCACACGGCCCGGGACTTGGATCGTTCCAATCCCGTTCGGTCACACTGGAGGGACAGGTCCGGACCGAGGAGGAGACCATGCGTCTGATCGACGAGCTCAACGAGCTCCACGACTACTACGCGAGCAAGATCGAGGCCGCCGTGTCGCGCGACGACCTCGAGGTCGCCGAGCAGCTGGCCCAGGCCTACGAGGACGACGCCATCGTGCTGATGGCCGAGCGCGAGGGCCTGACCCACCTGCTCCCGCTGCAGCGCCCCGTCGCGCACGAGAGCTCGCTGCACCGCCTCGCCCGGCGCCTGCGGCCCAGCCGCGCCGCCTGACGTCACCTGTCAGTCGAGTCACCGCGCTTGACTTTGCTGGGCCGCAGGCGGTGCGGTGCTCCCGTGCCGGCACCCGAGGAGTCGACGCGTGACGTGATCCCGCTGCGCGTGGCGGCTCGGGCGTGGTTCGCGATCTCGCTCCAGACCTTCGGCGGCCCGGCCGGGCAGATCGCCGTCATGCAGCGCACGCTGGTCGACGAGAAGCGGTGGATCGGCCAGCAGCGGTTCCTCTTCGCGCTGTCCTACTGCACGCTGCTCCCCGGCCCCGAGGCCCAGCAGCTGGCGACGTACGTCGGGTGGCTGCTCAACGGCGTCCGCGGGGCACTGGTCGCCGGCCTCCTCTTCATCCTCCCGGGCGTCGTGGCGCTCCTCGTGCTCTCGGGGGTGTACGTCGCGTTCGGCGACACGACGCTCGTCGAGTCGCTCTTCCTCGGGCTGGCCCCGGCCGTGATCGCGATCGTCGTGCAGGCCGTGGTCCGGGTGGGCCGCAAGGGGCTCGGCCACCCGGCGCTGGTCGCGCTGGCCGTGGTGTCGTTCGTCGCGCTGACCTTCTTCGGCGTCCCGTTCCCCGCGGTCGTGCTGGCGGCCGGGGTCATCGGCTGGGCGCTCGGTCGCCGCCTCCCGACGCTGACGCACCCGCCCAAGGCCGCCGCCGACGACGGACCGCCGCCGCTCATCAGCGACGACGCGCTGCACACCGAGCGGCCCTCCGGGCGTCGGGCGGCCCTCACCCTCGCGATCGGTCTCGTGGTGTGGTTCGCACCGGTCGCGGCCGCGGCCCTGCTCCTCGGGCGGTCGAGCATCTTCGTCGACCAGGGGCTCTTCTTCTCGGGCGCCGCGGTCGTGACCTTCGGCGGCGCGTACGCCGTCCTGGCCTACGTCGCGCAGCAGGCCGTCGAGGTCTACGGCTGGCTCGCGCCCGGCGAGATGGTCCGCGGCCTCGCGCTCGCCGAGACGACTCCCGGTCCGCTCATCATGGTGGTGCAGTTCGTCGCGTTCGTCGGTGCCTACCGCGCCCCCGGCGACCTCGACCCCTGGGTCGCGGCCGTCCTGGCGGCCCTGATCACGACGTGGGTGACCTTCGTCCCGTGCTTCCTCTTCATCCTGCTCGGCGCGCCGTACGTCGAGCGCCTCCGCGGCAACCGCGACCTCGCCGCCGCGCTGGCGGGCATCACCGCGGCCGTGGTCGGCGTGATCGCGAGCCTCGCGGTCTTCTTCGCGCTGCACACGCTCTTCGACGAGACCCTGACGGTCACGACCGGGCCCCTCGACCTGGAGCTCCCGGTCCTGGGCTCGCTCGACCTCGCCGCGTTCGCGATCACGGTGCTCGGGTGCGCGCTGGTGTTCTGGCGGAAGTGGTCGGTGCTGCGCACGCTCGGTGCGTGTGCGCTGGCCGGACTGGTGATCGGGCTCGCACTCGCGGCGTGAGGCCGGCGTCAGACGTCCTTGCGCAGGTGGAACTCGCTGACCAGCGGGACGACGTCGGCGATCGAGTCGACGATGCGGGTCGGGCGGTAGGGGAAGTTCGCCACCTGGTGCCGCTCGGTGGCGCCGGTGGCGACCAGGATCGTGCGCATGCCGGCCTCGAGCCCGCTGATGATGTCGGTGTCCATCCGGTCGCCGATCATCACGGTGGTCTCGGAGTGCGCCTCGAGCCGGTTGAGCGCGCTGCGCATCATCAGCGGGTTGGGCTTGCCGATGAAGTAGGGCTGGCGTCCGGTCGCGGTGCTGATCAGCGCCGCCACCGAGCCCGTCGCCGGCAGCATCCCCTGGGCGCTCGGGCCGCTCGGGTCGGGGTTCGTCGCGATGAACCGCGCACCGCCGTTGATCAGCCGGATCGCCCGGGTGATCGCGTCGAACGAGTAGGTCCGCGTCTCGCCGAGCACGACGTAGTCGGGGTCCTGGTCGGTCATCACGTAGCCGATGTCGTGCACCGCCTGGGTGAGCCCCGCCTCGCCGACGACGTACGCCGACCCGCCCGGCCGCTGGTCGTCGAGGAACTGCGCCGTCGCGAGGGCCGACGTCCAGATCGACTCCTCCGGCACGTCGATGCCGCTGCTGCGGAGCAGCCGCACGCGCAGGTCGCGCGGGGTGAAGATGGAGTTGTTGGTGAGCACGAGGAACGGGATCTGGTGCTCGCGCAGGGTGGCGATGAACTCCTTCGCCCCGGGGATCGGCTCCTCCTCGCGCACGAGGACGCCGTCCATGTCGGTCAGCCAGGTGCGTACGGGGCGCGGGTCGGTCACGGCGCCATTGTCCTGCACGCCGCGGCTAGTGACGCCCGCGGTCCGTGCGGCGAGCGCGGCGCTCACGTGCCGGGCTGGTCCTCGCGGCGTGCACCGGGTGGCGACGCTCGAGCTTCGCGCCCTCGACGTCGACGTCCGGGAGGATCCGGTCGAGCCACTTCGGCAGCCACCACGCGCGCTCGCCGAGCAGGTGCATCGCGGCCGGGATGAGCAGCATCCGGACCACGAAGGCGTCGAGCAGGACGCCGAAGGCCAGCCCGAAGCCGATCGGCTTGATGGTCGCGTCGTGGGAGAAGATGAAGCCCGCGAAGACCGAGATCATGATGATCGCCGCAGCCGTCACGACGGCGCGGCCCGCGCGCAGGCCGTGCTGCACCGCCACCTGCGCGGGCGCTCCGTGGGCATGGGCCTCGCGCATCCCGGAGACCAGGAAGAGCTGGTAGTCCATCGCCAGGCCGAAGAGGATCCCGGTGGCGATGATCGGCAGGAAGCTCAGCACCGGCCCGGGTGCGTGCACGCCGAACAGGCCGGACAGGAAGCCCATCTGGAAGATCGCGGTGATCCCGCCGAAGGCCGCGAGCAGCGACAGGACGAAGCCCAGCGTGGCCGTGAGTGGCACCAGGATCGAGCGGAAGACGACGACCAGGATGAGCATCGAGAGGCCGACCACCAGCACGAGGTAGAGCGGCAGCACGCCCGAGAGCTTGTCGGAGATGTCGATGCCGGCGCTGGCGTTGCCGGCCACGCCGAGGGTGGCCTCGCCGCCGGAGGCCGTCGTCGGGGTCATCGTCCGGAGGTTGCGGACCAGCTCCGCGGTCGACTCGCTCGACGGTGAGCTGCCCGGGACGACCTGGAAGGCCAGGGCCGTCCGGTCCTGCGACGCCCCGATCGGCACGACCGCGTCGACGTTCCACGCCCGGCCGAGCTGCTGGCCGACGGCGGCCTGCTCCGCGACGACGTCGTCCTCGGCGACCGCGCCGGGCAGGTCGGCGACCACCAGGAGCGGACCGTTGGAGCCCTCGCCGAACTTCTCCGCCTGGATGTCGTACGCCTTGAAGGCGGCGGAGTCCGGGGGCTGGGTCGAGCCGTCGGGCAGGCCGAGCCGCATCTGCGTCGCGGGCGCGGCCACGACGAGGAGGGCCACCACACCGAGACCGAGGACGGTCCACGCGCGGGTGGTGCTCATCGGCTCGTCACGGCTGTCGTCGGCGATCGCGTCGTCGTCGTACGTCGTGCCGTCCGCGAGCGCGGTCCGCTCGCGTCGCCTCAGGATCCGCGGATCCCATCAGGGCGAGCACCGCCGGGGTGAGCGTGACGGCCATGAGGATGGCGACCAGCACCGCGACGGCGCCGACGGTGCCCATCAGGCCGAGGAAGCCGACGCCGGTGACGTTGAGGGCGAGCAGGGCGACGATGACGGTGACACCGGCGAAGACGACGGCGTTGCCGGACGTGCCGTTGGCCAGGCCGATCGACTCGTGCAGCTCCGCGCCCTGCTTCAGCTGGCGGCGGTGCCGGTTGATGATGAAGAGCGAGTAGTCGATGCCGACCGCGAGGCCGAGCATCACGCCGAGCACCGGCGTGACGGAGACGAACTCCACGACTCCCGAGAACGACAGCGAGGCCAGCGACGCGACGCCGACCCCCAGCAGCGCGGTGACCAGCGGCAGGGCGCCGCCGAGCACGGTCCCGAGCATGACGAAGAGCACGATCGCGGCGACCACGACGCCCGCGATCTCGCCCGGACCGAGGATGGACGGGACGGTCTGGGCGATGTCCTGCGAGGGGTGGACGTCGACCCCGTCGATGTCGGCGCCGGCGACCAGGTCCTCGATCTCGGTCTTCACCTCGGTGGTGACCTCGTTGGTCGACACGTCGAAGGTGACGTTGGCGACCGCGGCGCTGCCGTCCTCCGACACGGTGCGGAAGCCCTCCGAGAGGCGGGTGAGGGTCGCGCCCTGCGGTCGAGCTGCGGCGACTGCTCGTCGATCTTCGCCTGCTGGCGGTCGAGCTCGGCCTGCCCGTCGTCGAGCTGCTGCACGGCGGCGTCGAGCTGCGCGCGGATGGCGGCGAGGGTCCCGTCCTCACGCGCCTGGGCGCGCTGCTGGGCCACGGCTGCGCGGCCGGCGTCGATCTGCGCCTGGGCCTCGTTGATCTGCGCCAGCCCGTCGTTGAGCTGCTCCCGGCCGTCGGCCACCTGCCGGACCGAGGAGTCGAGCTGGTCCTGCGTGGCGAACGGGTCGGACACGTCGGCGACGGAGTCGACCTCCGCGATCCGGTCGAACAGCGCGACCAGCTCGTCCTGCTGCGCCGAGGTGAGGGCGGAGTCGTCCGTGGTCTCGGCGACGATGGAGCCGTTGCCGCCGCCGGTGCCCTCGAAGTCCCGCTCGAGCTGGCCGGAGACCTGCGTCGTCGGGGTGTCGGGCAGCGAGATGTTCGACGACAGCGCACCAGCGAACGACACGTACGTCACCGCGCTCAGCGCCAGCAGCGCCAGCCAGGCACCGATCACCGTCCAGTGGCGGCGCGCGGCGAAGCGACCGATGCGGAAGAGGAGCTCAGCCATGTCGGGCGGGCCTTTCGGGCAGTGGTGGGCGGGCGGTGCTGGGCGGGCGGTGCGGGCGGGAGGGGCGGTGGTCAGCCGGCGTAGCCGGTGCGGAGGCGGTGCAGGAGGCGGTCGAGCAGCCGGTCCCAGTCGGCGCGGGCGCCGGGACGTACGTCGGGGGCGAGGTCGGGGTGGTCCTCGAGCCAGCGGCGGGCGATGGCGCTGAGGCCGCTGGTGAGCAGGGTGAGGGTGAGCTCGAGGTCGAGCGGGTCGAGGCCCGGAGCGCGGTCCTGGAGCCGCTCGCGCAGCCGGCCGACGACGAGCTCGAAGGCGGTGCGGGAGATCGCGTCCGCTCGCTCGTGGGCCACGTCGGCACCGCCGACGACCTGGGCGATCGTGACGATCGCCGTCGGGAGGTCGACGCCCCGGGTGGCCTCGCAGACCGCCTCGAGAGCGGCCGGGCCGTCACTGGGCGCCTCGGGCAGGTCGGCGGTGCCGCGGTCGACGCCGGCCAGGAGGTCGGTGGTGACCTCGGCGAGGATCTGCTCGCACACCGTGACCATCAGGTGGTCGAGGCCGTCGAAGTGGTTGAAGACGGTGCGCCTCGACACGCCCGCCAGGGTGGCCACCCGGTCGATCGTGAAGCCGTCCGCGCCGTGCTCGGCGGCCAGGCCGCGGGCCGCGTCGATGATCGCGGCACGGCGCTGCTCGCGCAGGGCGCCGCGACCGTCGGAGGACTTCACGCGCCTATCGTTGCACTGAGTGCAAGTAGATCGTGCATCGGCGGTTGAGGGCGTACGACAGGATCTGCGCATGAGTGACGAGGCAGCGCCGGTTCCCGCGCACGAGGCAGGACCCGGGCTCGGGCCGGGGGCGGCCGCGGCACTCGTCTTCGGCTCGTCCGCGGCGGTCCTCGTCGTCGAGCTGGTCGCGCTGCGGCTGCTGGCGCCCTACTACGGCCTGACCCTCGAGACGAACACCATGGTCATCGGGCTCGCCCTCACCGCGATCGCGGCCGGCACCTGGGCGGGCGGGTCGGTCGCCGACCGCGCCGAGCCGCGCCTCCTGCTCGGACCCCTGCTGGGGATCTCGGGAGCCGCCGTCGCGCTGACCCCGACGGTCGTGCGGAGCGCAGCGGGCTCGGGCAACCCCGGCCTGCTCCTGATCATGGCGACGCTGTCGATCCTCGTCCCCGGCGCGCTGCTCTCGGCCGTGACACCCGTCGTCATCAAGCTGCGGCTGACCAGCCTCCAGCAGACCGGCAGCGTGGTGGGCCACCTCTCCGGGGTGGGCACGGTCGGCGCGATCGTCGGCACGGTGGTGACCGGCTTCGTGCTCATCTCGCGGGTGCCCGTCAGCGGGATCCTGGTCGGTCTCGGCATCGCACTGCTCGTGACGTCGGTGGTGGTGCAGGTGGCCGGTCGCCGTGGCCGCGGCGACGTCGTGCTGGCCCTCGTCGTGGCGCTGGCGGGCCTCGGTGCGGCGACCTCGCCGAGCGGCTGCGACGTCGAGACGACGTACCACTGCCTGGCGATCACCGAGGACCCCGACAACCCGACCGGCCGCACCCTGGTGCTCGACGGGCTGCGCCACTCCTACGTCGACACCGACGACCCGACGCACCTCGAGTTCGCGTACGTCCAGGCGATGGCGTCGGTGACCGACACGGCCTTCGCCTCCGACGAGCCGCTGGCCGCCTACCACCTCGGCGCCGGGGGACTGACGCTCCCGCGCTACCTCTCCGCCACCCGGGCCGGCACGACGAGCGACGTGTCCGAGATCGACGCCGGGGTGGTCGCGGCCGACCTCCGGCTCCTGGGTGGATCCCTGCCCGACGGCGTCGAGGTCGACGTCGAGGACGGCCGCCTCGCGATCGACGACCTCGCGCCGGACAGCCTCGACCTGATCGTCGGCGACGCCTTCGGCGGCGTCAGCGTGCCGTGGCACCTCGCGACCGTCGAGGCCGTCGGCGGTCTCGAGGAGGCGCTGGCCGAGGACGGGGTCTACGTCGCCAACCTGATCGACTTCGGCCCGCTCGAGTTCGCCCGGGCGGCCGTCGCGACGACCGCGGACGTCTTCGACCACGTGGCGCTCCTCGCCGAGCCCGCCGCGCTGGCGGGCGACGACGGCGGCAACCTGGTCGTGGTCGCCTCCGACGCCGAGCTCGACGTCGCCGCCGTGGTCGCGCGGATGGGGGAGCGCGACCTCGCGTGGGACGCGCTGGAGGGAGCCGGGCTGGCCGCCTGGTTCGGCGACGCGCCCGTCCTCACCGACGACTACGCGCCGGTCGACCAGCTCTTGACGCCGTACTCCCGCTAGCGGGTCGGGTCGATGATCGTCATCCCCGCCACTGTCGCGCGGTCGAAGCCCGGCAGCAGGGCGGCCGCCTCCTCGAGGCCGATGGTCCGCTCGACGAGGCGCTGCGGCTGGAGCGCCCCGCTGCGGATCAGCTCCATCATCGGCGGGTAGTCGGCCGCGGCCATCCCGTGGCTGCCGAGGAGGTCGAGCTCCCACGCGATGACGCGCGCCATCGGCACCCGTGGGTGGCCCGTCGACGGGCGGCAGCAGCCCGACCTGGGCGAGCCGGCCGCGGCGGCGGAGGCTGAGGACGGCGTCGGAGCAGGTCTGCTCGCTGCCGACGGCGTCGACGGAGACGTGGCTGCCGCCGTCGGTCAGGCGGGCGACCGCGGCCGGTACGTCGGCCCCGTCGGCGAGCACGGTGTGCTCCGCGCCGAGGTCGGTGGCGACCGCGAGCGCCTCCGGGTTGCGGTCCACCGCGACCACCCGGGCGCCCACGGCGCGGGCGATCATCACCGCGCTGAGCCCGACCCCGCCCGCTCCGACGACGGTGACCCACTCGCCCTCGGCGACCCGGGCCCGGCCGACGAGCGCGCGGTAGGCCGTGGCGAACCGGCACCCCAGGCTCGCGGCGGTCGCGAAGTCGATCGCGTCGGGCAGCGCGACCAGGTTGGTGTCGGCGGCGTGGAGGGCGACGTGCTCGGCGAACGAGCCCCAGTGCGTGAAGCCCGGCTGCTGCTGGTCGGGGCACACCTGCGCCTGGCCCGACGTGCACCACTCGCAGCGCCCGCACCCGCACACGAACGGGACGGTGACCCGGTCGCCGACCTGCCAGCGCGTGACTCCCGCGCCGACCTCGGCGACGGTGCCGGCGAGCTCGTGACCCGGCACGTGCGGGAAGGCGATGTCGTCGTGACCCGCCCACGCGTGCCAGTCGCTGCGGCACAACCCGGTCGCCGCGACGCGTACGACGACCCCGCCGGCGGGCGCAGTGGGGTCGGGCACCTCGCGCACCTCGGGTCGGGCACGGACGGCGTCGATCACCACGGCACGCATCCGGCCATCCTCTCCGAGGACTGTGCGGTCGGAACGCCGCTGAGTTCGGTCTCCGGAACAGCGAGGTGCAGTGGGGTGACCCGACCGCGCGACAGGGTGCCGCGCGGTCGGGCCGGGTTGAGACGGTCAGGCCTTGCGGCGACGCGTGGCGCCACCGATGCCGCCGAGCAGGGCGAGGAGCCCCACACCGACGAAGGCCATCGAGCTGTTGCGACCGGGGACGAGGCGCTGGAGCGCGCTGCCCTTGCTCGCCGACTGCTTGGCCGAGCCACCCGTGGACGGGTGGGGGTCGGCGTTGCTGCCGCTGGCCGGGAGGGCCAGGTAGGGGAAGGTGTTGTCGAAGGCGACGTCATTGGTGTTGACGCCGTCACCGAGGTCGTTCGCCGATCCGACGAGCTCACCCTCGACCACCTGGAGCGCGATGTCGATGACATCGTCACCAAGGCGGCGGCCGTTGGGGAAGCCCTGCGTGTCTCCACCGATCACGCCGAGCCGGTTGGGCTCGGCGGTGACGGGGGTCGACATGTTGAGGCGGAGCTGCTCGCTCGGGGTGATCTTGCCCTTGGGCATGTTGAGGCCCTTGACGCCCGTGAGGAACACCGACACGAGGTCGTTGCGCGGGGTCGCCGGGGCCTTGATGCCGTAGACGGCCTCGATCAGCTTCGGCAGCTCGGGGTTGGTCACGTACTTGAGCGCCGCTGCGTCACCCGTGGGCTCGAGACCGTTGAACGCGTCCTTGAGCTTCAGCGGGATGACGACCTCGTTGACCAGCGGGTTGCCCAAGCGGGAGACCTGGGTGTAGCGCTTGCCGTTGGCGTTCTTCTTCGACGTCGTCGTCCAGACGCCGATCACCGGGTTCTTCGTCGGGTTGTGCCTCTTGGCGACCCACTTCTGGGGAACCTGGAGAGCGACCGACTGGACGTTGAAGCCCGCCAGGGTGTCGTCGCCGGCCTCGGAGAGGTCACCGCCGTAGAGCAGGTCGAACACGCGGAGGTCGAGGAAGAACGGGTCCTCGGCCTGGCCGGCGAAGGACTTCATGTTCTTGCCCACCCGGGTGACGGCCTGGCTGCGCAGCTTGTTGTAGGCCGGCATCGACGCGGCGCCGATGTCGGACGGCGCCACGCGTCGGCTCTTGATCAGCGTCTTCTTCTTGTTCTTGTAGAACCGCTGCAGCTTGTAGGTCTGGTAGTAGTTCAGGTCCTTGTCCTTCAAGGACGTCACCTGGCCCGTCGCGGCCAGGAACGTGTCACCGGTGACGTAGTGGTCCTTGAACGTCCACCGGAACGTCACGTCGGGCTTGGCATCCGCGTTGTTGTCGATCTTGATGTCGTAGCGGGCGTCGGTGGCGAAGCTGTAGAAGTTCGGACCGCCGGCCGGCTCCTCGAAGGGCAGCCAGTTGGCGACCAGCGTGACGGTGTCCTTCTTCTCCGGGCTGCGGAACGCGTAGAGGTCCGTGCCGTCGTACTGCGGCGTCCCCGAGATGAGTGGTGCCTCCCGGTGGCTGGACGCGGTCGCGGCCATGGGACCGAGCCCGGCGAGGCCGACTGCTGTCAGCAGGCCTCCCGTGCAGGCCAGGGCGATTGCCCCTTGCCGCTTGGTGGGTCGTGAGCGCTTCATCAGCAGTTGCTCCTTGTGTAGGCCCGGGTAGCGGATCGTCGATACGCAGATTCGGGCAGCCCGGCGACCCTAAAGTGCCGGGTACAGGGTGTTCGGAGTCACAGCATGGCCAGATTGCAGTGGACGTGACAGCGATCGGCCGATGAAACGCCCCATGGCCCACCCTCAGGGGTAGTGCGCTCGACATCCGCGGAGGCACGCCCGGACGTGCAGATCGGGCCGACCCCGCGAGGGACCGGCCCGATCTGTCGGCGGTGGCGGTGGGATTTGAACCCACGGTGGGTGTGACCCCACACAACATTTCGAGTGTTGCACCTTCGGCCGCTCGGACACGCCACCGCGCGGAACCATACCGGAGGGCCGGCGCCTCCAGGAAACCGGCGACCGGTCCCACCAACTGGGCCGATGCCGTGGTCAGGGAGCGTCCGCGACGGTAACTTCGGCGCACACCCGTGCTCGCCGATGGCGCGGGTCGGAACAGGACGGAGCTGAGACGTGACTGCCGTCCGACGTGCCCGAGACATGGCCCGCGCCACCCTCCCGAGGAGCGTGGGCGAGCGGCTGCCGGCCGCGCCACCGCAGGAGGTGACCGAGCTCCTCCACGACAAGCGCTTCCAGGGCGCGGTCGCCGAGCAGGCCGAGGAGCAGGGCCGTCCCGAGGAGGAGGTCTGGGAGGAGGTCAAGGGCTACCTCCACGAGATGTCCGCGGCCCACGACGACCGCACCGCCCAGGGCTGGGCGCGGATGGGCGAGTGGTTCCTCCGGGCGTACGACGTGCTGGTCGACGAGGACGACATGCAGGCGCTCAAGCGCCTCGACCGCACCCACAGCCTGGCGCTCGCCTTCAGCCACCGGTCCTACCTCGACGGCATGGTCATCCCCAACGCCCTGTCGTCGCGGCGGTTCTCGCCGACGTACACGTTCGGCGGCGCGAACCTCAACCTGCCCGTCATCGGCACCGTCGCGAGCCGCACCGGCCTCATCTTCATCCGCCGCTCGACGCAGGAGATCCCGGTCTACCGGCTCGCGCTGCGGTCCTACATCCGCCAGATGGTGACCAACAAGCGCAACATGGCGTGGTCGATCGAGGGCGGCCGCACCCGTACGGGCAAGCTGCGTCCTCCGGTGCACGGCATCCTCAAGTACCTCACCGACAGCGTCGACGGCGACGATGCCCCCGACGTGCAGGTCGTCCCGATGGCGGTGGTCTACGACCAGCTGCACGAGGTGTCGCTGATGACCGAGGAGGCGCGCGGCGGCAGCAAGACGCCCGAGGACTGGCGCTGGCTGGTGCGCTTCGCCCGGCTCCAGCGCAACCGGCTCGGCCGCGCCTACCTCACCGTCGGCGAGCCCTTCTCGCTCCGCGAGCGGATGAAGGCACTCGCGGACGAGGGCGTCACGGGACACCAGGCGGTGGAGCGGATCGCGCTCGACATCTCCCACCGGCTCAACCGCGCCACCCCGGTCACGGTCACCGCGATCGTGTCGCTCGCGCTCCTCGGCGCCGACCGCGCGCTCACCGTCGACGAGGTGCTCGACACCGTCGAGCCGCTGGCGACGTACATCGAGGCGCGGCAGTGGCCGGTCGCCGGCGCCGCCGACCTCCGGGACCGCTCGACCATCCGGCGTGCCCTCGCCGAGCTGGCCCGCAGCGGCGTGCTGACGGCGTACGACGGGGGGACCGAGCCGGTCTGGAAGATCGGGGACGACCAGCACCTGGTCGCCGCGTTCTACCGCAACACCGTCATCCACATCCTCGTCGAGCGCGCCATCGGCGAGCTCGCCCTGCTCACCGTGAGCGAGCTCGAGCCCGACGCCGAGCTGCCGCCCGGCGGCGAGCTGCAGGTCGGGTGGGAGGAGGCGAAGCGGATGCGCGACCTCCTCAAGTTCGAGTTCTTCTTCCCGAGCCGGGCGGGCTTCGAGGACGACCTCCGCACCGAGCTCCAGCTCCTGGTGGGCGAGGGCGTCACGCGGGGACATGACGCCCGTACGCGCCCGCGAGCTGCTGGTCAACGCGCGACCCCACCTCGCCCACCTGGTCCTGCGGCCGTTCCTCGACGCCTACCTCGTGCTCGCCGACCGGCTCGCCGACCGCGGCGACAGCGCCGTCGACGAGGACGACCTGCTCGCCGACTCGCTGGCCGTCGGCCAGCAGTGGGCGCTGCAGCGCCGCGTCGCGAGCGCCGAGTCGATCTCGCTCGAGCTGTTCCGCACCGCGATGGCGCTGGCCCGCCACAAGGGCCTGCTCGAGGGCGGCGACGGCGTCGGCAGCGCGCGCGAGGCCTTCGCGGCCGAGCTGCGGGAGGCCGTACGCCGGGTCAACGTCATCGGCGAGATCGCCGGCGAGCCGACGCAGGTCGTCGTCCAGGTGGTGCCCGAGTCGCAGGCTGACGCGCAGCCGCAGGACACCAGGTGAGCGGGCTCTCCGCCGACGTCCTGGCCGCGATCGACGCGATCGAGGCGGGACCGCAGGGCCCGACCGTGGGTGCGTTCTTCGACCTCGACGGCACGCTCGTCGCGGGCTACACCGCCGCCACGTTCTACGGCGACCGCCTCAAGGGACGCGACGTGTCGCCGGCCGAGTTCCTCCGTACGGTCGTCACGGCGGTCGACGGCGAGCTCGGCGGTGACCCGACGCGGATCGCGCACGTCGCCTTCTCGGCGATGCGCGGGGAGTCCGAGGAGGCGTTCGCCGACCTCGGCGAGCGGCTCTTCCGCTCCAAGATCGCCGGCACCATCCGCCGCGAGTCGCGCGCCCTCGTGATGGCCCACCAGCGCGCCGGCCACACGGTCGCGGTCGCCTCGGCCGCGACGTCGTACCAGATCGCGCCGGTCGCCCGTGACCTCGGCGTCGAGCACCTCGTGTGCACGCAGCTCGTGGTGGAGGACGGCCAGTTCACCGGTGCCACCGACGGGCCGATGCTGTGGGGGCGGCACAAGGCGACCGGTGTGCGCGCCTTCGCCAGGGAGCACGGCCTCGAGCTCGCGACGTCGTACGCCTACGGCAACGGCTACGAGGACGTCGCGTTCCTCTCCTCCGTCGGCCACCCCACCGCGCTCAACCCGCACCGCGACCTGCGCTCGGCCGCCGCGCGGCTCGGCTGGCCGGTGCTCGACCTGAGCGACCCGGTGGGCGGCTCGCTGATCGCTGCGGGGCGTACGGCGGCGGCGCTGGCCGGCATGAACACCGGGGTCGTCGCCGGTCTGGCCTACGGCCTCCTCCGGCGCGACGGCAAGGAGGGCCGCAACCTCGCGGTCAAGCTCGCCACCTCGCTGCCGATGTCGCTGGCGGGGGTGACCGTCGAGGTGCTGAACCGCGAGCGGCTCTGGACCCACCGGCCGGCGATCTTCGTCGCCAACCACCAGAGCGCGCTCGACATCCCGGTCCTCGGCAACCTGCTCGAGCGCGACTTCACGATCGTGGCGAAGAAGGAGGCGCGCTGGGACCCGCGCGCGATGGTCGGCTCGGTCGTCATCGACCCGGCCTACATCGACCGCTCCGACTCCGGGTCGGCCCGCGCCACCCTCGACGGCGTCGTCGAGCGGATCCGCGGCGGCACGTCGCTGATGATCTTCCCGGAGGGCACCCGGTCGGCGACGCCGGTGCTCGGCCCGTTCCGCAAGGGCGCCTTCCACCTCGCCGCGCAGGCCGGCGTGCCGATCGTGCCCGTCGTGCTGCGCAACACCGGCGAGCTGATGCGCCGCAGCTCCTTCGTGCTCAACCCGGGGGTCGTCGACGTGTGCGTGCTCGAGCCCGAGACCGACTGGAACGTGGACGACATGAGCGAGCGGATCGCGGCCCTGCACTCGAAGTTCGAGCAGACCCTCGCGAAGTGGCCTTCGGGAGCATGCGGCATGAGCGCCCGCGAGGACTTCGAGCGCTGGGGCGGTGCCGCGGCGTTCGGCGCCGCACCCGAGCTGACGCCCATGCAGACGCTGATGTGGCGCGCCGAGCGGCACCCGGTGCAGTCGTCGACGACCACCGTGATCATCGACCTCGACCGGGCGCCGGACTGGAAGCGCTTCGTCGCCGCGACGGAGTGGGGCACCGGGCTCGTCCGCCGCCTGCGCCAGCGCGTCGTCGACCCCGTCGTGCCGACGGCGGCGCCCACGTGGGCCGACGACCCGACCTTCGACCTCGGCTACCACCTGCGGCGCGAGCGGGTGTCGAGCCGCGAGGAGATGCTGGCCCAGGCCGCGCAGATCGCGCTGCGGCCCTTCGACCGCTCGCGCCCGCTGTGGGAGGGCGTGCTCTTCGAGGGTGTGGGGCGAGGGGGCGGCGTACGTCCTCAAGATCCACCACGCGCTGGCCGACCCGCTCGGCACCGTGCAGCTGCTCTCCATGCTCCAGTCGGGCAAGCGGGCGCACACCGCGCGCAAGCCGCTCGGCGAGGACGCGGTCGCTCCGGCGGCGGCCGACCCGGTCGACCTCGCGGTCTCCGGGCTGCGCACCGACGTGGCGACCCTGCCCGAGGCGGCGCTCGCCACCGCCCGCACCCTCGGCCACGCGGCCTCCCGGCCGCAGGCCGTCCTCGCCTCGTCACTGCGCTACGGCGCGTCCGTCCGACGGCTGCTCTCGCAGGCCGCCCCGCCCTCGTCGGAGCTGTCACCGCGCACCGGGAAGATGTGGTCGTTCCTCACCCTCGACGCGCCGCTCGAGGAGCTGCGGTCGGTCGCCCGGCAGGGCGGCGGCACGCTCGACGACGCCGCCGTCGCGCTGGTGCTCGGCGGGCTCCGCCGCTACCACGAGCGACGCGGCGCACACGTGCGCGAGATCCCCGTCGGCGTACGCGTCTCCCTCGACCGCGCCGACGACCTCGGCAACCGCTTCGCCGGCGCGATCATCTCCGGACCGCTCGCGATCGAGGACCCCGTCGACCGGGTCGCCGCCGTGCGCGGCGAGGTGCTGTCGCTGCACACCGAGCGCGCGCTCGAGGTGCTCGACGCGGCTGCGCCGCTGCTCAACCGGATGCCGTCCTTCGTCGGCGTCTCTGCGCTGCGCACCGCCGCCGTCCCCGACGCCTTCGTGCTGACGCTGCCCGGGCCGCCGCGCAAGCGCTACATGGCCGGGGCCGAGGTGCAGGGGATGTACGTCCTCGGGCCGCTGCCCGGCGCCGCGCTGACCGTCTGCCTGGTGACCTGCGGCGACACCGCCTGCATCGGCGTCAACGTCGACGCGAGCGCGGTGGCCGACCGCGACCAGCTCGCGGCGAGCCTGGCCGAGGAGGTCGCCGCCTTCGGCGGTTGAGCTACCGGGGGTCGGTCGAGCCGATGTAGCAGAGCATCCGGTAGTCCTCGCCGTCCTCGATGTTGACGTAGCCGTGCCGCTCGTAGAAGCGGCGGGTGTCGACGTCGACCTCGTCGACGTTGATGTGCATCTCGGGCGAGCCGAGGTCGCGCACCAGGCTCCTGGACAGCTCCAGGATCTGCGTGCCGATGCCGTGCGACCTCAGCGCCGGCACGACGTAGAGCTCCTCGAGCTGGGAGACCGGACCGTCGAACCAGATGGCCGGGCGCAGGCTCAGGAAGGCGAAGCCGGTGGCAGTGCCGTCGTCGTCCTCGGCGAGCACCGCGACGATCTCGTCGAGCGGCAGCAGCCGGGCGAACCGCACCTCGAGCACGTCGGCGTCGTCGACCTCGGTCTCGAACTCGGTGTTGAAGTCCCACAGCAGCCGCGCGAGCACCGCGGCGTCGTCGACGGTGGCGCGCCGCACCCCGCTCACGTCCGATCCCGGTGTGCGGCGAAGAAGCCGTCGAGCAGGGCCGTCGACTCGGTGGCGAGCACCCCGGCCACCACCTCCGGCCGGTGGTTGAGGCGGCGGTCGCGGACGACGTCCCAGAGGGAGCCGACGGCGCCGAGCTTGTCGTCGTACGCACCGAAGACGAGGCGGTCGACCCGGGCGAGCACGAGGGCGCCGGCGCACATCGTGCACGGCTCGAGGGTGACGACGAGGGTGCAGCCGGTGAGCCGCCACTCGCCGCGGGTGGCCGCGGCTGCCCGGAGGGCGACGACCTCGGCGTGCCCGGTCGGGTCGCCCTCGGCCTCGCGGGTGTTGCGGCCCGTCCCGATCACGGCGCCGGCCTCGTCGAGCACCACGGCGCCGACGGGTACGTCGTCACCGGCGAGGGCGGCCTGCGCCTCGGCGAGCGCCAGCCGCATCGGCTCGTCCCAGTGTCGGGTGCTCATGCAGACGTGAGGCCGACGGCGTCGTCGAAGAGGTCGCCGAAGCCCAGGCGGCGCGCGATGTCGGACAGCACGTCGTCAGGGTAGAGCTCGACGTCGTCCAGGAGCGCGCCCAGGTCGACGGCGTGCAGGCCGAGGTCGGCGAGCAGGTCGAGGTCGCCGGCGGGCACCTCCTCGTCCTCGTCCTCGGGTGGCGGCAGGCCGAGGAAGTCCACCGCCGACTGCGCCAGCTCCCACTCGTCGGCGGCGGTGATGTCGGAGAGCAGGACGCGGGTCGTCGCGCCGAGCACGCGCACCAGCACGAAGAAGTCCTCGTCGACCGCGACCATCGCGACGGCACCGTCCGGGCCGCCCACCTGGTGCAGGGCGTGGCTCAGGGACTCGACGGACTCGTAGGCGGGCGAGGCGATGTCCTGCAGCTGCCAGTCGCCGTCCTCGAGGAAGGCGACCAGCGCGTAGTCGATCTCGCCGATGAGCTCGGACACGTCGCCACCCTCCCCAGCTGCAGACGGCTCCAATGTCGCACGCCCGGGCGGGCCCAACAACCCTGTTGGCCACACTAGGGTTGCCCCCATGCGCCTGCACGTGGTCAACCACCCCCTCGTCTCCCACAAGCTCACCGTCCTGCGGGACGAGAGGACCGACTCGCCGACCTTCCGGCGGCTCACCGACGAGCTGGTGACCCTGCTGGCCTACGAGGCCACCCGCGAGGTGCGCGTCGACCCGCTCGACATCGTCACCCCCGTCGGCCCGACCACCGGCGTCTACCTCGCGCAGCCCAAGCCGATGGTGGTGCCGATCCTGCGCGCCGGCCTCGGGATGCTCGACGGGATGATGCGGCTCCTGCCCACGGCCGAGGTCGGCTTCCTCGGCATGGTGCGCAACGAGGAGACGCTCGAGGCGTCGACGTACGCCGAGCGCCTGCCCGAGGACCTGTCGGGTCGCCAGTGCTACGTCCTCGACCCGATGCTCGCGACCGGCGGCACCCTCGCGGCGGCGATCAACTTCCTCACCACCCGCGGCGCCGACGACATCACCGCCATCTGCCTGCTGGCCGCGCCGGAGGGCGTCGCCAACCTGGAGGCCGGTCTCGAGGGGCTCGACGTCCCGGTCACCGTGGTGACCGCCGCCCTCGACGAGAAGCTCAACGAGAAGGGCTACATCGTCCCCGGCCTCGGCGACGCCGGCGACCGCTTCTACGGCGTCGCGCACTGAGCGGCACGCACCCGTGCTCGCCGACGAGGCGTCCACGTCCGCCTGGTCGTGACGCACCATGCAGGCAGTTCGCCGAGCGCTCTCCGGCCGCTGAGTCGCGGCGCCAACACGGGCCACGGGTCGAACTGCCTTCAGCGGCAGATCGTCCGGTGACTCCTGCAGGCGGGGCCTGACGCGACGACGTAGCCCTCGTCGTCGAGCCGCACCGGCACGGGATCGATGATCTCCATGCCGTCGATGCCCTCGGACTCCCGGTTGCGGAAGCCGATGAGGCACCACGACCCGTCGCGCCGCTGCACGAGCGGCGCCGCGAAGAGGTCGGGCACGGCGGTGAACGGCCGGGCCGCGGCGACGTCCCACGGTCCGAGGAGCGACCCTCCGGGCACCGACCACGTGCAGTGGTCGCCCCAGCGGGCGCGTCGCGCGGGCGTCTGCTCGTCGGGGTGGCAGGTGAAGACGAGGACCCAGCGCCCGTCGATCTCCTTGACCTGCGCCACCTCGAGCTGGCCGAAGCCGGCACCGGCCTGCGTGAGCGGCTCGTACGTCGTCCACGCGAGCAGGTCGTCGCTGCGGGCGTGGGCCAGGACGCCGTCGTCGTTGCGCCCGGCGCCGACCGCGCGGGCACAGACCAGCATGTGCCAGCCGTCTCCGTCGGGATCGCGGAGCACGAGCGGGTCGCGCCAGGTCTCGCTCACCGTGTCGTCGTCCGCGACTGGTGGCGTACCAGCGGGGATCCACGGCAGCCAGGGGCGCGGAGCCGACACGCTCCCACGTCACGAGGTCGTCCGAGACGGCCTGGCCGAGGCGCTGGTCCTGCAGGCCACCCTGCCGGGAGATCGCGGTGTAGAAGAGCCGCCACCGACCGTCGTCGTCCCGCACCACCGACCCGGTCCAGATCGCCAGGTCGTCCCACGCCCCTTCGCGGGGGCCGAGCGCGTCGGGCAGCTCGGTCCACGAGACCAGGTCGGTCGAGGTCGCGTGGCCGACGACCGCCCGGTGGTGGCGGGTCGCCATGCCGTCCTCGTGCCGCGTCGCCTTCAGGTAGAAGAGGTGGTGCAGGTCGCCGTCGTCGGCGACCCAGCTGTCCCAGACCCAGTGGTGCGGAAGTCTCAGCACCACCGGTCAGTCGCGGATCGCGAGACCGGTGTCCGGGTCGAAGTAGTGCAACCGCTCGGCGTCGATCGCGATCTGCACCTCGTCGCCCGGCCGCACCCGCGAGCGGGGCGTGAAGGAGGCCACCCAGATGTTGCCGGCGTGGGCGGCCGGCACGTCCCCGGTGCCGGCGTCCTCCGCGAGCGCCTTGGTGTCCTCGGTGACCACGCGCGCCGCGTCGACCGGGAAGTGGACCACGATCTCCGAGCCGAGCGCCTCGGTCAGTGCGACCGTGGTGGCGAGCGTGGCGCGGGAGGCGTCGCGGGCGAGGGCGGCGTCCTCCATGTCCTCGCTGCGGAGGCCGACCGCGACCTGGCGACCGGCGTACGTCGCCAGGGCCGGGCGCTCCGCGGCCACCGAGGCGGGCACCTCGATGGTGGTGCCGCCGAAGCTGACCGTGACGCCGGAGTCGGTGCGGTCGATCGTGGCGAGGGCCATGTTCATCGGCGGGGAGCCGATGAAGCCGGCCACGAAGATGTTGTCCGGGTGGTCGTAGAGGTGCTGCGGCGCCGCCGAGCTGCTGCAGCACGCCGGCCTTCATCAGGGCGACGCGGTCGCCCATCGTCATCGCCTCGGTCTGGTCGTGCGTGACGTAGATGGTGGTGACGTCGAGGTCGCGCTGCACCTGGGCGATCTCGGCGCGCATCTGCACGCGGAGCTTGGCGTCGAGGTTGGAGAGCGGCTCGTCCATGAGGAAGACCTGGGGCTCGCGGACGATCGCGCGACCCATCGCGACGCGCTGGCGCTGGCCGCCGGACAGCTGCTTGGGCTTGCGGTCGAGGAGCGGCCCGAGCTCGAGCATGTCGGCGGCCCGCTTGACCCGCGTCTCGATCTCGCTCTTGTCCATCCGCCGGATCTTGAGGCCGTACGCGATGTTGTCCGCCACGGTCATGTGCGGGTAGAGCGCGTAGGACTGGAACACCATCGCGATGTCGCGCTCGCGCGAGGCCAGCGTGTTGACCACCCGGTCCCCGATCGTCAGCGTGCCGCTGCTGATGTCCTCGAGCCCGGCGATCATCCGCAGGGCGGTGGACTTGCCGCAGCCGGACGGACCGACGAGCACGATGAACTCGCCGTCGGCGATGTCGATGGAGAGGTCCTTCACGGCGTGGAAGCCGTTCTCGTACTGCTTGTTGACCTTGTCGAGGACTACTTCAGCCACGATCCACTCATCCCTTCACGGCGCCGGCGGTCAGTCCGCCGACGATGTAGCGCTGGAGGTACATGAACAGGGCGACCGTCGGCACGGCCAGGACCACGGCGCCGGCCGCGAACTCACCGAACTGGGCGTTCTTGGTGAGGGGGTCGGCGATCAGTCCGTAGAGGCCGACGGCTGCGGTCTTGGAGTCGTCCTGGCGCAGGAAGACGCTGGCGATCAGGAACTCGTTGATGGCGCCGATGAAGCCCAGGAGACCGGTGATCGCCAGGATCGGCGCGACCAGCGGGAGGATGATGCCGAAGAACACCTGGAAGTGCGTCGCACCGTCCATCTTGGCCGACTCGTCGAGGTCCTTCGGGATGGTGTCGAAGAACCCCTTCATCAGCCAGGTGTTCACGCCGAGGGCCCCACCGAGGTAGAGGATGATCAGCCCGGCAGCGGTGTTGAACCCGACCGCCGGCCACAGCTCGGTGATGTTGGCGAACATCAGGTAGAGCGCCACGATCGCCAGGAACTGCGGGAACATCTGCACGAGCAGCAGCCCCATCAGGCCCGTACGGCGGCCCGTGAAGCGGAAGCGCGAGAACGCGAACGCGGCGCAGGCCGAGATGAGCATCGAGACCGCGGCGGCGATCGAGGCGATCACCAGGCTGTTGAGGAACCAGCGCGGGAACGACCCGGCGAAGAGGTCCTGGTAGTTGGCGAAGCTGATGTCGCGGGGGATCAGGGTCGACGAGCTCAGCGTCCCGGTCGGGTTCAGCGAGGCCGAGACCACGAACAGGATGGGGAAGATCGAGAACGCCAGGGCGAGGATCCCGACGAGGTGGCTCAGGCCGGTGCGACGGAACCAGCCGCCCCTGGCGGAGCCCAGCCTGACCACCTGGGGCGGATCGCCCTCGGCGCCCCTGCGGGGCGACCGGCGCGGCGGATGTCGAGTGCGTCATCAGTTGATCTCCTCCAGGGCCTGGGTGCGACGGAAGCTGACGATCGAGACGGTGGCCACGATCAGGAAGATCAGCACCGAGATGGCGGCGGCGAACCCGTAGTCGGCGCCGGAGCCGCCGAACGCCAGCCGGTAGGTGTAGGTGATGAGCAGGTCGGTGCTGCCGGCGCTGGGGTTGTCCGGCGGGAACGGTCCACCGCGACTGGTCAGGAAGATCGCCGAGAAGTTGTTGAAGTTGAAGGCGAACGACGTGATCAGCAGCGGGCGCGAGGGCCACCAGCAGCAGCGGGAAGGTGATCGTGCGGAAGGCGTAGAACGGCTTGGCGCCGTCCACTCCCGCGGCCTCGACGAGGTCGGAGGGGATCGACTGCAGGGCCCCGGTGATGACGAGGAACATGTAGTTGTAGCCCAGCCAGAGCTGGATCAGCAGGATGGCGAACATCGAGCTGGCCGTGCTGCCGAACCAGTTGATGTCGGTCCCGAGCAGCCGGTTGATCAGGCCGAAGTCCTTGTTGAACATCTCGCGCCAGACCAGGTACATCGCGATGCCCGGCATCGCGTACGGGAGGATGATGAGCGACCGGTAGAGCGTGCGTCCCCGCATCAGCGGGTTGTTCAGCGCGATCGCCACCAGCAGGCCCAGCGCGAACGTGATCGCCACGGTGCCGATCGCGAAGGCGAAGTTCCAGACCACGATGCGCAGGAACGAGCCGCGGATCGTGTCGTTGGTGAAGACGCGGGCGAAGTTGTCGAGGCCGACGTTGACCTTCCAGCCCTGGGCGAGGTTGCGCTGCGCGCCGTCCTCGCTGACGAAGGAGCCGTTCTCGGCGTCGGCGACCCAGACGTTGCCGGTCGTCGCGTCGGTGATGCAGTCGCACCCGTCGTCGTACGACTGCTGCGGTGCGCCCTCGAACGCCGTCGACAGGCCCTGGCTCTTGATCGCCCCGTCGTCGGTCGGGACGCTGAAGGCGGTGATGTCGTCCTGGCGGGCGTTGACCTGCGGCACCGTGAGGATCGTGTAGTCGTCGGACTCGGTGATCTTGCCGCCAGGGGTGGGCGACGCGAACGTCGCCGTCCTCGAGCGGCTCGAGCCCGTCGGCGGTGCCGACGAAGCTCTCCTGCGAGGTCGGGTCGGACAGCAGGAAGACGATGTCGCCGGTCTCCGCGTCGCCGTCCGTGGCCAGCGTCAGCGTGTAGATCGTGGAGTCCGGGACCTGCTTGACCGAGGCGCCCTGGATGGCCGCGATGGCCTGCTCCTTGGAGCCGCGGTGGCCGTCGCCGAAGTTCGTGAAGGCGGTCGACACCGTGTAGAGCACCGGGACGACCTGGAAGGCGATGAGGAAGAGCGTGCCGGGCAGGAGGTACTTCAGCGGCACCGCTCGGGGGGAGAGGTAGGCGTAGAAGGCGATCGCCGTGACGGCGACGACGACGGCCAGCCCCACCCAGTTCTCGGTGCGGATCAGCGGGAAGGCCGCCCACAGGGCGACGGCCGCCAGGAACGCGAGGCCGACGACCTTGACCAGGAGCATCGTGGGACTGCTGGTGCCGTCGGCTCCCAGGCCCCACCGGGGAGCCTTGCGGCCCGGTGGAGAAGTAGTTGCGCTGCCTGCCACGTGGCTCTCCTGACGTGATCGGGTGGGGTCGACCGCTCCCGGGGCGGGCCATGGGCCCGCCCCGGAAGCCGAGGGACTACTACTCCATGGCCGCCTTGATGGCCTTGGCAGCGGAGTCGATGGTCGACTTGGGGTCGGCGCCGCCGATCACGGCCGCCTCCGCCTTGCCCAGCGGGTCCCAGACCGCCGCCATCTCGGGGATGCTCGGCATGATCTGCCCGTTCTCGGCACCAGCGGCGGCCACCGCGGCGACCGCCGGGTTGTCACCCTCGATCTGGGCGAGCGTCTCGGTGTTGGCCGGGACGTTCTTGGTCGCCTCGAAGAGCTGGGCACCGATGTCGGCACGCGACCAGTAGTTGGTCACGAACTCCTGGGCCAGCGTCTTGTTCTTGCTGGCGCTGGCGACGTAGGCGGCGTCCACCGTGATGAACGGCGAGGCCGGGTCCAGGCCCTCGAAGCCGGGCACCGCCGACACCTCGTAGTCGATGTCGCTCTCGTCGATCGTGGTCAGCTGCCACGGTCCCTCGACCAGGAACGGCGTCTTGCCCTCGGTGAACAGGGCGATGGCGTTGTCGGTGTTGACCGAGCGCTTGAGCACGCCCGAGCCCTTCTCGCCGAGCTCGCCGATCTTCTCGTAGGCCGCCACCGAGCCCGGGGTGCCGACGCCGAGGTCGCCCGGGTCGAAGGAGCCGTCGTCGCCCTGGCCGAACATGTAGCCGCCGCCCGAGGTGTAGAGCGGGTTGATGAAGTAGGGGTTGCCGGTGTCGCTGACCGGCCACGCCAGCGGTGCCGTGGCGCCACCGGACTGCACGGCCTCCTCGCCGGCCGCGACCATGTCCTCGACCGTGGCCGGGGCGTCGGGGGCGAGCTCGGTGTTCCGGATCAGCACGATGTTGTTCATCGTGTACGGCATGCCGTAGGTCTGGCCGTCGAAGGTGACCGCCTCGAGGGCGAGGGGCTGCAGCGTCGACGACACCGTCTCCGGGATCTGGATCGGGTCGATGGTGCCGTTCTGGACCAGGTTGCCGATCCAGTCGTGGGCGCCCATGACGACGTCGGGCGGGTCGCCCGCCTGCGCCGCGGTCACGAAGTTGGCCTGCAGCTCGGCGCCGGGCAGGACCTCGACGGTCACGTCGACGCCGTTCTCCTCGCCGAACGCCTTGCCGATCTCGGTGGTCGCCTCGCCGCCGGGGCCGTCGCCGACCCAGATCAGGAGCTCGCCGCCCGAGGCGGCCGGGGTCTCGCCACCGCCGCCTCCGCTGTCGGAGTCGTCGCTCGAGCCCCCTCCGCAGGCAGAGAGGGCGAGGCCGGTCGCGAGCAGGCCTGCCGCGATCCGGAACGTGCGGGTGCTGGGTGTCATGCGTGACTCCTCTGTGCGGGTGTGAACCAGGGATCGAGCCGAGAGAGACGGCCGGCGGTGGTGAGACCGCGGCCGGAACCCCTTGATAAACCGATTTAGCAGGAGTAAACCTTGTGACGTGCGACACGTCAAGGCCTCAGATCGTACGCTCGTCCGTGGGGTGTCCACGAGGGTGGACCACCCGTGAGGAGGGAAGTGCCATGCCGACGACGGCCCGGCCGCGCGTCCTGCTCCGCGACGTCGCCGAGCAGGCGCGGGTGTCCTCGACGACGGCCTCGCTCGTCCTCGGTGGCCGTGACATCCGCGTCTCGGAGCAGACTCGTCAGCGCGTGCTGCGCGCGGCGCGCGAGCTGGACTACCGGCCCAACCTCACCGCTCGCAGCCTGCGCACCCAGGTCAGCCGCACCATCGGTCTCGTCGCCGACACGATCGTCACCGGGCACTACGGCGGCGAGATGATCCGGGGCAGCCTGACCGCTGCCCTGCGCCACGGCCACCGCCTGCTCGTGTGCGAGTACGAGGGCGATCCGGCCCTCGAGCCGGTCCTCATCGACGACCTGGTGGCCCGTCAGGTCGACGGCCTGATCTACTCGACCGCCTCGCACGACGAGGTCACCCTCCCGGCCGCGCTCGGCGGCCAACGCGTGGTGCTGCTCAACTGCGAGAGCGACTCCCCCTTCCCGAGCGTCGTGCCCGACGAGGTCGAGGGCGGCCGCTCGGCCGCCCGGGTGCTGACCGAAGCGGGTCACGTCGCAGGCATCGTGCTCGTGGGGGAGACGCCGCACGCGGTGCTCCCCGCGCGGCGTCGGCTCGAGGGCCTGGTCGCCGGGCTGGCCGACGCCGGCGCGTCCTTGGCCGATCAGATCTCCTGCCCCTGGTGGCCGGAGTCGGCGTACGACGCCCTCTCCGACGCCCTCGCCCGCGGCCTGCGTCCCCGCGCGCTGGTCTGCCTCAACGACCGCATCGCGCTCGGTGCCTACCAGGCGCTCACCGCCGCCGGGCTCCGCGTGCCCGAGGACGTCTCGGTCGTGTCCTTCGACGACTCCGAGCTCGCCAGCTGGCTCCGGCCGGCCCTCACCACGATCGCGCTGCCGGAGTTCGAGATGGGCGTCACCGCCGTCGACCTGCTGCTCTCCGGCGACCAGGCGTCCGGAGTCGTGCGCGTGCCGATGCCGGTCCGCGAGCGCGGGTCGGTGGCACCGCCCACCTGATCGGCCGTCCGGTCGGGGCACTCAGCCCAGGGTCGAGCGACGGGCGACGAGCTCGGGGGTGAAGACGACCTGCTGGTGGACGTGCTCGGGGTCCTCGGCCTCGTCGAGCACCAGCTCGGCGGCGCGGCGGCCGAGCTCCTGGCGGGGCTGGCGCACCGAGGTCAGCGGGACGGCGGCTGCGCTGGCGTACTCGATGTCGTCGTAGCCGACGATCGCGAGGTCGCCGGGGACCGAGAGCCCCGACGTGCTCAGCTGCTGGAGGAGGCCGAGGGCGAGCAGGTCGTTGGCGCAGAAGGCCGCGGTGGGTCGGCGGCTGCGGCCGAGCCCCATCACGCGCTCACCGGCCGAGCGGCCCTCGACGACGGTCAGCGCAGCGGTGGGCACCACGACGAGCTGCTCCGGCGGCAGGCCGGCGTCGGCCCACGCCTTGCGTGCGCCCTCGAGGCGGTCGCGCACCTGGCCGATCGTGTCCGGCCCGCCGATGAAGGCGACGCGGGTGTGGCCCTGCTCGACGAGGTGCTCCACGGCCAGGCGGCCGCCGAGCTCGTCGTCGACCGCGACGGAGCAGAACGTGTCGTCGGTGCGGGTGCGGTCCACGATCACGACCGGCGTGCCGTTGCGGCGTACGTCGTCGAGCGCCGGCGACTGGGCGTCGACCGGGGTCACCAGGATCCCCTGCACCCGCTGCTCGACGAGGTGGGCGAGGTAGTCGCTGCTCGCGGGACGGCCGGTTGTCGGAGTTGCAGAGGAAGAGGGAGAGGCCGGCCGCCTCCGCGGTGCGCTCGGCGCCCTCGGCGACGTCGGTGAAGAACGGGTTGCGCGCGTCGAGGAGCACGTAGGCCAGGGTGCGGCTGCGTCCGGCCCGCAGCTGCCGGGCCGACTCGTTGCGCACGAAGCCGAGGTCGCGCATCGCCTGCTCCACGCGCGCCCGCGTCTCGGGTGAGACGCGATCGGGCCGGTTGAGCACGTTGCTGACCGTGCCGAGGGAGACGCCGGCGCGTGCGGCGACGTCCTTGACCGAGGAGGCCCTGACCACCGCGTGCACCTCCTCCCGCATCGTCGCACGACTCCGGAGTTGAAACGATCCGCGGAGTGACTGGAGGCCGAGAGTACGCCATGGCGAGGCGCCGCGGCAGGCATCGGAAGCGGCCTCGTGAATGGGACCGGACGACCCCTTGACAGGTGTGACGGTCACTCACCTACCTTTCGTTGAAACCTTTCAATCCGAGGAGTTCCGATGACCGCCAGCCCCACCGCCACCCCGGTGCTCGAGCTGCGCGACGTCTCGAAGTCGTTCGGCCCGGTGGTGGCCCTGCGGTCCGGCAGCCTGCGGGTCGACAGTGGTTCGATCCACGCCCTCATCGGCGAGAACGGCGCCGGCAAGTCGACGCTGGTCAAGGTCGTCGCCGGTGTCCACCGCCGCGACTCCGGGGTCTTCGAGCTGGGCGGCGAGTCCGTCGACTTCTCCTCGACCGCCGACTCCAAGCAGGCCGGCGTCGCGGTCATCTACCAGGAGCCGACGCTCTTCCCCGACCTGTCGGTCACCGAGAACATCTTCATGGGCCGCCAGCCGCTGGCCCGCGGTCGCCGCATCGACCGGCCCGCGATGGTCGCCGAGGCCGAGCGCCTCTTCGCCCGGCTCGGGGTGCGCATCGACCCCCGCCGCCCGGCCGCCGGCCTCTCCATCGCCGACCAGCAGATCATCGAGATCGCCAAGGCCATCTCCCTCGACGCCCGCCTCCTCGTGATGGACGAGCCCACCGCGGCACTCAGCGGTGTCGAGGTGGACCGTCTCTTCGCCGTCGCCCGCAGCCTGCGCGACGAGGGCCGCGCGCTCGTCTTCATCTCCCACCGCTTCGACGAGGTCTTCGCCCTCGCCGACACCGTCACCGTGATGCGCGACGGGTCCTACATCGACACCCGCCGCATCGACGAGACCTCGCCGTCCGAGCTGGTCTCGCTGATGGTCGGTCGCGACGTCGACGAGCTGTTCCCCAAGGTCGCCGCGCACCATCGGCGAGCCGGTCCTGCAGGTGCGCGGCCTCAACCGCGCCGGCGTCTTCCACGACGTCGACCTCGAGGTGCGCGCCGGCGAGATCGTCGGCCTGGCCGGGCTGGTCGGCGCCGGCCGCAGCGAGGTTGCCCGCGCCGTCTTCGGCGTCGACCCCTACGACTCCGGGTCCGTGTCGATCTCCGGCAAGGACGTCAAGGCGCACGACCCGCGCGCCGCGATCCGGGCCGGGATGGCCTTCATCCCCGAGGACCGCCGCAAGCAGGGCCTGGTCATCGACTCCTCCGTCACCCGCAACGTCGCCGGCGTCATCCGCCGCGGCATCGCGAAGGGCGGCCTGCTCACCTCCGCCATGGAGAACAGGGCCGCCGGTCCCTGGGCCTCGCGCCTCGAGGTCAAGACCAGCGCGCTGGACATGAACGCCGCCACCATGAGCGGCGGCAACCAGCAGAAGGTCGTCATCGCCAAGTGGCTGGCCACCCAGCCGAAGCTGCTGATCATCGACGAGCCCACCCGCGGCATCGACGTCGGCACCAAGGCCGAGGTCCACCGCCTGCTGTCCGAGCTCGCCGGCCAGGGCCTGGCGATCCTGATGATCTCCTCCGAGCTGCCCGAGGTCCTCGGCATGGCCGACCGCGTGCTGGTCCTCTGCGAGGGCCGCATCACCGCCGAGCTCGACCGCGCCGACGCCACGCCCCGAGGCCGTCATGCACGCCGCCACCCACCACCTGGAGACCGCCCGATGAACACCGACATCGAGCGCACCGAGCCCGACACCGAGGTGTCGGCCGGCGAGGCGCTGCTCGTCGAGCCCAGCCGGCTCTCCCCGACCCGGCGCGCGCTCACCACCGTCCTCCGCTCCCGCGAGCTGTCGATCTTCCTGGTCCTCGTCGCGGTCGTCGTCCTCGCGACCAGCAAGAACAACAGCTTCCTCTTCAGCTCCGACGGCTGGCGCAACTTCCTGCTGAACCCGTCGATCCTGGTGCTGCTGGCGGTCGGCCAGGGCGTCGTGATCATCACCCGCAACGTCGACCTGTCGGTCGGCTCGGTGATGGCGCTCACGGCCTACCTCACCGGCCGCCTCTTCGTCGACCAGCCGGGCCTGCCGATCGTGGCGGTGATCGCCGCGTGCCTCCTGCTCGGCGCGGCCCTCGGCCTGGTCAACGGGCTGCTGGTCGCGTACGGCAAGGTGCCGGCACTCGTGATCACGCTCGGCACGCTCTACATCTACCGCGGCATCATGCTGACCTGGGCCGGCAGCGACCGGATCAACGCCGGCGACCTGCCTCGCGAGTTCCTGCGGCTCGGCACCCGCTCGGTCCTCGGTGTCCCGGCGCTGACCATCATCGCGGTGGTCGTCCTGGCCGCGGTCGGCTACTACCTCCACACCGCCCGCGGCGGCCGCGAGCTCTACGCCATCGGGTCCGACCCGGACGCCGCCGTCCTCTACGGGCTCCCCGTACGCCGACGGCTGCTCGCCGCGTTCGTCCTCAGCGGCGCACTGGCCGGACTCGCCGGCGCCCTCTACACCGCGCGCTACGGCACGGTGAGCTCGAGCGTCGGCAGCGGCATCGAGCTCCAGGCCGTCGCGGCGGCCGTGATCGGCGGCATCGCGATCTTCGGCGGCAGCGGCACCGTGTGGGGCGCGGCGATCGGCGCGTTCCTGCTCGTCACCATCAACCGGGCGCTGCCCAGCCTCGGGATCGAGGACTTCTGGCAGCGAGCCGTCGTCGGCGCCCTGATCCTCGGCGCGATCGTGCTCGACCGCGTCCTCGCCACCCGACAAGCCCGCAAGCTCGCCGAATCGAGGGACAGAGCATGAGCACCCTGACGACGCCGGCCGAAGCCCCGGCGCGCACCTACGACGCGTACTCCGCGCCGCTGTGGCAGCGCCTGCTGCTGACCCGCGAGACCGCCGTCATCGCCCTCACCGCCGCGGTGATCCTCTACTCGATCGTCAACGTGCCCAACTTCGACGGCCCGCTGACGCTGAAGTTCCTGCTCCAGGACATCGCGCCGATCCTGCTCATCGCCCTGCCGATGACGCTGGTGATCATCACCGGCGAGATCGACCTGTCGGTGGCCAGCATCATGGGACTGAGCAGCGTGCTGCTCGGGGTGCTCCACGAGGGCGGCATGTCCGTCCCGGCGGCCGCGCTCCTCGCCCTGCTGGCCGGCCTGGCCTGCGGCGCCCTCAACGGCTTCCTCATCGCGTACGTCGGGCTGCCGTCGCTCGCGGTCACGATCGGCACCCTCGCCCTGTTCCGCGGCATCGCGGTCGGGCTGCTCGGCACCAAGGCCATCACCGACTTCACCGAGAAGTGGTCGGACCTCGCCACCGGCACGATCGGCGAGACGCGGATCCCGCTGGTCATGATCCCCTTCGCGGTGCTCGCGATCGGCTTCGTCGTGCTGCTGCACTTCTCGACCTTCGGTCGCGGCGTCTACGACATCGGGCTCAACGACGAGGCCGCGCACTTCACGGGCGTCGACGTCGCCCGCACCAAGTTCGTCCTCTTCCTGCTCTCCGGCGTCGTCTCGGCCCTCGCCGGCATCTACTTCACCCTCCGCTTCGGCTCGGCCCGCGGCGACAACGCCACCGGCTACGAGCTGCAGGTCATCGCCGCCGTGCTCCTGGGCGGCGTCTCGATCTTCGGCGGCCGCGGCCGGCTCCACGGCGTGCTCGCCGGGGTCGTCCTGATCGGCGTCCTCTCCAGCGCGCTGCGCCTGGAGAGCGTGACGGTCAACGTCACCAACATCATCGTCGGCCTCCTCCTGGTGGCCTCGGTGATCCTCCCCAACGTCCTTGCGTGGGCCTCGTCGAGGCTCCCGCGCAAGACGACACCGGCGGCTCCTCGGGAGTCCCACACCCCAACGAACGCGGCATCCGCCGGCACCACAACGAGAGGCAGTGACTCATGAAGTTCCACACGAGGAGGCCCACGGCTCTGGCCGCGCTCCTGCTCACCGCGACCTTCGCCTTCGCCGGCTGCGGCAGCGACGACGGCGGCGACACGGGCAGCGACACGGGCGGCGGCGACGAGGGCGGTGCCCTGTCGATGACGATGCTCCCGAAGAACCTGGGCAACGCCTACTTCGACACCAGCACCGACGGCGCCGAGAAGGCTGCCGACGAGCTCGACGCGGAGTTCGAGGAGGTCGGTCCCGAGACCGGCAGCCCCGACGCGCAGGTGTCGTACATCAACACCGTGGCCCAGCAGGGCAAGAGCGCGCTGATCCTCTCCGCCAACGACCCCGACGCCCTGTGCGACGCGATCGAGGAGGCCCGCAGCGCCGACGTCAAGGTCGTCACCTTCGACGCCGACACCAACCCCGAGTGCCGCGACCTGTTCATCAACCAGGCCACCGCCGAGGGCATCGCGGCCAAGCAGCTCGAGCTGATCTCCGAGGAGATCGGTGGCGAGGGCGAGATCGCGATCCTGTCGGCGTCGGCCAACGCGACGAACCAGAACGCGTGGATCGAGATGATGGAGGCCGAGCTGGCCGACAACCCGGACTACGCCGGACTCGAGCTCGTCGACACCGTCTACGGCGACGACGAGGACCAGAAGTCCTTCGACCAGACCGAGGCGCTGCTGCAGAACCACCCCGACCTCAAGGGCATCATCTCGCCCACCACGGTCGGCATCGCCGCCGCGGCGCGCTACCTCTCGGACTCGGAGTTCAAGGGCCAGGTCGCGCTGACCGGGCTCGGCACCCCGAACCAGATGCGTGAGTTCGTCGAGGACGGCACCGTGGCGTCGTTCGCGCTGTGGAACCCGGGCGACCTGGGCTACCTCGCGACGTACGCCGCTGCCGCGCTCGTCAACGGCGACATCACCGGCGAGGAGGGCGACTCCTTCGAGGCCGGCGAGCTCGGCGAGTTCGAGGTCGGCGCCGACGGCGTCGTGCTCCTCGGCGAGCCGTTCACCTTCACCGCGGACAACATCGGCGACTTCGACTTCTGAGTCGCGCCACCGGGTCTCGATACGCACCGCTCGTTCCTCACGGGGCCGCTCGGCCACCGACCGATCGCTGGTCGACGTAGCCGCCGAGGACGAGGCGGCGTATCGAGACCCACCACCTCACGCCACCGTCAGCAAGGAGACCGCGATGCCTCGCGTCTGCTTCACGCTCCAGGTCCGCCAGGACCGGATGGCGGAGTACGTCGAGCGCCACGCGGCCGTGTGGCCCGAGATGCTCCGGGCCCTCCACGACACCGGCTGGCACGACTACTCCCTCTTCCTGCGCGAGGACGGCCTGCTCGTCGGCTACCTCGAGACGCCCGACCTGGCCGCCGCGCAGGCAGGCATGGCCCGCACCGACGTCAACGCCCGCTGGCAGGCCGAGATGGCCGAGTTCTTCGAGGAGCTCGACCTCCCGCCCGACCAGGGCTTCTGGCAGCTGAGCGAGGTCTTCCACCTCGAGGACCAGCTCGCCGCCCTCCCCCCACAGACCCCTTCCGATGCACCGACCCAGACAGCACAGGACCAGTGATGACGACCTCTCCCGCCTCCTCCGGCCTCTCCGCCATCGGCGACCGGCTCGGCGACCTCGCGATCGAGGTGCCGTCCTGGGCCTACGGCAACTCCGGCACCCGCTTCAAGGTCTTCGGCTCCGCGGGCACCCCCCGCACCGTCGAGGAGAAGATCGCCGACGCTGCTGCCGTCCACCGGTTCACCGGCCTCGCGCCGACCGTGGCCCTGCACATCCCGTGGGACCAGGTCGACGACTACGCCGCCCTGGCGACGTACGCCGAGGAGCAGGGCGTCAGCCTCGGCACGATCAACTCCAACACCTTCCAGGACGACGACTACAAGCTCGGCGCGCTCACGCACACCGACCCGCGGGTGCGGCAGAAGGCGATCGACCACCACCTCGCCTGCATCGAGGTGATGCACCAGACCGGGTCGCGCGACCTGAAGATCTGGCTCGCCGAGGGCACCAACTACCCCGGCCAGGGCGACATGCGCGCCCGCCAGGACCGGTTGGCCGAGGGCCTGCGCACGATCTACGACCAGCTCTCCGAGGAGCAGCGACTGGTCCTGGAGTACAAGTTCTTCGAGCCGGCGTTCTACCACACCGACGTCCCGGACTGGGGCACGTCGTACGTCCACGTGGCCGCCCTCGGCGACCGCGCGAAGGTCTGCCTCGACACCGGCCACCACGCCCCCGGCACCAACATCGAGTTCATCGTCGCGCAGCTGCTGCGGCTCGGGAAGCTCGGCTCGTTCGACTTCAACAGCCGCTTCTACGCCGACGACGACCTGATCGTCGGCGCGGCCGATCCCTACCAGCTGTTCCGGATCATGGTCGAGGTCATCCGCGGCGGTGGCTTCGGCAACCAGGCCGACGGCTCGCCCAACGACGTCGCGCTGATGCTCGACCAGTGCCACAACATCGAGGCCAAGGTCCCCGGCCAGATCCGCTCGGTGCTCAACGTGCAGGAGATGACGGCCCGCGCGCTGCTCCTCGACACCGACGCCCTCGACGAGGCGCGGAGCTCCGGCGACGTGCTGCTCGCCAACGAGATCTTCATGGACGCCTTCTACACCGACGTACGCCGTGACCTGGCGGCCTGGCGCGAGGAGCGCGGCCTGCCGGCCGACCCGATGCGCGCCTACCTCGACTCCGGCTACCAGCAGCAGATCGAGGCGGACCGCGTCGGCGGCTCGCAGGCCGGCTGGAACTGACCATGACGACAAAGGAAGCCCCCATCGTGAGTGACCTCAACCCCACCGTCAGTCGAGAGTGACTGAGCTCGTCGAGCGCTCGAACCGGACTGGGCGCCGACCCCAGGAACACCAACTACGCCGGCGGCAACACCTCCGCCAAGGGCACCGAGACCGACCCCGTCACCGGCGAGGACGTCGAGCTGCTGTGGGTGAAGGGATCCGGCGGCGACCTCGGCACCCTGACCGCCGGCGGGCTCGCGGTGCTGCGGCTCGACCGGATGCGCGCGCTCGTCGACGTCTACCCCGGCGTCGACCGCGAGGACGAGATGGTCGCGGCCTTCGACTACTGCCTGCACGGCAAGGGCGGCGCCGCCCCCTCGATCGACACCGCGATGCACGGCCTCGTCGACGCCGCGCACGTCGACCACCTGCACCCAGACTCCGGGATCGCGATCGCGACCGCTGCGGATGGCGAGCAGCTCACCAAGGAGGCATTCGGCGACAAGGTCGTCTGGGTGCCGTGGCGTCGTCCGGGCTTCCAGCTCGGCCTCGACATCGCGGCGATCAAGGAGGCCAACCCGCAGGCGATCGGCTGCATCCTGGGCGGCCACGGCATCACCGCGTGGGGCGACACCAGCGCCCAGGCGGAGAAGAACTCGCTCTGGATCATCCGCACCGCCGAGCGCTACATCAAGAAGCACTCCAAGAAGCTGCCGTTCGGTGCGCGCCTGAAGAAGTACGAGCCCCTGGCCCCGGCGAAGCGCCGTGCCCGCGCCGCCGAGATCGCTCCACTGCTGCGCGGCGTCGCGTCGACCGACCGCCCGATGGTCGGGCACTTCACCGACGACAAGGTCGTCCTCGACTTCCTCGCCTCGAAGAACCACTCGCGCCTCGGTCGAGCTCGGCACGTCGTGCCCGGACCACTTCCTGCGCACCAAGGTCAAGCCGATGGTGCTCGACCTCGCTCCCGACGCCTCGCTCGACAAGGTGCGCACCCGCGTGGCCGAGCTGCACGCGGCCTACCGCGCCGACTACGCCGCGTACTACGACCGGAACAAGGTGAAGGGCTCGCCCGCGATGCGCGGCGCCGACCCGCTGGTGATCCTGGTGCCGGGCATCGGGATGTTCTCCTACGGCAAGGACAAGCAGACCGCCCGCGTCGCCGGCGAGTTCTACGTCAACGCCATCAACGTGATGCGCGGCGCGGAGGGCCTGTCGACGTACGCACCCATCGACGAGTCGGAGAAGTTCCGCATCGAGTACTGGGCGCTCGAGGAGGCCAAGCTCCAGCGGATGCCGAAGCCCAAGCCCCTCGCCACCCGCGTCGCGCTGGTCACCGGCGCCGCGTCCGGCATCGGCCTGGCGACGGCCCGCAAGCTCGCGGCCGAGGGCGCGTGCGTCGTCATCGCCGACCTGTCGCTGGAGAAGGCGCAGGCCGCCGCCGCCGAGATCGGCAGCACGGATGTCGCCGTCGGCGTGCAGGTCGACGTGTCGAACGCCGACGCGGTGCAGGCCGCGGTCGATGCGACGGTGCTCGCCTTCGGCGGTGTCGATCTCGTCGTCAACAACGCCGGCCTGTCACTCTCGCGCTCGTTGCTCGAGACCACCGAGCAGGACTGGGACCTCCAGCACGACGTGATGGCGAAGGGCTCGTTCCTCGTCGCCAAGGCTGCCGCCAAGGCGATGGTCGAGCAGGCCATGGGAGGCGACATCGTCTACATCTCCTCGAAGAACTCGATCTTCGCCGGCCCCAACAACGTGGCGTACGGCGCCGCCAAGGCCGACCAGGCCCACCAGGTGCGGCTGCTCGCGGCCGAGCTCGGCGAGCACGGCATCAAGGTCAACGGCGTGAACCCCGACGGCGTCGTCCAGGGCTCCGGCATCTTCTCCAGCGGCTGGGGCGCCTCGCGCGCCGCGGTCTACGGAGTGGAGGAGAAGGACCTCGGCGCCTTCTACGCCCAGCGCACCCTGCTCAAGCGGGAGGTGCTGCCGGACAACATCGCCAACGCCGTCTTCGTGCTCTGCTCCGACCAGCTCAGCCACACCACCGGCCTGCACATCCCCGTCGACGCCGGCGTCGCCGCCGCCTTCCTGCGCTGATCGACGGGTGTGAGCCTCGGTGGTTGACGTGCGAGCGCAGCGAGCCTCGCAACCCGTCAGCGTCGCCGCCGTCGACCTCGGGGCGTCGAGCGGACGGGTGATGCTGGGCGAGGTCGGCCGTGACCACCTGCGGCTGACGGCTGCCGCGCGGTTCGCCAACGGTCCGGTGCAGGCGGAGGACGGGCTGCACTGGGACGTGTCGGCGCTGCACCGGCACGCCCTCGACGGGCTCCGGGCCGCGGCCGCCGCCGCACCGGACGGCCTCGTCAGCGTCGGCATCGACTCGTGGGCGGTCGACTACGGCCTGCTGCGCGACGGCCAGCTGCTCGCCGAGCCGTTCCACTACCGCGACGAGCGGCGCGGGGAGGCCGGCCCGCGGCTGGTGCACGAGCGGGTCACCCCGGCCGACCTGTACGCGCGTACGGGCCTCCAGCACCTCCCCTTCAACACGGTCTACCAGCTCGTTGCCGACACCCGTCTCGCCGAGGCGGACCGCGTCCTCCTCGTCCCGGACCTGCTGGCCTCCTGGCTCACCGGCGTCGAGGTCGCGGAGCGCACCAACGCCTCGACGACCGGACTGCTGTCCGTCACCTCGGGCACGTGGGACGACGAGCTCATCGAGCGGCTCGGCCTGCCCCGCGGCCTCTTCGCGGATCTCGTCGACCCCGGCACCACCATCGGCACCCTGCTCCCCGAGGTCGGCGACGCCGTCGGCGCACCGGGACTGCGGGTCGTGGCCGTGGGGTCGCACGACACCGCCTCGGCCGTGGTCGGCGTACCCCTCGCCGGCGACGACGCGGCGTACATCTCCCTCGGCACGTGGGGTCTCGTCGGGCTCGAGCTGGACGCGCCGGTCCTCACCGAGGCGGCGCGCGCGGCCAACTTCACGCACGAGGGCGGTGTCGACGGCACCGATCCGGTTCCTCACCAACGTGATGGGCACCTGGCTGCTCAGCGAGACCCTGCGCACGTGGGGTCGCGACGACCTCGGCGCGCTGCTCTCGGCGGCCGCCGACGTCACCGGCCCGGTCACCGTCTTCGACGTCCAGGACCCCCGCTTCGTCGCGCCGGGCGACATGCCGGCGCGCATCGCGGCCTGGTGCGCCGAGCACGACGTCGCCGCACCCACCGACGCGGCCGGCCTGGTGCGCTCGATCGTCGAGAGCCTCGCAGCGGCGTACGCCGATGCGCTGCAGACCGCCTCGACGCTGGCCGGACGCCCCGTCCGGCAGGTGCACGTCGTGGGCGGCGGCAGCCAGAACACGCTGCTCTGCCAGGCCCTCGCCGACCGCACCGGGCTCCCCGTCGTCGCCGGTCCCGTCGAGGCCACCGCGCTCGGCAACGTGCTGGTGCAGGGCCGCGCCGCCGGCGCGATCGACGGCGGTCTCGCCGACCTGCGCGACCTGGTCGCCCGCACCCACGACCTCCGTCGCCACGAACCGCGCAGCCGTGCATGGAAGGATGCTGAGCTGTGAGGGTCGCTCTCCAGGTCACCTGCGTGAACGACGCGATGTTCCCGGACACGGGGAAGGCCGTCGTGCGGCTGCTGCGCCGTCTCGGGGTCGACATCGACTTCCCACCGGCGCAGACCTGTTGCGGGCAGCCGATGGTCAACACCGGCTACCTCGACGAGGCGGTGCCGGTGGTGCGGACCTTCGTCCGGGCGTTCGCGGGGTACGACGCGGTCGTCACGCCGTCGGGCTCGTGCGCGGGATCGGCTCGGCACCAGCACTCGATCGTGGCCGAGCGGTCGGGCGACCCGGCGCTGGTGGCCGCTGTGGCCGAGACCGGGCCACGGACCTACGAGCTGTCGGAGTTCCTCGTCGACGTGCTCGGCGTGACCGACGTCGGTGCCTACTTCCCGCACCGGGTGACCTACCACCCGACCTGCCACAGCCTGCGGATGCTCGGCGTCGGCGACCGGCCCCAGCGCCTGCTGGAGCAGGTGCGCGGCATCGAGCTGGTCGACCTGCCGATGGCCGAGGAGTGCTGCGGTTTCGGCGGCACCTTCGCCCTGAAGAACGCCGACACGTCCGTCGCGATGGGGGCCGACAAGGCGCGGCACGTCCGCGACACCGGCGCGGAGGTCCTCGTCGCCGGTGACAACTCCTGCCTGATGCACATAGGCGGCATGCTGTCGCGCCAGCGGGCCGGCGTACGCGTCATGCACCTGGCCGAGATCCTCGCGAGCACCGAGGAGTCCGAGGCGCCGTCCTCCGGACCCGCCGTCGGCGAGCGGGCCGGCGATCTCGCATGACCGGCACCTTCGTCGGCATGCCGGCATTCCCGACCGCGGCGCGCGCGGCGCTCGGCGACACCCAGCTGCGGAGCAACCTCGCGCACGCCACCCGCACCATCCGCGAGAAGCGCGCGGCGGTGGTCGCCGAGGTGGAGGACTGGGAGGACCTGCGTCTGGCCGGCGCCGGTGTCAAGGAGGCCGCCCTCCGTGACCTCGCCACCCACCTCGAGACGCTGGAGGCCTCGCTCGTCCGGGCCGGCGCAACGGTCCACTGGGCGCGGGACGCCGAGGAGGCGTGCGCGATCGTCGCGCGGGTCGCCCATGCCCACGGTGTCGACGAGGTCGTCAAGGTCAAGTCGATGGCCACCATGGAGATCGGCCTCAACGAGGCACTCGAGGCCGAGGGCATCGCGGCCTGGGAGACCGACCTGGCCGAGCTGATCGTGCAGCTCGGCGACGACCTGCCCTCCCACATCCTGGTGCCGGCGATCCACCGGAACCGCGCGGAGATCCGCGAGATCTTCATGCGGCGGATGGGCGACGTGGGACGTGCGGCACCGGCCGACCTCAGCGACGATCCGGCCGTGCTCGCGGGCGCAGCACGCGAGCACCTGCGCGAGAAGTTCCTGCGGGCGAAGGTCGCGGTGAGCGGCGCCAACTTCGCCGTCGCCGACACGGGCACCCTCGTGGTCGTCGAGTCGGAGGGCAACGGCCGGATGTGCCTGACCCTGCCCGAGGTGCTCGTCAGCGTGGTCGGGATCGAGAAGGTCGTGGCGACCTGGTCCGACCTCGACCCGATGCTGCGGCTGCTGCCGCGCTCGTCGACTGGGGAGCGGATGAACCCGTACACCTCGACCTGGTCGGGAGTGACGCCCGGCGACGGCCCGCAGGAGGTGCACGTCGTGCTGCTCGACAACGGCCGCACCCGCGCGCTCGCGGACGACGTCGGCCGCCAGGCGCTGCGCTGCATCCGCTGCTCGGCCTGCCTCAACGTCTGCCCGGTGTACGAGCGGGTCGGCGGGCACGCCTACGGCTCGGTCTACCCCGGTCCCATCGGCGCGATCCTCAACCCGCTGCTCAACGGGGTCTCCGACCCCCAGACGGCGTCGCTGCCGTACGCCTCGTCGCTCTGCGGCGCGTGCTTCGAGGTCTGCCCGGTGCGGATCGACATCCCGTCGGTGCTGGTCGACCAGCGCGCCGCGGTCGTCGACTCGCACCGCGGTGACCGGGTCCCGAAGGCCGAGGCACTCGCGATGAAGGCCACTGCGTGGGCGTTCTCCGACTCCCGCCGGCTCGCCTGGGCCGAGCGCGCGTCCGGCATCGCCGGCCGGGTGATCACCCGCTTCTCGCGTACGACGCTGCCCGGGCGGCCGCGCCGCCTCGGGCCGGCTCCCCGGCCCCGCGGCCGGCTGGACCGGGGCCCGCGACCTGCCCGCGCCACCGGCGGAGTCGTTCCGCGAGTGGTGGAACCGCACCGACGGCGGCAAGGACGGAGCGCCATGAGCGCCCGCGACGACATCCTCGCCGCCGTGCGGACCGCGCTGGCGGACGTGTCGCCCGCGGTCTCCGTCCCGCCCGCGCCGCGCGCGCCGGACCGAGGCGACCTGGTCGCGTTGTTCGTCGAGCGGGTCGAGGACTACCGCGCCGTGGTCACGCGCTGCACGGCGGCCGAGCTGGGCGGAGTGGTCGCCGAGGTGCTCGGCGCCCGCACGTCCGTCGTACCTCCCGGTCTCGACCTCGAGGTCCCGAACGCCGTCGTCGACGACGGCTTCACCGCGGACGAGCTGGACCGCATCGACGCGGTCGTCACCCGGGCTCGCGTGGGCATCGCCGAGACCGGCACGATCGTCCTCGACCACCAGCCCGACCAGGGCCGGCGCGCGATCAGCCTCGTCCCCGACCTCCACGTCTGCATCGTCGACGTGAGCCAGGTCGTCGCCGACGTGCCCGACGCGATCGAGCTGCTCGACCCGGCGCGGCCGCTCACCTGGATCAGCGGCCCGTCGGCCACCAGCGACATCGAGCTCGACCGGGTCGAGGGCGTCCACGGCCCGCGCACCCTCCACGTGGTCCTGGTTCTCTGAGGGTTGAGTGCGCTCGCGGTAGTAGTCCCCGCAGAGGTGCGCACTCAACCTCGTGCCTGTGGATGACCGCAGCGCTGGATGCCGTCGCCGCACGACACTCGGCTACATGGGGGACCGACTCTGGGAGGAGCTCGCGGCAGGCGCAGGCCGGGATGCTGAGCCACCGGCAGCTGCGCGGGCTCAAGGTCTCTCGCGGAGAGATCCGCAACCACGTACGGGTAGGGCGCTGGGCGATTCGATCAGGGGAGGTCGTCAGCGCCACGACCGGACCGCTCTCGCCCGAGCAACGACTGTGGCTGGGCGTCCTGCACGGCGGTCCCTCGACCATGGTGGGTGGGCTCAGCGCCGCAGCGGTGCACGGGTTGAAGACGTTGGGAGCGCGACGACATCACCATCCTGGTCGGCAACCCGACGAGCTTCGATCCCGTCGAGGGCTTCCGGTTCTTCCGGACCCGGCGACCGTTCAAGCCGCCTACGAACCCCACCTCCGTACGGCGCTGGGTGCCGTCACGGCCACCGTGCAGCAGCGCCTGACGACCCACGAGCGCCTCCTCGACTGGCTCGATCAGCCGGCGGCGTTACACGGATGCGGAGTGGCGACTCGAGGACGGCCGCGTGGTCGTCCTCGAGGTGGACTGACGCTTCCACGACGACGTGATGGAGGACCTCATCGCCCTCGGCGTGCCGACGGTCGACGGTCGAGCGCGCGGCGCCGTGGCGATGAGTGCCGCGAGCGCACTCGACCCGACTGGACGGGACGACCGGGCACTCGTCCGGTTCGGTACGTTGTCCGCGGCCAGACCCACCCAGGAGGCAGCAGTGCGCATCGGCATTCCCCGCGAGTCACGACCCGGCGAGACGCTGGTCGCCGCCACGGCCAAGACGGCGGCCCAGCTCGTCGCGCTCGGCTACGAGGTCGTGGTGGAGGCAGGGGCCGGCGCGGCCGCCGACCAGCCGGACGCGACGTACGCCGACGCGGGCGTGCGCGTGGGCACGGGTGACGACGTCTGGACGAGCGACGTCGTGGTCAAGGTCAACGCGCCCACCGACGCACGAGATCGGTCTGCTGCGCAGCGGCGCCACCGTGGTCGCGCTGCTCGCGCCGGCCCGTAGCCCCGAGCTGGTCGAGAAGCTCACCGCCGCCGGGGTCACCGCGCCTCGCGATGGACGCGGTGCCGCGCATCTCGCGCGCGCAGTCGATGGACGTGCTGTCGTCGATGGCCAACGTCGCGGGCTACCGCGCGGTGATCGAGGCGGCCCACGAGTTCGGCCGGCTCTTCACCGGCCAGGTCACCGCCGCCGGCAAGGTGCCGCCGGCGCGCGTCTTCGTCGTCGGTGCGGGCGTCGCCGGCCTCGCCGCGATCGGTGCGGCCGGTTCGCTGGGCGCGATCGTCCGCGCGTTCGACGTACGCCCCGAGGTGGCCGAGCAGGTCGAGTCGATGGGCGCGCAGTTCGTCACCGTCGACGATGGAGCAGGAGGTCTCCACCGACGGCTACGCCAAGGAGATGACCGCCGAGCAGGAGGCCGCCACCGCGGCGATGTACGACGAGGAGGCGCGCGCCGCCGACATCGTCATCACCACCGCACTGATCCCCGGCCGGCCCGGCGCCGCTGCTCGTCACCGCCGAGACGGTCGCCGCGATGCAGCCCGGCTCGGTCGTCGTCGACATGGCCGCGGCCAACGGCGGCAACGTCGCCGCCACGGTCACCGACCAGCGCGTCGTCACCGACAACGGCGTCACCGTGCTGGGCTACACCGACCTCGCCGGCCGCCTCGCCGCGCAGACGAGCCAGCTCTACGGCACCAACATCGTCAACCTGCTCAAGCTGCTCACGCCCGAGAAGGACGGCCAGCTCACGCTCGACCTCGACGACGTGGTCCAGCGCGGGATCACGGTCAGCCGCGCCGGCGAGACCCTGTGGCCGCCACCACCGGTCCAGGTGAGTGCCGCGCCCACCGGCGAGACGACGCAGGTGATGCCCATCGAGAAGGTGCCACCGAAGCCGGTGGACCCGAGGAGGAAGTGGTACGCCGCCGGGCTCGGCGCGGTGGCCTTCGCGGTGCTGGCGTCGCTGGCGCCGGGCAGCTTCCTGGGCCACTTCACCGTGTTCGCGCTGGCCGTGGTGGTCGGCTACTACGTCATCTCCAACGTCTCGCACGCGCTCCACACGCCGCTCATGGCGGAGACCAACGCCATCTCGGGGATCATCCTGGTCGGCGGCATCCTGCAGGTCGGCAGCGACAACCTCGCCGTGATGCTGCTGGCCCTCGTCGCGGTGTTCGTGGCGAGCATCAACATCTTCGGTGGCTTCCTCGTGACGCTCCGGATGCTCGAGATGTTCAGGAAGGACTGACGTGAGCGACTTCCTGACCTCCGACAACCTCTTCGGCTTCGTCACCGGCACCTACATCATCGCCGGGCTCCTCTTCATTGCTGCGCTCGCGGGCCTGTCGAGGCACGAGACGGCCAAGCTCGGCAACCTCGCCGGCATGGCGGGGATGGGCCTCGCGCTGCTCGCGACGCTGCTGCTCGCGGCCCAGAAGGCCGAGCTCCTCGACGAGCGCAGCTTCGCCGTCACGCTCCTGCTGGTGCTCCTCATGATGGGCGCCGGTGCCGCGGTGGGCGCCTGGCGTGCCCGTACGGTCGAGATGACCGGGATGCCCGAGCTGGTCGCGATGCTCCACAGCTTCGTCGGCCTCGCTGCCGTGCTGGTGGGCATCAACTCCTACCTCGAGTACGAGGGCTTCGCCGACGCGGCCCACGACGTCGAGGTCTTCATCGGCGTCTTCATCGGCGCCGTCACCCTGACCGGCTCGATCGTGGCGTGGGCCAAGCTGAGCGGTCGGATGTCGTCGTCCCCGCTGACCCTGCCCCGGCGCCACCAGCTCAACCTCGCGGTCATCGTCGTCTCGGTCCTGCTGATGGTCTGGTTCGTCGCGCTCGACGGCGAGCTCGCGCTCGGCCTGGTCCCGCTGCTGCTCATGACGGCGCTCGCGCTCTTCCTCGGCTTCCACCTCGTCGCCGCGATCGGCGGTGGCGACATGCCGGTGGTCGTCTCGATGCTCAACAGCTACAGCGGCTGGGCCGCCGCCGCGGCCGGCTTCATGCTCGGCAACGACCTGCTCATCATCGTGGGCGCGCTCGTCGGTTCGTCGGGTGCGATCCTCAGCTACATCATGTGCAAGGCGATGAACCGCTCGTTCATCAGCGTCATCGCCGGTGGCTTCGGCTCCGACGGCAGCGGACCGGCGGAGGACCGCGACTACGGCGAGCACCGCGAGATCCAGTCGGTCGACGTCGCCGAGCTGCTGGCCGGGGCGTCGTCGGTCGTGATCACGCCCGGGTACGGCATGGCGGTGGCCCAGGCGCAGTACCCGGTCGCCGAGATGACCCGCAAGCTGCGCGCGAAGGGCGTCGACGTACGTTTCGGCATCCACCCCGTCGCCGGCCGGCTGCCCGGCCACATGAACGTCCTGCTCGCCGAGGCCAAGGTGCCCTACGACATCGTGCTCGAGATGGACGAGGTCAACGGCGACCTCCCCGACGTCGACGTCGTGCTCGTGATCGGTGCCAACGACACGGTCAACCCGGCCGCGCTCGAGGAGCCGAACTCGCCGATCGCCGGCATGCCGGTCATCGAGGTCTGGAAGGCCAAGGACGTCATCGTCTTCAAGCGCTCGATGGCCACTGGCTATGCCGGCGTGCAGAACCCGCTGTTCTTCAAGGAGAACACCCAGATGCTCTTCGGCGACGCCAAGGACAAGGTCAACGAGATCGTCGCCGCCCTCGGCTGAGCGGTCGCGCGCTCAGCGGGACCCGGGCGCCCTCGCGGTCGATCCCCGCACCACGAGCTCGGGCCGGTAGAGCACCTCGCGGTCGTGGGGTGGCGACCCCGGCGATCTGCTCGGCGATCTCCTGGCTCGCGGCCTGGGCCAGGGCCTCGGCGGGCTGGCGCACCGTCGTGAGCGGCGGGTCGACGAACTCCATCATCTGGCTGTCGTCGCAGCCGACCACCGAGACGTCCTCGGGGACGCGGAGGCCGCGCATCCGCACGCTGCGCACGACGCCCAGCGCCATCACGTCCGACCCGCACACGATGCCGGTGACGCCACGGTCGAGCAGCCGCTCCGCAGCCTGCTGGCCGCCCTGGACGGTGTAGGCTGGTCGCCTCGACCAGGTCCTCCACGCCGAGATCCGCGGGCACGAGCCCACGGGAGGTGAGGGCATCGATGAAGGCCCGGCGCCGGCGCTGCGCCGGGAGGTAGCGCAGCTGGCCGAGGGCGGCGCCGATGCGGCGGTGCCCCATGTGCTCGAGGTGCTGGACGGCGAGGTCGACCGCGGCGGTGTCGTCGGTGGAGACGCTCGGCGCCCGCAGGCCGGTGAGCGCGCCGTTGACCAGGACGATCGGCAGGCCGAGGTCCATGAGCCGCTGGTAGCGGGCCGGGTCGCTGTCGACGAGGGCGTGCACGCCCGACACGAAGACGATCCCGGCCACCGAGTGCTCCAGCAGGATGGCGACGTAGTCGTCCTCGTGCACGCCGCCCAGGGTCTGGCTGCACAGCACGGGCGAGAGTCCCGTGCGGGACAGGGCGATCTCGAGGTGGTGCGCCAGGCGCCGGAAGAAGGGGTTCTCCAGCTCCGGCATGACCAGGCCGACCAGGCCCCCCGCGCGGGGACGCAGCCGTACGGGCCGGTCGTAGCCGAGGACGTCGATCGCCGTCAGCACCTGGCGACGGGCCTGCGGGCTCACCCCGGGGCGCTCGTTGAGCACCCGGCTCACGGTGCTGATGCTCACGCCGGAGCGTGCGGCGATCTCGTCAGCCGGATCTTCACGCCCGTCACACTAGTGACCCACGTCACGTCCGTGCGTACGGTCTGCAAAAAATTGCAGGGACTTCCCAACCCTGCAAACCCGGCGGTACGGTGTGGCGACCCTCACACCGCCGCCCCCCTCGGAGGACCACCCCATGCGCAGACTCACCCGATCCCTCGGCCCCGTTGCCGCCATGGTGCTCGTCATGACCGCCGCCGGATGTGGCGGAGGGGGGTCCGGCTCCAGCGACTCCTCGAGCTCCGACAGCAGCCACAGCTCCAGCCCGAGTGCCGACGGCGGGGTGGCGGCGACGCCGACCTCCTCGTCTGGACCGACTCGCTCAAGATCGACGCCGTCACGCAGGTCGCCGAGACCTTCGGCGAGGCCAACGGCATCACCGTCGAGGTGCAGGCCATCTCCGAGGACCTCCAGGGCAGCTTCGTCACCGCCGACGCGGCCGGCAACGGCCCCGACGTGGTCGTCGGCGCCCACGACTGGATCGGCAACCTGGTCCAGAACGGCGCCATCGACCCGCTCAACCTGACTCCCGACGAGCTCTCCGGCTACTCCGAGAAGGCCGTGCAGGCCACGACCTACGACGGCAAGCTCTACGGCGTGCCCTACGGCATCGAGGCGCTCGCGCTCTACCGCAACACCGAGGTCGTCCCGGACGAGCCGGCCACCATGGACGACGCGATCGCCGCCGGCGAGGCGGCCGTCAAGGCCGGCAAGGTCGACTCGGCGCTCAACCTGCCGGTCGGCGAGCTCGGCGACGCCTACCACATGGAGCCGATCCTCACCTCGTTCGGCGGCTACATCTTCGCCTACGACGACGCCACCGGCTACGACGCCACGGACGTCGGCATCGGCAAGGACGGCTCGATCAAGGCCGCGCAGGAGATCTCCCGCCTGGCCAAGGCCAAGGTGCTGCGCACCTCGATCAGCGGCGACAACTCCATCGCCCTCTTCACCAGCGGCAAGGCCGCCTACCTCGTCTCCGGGCCGTGGGCGCTCGGCGACGTCAAGAAGGCCGGCTTCGACTACGCGATCCAGCCGGTGCCCGGCTTCGACGGCCAGGCGGCGGCGGCGCCGTTCGATGGGAGCCCAGGAGTTCCATGGTCGCGGCCAAAGGCGCGAACAAGGACATACGACAAGGAGTTCGTCAACAACGACGTCAACCTCCCTGCACAAGCTACTACTACGCTTCGAGGGCACCCAGCTGCCGCCCGCGATGACCGCGGTGCAGGACCAGGTCGACGACGCCGACC
>CAVYGL010000005.1:0-14988 GCA_963767995.1 uncultured Actinomycetota bacterium
AAGGCCAGGGGTTCGAGTCCCCTCACCTCCACCACAGACACGTTCCCGCAGGTCATCACGACCTGCGGGAACGTGCATGTCCAGCCCCTCACGTCCCAGAGGGTGTACGGCAGTCAGCTCCGGGCGAGCAGTCCTTCGGCGATCAGCGTCGCGCAGCTGCTGCATGCGGAGCGGCTTCTGCATCACCGTGTCCACCCCCAGCTCCTGCAGCACGGCGCGGGTCTCGCCCGCCCAGGCGCTCAGGACGATGGTCCACATGCCGGGGGCGACGTCCGGGTTGTCGTGCAGCCACCTCGCGACCCCCAGGCCGCTCAGTCGCGGCATGCTGATGTCGAGGATCATCACGTCGAACGCCTCCTGCCGGAGCACGTCGAGTGCCTCCATCCCGTCGCTGGCCGTCGAGGCCACGTGTCCCAGCCGCTGCACCATCTGGCTGAGGACGTCACGGATGTCCTCCTCGTCGTCCACGATGAGGAATCGCAGTGTCACGGAGCTCTCGCGGTCGGTCGTCATCTGTCCATCACTCCCACGTGGTCTCGCTCGAGAAGAGCGGCATCAAGAAGCGCCGCACGGATCACACAGGTTCAACGTAGCAACGTTGTGGCAGTCACGTTGCTCTCTCGTTGATGTTTTGCACCGTGGTCACCGCCCCAACCCGCGCCCCGCTAGCGTCGGGGGCGTGACGGACTTCCAGCGCATCTTCGTGGTGGGTGCGCAGGCCGGTGCCGACGAGGTGGCGCGGCTGCGGTCGTCGCTGAGGTCCGGGGCGACGGTGCTCACCGCGCCGACCGCCGAGGCCCGGCGGGTCGTCGAGGGCCTGAGGGTCGATCCCGTGCCCGACGTGCTCCTCGCCCCGGTCCGCTTCCCCGACGTCGACCGGGGCCACCGGCTCGACGAGCTGGTGCGCCGGCACGCGCTGCGCGACCGCTTCCGGGACGTGGTGGTGGTGACCGACCCGGCGACGGTGACGCTGCTGCTGAGGGCGCTCGCGCCCGACCAGCTGCCGATGGCCGGCGCGGTCACCGAGGTCGGACTGCCCCGTGGGTCGCGCCCGGTCCCGCTGGTGCAGGCGGCACTCGGCGGAGCGGGCCTCGCGTTCGCGGCCATCCTGGCCGCCGACGTCATCCCGATCTGGGTGCTCCCGCTCTTCGTCGTGGTCGGCGGCGTCGCGCTCCTGCTGGTGCCGCGCGTCCGCCACCTCGGCGAGGCGGCCCTGATCGCGGTGGCGGTGTCGGTCGCGGTCTCGTTGCTCGCGATCGCGGGATCGTCACGGTTCCCCGGGAGCTGGTGAGCCCGCCCGCCGGACGTGGACGCACGAAGACCCCGCCCGGGCTGGATCGGGCGGGGTCTTCGGTGTCTGGGGTGCGGTGCCGCCTCAGCCCTTGCGGGGGCCGAACAGCAGACCGCGCCTGACCTTGGGCTTGGCGTTGCGGGGCTGCGGGATCGCCGGGGCCGGCCACCACTCGACGCTCTGGTAGCCCGCGCGGTTGAAGCCCTCGCGGTAGACGAAGTGGTCGCCGCACTCGCAGACCCAGCGCTCGCCGAGCTCGTGCTCGGAGTCGGCGGCCGGCGCACTCTCGGTCTTGAGACAGACGTGGACGATCGTGTGATCCATGGCGCACCCTCCCTGGCGGCAGCATCCGAACGTATCGGACTCCACCATCGTGCGAGCCGGCGAGGCCAAAGGCCAATGTTCTTCGGCAAATTATGTGGCTTCTTGAAGGAATCTCCGGCGTTTGGGCCGTGTTCGGTGTCGCGGTCTGGCCCGCTCAGATCCAGCGCCGCAGCCAGATCCGCGCGTCCCACTCGGACTTGGTGAGCAGGACGTCGGTCCAGATCGGCCAGAACCACGCGAAGGCCACCAGCGCCAGCACGGTGTAGCTGCCGGCGACGACGACCCCGAACGTACGTCGTGGGGTCGGCAGGTCGGAGGCGCCGATCAGGTGGCCCATGGCGAGGACGACGGACAGCACCAGGAACGGCAGGCTGGTGATGGCGTAGAAGAAGAAGATCGGCCGGTCGTCGTAGAGGAACCACGGCAGCCACGTGGTGGCGAGGCCGGCCACGGCGACGCCGTGCCGCCAGTCGCGGGCGCCCACCCAGAGCAGCACCGAGGCGATCATGGCCAGGCAGCCGCCCCACCAGATCACCGGGTTGCCGAGGAGCAGGATCTGCCGGATGCACGTCGAGCCGGTGGGCGCGTCACAGCCCTGCGCGCCGGGCTGGATGTCGGTCTGGGCGTCGACGCCGACGGGTCGGCCCATCACCAGCCACGTCGACGGCTTGCTCGCGTAGATGTGGGTGGAGTCGTTGAGGAAGTGGCTGTGGAACGTGTACACGTCCTGGTGGTACGACCAGAGCGAGCGCAGCGACTGCGTCACCTCGCCGAGCCCCTCGGCGTCCGGCTGGGACGCGGTCGGCCACGCCTTGCCGCCGCCGTACGAGGTGTACTGCGTGTTGCTGAACGCCTCCTCGTAGGCGTCGGCGTGCATCAGCCAGCCGGTCCAGGTCGCGACGTACGTCACCAGGGCGACGCCGACGAGGGCGAGGAAGGCCGGGATGCCGTCCAGCACGATCGAGCGGAGCAGCGGCCGGCGCTGGCCGAACGCGCGCCGGGCGCCGGCGCTCCACAGCCAGGCCAGCAGGCCGAAGACCGCGAGCGCGTAGACGGCCGACCACTTGGTGCCGCACGCGAGGCCGAAGGCGACACCGCCGGCGAGCAGCCACGGTCGCCACAGCCCCAGGAAGCGGGCGCGCCCCACACCCGACGCCAGGCGGTCGCGCAGCCACTGGCGGTCGGCCACGACGCAGTGCACGCCGAGGAGCGTGAAGAACGCCAGGAAGATGTCGAGCAGGGCCAGCCGCGACAGCACGAGCTGGAGGCCGTCGACCGACAGCAGCAGCCCGGCGACCAGGCCGAGCACGGTCGAGCCGGTGACGCGGCGCACGAAGCGGCACATCAGCAGCACCATCAGGGCGCCGATGACCGCCGACGCCATCCGCCAGCCCGACGGCTCCATGCCGAAGACCTTGATCCCGGCGGCGATCAGCCACTTGCCGACCTCGGGGTGCACGATCATCGACGGGGTGTCCTGCCAGAGGCCGGTCACGTTGCCGTTGAGGATCGTCTTGTCGGCGTCCTCGACGTAGGCACGGACGTAGCCGAAGTTGAGCAGCGACCAGGCGTCCTTGGAGTAGTAGGTCTCGTCGAAGGAGAACTGGTGCGGCGTGCCGAGGTGCCACCGGCGCAGGAAGAAGGCCAGGCTCGCGAGGCAGATCGCGCCGACCCAGCCGGGCAGCCTGTCCTCGGACCTCCACCGCGGGCGGTTGCGCTCCGCGGCAGTGGGGGTCACGCCGGAACTCTAACCAAGACCGGCACGGGGCCACGGGGACATCGCGCGTCCGGCGCGGCCCCCGCCAACGCCGTCCGGGGTCAGACGCCGATCGACTCCCAGTCGCCCCAGATCGCGAACGTCAGCCCGCGGCTGGCCTGGATGTTGACGAACAGGGTCTGCCCGTCGGGGCTGAACGTCGACCCGGCGAACTCGTCGCCCTCGCGGCCCGCCATGGCGTTGCGCGCGATGGAGAACAGCTCGCCCTCGGGCGTCAGGCCGCGGAGGTAGTTGCCCTGGTCGTGGTCCTCGCAGAGCACCAGCGTGCCGCGCGGACTGGTCGTGACGTTGTCGGGGAAGTCCAGCACGTCACGGCTCTCGGACTGGTAGACGCAGCGCAACGTCGCGGTGCGGGTGTCGTACGCCCAGACCTGGCCGAAGCCGCGGCCGTAGCCGTCGCGGTTGTCGGGGCCGGTCATCGCGGCGCCGCCGCCCTGGGTGGCGGTGAAGTAGACGACGCCGTCGTGGAAGACCTGTCCCTCGCACCGGGAGAAGTGCGCGGCGCCCCGGGCGCGGCCCTGGTCGCCGACGTAGTTGATCGCGGTGTCGTTGCTCGTCGGCGCGTCCCGGCCGGGGGTGTAGGCGAACTCGAAGTCGGGCTCGTCGATGTCGACCCACACCACGTCGTGCACCGTGGTCGTGTCCTGGTGCGCCTCGAGGTGGGCCTGCGGCCTGCCGCGTACGGCGAGCATCTGGAGCTGACCGTTGTGGTCGAGCCGGTCGCCCTTGAAGGACCTGCGCGGGACGTAGCGGTAGAACCCTGAGGGGAAGGCGAAGTTGTCCTCGGTGAGGTAGAGCGTCCGCTCGGCGGGGTCGAAGGACACGGCCTCGTGCGCGAAGCGGCCGGCCTTGCGGATCGGGCGCCCCTCGGAGACGCCGCCTGCGGGCACCTCGAAGACGTAGCCGTGGCGCTTCTGGAGCGGCACGTTGGAGGTTCCGGTGAAGTCGGGTCCGACGTCCGGGCCGTTGACGGTCTCCTCGCACGTCACCCACGCACCCCACGGCATCTGGCCGCCGCTGCAGTTCATCATCGTGCCGCTGAGGCTGGTGTAGGCGTCGATCACCTCACCGTGCGGAGTCACCTGGATCGTCGTCGTGCCACCGCCGCCCCGCTTGTCGTACGGCTTGGTCGGCCCGAACGCGGGCGTCGGGTTGTTGACCTCGTGGTTGCGCACCAGCAGCACGGAGCCGGCCGGTCCGGGGAACGCGCCCATCCCGTCGTGGCGTCCCGGCAGCTGCGTGCCGTCGCGCAGGGTCACCGGCGAGCTGGTGTCGTGGAAGGAGCGGTAGGAGAAGCCCTCCGGCAGGAAGAGGCGTACGACGCTGTCGCGGGCGTCGGCGACCGGGACGAGCGTCCCGACGGCGGCTCCGGCGAGGGCGCCGGTGCGGGAGAGGGCGGCGGCGTTGGCGAAGCCCGCGAACGGGCCCGCGACGAGGGCGCCTCCGACGACTCCCTTGATGGCGGTGCGACGGTTGAGGTGCATGCGACTGGCCTCCGGGTGGACGAGGACGGGATCTCGTCACGCTAGGCCCGCAGGAGCGGTGACGGAACCCCTCCGAGCAGCATCTACGGTGAACCAATGAGCACCCCGCGGCGTTCTTCTCCTCCACTTCGTTCCCCCGAACAACGTCGCGGGGACCCCGCGTGAGTGGCGTCCTGGTCCTCGCGGGCACCCCGATCGGGCAGGCCGGCGACGCGCCGCCGCGACTCGCGGCCGAGCTCTCGGGCGCCGACGTGGTCGCGGCCGAGGACACCCGCCGGCTCAAGCGGCTCTGCGCCGACCTCGGCATCACCCTGTCGGGTCGCGTCGTGTCCTACTTCGAGGGCAACGAGCAGGCGCGCACGCCGGTGCTGCTCGAGGCCCTCCTCGCCGGTGACCGCGTCGTCCTGGTCACCGACGCCGGCATGCCGAGCGTCTCCGACCCGGGCTACCGGCTGGTGGCGGCCGCGGTCGAGCACGACGTACGCGTCACGGCCGTGCCCGGGCCCAGCGCGGTGCTGACCGCGCTCGCCGTGAGCGGGCTGCCGGTCGACCGGTTCTGCTTCGAGGGCTTCCTGCCGCGCAAGGCGGGGGAGCGCGGTCGCCGCCTCGCCGCGCTCGCGACGGAGGAGCGGACGATGGTCTTCTTCGAGGCGCCGCACCGCACCGAGGCCGCCCTGGCCGCGATGGCCGACGCGCTCGGCGACGACCGGCCCGCCGCCGTCTGCCGCGAGCTGACCAAGACCCACGAGGAGGTCCGCCGCGGTCCGCTGGCCGAGCTGGTGGCGTGGGCCGCGGAGGGCGTACGCGGTGAGGTGACCATCGTCGTCGAGGGGTCGAGCGGCGCTCCCGCCGTCGACACCGACCCCGGGTCGCTGCGCGCGGCCGTCGCCGGTCTCGAGGCGTCCGGCTCGACCCGCAAGGAGGCGATCGCCGAGGTCGCCAAGCGCGCCGGCCTCCCCAAGCGGGAGGTGTACGACGTTGTCCACCGCTGAGCCGGGAGCGGGGCCGACCCGGTCCCGCGCTCCTGCTCGCGGGCGGTGCGTGAGGGGGATCTCGAGACGGCGCAATCCGCCTCCCACGCCGCTGTCGGGCGTGTCGGCGTACGCCACTCCGGCGGGCGGTGAACCAGGAGGATTCGAACGGCTGGACATCCCCCTCACACACCGCTCGGCCAGGTCTCCGCGAGCGCCTCGCTAGCCTCGCCACCGTGACGGACAAGCCCACTCGCAGCCGCGCGGCGACCGAGGAGAAGAGCGGCGCCCGCCGCGACCGCGAGCGACCGCCCGCCCCCGAGCCGCTGCCGCACCCGGTCGTGGACAACCACTGCCACCTCGACATCGCCGACGGCGACTGGGTCGACACGGCGGGGGCGATCGCCGCCGCCGCGGCGGTCGGGGTGCCGCGCATCGTGCAGATCGGCTGCGACCTCCCGGGTGCGCGGTGGGCGGTCGCCGCCGCCGCCGAGCACGCGGCCCTCGTCGCGGGCGTCGCGCTGCACCCCAACGAGGCGCCCCGGCTCGCGGCGGCCGGTCGGCTCGACGAGGCGCTGGCCGAGATCGAGCAGCTCGCCACGGCGCACGACAAGGTGCGCGCGATCGGCGAGACCGGGCTCGACAGCTTCAGGACGGGCGAAGAGGGCCGGGCCGCGCAGGAGGAGAGCTTCCGCCGGCACATCGACCTCGCCAAGCGGCTCGACAAGACGCTCGTGATCCACGACCGCGACGCCCACGACGACGTGCTGCGGGTGCTGGACGAGGAGGGGGTGCCCGAGCGCTGGGTGATGCACTGCTTCTCCGGCGACGACGCCTTCGCCCGCCGGTGCCTCGACCGCGGCGCCCACCTCAGCTTCGCCGGCACGGTCACCTTCAAGAACGCGCAACCACTGCGGGACGCGCTCGCGGTGACGCCGCTCGACCGGATCCTGGTGGAGACCGACGCACCGTTCCTCGCGCCCACGCCGTGGCGCGGTCGGCCCAACGCGTCCTACCTGGTCCCGGTCACCGTGCGGGCGATGGCGGAGGTCCTGGCGGTCGATCTGGAGGAGCTGTGCCGGGCCATCGACGCCACCACCGAGGCCGCGTTCGGAGGCTCCTGGTAGGTCCGGGAGTTTGCGTCACGGGACTTCGTCGTTATCGTCTTGTGATTGTTGGCCGGGATCGGGATCGATTTCTGGCAGCACGAGGACCGGATCGGGCCGGTTCTGCGAGACCCCCGCTCGCACGCCGTACGCCCGCTCGCAGCTCGAACGTGTCGTACGCACCGTGACCGGGGGGTGCTGCCCCCGAGGCCCGGGGAGTACGACGTTCGGAGAATCGTGCGCTCTCGTTTCGCGCAGCTCAGCAGGTCCACGGCAGTGCTGGCGACCCTCGTCGGGGTCGTCGTGGCAGCCGTCGCAGGCACGACGGTCGGCTACGCCGCACTCAGCAAGGACGTGACCCTCACGCTCGACGGGCGCACCACCCAGGTGAGCGCCATCGGCGACACCGTCGGTGACGTGCTCGCCGCGGAGGGGGTCGACCTCACCGACAAGGACCTCGTCGCCCCCGCGGTCGACCAGAGCGATCACCGACGGCTCGGCCATCGCGGTCCAGTTCGGCCGGCCGCTCGAGCTCTCCGTCGACGGAGAGACCAGCACGTACTGGGTCAACTCGACCAACGTCGCCAGCGCGCTGGGCGAGATCGGCCGCCGCTTCGAGGGCGCCGACCTGTCCACCAGCCGCAGCTCCTCGATCGGCCGCACCGGCCTCACCCTGCAGGTCGTCACCCCCAAGGTCGTGCGCATCAAGCTCGGCGCGAAGGACCTCCGGAAGCACGAGGTCACCGCGCTGACGGTCGCCGACGTGCTCGAGTCGATGGGCTTCGAGGTCGACCGGCACGACAAGGTCACCCCCTCGCTCACGACCGAGATCGCGCAGGGCGACAGGGTCGTCGTCAAGGACATCCGCATCGCGACGAAGAAGGTCAAGCGGGAGGTCGTCGACGCCCCGGTCGTCGAGCGCGAGGACCCCACCATGTACGAGGGTGACGAGGAGGTCGTGCGCTCCGGCAAGGACGGCGTCCGCCAGGTCACCTACCGCCTCCGCTTCGTCAACGGCAGGCTCGTCGCCCGCAACGTCGTCGACGCCGCCGTCCGCGTGAAGGCCGTCCCGACGATCGTCGCGGTCGGCACCAAGGAGAAGCCCGAGGTCGTCACCAGCAACTTCGCCGGCGGCAGCACCGTCTGGGACTCCCTGGCGCAGTGCGAGTCCGGCGGCAACTGGGCCATCAACACCGGCAACGGCTACTACGGCGGCCTCCAGTTCAACCTCGGCACCTGGCGTGCGTACGGCGGTGCGGGCTACCCGCACCAGGCGTCCCGCGAGACCCAGATCGCCGTCGCCACGCGCCTCCGCGACGCCACCGGCGGCTACGGCTCCTGGCCCGGCTGCTCGGCCAAGCTCGGCCTGCCGCGCTGACCTCACCACCCCGCTGTAACGCCGGGTTAGTGCTTGTACCCACCCCCATGCATCGGGGTGGGTACAGCCGGTAACCCGGCGTTACAGCGACGGCTAGGGTTGCGCGCATGACCACGCCACCGGCCGGCCCGAGGCTCCTCGGGCCGGCCGAGGTGCGTGCGCTGGCGGCCGAGCTCGACCTGCGGCCGACCAAGCAGAAGGGCCAGAACTTCGTCATCGACGCCAACACCGTGCGCCGCATCGTCCGCGAGTCGGGCATCAGCGGTGACGACGTCGTCGTCGAGGTCGGCCCCGGCCTCGGCTCGCTGACGCTGGCCCTGCTCGACGTGGCGCACCGCGTCATCGCGATCGAGATCGACCCGCTCCTCGCCGACCGGCTGCCGGCCACCGTCGCGGCGTACGCCCCGGGCCAGGTCGACCGCTTCGAGGTCGTGCTCGCCGACGCGATGCGCATCGAGGCGGTGCCCGGTCCTCCGCCGACCGCCCTGGTCGCCAACCTGCCCTACAACGTCTCCGTGCCGGTCCTGATCCACCTGCTGACCCTGCTGCCGTCCCTCGAGCGCGGGCTGGTGATGGTGCAGGCCGAGGTCGCCGACCGGCTGGCCGCCGGGCCGGGGTCGAAGACCTACGGCGTGCCGAGCGTGAAGGCCGCCTGGTTCGCGGACGTACGCCGCGCGGGCGCGATCGGGCGCAACGTCTTCTGGCCGGCGCCCAACGTCGACTCCGGCCTGGTCGCCTGGACCCGCCGCGACCCGCCGGACACGACCGCCACCCGCCAGGAGGTCTTCACCGTCGTGGACGCCGCCTTCGCCCACCGGCGCAAGCAGATCCGGCCCGCGCTGCGCGAGCTCGCGGGGTCGGCCGAGGCGGCCACCGCCGCCCTCGAGCTGGCCGGGGTCGACCCGACCGCGCGCGGCGAGGTGTTGACGGTCGCGGACTTCGCGCGGATCGCCGAGGGCCTCGCGGCCACGCGCGCATGACCGAGCGCACCAGCGTGACCGTACGGGCGGCCGCCAAGATCAACCTCCACCTCGGGGTCGGCCGGGTCCGCGACGACGGCTTCCACCCGCTCGACACCGTCTACCAGGCGATCTCCCTCTACGACGACGTCACGCTGTCGGTCGCCGCCGAGGACCACCTGTCCGTGTCGGGCGCCGCCCACCTCGACCTCGACGACATCCCCACCGACGACTCCAACATCGCCGTACGCGCGCTCGCCGAGGCACCGTGCGGCGTCCGGCACCGCCTGGAGATCAGCAAGGAGATCCCCGTCGCGGGCGGCATGGCGGGCGGGTCGGCCGACGGCGCCGCCGCCCTGCTGGCGCACGACCGGCTGCACGGGCTCGCCCAGCCCGACGACGTGCTCCTGGAGCAGGCGGCCCGACTCGGCAGCGACGTCCCGTTCTCCCTGGTCGGGGGTACGGCGCGGGGCGTGGGCCGTGGCGAGCTCGTCACGCCCGTCGACGACCGCGGGTCGTGGTGGTGGGTCGCCGTGCCGTCCACCACCGGCCTGTCGACGCCGGCGGTCTACCGCCACTTCGACGCCCTGCGACCGGACGCCCCGGACGAGCCCGCCTCCGCCGAGCCACTGCTCGCGGCGCTCGGCGACCGGCGAGCCCCTGCGGCTGGCGCGGGCCCTGCACAACGACCTGCAGGAGCCGGCCATCGACCTCCGCCCCGAGCTGGGCGACCTGATCGCCCGGGGCGAGGCCGAGGGCGCCCTCCGCGGGATCGTCAGCGGGTCGGGGCCCACGGTCGTCTTCCTGTGCGACTCGGCCGACGGTGCGCGCGCGACCGCCGCGGGCCTGGTCGGCGCCGCGTACGCCGTCGCGCTCACGGCCACCGGGCCCGTCGCCGGCGCCCACGTGCTGGCCTGACCGGCGAGACCGGCGGACCCGCGTGAGCCGGCCGGTCCACCCGCTAGGGTGTGCGCGAGATTCCACGTCGCGCGGTTGACCGGGGGAGGCATCGTGACCGTGTTCCTGGTGCTCGGCGCGCTCGGCGTCGTGCTGCTCCTCGTCGCGCTCGTGCTCGGCGACGTCCTCGACGGTGCCTTCGAAGGCCTCAGTGCGGGCTTCTTCTCGACCGAGGCGCTGGCCGGGTTCCTCGGCGCCCTCGGGTTCGGCGGGGCGATCGCCCTCGACGTGACCGGCTCGACGTCGCTCGCCGTGGTCATCGGCCTGGTGCTGGGCGTGCTGCTCGGCGCGGCCGCGGCGAAGGCCTCGAGGTTCCTCCACGGCACCGGTGAGACCGACACCGTCCGCACCTCCGACATGGTGGAGAAGATCGGCCGGGTCGTCAGCGCGATCCCCGAGGGTGGCTTCGGCACCGTGTCGATCAGCGTCGGTGGACACATCACCCGGCTCAACGCCCGCTCGAGCGTCGCCGTACCGGCCGGCACCCAGGTCAGCGTCACCCAGGTCATCTCGCCCACGGCCGTCCAGGTCGAACCCCTGTTCCTCCCGTAACCGCCTTTCTGTACGCCGCCCGCACCGCTAGGAGCACTGCATGTTCGGTCTGTCCCCGGTCGTCACCTCTGTGATCGGCCTCGTCGTCCTCCTGGTGCTGCTCGCACTGCTGGTCACCACGCGCTACAAGGTGGCCGGGCCCAACGAGTCGTTCATCATCACCGGCCGCAAGGGCAAGGGCGAGGTGCGCAACCCGGAGACGGGCGAGATCTCCACCGACCTGTCGGGCCAGAAGGTGGTGATGGGCGGCGGGGTCTTCGTCATCCCGTTCGTGCAGCGGCTGGCGACCCTCGAGCTGTCGTCGCGGCGGATCTCGGTGCAGATCCGCGGCGCCGTGTCCGGCCAGGGCATCAAGCTCAACCTCGACGGTGTCGCGCTGGTCAAGGTCGGCGGCAACGAGGACTCCATCCGGGCGGCCGCCCAGCGCTTCCTGAGCCAGCAGGCCGACATCGAGACCTTCACCCAGGAGGTGCTCGCCGGCGCCCTGCGCTCGATCGTGGGGTCGATGTCGGTCGAGCAGATCATCCGCGACCGCGCCGCCTTCGCCCAGCGCGTCGCCGAGGAGTCCGAGTCCTCGCTGACCGGCCAGGGCCTGGTGCTCGACACCTTCCAGATCCAGGACATCACCGACGACGGCTCCTACCTCGCCGACCTCGGTCGCCCCGAGGCCGCCAAGCTCAACCAGCTCGCCTCCATCGCCGAGGCCAACGCGCGCCAGGCCGCCGAGCAGGCCCGGATCGCCGCCGAGCAGGAGATCGCGATCACCCAGCGCGCCCTGGCCCTCAAGAACGCGGAGATCAAGGCCGAGACCGACGCCGCCAACGCCCAGGCCGCGGCTGCCGGGCCGCTGGCGCAGGCCGACCGCGACCAGGCGATCCTCATCGAGCAGGAGAAGGTCGCCGTCTACCAGGCCGCCCTCAAGGAGCGCCAGCTCGACACCGAGGTCCGCAAGCCCGCCGACGCCGAGCGCTACCGCGTGGAGACCGAGGCCCAGGGGCGCCGCAGCTCGGAGATCCTCGAGGCCGAGGCCCGCAAGGCCTCGTCGATCGCCAACGCGGAGGCCGAGGCCGAGAAGGCGCGGCTGACCGGTGAGGGCGAGAAGTCCCGTCGTTCGGCGCTCGCCGAGGCGGAGGCGATCGAGGGCGCCAAGCGCGGTGAGGCCGAGAAGGCGCGCCGTGTCGCGGAGGCCGACGCGCTCCGCGCCGAGGGTGACGCACAGGCCTCGGCGATCCTGGCTGCCGGCCAGGCCGAGGCCGAGGCGATGGACAAGAAGGCCGCCGCCTTCGCCGGCTACAACGAGGCCGCCGTGCTGCAGATGCTCATCGAGGTGATGCCCAAGGTGGCCGCCGAGCTGGCCCGCCCGATGTCGAGCATCGACAAGCTCACCGTGATCTCCGCCGACGGCGCGGGCGAGCTCCCCCGGCAGGTCGCCAGCAACTTCGTGCAGACCATGGAGCTGCTCAAGACCTCGACCGGCCTCGACATCGAGTCGCTGATCGAGAAGTACTCGCGCACCCGACGGCTCGCCCGCCCCGCAGCTCGACCCCGCAGCGCCCGCACCGGCCGAGCGCAAGCCGACCAGCTGATCCGCCCCCGAGCGGTGCGTGAGGGGGATTCCGGGGCGTCGGAGTCCACCTCACGCACCGTCGGCGGGTGTGTGGGCGTACGACGCGCCGGCGGGCGGTGCGTGGAGCGGATCCCGCAGGACTGGAATCCCCCTCACGCACCGCTCCGGGCAGGGCGTACGCCGGGCTGCGGCCGCTGGGACGCACCTGAGAGACTCGCCCGGACATGGCGAACCTCATCAACCTCGAGCGCGTCTCGAAGTCCTACGGCGTGCGGCCCCTCCTCGACGACGTCTCGCTCGGCATCTCGGTGGGGGAGCGCGTCGGCGTCGTCGGCCGCAACGGCGACGGCAAGACCACCCTGCTCGAGGTGATGACCGGCCTCGAGCAGCCCGACGCGGGCCGCGTCTCGCGCACCCGCGGCGTCGAGATCGGCTACCTCCACCAGGGCGACGAGCTCGTCGACAGCCACAGCGTGCGCGAGGCGGTGCTCGGCGGTCGGGAGGACCACGAGTGGGCCGCCGACGCGACCACCCGCCAGGTCGTCGAGGAGCTGCTCGCCGGCGTCACGCTCGACCGGGCCGTCGTCGGGCTCTCCGGTGGCGAGCGCCGCCGCTGCGCGCTGGCGGCGCTGCTGCTCTCGCGCCACGACCTGATCATCCTCGACGAGCCGACCAACCACCTCGACGTCGAGGCCGTCGCCTGGCTCGCCGCCCACCTCATCAGCCTGCCGAGCGCGCTCATCGTGGTGACGCACGACCGGTGGTTCCTCGACGAGGTCTGCCAGACGACGTGGGAGGTGCACGACGGCGCGGTCGACGCGTACGAGGGCGGGTACGCGGCGTTCGTCCTCGCGAAGGCGGAGCGCTCGCGCCAGGCCGCGGCCTCGGAGACGCGCCGGGCCAACCTCGCCCGCAAGGAGCTCGCGTGGCTGCGGCGCGGCCCGCCGGCGCGTACGTCGAAGCCGAAGTTCCGCATCGACGCGGCCAACGCCCTCATCGACGACGTACCCCCGCCGCGCGACCGGATGGAGCTCCAGCGCTTCGCCAGCCAGCGGCTCGGCAAGGACGTCGTCGACATCGAGGACGTCGACCTGGCGCGCGGCGAGAAGGTGCTGCTCCAGCACGCCACCTGGCGCATCGGGCCCGGCGACCGCATCGGCATCGTCGGCGTCAACGGCGCCGGCAAGACCTCGCTGCTCTCGCTCATCTCGGGTGCACTGGCGCCGGACGTGGGGCGCGTCAAGCACGGCCGCACGATCGCGATGCAGTACCTCACGCAGGCGCTCGACGAGATCGACCCCGAGGCCCGGGTGCTGCCGACGGTCGAGTCGATCCGGCGGGTGACGAAGACCCTCGACGGGCAGGAGATCTCCGCGACCTCGCTGCTGGAGCGCTTCGGCTTCACCGGCGACCGGCTGACCGCACGGCTCGGCGACCTGTCGGGTGGCGAGCGGCGGCGGTTCCAGCTGCTCAAGCTGCTGCTCACCGAGCCCAACGTGCTGCTCCTCGACGAGCCCACCAACGACCTCGACATCGACACGCTCAACGTCCTCGAGGACTTCCTCGACAGCTGGCCCGGCACCCTCATCGTGGTCTCGCACGACCGCTACTTCCTCGAGCGGGTCACCGACTCCGTCTGGGCGCTGCTCGGCGACGGCCAGGTCTCGATGCTGCCGCGCGGGGTGGACGAGTACCTCGAGCGGCGCGCCGCGTCCGCGCCGCCTCTGTGGGTGGCGGCACATCGCACCCAGCCGACCCCTCCACGAGCAGTGTGCCGCCACCGTCGGCGAAGGCGCGGCCCGGCAGCGCGGAGGACCGCGCCGCCCGCAAGGTGCTGGCGCGGGTGGAGAAGCAGCTCGAGCGGATCGCCGCCCGCGAGGCGGAGCTCCACGCCGAGATGGAGGCCCACCTCACCGACTACGACCTGCTCGCCCGCGTCGGCGGCCAGCTCGGCGAGCTGGCGGCGGAGAAGGACGAGCTGGAGATGGAGTGGCTCGAGGCCTCGGAGGCCGTCGAGTAGCCCTCAGCTGAAGGGCGCGAGCAGCGAGCGCAGCAGCCCGGCCAGCTGGGCGCGCTGCTTGGCCGGCAGGTCCGCGAGCAGGTCGGCCTCGGCCGCGAGCAGCGCCTCGAACGCCCCGTCGACGGCGGCCTTGCCCTCGATCGTGAGGCGTACGAGCACGCCCCGCCGGTCCGTCGGGTCGGGCAGCCGCTCCACCAGGCCGCGCGCGGTGAGCCGGTCGACGCGGTTGGTCATCGTGCCGCTCGTCACGAGCGTCTGGCGCAGGAGCTTGCCGGGGGAGAGCTCGTACGGCGACCCGGCGCGGCGCAGCGCGGCCAGCACGTCGAACTCCCAGGACTCGATGCCGTGGGCGGTGAAGGCGTCGCGGCGGGCCAGGTCGAGGTGGCGGGCCAGTCGGCTGATCCGCGAGAAGACCTCGACGGGAGCGAGGTCGAGGTCGCCGCGCTCGCGCCCCCAGGCCTCGACCAGGTCGTCCACCTCGTCCCGCATGCCGGCCATCCTGCCAGATCGGTCGAGAATCTTGACATCGAGAGAGTCGTCGGCGAGGCTGGAGATATCTCGACGTCAAGATAGATGTCTGGACCATCCAGCCCGCGCAGCCA
>CAVYGL010000006.1:0-36941 GCA_963767995.1 uncultured Actinomycetota bacterium
ATGGTCCGCTTCTAGCCACACAGCTCCACAGCAGGGCCCCCGCTCCGGCGGGGGCCCTGCTGCGTGTGCGCCCGCACCTGTCTGGACCTCTGCTCAATCGTGATCTGCACGTCGTACGCACGCGCATATCGATCCCCTACTGTGAGCCGCACGACGCATTCCGTCGCTCTGGTGCACTCGCATGAAGGGGCTGGCATGAGCACAGCAGCCGTCGAGCTCGTCGGACTCAGCAAGTCCTTCGGCGACGTCACCGCTGTCGACGGCGTGGACCTGGAGATCCGCGACGGGGAGTTCTTCTCCATGCTCGGTCCCAGCGGGTCGGGCAAGACCACCGTGCTGCGGATGATCGCCGGCTTCGAGCAGCCGAGTGCCGGGCAGGTGCGCCTGGCCGGTCAGGACGTCACCGGCCGGCCGCCGTTCGCCCGCGACGTCAACACGGTGTTCCAGGACTACGCACTCTTCCCGCACATGGACGTGCTGGCCAACGTCGAGTACGGGCTGCGGGTCAAGAAGGTCCCCCGCTCCGAGCGGCGCGAGCGGGCGATGGCTGCCCTCGACGCCGTCCAGCTCGGCGACTACGCCGCCCGTCGGCCCACCCAGCTCTCGGGGGGTCAGCGCCAGCGCGTCGCGCTGGCGCGGGCGCTGGTCAACCGGCCCAAGGTGCTGCTCCTCGACGAGCCGCTCGGCGCGCTCGACCTCAAGCTGCGTCGGTCCATGCAGCTCGAGCTCAAGCAGATCCAGCGGGACGTCGGCATCACCTTCGTGTTCGTCACGCACGACCAGGAGGAAGCGCTCACGATGAGCGACCGGATCGCGGTCTTCCGCGACGGTCGCATCGAGCAGGTGGCCGCTCCGGCTGACCTGTACGAGAGCCCGGCCTCGTCCTTCGTCGCGGGATTCGTCGGCACCTCCAACCTGCTGGAGGGCGAGGCTGCTCGTACGCTCCTCGGCCGTCCGGGCGTCTTCAGCATCCGGCCCGAGAAGATCCACCTCGGTGACGAGGTGGGCGACAGCGACGCCACGGCGCCGGGAGTCGTGCAGGACGTGGTCTACCTCGGCTCGGTCAACCACTACCTGGTCGAGCTCGACGCCGGACCGACCCTCACCGTGCTCCGCCAGAACCTGCGTGGCACCACGCACGAGGCGATGGCGCTCCGCGGTCAGCGGGTCACCGTCGGATGGGCTCCCGAGCACGTCATCGAGCTCGAACAGCAACGGCAACCACACCACCAGTTGGAGGAGTCATGAGGAGATCCACGATCACCCGAGCGGCGACAGGAGCGGCGCTCGCGCTGGTCCTGGCCGGTTGCGGGACGTCCAGCGGGGACGACGACGGCGGGGGCGGTGCCACCGGCTCCGAGGAGCAGGGCGGGTTCACCGCCCCCGACATCCCCATGGCCGAGTCCCTCGGCGACAACGAGGGGTCAGTCAGCGTGCTGGCCTGGCCGGGGTACGCGGAGGACGGCTCGACGGACAAGGCGGTCGACTGGGTCACGCCGTTCGAGAAGGAGACGGGCTGCCAGGTCGAGGTGAAGTACTTCGGCACCTCGGACGAGGCCGTGAGCCTGATGAAGTCCGGGCAGTACGACGTCGTGTCGGCGTCCGGCGACGCCTCGTTGCGCCTCATCGCGGGCGGCGACGTCGCGCCGGTCAACACCGACCTCATCGACAACTACGCCGACGTGTGGTCGTTCCTCAAGGAACGCGACTGGAACTCCGTCGACGGGCAGATGTACGGCGTGCCCCACGGCTACGGAGCCAACCTGCTGATGTACAACACCGACGAGGTCGACCCGGCGCCCACGAGCTGGAGCTCGGTCTTCGACGACGCCGGCACCTACAGCGGCAAGGTGACGTCGTACGACTCGCCGATCTACATCGCCGACGCGGCGCTCTACCTGATGAACACGCAGCCCGACCTGGGCATCAAGGACCCGTACGCCCTCGACGCCGACCAGCTGGCCGCTGCCGTCGACCTGCTCAAGCAGCAGCGTGAGCACGTCGGTGAGTACTGGTCGGACTACCTGAAGGAGACGCAGGCCTTCAAGACGGGCGACTCGGTCATCGGCACCACCTGGCAGGTCATCGCCAACCTCGCCCAGTCGGAGGGCGCGAAGGTCGAGGCCTTCCTGCCCGACGAGGGCTCCACCGGCTGGTCGGACACCTGGATGGTGTCGTCGAAGACCGAGAACCCCAACTGCGCGTACGCGTGGCTCAACCACATCGTCAGCCCGGAGGCCAACGCCGCGGTTGCCGAGTGGTTCGGCGAGGCGCCGGCCAACGAGCAGGCGTGCGACCTCACCAGCGAGGGCTTCTGCGATTCCTACCACGCCGGCGACGAGGCCTACGCCGAGAAGATCCACTACTGGACGACGCCGATCGAGCAGTGCCTCGACGGGCGCACGGACGTGACGTGCACGACGTACCAGGACTGGACGCAGGCCTGGACCGAGATCAAGGGCTGACGCGTTGGTCCAGCAGCAGCACGGACGGCCGGAAGGCGGTGTGGCGCTCCGATCAGGAGTGCTGCACCGCCGTCCCCGGCTCCGGCTCGGGCTGCTGCTGGGGCCACCGATGCTGTGGCTCGGGGTGCTCTACCTCGGGTCGCTGGCGGCGCTCTTCATCACCTCGCTGTGGTCCGTCGACGCCTTCGGCGGCAACATCGAGCGGATCTGGACCCTCGACAACTACCGCGACCTCTTCACGCTCGACGTCTACCGCACGATCACGGTGCGGACGCTGCTCATCGCCGCTGCGGTGACGATCATCGACGCGGTCCTGGCGTTCCCGGTCGCCCTCTACATGGCGAAGGTGGCGTCGCCGCGACTCCAGCGCATCCTCGTCATCGCCGTGCTGACGCCCCTGTGGGCGTCGTACCTGGTCAAGGCCTACGCCTGGCGCGGGATGTTCGCGAGCGGCGGTCCGCTCGACGCCGTCGGGCTGTCACCCGGCTACGGGCTCGCAGCGACGGTGCTGACGTTGTCGTACCTCTGGCTGCCCTACATGATCCTGCCGATGTACGCCGGCCTCGAGCGGCTTCCGAACTCGCTCATCGAGGCCTCGGCCGACCTCGGTGCCGGGACCGGCACCACGATGAGGCGCGTCGTGCTGCCCGTGCTGTTCCCCGCCGCGGTCGCGGGATCCATCTTCACCTTCTCGCTGACCCTCGGCGACTACATCGCCGTGAAGATCGTCGGCGGGGCCAACCAGATGCTGGGCAACGTCGTCTACGACTCGTTCCTCACCGGCAACAACCTGCCCTTCGCGGCGGCCGTCGCGACCATCCCGGTCGCCGCGATGCTGGTCTACCTGACGGCCGTGCGGCGGACAGGAGCGCTGGACTCGCTGTGACGTTCTCCCGAGGCACCCGGGCCCTGCTGCGGGCGTTCACTGCGCTCGTCCTGCTCTTCGTCTACGCCCCGCTGGCGCTGGTGGTGCTCAACTCCTTCAACACCTCGCGCACCTTCGAGTGGCCCCCACCCGGCCTCACCACGAAGTGGTGGTCCGCCGCGGTCGGCAGCGACGGTGCACGCAACGCGATCGTGGTGTCGCTCGAGGTTGCCGTGCTGGCCACGCTCGTCGCCCTGGTGCTCGGCACGATGGCCGCACTGGCCCTGCAGCGATTCCGGTTCTTCGGACGCGACACGGTCTCGTTGCTGATCATCCTGCCCATCGCGCTGCCGGGGGTGGTGACCGGCATCGCGCTGGCGAATGCCTTCCTCACGATGTTCGGCATCCAGCTGGGCATGCTGACGCTCGTCGTGTCGCACGCGACGTTCTGCATCGTCACGGTCTTCAACAACGCGATCGCCCGGCTGCGGCGGCTCGGCGGCAACCTCGAGGAGGCGTCCATGGACCTCGGCGCCGGGACGTTCCGGACGTTCTGGTCGATCACCCTGCCGATGATGCGGTCGGCACTGCTGGCCGGTGGGCTGCTCTCGTTCGCGCTGTCGTTCGACGAGATCATCGTGACCACCTTCACCGCGGGGCAGGGGATCCAGACGCTGCCGATATGGATCTACCAGAACCTGTTCCGGCCCAACCAGGCCCCGGTGGTCAACGTCGTGGCCGCCGCCCTCATCGTCCTGTCCGTGGTGCCGATCTGGCTCTCGCAGAAGCTGGCCGGCACCGACGAGTCGGTGGCCGCAGCACGGTAGGTCGCCACGCTCGCTGGTAGGAATGCGGCATGCGCCTCCCCGTCCCCGGACCCCGCGACGTCCTGTCCGCCATCGAACGGGGTGGTGACCAGGTCGAGGCCCTGATCGGCGCCGTCCCGCGCGCGCTCGCGCTGCTCGACCGGGCCGAGGCGCTGCTCGACGGCGCCGACGCGGCCGTGCAGCGGGTGCGCGAGGTCACCGAGGCGGCCCACGTGGTCGTCGTACGCGCCAACGGCGTCGTGGACGGGGCCGAGACCGCCATCGGGCGGGTCACCACCCTGACCGACGCACTCGAGCCGTCGCTCACCAAGCTGCAGCCGACGCTCGAGACGCTTGCGGAGACCACGCACCCGGAGGAGGTGGCCGCGCTCGTCCGCCTCGTCGACACGCTGCCCGAGCTCACCGACGCGATGGAGAAGGACGTCATGCCGGTGCTGGCGACGCTCGGCACGGTGGCGCCGGACGTCCACGACCTGCTCACGGTCGCCCGCGAGCTCAACGACATGCTCGCCAAGATCCCCGGCATGGGCCGGCTCAAGCGGCGCATCGACGAGGAGGAGGGCGAGGACGAGACGGACGCGACGGTTCGGTGACGATCGGAACCCCCGCAAGCGTCGGCCCGTCTGATCGGTGTGGCACGGTGACGACACCGGCCCGGTCCCACCAGGAGGAATCGTGAACACCCGCCGAACCCGCACCCTGCTCGCCGTCCCCCTCGTCGTCGCTCTGGCATTCCTGTCTGCGTGCGGCTCGGACAGTGAGCCGATGGACCAGGCGGACCCGGGAGCCGCGTCCGAGCAGTCGGACGCCGACAGCGACACGGGCGACACCCTCGCCCTCACGGCCGACGGCTCGGCGCCCGCCAAGTGCGCGGTGCCCTCGGCCGAGACCCTCGCGACCTTCGACACCGCGTTCGCCGGCACGGTCACGTCCCTCGACGGCGGCACGGCGACCCTGTCGGTCGACCAGTGGTACGCCGGCGACGAGGCCGACACCGTCACCGTCGAGTCGCCCAGCAAGGACCTGCAGGACCTCCTGCTCGCCGTCGACTTCGAGGAGGGCAAGTCCTACCTCGTCAGCGCGACCGACACGCGGGTGACGCTGTGCGGCTTCACGGCCGAGGCAGACCCCTGAGCTGCAGGCGTTGTACGACGAGGCCTTCGCGCAGTGACGTCGGTCGTCGGCGTCCTGCTCGCCGCAGGCTCGGGGGAGCGGTTCGGTGGGCCGAAGGCGCTGGCGCGCGACGACGACGGCACCTCGTGGCTGCTGCGCTCGGTGCAGGCGCTCCGGCCCTGCGCCGAGATCGTCGTGGTGCTCGGAGCGGGCGCCGACGAAGCAGCGGCGCTCCTGCCGATGTCGGTCTCACGGATCCGGGCCGAGGACTGGGCCGAGGGGATGGGGGCGTCGCTGCGTGCCGGTCTCTCCGCCCTCGCGTCGACCGCGCACGACACCGCCCTCGTCTCCCTGGTCGACCTCCCTGACGTCGACTCCGCCGTCGTCGCCCGCCTTGCAGCAGCGGCCGCGGGTGCCGACGTCCTCGCGCGGGCGGCGTACGACGGCGTGCCCGGTCACCCCGTGCTGATCGGCCGCGACCACTGGGCGGGCGTGGTCGCGAGCGCCACCGGCGACCGGGGGGCGCGCGACTACCTCGCCGCCCACGAGGTGGCCCTGGTCGAGTGCGGCGACCTCGCCAGCGGCGTCGACGTCGACTCCCGCTGACCAGGCCCAACGTCCGACCAACGTGCCGGGTCGTAGCCTGACGACATGTCGACAGGTATGGACTCCGTCGCGGACGTCTCCGCCCGTCTGGGCACGACCGGCTACCTCGCCGACGAGGAGCTGGCCACGGTCGTCTTCCTCGCGTCGCGGATGCAGCGGCCGCTGCTGCTGGAGGGTGAGCCCGGCACGGGCAAGACCGCGCTGGCCGAGGCCCTCGCGCAGAGCCTCGAGCTGCCGCTCGTCCGGCTCCAGTGCTACGAGGGCATCGACGCGAGCCAGGCGCTGTACGACTGGGACTTCCCGCGCCAGATCCTGCACCTGCGTGCGCTCGAGGCCGGCGGCGAGGTCGACTCCGACGAGGCCGAGAAGAGCCTGTACGACGAGCGCTTCCTGCTGTCGCGCCCGGTGCTCGCCGCGCTGCGCCAGGCGCCCGCCGTGCTGCTGGTCGACGAGGTGGACCGCGCCGACGACGAGTTCGAGGCGTTCCTGCTCGAGGTGCTGTCGACCTGGCAGGTGACGATCCCCGAGTTCGGGACGGTCACCGCGCCCGAGCCGCCCCTGGTGGTGCTGACCTCGAACCGCACCCGCGAGCTGCACGACGCGCTCAAGCGACGCTGCCTCTACCACTGGATCGACCACCCCGGCCTCGAGCGCGAGGTCGAGATCGTGCGCTCGCGTGCGCCCGAGGTCAGCGAGGCACTCGCCCGGCAGGTCGTCGGGCTGGTCCAGCAGCTGCGCACCCGCGACGACCTCCTCAAGCCGCCCGGCGTCGCCGAGACCCTCGACTGGGCTCGAGCCCTGACCCACCTCGGCACCGCCGAGCTGGACCTGGCCTCGGCCGCCGCGACCCTCGGTGCGCTGCTGAAGTACCGCGAGGACTCCGACCGGGTGAAGGCCGCGCTCGACCGGATGCTGTCCCCGTGACCGCAACCGCCCACGCCGCCGACGAGGTGTTCCTCGGCTTCACCCGGGCGCTCCGCGCGGCCGGCGTCGCCGTCACGCAGGACCGGGCCCAGGGCTTCCTGGCCGCCGTGGCCGAGGTCGGTGCCGACGACCGGCAGGCCACCTACTGGGCCGGCCGCGCCACCCTGTGCGCCTCGCCCGACGACCTGTTCCGGCACGACCAGGTCTTCGCCGCCTGGTTCAACGCGCGCGACGGCCTGCCGCAGGCCCGGCCGCGCGAGGCGTCGCGTCCCTCGACCGCGCACCTCCTGCCCGACACCGAGACCGGTGGGGGCGACGGCGGCGACGACGAGGACGTGGTGCGGGCTGCTGCCTCGGCGGCCGAGGTGCTCCGGCACCGCGACGTCGCGACGCTCGACTCCGCGGAGAAGCGACGGCTGGCCCGGATGTTCGTCCGGCTGTCGCTGCGCCCGCCCAGTCGTCGTACGGCCCGGCACCAGAGGTGGCACCGCGGCGAGGTCGACGCCTCCCGCACCCTGCGCAACTCGCTGCGCCACCTCGGCGAGCCCGGCGAGATCGCGTGGCGCCGTCGCGGCGTGCGTCCCGCGCCGGGTGGTGCTGCTGGTCGACGTGAGCGGCTCGATGAGTGCGTACGCCGACGCGCTGGTGCGGCTCGCCCACCGGCTCACCCAGTCGGGGCGCGCCGCGGGCGGCACCGTCGAGACCTTCACGGTCGGCACCCGGCTGACCCACGTCACCCGCGCCCTGCGCTCGCCCGACGCCGACCGGGCGATCGTGGCGGCCGGCGAGGTCGTGCCCGACTGGTCGGGCGGCACCCGGCTGGGGGAGACGATCCGGGTCTTCCTCGACCGGTGGGGGCAGCGGGGCATGGCGCGCGGGGCCGTGGTGGTGGTCTTCAGCGACGGCTGGGAGCGCGGCGACGCCGAGCTCCTCGGCGAGCAGATGGCCCGGCTGCGCCGGGTCGCGCACCGCGTCATCTGGGTCAACCCCCACCGGGGCAAGGCCGGCTACGAGCCGCTCCAGGGTGGCGTCGTCGCGGCGCTGCCGCACTGCGACGACTTCCTCGCCGGTCACTCGCTGGCGACCTTCGCCGACCTCACGGAGGTGATCGCGCGTGCGTGACGTGCTGCCCGAGCTGATGCAGTGGTGGGAGGCCGGCGAGACGATCGGCGTCGGCACCGTCGTGGCGACCTTCCGGTCCGCTCCCCGCCCGCCGGGCGCCTCGATGCTGGTCGGTCCTGACGAGACCGCCGTCGGCTCCGTGTCCGGCGGCTGCGTCGAGGGTGCGGTCTACGAGCTCGCCCAGACCGTGGTCACCTCGGGCGAGCCGGTGCTCGAGCGCTACGGCGTCTCCGACGACGACGCCTTCGCCGTGGGCCTCACCTGCGGCGGCATCCTCGACGTCTTCGTCGAGCAGGTCTCCCGGACGACCTTCCCGCAGCTCGGTGAGGTCGCCGCCGACATCGAGGCCGGCCGGCCGGTCGCCCTCGCCACCGTCATCGAGCACCCCGACCCGGCGTGGCGAGGGCGGCGGATGGTCGTCCGCCCACACGCTCCGGCCGACGGCAGCCTGGGCTCGCCCCGGGCCGACGCGGCCGTGCACGACGACGCGCTCGGCCTCCTCGCCGCGGGCACCAACGCGACGCTGACCTACGGGCCCGACGGCGAGCGCCGGGGTGAAGGCATGCGGGTGTTCGTCTGGGGCTTCGCGCCGAAGCCGCGGATGCTGGTCTTCGGAGCGATCGACTTCGCCGCGGCCGTGGCCAAGGTCGGGTCGTTCCTCGGCTACCACGTGACCGTGTGCGACGCGCGTCCCGTCTTCGCCACCAACTCGCGCTTCCCGGGGGCCGACGAGGTCGTCGTCGACTGGCCGCACCGCTACCTCGCCGGCGAGCTCGAGGGCGGCCGCATCGACCGGCGCACGGTGCTGGCGGTGCTGACCCACGACCCGAAGTTCGACGTCCCGCTGCTCGAGGTCGCGCTGCGGCTCGACGACGACGTACGGCCCGGGTACATCGGCGCGATGGGCTCGCGGCGCACCCACGACGAGCGGATGGAGCGCCTGGTCGAGGCCGGGCTCACCGCCGACGAGATCGCCCTGCTGTCCTCGCCGATCGGGCTCGACCTCGGAGCGCGTACGCCCGAGGAGACGGCCGTGTCGATCGCGGCGGAGATCGTCGCCCGCCAGTGGGGCGGGTCGGGCGAGCGGCTGGCCGCGACCGAGGGCCGCATCCACCACGACGACTGACCCGCTCCGCCGCCGATTGGCCCGGCGCGAGCACCTCGCCTAGGGTCTTTCGAATGCTTTCGGTGACCCCGCTCCGACCGCGCCCTCGTCCGCCTGTCGGCCCTGATCCTCTCGATGGTCCTGCTGGCCGCCGGGACGACGCTGGTCGGCGCGCCCTCACAGGCGCGCGGAGACGCGGGTTCGACAGCCGACGCACGGGTCCCGGCGGCCGCTTCAGCGTGGCGACGCTCAACCTGCGCAAGGGGATGCGGGTCGCGGGCATGCGCCACGACATCCGGCAGGTCATCGGTGGCGGCGCCTCGGTCGTCGGGTTCCAGGAGCGGCTCTTCAGCCGCCCGGCGCTGCGCGCGAGCCTCCCGAAGTCGTGGACCCTCCTGATGCCCAGCGGTCCCACCGGCACCGACGACAACCCGATCGCCTTCGACAAGGACGTCTGGGAGCTGGAGAAGACCTGGTCGGCCCTCCTGGCCGGCACCGACGTGGCGGCGCCGGACCGGTCAGACCGCGCACGACCAGTACGGCGTCGTGGCGGTGCTGCGGCACCGGGTCAACGGCCACGTCATCCGCGCCGTGAGCTTCCACCTGCCCAACCACCTGCACAACCGACGCACGGGCGGGCCGAACTACGCCAACCGCGGCGGTGTCGAGGCGATGTGGCGGATGGCTGCACGGATCCGCTTCCTCGCGCAGGACGCGCGCCCGGCGCACCAGTTCGTCGCGATGTGCGACTGCAACGTCACCGAGAACCGCGACACCACCGACGACCTGGTCAAGGGACGGATCACCGGGCCGCTGGGGTTGGAGACCAACTACACCGGGCGCGCGGGTGGATCGGGGATCGACTACGTCATGGGTGAGCGCGACTCCGACTTCCGCATCGACTCCTACGAGTCGTACCGTCGCCTGGTCACCGACCACCCCGGGATCGTCGCCACCTTCACGCGAAGGCGCTGAGCCGGTCCGCTCCGCCCTGTTGCGAGCGTCACACTCGGGCTACTGTCGGCCGCGACCCGTCGGGAGCCGCCATGACCACCAGTGATGACCTGCACGCACGCCGCGTGCAAGCCGTCCGCGCGTGGACCCAGTTCGTCGCCGACGGGGACGAGGAGGCCGAGGCGGTCCGCCCGGAGATCCTCAGCAGCTGGCAGCTGTCCGGCGTGGTCTCGCCGGCCGTGACGCACGCCCCGCTCGACGACGAGGGCGACACCGCCGAGTTCTGGAACCAGTCGCCCCTCCAGACCGCCGTCACGCGGGTGCAGGACGAGCTGCGCCGCACCGCCGAGGACGGCGACCTCGTGATCGCGATCACCGACGAGCAGACCCGCATCCTCTGGACGTACGGCGGCCGGGTGATGCGCCGCAAGGCCGAGACGGTCAACTTCGTGCCCGGCGGTCGCTGGGACGAGGCGAGCGTCGGCACCAACGCCCTCGCGATCGCGGGCCGGACCGGCGCCCCGTCGATGGTCTTCAGCGCGGAGCACTACGCCGAGGTCGTGCACAACTGGGTGTGCTGGGCCGCCCCGGTCTTCGACCCGGTCACCGGGCGACCGCTCGGCGTCATCGACCTCTCCACCACCTGGGACCGCACCCACCCGATCGGCCTGGCGACCGCCCGGGTGATGGCGCGGCTCATCGAGGGTGCCCTGCCCACCGACCGGCGTACGACGGCCCACAGCGCTGCCGCACCTGCCGCGCCCGGGCTCACGCTCACGCTGCTCGGCACGGCGGAGGTGTGGCTCGACGGCCAGCGGCTGCTGCTCAACCGCCGCCAGACCGAGATCCTGGCGCTGCTCGCGCTGCACCCGGCCGGACTCTCGGTCGAGCACCTGCACTCCCTGCTCTACGGCGACTCGACGGTCACCACGTCGACCCTCAAGGCCGAGGTGTCCCACCTGCGCGCGGCACTGGCGGGCCAGCTCTCCTCGCGGCCCTACCGGCTGACCATGCCGGTCGCCACCGACGTCGAGGAGGTGCAGCGGCTGCTGCGTCGCGGCGACGTACGCGCCGCGGTGCGGGCCTACGGCGGCGACCTGCTGCCCGGCACGGAGTCGCCGGCGCTGGTCCAGATGGGCGACTACCTCGCCGTCAGCGTGCGGGAGGCGCTGCTGGCCCACCCCGACCCCGACGCGGTGCTCCGCTACAGCGACCTCGCGCCCTACGACACCGCCGTGGTGGAGGCGTGCCTGGCCTCGCTGCCGGTGCTCCACCCGGTCGCGCCGCTCCTCAAGGGGAAGCTGGCCGCGGGCCGCTGACGGCTGGCTGGCTGTCGGAGTCCCCGCTTGAGCGGGGACTCCCGCGGCGGCCGTTGCAACGGCCGAACCGCGTCGTCCGCCGACCCGTGGGACTGCTGGGGCTCCTGAGGCCGATCCCACACCCCAACCTTTCGCCAACCGCGGCGGCCTAGGTTCGGCATCAACGTGACCCGCCTCACACTGGACCTCAATTGGGAGTGGCCTGATGACGAAGATCGAACTCACCGTCGATGGGGCTGCGGTCTCCGACGACGTCGAGCCGCGGATGCTGCTCGTGCAGTACCTCCGCGAGAAGCTCGGCAAGACCGGCACCGTGATCGGCTGTGACACCTCCAACTGCGGCGCGTGCACGGTGCACCTCGACGGCACGAGCGTGAAGTCGTGCAACGTGCTCGCCGTGCAGGCCAACGGCCGCACCGTCACCACGATCGAGGGCCTCGCCGACACGGCCGAGGGTGACCTCCACCCGGTGCAGGCGTCGTTCCGCGAGTGCCACGGGCTCCAGTGCGGCTTCTGCACGCCGGGGATGATCATGCAGGCCGTGGACCTGCTCGGGGAGAACCCCGACCCGACCGAGGAGGAGGTGCGGCTCGGCATGGAGGGCAACCTCTGCCGCTGCACCGGCTACCACAACATCGTCAAGAGCGTGCTCCACGCAGCCGAAGGAGCCAAGGCATGACCGCCACCCAGGACCGTCCCGCGGCCGAGATCGGCAAGGACCGCCGCCGCAAGGAGGACCAGCGCCTCATCACCGGTCGTACGCGCTGGACCGACAACATCACCCTCCCGGGGATGCTGCACCTCGCCATGGTGCGCAGCCCGTTCGCCCACGCGTCCATCACCTCGGTGGACGTCGAGGCGGCCAAGGCCTCGCCCAACGTCGTCGCGGTGCTGTCGGGCAAGGACTTCGGTGACGAGCTCGGCGTCTGCATCAACGCCTGGCCCATCACGCCGGACCAGAAGACCCCCACCCACTCGCCGATGCCCGCGGACCGGGTCGCCTTCGCCGGCGAGATCGTGGCCGTCGTGGTCGCCCGCAGCGCTGCCGAGGCGCGCGACGCCGCCGAGCTCGTCGACGTCGAGTACGACGAGCTGCCGGCCGTCATCGGCATCAAGAACGCGCTGAAGGACGAGGTGCTCGCCCACCCCGACCTCGGCAGCAACAAGTCGGCCCTGTGGGTCTTCGACTCGGCCGAGGCCGGCACCGGATCGGACGTCGAGGCGGCCATCGAGACGGCGCGCACCGACGGCATCCTCATCGAGCGCGAGTACCGCCAGCAGCGGCTGATCCCGGCCTTCATGGAGCCGCGCAGCGTCGTGGTCGACCCGACCGGCGAGCAGATCACCATGTGGTCGGCCACCCAGATCCCGCACATCCTCCGGTTCGCCCTGGCGGCCACCACCGGCGTACCCGAGAGCAAGATCCGGGTCATTGCCCCTGACGTCGGTGGTGGTTTCGGAGGCAAGCTCCAGACCACGCCCGAGGAGTGGATCGCGTGGGCCGTGGCCCGCCGCCTGTCCAAGCCGGTCAAGTACACCGAGACCCGCAGCGAGAGCCTGATGGCGGCGCACCACGGCCGCGACCAGGTGCAGACCCTGACCCTGGCCGCCGACAAGGACGGCAACGTCACCGGGTTCAAGGTGCACCTCGACGCCGACCTCGGTGCCTACATCGCGGTCGTCGGTGGCGGTGTGCCGGTGCTCGGCGCGTTCATGTTCAACGCGATCTACAAGTTCCCGGCCTACCGCTTCGAGTGCCAGACGGTGCTGACGAACACCACGTTCACCGACGCCTACCGCGGCGCCGGCCGGCCGGAGGCGACGTACGCCATCGAGCGGATGATGGACGAGCTGGCCGCCGAGGTGGGCGTCGACCCGCTCGAGATCCGCGAGCGCAACTGGATCACGCACGAGGAGTTCCCCTTCACGACCGTGGCCGGGCTGGAGTACGACACCGGCAACTACGAGGCCGCGACCGCCAAGGCCCGGGAGTCGTTCGGCTACGACGCGCTGCGCGCCGAGCAGAAGGAGCGCCGCGACCGCGGCGACCGCATCCAGCTGGGCATCGGTGTCTCGACCTTCACCGAGATGTGCGGCCTGGCTCCGAGCCGGGTGCTCGGCAGCCTCGACTACGGCGCCGGCGGCTGGGAGCACGCGAGCGTGCGGATGCTGGCCACGGGCAAGGTCGAGATCGTGACCGGCGCCAGTGCCCACGGCCAGGGTCACGAGACGGCGTTCAGCCAGATCGTCGCCGACCGGCTCGGCGTCCCGTTCGAGGACGTCGAGGTGCTGCACGGCGACACCCAGATCGCGCACAAGGGCCTCGACACCTACGGCTCGCGCTCACTGGTGGTCGGTGGCGAGGCACTCGTCCGCGCCGTCGACAAGGTGATCGACAAGGCCAAGCACCTCGCGGCCCACCTGCTGGAGGCCAGCGAGGACGACCTCGAGTACAAGGGCGGTCGGTTCACGGTCGCCGGCACCGACCAGGGCGTCGCCATCCAGGAGCTCGCCACGGCGGCCTTCGCGGCGCACAACTACCCGGAGGACATGGAGCCCAGCCTCGACGCCGACGCGACGTACGACCCGGTGAACTTCAACTACCCCCACGGCACGCACCTGTGCGCCATGGAGGTCGACACCGAGACCGGCGCCGTGAAGATGCGGAAGTACACCTGCTGCGACGACATCGGGGTCATCATCAACCCGCTCATCGTCGCCGGCCAGGTGCACGGCGGCCTGGTGCAGGGCATCGCGCAGGCGCTGTGGGAGGAGGCCGTGCACGACGAGGCCGGCACGCTGGTGAGCGGCTCGTTCGTCGACTACCTCCTGCCGACGTCGGCCGACACGATCTCCTTCGACGTCGTCCACACCGACGAGCCCAGCGTCTGCACGACCAACACGCTCGGCACCAAGGGCGTCGGCGAGGCCGGCACCATCGCGTCCACGCCCGCGGTCGTCAACGCGGTCGTCGACGCCATCCGCCACCTCGGCATCAACGACATCCAGATGCCGTGCACGCCCGAGCGCGTGTGGCGGGCCATCCAGGGCTCGAAGGCGGGCGGCGCGACGGAGACGCCTCCGGACGCGATGCCGCACTTCGCCGAAGGCGAAGCAAATCAGCAGAGCCACGAGGGCTCGCTCAACCAGGACGAAGGAGCAGGCCAGTGATCCCGGTGAAGTTCGACTACCTCGCGCCGACCTCGGTCGAGGAGGCGCTGGCCGCGCTCGGTGAGCACGGCGACGAGGCCAAGATCCTCGCCGGCGGGCAGAGCCTGCTGCCGGTCCTGCGGATGCGGCTCAACGCCCCCGAGGTCGTCATCGACCTCGGCGGGATCAGCTCGCTGCGGGGGATCCGCGACGACGGCGACGCCATCGTCATCGGCGCGATGACCACCCACCACGACGTACGCGACCACGCGCTCGTCCACGAGCACGCCCTGCTGCTCTCCAAGGCGGCGGCCGAGGTGGCCGACGCGCAGATCCGGCACCGCGGCACCTTCGGCGGGGCACTGGCGCACGCCGACCCGGCGGGCGACCTCGGCGCCCCGGCGCTGGCCCTCGGTGCACAGTTCGTCATCCAGGGTCCCGGTGGCAGCCGGACCGTCGAGGCCGACGACTTCTTCGTGGACCTCTTCGAGACCGCGATCGGCGAGGACGAGATCCTCACCGAGGTGCGCATCCCCAAGCACACCGGCTGGGGCGCGCACTACGAGAAGTTCGTGCGGGTCGCGCACCAGTGGCCGATCGTGGCCGTCGCCGCGACGGTCAAGGGCTCGATCGACGAGGCACGCATCGGCCTGACCAACATGGGCTCGACCCCGCTGCGGGCGAGCGCCACGGAGGCCGCGCTGGCCGGCGCGACCGCGACCGAGGACGGCGTACGCGAGGCGGCGGAGCTCGCGACCGAGGGCACCAACGCGCCCTCGGACCTCAACGGTGCGGCCGACTACCGCGAGCACCTCGCGCGGGTCCTCACGGCCCGGGCCGTCCTGAAGGCCGCGGGGGCCTGAACGGATGGAGCTGAGCCACCAGTTCACCGTCCCCATCGGCGTCGAGGAGACCTGGGCCCACTTCAACGACATCGCGTCGGTGGCCGAGTGCTTCCCCGGCGCACAGGTCACCGAGGCCGACGAGTCAGTCGTTCAGCGGGTCGGTGAAGGTCAAGCTCGGCCCGATCGCGCTGCAGTACAACGGCTCCGGCACGTTCGTCGAGAAGGACGAGTCGGCCCACCGCTTCGTGGTCGACGCCAAGGGCAAGGACAAGCGCGGCAACGGGACGGCGGGGGCCAACGTCGTCGTCACGATGACCGACGTCGACGGCTCGACCGACGTCTCGGTCGTCACGGACCTCGCGATCACGGGCAAGCCGGCGCAGTTCGGCCGGGGCGTCATGCAGGACGTCTCGGACAAGCTGCTCGGCCAGTTCGTCGCGTGCCTCGAGCAGCGGCTCACCGCTCCCGAACCGGAGCCGGTGGCCGCCGAGCCGACGGCGCCGGTGGCGGTCGCCGGGGCAGAGGAGCAGGCTGCCTCGTCGCCACCGCCGCCGAGGGCCGCACCGAGGCCCGCGCCGCAGCCGGTCGAGGCGCTCGACCTCGGCAGCGCGGTCCTGCCGGTGATCCTCAAGTCCTACTGGAAGCAGGCCGTCGCCGCCCTGGCCGGCCTCGCGATCCTGCGGCGCCTGCTGAAGCGCTGAGCCGGCTGCCGCTCAGAACACGTTGAGCGGGCGGAACTGCACCGAGATCCGCGGACCGGCGTGCGCCACCTTCGGCACGGCGTGCTCCCAGGTGCGCTGGCACGACCCGCCCATCACGACCAGGTCACCGTGGCCCATCGTCAGCGCGATCGACGAGCCGCCGCCGCGCGGGCGGAGCAGCAGCCGGCGCGGGTCGCCGACGCTGACGATCGCCACCATCGTGTCCTCGGCCCGCCCGCGGCCGATGGTGTCGCCGTGCCAGGCGACCGAGTCGCGGCCGTCGCGGTAGTAGCAGCACCCGGCACTCACGAACGGCTCGCGGAGCTCGGGGAGGTAGTGCGCGCTGAGGTCTGCTCGGGACCGCACCAGCGCGGGGTGCGGCAGCGGGTCGTCGGCGAGGTAGGTGTGGACGAGGCGCGGGACGTCGACCACCGCGTCGTACATCTCCCGGCGCTCGGCGCGCCACGGCACCCGCGCCACGAGAGCGGCGAAGACGTCGTCGGGGTCGCTCAGCCAGTCGCGCTGCACGTCCACCCAGGCGCCGCGGGACAGGACACGACGCTGCGGTGCGAGGTCCGCGGGAGCGGGCGTCTCGTCGGCGAAGAGGGACGCCTGGAAGTCCACGGAGGCAGCATAGCCGACGGGTCGAACAGGCGTTCGATCATCAAGGTAGCATCAAGCCTTTACCACAGACTTCGTCAATTTCCGGACGCCGGTCCAGCCCAGTCCTACTGTGACCAGTATGGATCACGTGGACCTCGTCGTACCGCGGCAGCGGGCGCTGAAGCATGTCCAGGTCCGTGAGCACGTCCGTAGCCTCATCGAGGCCCAACCGCCGGGTTCCGCGGCACCGTCCGAGCGCGAGCTGGTCGCTCGTTTCGGCGTGGCGCGGATGACCGTACGACAGGCGCTCGACGCGCTCGTCGCCGAGGGTCTGCTCGAGCGCATCCCGGGACGTGGCACGTTCGTCGCGCAGCCGCCCAAGACCGCCGGCCGACTGACCTCCTTCACCGAGGAGATCCGCCGCCGGGGCATGCTGCCGGAGTCCCAGACGCTGCTGGCCCGCGTCGAGCAGGCCGGCCCGGGTGTGGCCCGCGCGCTCGACATCTCGCCCGGCGACCCCGTGCTGCACTGGCGCCGGCTGCGCCGTGCCGACCAGGCCATCGTGTGCGTCGAGGACGCCTACCTCAACGAGGTCCTGCTGCCGGGGTTCCTGCAGCACGGCACGCCCACCAGCCTCTACGAAGCCCTCGCCGCCCGCGGCCTGCGGCCCACGGAGGTCGAGGACTCGATCAGTGCCGACCGCGCCAGCGCGGAGGAGGCGGCCGTCCTCGAGATCGCCGAGGGTGACCCGGTGCTGCGCCACGCGCGCCGCGCCGTGTCCGACGGCCGCATCGTCGAGGTGTCGCGCACCTGCTACCGGCACGACCGCTTCACGGTCTACCTGCAGCTCGCCGACCGCTAGGTCTGCCACCTAGGCGCGCAGCTCACCGAGCTCGCGGTCGAGGTTGGCGCGCGCCTCGGCCTCCCAGAGCCCGCGCGCCTGCGGGGTGTGGAAGAGCGCGGGCTTCGCCGCGAGGTCGGCCAGCACCATCGCGCGCCCGGCCCGGAAGTCGTCGTCGCCGACGTGGGCGAAGTCGGCCCGGACCCCGGCGACGTACGCGTCGTAGCGCTCGCGAGGGGCCGCCAGGATGCCGAGGTCGGCGTCACTGAGGGCGCACCCGGCCACGTCGTCGTCGGCCGGCCGGTGGTGGGCAGTCATCCGCACCAGCCGGGCGACCTCGTCGGCGTACGCCGGTGGCAGCGCGCGCTCGGCCCACTGGGCGGAGCGTGCCTCGTCGTCGTCCGCGCCGGCGTAGACCGCGTCGTGGAACCACGCGGCGAGCCCGACGGCCGTCCGGTCGAAGGACGCGCCCTCCCGCTCGAGCAGGTCGAGCCGGTCGAGGACCTCGGTGAGGTGCAGCAGGTCGTGGTAGCCGTCGCGGTCCCAGGCGGCCAGCAGCTCGTCGCGCAGGTCGCTCAGGTCGTCGAGCGGCCAGCGGTCGGCCAGGCTCATGCCTGCGCGGCGGTCTCGCGCTGGAGGGCCGCGGCCTGCTCGTGGCCCGACGACATGGCCCAGCGGATCGTGCGGGTGCCGACCTGGCCGAGCACCCGGTTGGTCACCGGCGGCACCCGGGGCAGCCGCAGCTCGCGGCGCGCGTCGGACGGCAGCAGCCCGATCGCGGCCGCAGCCAGGGACAGGTAGCCCGGACGGGCCGCCAGGGGCAGGTCCGGGTGGAGCAGCAGGAACCGGATCGCGTCGTGGGCCGCGGGCGTTCCGCGCAGCTCGGGACCGTAGGCCGCCAGCATCCGGCGCAGCTCGTCCTCGGTCCGGGGAGGGTCGAGCACGCCGAGGTGGGCGGCGGCGACCCCCGTCTGGGCGACGTACTCGTCGCGCTCCGGACCGATGAGGCGACGCTGGCCGTACCGGTCGTGGGCAGCGAGGAAGCTGTCGATCTCGGCGACGTGCACCCAGCCGAGCAGGTGCGGGTCGCTGGCGGCGTACGGCGTGCCGTCGGGCATGGTGCCGACGACCGACTCGTGCGCGCGCTGGACCGCGCGGATGATCTGGAGGGCGTCGCGCTCGGTGCCGAACGTGGTCATCGCGAGGTACGTGGAGACCTGGGCGAGCCGGCCCCACATGTCTCCCTGGTAGCCCGAGTGGTCGGCCACGCCCTGCATCGCCGCGGGGTGCAGCGACTGCAGCATGATCGCCCGGATGCCACCGACGAACATGGACGCATCGCCGTGCACGCGGGCGATGGGGGAGTCGGGGGCGAACCAGCGGGGACCGGGCGTGCCGTGCACCCGCTCGCGCGCCTGGTCGCCGTTCGGACCGGCGACCTTGCGGAACAGCTCGGTGCCGATGCGCTCGCGGAGGTTCACGCTGTCGAGGCTAGCCGGAGTGGTGTGACGCGACTTTGACTTCGAGTACTCGAAGTTCCTAGCGTCGGAGGCGTGACCATCCGGACCGCCACTCACACGCGCAGCTACTCCATCAAGGAGGCGGCCGCCCTCACCGGGCTGCCCGCCACCACGCTGCGCTACTACGAGCAGGTCGGCGTCATCCACCCCGTCAGCCGGGGCGCGAGCAGCGGCCACCGCGTGTACGACGAGGACGACCTCGACCAGCTCATGTCCGTGTCCTGCCTGTCCGCCACCGGCATGTCGCTCGACGACATGCGTGCCTACATGGCGAACGCCCGCCGCGGTGCCGAGGCCGCCGCCGAGCAGCAGCAGCTGCTCGAGCAGCAGCAGCGACACCTGGCGGTGGAGGCCGAGCGGCTGGTCCTGCGCCAGCGCTACGTCGACCTCAAGATCGCCTACTGGCAGGCCGTGCTGGACGGCGACCCCGACCTGGGCGAGCAGATCGCCGGTCGGGCACGCGAGCTCGCCGACGAGCTCCGTGCGGTCACGCACCACCCCTGACCACCACTCCGCACCACCGAAGGACGGAACACTTCCCATGCGCGTCAACGCCTACGCAGCACCCTCCGCCGGCCAGCCCCTGGCCGCCACCACGATCGAGCGCCGCGAGGTCGGCGTGAACGACGTCCTCATCGACATCGAGTACGCCGGCATCTGCCACTCCGACATCCACACCGTCAACGGCGACTGGGGCCCGCAACCCTTCCCGCTCGTGCCGGGCCACGAGATCGTCGGCCACGTCACCGAGGTCGGCTCCGGCGTCAGCCGCCACCAGGTCGGCGACCGCGTCGGCGTCGGGTGCATGGTCAACTCGTGCGGCGAGTGCGACAACTGCCGCGGCGGCGACGAGCAGTACTGCGTGCGGGGCATGGTCGGGACGTACGCCGCCACCGACCGCGACGGCACCACGACGCAGGGCGGCTACTCCACGCACGTCGTCGTCGACGCCGACTACGTCCTGTCGATCCCCGAGAGCCTCGACCCCGCCGCGGCCACGCCGCTGCTGTGCGCGGGCATCACGACGTACTCCCCGCTCAAGCACTGGAACGCCGGTCCGGGCAAGCGCGTCGCCGTCGTCGGCCTCGGCGGGCTCGGCCACATGGCCGTGCAGATCGCCCACGCGATGGGCGCCGAGGTCACCGTGCTGTCGCAGTCGCTGAAGAAGCAGGAGGACGGCCTGCGGCTCGGCGCCGACCACTACTACGCGACGAGCGACCCCGACACGTTCGAGGCGCTCGCCGACTCGTTCGACCTCGTCATCAACACCGTCAGCGCGAAGATCGACGTGAGCGCCTACCTCGGGCTGCTCGACGTCAACGGCGCCCTCGTCAACGTCGGTGCGCCGCCGGAGCCGCTGGACGTCAACGTCTTCGCCCTCCTGACCAACCGGCGCTCGTTCTCCGGCTCGATGATCGGCGGCATCGCCGAGACCCAGGAGATGCTCGACTTCTGCGCCGAGCACGGCATCGCCTCGGAGGTCGAGGTGATCGACGCCGACCAGGTCAACGAGGCGTACGAGCGCGTGCTCGCCTCCGACGTGCGCTACCGGTTCGTGATCGACGCCAGCACCCTGGGCTGAGGCCGATCAGTACGTCCGTTCAGCTCGGCTCGGCGGAGAGGTCGCCCGCGTCGATGATGCGGTAGGCGTAGCCCTGCTCGGCGAGGAAGCGTTGCCTGTTCTGCGCGAAGTCGGCGTCGACGGTGTCGCGCGAGACGATCGTGTAGAAGTGCGCGCTGCGCCCCTCGGTCTTGGGTCGCAGCAGCCGGCCGAGCCGCTGGGCCTCCTCCTGGCGCGAGCCGAAGGACCCGCTGACCTGGATCGCCACCTCGGCCGAGGGCAGGTCGATGGAGAAGTTGGCGACCTTGCTGACCACCAGCAGGCCGATCTCGCCGGTCCGGAACGCGGCGAAGAGCCGCTGGCGCTCCTTGACCGGGGTCTCGCCCTTGATCACCGGGGCGTCCAGCAGCGCGGCGAGCTCGTCGAGCTGGTCGATGTACTGGCCGATCACCAGAGTGGGCTGGCCCGCGTGCTGCCGCACCAGGTCGCGTACGACGTCGATCTTGGCGTGGGTGCAGGAGGCGAGGCGGTAGCGGGTGTCGGGGTCGCTCGTGGCGTACGCCAGTCGCTCGCCGTCCGGCAGGGTGACCCGCACCTCGACGCAGTCGGCGGGCGCGATGTAGCCCTGCGCCTCGATGTCCTTCCACGGTGCGTCGTAGCGCTTCGGCCCGATGAGCGAGAAGACCTCGCCCTCGCGCCCGTCCTCACGCACGAGGGTCGCGGTCAGGCCGAGGCGTCGGCGGGCCTGCAGGTCCGCGGTCATCCGGAAGATCGGGGCCGGCAGCAGGTGCACCTCGTCGTAGACGATGAGGCCCCAGTCGCGGGCGTCGAGCAGGTCGAGGTGCGGGTAGACGCCCTTCCGGCGGGTGGTGAGCACCTGGTAGGTCGCGATGGTGACCGGCCGGATCTCCTTCACCGCGCCGGAGTACTCGCCGATCTCGTCAGCCGTCAGTGACGTGCGGGCGACCAGCTCGTCCTTCCACTGGCGTGCGCTGACGGTGTTGGTCACGAGGATCAGCGTGGTCGCCTTCGCGTGGGCCATGGCCGCCGCGCCGACGAGGGTCTTGCCCGCGCCGCACGGGAGCACCACGACGCCGGACCCACCGTCCCAGAAGGACTGGGCGGCCTCGCTCTGGTAGGGGCGGAGCGACCAGCTCGACTGGTCGAGGTCGATCGCGTGGGCCTCGCCGTCGACGTAGCCCGCGAAGTCCTCGGCCGGCCAGCCGATCTTGAGCAGCGCCTGCTTGAGGTTGCCGCGCTCGCTCGGGTGGACCGCGACGGAGTCGGCGTCGAGGCGCGCACCCACCATCCCGGCGATCTTCTTGGCGCGCAGCACCTCCTCGAGCACGGGGCGATCGGTGCTCGAGAGCACCAGGCCGTGGACGGGGTGCTTCTCCAGCCGGAGCCGGCCGTAGCGGCCCATCGTCTCGGCGACGTCGACCAGCAGTGCGTGCGGGACGGCGTACCTCGACCACGTCAGCAGCGCGTCGACGACCTGCTCGGCGTCGTGGCCGGCCGCGCGGGCGTTCCACAGCCCGAGCGGGGTCAGGCGGTAGGTGTGGATGTGCTCGGGCGAGCGCTCGAGCTCGGCGAAGGGCGCGATCGCCTTGCGCGCCTCGGGCGCCGACGGGTGGTCGACCTCGAGGAGCAGCGTCTTGTCCGACTGGACGATGAGGGGGCCGTCGTTCATGCAGACGCAGCCTTCTGCCGCGCGCGGAAGGCGGCGACGTTGGCGCGCGAGGAACAGCGGTCGGAGCAGTAGCGCCGCGACTGGTTGGGCGAGGTGTCGACGAAGACGTTGTCGCAGCGCGTCTCCGAGCAGATCCCGAGCCGGGTGGCGCCGAGGTCGCAGACGAGGTTGGCCAGGCCCATCAGCGACTCCGCGATGAGCAGCTCGGCCACGGAGGAGGCGTGGTTGGTGACGTGCATGTGGAGGTTCGCCGGGTCGTGGTCGGAGATCATCGGCGTGACCGGGTGGCTCGCGAGCAGGTCGTTGAGCGACCCCACGAGGAGGCGTACGTCGTCGACGTCGGAGGCCTCGAAGACCGGCCGCAGCTCGAGCTGGAAGGACTGCAGGGACGAGACGTCCGCCGGCACCACCGAGCGGTGCAGCCACGTGCGGTCGGCCAGGTGCTCGCACAGGGCCGCCTCGTCGCCCAGCTCGGCGTTCACGAGCGTCGCGGCACGCTCGGCGTAGCGGATGAAGTCCACCCGCCAAGATTACTGGGCGACCAAGGGAGCGACGGGGTCCCGCGGCGTTGTTCGGGGAGCGGAGCGAAGGAGAAGAAGGTCGTGGGGTGTCTGTTCAGGCAGGACGGACGCCGGTGATGCGGTGCACCGCGAACTCGCGTACGTCGTCCGCGCGGTGGTCGAACGCCGACAGCCGGCCGCCGTCGAGCCGCCGCGGGTCCACGACCCGCTCGCCGCTGGCGCCGTGGTTGTCGACGTAGCCGATGACCACGGTGCCGCCGACCTCGATCGCGTCGCGGAGGGCGGCCAGCGCCCCGGAGGGGGTGGTCGTCGTGGCGCTCGCCGGGCGCGAGGTCTCCGCGCGGTCGCCGACGCGGATCGCGGTGGCGACGGCCTGCACCTGCGCTGCCCGTCGCGCCTCGACGGCGCCGGCCGGCCGGCGGCCGCGACGGCTCCGGGCCCGTTGCAGGTCGGGCCGGCTGACCCGGACCGTGCCGTCGGCCGCCTCGACGACGGGTGCTGCGCCGAGCTCGCGCAGCCGCGGGAGCAGCACGTCGAGCGGTGAGGTCGAGATGGCGACGGTGGGCGCGAGCAGCCGGAGCCCGAGCGTACGGGCCCTGGGGTCGTGGACCAGCGCCGCGAGCGCCGCCTCGTCGTCGGCACGGAGGAAGGCCTCGGCGTGGCCGACGCGCACGCTGCCGAAGGTGCGCGCGACGTCGTCGACCAGGAACTCCAGCGGCTGCGGGACCGGCGTCTGGGAGACACCGGTCAGGAAGTCGCGCACCTCGAGGGCCGACCAGCCGGCGTCGAAGCCACGCCGCAGCGATCCCGAGCTGAACCGGTAGACCGTCGCCCCGCCACGCGACTCGACGTCGGCCAGCAGGTGCAGCCGTCTCGCCACCTCGGTCTCGAGCGGACCGGGTGCGACAGCGGTGAGGTCGGCCTGCAGCAGGACGTGGTCGACCGGCCGCGGGAGCTGCGGGTCGATGGCCTCGGCCGCTGCTGGCAGGTCGTCGTCGGCGATCCGACGACCACTCGGCGGCAGGCCGCCCGCGCCACTCACGCCGAGCACGGCAGCCTCGGCGAGCGCCGCGGTGACGAGGTCGGCGAAGATCGCGGGCCGGCGCGGCCGCAGCCAGTCGATCCGCAGCACGACCGACGCGGTGCCCGTCCCGACGGCGAGCACCTCGCCGTCGGGGAGATCGGCCAACACCTGCAGCGCCAGCCGACGCGCCTCCTCCGCGAGACCGCTCGACAGCTCGGGCGCCAACGCGTTCCACGACTTGCCGGCGGGGTCGCGGCTGCCGACCAGCGACGGGACCCGGCTGCTCGACAGCCATCCGCCGACCAGTCGCGCCCATCGCTCCGACGTGGAACGCCCCGACCAGACGTCGAACTCCTCCGTCGGCAGCCACGCGGGCGTGCCGTCGAGCTCGGCGCCCTCGGCGATCAGCCCGGCCGACTGCGCCACCTCGACGATGAGGGCGGCGCCGACCTCGTCGACGTGGAGCTCGCGCGCCACCGCCTTGAGGTCGCGGACCGCGAGCCCGCCGCTGCGCAGCACGCTCGGCGGCTGCACACCCCAGTGGTCGAGCAGCAGCTCGACCCGTCGTACGACGTCGAAGGCAGCGCCCGCGGCGGTGCGGGCGACCAGTGCGGGGTCCCGCGGGGCGGTGGCCAGCCCGGGCACCTCGTCGACGGGCTCGGTGGTGGTCCGGCCGCCCCGCAGGGCCAGCCCGACCTCGCCCGGCAGCACGACGGTGTCGCCCTCGCGGGGCACCAGGAGCCGGCGGCTGATCAGCTCCTCGGCGGGGCTCGCGGCCTGCTCGGGGGAGACCGTACGTCGGGCCGAACCGGTCGTGCCCTCGCCGCCGTGGGCGTCGACGTGCCGCAGCAGCGCGGTGGCCGCAGGGCTCAGGCCGGCCAGCAGGGCGGCCACCTCGTCGGGCCCGGGCGGCTCCGGGCTGGACGGTCGGAGCCCGCTGACCAGGCCGGGCATCCCGCGCATCGCGTCGGCCACGCCGCTCAGCGCGCGGATCCCACCGGGCGCCTCCCAGGCCAGCGCGAGGTCGAGCAACCGCTGGAGCGCGGCGGCCGCGCGGTCGGCGTCGGCGTGCACGATCGAGATCAGTCGAGCCGTTGTGGTTTGACCGGCAACCAACAGGGCATCAAGCACGGAAAGCTCCAGGCGGTCCAGGCCGTCGAGGGCGCGGTGGATCGACGAGCGCGTGGCGGCCCGCGAGGCGAGCTGCGACGAATCTTGAGGGGCGGGAGTGGCGAGATCTGGACGGGCCCTCAGGAGCGCCACGAGTCGCTCGTCCGGCCAGCTCCGCAGCTGGTCGGCGAGGGTTCGTGCGGGTGTCGCCCGCCCACGACTGGACATCCCTCTTACGCTACTCGCCGGGTCGGTGCCGCCGCCCCACATCCCGGGACGGGACCGAGAGGGTCGGGCATGAGGAACGTTGACCTGCACCACGGTGCGTCGAGCGATGTCGGCCTGGTGCGCAAGGTCAACGAGGACTCTTTCCTCGTCGCGCCGCCGGTCTTCGTGGTCGCCGACGGCATGGGCGGCCACTCCGGCGGCGACGTCGCCAGCCAGATGGTGGTGGAGGAGTTCCAGCGCCTCGCCGAGGCGTACGACCCAGCCCGCGGCGCCGAGCAGGTGGCCGACGCCTTCGCCCGCGCGCAGGCGCGCATCATCGACTTCGGCAACGCCCACCGGGCGATGACGCCGGGCTGGCACGCCGGCACGACTGCCGTCGTGGCCGTGCTGGTCGACGACAACGGCGTGGCCAAGTGGCTGCTGGCCAACCTCGGCGACTCCCGCATCTACCGGATCATCGACGGCCGCCTGGAGCAGATCAGCGTCGACCACTCGGTCGTGCAGGAGCTGATCGACTCGGGCCAGATCACGGTCGAGGAGGCGGCGATCCATCCCGAGCGCCACGTCATCACGCGGGCGCTGGGCAGTCCCGAGGGCATCGAGCCCGACTTCTTCCTGCTGCCGCTGGGATCGGCGGAGCGGCTGCTGCTGTGCAGCGACGGCGTCACCGGGATGATCGAGGACAAGGAGATCGAGGAGATCCTCGAGAGCGTCGCCGACCCGCGCGACGCCGCCGACAGGCTGGTGCGGGCGGCGGTGGCCGCGGGCGGCCGGGACAACGCGACGGCCGTCGTCGTCGATGTGGTGGGATTGGTGAAGGACGCCAGTTATGACTCCCAGCGCCAGCTGGAGAGCCTCGAATCCAAGCTTGGGGGACGACTGTGAGCACAGGGGCCAGGTTCGCGCCGGGGGACTGGTACGCCGTCGTCGGCGAGCGGGTGACCGTCCTGCTGCCCGGTCTCGCAGCGCGGCCGCGTCGCCGGTCTGTGGGAGCTGGCGGACTCCGGCGCCGACGCCGACGCCCTCCTCGACGCGCTCCTGGCGGAGGGGTTGTCCTCGCTCGACCACGTCGCGCTCGTCGCCCACGGCGACGACTCGACCCGCCTGATCGTGCGCGGCGCGGCGACCGCCGCGGTCGCTGCGACCACCGGGGAGGAGATCGTCAGCGCCGCCGCCGGGGCAGCCTGGGCTGAGCGCGTGGTGACCGGCGTCACCAGCATCCGGGTGACCCTCACCGGCGACGCGGCTGCCGACCACCTCCTGACCCCCGGCATCGCCCGGGTCTCCGTCGTGGAGTTCGGTACGCCGGCCGCGGCGCCCGACGCGCCCGCACCGCCGACCTCGCCGGCGTCCGAGCCCGCCGAGGCACCGGTCATGGCCGCCGAGCCCGAGCCCGAGCCCGAGCCCGACCCGGAGCCGACGCCGGAGCCGGAGCCGACGCCGGAGCCGGTCCCTGCTGCTTCGCTGAGCTTCGGCCAGCCCGAGGACGACCCGACCCCGACCGGGGAGACCCCGGTCGTGGACGGGTCGTGGACCGACAACGACGGTCAGACGCAGGCCGGTGTCCCGGTCCCCGACTTCGACCGCCCCCCGATCCCCGGCCAGGAGATGGCCCCCGACGTGGTCTCGCAGCCCGTCGCCTCCCTGGTCTTCTCGACCGGCGACGTCGTGGCGGTCGACCGCACGGTGCTGGTCGGGCGCGCTCCCGAGGCCCGGCGCTTCGCCTCGCACGACCAGCCCCACGTCGTCACCGTCGCGAGCCCGCACCAGGAGATCTCCTCGACCCACCTCGAGATCCGCCCGGGTGCCGGTGCCGACCACGGGTCGGCCATCGTGACCGACCTGGGCTCCACCAACGGCACGGTCCTGGCCCAGCCCGGCCTCGAGCCCGAGGAGCTCAAGGCCGGCATCGCCGTCAGCCTGATCCCGGGTGCGGTCCTCGACCTCGGCGACGGCGTCACCATCCAGGTCACGAACCCCTGAGCAGAGCGAGCACCGTGACCCAGCCCGGACCCCCGCAGGCCAGCACCTACCCGATCGCCCAGCTCGAGCGGCGGTTCACCGCCTTCGCGGTCGACCGCCTCCTGGCCTGGAGCCTGCTGGCCGTGGTGGGAGTCGTGACCGCGATGTTCGTCTCCGACGAGGTGTGGACCGTCGTCGGCGCCGTTGCGGGCGCCGTCGTGCTGCTGTGGCTGGTCCTCGCCATCGTGCTGGGGGTCAGTGGGAGCTCGCCCGGCAAGGCGATGACCGGGCTGCGCGTGGTCCACCACGGCACGGGCACCCCGATCGGCATCGGTCCCGCCCTCGCGCGCTCGCTCGTCCTCGGCGTCGCCGGGCTGCCCACCTTCGGCATCGGCCTGGCCACCCTGGCGTGGACGGCCGTCGAGGACCGCGGCCGCCAGCGCCGTGGGTGGCACGACCACCTGACCCGCACCGTCGTGGTCGACGTACGCCCCGTGGTGGAGGTCGCCGACCACGACGCCGACGAGGGACCGCGCCACATCGTCAACCTCACCGCGATGCGCCTCGTGCCCGCCCCGCCGGTCGACGCGGTCCGCACTCCCGAGCGGTCCGAGCACTCGGTGCGCCGCCAGCCGCTGCCGGCCGAGGTGACGGCGCCGCCCGCGGGGCCACCGCCGGCCGCGGCCCCACCCGTGCGTCCGGCACAGCCGCCCCAGCCCGCGCCGCCCCCGCAGGCCCCTCCGCAGCACGCGCAGCCGCAGCGGTGGCGGGTGCACTTCGACAACGGCGAGAGCTTCGTGATCGCCGGACTGGCCCTGGTCGGCCGTCGTCCCGAGGCGCGCACGGGCGAGCAGGTCGCCCACCTGATCCCGCTCGCGTCCGCCGACATGTCGGTCTCCAAGACCCACGCCCAGTTCGGACCGGCCGTCGACGGGACGATCGTGGTGATGGACCGCGGGTCGACCAACGGCACCGTCCTCGTACGGCAGGGCGTCTCCCGCCAGCTCGCTCCGGGCAAGCCGGCCGCGCTCGTCCACGGCGACAAGGTCGTCTACGGCGACCGCGAGATGACCATCACCCGCGAGGCCTGACCGCGCCGCGAGCCCTCCGGAGCGGTGAGGTCAGCGGGTCAGCGCGACCGGGACCCGGGTGACGCCGCCGCGGGCGCCGAGCCACACGAGCTCGCCGTCGTCGAGGCCACCCGGGGTGGAGGGCCCGGTCACCGTGATGGTGAAGCGGGCCGACTGCCCCGGCGCGAGGCGTACGGCGAGGGGGCGGACGCTGACTCGGTGCGAGGTGAAGCCCCGGGCGGTGACCGAGAAGTACTCAGGACGCGTGCCGACGTTGGTCAGCGTGCGCACCGACGTGGTGCGCCGCGCGGACAGCAGGAGCGAGGCGGTGTTGAGGTCCGCCAGCGTGTGCCGGCGCAGGGCACGTCGCCAGGCGTGGGTCGGCACGTCGAGCGCCAGGTGGGCCGTCGGCGCCTGTCCGGGCAGGGCACCGGCACCCTGGACCAGCACCGACGAACCGGGGATCGGCGTGGCCGACGACGCGACGAGCGAGCGGACCACGGAGGCCGACCAGTCGTGCTCGCCCAGCACGAGCGCTGCGAGGCCGCTCGCGTGGGCGGTGGCGGCCGAGCTGCCGCTGAAGACGCCCCAGGTGCGGCCCGTCGCGTCGGGCAGCGCGCCCAGGACGGCGTCGCCGTCGGCCACCGCGTCGGGCTTCACCGACGCACCTCGCGGGTCGCCGGCAGCGCTCCACGGTGCCGTACGCCGGGTGCCGGGGGCACCGCTGATGCGGGACATCCGGATCCGGGCGCCCGGGTGGCGGGCCACCCAGCGGCTGAACGTCCGACCGGCGCCGGCGGACAGGTGGACGGTGGGGACCGCGTGGAAGTCCGCGGTCACCGAGCCGGGGCGCAGGTTGACCAGCACCATCGCGCGACCACCGGCGAGGGCGACGTTCTCGGACTTGTCGATGCGACCGATGCCGCCGCGGCGGCACACCACGATCCGCCCGGCCACCCGGCGCGAGTCGAGCGCGCCGCGCCGGCACTGGCCGGCCGCCCGGCGCGAGACACCCGGCGCACGCGCCTGCTGTGCCAGCACCGCGCGCCCTGCGACGCGAGCCGGACGTCCGCCACCGGCGAACGACGGACCGCCCGGCGCCGTGACCCGGCCGCGCGACATCCGACCCACGGCCGAGCCGATGGTGGTCACCCAGGGCGAGGAGTGCGCGGCGTACGCCGAGCCGGCGGAGTTGCCGGCCGCTCCGATGACCACGATGTCGGCCTCCGCGGCACCGAGCAGCGCCCGCTGGAGGGTGTCGATGCCCTCGCCGCCGGCGAGGGCGAGGCTCAGCACGTCCACGCGGTCTGCCACGGCTGCGTCGACCGCGGACACCACGTCGGCGGTGGAGCAGCCGTCGTCGGCCGGATCGGGAGCACCCCAGCAGGCCTTGTAGGCCGCGATGCGGGCCTGGGGTGCGACGCCACCGAACCGGCCGGCGTCGCGGCCGTCGACCCGGACGCTCACGGCTGCGTTGCCGGCGGCGACGGACGAGACCTGGGTGCCGTGGCCGAGCACGTCCTGCGCCGACAACGACTCCGAGGACCGGACGCGATCGGTACCGAAGCCGTCGACGAACCAGCGGGCGCCGACGATCTTGCGGGTGCAGTCGTCGGCGGTCCAGCCGTCGCCCTCGACGCACGCGCCTGCGAAGTCCCGCGGATCGGGCCCGAGGCCGGGGACGTCGGCGAAGGCGGGGGACTCGGTCGCGATGCCGGAGTCGACGACGCCGATCACCACGCCGGCGCCACCCCGGAGTCGCGGGCTGGTCATGGTGCCGCGCACGGTCGCCGGGGACGTACGTCCGGCAAGGGGCCGGATGCTGTCGGGCTCGATCGCGGCGACGCCGGCCTGCGCCTCGAGGGCGGCGAGCTGGTCGGCGGTGAGGCGGACCGCGAAGCCGTTGAGCGCAGTGGTCCAGCGGTAGGTCGGCTCGCCGGCACCGATCGTCGCGAGCAGGGCGTCCTGCCGGGCGAGGAGCTCGACGGTGTCGCGGGTGCCGGCGGAGGTGCCGGGGCCCTGCAGGGTGACGAGGGTCAGGGAATCGGCGCCGGGGGCGGCCGGAGCATCCTCGGCCAGCGCCACGCTCGCAGCCGAGACGGTGAGGCCGAGCGCGAGCAGCGCGCTGCCCACGATGCGCCCCACCGGTCGTGCCCGCACGGTCCTCGCCTTCCCCTGCTGTGACGTGTGTCGTCCCCCGAACCGCCCATGATCGCAGCCGTCGTCCACTCAGACAAAGCCTCCTGCGCACAACCCGTTGGTGGGCGGCCCGCGGCGCCGCCTATTCTTTGCCCGCGCCCGCGGATCCGCGGACGCGCGACACCCGTGGTGACCAGCAACAGGGGAGAAGACCCGTGCCCAGTGGCAAGGTGAAGTGGTTCGACGTCGACAAGGGCTTCGGCTTCCTGTCGCAGGAGGACGGACCGGACGTCTACGTCCACTCCGATGCGCTGCCCGACGGGCACCACGTCGCTCAAGGCCGGCACCAAGGTCGAGTTCGGCATCGCGCAGGGCCGGCGCGGCGACCAGGCCCTCCAGGTCCGCGTCCTCGACGCTCCCGCCTCGGTCACCCGCAACCAGCGCAACGCCCAGCGCAAGCAGCCCGAGGCGATGGTCAGCATCGTCGAGGACCTCATCAAGATGCTCGAGGGCGTCGAGGAGGGCTACCGCCGCGGCCGCCACCCCGAGCGCGACTCCGCCCGCGGCACGGCGAAGGTGCTCCGCGCCCTCGCCGACGAGCTCGAGATCTGACCTCGGTCAACCAGCAGCGGGCGCCGGCGCCGACCGCGACGGGTCGGCTGATCAGCACGAACGTCGCCCAGATCCCGAGCACTGCCGGCGGCGATGCCGAGGCCGAGCTGGGGCATCAACGGCATCGCGATGCCGATGAAGCCGCCGATCACCCAGGCGAGCTGCAGCGTGGTGTCGGACCGGGCGAAGGCGCTCGCCTGGATCCGGCTCGGCACGTCGCGCTGGATCGTCGAGTCGAGCGACAGCTTGGCCAGCGCCTGCGCCAGGCCGGCCGTGAGGCCCAGCAGGATCAAGGACGGCAGGCCGTAGAACAGGGCGGCCACCACCGCCACCACCGCGTCCGCCAGCAGGGCGAGCACGACCGTGACGGCAGGGTTGAGCCGTCGGAGCATCGAGCCGATGGTGATGCCGAGCGTGTTGCCCAGCCCGGCCGCGCCGATCACGGCGCCGAGCAGCACCTCGGGTCTCCAGTCGCCGATCGGGTTGTCGCGCAGCAGGAACGCCATGAACATCGTGAGGAAGCCCGACAGCCAGCGCGGTCCGCAGTTGGCCCGCAGGGCGAACGCCACGGCCGCCGGGATCCGGGTGCGCGGGCGCTTCCCCGAGGTGGCGCCGCTGGTCGACCCGGTCAGCACCAGCTCTCCCTCGCCCTGGCTGGCGTCGACCTTGTCGGGCAGCCGGATCGCCCAGATGGTGGCGAGCACGAAGATCACGAAGGCGTAGCGCAGCGACCACTCCGACCCGAACGTCGAGGCGAGGAGCGCCAGCGGGGCCGAGATGCCGGCACCCACGATGCCGGCGAGCGACACCCGCGCGTTGGCCTTCACCAGGGTGAGGTCGGGCGGCAGCAGCCGGGGGACGGCCGCGGCGCGGGTGACGCCGTACGCCTTGGACGCGACCAGCACACCCAGCGCGGCGGGGAAGAGCCACGCGGACTCGGTGATGACGGCGGTGGCCAGCACCCAGCAGAGGAACGCGCGTGTCGCCATGGTCGCGCCGACCGCCCACCGGCGGCCGTGGCTGAAGCGGTCGAGGAACGGGCCGATGAGCGGCGCCACGATCGCGAACGGCAGCATCGTGAGGCCGAGGAACAGCGCCACCTGGCCGCGCGCCTCGCCGGTGGGCACCTGGAAGAACAGGGTGCCGGCCAGCGAGATCGCGACGGCCGCGTCGCCGGCGGCGTTGAACGCGTGGAGCTCGATCAGCCGGGACAACCCGGAGTCGCCGGCGCCCTCGGCCCGCGCGGCCCGTCGCGCCTGGGAGACGGCGTAGTGCCCGGCGGTGCCGGCGCCCCGCCCGGCCAACCGGGCCCCGTGGCCGGCGGCCTTCGCGCCCCGACCGGCCGCTCGTGCTCCGCGCGCGGCGCCCGACATCGAGCGGCGTACGGCACTCGGACGCGGAGGAGGCGGCGACGTCGCGTAGGGCTGCGTGTCCTCCCCGGATCGCTGCTCCGGACCCCGGTCCCGGCTCCTGCCCGGAGGTCGGGTCGGGGCGGTGGCTGGTCACGGGTCCATCTTGGCCTACCCGCCCGACACCGCGCGGACGCCGTCCCGACCCGGGGTGCCGACGGGACAGGACCGCGCACCGTTTGTCATGATGGCGTACGTGATCGCTCTCCCCACCCGCTCCGGCAAGCCGGACGCGGTCCTCGCCAAGGCCGCCGACCTCGCGCGCGGCGCCGTCCTCGAGGTCGCCGAGGCCGCCGAGGTGGGCGACCACCTGGGTGCCCGCGCCGAGGGTGAGCGCGTCGTCACGCACCACTTCGCCTGCACCCGGCCGGGCTACCCCGGCTGGCACTGGTCGGTCACCCTGACCCGCGCCAAGCGCGGCAAGGACCTCACCGTCAACGAGGTCGTCCTGCTCCCCGGCGACGCCGCGATCGTGGCCCCGGCCTGGGTGCCCTACAAGGAGCGCCTCCAGCCCGGCGACCTCTCACCCGGCGACCTGCTCCCGGTCGAGGACGAGGACGCCCGACTGGTCCCGACCTACCTCGTCGGCGACGACCCGCTCGACGGCCCGATGGACGGCGACGCCCGCGCCCAGGTGCGCCGGGTCGCCGAGGACCTCGGCCTGGGTCGCGTACGCACCCTGAGCCGGGAGGGCCTCGACATGGCGGCCGAGCGCTGGAACGCCGGCAACGGCGGCCCCGACGCCCCGCTCGCCAAGAGCGCGCCCGACCACTGCTGGTCCTGCGGGTTCCTGGTCCGCCTCAACGGCTCGCTCGCCGACCGCTTCGGCGTCTGCGCCAACGGCAACGCCAACGACGACGGCACCGTGGTCACCCTCGACCACGGCTGCGGCGCCCACTCCGAGGTCAAGCTGGCGCGCAAGCAGCAGCCGCTGCCGATGCCCGACCACGCCTTCGACACCCTGACCGACGACGAGTTCGAGAAGCTGTGAGCGCCAGGCGTCGATCAGGCCCTCGCCGGCTCCAACACCCAGACGGCGTAGTCGTCGACCGGCTCGTGCAGCTCGTAGCTGCCGAGGCGGTGCACCACCCGCAGCCCCGACGCCGCGACGTCGGCGACGAACTCGTCGGCCGGGTAGGTGCGGCTGCCGCTCTTGACGGCCGTGAGGTGGAAGCCCATGAGCACGCGGCCGTCGGGGGCGAGCAGGTCGCGGACGCGCTCCAGGACGGGCCGCTCGGTGCCCTCGCCGAGGTAGATCATCACGTTGCCGACCACCACGACGAGGTCGAACGAGCCGAGCTCGGCCGGGTCGAGGGCGAGCGCCTCGTGGGGCAGCACCTCGAGGGAGGCGTACGTCGACGCGGACTGCGCGCGCAGCGACGGGTCGGGCTCGGTCGCCACGACCCGGTGGCCGCGCGCCTGCAGTGCGGCCGAGACCCGGCCCATGCCGGAGCCGATGTCGAGGATGCGGGCGTTGCGGGGCGCGAGCGCGTCGGCGAGCCGGGCCTCGCCGTCGACGTCCTCGCCGGTCGCCACCCGCTGGGCGAAGGTCTCGCCGTAGCCCTTGTTGCCTGCTCCGGCGAGCTCCCAGCGGGTCGGCGGGTGCGTCATCCGGTGGCCCGCAGCGCGGCGCGTTCCTTGCGGCGGCGACGGCAGTACTCCAGCCCGCAGAGGCCGAGGCCGAAGCCGGCCAGGCAGGTCCACAGCCACCAGGTGCGTCCGCTGTCCTCGAGCGTGCCCCAGAAGGGCAGGAGCCCGAGGAAGCCGAGCAGCCACAGCGCCGTGCCGACCTCCGTGGTGCGGACGCCGTCGACGTCGAGCGGCGCGACCTGCGCCACGATGAAGGTGCGGTTGCCGATCTCGTGCTGCGTCGGCTGCGCGTCGCCCAGGTCCACGCCGCCACGCTACAGCGCGACGGCGAGGCGACACACGCGCGTCACACCGTTCTGCCACACTCGCCGTTCCGTGAGCGACGACACCACCACTGCCAAGCGGCCCACGAGCGACTCCGGGCTCGACGGATTCTTCGAGATCAGCCGGCGCGGCTCGTCCGTCGGACGGGAGGTGCGCGGCGGCGTCGTGACGTTCCTGACGATGGCCTACATCATCGTGCTGAACCCGCTGATCCTCGGCTTCGTGCCCGACTCGACCGGCGCCTTCCTCGGCGGTGGCGCCGAGCCCGGGAGCGGCATCCCGGCGATCGCTGCCGGCACGGCGCTCGTCGCCGGCATCCTCACCATCGCGATGGGCGGCTTCGCCAACTTCCCGCTGGCGCTGGCGACGGGCCTCGGCCTCAACGCGTTCGTCGCGAACTCGATCGCGCGCGAGTCCACGTGGGGCGCCGCCATGGGGCTCGTCGTGCTCGAGGGCATCGTGATCCTGGTGCTGGTGCTGACCGGCTTCCGCAAGGCCGTCTTCCACGCCGTGCCCCAGCAGCTCAAGGTGGCGATCTCGGTCGGGATCGGCCTGTTCATCGCGCTGATCGGCTTCGTCGACGCCCGGGTCGTGACCCGGATCCCCGACGCCTTCCAGACCACCGTGCCGGTCCAGCTCGGCGCCGACGGACACCTCGGCGGCTGGCCGGTCCTGGTGTTCTGCCTCGGCCTGGCCCTCGTCATCGCCCTGTGGGTGCGCAAGGTGCGCGGCGCGATCCTGATCTCGATCGTCGTCACGACGGTCGTCGCCGTCGTGGTGGAGGCCGTCGGTGACCTCGGTGCCGCGTCGGCCGAGAACCCGAAGGGCTGGTCGCTGAGCGTGCCGACGCTCAGCGGCGACATCGTGGGGCTCCCGTCGTTCGACACCCTCGGCGACGTCGACCTCTTCGGGGCGTTCGGCTCCGCCGGCACCGGCGCGCTCGCCGCCCTGCTCCTGGTCTTCTCCCTGCTGCTCGCCGACTTCTTCGACACGATGGGCACGATGACCGCCATCGGCGCCGAGGCCGGCCTCAACGACGAGGAGGGCACCCCGCCCGGCGCCCAGCGGATCCTCATCGTCGACTCCGTCGCCGCGATCGCCGGCGGCGCGGCGGGCGTCTCGTCGAACACGTCCTACATCGAGAGCGCCTCCGGCGTGGGGGAGGGCGCCCGTACGGGCCTCGCGTCCGTCGTCACCGGCGCCCTGTTCCTGCTCGCGACCTTCTTCACGCCGCTCGTCGCGGCCATCCCGTCCGAGGCGGCGGTCCCCGCGCTCGTGCTCGTCGGGTTCCTGATGATGCAGCAGGTGGCCGACATCGACTGGCGTGACCTCGAGGTCGCGATCCCGGCCTTCCTGACGGTCGTGCTGATGCCCTTCACCTACTCCATCTCGGTCGGCATCGGCGCCGGCTTCGTGGCGTACGTCCTGATCAAGGTCGTCGTCGGCAAGGCCAAGGACGTCCACCCGCTCATGTGGGCCGTCTCCGCGCTCTTCGTCGTCTACTTCGCCTACACGCCGATCAGCGGCTGGCTCGCCTGACCGGGCACTTCCCCGCGTCGACCGCGAGGACGTGCCCGGTCGGCGGAATAGTTAGCACAGGTAATGAGTTATGCTAACGACATGCCGACCGCCGACCTCCGCACCGACGCCGGGCTCGCCTCCGAGCTCCGGGCCGGTCGTCATGCGCCTCCGTCGTCGCCTGGTCTCCGAGCGCCATCCCGACAACGACCTGAGCATCCGGCAGATGGTCGTCCTCGGACTGCTGGTGCGCCTGGGCGACCAGACCGTCGGCGACCTCGCCCGCGCCGAGCGTGTCCAGCCGCCGTCGATGACGCGCACGGTCAACTGCCTGCGAGGGCGACGGCTACGTCGTCCGCCGGCCGCACGAGACCGACGGCCGCCAGGTGGTCGTCTCGCTCACCGACGAGGGTCGCGCCGCGGTGCTCGCCGACCGTCAGCGGCGCGACGCCTGGCTCTCCCAGCAGCTCGCCCGGCTCACCCCTGCCGAGCGCGCCTCCCTCCGCGCGGCCGCGCCGATCCTCGCGCGGCTCGCCCACACCGACTGACTGACCGCACGACCGACCGAGGAGTCACCACGAGTCCCACGTTCCGTTCCCTCTCCAACCCCAACTACCGGCGCTACGCCGCCGGTGGCGTGGTGTCGAACACCGGCACCTGGATGCAGCGCGTCGCCCAGGACTGGCTGGTCCTCGAGCTCGCCGTCGGCTCCGGCGCGACCGCGCTCGGCATCACGACGGGGCTGCAGTTCCTGCCCTTCCTGCTCCTGACCCCGTTCGCCGGCCTCGTCGCCGACCGGATGCCCAAGCAGCGGCTGCTCCAGCTGACCAACCTCGGCATGGCGCTGCCCGCGCTCGTGCTCGGCGTGCTCGCCGTGACCGGCACCGCCGAGGTGTGGCACGTCTACGTCCTGGCCTTCCTGCTCGGCTCCGCCTCCGCCTTCGACGCCCCCGCGCGCCAGTCGTTCGTGTCCGAGATCGTCGACCCGGTCGACCTGACCAACGCGGTCGGCCTGAACTCCGCGAGCTTCAACGCCGCGCGCCTCGTCGGTCCCGGGCTGGCCGGCCTGCTCATCGCCGTGATGGGCGGGGGAGCCGTCGCCACCGGGTGGGTGATCCTGCTCAACGCGGTGTCGTACGCCGCCCCGATCTGGTCGCTGCGGCACCTCGACGTCGCCCGGATCGACTCGCCCGCCCTGGCGCAGCGTGGACCGGGCGCCCTGC
>CAVYGL010000007.1:0-26209 GCA_963767995.1 uncultured Actinomycetota bacterium
GCGAGGGTGTCGCGTACGTCCGCGCCCGGCCCGACCTGATGCTCGTGCTCGGGCTGGTCTTCTTCGCCGGCACGTTCGGCCTCAACTTCCAGATCACGTCCGCCCTGATGGCCACCGAGGTCTTCGGCAAGGGGCCGACCGAGTTCGGCCTGCTCGGCAGCTTCCTGGCCGTCGGCTCGCTCACCGGCGCACTCCTGGCCGCGCGCCGCGAGCACGTGCGCCACCGCCTCGTGGTGGGCTCCGCGATCGCGTTCGGTGCCACGGTGATGCTCGCGGGCCTGATGCCGACCTACCTCACCTTCGCGCTCCTCACACCGGTCACCGGGCTGACCGCACTGACCTTCATCACCAGCGCCAACACCTACATGCAGCTCAACACCGACGCCGGCGTCCGGGGCCGGGTGATGGCGCTCTACCTGATGATCTTCATGGGTGGCACCCCGATCGGAGCGCCCGTGATCGGGTGGATCGGACAGGAGTACGGCGCCCGCTGGACGCTGCTCGGCGGCGGCCTGCTGACGATCACCGGTGTGGGCCTGTCTGCCATGCTGTACCTGAGGCTCGAGCGCGCTCGGCGCGAGCGTGGTCCCGACGCCGTGGAGGCGAGCGACGAAGGTGTCGCGAGCGCCTCTCCGGCGTTTTGACCCTGCCCGAGCGCCCGAGTAGCCTCAATCCTCGTGTCTGGCACGTCCAGACCCCTGCGCGTGCACGTCAACTGCCCGCTGGTAGGGAGCGGCCCGTTCGTGAGAGCCGCACAGGCACACCGCTTTCGAAGGCAAGACCCCCGAGTCCGGCACCGCGCCGGTCCGAGACGAGAAGACAGAGAGAGGGAACCACCAGGTGCCCACCATCAACCAGCTGGTCCGCAAGGGCCGCCAGGACAAGGTGTCGAAGTCCAAGACGCCTGCCCTGAAGGGATCTCCGCAGCGCCGTGGCGTCTGCACCCGCGTCTACACGACCACCCCGAAGAAGCCGAACTCCGCCCTCCGCAAGGTCGCCCGCGTGCGCCTGAGCAGTGGCGTCGAGGTCACCGCCTACATCCCGGGTGTCGGTCACAACCTGCAGGAGCACTCGATCGTGCTCGTGCGCGGCGGCCGTGTGAAGGACCTTCCCGGTGTCCGCTACAAGATCATCCGCGGCACGCTCGACACCCAGGGTGTCAAGAACCGCAAGCAGGCCCGCAGCCGCTACGGCGCGAAGAAGGAGAAGTAATGCCTCGCAAGGGTCCCGCTCCCAAGCGCCCCCTCGTCTCTGACCCGGTCTACGGCTCGCAGCTGGTCACCCAGCTCGTCAGCAAGGTCCTCCAGGACGGCAAGAAGGCCGTGGCGCAGCGCATCGTCTACACCGCCCTCGAGGGCTGCCGCGACAAGACCGGCTCCGACCCGGTCGTCACGCTGAAGCGCGCGATGGACAACGTCAAGCCGGCCATCGAGGTCAAGTCCCGCCGCGTCGGCGGTGCGACCTACCAGGTCCCCGTCGAGGTCAAGGCCAACCGCTCCACCACGCTGGCCCTGCGCTGGCTCGTGGGCTACGCCGCCGACCGCCGCGAGAAGACCATGGCCGAGCGCCTGATGAACGAGATCCTCGACGCGAGCAACGGCCTCGGTGCCGCTGTGAAGAAGCGCGAGGACACCCACAAGATGGCCGAGTCCAACAAGGCCTTCGCCCACTACCGCTGGTGAGGACGGGAGGCCGTACGGCCCGCAGCACGCGGCGTACGGCCTCCCACCCCCACAACCCCACTACTTCGAGGGACTGAGACACAGACGTGGCCGTCGACATCACCACCGACCTCAACAAGGTCCGCAACATCGGCATCATGGCGCACATCGACGCCGGCAAGACCACCACCACCGAGCGCATCCTCTTCTACACCGGCATCACCTACAAGATCGGTGAGGTGCACGACGGTGGCGCCACGATGGACTGGATGGAGCAGGAGCAGGAGCGCGGCATCACCATCACGTCCGCCGCGACGACCTGCTGGTGGAAGGACCACCAGATCAACATCATCGACACCCCCGGTCACGTGGACTTCACCGCCGAGGTCGAGCGCTCGCTGCGCGTCCTCGACGGCGCCGTGGCCGTCTTCGACGGTGTCGCCGGTGTCGAGCCCCAGACCATGACGGTGTGGCGCCAGGCCAACAAGTACTCGGTGCCCCGGATGTGCTTCGTCAACAAGCTCGACCGCACCGGAGCGGACTTCTTCCGCTGCGTCGACATGATGGTCGAGCGACTCAACTCCACCCCGCTCGTGCTCCAGCTGCCCATCGGCGCCGAGGGCGACTTCATCGGTGTCGTCGACCTCGTCGGGATGCGCGCCCTGGTGTGGCGCGGCGAGACCACGATGGGTGAGGACTACGAGGTCGAGGAGATCCCGGCCGAGCTCGCCGAGCAGGCCGCGGAGTACCGCGAGAAGCTCCTCGAGACGCTGGCCGAGGCCGACGACGAGGTCATGGAGAAGTTCCTCGAGGAGGGTGAGTTCACCGTCCCCGAGCTCGAGGCCGCGATCCGTCGCGCCACCCTCGCCGACAAGCTCAACCCGGTCCTGTGCGGCACCGCGTTCAAGAACAAGGGCGTCCAGCCCCTGCTCGACGCGGTCGTCAAGTACCTGCCCTCGCCGCTCGACATCGACGGCATCCAGGGCCACTCGGTCAAGGACGAGAACGAGGTCATCGTCCGCCAGCCGTCCGACGACGAGCCGTTCTCCGGCCTGGCCTACAAGATCGCCACTGACCCGCACCTCGGCAAGCTGATCTACGTCCGCGTCTACTCCGGCAAGCTCGAGGCCGGCTCGACCGTGGTCAACTCGGTCAACGGCCGCAAGGAGCGGATCGGCAAGGTCTACCAGATGCACGCCAACAAGCGTGAGGAGATCGCGTCGGTGGGCGCCGGCCAGATCGTGGCGGTCATGGGCCTCAAGGACACCAAGACCGGTCACACGCTGAGCGACCCCAACAACCAGGTCGTCCTCGAGTCGATGACGTTCCCGGCCCCGGTGATCGAGGTCGCGATCGAGCCCAAGACCAAGAGCGACCAGGAGAAGCTCGGCACCGCGATCCAGCGACTGTCCGACGAAGACCCGACGTTCACCGTCAAGGCGGACGAGGAGACCGGTCAGACGATCATCGCCGGCATGGGCGAGCTCCACCTGGAGATCCTCGTCGACCGGATGAAGCGCGAGTTCCGCGTCGAGGCCACCGTCGGCAAGCCGCAGGTCGCCTACCGCGAGACCGTCCGCAACCTGGTCGAGAAGCACTCCTACACCCACAAGAAGCAGACCGGTGGCTCGGGTCAGTTCGCCAAGGTCGTCATCAACCTCGGCCCGAACATCGACCCCGAGACCGGTCAGGGCGCGGGCTACGAGTTCAAGAACAACGTGTCCGGTGGCCGCGTGCCGAAGGAGTACATCCCCTCGGTCGACCAGGGCGGCCAGGAGGCCATGGAGTTCGGCGTGCTCGCCGGCTACCCCATGGTCGACGTGATGTTCTCCCTCGAGGACGGCGCCTACCACGACGTCGACTCGTCCGAGCTCGCGTTCAAGATCGCCGGCAACCAGGCATTCAAGGAGGCCGCCCGTCGGGCCAAGCCGGTTCTCCTCGAGCCGATGTTCGCGGTCGAGGTCACCACGCCCGACACCTTCCTCGGCACGGTCATCGGCGACATCAACTCGCGCCGCGGCCAGATCCAGGCCCAGGAGGAGCGTCACGGCGACATGGTCGTCAACGCGCTTGTGCCTCTGTCCGAGATGTTCGGGTACGTTGGCGACCTGAGGTCGAAGACCTCCGGCCAGGCGTCGTACTCCATGGAGTTCGACTCGTACGCCGAGGTGCCGACGAACATCGCCGAGGAGATCATCAAGAAGGTCCGCGGCGAGTAGTCGCCCCGGGCCCTCGGCCCCTGCACCACCCCCGTTCCACACCCACGATTTCAGTACAAACCCAACCAGGAGGAGCCCCAGTGGCTAAGGCGAAGTTCGAGCGGACCAAGCCGCACGTCAACATCGGCACCATCGGTCACATCGACCACGGCAAGACGACGCTGACCGCGGCGATCACCAAGGTGCTGCACGACAAGTACCCGAATCTGAACGAGGCCTCGGCCTTCGACCAGATCGACAAGGCTCCCGAGGAGCGTCAGCGCGGCATCACGATCTCGATCGCGCACGTCGAGTACCAGACCGAGGCGCGCCACTACGCGCACGTCGACTGCCCGGGTCACGCGGACTACATCAAGAACATGATCACCGGTGCCGCTCAGATGGACGGCGCGATCCTCGTGGTTGCCGCCACCGACGGCCCGATGCCCCAGACGCGTGAGCACGTGCTGCTCGCCCGCCAGGTCGGCGTGCCGGCCCTGGTCGTGGCGCTCAACAAGTGCGACATGGTCGACGACGAGGAGCTCATCGAGCTCGTCGAGATGGAGGTGCGCGAGCTCCTCTCCGAGTACGAGTTCCCCGGCGACGACATCCCCGTCGTGCGCGTTGCGGCCTTCCCGGCCCTGCAGGGTGACGAGAAGTGGAGCGAGTCGATCGTCGAGCTCATGGCCGCGGTGGACGAGTCCATCCCGACCCCCGAGCGCGAGACCGACAAGCCGTTCCTCATGCCCGTCGAGGACGTCTTCACGATCACCGGTCGTGGCACCGTCATCACCGGTCGCATCGAGCGCGGCATCGTCAAGGTCAACGAGGAGGTCGAGATCATCGGCATCCGCGAGGTCGCTCAGAAGAGCGTCGTGACCGGTGTCGAGATGTTCCGCAAGCTGCTCGACGAGGGCCAGGCGGGCGAGAACGTCGGCCTGCTCCTCCGTGGCACCAAGCGCGAGGACATCGAGCGCGGCATGGTCGTCATCAAGCCGGGCACCACGACGCCTCACACGAACTTCGAGGCCTCGGTCTACATCCTCAGCAAGGACGAGGGCGGCCGTCACACGCCGTTCTTCAACAACTACCGCCCGCAGTTCTACTTCCGTACGACTGACGTGACCGGTGTTGTGACCCTGCCCGAGGGCACCGAGATGGTCATGCCGGGTGACAACACCGAGATGTCGGTCGAGCTCATCCAGCCCATCGCCATGGACGAGGGCCTCCGGTTCGCGATCCGTGAGGGTGGCCGTACGGTCGGCGCCGGCCGCGTCGTCAAGATCACCAAGTGATCCCCGCCGGTCACTGACCGGCACCCGCACCATCCGAGGCCCCGTCTCCCGCAAGGGAGGCGGGGTCTCGTGCGTCCAGGCTGCTGGACGTCATACGGATGGCGCCAGCGGTGGCTCCCTCCGTATGACGTCCGGAAAGGATGTCAGGCGGCGCGGAGCGGAGGGAGGAGCCCGGCGTCCTCGAGGAGCCGCTCGACCCGCACGCGCTCGAGGTCCCGGTCGACACCGGGCGGCAGGACGGCCAGGTGGTGGCGGAGCTCGAGGCTGTCGGCCGCCTCGGCGAGCACGCCGTCGTACGCCCGGCGGGTGCCCTCCCACTTGGCGAAGCGCATGCCGTCGTGGCCGAACGCCTCACGCAGCCGGCGTACGTCGGCACCCACCTGCTCGATGGGCCGGTGCAGCGGGACGACCGGCGCAGGGCGGGGGCTCGCCAGCCGCACCGCGAAGGCTCCGAGGCGACGCTGCCAGGGCCACCAGCCGGCCCAGAAGCCGATCGCGCAGGCCAGCACGACCTGGACACCTGCCCAGGCCAGCAGCAACGGACCGAAGTCCTGGAGCCAGCTCCACATGCCCTCCACGGTACGCCGGGTGCGGCCCGGCGTCACCACGTTGCGGGCGGCGGGCCGCAAGCGGGGCAGGATGACGGGCATGGGGTTCACGAGGGCCGAGCTGGAGTCGTACCGCGACGTCGAGGTGCCCGACCTGCTCCCGGCTCCCGGCGAGCCGCTCCGGCTGCTGTTCGTCGGCATCAACCCCGGGCTCTGGACCGCCGCCACCCAGACCCACTTCGCCCACCCCGGCAACCGCTTCTACCCGGCGCTGCTGCGGGCCGGGATCCTCGACCGGACCGGTGGACCAGGCCGCCGGGATGACCGACGAGGACCGCGACGCGCTGCGCGGCCGGGGGATCGGGATCTCCAACGTCGTCGCGCGGGCCACCGCGCGGGCCGACGAGCTGACTTCCGCGGAGCTGCGTGCCGGCGGGCAGCGGCTCAGGGCACTGGTGGCCGAGCGGGAGCCCGACGTGGTCGCGGTCGCCGGCATCACCGCCTACCGCACGGCCTTCGGCGAGCGCCGGGCCCAGGTCGGTGAGCAGGCCGAGCGCTGGGGCACGTCCCGCGTGTTCGTGGTGCCCAACCCGTCGGGCCTCAACGCCCACGAGACCGTCGACACCCTGGCCGCTGCGTACGCCGAGGCGGCGCGGGCGGCGGGAGTCCTCGACGGGCCTAGCCGCAGCAGCGGACTCAGCCCAGGTCGACACCTTCGAAGTCCTCGGGGGTGTAGTCCCGCTTCTCGACGAGCACCATCCAGTTGCCGGAGTTGTCGCGCATCAGCGCCTCGACGCCGTAGGGACGGTCCTCGGGCTCCTGCAGGAACTCCACGCCCTTCGCCGTGAGGTCCTCGTAGGTGGCGCGGCAGTCGTCGACGTTCATCCCGACCCCGGGCAGGCCGCCCTCGTCCTGGGCGCGGTTCATCGCCTCGATGAGGTAGTCGGGGAGCGGGCCGCTCGGCGTGGTGAGGTGCAGGTGGACCTCGGGTTGCCTCGGGTGGAACACCGTGCACCAGCGGAAGTCAGGACCGAGCTGGAGGTCGTCGCCGACCTCGAAGCCCAGGACGTCGGTGTAGAAGGCGAGGGACTCGTCGATGTCCTTCACCCAGACGGACAGGAGGGAGATGTTGGTGATCATGCGACGAGCCTAGGAACTGCCGGGTGCCGTCCTGCTTCTCCTGCGTTGCGGTGCCGCGCTCGACGAGGCCGGCCATGAAGACGTAGCACCCGGGGATCCGCGGGTTGCCCGCGGCGGCGTACCTCCTCTGGAAGTCGCTGGGGCTCTCGCCGACGATCTCGCGGAACCTGGTGCTGAACGATCCGAGGCTGCTGTAGCCCACGGCGTGGCACACCTCGGTGACCGTGAGGTTGGCCGCGCGCAGCAGGTCCTGCGCCCGCTCGACGCGTCGTTGGGCGAGGTACGCGGCCGGCGTCGTGCGGTACGTCGTCGCGAACGATCGCAGGAAGTGGAAGCGGCTCATCCCGGCGAGCCCGGCCAGGTGGTCGAGGTCGAACGGGTCGGCGAAGTGCCGGTCGAGGTGGTCGCGCGCCCGCCGCAGGTGGATCAGGACGTCGCCAGGAACCCGACGCTGCCCGGTCATCCGACGAGCGCCTCCACGGCAGCCCGGAACACCGAGGTGTGGGCGTCGACGTCCGTCTCGGTGTGGAAGGGCGAGAAGAGCGACATGTTGTGGAACGGCGCCAGCAGCACGCCGCGGTTGACCGTCCAGAGGTGGAAGAAGGCGTCGAGCTCCTCGTCGACCGCTGCGGCCGCCTCGGCGCCGGCGCGCGGTGGCGGGCAGAACCAGTACTCCGCCCGACATCCCAGCCGCTGCACGTGCCACGGCAGGCCGTGCTCGGAGATCACGCCCTGGATGCCGTCGGTGAACGACTCGGCGAGCGGGATCGCGACGTCGAAGTCCTCCTGGCGCAGGGCGGTGGACAGGGTCGCCCGCACCGCGGCCATCGCCAGCGCCGATCCCGACAGCGTGCCGCCGACCCCGGCGACGTCGATGTCGTGGCCGAGCATCGGCCCCTCCAGCTGCGCGGCCACCTCGGCGCTCATGCCGTAGGCGGCGACCGGGATGCCGCCGCCGATCGGCTTGCCGATGACCACGAAGTCGGGGTCGAGGTCCCACGCGGCGGTGGCCCCGCCCGGACCGGCGCAGATCGTGTGGGTCTCGTCGTTGACGAGGAGGACGCCGTGGCGACGGGTGATCTCCCGGACGCCGGCCAGGTAGCCCTCGTCCGGCAGGACGATCCCGATGTTGGTCAGCGCCGGCTCCATCAGCAGGCACGCGACGTCACCCGCGGCCAGCCGTACGTCGAGCGCGTCGAGGTCGTTGAAGGGGACCACCGCCGTGGTGACCGACACGTCCACCTGCGGACCGAGCGCGCCCGGGCGGGCCACCACCCGGTCGCCGGCACGGCCGTGCTCGAGCACGCCGAGCGTCTCGTCGACGGTGCCGTGGTAGCACCAGTCCATCACCGCGATCCGCGGGCGACCGGTGAGGTGGCGAGCGAAGCGCAGCACGAAGCGGTTGGCGTCGGTGGCGGTCATCGCCATCTGCCAGCGGGGGAGCCCGAACCGCCGGCTGAGCTCACCGGCGACCCACGTGGCGTCGGTCGAGGGGAGCATGGTCGTGATGCCGCGCTCGGTGCGTTCGCGTACGGCGTCGGCGACCGCGGGCAGGCAGTGCCCGGTCATCGACCCGGTGTCACCCAGGCAGAGGTCGACGTAGTCGATGCCGTCGACGTCGGTGAAGCGCCCGCCCGAGGCCGACTCCACGAAGAGCGGGAACGAGCCCGGCCATCTCGTCATCCACGGCATCGGGACGCCCGCGAGCAGGTGCTCGCCGGCGGCCTGGGCGAGGTGGGCGGAGGTCGGGTGCAGGTCGACGAACCGCTGCTCCTCCTCGGCGTGGAGCGACGCGAGGCGGGTGCGGTCGACCCGGGCGTGCGTCACAGCGCGCTGCCGACGTACTTGGTCTCGAGGTACTCCTCGATCCCCTCGAAGCCGCCCTCGCGACCGAAGCCCGAGTGCTTGACGCCGCCGAAGGGCGCCGCGGGGTTGGAGACGATGCCGGTGTTGACCCCGACCATGCCGAACTCCAGCGCCTCGCTGACGCGCAGCACGCGGGCGTGGCCGCGGGAGAAGACGTAGGCGACCAGGCCGTACTCCGTGTCGTTGGCGCGCTCGATCGCCTCGGCCTCGCTGTCGAAGGTGATGATCGGCGCGACCGGTCCGAAGATCTCCTCGCGGAAGACCCGCGCGGTCTCGGGTACGTCGACCAGCACCGTCGGCGGGTAGAAGTGGCCCGGCCCCTCGGGGACGCTCCCCCCGACCAGGGCCGTCGCGCCGGCGGAGACCGCGTCCTCGACGAGCTCGTGCACGCCCGCCCTGGCCTTCTCGGTGATGAGCGGGCCGACGTCGACCCCGTCCCGGGTGCCGTCGCCGACGGTGAGCGCGCCCATCCGCTCGGCGAAGCGAGCGGCGAACTCCTCGGCGACCGAGACGTGGACCAGGAAGCGGTTGGCCGAGGTGCAGGCCTCACCGATGTTGCGCATCTTGGCGAGCATCGCGCCGTCGACCGCGGCGTCGAGGTCCGCGTCGCCGAAGACGATGAAGGGGGCGTTGCCGCCGAGCTCCATCGAGACCCGCAGCAGCTGCTCGGAGGCCTGGGCCACCAGCACCTTGCCCACCGCGGTCGAGCCGGTGAAGGTCAGCTTGCGCAGCCGGGCGTCGCGGATGATCGGCTCGCACACCCCGCCGGAGTCGGTGGTGGTGACGACGTTGAGCACGCCCGGCGGGAGTCCGACCTCCTCCATCAGCGCGGCCAGCGCGAGCATGGTCAGCGGGGTCTCGTGGGCGGGCTTGACCACCATCGTGCAGCCGGCCGCGATCGCGGGGCCGATCTTGCGGGTGCCCATCGCGAGCGGGAAGTTCCAGGGCGTGATCATCAGCGTGGGCCCGACGGGAGCCTTCATCGTGATCAGCCGGGAGCTGCCGGCCGGTGCCGCGGCATAGCGGCCGTGGATGCGGACCGCCTCCTCGGAGAACCAGCGGAAGAACTCGGCGCCGTAGGCCACCTCGCCCTTCGCCTCGGCGAGCGTCTTGCCCATCTCGAGCGTCATCAGCCGGGCGAAGTCGTCGGCCCGCTCGGTGAGCAGCTCGAAGGCGCTGCGCAGGATCTCGCCGCGTACGCGGGGCTCGGTGGCGGCCCACTCCTTCTGGGCGCCCGCCGCGGCGGTCAGCGCCCGCTCGCCGTCGGCGGGAGTGCCGTCGGCGATGCGGGTGAGCACCTCGTCATTGGCCGGGTTGGTCACCTCGAAGGTCGCCCCACCGCTGCCGTCGACCCACTCGCCGCCGATGAGGAGCTGGGTGGGCACGGAGTCGAGGACGGTCTGGTTCTGGTCGGCCATCACTCCACCTTGCCACTCTGGTCCGACGCGGCGGCGTCGAAGGCCGCCTCGAAGACGTCGAGCCCCTCACCCAGCAGGTCGTCGCCGATGGAGAGCGGGGGAAGGAACCGGAACACGTTGCCGAAGGTGCCGCAGGTGAGCGTCACCAGGCCCTGCGAGGAGCAGGCCCGGTGGACGGCTCCGGCGAGGGCGGCGTCCGGCGTACGACCCGGACCGTCGCTGACGAGCTCGACGGCCAGCATCGCGCCGCGACCGCGGATGTCGCCGACCCGGTCGGGGTGCCGCTCCGCGATCGCGCGCAGGCGCGGGAGGAAGATCGCCTCGATCTCGCGGGCTCGGGCCGGGAGGTCGAGGTCCTCCATCGTCTCGATGGCGGCGAGGGCGGACGCGCACGCCACCGGGTTGCCGCCGTACGTGCCGCCGAGCCCTCCGGCGTGGACGGAGTCCATCACGTCGGCGCGCCCGGTCACGGCGGCGAGCGGAAGCCCGCCGGCCATCCCCTTGGCGGTGGTGACGAGGTCGGGCACGACGCCCTCGTGGTCGCTGGCGAACCAGTCGCCGGTCCGCGCGAAGCCGGTCTGGATCTCGTCGGCGATGAAGAGGATGCCCTGCTCGCGGCACCACGCGGCGACGCGGGCCAGCCAGCCCGGCGGCGGCACGATGAAGCCGCCCTCGCCCTGGATGGGCTCGATGAGGACGCCCGCGCAGTTGTCCTCGCCGACCTGGGCGTGGACGGTGTTCACGAAGGCGTCGAAGGCCTCGTCGGCGCACGCCTCGGAGCCGCCCGGCCAGCGGTAGGGGTAGGCCATCGGAGCGCGGTAGATCTCGCCGGCGAAGGGCCCGAAGCCGTGCTTGTAGGGCATGTTCTTGGCGGTCAGCGCCATCGTGAGGTTCGTCCGCCCGTGGTAGGCGTGGTCGAACACGACGATCGCGTCGCGGCCGGTGTGGTGGCGTGCCACCTTCACCGCGTTCTCCACCGCCTCGGCCCCGGAGTTGAAGAGCGCCGAGCGCTTCTCGTGGTCGCCGGGGGTGAGCTCGGCGAGCTTCTCGCAGACCTCGACGTACTCCTCGTAGGGCGTGACCATGAAGCAGGTGTGGGTGAAGTCGGCGACCTGGCGCTGCACCGCCTCGACCACCCTCGGCGAGGCATTGCCGACGGTGGTCACCGCGATGCCCGAGCCGAAGTCGATGAGCTGGTTGCCGTCGACGTCGCGGAGGATGCCGCCGCCCGCCTGCTCGACGTACACCGGCAGCGTGGTGCCGATGCCGGCGGAGACGCTCGCGACCTTGCGAGCCTGCAACGCCAGCGAGCGCGGACCGGGGATCTCGGTGGCGAGGATGCGTTCCTGGGACAGTGTCACTTCTCCTCCATCCCCCACGGGGATCCGTACCCCTCGGGCTTCGGTGCGGCGAGCAGGTCGAGGAACGGCTTCGGCGGCAGCGCCTCGGGGCCGAGCACGCCGCTGCCCGACCAGGTGCCGTCGGCGAGCAGCTCGAGGGCGACGACCGGGTTGATCGCGGTCTGCCACACCACGCACTGGGCGCCGTAGTCGCGCATCGAGTCGGCGTTGTCGACGACGTGGTAGAGGTACGTCGAGCGCGGCGCGCCGTCCTTGCCGGTGCCGGTGACCCACAGCCCGGCGCACGTCTTGCCCTCCATCCGCGGCCCGATGGTCGCGGGGTCGGGCAGGCACGCGGCGACGACGTCGCGGGGCGAGACCTGCACGCCCTTCACGGTCACGGGCTCCGTCGAGTCCAGGCCGAGCGTGTGGAGGGTCTTGAGGATCGTGATCATCTCCTCGCCCAGGCCGTACTTGAACGTCACCCGGTCGGCCTCGACCCAGCGCGGCATGAGGAGCACCTCCTCGTGCTCGACGTGCACGCACTCCACCGGACCGATCCCGTCGGGGAAGTCGAAGACCTCCGGCTCGGAGAAGGGCGGCAGCGTGAAGAACCCCTTCTCCAGGTCGCCGCCACCCCGCTCGCGCTCCCACACCACGGGCGGGTTGAGGCACTCCTCGATGATCGTCCACATCGAGAAGCCGGGGGCGAACACCTCGTTGCCGTCGTCGTCGCGGATGACCAGGTTGGCGCCGTCGCGGGTGCCGAGCTCGTCGATGTGGTCGAACAGCTCGTCGGCGGCGTAGCGCGCGAACACGTCGGAGAGCCCCGGCTCGACACCGATGCCGAGCAGGGCCAGCCGGCCGGCCGCCTCCCACTCGCCGGCCCGGGCGAACTGCTCGTCGCCGAGCTTCACCCCGACCTGCTCGTACGGCGCGTCGGGGTGGCGCACCGACAGGCTCATCGCCATGTCGAGGTAGTCGGCGTCGGCGGCCAGCGCTCCGGTGAAGATCGGCATCACGAACCGCGGGTCGACTGCGTTGAAGACGTGCGTGGCGCGCACCTCGCGGGCCAGCGCGGCGACGGCGTCGGCGTCGGAGGCGTCGACCTGGGCGGCACTGAACCGCTCCTCGCCCGTACGCCGTCCGCGCGCGGCCGCGGCCGTGCGCTCGGCGCGCTCCGGGTCGTAGTCGGCCACCACCCACGCCTCGAAGAAGTCGCGCTCGACCGCGATCCGGGCCGCTGCGTCGCCGACGCCTCCGGCCCCGACCATCAGTACCCGCATCGGCTGTGGCATGTCACTCCTTGATCTTGGACGCCCGGACCGAGCTCACGAGCTGAGCGCCGACCACGAGCAGGACGGCGAGCACGAACATCGAGAAGCCGATGACGTTGGCCTCGGCAGGGATGCCGCGGCGCGAGGCGACGTAGACGAACTTGGGGAAGGTGCTCTCGTTGCCGGAGACGAAGTTGGTGATGATGAAGTCGTCGAAGGACAGTGAGAACGCGAGCATCGCGGCCCCTGCGATCCCGGGCAGGATCAGCGGGAAGGTGACCTTCCAGAAGGTCTGCATCGGACTGGCGTAGAGGTCCTGCGCCGCCTCCTCGATCCGAGGATCGAGGGACTGGATCCGGGCCTTGACCGTGACGACCACGAAGCTCAGGCAGAACATGATGTGGGCGAAGACGATCGTGGTGAAGCCCAGGCTGAGCCCGATGTCGGAGAACCCCTGCACGAAGATCGTCAGCAGCGCGGCACCCATCACGATCTCGGGCGTGGCCATCGGCACGAAGATCAGCACGTTGCTGGCCTGCTTGCCGCGGAAGCGGTAGCGCACCATCGCCAGCGCCATGAGGGTGCCGAGCACCGTCGCGACGAGCGTGGAGATCGCACCGACCTGCAGCGACGTCACCAGCGAGCCGCACACGCCGGTCACACCGCAGGGGTCCTGCCAGTGCTCCCACGTGAAGCCCTGCCAGACGATGTTGGTCTTGCCGTGGTCGTTGAAGGAGAAGGCGAAGGTGTAGGCCACGGGCAGGAAGAGGTAGAGCAGCACCAGGATCGCGGACAGGATCGCGAAGTGGTTGGCCAGCCAGATCTGCGCGCGCTTGGCCGTCGAGGGCCGGTAGGGGGTCGTCGTCGTGGTGGTCATCTCACACCAGCTCCTCGGTGCCGAAGCGGCGTACGTAGAGGAAGACCATGACCAGGATCGCCGCCATCAGGGTGAACGACAGCGCCGACGCGACCGGGTAGCCACCCGGGATGGCGAGGAACTGGTCGTTGATGACGTTGCCGACCATCTTCCCGCGTTGTGGGCCGAGCAGCTCCATGTTGACGAAGTCGCCCGCCGCCGGGATGAAGGTGAGCAGCGTCCCGGCGAGCACGCCGGGCATCGACATCGGCAGCGTCACGGTGCGGAACGTCGTGAAGCCGTTGGCGTACAGGTCGCCGCCGGCCTCGATCACGCGCGGGTCGGCGCGCTCGAGCGAGGCATAGATCGGCAGCACCATGAAGGGGAGGAAGTTGTAGGTGAGGCCCGCGACGACGGCGAGGGGCGTGTTGATGATGTTGCCGCCGGGCAGCAGGTGCAGGAAGTTGAGGGTGCCGGCGACCCACCCCTCGTCGGCGAGGATCTGCGACCACGCGAAGGTGCGCAGGATGAACGAGGTGAAGAACGGCGCGATGACGCAGATCATCATCAGGTTGCGCCACTTGCCCGCCTTGAACGCCATCGCGTACGCCAGCGGGTACGCCACGACGAACGCCAGGAGCGTGGCCAGCCCGGCGTAGAGGAACGAGCGCGCGAAGTGGGGCGCGTAGTCCGTCAGCGCGCTGGCGTAGTTCTGGAAGTTGACGTCGCGGTAGTAGTAGCCCGGGAACCCGGGGTAGCGGCTCTGCAGGCTGACCGCTGCGAGCTGCACCAGCGGCAGGACGAAGAAGACGCCGAGCCACAGCGCGCCGGGGAGCAGCAGGAGGTACGCCGTCCAGCTCCGCTTCGTCGCCTCGGGTGCCGGTGGGGCCGGGGCGATGTCCGGGTCGCCGGCGACGTGGGCCAGGGCGCTCACTGGTCGTCCACGGGGACGCCGAAGGCATGGCCGGGGTTCCAGGTCAGCCACACCTCGTCCCCGGGCCGCAGGTCGAGGGGCTCGACGTCGAGGTTCTGCTCGTAGCAGCTCCACGTGGTGCCGCTGGGCATGTCGACGAGGTAGCTGGTGGCGACGCCGAGGAACGACACGTCGCGCACCACGCCCTTGACGTCGTTGCCGGCGCCGTCGGGCTGCTTGCGCGACACCGTCACCTTCTCGGGACGTACGCCGAACAGCACCTCGCCCTCGTGCACCTGGGAGCGCGACTTGAGGATCTTCACGGGCGTGCCGAGGACGTCGGCCACGAGGTGGTCGCCGTCGGTGTCCTTGATGGTGCCGACACCGGTGTTGGCCTGGCCGAGGAAGTTCGCGACGAACCGCGTGAGCGGCAGGTCGTACAGCGCGGCCGGCGCGCCGAGCTGCTCGATGTGGCCCTTGTTCATCACCGCGACGGTGTCGGCCATGGTCATGGCCTCCTCCTGGTCGTGGGTGACGTGGATGAAGGTGAGGCCGACCTCGGTCTGGATGCGCTTGAGCTCGACCTGCATCTCGCGGCGCAGCTTGAGGTCGAGGGCGCCGAGCGGCTCGTCGAGCAGCAGCACCTCCGGGTGGTTGACCAGGGCGCGGGCCAGGGCCACGCGCTGCTGCTGGCCACCCGAGAGCTGCGCCGGCTTGCGGCCGGCGAACTGCGTCATCTGCACCAGCTCGAGCGCCTCGTCGGTGCGCGTCGCGGCGTCCTTGTCCTTGCGGCGCTTGGGACCGAACGCGACGTTGTCCTTGATGGTGAGGTGCGGGAACAGCGCGTAGGACTGGAACACGGTGTTGACCGGGCGCTCGTACGGACGCGATCCCGTCAGGTCGGTGTCACCGATCACCACCCGCCCGGCCGTGGGCTGCTCGAGCCCGGCGATCATCCGGAGCGTGGTGGTCTTGCCGCAGCCCGAGGGTCCGAGGAGGGCGAAGAACGAGCCACGGGGGACGTGCAGGTCGATGTCGTCGACGGCGGTGAAGTCGCCGAACGCCTTGGTCACGCTCTCGAGCTGGAGGTCGCCGCGAGCTTCTCTGAATCCGGCCATGTCAGTTCCCCATCACCTTCGTGGACCAGAGGTCGGCGAACTCGATGTCCTCGTCCGCGTCGAGCACGCGGAACGCCTGGATGTTGTTGTCCGCGATGTAGTCGGCGGTCGGGAAGATGAAGGGGCTCTCGGCCAGGTCGGGGTCGATCTTCTCCATCTCGGCCTGCGCCCCGTCGACGGGACAGACGTAGTTGACCCAGGCGGCGACCTGCGCGGCGACGGCCGGGTCGTAGTAGTAGTCCATCAGCTTCTGGGCGTTGGAGCGGTGCGTCGACGTGATCGGCACCATCATGTTGTCCGACCAGAGCGTGCCGCCGGACTCGGGGATCGTGAACGTCCAGTTGGGGTCCTCGGTGTCGTAGGCGAGGACGAAGATGTCGCCGCTCCACGTGATGCCGGCGACCGCGTTGCCGCTGGTGAGGTCCTCCATGTAGGAGTTGCCCTTCACCTTGCGGATGTAGCCCTCCTCGATCTTCTGCTCGATGAAGTCGAGCGCGCTCTCGAACTCGGCCCGGCCCCAGTCGCTGTCGATGTCGACGCCCTGGGACTGCATGACGAGGCCGGCGGTGTCGCGGAACTCCGAGAGCACCACGATCCGGCCCTTGAGGTCGTCGGCCCAGAGGTCGTCGAGCGACTTGAGCTCGCGGCCGACCTTCTCCTTGTTGTAGCCGATGCCGGCGAAGCCGCTCTGCCAGGTGATGGAGTTCTGGCGGCCCGGGTCGAACGACACGTCCTTGAGCGGCTGGAGCAGGTTGTTGACGACGTTGGGCATCTGGATCAGCTGGAGCGGCTGGCAGAGCTGGTCGCGGATCACGCGTGCGGCCATCCAGTCGGTCAGCGTGAAGATGTCGCGGTCGATGCTCTGGCCGGCGCGGAGCTGGGGGCCGACCTTGGCGTAGTAGGAGTCGTTGTCGTCGACGTCCTCGCTGTAGCTGACCTCGATCCCCGTCTGCTCCATGAAGGCGGTGAGGGTCGGGGACCTCGTCTCCTTGCCGTTCATGTCGAGGTAGGCCGTCCAGTTGGCCCACTTGAGGATCTTCTCGGAGTCCGAGACGTCCGTCGGCAGCGTGAGGGCAGCGGCCCCCCCGGCGGGCGGAGAAGGCGGCGCGCAGGCGGAGAGGGCGAGGCCGGCGCCGACGGCGGCGCCGGAGCCGAGCAGGGCGCGACGGCTCATGCCGCCGGAGGCGGCGACGAGTGCCGCGGCCTCAGGGGAGAGGTGGCGCCGTGAGCGGCGTGGGATGGGTGTCATCAGTGGAAGTCCTCCGTCAGCCCCGAGTTGGTACGTGGTCCGTGCGTGGCCGTTCAGCTCTCGATGTTGGCCATGACGTGCTTGATCCGGGTGTAGTCCTCGAAGCCGTACATCGACAAGTCCTTCCCGTACCCCGACTTCTTGTAGCCGCCGTGCGGCATCTCGGCGACGAGCGGGATGTGGGTGTTGATCCACACGCAGCCGAAGTCCAGCGCCTTGGACATCCGCATCGCGCGGCCGAAGTCCTTGGTCCACACCGACGACGCGAGGCCGTAGTCGACGCCGTTCGCCCAGCGGATCGCCTCGTCCTCGTCGGTGAACCGCTGCACCGTGATGACCGGACCGAAGATCTCGTTCTGGATCGCCTCGTCGTCCTGGCGGAGCCCCGAGAGCACGGTGGGCTCGAGGTAGAAGCCGTCACCCAGGTCCGTACGCCGGTTGCCGCCGGCGGACACGGTGGCGTGCGAGGGGAGGTTGTCGATGAAGCCGCTCACGTGCGCCAGCTGGCGGGCGTTGTTGACCGGGCCGAAGAGCGCGTCCTCGTCGTCGGGCAGCCCGACCGGCGCCGAGCTCCTGGCGTAGTCGGCGAGCGCGGCGACGAAGTCGTCGTGGATGCCGGGTGCCACGAGGACCCGCGTCGCGGCGGTGCAGTCCTGGCCGGCGTTGAAGTAGCCGGCGATGGCGATGCCCTCGACGGCGGCCTCGATGTCGGCGTCGTCGAAGACGACGACCGGGGCCTTGCCGCCGAGCTCGAGGTGCACCCGCTTGATCTGCGGGGCCGCACTGGCGGCCACCTCGGCCCCGGCTCGCACCGACCCGGTGATGGCGACGAGGCTCGGCGTCGGGTGCTCGACGAGGAGGCGGCCGGTCTCGCGGTCGCCGGTGACGACGTTGAGCGTGCCGGCGGGGAGGAACTCGGACGCGAGCTCGGCCAGCCGGAGCGTGCTCTCGGGCGTGGTGTCGCTGGGCTTGAGGACCACGGTGTTGCCCGCGGCCAGCGCCGGTCCGATCTTCCACACCGCCATGAGGAGGGGGTAGTTCCACGGCGTGACCTGGCCGACGACGCCGATCGGCTCGCGCCGGACCCACGAGGTGTGGCCGGCCATGTACTCGCCGGCAGCCCTCCCCTCGAGCACCCGCGCCGCTCCCGCGAAGAAGCGGAGCTGGTCCACCATCGGCGGGATCTCCTCGCTCGCGGTGAGCGCCTTGATCTTCCCGGTGTTCTCCGACTCCAGCGCGATGAGCTCGTCGGCGTGGGCCTCGATCGAGTCGGCGAACTTCAGCAGTGCCTGCTGACGCTCGCTGGGCGTCGTACGGCCCCACTCGGCGAAGGCCCGGTCGGCTGCGGCGTACGCCGCGTCGACCTCCTCGCCACCGCTGACGGGGGCGTGGGCCACGACCTGGCCGGTCGAGGGGTTCACGACGTCGCTCGTGGCGCCGGCATCGGCGTCGACGTAGGCGCCGCCGATGAAGTTGCGCAGCGTGCGTGGGGTGGTCACGGATGTCCTCCCGGTCGGGGTGCGATGAGGGGAGAGTAGGCCGCAGGTGGGACTCATCGCCATAGCCTGAGCCAAAGAATGTGCGGTAATCGCAGAATTAACCCGTCGGAAATGCGGAATCCGTGCTGATTGGCTTGCCTTTCCCGGCCGGTCGCTCCACCATGGGCGCATGAGCAGCGAGGGACCGGTGAAGCTGGATGCGACGGCGAAACGCATCATCGAGCTCCTGCAGGAGGACGGGCGAGCGTCGTACGCCGCGATCGCGAAGGCGGTCGGTCTCTCCGAGGCCGCCGCCCGCGCGCGGGTGCAGAAGCTGCTCGACTCCGAGATCATGCAGGTCGTCGCGGTCACCGACCCCACCCAGGTCGGCTTCACCCGCCAGGCCATGATCGGCATCCGCACCGAGGGTGACCCGATGGCGGTCGGCGACCGGCTCGCGGAGGTCGCGGAGGTCGACTACGTCGTCACCACCGCCGGCAGCTTCGACCTCCTCGTCGAGGTGGTGTGCGAGGACGACCCGCACCTGCTCGACGTCATCCGTCGCGTCCGTGAGCTCGAGGGCGTGGTCTCCTCGGAGACCTTCGTCTACCTCAAGCTCAACAAGCAGCACTACAACTGGGGAACACGATGAGCATCGACCAGTCCTTCGACTACCAGGCGGCCGGCCGCGACCACCTGTGGTTGCACTTCACCCGCCACTCGACCTACGAGAAGGGCGGCGAGATGCCGCTCATCGTCAAGGGCGAGGGCCACAAGATCTGGGACAGCCACGGCCGCGAGTACATCGACGGCCTCGCCGGCCTGTTCGTCGTGCAGGTCGGGCACGGCCGCGAGGAGCTCGCCGAGGCTGCGGCCCAGCAGGCCCGGGAGCTCGCCTTCTTCCCGCTCTGGTCCTTCGCGCACCCGCGGGCGATCGAGCTCGCCGACCGGATCGCGAAGATGGCGCCCGGCGACCTCAACCGGGTCTTCTTCACCACCGGTGGCGGCGAGGCCGTCGAGTCCGCGTGGAAGCTCGCGAAGCAGTACTTCAAGCTCACCGGCAAGCCCAACAAGCACAAGGTCATCTCGCGGGCCGTGGCCTACCACGGCACCCCGCAGGGCGCGCTGTCCATCACCGGCATCCCGCCGCTGAAGGAGATGTTCGAGCCGCTCGTCCCGGGCGCCCACAAGGTGCCGAACACCAACTTCTACCGTCGCCCCGACTACCTCGGCGACGACGAGAAGGCCTTCGGGCGCTGGGCCGCGGACCGGATCGCCGAGGCGATCGAGTTCGAGGGCCCCGACACCGTCGCCGCCGTCTTCCTCGAGCCCGTGCAGAACGCCGGCGGCTGCTTCCCGCCCCCGCCCGGATACTTCGAGCGCGTCCGCGAGATCTGCGACGAGTACGACGTCCTGCTGGTCTCCGACGAGGTCATCTGCGCCTTCGGGCGGGTGGGGGAGATGTTCGGCGCCACCGAGTTCGGCTACCAGCCCGACATCATCACCTGCGCCAAGGGCATGACCTCGGGCTACTCGCCGATCGGCGCGATGATCGCCAGCGACCGGCTGTTCGAGCCGTTCAAGGAGGGCACCACCGCGTACGCCCACGGCTACACGTTCGGCGGGCACCCGGTCTCCTCGGCGGTCGCCCTGGCCAACCTCGACATCTTCGAGCGCGAGGGGCTCACCGACCACGTCCAGCAGAACGCCCCCGGCTTCCGCTCGACGCTGGAGAAGCTGTACGACATCCCGATCGTCGGCGACGTCCGCGGTCACGGCTACTTCTACGGCATCGAGCTGGTCAAGGACCGCGAGACCAAGGAGACGTTCGACGACGCCGAGTCCGAGCGACTGCTGCGCGGCTACCTCTCCGGCGCGCTGTGGGAGGCCGGTCTCTACTGCCGCGCCGACGACCGCGGCGACCCGGTCATCCAGCTCGCGCCGCCGCTGATCATCGGCCAGCCGGAGTTCGACGACATCGAGCAGCGGCTGCGGTCCGTGCTGACCGGGGCGCTCGCGCACCTCTGACGCGCGGCACCTCGCACCGGCGCAGATGTGCGTCCGACCCGCGTGAGCGGCGAGGATGTGCGGCGTGAACGACGTACGCCCGGCCCGCCCGCACCACAAGCTGACCGAGGACGGTCGGCGGATGCGCGAGGTGCTGTCCTACTCGCGCCGGGGCAGCCGGTTCACCCCGCGCCAGGCCGAGGCCTGGGCCGCGCACCAGGCCGACTGGGTGATCCCCGAGGCGGCCGTCGACCGACCCGACTTCTCCCTGGCCGAGGTGTTCGGTCGTGAGGCGCCCCTGATCCTCGAGATCGGCTCCGGGATCGGCGAGGCGACCGCGGTCCTCGCCGCCGCTCGCCCGGACCACGACGTGCTGGCGCTCGACGTGTGGCTGCCCGGGGTGGCCGACTCGCTGTGGCGGGTGGCCGAGGCCGGCGCGAGCAACGTGCGGTTCTGCTCCGTCGACGCCGTCTGGTCGCTGGAGAACCTCCTGGCGCCGGCCAGCCTCGCCGAGATCTGGACCTTCTTCCCCGACCCGTGGCGCAAGACCAAGCACCGCAAGCGTCGCCTGGTCAAGCCCGCCAACGCCGCGCTCGCCTCGTCCCGCCTCGTGCCGGGCGGCGCCTGGCGACTGGCGACGGACTGGGCCGACTACGCCGACCAGATGCGTGACGTGCTCGACGCCGAGCCGACCCTCGAGGGCGGCCCGGTGGAGCGTTGGGCCGAACGCCCGGTCACCCGCTTCGAGCGCAAGGGCCTCGACGTCGGCCGCGACATCGCCGACTTCTGCTACCGCCGGGTCGTCTGACGGCCCTGTGGAGCGGTGCGTGAGGGGGCTTCTCCACGCGCAGAATCCGCCTCACACGCCGCTCGTCGGCGTGTCGCCGTACGACGCGCACCCGCGCGGTGCGTGAGGGGCACTCCCTGCCGAGGAAATCCGCCTGGCTCACCGCTCCGGGTCCCTGTCGTCCTCGACCCCGCCGGACCGCGTCCCAATTCTCGAGCCGTGGGCGTCAGGGCTGCTCGAGCACCGACCGCGCGTGACCCGCATCGGGAAGCGCCTGTTGGCGTTCGCCGAGGGCCCGCCAGGCGCCTGAGACCCGGCCGTTCGCGCTCGCCGTCATTGCGATTTGGCGTGGGCACACCGAGTCTGTCAAGATGTTCCGGTTGCTCCGGCGGGTCGCCAGGGCACGGCACACATTGACTTCTGAATCGCGTCTCCTCGATCGAACCAGTCGTCTGCGTGCGCCGCACCGGATCAGATGTCTTGATCGGAGACCCGACCAGATCCGACAACCGTCGGGTGCCACCCAGAGCAGTTCCACTCCCCGAAACCGGGGCGTATCGCAAGTTATCAACGCGACACGCCCGACCGCGGGGGTCGGAGGGTGGAGGAGAGACAGGCGGCACTCGCCCAGCAGGGGCGAAGAGCCGAAACCAGACCAGGCGTACGAGATCGAAGGACAGGGACCTATGGCGGGACAGAAGATCCGCATCAGGCTCAAGGCCTATGACCACGAGGTGATCGACACCTCGGCGCGGAAGATCGTGGACACCGTCACCCGCACGGGTGCGAAGGTCGCCGGCCCTGTGCCGCTGCCGACCGAGAAGAACGTGTACTGCGTCATCCGATCGCCCCACAAGTACAAGGACTCCCGCGAGCACTTCGAGATGCGCACCCACAAGCGCCTCATCGACATCATCGACCCGACGCCCAAGACCGTCGACTCGCTGATGCGTCTCGACCTGCCTGCCGGTGTCGACATCGAGATCAAGCTCTGAGGGCCTGACATGACGAACACTTTTGAGCGCAATGCGAAGGGACTGCTGGGCACCAAGCTCGGCATGACCCAGCTCTGGGACGAGAACAACAAGGTCGTCCCCGTGACCGTGATCTCCGCGAGCACCAACGTGGTGACCCAGGTCCGCCAGCCCGAGGTGGACGGCTACAACGCCATCCAGATCGGCTTCGGCGAGATCGAGGCCCGCAAGGTCAACTCGCCCGAGGCCGGTCACTTCACCAAGGCCGGGGTGACCCCGCGTCGCCACGTGGCCGAGATCCGCACCGCCAACGCCGCCGCCTACACCGTGGGCCAGGAGCTCGGCGTCGACACCTTCGCCGCCGGCGAGGAGATCGACGTCACCGGCACCAGCAAGGGCAAGGGCTTCGCCGGTGTCATGAAGCGTCACGGCTTCCACGGCGTGTCCGCCTCGCACGGTGCCCACCGCAACCACCGCAAGCCCGGTTCCATCGGCGCCTGCGCGACCCCCGGTCGCGTGTTCAAGGGCACCCGGATGGCCGGCCGCATGGGTAGCGACACGGTCACCACCCAGAACCTGACGGTGCACGCCGTCGACGCCGAGAAGGGCCTCATCCTCCTCAAGGGCGCCGTCCCCGGCCCCCGCGGTGGCCTCGTGGTCCTCCGCTCGGCTGCCAAGAGCACCGTGAAGGAGGCCTGAGCATGGCTGTCAAGACCATCAAGGTCGACCTCCCCGCCGAGATCTTCGACGTCGAGGTCAACATCCCCCTGATCCACCAGGTCGTCGTCGCGCAGCAGGCTGCCGCGCGTCAGGGCACGCACGCCACCAAGACCCGCGCCGACGTGCGCGGTGGTGGCCGCAAGCCCTACAAGCAGAAGGGCACCGGCCGCGCCCGTCAGGGCTCGACCCGCGCTCCGCAGTTCGCCGGCGGTGGCGTCGTCCACGGCCCGCAGCCGCGCAACTACGACCAGCGCACCCCCAAGAAGATGAAGGCCGCCGCCCTGCGCGGTGCCCTCTCCGACCGGGCCCGCAACGGTCGTGTCCACGTGGTCGACGCGCTGGTGTCGGGCGACAAGCCCTCCACCAAGAACGCGCTGGCCTCGCTGGTCACGCTGACCGACCGCGTGGGCTACCTCGTGGTGCTCGAGCGCTCCGACGCGATCACCTGGCTCTCGCTGCGCAACGCGCCCGAGGTCCACATCGTCGCCGTCGACCAGCTCAACACCTACGACGTGCTCAACTCCGACGACGTGGTGTTCACCCAGGGTGCCTACGACGTCTTCGTGGGTGGCGCGTCCACCGCTGCTCCGGCCAAGACCGAGACGAAGACGGCTGCCAAGGCTGACACCACGACCGAGGCCAAGGCCGAGGTCAAGGCGTTCGCCGATGTCCCGGCCGCCGACGAGTCCGCCGACGAGGCCCCCGCGCTGCCCAAGGGCGCGAAGGCCCCGCTGAAGAGCGGCAACGCTCCCAAGGGCTACGAGGTCAAGGGCAACGCCGACTCGGGTCTCTACCACGAGCCCGACGGCCAGTGGTACGCCGCGACCGAGGCGGAGTTCTGGTTCAAGAGCGCCGAGGACGCCGAGGCCGCTGGCTTCACGCGTGCCGGTGGCGGAACCGCTGCCGACAAGACCGAGGAGGACGACAAGTGAGCACCCTGCACAAGGACCACCGCGACGTCCTGATCGCCCCGGTCGTGTCGGAGAAGAGCTACGGCCTGCTCGACGCCAACAAGTACACCTTCATCGTCCACCCGGACGCCAACAAGACCGAGATCAAGATCGCGGTCGAGAAGGTCTTCGGCGTCAAGGTCACCTCGGTCAACACGATCAACCGCCAGGGCAAGACGCGTCGCACCCGCTACGGCGTGGGCAAGCGTCCGAACACCAAGCGCGCAATCGTCAGCCTCGCCGAGGGTCACCGCATCGACATCTTCGGAGGTCCGGTCTCCTGACCGGGCTCCTGACTAGGAACTGACTATGGCAATCCGCAAGTACAAGCCGACCACCCCGGGCCGTCGTGGCTCGTCCGTGGCCGACTTCGTCGAGATCACCCGGACCACGCCCGAGAAGTCGTTGACGCGTCCGCTGCCCAAGAACGGCGGCCGCAACAACCAGGGCCGCATCACCACCCGTCACAAGGGTGGCGGTCACAAGCGCGCCTACCGCATCATCGACTTCCGTCGCTACGACAAGGACGGCGTGCCGGCCAAGGTCGCTCACATCGAGTACGACCCCAACCGCACCGCCCGCATCGCGCTCCTGCACTACGCCGACGGCGAGAAGCGCTACATCGTGGCCCCCAAGGGCCTCGAGCAGGGCACCCCGGTGGAGTCCGGCCCCAACGCCGACATCAAGCCCGGCAACAACCTCCCGCTGCGCAACATCCCGGTCGGTACGACCATCCACTGCGTGGAGCTGCGTCCGGGCGGTGGCGCCAAGATCGCCCGCTCGGCCGGCAACTCGGCCCAGCTGGTCGCCCGCGAGGGAAGCCGCGCGACGCTCCGCATGCCTTCGGGCGAGATGCGCTTCGTCGACGTGCGCTGCCGCGCGACGATCGGTGAGGTCGGCAACGCCGAGCAGTCCAACATCAACTGGGGCAAGGCCGGCCGCATGCGGTGGAAGGGCGTCCGCCCGACCGTCCGTGGTGTCGTCATGAACCCGGTCGACCACCCGCACGGTGGTGGTGAGGGCAAGACGTCCGGTGGTCGCCACCCCGTCTCCCCCTGGGGCAAGCCCGAGGGCCGTACGCGCAAGCGCAAGGCCAGCGACTCCCAGATCATCCGTCGTCGCAAGTCCGGCAAGGGTAGGAAGTAACCGACATGCCTCGCAGCCTGAAGAAGGGCCCCTTCATCGACGACCACCTTCAGAAGAAGGTGGACGCCGAGAACGAGAAGGGCAGCCACAACGTCATCAAGACCTGGTCACGCCGGTCGATGATCGTGCCCGACATGATCGGTCACACCATCGCCGTGCACGACGGTCGCAAGCACGTCCCCGTCTTCGTGACCGACTCCATGGTCGGCCACAAGCTCGGGGAGTTCGCCCCCACCCGCACCTACCGCGGGCACGTCAAGGAAGACCGGAAGGGACGCCGTCGATGAGCACCACCGAGCGCAGCCGCACCAGTGCGCGCCGCAGCACGTTGCTCGGCGACCAGCCGGGCGCCTATGCCAGCGCGCGCTACGTGCGGATCACCCCGATGAAGGCCCGCCGTGTCGTGAACATGGTCCGCGGCCTCCAGGTCGACGAGGCCCTGACCCTGCTGCAGTTCGCGCCGCAGGCAGCCTCCGAGACCGTCTACAAGGTGCTGGAGAGCGCCGTCGCCAACGCTGAGACCACGGAGGGCCTCAACCGGGCCGACCTGGTCCTCACCGTCGCCATGGTCGACGAGGGCCCGACGATGAAGCGTTGGCGTCCGCGTGCCCAGGGTCGGGCGACCCGGATCAACAAGCGCACCAGCCACATCACCCTCGCGGTGCAGCCGGCCGAGTTCGTCACCAAGACGTCCAAGAACGGCAAGAACGGCCCCACCCACACGAACGGAAGGGGTGCCTGATGGGTCAGAAGATCAACCCGAACGGGTTCCGCCTCGGCATCTCCACCGACCACAAGAGCCGCTGGTACGCCGACAAGCTCTACAAGGCGTACGTCGGTGAGGACGTCGCGATCCGCAGGCTGCTCTCCAAGGGCATGGAGCGGGCCGGCATCTCCAAGGTCGAGATCGAGCGCACCCGCGACCGCGTCCGGGTGGACATCCACACCGCGCGTCCCGGCATCGTCATCGGTCGCCGTGGCGCCGAGGCCGACCGCATCCGCGGCGAGCTCGAGAAGCTCACCGGCAAGCAGGTGCAGCTCAACATCCTCGAGGTCAAGAACCCCGAGATCGACGCCCAGCTCGTCGCCCAGGGAGTTGCCGAGCAGCTCTCCGGTCGCGTGCAGTTCCGTCGTGCGATGAAGAAGGCCATGCAGACCTCGATGCGCTCGGGTGCCAAGGGCATCCGGATCCAGTGCTCGGGTCGTCTCAACGGCGCCGAGATGTCGCGTACGGAGTTCTACCGCGAGGGCCGCGTGCCCCTGCACAC
>CAVYGL010000008.1:0-191461 GCA_963767995.1 uncultured Actinomycetota bacterium
GTGGACACCCGGCCATCCTGTCAGGTCGACGCGTGCTTGTATGAGGCCCGTGAAGCTCGCCATCCTGTCCCGCGCACCGCGCTCCTACAGCACCCAGCGACTCCGGACAGCCGCGGTCGACCGCGGCCACGACGTCAAGGTGCTCAACACGCTGCGCTTCGGCATCGACCTCACGGGCGACGCGCCCGACCTGCTCTTCCGAGGCAAGCAGCTGTCGACGTACGACGCGGTGCTGCCGCGCGTCGGCAACTCGATCACCTACTTCGGCACGGCCGTCGTGCGGCAGTTCGAGCAGATGGACGTCTACACGCCGAACACCAGCTACGGCATCGCCAACAGCCGCGACAAGCTCCGCGCGACGCAGATCCTCTCGCGCCACAAGATCCCGATGCCGGCGACGACCTTCGTGCAGGACCGCGCCGACGTGATCCCCGCGATCGAGCGGGTCGGCGGCGCGCCGGTCGTGATCAAGCTGCTCGAGGGCACCCAGGGCATCGGCGTGATCCTGGCCCCGACCATCAAGGTCGCCGAGGCGATCATCGAGACGCTGCAGAGCACCCGGCAGAACGTGCTGATCCAGCGCTTCGTCAAGGAGAGCAAGGGCCGCGACATCCGCGCCCTCGTCGTCGGCGACCGCGTGGTCGCGGCGATGCGGCGGGTGGCGCAGGGCGACGAGTTCCGCTCCAACGTGCACCGCGGCGGCAGCGTCGAGCCGGTCGAGCTCGACGAGGAGTTCGAGCGCGTGGCCGTACGCTCGGCGCAGATCATGGGCCTGCGGGTCGCCGGTGTCGACATGCTCGAGGGCAAGAACGGCCCGCAGGTGATGGAGGTGAACTCCTCGCCCGGCCTGGAGGGCATCGAGGCCGCGACCAAGCTCGACGTCGCCGGCGCGATCATCGACTTCATCGACAACCAGGTCGCCTTCCCCGACATCGACGTACGCCAGCGGCTCACCGTCTCGACCGGCTACGGCGTGGCCGAGATCGTCGTGCACGGCGGCTCCGACATGGTCGGCAAGAAGCTCGGCGACTCGGGCCTCGACGAGCGCGACATCACCGTCCTGACCCTCCACCGCGGCCCGCAGGTGATCCCCAACCCACGCAACAAGACGGTGCTCGAGGGCGAGGACCGGCTGCTCTGCTTCGGCAAGCTCGAGGAGATGCGCTCGATGATCCCGGACCGCAAGGAGCGTCGGGTCAAGCGGCTGATGAAGAAGCACCTGCCGCCCACGACGCCGTAGCCGCGCCGGGACGTCATACGGACAGGGCCAGCGGATGCCCCTTCCGGATGACGTCCTGGGGGATCACATGTGGTGCGTGCCGAGGGTGCCCTGGATCGCTCCCGACGGGTACGCCCGGTTGTGGACGTTGACGTAGTACCGGCCCGGCCGCTCGGCGATGCGACGGATCAACCGGCGCGAGGCAGTGGTGCACGTCTTGCCGCCGGTCACCGACCCGGTGAGGTCCACGACGACCTGCCCGTCCGAGCGGCGGTGGATGTGGGCCGCGAACGGCTTGTCGATCCCGGACCACGTGATGGTCGCGCAGACGCGGCGTACGGCCGGTCGCAGCGTGACCATCGCCATGCCCGAGCCGTCGGCGTCACCGCTCGAGACGAGGGAGGCGTGCAGAGAGGTCGCGCCGATCGGGAGGGCGCCGGCGGGCGACGTCGGCACGAGGAGCAGGGCGGCACCGATCGCGGCCGCGGCACGGGTGGCGAGGTTCATCCCCTGATGGTGCTCCCGCGCGACCCTCAAGGGAAGGGAGGTCTGGTCAGGTGCGCGGGCGGGTGTGCCAGAGCCAGGCCAGGCCAGCGAACGGCAGGACGAGCGGGCAGCCAGCCGTAGCCCGCGCCGTACGCCGACCACACCGTCTGGTCGGGGAACAGCTCCGGGTCGAGGACGGTCAGCGTGCCCACGGTCAGCACCCCGACCAGCTCGAAGCCCACGGCGGCCCAGGCGAGCCGGCGCGGTGAGGGCCCGACCTCGGCGAGGCCGAGCGTGGCCGCGACGTACACCAGGCCCGCGACCGCGGACAGCGTGTACGCCAGCGGAGCCTCGTCGGCCTTGGTGACCAGCTGCACGAGCGAGCGAGCGGTCGCGGCGAGGGCGAAGACGCCGTAGACCGCGACGAGTGCGCGCCCCGGCCCGCTCCGCGTCGAGCTCACGACCACACCTGCAGGGTGCGGACGATGACGAAGGCCTGGGTCAGGCCCGTCACGGCCAGGACCGCGGTCGCCCCGCGGCTCCGCTCCGCGAGCGACCACACGAAGCCGATCGGCAGCACGACCAGCCCGGCCAGCAGGTAGCCGAACAGAGTGACGGTGCCGCCACCGCTCAGGTCGGCCCCGCCGACCTGGACGCCGGCGATCACGAGCAGCACGAGGGTCCCGGCCTCGATCAGCCCGGCGAAGCCCAGCAGTCCCCAGTCGGGCGTACGGCCGAGCGCGACGTACACGAGCACCATCACCGCGAACGCCAGCGACGCGTAGATGAGCACGAGGGGCAGGGGTCCGTCCACGGCGCCGATCCTCTCAGGTCGGTCCTCGTCAGCATCCACAGCAACGGCACAGGTGGGCGGCAGGCGGACGACAGGTCGGCGCGCCAGCCTCGGTCCATGAACCCGACCTACCTCCTCGCCGCCGTCGACCTGGTCGCCGTGCTGGTGCTCGCCATGGCCGTCTACTACCCGCGCCACCGTCGCGCCGACCTCGTGACGGCCTTCGTCGCCGTCAACGTCGGTGTGCTCGCCGTGACGATCGTGCTCTCCGGAAGCGCGGCGACGGTGGGCCTCGGGCTCGGGCTGTTCGGCGTCCTCTCGATCATCCGGCTCCGCTCCGACGAGCTCGGCCAGCACGAGATCGCCTACTACTTCGCCGCGCTGGCCATCGGCCTGATCGGCGGCCTCGGCACCGCCGACATCGCCCTCTCCATCACGCTGATGGTCGCGCTGGTGGGCGTCCTCGCCGTCGCCGACAGCCGCCTGCTGCACTGCACCGGGCAGCGTCAGGTCGTCGTCCTGGACTCCGCGATCACCGACGAGGCCACCCTCGTCGAGCGCCTCGAGCTGCTCCTCGACGCCCGGGTCACCCGCGTGACGCCGGTGCGCATCGACCTGGTCAACGACACGACCACCGTCGAGGTCCACTACGCCGCCGCGGCCAGGCCGGCCATGCCCCGGGTGGAGCGCCACGAGGCAGCGGCGGTCACCCGATGAGCGCCGTCGACCGCCTCCCCACCGTCTCCCTCGCCGAGCTCAACGAGCGGGCCGAGCTGTTGACCCGCACCGATCGCAAGTACGTCATCCCGGCGGGCGACCTCGACGCCGTGCTGACCGGCATCGCGGGGCTGCGCGTGCTCGAGATCGACGGTCGCTGCTCCTCGCGCTACGAGTCGACGTACCTCGACACCGTCGACCTCGACAGCTGGACCTCCGCGGCCCACCAGCGCCGGCGCCGGTGGAAGGTGCGGACGAGGACGTACGCCGACTCCGGCGAGCAGTGGCTCGAGGTCAAGACGCGCGGGCGTCGGGGCGTCACCGTCAAGGAGCGGCTGCCCGGCTCCGACGATGTCGTGATCGACGGGTCCGCGGGTGACTGGGTGCGGGCCCGGCTCGCCGCGGCCCGGGTTCACCACGTCGATCCGAGGGGCCTCGTCGCGACGCTGCACACCAGCTACCGGCGTACGACGCTGCTGGTCGGCGGCTCCGCCCGGGCGACCGTCGACCGCGACCTGCGCTGGGTCTCCGGCCACGGCAGCGCCGAGGTCGGAGACGTGCTGGTCGTCGAGACCAAGTCGGCCACCGCGCGGCCGGGTCCGCTCGACCGCCGCCTCTGGGCGCTCGGCCACCGGCCGACCCGGATCTCCAAGTACGGCACCGGGCTGGCCCTGCTGACCCCCGACCTGCCGGGCAACCGCTGGCACCGCGTCACGAGCCAGCACCTCGCGGGTCGGCTGACCCTGCACACCGGGGTGCTCGCATGAGGCGCCGGCTCGCCAGTGTCGTCGCCGTTGCCGCCCTTGCGCTCGGTGGCTGCGCCGACGCGGGCACGTCGGACGCCGTGTCCGGTGTCTCGACTGCCGCTCGGACGGTGGCCGACGGCGACGGCGTCTGGGACGCGAGCACCGTCCACGAGATCTCCATCGAGGTCGACGAGTCCGCGGTGGCGGAGATGATCGACACCTACCAGGAGACGGACGAGAAGGAGTGGCTGGAGGCCACGGTCACGATCGACGGCACCACCTTCGAGCGCGCGGGCATCCGGCTCAAGGGGAACTCCTCACTCCGCGGCGTCAGCGACGACGCCGAACCGACCGACCTGCCGTGGCTGGTCCGGCTCGACGAGTACGTCGACGGCCAGGCGCTGGACGGCTGGACCGAGCTCGTGGTGCGGTCGAACGGCTCCGAGACCGCGCTCAACGAGGCGGTGGCGCTCGACCTGCTCGCGCGGGCCGGGCTCGCGAGCGAGCACGCGATCGCGTCGTCGTTCAGCGTCAACGGCGCGGACGCCCGGCTGCGGCTGGTCGTACAGGGTCTGGACGAGGCCTGGGAGGCCGAGAACTTCAGCACCCCCGGCCTGCTCTACAAGGCCGAGGCCGGTGGCGACTGGACCTACCGGGGCGCCGACCCCGACGCGTACACCGACGTCTTCGACCAGGAGACCGGGGACGACGACCTCACGCCGCTGATCGACTTCCTCGAGTTCCTCGACACCAGCAGCGACGAGGAGCTCGAGGCGGAGCTCCCCGATCGACTCGACGTGGAGGCGTTCGCCCGCTACCTCGCCTTCGAGGATCTCGTCGGCAACTTCGACGACATCGACGGGCCGGGCAACAACTCCTACCTCCGCTACGACGCGGAGTCCGCCGGGTTCACCGTCGTCGCGTGGGACCACAACCTCGCGTTCGGCGGGTCACCGGGCGGGTCCGGGGGGCCCGGCGGTGAGTTTGGCGGTGAGTTCGGCGGCGGCTTCGAGGGCGAGCGTCCAGAGGGCGAGCGTCCCGAGGGCGTGCCCGAGATGCCGGACGGCGAGCGGCCGGAGGGCGAGGGCGCCCGGCGGGTCCAACGTCCTCGTCGAGCGCTTCACCGCGGTCACCGAGTGGGCCGACCTCGTCGAGCAGGCGAAGGCCGACCTGACCGAGGAGCTCGTCGGCAGTGGCTACGCCGAGGAGGTTCTCGACCAGTGGGCCGCCGTGCTCACCGAGCAGGCGGGCGACCTCGTGTCCTCCGACACCGTGCAGCAGGAGGCCGACGCGATCCGCGCCGAGCTCAGTTGACCGGAGTTCGTGACGGGCACCAGGTGCCTGCTCACTGAACGGCGGGGAACTCCTTCATCGCGTGGTCGGCGATCTTCTTCATCATGTAGCCGTCGACGCCGCCGCCGACCAGCCCGCCGGCGACGGGGATGCCGCGACCGAAGCGGCTCAGCACCTTCTCGCTCACGCCGCGCATCAGTCGGAAGCCGACGGCCTTGTTGACCACCATCAGCGCCGCGGGCGGCAGGCCCTTGAGGGCGTACGACGTCACGCGGCTGCCGGCGGTCGCCATCCCGGCCTTCTTGAGCACCTCGTCGGAGTCCGAGCCGACCAGCGTGAGGAGAACGGCCGTACGCACGCGCGCCTCGGCGATGTCGTACCCGCGCAGCGTCGCGATGCCGCCGACCATGCGTACGGCCTGGACGTAGAACTCCGCCACGTTGACGGGGAGCGCCACCGGCATCGTGACGAACCCGCCGAGCCCGGTGACGAAGCCGCCGATGCTCCCGGTGACCATCGTCGTGCGCGCGAGGCGGTTGATCGCCTGCTCGTGGTCGCCGCCGGCCTTGGCGAGCGCCTTGTCGGCCAGCTCGCGCGCCGAGCTCAGCGGCCCGCGTCCGTCGAGCCCGGTGTCGACGAGCATCGCGACGAGCCGGTCGATCGCACCCGGGTCGGGGTTGGCGTCGTTCGCGGCGTCGAGCGCGGCCCGCGTCTTCTGCGTCTCGGAGCGGCCCGGCCGGAGCATGTCGATGAGTCCCATGCCGGGAGCCTACGAACCAGGCCGCCGTCGGCGGCTCACCCGGGCGGTGGGTGAGGGGGATTCTGCGCCGACGCAATCCCCCTCACGCACCGCTGCCGGGCGTGCCCGCGCGTGTCGCCGCGTGGCCGGTGTGTGAGGCGGAAAGCGCGCCTGCAGAAGCCTCCTCACGCACCGCCCACGGGACGTCAGGAGATCGAGGACCGGAAGCCGCGGAGCCGCAGGCTGTTGGTCACCACGAAGACGCTCGAGAACGCCATCGCGGCACCGGCGAGCATCGGGTTGAGCAGGCCGGTGGCGGCGAGGGGGAGGGCGGCGACGTTGTAGGCGAAGGCCCAGAACAGGTTGCCCTTGATCGTGCCGAGGGTGCGGCGGGAGAGCCGGATCGCGTCGACAGCGACGAGCAGGTCGCCGCGTACGAGCGTGAGGTCGCTGGCCTCGATCGCGACGTCGGTGCCGGTGCCCATCGCGAGACCGAGGTCGGCCTGCGCCAGGGCGGCGGCATCGTTGACGCCGTCGCCGACCATCGCGACGACCTTGCCGGCCGCCTGCAGCCGCTGCGACCTCGGCGACCTTCTCGGCCGGCAGGACGTCGGCCACGACGGTCGCGATGCCGACCTGGGCGGCGACGTGGCGGGCCGCGGCCTCGTTGTCGCCGGTCAGGAGCACCGGCTCGAGCCCGAGGTCGCGCAGCCGGGAGACGGCCTCTGCCGACGACGGCTTGATCGTGTCGCCGACGACGATGACGCCGCGGGCCCGGCCGTCCCAGCCGACCGCGACGGGCGTACGTCCCTCGCCCTGCGCGCGCTCGACCGCGGCGGCCAACGACGCATCGAGGTGCTGCGACCACTCCTCGAGGAGCCGTGGCCGCCCGACGATGACGGCGTGGCCCTCGACGACGCCCTGCACCCCGAGGCCCTCGACGTTGGCGAAGTGTTCGATCGTGGGCAGCTCGACCGCCGGCAGCGGGCCGTCGACAGCCGCGATGGCCCGGCCGATCGGGTGCTCGGACGCGGACTCGAGGGCCGCGGCGAGACGGCGTACGTCGTCGACGGACTCGCCCTCGGCGGCCACCACGTCGTGGACCGTCATCTCACCGGTGGTCACCGTGCCCGTCTTGTCGAGCACGATCGGTGTCCACCCGCCGGGTCGACTCGAGCACCTCGGGTCCCTTGATGAGGATGCCGAGCTGCGCGCCGCGACCGGTGCCGACCATGAGCGCCGTGGGCGTCGCGAGTCCCAGCGCGCACGGGCAGGCGATGATCAGCACCGAGACCGCCGCGGTGAAGGCAGCGGTCGCGCCGCCACCCGCGCCGAGCCAGAACCCCAGCGTCGCGACGGCCAGGCCGATCACGACGGGCACGAACACCCCGGAGACCCGGTCGGCGAGACGCTGCACCTCCGCCTTGCCGTTCTGCGCGTCCTCGACGAGGCGCGCCATCTGGGCGAGCTGGGTGTCGGCGCCGACCCGCGTCGCGCGCACCACCAGCCGCCCGCCGGCGTTGACGGTGGCGCCGACCACGAGGTCGCCGGGGCGGACCTCGACGGGCACGGACTCGCCGGTGAGCATCGAGGCGTCGATGGCGGACGTCCCCTCGAGGACCTCGCCGTCGGTCGCGACCTTCTCGCCGGGGCGTACGACGAACTCGTCGCCGACGACCACCTGGTCGGTCGGGATCTTGGTCTCGACCCCGTTGCGGACCACGGACACCTCACGCACGCCGAGCTCGAGGAGCGCCCGCAGTGCCGCGCCGGACTGGCGCTTCGAGCGGTGCTCGAGCCACCGCCCGGCGAGCAGGAACGTGGTGACGCCGGCCGCGGCCTCGAGGTAGATGTTGCCCGCGCCGTCGGTGCGGTCGATCGAGATCCGGAACGGGTGCGTCATGCCGGGCTCGCCGGCGGTGCCGAGGAAGAGCGCCCACAGCGACCAGCCGAAGGCCGCGAGCACGCCGACCGAGACGAGCGTGTCCATCGTGGTCGCGCCGTGGCGCAGGTTGGTCCACGCGGCCCGGTGGAACGGCAGCGCGCCCCAGACCACGACGGGCGCGGCCAGCGCGAGCGACGCCCACTGCCAGTAGGTGAACTGCCACGCGGTGACCATCCCCATCGCGATCACCGGGACGCTGAGGGCGGCGCTGATCAGCAGTCGCTGGCGCAGCGGGTCGCGCTCCGGCTCGGCGGTGGCCGCGGCGGTCGGCGGAGTCGGCAGCGCGGCGGCGTACCCCGCGGCCTCGACGGTCTTCAGCAGGTCGTCGGTGGAGACGGTGCCGGGGTAGGACACCTTGGCCTTCTCGGTCGAGTAGTTGACCGTCGCGGTGACGCCGTCGAGCTTGTTGAGCTTGCGCTCGATGCGGTTCGCGCACGACGCGCAGGTCATGCCGGTGATGGCGAGCTCGACGTCGGTGAGCGGCGCCGGGGTCGTGTCAGTGCTCATGCTCGCCCCCTTCGGGGTGGTCGCCCGACGGCGCACCGCCGGACTCAACGGTGAACTCGGCCGTGCGGACCACTCCGCGGTGCTGGAAGTCCAGGAAGAGGCCGTACGTCGCCGGCTCGGGGAAGGCGGTCGCGAACTCGATCGCGGGACCGGGCTCGCCCTCCTCCGGGTGGACGTGGAGGTAGCCCAGGTCGCCGGCGCGGATCGCGACGAGGTGGCCGAAGGCGCCGAGGTAGGGCTCGAGGTCGGTCACCGGCTCGCCGTCGAGCTCGATGCGCGTGGTCAGCACGGTCGCCGCCCCCGGTGCCGTGTCGCCCTCGAGGCTCACGGTGTACGTGCCCTCGTCGGTCTCGAGCGTCGCCGTCCGGTTGTCGTCGGGCAGGGGCTGCGGGGCGAAGTCGCCCGCCACCGCGAGGTCGTCGGCGAGCGTGATGCCCTCCCAGCCCTCGGGCGTGACGTCGGCGACCACGCGCCACACGCCCGGCGTCAGGCGTACGTCGACGGACCAGGTGCCGCTCTCGCGGTCGAGGACGGGGTGCACGTGCTGGAAGCCGGTCAGGTCACGGCGTACGACGATGAGGTGCAGGTCCTTGTCGTGCTCGCGCGTGTAGTCGAGCAGCGGCCGTCCACTGGAGGTGAGGACCTGGAAGTCGAGGCGGGTGCGGCCGGCGGCCACCTCCCGGTCGGCCAGCGCCAGCGTGAAGCCGTCGGCGCGCGCGGTGAGGCCGGTGGCGTCGGCGGCGGGGGCAGCGGTCGCTGGCGTACGTGCGCTGCCGTTCAAGCGCTCGACTCGGTGACCTGTGTGCTCGCTGGCGCTCGCAGACAGGCCACCGCTCTCAGGCCCGACGGCCTGACCTGCGCCCCACGCCACCGCGAACGCGGCGACGAGGGCGGTGACGAACGCGGCCACCCGTACAGGAGTACTCATGCCAGGGCGTAGCCGGCTTCCTCGACGGCGGCCCGGACGGCGGCGGGGTCGAGGGGGGCGGTGCTGGTGACGGTGACGGCTCCGGTCTCGACGACGACGTCGACGTGCTCGACGCCGGCGAGCTCGGAGATCTCCTCGGTGACCGAGGCGGCGCAGTGGCCGCAGGTCATCCCGGTGACGGTCCAGGTCTCGGTGGTCATGTCTCTATCTCTCTCTCGGTGGTGTTGAGGGCCTCGAAGCTCAGGACTTCACGAGGCGCGCGATGGCCTCGGAGGCTTCCTTGAGCTTCTGCTCCTGCTCGTCGCCGCCCTGGCGGGCCGCGTCGACGAGGCAGTGGGCCATGTGGTCGTCGAGCAGCGACAGCGCGAGGGCCTGCAGGGCCTTGGTGGCCGCGGACACCTGGGTGAGGATGTCGATGCAGTACTTCTCGTCCTCGACCATCCGCTGGATGCCGCGCACCTGCCCCTCGATCCGGCGCAGCCGCTTGAGGTGGGCCTGGACGGCGGCGTCGTTGCCCTCGAGGTGTCCGTGCTGGTCGCTCATGCCGCCATCATACCCCTAGGGGGTATGTGCCCCTACTTTGGTACCCGTCTCGGCCACCCCTGAGGGTGGAGTTTGCTACCCGATTCACGCTCAGCGGTCGCCCGTGACGGCCATCTGGTCTGGTCCAGACCTACAGTGACGGCGACGGTCCGGGGGGACGTCGAGGACGCACACCGTGCGGCCCTCCTCCACAGGACTGTCAGGACGCACATGAACATCCGCGTAGCCATGCTCGGGGGCGACGAGCTCGTCCGCCGAGGACTCGAGAGCATGCTCCGGACCCTGGGTGGGTTCGAGCTCGGCAGCGTCAAGGACCGCATGCGGGCGCCGATCGACATCGCGCTCGTCGAGACCTACGGCACCTCGCTCGACGACACCACGCTCGCGCGCGCCGTCGCCGACCCGTTCATCCACCGGGTCGCCGTCTTCACCTGGAACCACCACCCGGGCCTCGTCGACGAGGTGCTCGTCAACGGGGTCGCCGGCTACCTCGGCAAGAGCCTCACGGCCGCCCAGCTCGGCCGCGCCCTGCGCTCGATCCACGAGGGCCACTCCGTCGTCGCACCGCCGCTGCCGGGTTCGTCCGCGCAGGGCATGGCCGTGTCGAGCGAGGCCGACGTGCTCACCGCCCGCGAGCGCGAGACCCTCGCCCTCATCGCCACCGGGCGCAGCAACGACGAGATCGCCCGCGAGATGCGGATCTCGCTGAACTCGGTGAAGTCCTACATCCGCAGCGCCTACCGCAAGACCGGCGTGCAGAGCCGCAGCCAGGCCGTGCTCTGGGCGGTCACCCACGGCGTCCGCGTCGAGGTCCTCGAGAACGCCTGACCCCGAATCCAGGCAGGCCTCACGCCACCGGCGAGGGGCGTACGACGTCGGGGCGGGTCCACTCGCCCCGGCTGACCAGCACCTCACGCAGCACGTCGGGGCGGTCGGTGATGATCCCGTCGACGCCGGCGTCGAGCAGGGCGCGCATGGTCGCCGGGTCGTCCACGGTCCACACCACGACCCGGATGCCGAGGTCGTGCGCACGCGCGATGACCCGCTCGGAGTGGATCGGCATCCGCCCCAGCCGCAGCGGCACGTGCGCGAAGGCGCCGCCCGAGCTGCCGGTCGCGCGTACGCCGAGCGGGCGTACGCGGCCCTTCGAGCACGCGATCAGGGTGGTCAGCGAGCGCCAGCCCAGCGCCGTGGTGACGCCGGGCGCCTCGTCCTGCAGGCGCCGCAGCCACCGGCTCCAGGCGCCCGCGACGAGGACCCGCTCGGCCCAGCGCGGGTTGGCGCGCAGCATCCGGGCCATCGGGTCGATCGACGCCTCGTCCTTGAGGTCGATGGCGAACCTCGCCTGGGGGAAGGTCCCCATCGCCTCGGCGAGGGTCGGGATGCGCTCGGTGCCGTGCACCCGGAGCCGGCGCAGGTCGGCGAGGTCGAGGTCGGCGACCCGGCCCGGCTGTCCGGTCACCCGGCGCAGGTCGGCGTCGTGGAAGCACACGACGTGCCCGTCGCGGGTCGTGTGCACGTCGGTCTCGAGGTGGGTCAGCCCGAGCGCGGTGGCCCGGCCGAACGCGGCGAGGGTGTTCTCGGGAGCGAGCCCCATGCCACCGCGGTGGGCGATGGCGAGCGGTCCTGGGTGTGCGCCGTAGCTGGTCACGACCTCAGCATGTGGGCGTACGACCGCCACTGTCGCGCCGAGGACACCCGTCCGAGCGAGTGTTCATCGAGCCTTCGCGCGGGCGTCCGGTGGCCGACGCGCGGCGTCTGCTCGGCCTGCCGGGTTGAGAGGATGAGCGCATGACGACCCGGACCGCCGCGCGCCTCGCGCAGCTCGCCGAGACCCACCTCGAGCCCGACGCCGCGCGCCGTTGGCTCGCGCTGCTGCGTCCGGCGGTGCAGCTCGTCGACGCGCGTCCCGGTGAGCCGGTGGTCGCGCGCATCGGCGGGACGCCGGATCTGCCGCCCGGCACCGTGTGGCCGGAGTGGCCGGGCCACGGCCCGCTCTCGTTCGTCGCCGAGCTCGACCTCGCCGCCCTCGCCGCGACCGGCAATGACGCCGGGCTCTCCCTGCCCGGGGAGGGACGCCTGCTCGGCTTCTACTTCGAGCCGAGCGACGCGGACGACGCGGTCGTCATTTCCGGTGACCGCGACACGCTGCCCGGCTCCCGGCTGCTGCACGTGACCGGGACCGGTCCGACGTCAGGTGCCGCCGCGGAGCTCACCGCCATGCCGGTCCTCACCTGGCCCGACATGTGGCACCCCGCCCTGGAGGAGGCCGGTCTCGACGAGCTGCCGGATCCGTTCCTCGAGGCGCTGGACGAGCTGCGGTCCGGCGACATCGGGTCCGACGGGTTCGGTCGCCAGGTGGGCGGCTGGGCCTCGCCGGTCCAGGCCTCGGTCGAGCTCGAGGCTGCCGCGGGCGACCGCGCCGAGGCGCTTCGCTGGCGGCTGCTCCTCCAGGTCGACAGCGACTGGGCCGCCGGCACCGCGTGGGAGCCGGCGACCTGCCTCTACTGGCTCGCCCGGACCAACGACGTACGTCCGCCCGGGTTCCCGGACGACGTCGCCTTCACCTGGCAGTGCTAGCGGCTCAGGTCCGGTAGCCGCCGAGCAGCTCGGCGAGCCGGAGGTGCGGCTGCGCCTCGTCGCGCCGACCCTGCCGCTGCAGCGACCGGCCGACCAGGAGGTGGGCGTACGGCTCGTTGGGGTCGTGCTCGAGCAGCTCGGTCGCCACCCGGATCGCCCCGTTGAGCTGGGCGGAGTGGTAGAGCGAGCGCGCCAGCAGGAGGCGTACGTCGGTGAGCTCGTGGCGTACGTCGTCGGCGGCGTCCGCGGCGTCGATCAGCTCGGTGAGCAGCACGGCCGCCTCGCGGTAGGCGCGCTCCTCGAAGAGCGCCTGGGCGCGCACCCATCGGTCGTGCTCGGTGTCCTCGAGCAGTCCGGCATGCCCGCGCAGCAGGTCCTCGAAGGGGGTGAAGTCGGTCATCGTCGCTCCTCTCGAGCGGTGTTCTCTTCCGAGCGTGCGCCCGGACAGGGGCTCAACGCCGTAACGGTGCCCGGCGATTCCGCGGAATACTGCAGCCACCAGCTCCGTTGGAGATGATACAAACTTCAACCACTGAGCACCTTTGGGAAGAGGACACCATGCAGTTCGGGATCTTCAGCGTCGGTGACGTCACCACGGACCCGACCACGGGACGCGCGCCGTCCGAGGCCGAGCGGATCGCGTCGATGACGCAGCTCGCGCTCAAGGCCGAGGAGGTCGGGCTCGATGTCTTCGCGACCGGCGAGCACCACAACCCGCCGTTCGTCGTGTCGTCCCCGACGACGCACCTCGGCTACATCGCGGCCAAGACGGAGAAGCTGCTGCTCTCGACGAGCACCACGCTGATCACCACCAACGACCCGGTGAAGATCGCCGAGGACTACGCGTTCCTCCAGCACCTCTCCGGCGGTCGCGTCGACCTGATGATGGGCCGCGGCAACACCGGCCCGGTCTACCCCTGGTTCGGCAAGGACATCCGCGACGGCATCAAGCTGGCGGTCGAGAACTACCACCTCCTCCGCACGCTCTGGCGCGAGCCGGTCGTCAACTGGCAGGGCCAGTTCCGTACGCCGCTGCAGGGCTACACCTCGACGCCGGCGCCGCTCGACGGCACGCCGCCCTTCGTGTGGCACGGCTCGATCCGCAGCAGCGAGATCGCCGAGCAGGCCGCGTACTACGGCGACGGTTTCTTCCACAACCACATCTTCTGGAACAAGGAGCACACCGAGGCGATGGTGCGGCTCTACCGCCGCCGCTTCGAGCACTACGGCCACGGCGCCGCCGACCAGGCGTACGTCGGGCTCGGCGGGCAGGTCTTCATGGCGTCGACCGAGGCCGAGGCCAAGCGCGTCTTCCGGCCCTACTTCGACAACGCGCCGGTCTACGGCCACGGCCCGTCGCTGGAGGACTTCAGCGAGATGACGCCGCTGACCGTCGGCACGCCCGAGCAGGTCATCGAGCGCACGCTCGGCTTCGCCGACTACGTCGGTGACTACCAGCGCCAGCTGTTCCTCGTCGACCACGCCGGCCTGCCGACGTCGCTGGTGATGGAACAGGTGGAGATGCTCGGCACCGAGGTCGTGCCCGTGCTGCGCGCGGAGTTCGAGCGCCGCCGCCCGGCCCACGTGCCCAGCGACCCGCCGACCCACGCCTCGCTCGTGGCCGCCGGCCCCGACGCCCCGCACCACCTCGTCGAGCCCGCACGGGCCCGCGCAGAGGAGCTGGCACAAGCATGACCCGATCCATCGTGGTGGTGACGGCGGGACTGACCGTCCCGTCGTCCACCCGGCTCCTCGCCGACCAGATCGCCGAGGCCACCTCGGCGCAGGTCAGCGCGCGCGGCGAGACGGTCGACGTCGAGTTCGTCGAGCTGCGCGAGGTCGCGAGCGAGCTGGCGACCTTCATGGTCACCGGTGGCATCCCGACCCCGCGGATCACCCAGCTCCGCGAGCGGGTCGCCGCCGCCGACGGCCTCATCGCGGTGACGCCGGTCTTCAACGCCGCGTACAGCGGGCTCTTCAAGATGTTCTTCGACGCCCTCGACCCCGACGGGCTCACCGGTACGCCGGTGCTGATCGCCGCGACCGCCGGCACTGCCCGGCACTCGCTCGTGCTCGACCACGCGATGCGCCCACTCTTCGCCTACCTCCGCGCGGTCGTCCTCCCCACCGGGGTGTTCGCGGCCACCGAGGACTTCGGCAGCCACGGGCTCTCCGACCGGATCACCCGGGCCGCGTCCGAGCTGGCCTCGGCCGTGCTGAGCCAGGGCGACTACGGCGTCGGTGGCTTCGCTCCCGACCTCGCCGCCCGCCCGCGGCGTACGTCTGGCACACAGGTGGAGTCCGACGTGACTCCCTTCGGCGACCTCCTCAGGGGCCACTCCGGCACCGACTGACCCTTACGTCTCAGCAAGCTGCCGTTGTCCCATATTTTGGTGGTGGACTCATCGGACATCGCGTGGTTACGTCGCAGGTGCACCACAGATCCCTGGGGAGGGAACATGCGCGACACCGCACGGAGACACGGCGACGGCGCGATCGGGGGGGACCGGTGATCCGGGCCGGGAGGGATCCGGCCGCGCGGGTGCCGCCCTCGCTGCTTCCGCGACCGCGGCAGGAGTCATTAGGTTGGGTCGACCAGTCCGAGCACCGGGAGCCCACGATGTCGATCAACCTCAACCCCTACGTCAACTTCGCCGATGGCAAGGCCCGTGAGGCGATGGAGTTCTACCACTCGGTCCTCGGCGGCGAGCTCAGCGTGATGACCTTCGGCGACATGGGCACCGAGGGACCGCTGGCCACCCAGGTCATGCACGGCCAGCTCGAGGTGCCGGGCGGCCTCGTGCTGATGGGCGCCGACGCTCCGCCGGAGATGGTGCAGGTCAGCTTCGGCGACAACGTCTCGATCAGCCTGTCCGGCGGCCCTGAGGACGCCGAGCGGCTGCGCGCCTGGTTCGCTGCGCTGGCCGAGGGCGGCGATGTACGCCAGCCCCTCGAGGCCGCACCCTGGGGCGACGAGTTCGGGATGCTCACCGACCGGTTCGGGATCGGGTGGCTCGTGAACATCGCGGGGACTGCTGCGTCCTGAGGGCGGGCTGCCGGCTGCCGGGTCACTCTCGTGTTGCTCTCGATCCGGGCTCGGTTGACGGGATGTTCTCCTCGCGGCCTCTGGCGGCGAATCAGTTACCCGGACGGGCAAGCCTCCTCCTGGGTAGCGTTGCGCTACTGCGCGTCCGGCCACGTCCTGGTCGCCGACGAGATCGCAGTCACGGCAGCAGGCCTCTGCGTCGCTCCACTCGCTACCGAGCAGCTTCTTGGATCAGCTGGCTGACCTCGCCCGGGTGGCTCATCATCACGACGTGCGAACTGTCGATCTCGACCACGGTCGAACCCGCCCGCTCCGCCATGACTCGCTCGGCCTCGGGCGGGATGATGCGGTCCTGCCTCGCCACGACGTACCAGCTGGGAACCTCAGTCCATGCCGGAGGGCCTGACGGGGTCACGAGAGCCGCCAACGCGCCCGGGCGCTGCGTCGCCGCCATGAACTGTGCAGTCTTCCGGGGCAGGTCCTGGGCGAAGAGCTCGTGCTGCGCAGGTACGCCGCGTCGCTGGCCGGGCCCCAGCGGGTTCGAGAAGGCGATGACGGGGTAACCGGCCTTCATCAGGCGACCGGCAACATCGCTCCACCCGCTGGAGTCGGCGAACGCGCCGTGGACCAGCACGACGGTGGGCTTGGGGCCGTGCTTCTTGGTGGCCTGGTGTGCTTGCACGGCGACTCGAGGGTCGCCCGGCGGCGACACGGCCCCAGCGGCACCGAGCATCACGCCGATCAGGCTCAGGGCTAGGAACACGGCGGTCACGGGCCGGGGCAGGAACTTCGGTGTCATCGGGACTCCTTCGGTTGATGGTGACCCACAGATCGTCGGCCGGCCGCGGCCTGGGGCGGACCACGCGCCGCTCGTAGTCAGATCAACGTCCACGCCGGGCCTCGCCCCCATGGGGCGGCGCGACGAGTCGTGGGACGGGCGACTGGACGTTGTCTGCCGCGGCGCCTCAGAGCCGGTCTGCCGCGCGCGACCTTGCACTTCCGTGACCAGTTCGCGTTTGCCACCAGCCCATTCCGGCTCCTTTCGGAGACGCCGGATCTCCGGAGGAGCGACCGGCGGCCTGAGTCGCCTGCTAGATCGACGTGAGTCGGTGGGTGAGGGAGTGGCACAGGTTCATGGTCGAGCTGGCGTCGAGGTCGTGGGTGACGGCTCCTTCGATGGCAAAGGTGACGACTGCAGCCTCGGCGTTGCGTCGTTCTGGTGTGAGCTCGATGGTCAGCTGGTCCTCGAAGAGTGCTTCGACCTGCCTGTGGAATCCGGAGTGCCACTCCGCGATCCGTGGCGACCGGGATACGCGAGCATGCACGGTGGCCACGAGATGGCGCACGGGCCGTAGGTTGTCGACGAGCCAGAGGAACTGTTCCGCCAACGGTTGCTCGGCAACGGTCGCGTGCTGCTCAAGGAGCAGGTGCAGGTACACCTCGGCGACAGCCACGAACAGCTCGTCCTTGTCGCTGAAGTACCAATAGAGGGTATTCGGCGTGAGGCCGGCCGCGGCGGCGATCTTGTTCATCGACGCGCCGTCGTAGCCCTCGGCGATGAACAACGAGCTCGCGGCGGCGACGATGTCGTCGCGCTTGGCTGCTCTGGTCTGGTCGTGGCGGTTACGTGGCACACCTCATCTTGACAGGCATTCAAGAGCGCCGCAGGATCTCTTGTATGCTGATCAAGAGAAGTCTGTCATGAACGACCGCCGAGAGCTGTTCTTCCGGTCCGGTGACGGTCGGTGCCACGCATGGCTGTACCTGCCCGATGGCGCGACCGAGTCGACTCCTGCGCCCGTCCTGGTGATGGGACATGGCCTGGGAGCCATCAAGGAGATGCGCCTCGCCGCGTTCGCCGAGCGCTTCCAAGCCGAGGGGTACGCGTGCTTGGTGTTCGACTACCGCCACTTCGGGCAGAGCGAAGGGGAACCGCGCGAGCTGTTGAGCATTCCCCGGCAGCAGGAGGACTGGCGGGCTGCGGTCGCCTGTGCGCGCGCACTGCCGGAGACCGACCCAGGCTCCGTCGTGGTCTGGGGAACTTCGTTCGGTGGCGGACACGCCATCGTCACCGCTGCCGACGACCCCTCCATCGCGGCGTCGATCGCCCAATGCCCCTTCACTGACGGGTTCGCGGCGCTGACGAAGATCCCACCGCGGCTGGCGTTTCGCCTGACCTGCGCAGCGGTCCGCGACCTGCTCGCAACGGCGATCGGGCGCGAACCCGTGCGGGTGCCGGTCGCCGCCCGCCCCGGAGAAGTCGGTCTGATGAGCGCAGACGACGTTTCCGAAGGAGTGCTAGGAGTTCTCGAAGCCTCCGGCCTCACCGAAGCCGAGTACAAGTTCCGGGTCCCGGCCCGGATCGGGCTCGCAGTGCCGCTCGCTAGACCCGGACGGAGAGCGAAGGACCTCACCAAACCAGCACTCTTCTGCGTCTGCGACCACGACACCGTCGCCCCGGCCGCAGCCACACTGCGTCACGCCGCCAGGGCACCAAAGGGAGAGGTTCGCCGCTACGACGCCGGACACTTCGACATCTACACCGGCGACGACTTCGACAACGTCCTTGCAGACCAGATCGCGTTCCTTCGACGACACGTGCCGTCGCGCCTCAATGACGCGACCTCGCAGGCGAGCTCGTGAGGCGAGCCGACTGGGACGGGCTCTGCGAACCACATGCTGACGTGTCAGCCGATCGGGATGTGCGCCGGACCTAGGCAGACCGGCCCCTCGTGTTGTCAGCGCTCGCACTGCTGCTTGCGCTCGGCGCGGCACAGGTCCTTGCGGCCAGACCCGCCGTCCGCGTGGTCGCGGGACGGTCCGCCGTACAGCCGGTCCTCGCCGGCCTGTCCTTGCAGGCTGTCGCGCCCCTTGCCTCCGAGGAGCCGGTCGTTCCCACCGCCGCCCCGAAGGACGTCGTTGCCGTCCGCACCCTTCAGCTCGTCGGGTCCACTGCCGCCGACGAGGCGGTCGGCTCCCACGCCCCCGTCGAGGAGGTCCTTCCCACTGCCGCCCAGCAACACGTCCTTGCCGACGGTGCCCTTGATGTCGTCCCTGCCGCTGCCGCCGTCGAGGCGCGCCTTCGGGAAGCGCGGGCAGAAGACCGACTCCCAGAGGGAGTCGTAGGACCGGGCGATGGTGTCCGCGCCACCGCGACCGCGGAGCTGGGCGTCGCATGCGGAGAAGCTGAGAGCGTTGCGGCTGTTGGTGCCGCCAAGGACGACCCGTTGCGCGAACAGTGACGCATCCTCGAAGTTGGTGGCCGAGGTCGTGTACGGAGCCCCGGCACTCGCCACCATCTCGCCACTCCTCAGGTCGAGGTCCAACAGTCCCGCCTCGGAGGTGACGTAGAGCAGGTCTCGACCATCGCCGCCGTCGATCACGCTGCCGGCACGGGGCGCCTGGTCCGCCAGGAAGCTGTCGTCACCTGCGCCGAAGGTGGCGCGGACGCGTCCGGACACCTTGGCATAGACGGTCTCGTCGGCCGCGGTGCCCACGAAGGCGAGGTCGTCGCCGCCGATGGTGCCGGTCCAGAAGGTCTCCAGACCGGTCCAGGTCGCCACGACCTGCTGGTCGATCAGCATCCGTCCGGCCGCGTTGTCGATCAGGGTGTCGCCCGGGGCGGCCAGCGTCGACGGGAAGAACTCGTCCACACCTGCGCCGCCGTCGATCGAGCCGCCGGAGGCAGTGACACCCTCATAGATGAGGGAGTCGTTGCCGGCGCCCAGAGCGATGACGTCAGGGTTGGGCTGCCCGACCACGCCGCTGTGGACCCCGTCCGAACCGACTCCGCCGACGATGACGTCCCTCTCGGTGTCCGCCGGGGCGGCGTCGTCGTACGCGCCGCGGACGGAGTTGCCCGCGTCGCCACCCGCGAACTGATCGGCCCCCTCGCCGAGCTCGGCCTGCACGATCCAGTCGGGCGCGGTGGTGCCGTCCACGACGTCGTCGCCGGCACCCGCGTCGATGAGCACGCGCCTGACGGAGGACCCACCGGCGGTCACGCAGATCACGTCGTCACCGCCCAGGGTCGAGACCTTGAACGCGCCGTTGGTCACGACCACGTCGCGTCCCGCGGTGCCGATGACACCGTCGCTGCCCAGCAGCGCGGGGTTGCCGGGGGTGCCCACGATCGTGGCGGCCTCGCCGCGGCAGGTCTCGCCGGCAGCGTCGGCGACCGGGACGGGGCCGAGGAGGGCCAGGCCCAGCAGGGTGGCGGTGGCCAGCGCGGTCGTACGCACGGGTGCGCTCCTTCCGGAGACGGATGATCGGTCCACGGTACGACTCACGACGCGAGCACAAAGTTGCCGCGTACGTCCGTGGTCTAGCCCCTGACGCGCCCGGTCTCGTACGCCCACATCGCGACCTCGACGCGGTTGCGGGCGCCGAGCTTGTTCATCAGCGCGCCGATGTGGGTCTTCACCGTGCTCAGACTGATGTGGAGCTCGTCGGCGATCTCGGCGTTGGTGCGGCCGCGGGCGACGGTGAGCAGCACGTCCTCCTCGCGTTCGGTGAGCGGTTCGATCGGCTGGGGCGGCGGCGCGACGCGCTCCAGGCCGGCCAGCGTGGTGAGGAGGCGGCGGGTGATGTCGGGTGAGATGAGCGCGTCACCGTTCGCGGCCGCGTGGATCGCCTGCACCAGCAGCTCGGGCCCGGCGTCCTTGAGGAGGAAGCCCCGGGCGCCGGCCTTGAGGGCGCCGTGGACGTACTCGTCGAGGTCGAAGGTCGTGATGACCACGACGGCCATCGGGTCCTCGACGCCCGGGCCGGCGAGCTGGCGGGTGGCCTCGACGCCGTCGATGCCGGGCATCCGGATGTCGAGGAGGCAGACGTCGGGACGCAGCTCGCGCGCCACGGCCACCGCCTCGTGACCGTCCGTCGCCTCGCCGACGACCTCGATCCCGGGCTGCGCGTTGAGGATCATGGTGAGCCCCGTGCGGACCAGGAGCTGGTCGTCGGCGACCACCACCCGGATGGTCACTGGGACATCTCGCGCGGCAGCGTCGCCTCGACGGTCCAGCCGCCGGCCGGGTCCGGCCCGGCCTGGCAGGATCCGCCGAGCAGCTTGGCCCGTTCGGCCATCCCGACGAGGCCGTAGCCCGTCGTGGTGCCCGGGCGGGCTGCTTCTCCGTCGTCGTGCACACGCAACCGTACGACGCCGACGTCGCCGGTGACCTCCACCGTGACGGCCGTGGCGTCCAGCGCGTGCCGGATCGCGTTGGTGACCGACTCCTGACAGATCCGGTAGACCGCCACCTCCACCGGTTGCGGCAGGCCGGCGAGGTCGCCGCTGCGGTGCACCTGCACGACGGGGCTCATCCGGGTCAGCTCGTCGAGGTCGCCGATGCCCCGCTGCGGCGTGTAGTCGGCCGCCTCGCCGTCGCGGAGCACCCGGACGATCGTGCGCATCTCGTACAAGGTCCGCGACGCCTCCGCCTCGATCACCGCCAGCGTCTCGACGGCCGAAGCCGGGTCGGTGGCCGCCACCGCCCGCCCCGCCTGGGCCTGGATCGCGATGGCCGACACGTGGTGCGCGACGGTGTCGTGCAGCTCGCGGGCGAGCTCACCGCGCTCGAGCATCCGGACCTGCTGCACCTCGCGCTGGCGCGCCACCGCGCGGTAGCGCATCGCGGCCCCGAGGGCGAACGACGCGACCACCACGGTGGTGCCACCGACCGCGTCCCCGAGGTTCCCGCTGATCGCCAGACCCACGCCGACCGGCACGGCGACGACCGCCGTGCCGACCAGCGCCTCGCGGCCGGAAGCCCAGCGGTACAAGGCGTACGGCAGCATCAGGACGACGATCATGGAGTTGAGCCCCACGTCGGGGCCGCCGAGGAGCGTCGGGACGAGCAGCGCCATCGCGCCGCCGAAGCCGACCGCGGTCGCCAGGAGCGGATGCGTACGCCGCCAGAGCAGGGCCGGGATCACCACGAGCGCGACCGCGGTGGCGAGGGGCCGCTCCGCCACGTCGGAGCGGAAGGTCGCCTCGCCCGCGGCCGTGACCAGCAGGGCCCCGACCAGGACCCAGTCCCACCAGGCCCGCGCCGGCGGGTCCGGGGCGCGGGGCTCGGCGAGGACCGAACCGATGTTGGCGGTGAGCACGTGTGCAGCCTAGGGAGCGGAGCGGGTCGGCGTACGGGGCATGAGCATCACTTGACCTCGGAGCGGCGCAGGGACAGCAGCCCGACGGCGAGCGGGACGACGATCCAGATCATCGTGGTCGAGCCGAGCATCGCCCACTCCTCACCGGTGTCCATGGCGCCCTCGAGGAGCGCCACCTGCGTCTCGTTCCAGTCGATCCACGGCTGCAGGTCGGCGAACCACGGGCGCACCTGGGCCAGGAGCAGGAGGACGCCCGGCAGGACCAGGGAGACGACGAAGTAGGCCACGATCGCGGCCGCGGAGTTGCGCAGCACGACACCGAGGGTGAAGCCGATGGCCATGCCGATCAGGTTGAAGAGCACCATCTGGGGCGCCATGGCCCACGAGATGTCCCACACGGTGTCGACGCCGGCGACTGCGGACCCGGCCACGTTGCCGAGTGCGCCCACCGCGAAGGCGAGGCCCACGGAGCCGAGGCCCACCAGCAGGGTCGCGGCCGCCTTGGCGCCGATCACACGTCCGCGGCTCGGCACCAGCGTGAACGTGGTGAGCCCACTGCGCTGGCTCCACTCGCTCGTGACGGCCAGGATCGCGATCATCGGCAGGATCACCGACAGCGGGAACCCGGTCGCCCTCGTGAAGTTCTCGTACGTGACGTCGCTGTCGGGCGCGAGGACGACGACCGAACCGGCCGAGATGGGCGTCAGGACGCCGATGCTGACGAGCATCCAGAACCCCGATCGGGTGGTGAACATCTTGCGCAGCTCGACCTTGACGAGCCGGGTGAGGGGGATGGTCATGCCGCCACTCCTTCGCGCTGGGTGTCCGCAGGTGAGCGACAGGAACATGTCCTCGAGCCCGGCGCCCTCGGCGGACCGGAGCTCGGTGAGGGCGATGCCGGCCGTCAGGGCCACGACCCCGACCCGGGCAGGATCGGCGTCCGTACGGACCGAGCCGTCCCCCGCGAGCGTGCTGGGGATCCCGGCCTGCTCGAGGGCGTGTGCGAGGTCGCGCGGCGACGGCGACCGTACGAGCGTCCCGGCCGCGGCCAGCAGCTCGTCCTTGCTGCCGGACGCGACGATCCTGCCGTTGCCGATGACGACCAGGTCGTCGGCGATGACCTCGATCTCGTGCAGCAGGTGCGAGGACAGCAGCACGGTGCCGCCCCGGCCGGCGAAGCCCGTCAGCAGGTCGCGCATCCACCGGATCCCGGCGGGGTCGAGGCCGTTGGCCGGCTCGTCGAGGATCAGCACCTGCGGGTCCCCGAGCAGGGCGGTGCCGATGCCGAGCCGCTGCCGCATGCCGAGGGAGTAGTGGCGTACGCGGCGCTTCGCCTCGGTGGGCGTCAGGCTGACGAGCTCGAGCATCTCGTCGACGCGCCGGCGCGGCAGGCCCATGGTGTCGGCGGCGATCGTGAGGATCTCGCGTCCGGTGCGGCCGGCGTGCTGGGCGGAGGCGTCGAGGAGGACGCCGACCTCCAGGCCGGGGTTGGGGAGGTCGGCGAACCGCGCTCCGTTGATGGTCGCGGTGCCGGACGTCGGGACGGTCAGCCCGACCATCACGCGCATCGTGGTGGACTTGCCGGCGCCGTTCGGACCGAGGAACCCGGTCACCCGACCGGGCTGGGCGGTGAAGGAGACGTCGTCGACGGCGGTGAAGCCGGCGTACGTCCGGGTCAGCGACTCGACGGTGATCATGCGATCGACCTCGTCCGCGGCCAGGTCCAGGCGGACCGGAGGATGAAGGCGAGGATGGCGATCTCGACCGCGGCGCCGAGGCCGTAGAAGTACACCCAGGACTCGCCGACCACGTTGAACGCCGCGATGGGGATGCAGAGCGATGCCACGACGAGGTTGAGCGTGCGGTTCGCCCGGGCGGGCAGCGTCGTGGAGAGCAGGATCATGACGGCCGGGATCCCCACGATCATGAGCGAGGTGACGACGAAGGTCTGGCTGATGTCGAACTCGAAGACGACGCCGGCCAGGATGTCGTCGACGGCACCGGGCTTGTAGAGGTGCAGGTAGTCGACGTAGATGTAGAAGAACATGAAGCTGGTCCAGGCTGCGGCGAGCTTCGCCCGGACCGGCGTCGGCGGATCGTGCAGGGCTGTCGGGGTGTCGGTCTGGGCCGTGGTCGTGGTGCTCACAGGTCTCTTCCTTCGCATCGGGTGGTCGCTCCCACGATGTCGGGATCCCTGCGCGGTGCCATCGGTCTGCCGGCCCGGGTCGGCTGGCCTCTGGGGTGAGTTGCGGCTCGTGCTTTCGGCCGATCCGCCCGTGTCTGCCGATCCGCGGGCCGGCAGCCCCTACGGTGCAGCGAGAGCGCGCCGGTGCTCGACCAAGGTGCTCGCGCGCCCGTCGCCGAGGTCCTCAGACCGGGTCGCCGCCTGTCGGGGACATCCGGTCTGCCGATGTGAGCATTGAGTCAGATCCAGCTTCCGCGCGAGCCGGACCGAGGCCCAGGGGCGCGGTCGAAAGGTGCCTCGAGGGCGTCCAGGGTGAGGCCCGCGAGAAGCACGACGACCCAGCCGCCGACCATGAGCGCCAGCACGGGAGGCAAGCTGCGCGTCGCTAGGGCGACGACGGCGCAAGAAGTGACGAGGGCAACGGCGGCAACTGCACCAAACACCTTCCACGACACGCGGCGGGCGGCCGTCCGGATGTCACCACTGAGTCCCATGACCTGAGTGTGGCGCACGCCGGCCGCAGATGCACGAGCCCTGTGATCCAAGCCTGCCAGACATCCGGACCTGCTGGCGATGAGTGGTCGAACAGATTGACGGATAGTGTCTGCGTGAGGTAGCGTGGGTCCTACGTCCCTAGCCTCCGGGCCACCAGCTCAGATGGTGCGCCTTCCCGGTGGTGAGGTGGATGAGTTGCGAGGGTAAGTAATAGCCCGGTTCCCGGGCCTCCAGGAGCGACGACCGTTGTCAGTCACGCGTGTGCGTGCAGACCCGTCGTCGAGAGGAGGCCGTCCGTGACCGAGGAGATGACACACCCGATCGTGACAGCGGCCTCCGACGTCCGGTCCTCGCTCAAGGCCGTTGCGGACGTGAACCCGACCTTCATGTCGACCGCCGACAAGGCCACTGCGCTCACCGAGCTCGTACGCGCCGAGGCGCAGGTGGCGGAGCTCCGGCTGCGCATCCTCGCCGATGCCGGCGACCTGGCCCACGAGACCGCGGCCAAGGACGCCGCCGGCTGGTTGGCCCAGGTGACCCGCACCCGGTACGCCGATCGCCCGCGCCGACCTGGCCCTGGCCTCCGCGCTCGACCAGGACCGTACGGTCGTGGCCGCGGCGATGCGCGAGGGAGCGGTGACCCTCGCCCAGGCGCACGTGATCCACCGGGCCGTCACCGCGCTCCCGGCAGTCCGTGGACGCCGACACCGTCGCGCGTGCGGAGGCGCATCTCGTGGAGCAGGCGGGCGAGTTCGGGCCGAAGGAGCTCGGTCGCATCGGGCGCCGGATCCTCGACGTGGTCGCACCCCGAGATCGCCGAGGCCGTCGAAGCCGCCCGGCTGGCCGACCTCGAAGCCAACGCTGCCGACCGGACCCGCCTGACGATGCGGCGCCTCGGGGACGGCACGACCCGCATCTCCGGCCGGGTGCCCGACGCCACCGCGACCCGGTTCGCGACGTACCTCGAGGCGTTCGCCAACCCTCGCGTGCAGCGCACGGGCGGTTCGGGCGATCCGGTGGTGCGGGCGGCGTACCCGAAGCGGATGGGTCAGGCGTTCGGTGAGTTCCTCGAGGCCGTCGACCCGGACCGTCTCCCACTCCACGGTGGCGATGCCACCACCGTCATCGTGACCATCCCGCTCGCCACGCTCCAGGCCGACCTCGCGGCGGCCGACCTCATCGGCGCCGGTCTCGTCCCCGGCGACGACCTCACCGGCGACCGGATCACCGCCGCCCAGGCTCGCCGGCTCGCGTGCACGGCGAACATCCTCCCCGCCGTCCTCGGCGGCGACAGCCTCCCTCTCGACCTGGGCCGTACGCGGCGCGTCTGTTCTCCCCGGCCCAGCGCAAGGCACTGCTGGTGCGCGACCAGACCTGCCGCGCCGAGGGCTGCGACGTCCCCGGCGCCTGGTGCGAGGCCCACCACCGCCGCGACCCCTGGAGCCAGGGCGGGCGCACCGACCTCGACGAGGGCGAGCACGGCGGTCGCGTCGCCTCGGCGCGGCCACCAGACTCAGTGCCCGACGCGCTGGTGACGACATCCGCCACGGCGACGACCCGTAAGACCGCCACTCAGCCGCGAACGCCGCCAACGGCCGACGTGGAAACCGCTGATCCTTCTGGTCGTCTTCATCGCGGCCCTGGTGCTTCTCTACCTCGGCTCACGGTCCTGAGGCCATTCCAGCGAAGCCGCTCAGACAGGAAGGCTCAGGTGCCGGGGTGCAGCCCGGTGTCGGGCGGGGTCGTGCGCCACGACGTGAACTGGACGGTGAGCCCGGCCCGGGTCGGCGCGCAGCAGAACGGCCCTGCGGTGACGGGTGCGCCCGGATCCAGGGGCGCGACGCGAACGAGTCGCCAGGGTTCGTCGTCCACGCGGGCGCGCACGGTGAGTGCGTTGCCCGACCAGCTGCCACGTACGGTCACCAACCGACCTGCCCAGCTCGGCACGGGGGACAGGGACCAGTCCGATGCGCCCCTGGTGACGACAGCGCCGAGGCTCTCTTCTCCGTCGCTCAGCTCCACCCCGGCCTTGATCCACGACTCGTCGTCGACCTTGACGAAGAGGCCGGCCTGGTCGAACTGCTCGGCGAAGTCGAGACGGAACTGCACCTCGAGAGCAGACTCGGGCTCCAACGTGGTCAGGAGCGCATGCTCGCTGGAGTGGATGAAGCCGTAGGACGTGAGGCGCCAGGCGTCGCTGCCTTCGCGGGCAGTGACGTGGAGGCCGTCGGAGCCGGTCGCGACGTCGGCGGGTTCGTTCGTCCAGAGTCCGTCGGTCCAGGGAACGGTGCGAGTCATGATCGCCAGCGCTCAGAAGCCGCCGAAGTCGAAACCGCCACCGTCGAAGCCACCGCCGTCACCGCCGCCGTCGACCGCCGTCGTACCCACCGCCGTCACCACCGTCGGATCCGCCGCCGTCGCCGCCCCCGTCACCACCGCCGTCGTAGCCGCCACCGAGGTCGCCGAACATCATCCCGCCCATGAACATCCACGTCATGGGGCCGAAGGCGCCGAAGTAGCCGGCGGCGTACGGCTCGTACGCGCGGCCGCCCTGGTAGTAGGGCACGCGCTGCGCGCCGACCATCACCTTGCGGATGTCGGGCTCGGCGCCGGCGTTGACGCGCTCGACGTCGAGGGCGCACGCGGGCACGTCACGCTCGACGCCGTCCGGCGGGACGAAGAGGACGTCGGCGACCGACGGTCCGTGACGCGGGTCGAAGAAGCACGGCGGCCGACGGGTGGGGAGCGGCCGGCCCTCGACCCGGGCGCGCACGCACGCGACGGCGTACCGACCGTCCTCGACGATCGTGGTGATGTGCCGGATGTCCTCCGGCTTGGTGATGGAGTCACCGGCGGTCTTGGCGGACTCGTACGTGTCGAGCGCCCGCTGGTAGTCGGCGTTGGCGCCGGCGTCCAGGTCGTGGCCGCTCATCTCGTAGTCGAGCTCCTGCAGGTCGACGCCGAACGCGGTGATGTCCTCGAAGGCGAGCTTCTTCACCGGGGCGAGCTCGTCCTCGCGCCGCTGGAGCTCGCGCTCCTTGCTCCGCCGCGTCATGACGACCGCGACGGCGCCCACCACGCCCAGGACCACCAGCAGCAGGATCAGCTCCATGGCACAGAGCCTAGGTCGCCAGTCGAAGCCGGTGCTCCGTCTCGTCCTCGCCGACGTAGGTGAAGCCGCAGCGCTCCCAGAAGACCCGCGCCCGTGGGTTGTCCTTCTCCACCCCGAGCTCGACGGGCAGCCCGGCCGCGCGGGCCGAGGCGACGACGCCGTCGACGACCGTACGCCCGACCCCGCGCGACTGGTGCTCGGGAAGCAGCTGGAGGCCGGCGATCTCGACGAGCCCGCCACGGCGTACGACCCGCAGTCGGCCCGCGGGCTCACCGTCGACCTCCACCACGGAGATCGACGACCCGGCGCCGTCCCCGTCGACCTGCTCGGCGGTCCACGCGCCGAAGCCGGCGCGGTAGTCGACCTCGTCGAAGTCGTCGGGCAGGCGCCCCTGGTGCAGCGTCGCCTCGATCACGACCGTCGTCAGGAAGTCGACGTCGGCCCGGGTCGCGGGACGGACCGAGACGTCCGGGCTCACGCCTCCCACGCCGGGCCGGACCCGCCGAGGCGCTCGACCAGCAGGCGCCCGACGTGGCCGGCGTTGGCCCGGCGTACGTCGTCGGGGATGTCGGGGAGGTTCTCCTCCCAGTCCAGGACGCACGAGCCGCGCAGCTGGCCGCATCCGGGCCGGGCGACCGAAGAAGAACGGGTGCAGGTGCGCGCCGCCGTCGCCGTAGCGCCCGACGTGGCAACGGCCCACGCTCGGCAGCGACTCGACGGCCGCGGTGATCGCGACCATCAGCCGCCCCATCTCCGAGGCGAGGTCGTCGGGGAGATCGGCCAGGTCGTGGTGTGCCCGCGGCTTCAGGATCAGCGTGACCGGGAGCTTCATCCCGGCGTCGGAGACGACCCACCGCTCGTTGCTCCACGCCACCCGGGCCTCCTGCTCGGCCGACGGTGGGCTGGGCGCACGGGCAGTCGGCGGGGTCCTCGCCGCGGCGGGCGGGCTCCTCGTCCAGCAGCGGCTCGAGCGGCTTGATCCGCAGGCCGTCGAGCTCGAACGGGAAGATGTCCCACCCCGGCATCAGCTCGATCGCGACGGGCAGCCGGCCCTCGTCGTCGGTCGCGGCGGCGACGCGTGCGTGGAAGTCCTCGGCGCTCTCGAGATCCGTCATGCGGCCGAGTCAACCATCGAGCGTCACCAGGGGGACGGCTGGTAGTCCTTCACGAAGCAGCCGAAGAGGTCGGTGCCGGCCTCGCCGAGCACGATCGGGTCGTAGACGCGGGCGGCGCCGTCGACGAGGTCGAGCGGCGCGTGCCAGCCCTCGGCGGCGATCCGCAGCTTCTCGTGGTGCGGGCGCTCGTCGGTGATCCAGCCGGTGTCGACGGCCGTCATCAGGATCCGGTCGGTCTCGAACAGCTCGCCCGCCGACGTACGCGTCATCATGTTGAGCGCGGCCTTGGCCATGTTGGTGTGCGGGTGGCCGGGGCCCTTGTAGCGCCGGGAGAACTGGCCCTCCATCGCCGAGACGTTGACGACGTACGCCCTGCCGGAGGCGGCCGTCGTGGCCGCGGCGGCGAGCGCCGGCCGGAGCCGGGAGACCAGCAGGAACGGGGCGATCGAGTTGCACAGCTGCACCTCGAGGAGCTCCAGCGGGTCGACCTCGCCGACGGTCTGGGTCCACGAGTTGTTGACCTGCATGTCGGGCAGCAGGCCGCCGGCGTCGACGGCCGTGCCGGCGAGGTGCGCGTCGAGCGAGGCGTGCCCGGCCTTGAGGGCGAGCGCCGTCAGGGTCGCGGCGTTGTGCGCGGCCAGCGCCTGCTCGGCCGACTCGCCCACGTGGTGCGCGACCGCGGTGTCGGTCAGCGCACCCGCGATCGCGGCGGGGTGCGCCTCCGAGATGTGGTCGAACGTCACCAGCTCGGGCAGGGCGATCCCCGACGGGAGCGGCTGCTGCTCGGCGTCGACCAGCGGGGCGTACGCGCCCGGCGTACGACGTACGGTCTGGCACGCGTTGTTGATGAGGATGTCGAGCGGACCGGACGCCGAGACGTCGTCGGCCAGCGAGATCACCTGGGTCGGGTCGCGCAGGTCGATGCCGACGACCTTGAGCCGGTCGATCCAGTCCGCCGCGTCGGGCAGCGAGGAGAAGCGGCGGACGGCGTCCTTGGGGAAGCGGGTCGTGATCGTGGTGTGCGCGCCGTCGCGGAGCAGGCGGAGCGCGATGTACATCCCGATCTTGGCGCGGCCGCCGGTGAGCAGCGCGCGCTTGCCGGTGAGGTCGGTGCGCTGGTCACGCTTGGCGTGGCTCGTCGCGGCGCAGGCCGGGCAGAGCCAGTGGTAGAACGCGTCGACCAGCGTGAAGTCCTGCTTGCAGATGTAGCAGCCGCGCGCGACCGCCAGCTCGCCGGCGAACGCCCCGACCGTGGTCGAGACGAGCGGGATCCCGGCGGTCTCGTCGTCGATGCGCATCGGGGACCCGGTCGCGGTGCGCTCGATGATCTCGCGGTCGTGGGCGAGCTCGGCGGCGCGCGCGGCCAGCTTCCGCTCGGCCTTGATCGCCTTGTACATGTGCGACGCCGCCCGCTTGACCGTGATGTGGTCGGGGTGGTCGCCGCGCACCTGGTGGAGGGACTGCCAGCACCCGCAGCGTCGTCGCCAGGTCGTCGGGGTCGATCCCGGGGTGCTGCTCGTCACCGGAGGATCGTACGGCTGGCCCGGGGGCTCGCTGGCATCGCGACGGTGAAGGGTACGGGCGGAGCTGCGCGTCGCGGCCGCCGGACATCCGGAACGGTCAGGCTCAGTTGCGGGACGGGGGACCCGTTGATCCGCACGCGGTCGGCGCGCATGCCGTGCTCGACGCCCCAGAGCACGGCCTTGGAGCGGGAGTCGACGTCGATCTTGCGGTAGGCCGAGCGGATGTAGGACTTGATCGAGTTGAGCGAGAGCAGGGTGCGCTCGGCGATCTCCTGGTTGCTCAGGCCCATCGTGATGAGCGAGAGCACCTCGGCCTCGCGGGCGGTCAGGCCCTCCTCGCGGCCGGGCCAGTCGCCACCGACGAGCGACGAGCGGCCGCGCGAGGGCGACACGACGAGCTGGCCGGCGGAGATCGCGTGGAGCGCGTCGACGAGCCGGGCCGCGGGGAGGCTCTTGGAGAGGTAGCCGCGGACGCCCTGGCTGAGGGTGTCGCGGGTCAGCCAGGGCTGGAAGTTCCAGGTGTAGACGGCGACGCTGCGCACCTGCGGGCTGTCGACCAGTCGCTGCACGGCCGGGCCGTTGCCCTGGCCCATCCCGAAGGTGTCGTAGAGGGCCACGTCGACCGGCTGGCTGACCGGCTTGCTGGCCACGAGCTCGACGACCTCGACCCGCTGGCTGTAGTTGCGCATCATCGCATCGAGGCCGCGGACGACGACCTCGTCGTCGTTGACGAGCGCTACCCGAATGACCATGCGCTCAAGGTACGGCAGTTTATGTATGTTGAAGCCCGTTGTTCAGGACTGAGGGGGGCACGTGCGGGGAACCGCGGCCGCGGCGGAGGAGACCCGCACGGGAGGACTCGGCATCCGGTGCGAGGGTGTCGTGCACCTCTACAAGACCTTCGGCGGTCACGACGTCGTCGCGCTGCGCGGCGTCGACCTGACGATCCGGGCCGGCGAGCGCGTCGCCTTCCTCGGCCCCAGCGGCTCCGGCAAGTCGACCCTGCTCGCGCTGCTCGGCGGGATCCAGCGCCCCAGCGCCGGCAAGATCTTCCTCGGCGACGAGGAGGTCTCGCGGATGGGTGAGCGCTACCTCGCCCGGATCCGCTCGCGCCAGGTCTCGACGATGCTCCAGGGCGCGACCCGCAACCTCCTGTCGTACGCCACCGCGCGCCAGAACATCGCCTTCGCCCGGCTCTCGCTGTCCGCCGGCGAGCGCGAGGACGCCCTCGTCGACACCGAGCTCCTCGACCGGGTCGGGCTGCTCGACCAGGCCGACCAGGTGGTCTCCACGATGTCGGGCGGCCAGCGCCAGCGCCTGGCCCTCGCCTGCGCCGTCTCCACCTCGCCGCGCCTGCTGCTCGCCGACGAGCCGACCAGCCAGCTCAGCCACGCCGACCGCGACCACGTGCTGCACCTGATCCACTCCCTCGGCGACGACTTCGGCACCACGATCGTCGTGGTCACCCACCAGCCCGAGGTGGCCTCGACCTTCCCGCGCACGGTGACGATGAAGGGCGGCCGCGTCGGGGCCGAGGGCCACGGCGGGTCGGAGTACGCCGTGGTGGGCGAGGACGGCGTCCTCCACCTGCCCGGCCACATCGCGGCCGAGTGGCCCCCCGGCACGCTGGTGCGGTTCGAGGACGACGAGCAGGGACGGATCATCGTGACGCGCGCGAGCAACGAGGGGGCGGCCCCGTCATGACCTCCGGATTCAGCCCCGCGCCGACGCAGACCCAGACGGCCCTGCGCCTCGACAACATCACGTACGTCGCCGGCCGCACCCTCCTCGACGACGTCAGCGTCACCTTCCCCGCCGGCAAGGTCACCGCGCTGTCCGGGCCCAGCGGGTCGGGCAAGACCACGCTGCTCTCCATCGCGGGCGGCCTGCTCCAGGCCACCTCCGGCACCGCCGAGCTCGACGGGCGGGAGATGTGGACCGGCAGCGGCGACCCGCTGCCGCAGGTCGCGTTCGTGCTCCAGGTCTACGGCCTGGTCCCGATCCTGTCCGCGCGCGAGAACGTCTCGATCGCCCTGCGGGCCCGCGGCACGGCGCCCGCCGACGCCGACGAGGCCGCGGAGGCCGCGCTGGCCCGCTTCGGCATCGCCGACCTGGGCGAGCGGCAGGTCGAGGAGCTCTCGGGCGGCCAGATGCAGCGCGTCGCCTGTGCCCGCGGCTTCGTGGTGGGCGCCGAGGTGCTGCTGGCCGACGAGCCGACGTCCGAGCTCGACGAGGGCAACCGCAGCGTCGTGCTCGCCGAGCTCCGCGAGGAGGCGGCCCGCGGGGCCGTCGTCGTCGTCGCCACCCACGACCCCGCGGTGGTCGAGGTCTGCGACCTCCACATCGCGCTCGACGAGGGCCGAGTCATCAGGTGAGCCGAGTCCTTCGCGGGGCCTGGAGTCGTCGCGGTGCCCTGACCACGCTGGTGCTGATGACCGTCGTGGTCGTCGGTGGCGCGGTGACGGTGCTCCAGTTCGCCGAGGCCGCCGGCACGTCGCGGTGGCTGACCGCGCCGCTGCTCCTGCTGGGTGCGGTCGCCGTGCCCAGCATCGGCGCCGAGCTCGCCGTCGCCCGGCGCGAGGAGATCGGGCTGGCGCGGCTGCGCGGGATCCACGGCCTCCGGCTCTGGCGCTTCCTGCTGGTCGAGCCGCTGCTCGCCATCGTGGTCGGCACCCTGCTGGGCCTCGCCGTCGGCGCGGCCGGCACCGTGCTGGCCACCCGCACGTGGCTCGACGACACCGCCGCCGCGCTCCAGCAGCCGGCCCTGGTGGCCGCGGCCGGCATCGCCGGGGCGGCCCTCGTGATCGTCGCGCTGTCCGCCGCGGCCGCGCTCCGCGAGCCGCTGGCGGTGCAGGTCTCGATGCGCCGCCGGCCGCGCCGCGCGACGACCGTCGCGGTGTTCCTGAGCGTCCTGGTCATGGTCGGCGCGGGGGTCGCGGCCTACCGCAGCCGCGCCGCGAGCGACGAGCCCGACCTCGTCGTCCTGCTCGGCCCGGCCCTGGTCGGCCTCGCGCTCGGGCAGGTCGCCATCTGGGTCATCCGCATCGCCGCGCGCGGCCTCACCCCGGCCACCGAGCGGCGCGGCCTGGGCGCGTTCCTCGCGGCCCGCCGGCTGGCCCGCGCCGACGACCTGGTCACCCCGGTCCGGCTGGTCGTGGCCGCTGCCGTCGTCGGGTCGCTCGCGCTGAGTGGTGCGGTCAGCGTCAGCAGCTGGACGCGCGACCAGGCGGGCGTCGAGGTGCCCGGAGCCCGCACCATCGACGCCACCGACCTCGGCGCCGCGGGTGCCGTCGACCTCACCGAACGGGCCGACCCCGAGGGCGACCACCTCATCGCCTCGGCCATCGTCCGCAACGAGGAGCGCCTCGGCGAGCGCCGGGCGTACGTCGACGCGGCCCGCTGGGACGCCGTCGTGGGGGACTTCTACGACGGCACGCCCGCCCGGGCGGCCTCCGACGCCATCGACCGGCTGAGCACCGACGCCGCACCCCTGCAGGTGCGGGGCGACCGGTTCGAGGTCACGCTGTCGGGCATCGAGGTGCCTCCGGCGCGGTCCATCAACCTGCCCGACGGCGACGTGATCCGCGACGGGGGTGGGGCCCTCGAGGTGTCGCTGACGTACGTCAGCACCTCCAACGCGTCCGGCTCGGTCGCGGTGCGGCTGGTCGTCCCCGGTGACGGCTCGCCGGTCACCGCGAGCGCGCGGGTGCGCGCGTGCGCGCGAGGGGTGCACCGTCACCGGGCTCGAGCTCGGCCGCGACACCCAGGGCATCATCGACGACGACGAGTTCGTCGTCCTGCTCGAGCGCCTCACGCTCGGCGACACCGACCTGCTCGCGTCGACGTGGGTGCCCGACCCGGCATCGGTGCAGGGCGTGCTCAACAACAACTTCGTCCGCGGCTGGACCCCGCCGCCCAGCTTCGTCGTCAACCGGACCGACGGCCTCCAGGTGGCGATGCTGCCCCTGGGTGCGGTGCTCGAGATCGACCTGGACCGGACGGGCGACGCCGTCCCGGTGCTGGCCGCGCCCGTCGACGACGAGGCCGAGCCGCAGGCCCTCGACCTCGGCGGCGACGACCGTACGACCGACGTGCTCGGCATCGGTGGCTCGCTGCCCCTGGTCGGCAGCGTCGGCCTGCTCTCCGACATCCGTACGTCGGCGGCGGGCTCCGGCCCGACGGTCCCGTCGGCGGAGGTGCAGATCGTCGCCGCCCCCGGCACCCCGGACGCGGTGCTCGACCAGGTGGCGGAGGCGACCGGGGGGTCGTGGCGAACCTCTGCGACCGTGCGCGAGTCGCTCGGCGAGACCTACGGCGGCGACCAGTCGGTGGCGTACGCCCTCACTGCGCTGGCCTGCGCGCTCGTCGCGCTGCTCGCGCTGGGCGCCGGGGTCGCGCGGCACCTGCGCGACTACCGTCGCGACGTGGCCTCCCTGCGCGTGCTCGGCATCTCTGTCGGCACCGCCCGGAGGGCCGGTCGGGCCGAGCTCGTCAGCCTGACCGTGCTCGTGCTGGCCATGGTCGTGGCAGGGGGCTGGCTGGCGGTGACGCTGCTCCTCGGCGGCCTCCCGCTGCTGTCGCTCCCGGTGGCGGCGCTGCCGCTCGACACCGCTCCCCACCTCGTGCCCCTGGTCATCCCGGCGGTCCTGTCGGCCGCCGCGGTCGTGCTCGTCGGCGGTCGCGCCCGCGCCGTACGGGCGTCGACCACCCGGCCCAGCCTCCTGCGCGAGGAGGCCGAGTGATCTCACCCCACGACCTCCTGACTCCTCCGCTGCTCTCCCCCGTCACACGCTCGCGGGGACCCCGAAGCGCTCCCCCGAACAACGTCGCAGGGACCCCGAGATGATCCAGCTGCTCGGCGCCATCGTCCGCGGGCTGCGCTCGCGCGCCCTGCTGTCGGCCGGCTCGGTGCTCCTGACCGCCCTCGCGATCGGCTCCGCCGTGCTCGGCCCGGTCTTCTCCGAGGCCGTCACCAACTCCTACATCGTGACGCGCCTGCAGGAGACCCCGGCGGGCCTCACCGGCATCAGCCGGGTCTTCACCCCGGACTCCACCAGCTCGGTCGAGCAGGCCGAGCGGGACGCCGCGGCCGCCTCGGACGCGGTGAACCGGGGCCCCTGGGCGCCGTCGGTCACCACGGTCGAGTCGGCGCGGTTCATGGCACTGCGGGGCTCGGTCCGCTTCTGGTCCACGGGACGGTGCGTGCGAGAGCCTCGAGGTGACGGGCCGCTGCCCGGAGCGCGTCGGCGAGGTGCTGATGCTCGCCGCCGACGTCGAGACGACCGGTGCCACGCTGGGTGAGCCGCTGCCACTCGTCATCTTCGAGCCCACCGAGCTGCAGCGGCTCGGCCTCGAACGACCCGCCCTCAACGAGGTCGTGGTGGTGGGGTCCTACGACACGCCGCGGACGGATCAGGACTGGCTGATCCCGAGCCGCCTGACCAAGACGAACGAGCAGATCAGCCTCAGCACCGGCTACACCCCCTACAGCCCGGCTCCGCTGATCACGACCGCCGAGACGGTCGAGGCCCTCGGCGGCTGGACCGTCCGGGTCGACACCCACCTGGCGATCCCGGCGGACCTGACCCCCGAGCAGCTCGATCTGGCCGCGGCCTCTGCGAAGGCCGTGCCCGGCGACACCGAGGTCGAGGTCGAGGGCGGCACCCTCCGCGTCGACGACACGAACTCGCTCGCCGGCGTCGTCGACGAGGTGCGCTTCCAGCAGTCGACCGCGCGCAGCTCCATCGCCCCGGCCGTCCTCTCGCTCGTCCTCGTCGCCCTGGCCCTGCTCATGCGCCTGCTCAACGCGGCCAGCGAGCTCCGGGTCCCCGAGCTCGCCCTCGCCTCGCTGCGCGGCGTGACCGCGCGCCGGCTGTGGGGCCTCGGCCTCGCCGAGCCGCTGGGGATCCTCCTGATCGCCACCCCGCTCGGCATCGCCTTCGGGATGGGACTGTCGTTCCTGCTCGTCCGGAGCTGGCTGGTGCCCGGACTACCCGTCCCGCTCCCGTGGGCGAGCTGGGTGGCGGGCGCGCTGGTGCTGGTCGCGGCCTTCGCGGTCGCGTGCGTCGCGGTCGGCCTGGTGGTCCGCGAGTCGCTGGCCTCCCAGCTCAGCGGCGTACGACGTCCGGTGGCCGCGCGCCGCTGGTCCGTCATCGCCCAGCTGACCCTCGTCGCGCTCGCCGTCGCCGTCCTCGCCAGCAAGCTCTCCGCGACCGGACCGGCCGAGCCCGACGCGACCGACCTCGTCCTCCCGGTGCTGCTCGCCGTCGTGGCCGGACTGGCCGCGACGCGGCTCACCGCGGTGCTCGCCACGTGGTGGACCGCGCGCTCGCGCGGGCGATCGCTGAGCGGCTTCGTCTCCTCCCGGGCGATCTCACGCCGGCAGGAGGGCACCCTGGTGATCCTGCCGATCACCGCGGCGATCGCGGTGGCGGTCTTCGGGGTGGGGGTCTACGACTCCGCCGCCACCTGGCGCACCAGCGTGGCCGCGACGGTCTCGCCGGCCCCGACGACGTGGGACACGACCCTCACGTTCTCCGAGGCGCTCGACCTCACCCGGAAGGTCGACCCCGACGGCGAGTGGATCATGGCCGCCGGCAGCGCCACCAACCCCGGCGCGAACTTCTCGATCGTCGACTCCAGCAGGCTCGAGCGGGTCGCCACCTGGCCCGAGACCTGGAGCCCCGGGCTCGAGGTCGGCCAGGTCGTCGACGAGATCTCACCCGGCGGCGTGGTGCCGACCGTCACCGGCAAGCGGCTCACCCTCACCATCGACAACCAGGCCGAGATGACGCGCGACCTGGCCGTCGAGGTCAGGTTCGGCAGCCGCGGCGGCCGGCCCCTCAAGGCGTACGTCGGTCCCTTCCCGTCCGGCGAGCACACCCGCTCGACCCGGATCCCGTTCTGCCGCGAGGGCTGCCCGCTCGAGGGCATGACGCTCGGCGGCGGCGCCGGCACCAACACCGCGATGTCCGGGACGCTGCGGCTGGCGGGCATCGAGGTCGACGGCGCGCCGGTCGAGGGCGGCATCGAGGGGGCCGGCTGGACGCCGACCCCCGACCCGGCCGTACGCACGTCGATCGTCGAGATGACCGAGTCCGGCGGGGGTCTCGACATGACCGTCGACACCGGTGACTCGGTCGGGATGGCGCGCATCACCGCCGGCGGCATCACCCGCGACCGGCCCGCGCTGGCCGGCCCCGGCGTGCAGCAGCGCGCGATCGCCAAGCTCGACGAGGGCTTCGGCCTGATCCCGGTCGCGCCGGTCGGCGAGATCGAGGGCATGCCGTTCACCGGTCCGTCCGGCCTGCTGGTCGACTACTCGTCCTTCATCACCGACCACCCCGTCTACGACAACCTCGTCACGGTCCACGTGCTGGCGCGCGAGGGCACGCCCGCATCGATCACCGCCGCGCTCTCGGAGGCCGGGCTCACCGTCGGCACGACCCTGGCGCAGGAGCGGCACGTGCTCGACCAGAGTGCGTACGCCCTCGCGCTCCGGCTCTACGGCGTGGTCGCCGCGCTCGTCCTGGTGATGGCCCTGGCCGGCCTCTTCGTCAGCGCGGCCGTGCAGCTTCCCGCCCGGCGCCGCGACGCCGCCGCGCTGCGGGTGGTCGGGGTGCCGAAGGGATCCGTGATGGTCGCGGTGATGCGCGAGCTGGCGGTCGTGCTCGGCAGTGCGGCGATCGCGGGCATCCTCGCCGGCTCGCTCGCGCAGTGGGTCGTGCTGCGCACGATCACGCTGGGCTACGCCGACGACCCGACCACGCCGGCGCTCGTCGCGGCGATCTCGCCGCTGCGGCTCGTCGTGCTGGCGCTGCTCGCGGCCGCGGTCTTCGGCACCGTGGCGCTGATCAGTGCCTCGATGACGGTCCGGGGTGCGCGCGGCGCGACGCTGCGGGAGTCGGCGCGCTGACTCAGCCGGCGCGCATCGACGTGGCCGTCAGGAGCAGCAGGGGTCGAAGCGGAACCCGACCCCGCGGATGGTGCGGATCCACTGGTTGTCGGCCGAGGCGCTGCGCAGCTTGCGGCGCAGGTTGGCCAGGTGGACGTCGACGACGTGGGTGCTGTCGGGCACGAACTCGGTGGACCACACCGCGCGCAGCAGGTCCTCGCGGGCCACGACGACGCCCGGGTGGCTGACGAGGTGGGCGAGCAGGTCGAACTCGGTGCGGGTGAGCTCGATCTCCTCGCCCTCGACGCGGACCTCGCGCGAGCGCGGGTTGAGGAGGAGGTCGTCGCACCCGGTCTGCCCCGAGAGGTCGTACGGCGCCTGCTGGGCGGGGACGTCGTGGGTGGGGGCAACGTCGTGCGCGACCAGCTCGCTGCTGCGGGGGCGACGGAAGAGCGCCGCCACCCGCGCCTGGAGCTCGCGCATCGAGAACGGCTTGACCAGGTAGTCGTCGGCTCCGACCTCGAGGCCCATCAGGCGGTCGACCTCGCTCGTGCGGCCGCTGACGACGATCACGTAGCAGTCGCTGAGGGTGCGGATCTGGCGGCAGACCTCGACGCCGTCGATGTCGGGAAGGGTCAGGTCGAGGGTGACCAGGTCGGGATCCTGCTCCCGGACCACGGCGAGCGCCTGCGCGCCCGTACGCGCCACGGTGACGTCGAACCCGGCCTGCACGAGCAGTCGCGAGAGTGCGTCGCCGACGTCGTGGTCGTCTTCCACGACCACTGCAGTGCGTTCGTTGTTCATGCGTGTGTCCCCCGGCGGCCGATTCTATGGTGCCCACGGTTGTGCGGACCAGAAGTCCCGCTCGTCCCTGGGGACGCGCGCAGCCGAGCCACTGCCGATGCTAGGCGGCAGGGCTGGGCACGCGTGGCGTTATCGCGATGCGAGCCGCACGGGCACGACTCAGAAGTCGAGCCCGCGGGCCCAGTCCTCGGAGTCGATGCGTGCCACGAGGTAGGGCCCGCCGCCTGCGCGACGGTCCTCCTTCTGGCCCTCACGGTCCATCCGGTAGCCGATGCCGCGGATCGTGTGGATCCAGGTGGCGTCGGAGTGGCGGCGCAGCTTGCCCCGCAGGTTGGCCACGTGCACGTCCACCAGGTGGTGGTCGTGGGTGAGCGCGCTGCTCCAGATGGCCAGGACCATCTCCTCGCGGGTGCACACCCGCGACAGGTGCGTGGCGAGGTACTCGAGCACGTCGTACTCGATGCGGGTCAGCTCGACGATCGAGCCGTCGATCTGCACCTCGCGCCGGGCCGAGTTGATGACCAGGCCCGCACCGCACGAGATCGTCGTCGGCTCGTCGGCCGGCTGTGACGGGCTCGGCACGTGCGGGGCCGAGGCCGCCACGTCGTCGCTCGACGCCGAGCGCGGCCGGCGGAACAGCGCGGCCACGCGGGCCCGCAGCTCGCGCGGGGAGAAGGGCTTGAGGACGAAGTCGTCCGCGCCGACCTCCAGGCCGATCAGCTTGTCCACCTCGTCGGACCGTGCGGACACGATCACGATGTAGCAGTCGCTGGTCTCCCGGATGCGGCGGCACACCTCGATGCCGTCCATGTGCGGCAGCGTCAGGTCGAGCGTGACCAGGTCCGGTGGATCGGCTGTCGCCACGTCCACTGCTGCCCGTCCGTCACGCGCCGAGGTCACGCGGAACCCCGCGCCCTCCAGTGTCTCCACCAGCGCCGAGGAAATGTCTGGATCGTCTTCGACGACCAATGCATGAAGATCTTGCACGTTGAACCCCCACAGAAAAAACCGGAGACAGAGGACCCCACGTCCCCGCCGTGGCGCCGCCCGATCCGGCGTCGGTCGATGGTAAGGCCTAGATCCCGTCGAGAGGGAGTCGTTGTTTCCGAAGGTGAGCCTCAGGTCTAGACCAGTTGGTTTGACGGAAACTTTTGCCAACTGTCAAACAATGTGCGCTTTCCGCGGTCTACGACAGGTCGATCGCGCGATTGACCCAGATGCTCTCTGCGACCATTCCGACCCGTTCGTAGAGGCCGAGCGCACCGGTGCGCGAGTCCGTGCTCAGCTCCGAGGTCGAGGTCCCGTGGGCCCGTGCCTGGGCGAAGGAATCCACGAGGAGCGCCTGCGCCAGTCCGCGGTTGCGCTGGTCGCGACGTACGGCGAGCCGGTCGACGTACCCGGTCGAGCCGGTGTCGGAGACCAGCACCAGCGAGACGCCCACGACCGACGGCGTCGGGGTCGAGCACGACCCGGAGGTTCCACGGCTCGAAGCCCGGCCGGCCGGTCGTCGAGGCCTCGAAGTCCTCGAAGCTCTCGCGCTCGCGCACCGACCACTCGAGGAACGCGTCCTCCAGGACGTCGTGGGCGGCCCGCAGCTCGCCGGGCTCGGCCGTACGGACGACGTAGCCCTCGGGCAGCTCGCGCTCGGGGATCGTGGCGCCCGCGGGGAGCTCGAGCACCCAGCTGGTCCAGCGCACGCGGAAGCCGAGCTCCTCCAGCAGCCGGTCGCCGGGCGAGCCCTGCGGCACCGGCATCCCGACGACGCTCGACCCGACGCGTCGGCCGAGGTCCTGGAGCCAGTGGGCCAGCCAGGTGCCGATGCCACGGCCGCGGTGGGAGGGGAGGACGGAGGTGTCGGCGCGGTCGGCGCCCATCAGCTCGGCGTACGCCACCAGAGTCTCGCCGTCGAAGACACCGACCGAGCGGGCGCCGAGGTCGTGGCTGGGCTTGGCCCAGTCGCTGACGATGTCGGACTCCTCGATGGCGACCTCGCCGATGTCCTCCTGCTCCTGCGCGGCCATCAGCACGAAGACGGCGTGCGCGTCGGACTTCTGCAGCGGGCGGGTGGTGAGACCGGCGGGGAGCGCTGACGAGAGCGGGTAGTCAGGGGCTGGTCGGGCATGGGGAAAGTGTGCTGCCTCACGTGGCGCGCTGTCGCGCGCTTATCGCCGGTCTCCGAGCCCGCTGGGGAATGTCCGATTCCCCCGTGAGGCCCTACCGTGGTGAGCGTGAGTGACGACCAGCCCGACAACGCAGACCAGGCTTCTGGGCCCCAGCAGACCTTCGCCGACCTCGGTCTCGCGCCCGAGGTCCTCAAGGCCCTGGCCGACGTCGGCTACGAGTCGCCGTCGCAGATCCAGGCGCAGACCATCCCGCCGCTGCTCGAGGGTCGTCACGTCGTCGGGCTCGCCCAGACCGGCACCGGCAAGACCGCCGCCTTCGCGCTGCCGATCCTCTCGCAGCTCGACATGTCGCCAGAAGACGCCCGCAGGCGCTCGTCCTGGCCCCGACCCGCGAGCTCGCGCTCCAGGTCTCGGAGGCGTTCGAGAAGTACGCCGCCCACATGAAGGGCGTACGCGTCCTGCCGATCTACGGCGGTCAGGGCTACGGCGTCCAGCTCTCCGCGCTGCGCCGCGGCGTCCACGTCGTGGTCGGCACGCCCGGTCGCATCATGGACCACCTCGAGAAGGGCACCCTCGACCTCTCCGAGCTGCGCTTCCTCGTCCTCGACGAGGCCGACGAGATGCTCAAGATGGGTTTCGCGGAGGACGTCGAGACGATCCTCGCCGACACCCCCGACAGCAAGCACGTGGCGCTGTTCTCGGCCACGATGCCGGCCCAGATCCGCCGCATCTCCAAGAAGTACCTCCACGACCCGGTCGAGATCACCGTCAAGAACAAGACGTCGACGGTCTCCTCGATCACCCAGCGCTACCTGATCGTGTCGTACCCCCAGAAGGTCGACGCCCTCACGCGCATCCTCGAGGTCGAGAACTTCGAGGGGATGATCGTCTTCGTCCGCACCAAGAACGAGACCGAGACGCTCGCCGAGAAGCTCCGCGCCCGCGGCTACTCCGCGATGGCGATCAACGGTGACGTCGCCCAGGTGCAGCGCGAGCGCACGATCAACCAGCTCAAGGCCGGCAAGCTCGACATCCTGGTCGCGACCGACGTCGCCGCCCGCGGCCTCGACGTCGAGCGGATCAGCCACGTCGTCAACTACGACATCCCCACCGACACCGAGTCCTACGTCCACCGCATCGGGCGTACGGGCCGCGCCGGGCGCAGCGGCGACTCGATCGCCTTCGTCACCCCGCGCGAGCGCCACCTGCTGCGCTCGATCGAGAAGGCCACCCGCCAGCCGCTCACCCAGATGCAGCTGCCGACGGTCGACGACGTCAACGCCACGCGCCTCTCCCGCTTCGACGAGCAGATCACCCAGGCGCTGACCGAGCCGGACCGGATCGACTTCTTCCGCGACGTGGTCTCGCACTACGTCAGCGAGCACGACGTGCCCGAGGTCGACGTCGCCGCCGCCCTGGCCGCCGTCATGCACGGCGCCCAGCCGCTGCTGCTCGACCCGGAGCCGGAGCAGCGGGCCCGCGTCCTTCGAGGAGCGCTCCAGCCACGCCGGCAAGGCCGAGCGGGCGCCGCGGGAGTCGCGCACCGGCCAGCCGATGGCGGCGTACCGCATCGAGGTCGGCAAGCGCCACAAGGTCGAGCCGCGCCAGATCGTCGGCGCGCTCGCCAACGAGGGCGGCCTCTCGCGCGGCGACTTCGGCTACATCTCGATCAAGCCGGACTTCTCGGTCGTCGAGCTGCCCGCCGACCTGCCCGCCGGCACGATCGAGCGGCTGTCGGCCACCCGCATCTCCGGCAAGCTCATCGAGATCAAGCCCGACAACGGCCCGTTCCGCGGGCGTCCCGGCGGCGGCCACCGCGGCAGCTCCTCCGGCGGCGGCTACAAGGGCAAGAACCCCCGCTGACCGGGCACTTCGTGCCCGTCCTGAACGCCGACCGGGCACCTCGTGCGGAACGAGGTGCCCGGTCGACTCCGTGGTGACCGGCACGAAGCGCCCGGTCAGCGCTGTGTGACGGGCACGAAGCGCCCGGTGAGCGTCAGGCGCTCTTGATCGCGGAGATGTCGAACTCGAGCTTGATCTTCTCGGAGACGAGGACGCCGCCGGTCTCGAGCGCGGCGTTCCAGGTGAGGCCCCAGTCCTTGCGGTTGATGGTGGTCTCGCCCTCGAAGCCGACGCGGACGTTGCCGAAGGGGTCCTGGGCCGAGCCGGTCTGCTCGAACGGGATCGTCACGGACTTGGTGACGTCCTTGATCGTGAGGTCGCCGGTGACGGCCCAGTCGCTGCCGTCGCGCTTCACGTCGGTCGAGGTGAAGGTGATGTTCGGGTAGGTCTCGGCGTCGAAGAAGTCGCCGGACGTGAGGTGGCCGTCGCGGTCGGCGCTGCCGGTGTCGATCGAGGTGACGTCGATGGAGAGGTCGACCTGGGAGTCGGCGGGGGTGGCCTCGTCGATGTGCGCGGTGCCGGTGAAGGCGCCGAGCTGGCCGCGCACCTTGGTCACCATGGCGTGGCGGGCCACGAAGCCGAGGCGGCTGTGGCTCACGTCGAGGGTGTAGTCGCCGGTGATGTCATCGATGGCGGTGGTGGGGGTGTCGAACGAGGTGGTCATCGGAACAGGCTCCTGAGGGTAGTGGTGGAAGTTGGTAGAACTTTCAACCACTAGAACCGGAGACCCCCGAGCTTCATTCCCGATGGGGGCACATTTCTTCATGCAGCGAGCCACGCACCCGTGAGGGGCGTGGCTCGTCAGCGTGGGAGCGAGGTCAGGCGGCCTGTACGGCGGTCGCGCTCGCGACCGTCCAGCGTGCCTCCATGTGGGTGCGACCCGCCGCATCCGTCACGGTGACCCAGGTGCAGACCGGCGCTCCGGTCATCTGCTGCTTGCTCATGTGACACCTCCCGTTCACTTGCTGTTCACCCAAGGTAGCACATCCCCACCCGGCTGCACGCATTCCATCGAAAGAGGACGTACGCCCCCACTGGCGCACCATCGCGGCGGTTGGCGACCCGGTTGGGCCTCCACTTGTGACGGATGGGGCATCGCGGGTCGGTCAGCACCGCCGCGCAAAGCACAGGATCTTGCCCGATTTCGGGCAGGAAGTTGGGCGATGAGGGCGGGATCGTTCATCCTGTGCCGGTGCCCGATCCCGTCCTCGTCTCCCACGTCGTCGCCACCACGTCGCTGACACCGGGGGAGGCGGCGCGCGTGATCGAGGACGTGATCGCCTTCCACGCCCGCCCCGTGGAGGAGTACGTCCGGGCCCGGCACGCCCACCTCAAGACGTACGGCGCGAAGAACACCGAGATCTTCGCGCTGATCGCCGAGGAGCTGGGCGGACGCGTCGTCGCCGCCCCCGAGCTCTCCGAGCGGCAGCTGCGTCGCCTCGTCTACGGATGACCATCAGCAGATCCAAGGAGCTCATCGCATGTGTGGAATCGTCGGCTACATCGGCCGCCAGGACGCGGCCCCCGTCGTCCTCGAAGGACTGACCCGGCTCGAGCACCGCGGCTACGACTCGGCCGGCGTCGCCGTGCTGGGCGCGCGCGGCATCAAGGTCGCCAAGCAGTCGGGTCGCGTGCGTGACCTGACCACGGCACTGCCCAAGCGCTTCGCCGGCACGACCGGGATCGGTCACACCCGGTGGGCCACCCACGGGCCCGCCACCGACGTCAACGCGCACCCCCACCAGGACGAGTCGGGCCGGGTGGCCGTCGTGCACAACGGCATCATCGACAACTCCGCCGCCCTCCGCGCCGCACTCACCGACGACGGCGTCACGCTGGCCAGCGACACCGACACCGAGGTCATCGCCCACCTGGTCGCGCGCAGCGACGCCGACACCCTCGAGGGCAAGGTGCGCGACGCGCTCGGCTCGGTCGTCGGGACGTACGGCCTGGCCGTGCTGCACGCCGACTTCCCCGACCGCATCGTCGTCGCCCGCAACGGCAGTCCCCTCGTCGTCGGCGTGGGTGACAAGGAGATGTACGTCGCGTCCGACCTCGCCGCGATCGTGCGCCACACGACCACCGTGGCGATGCTCGACGACGGCGAGATGGCGACCGTGACGGCCGCCGGCTTCACGACGATGCGCCACAGCGACCTCTCCTCGACCGGCAAGACCGCGACCGTGGTCGACATCGACGCGTCGGCGTACGACGCCGGTGACCACGAGTCGTTCATGCGCAAGGAGATCCTCGAGCAGCCCACCACCGCGCAGGCCGTGCTTCGCGGCCGGCTCGACGACCGCTTCGGCACGGCGCACCTCGGCGGTCTCGACATGGACGCGCGCGACCTGCGCGCCGTACGGCGGGTGAAGATCCTCGGCTGCGGCTCGGCCTACTACGTCGGCCAGATGGGTGCCGCGCTGATCGAGGAGCTGGCCCGGATCCCCGCCGACGCCGAGGCCGCGAGCGAGTTCCGCTACCGCGACCCGGTGATCGAGCCCGACACGCTCTACGTCGCGGTCAGCCAGTCCGGCGAGACGATCGACACCCTGCTCGCCGTGCAGGAGGTACGCCGCAAGGGCGGGCGCTGCGTCGGCCTGGTCAACGTCGTCGGGTCGGCGATCGCGCGCGAGTGCGACGGCGGGATCTACCTGCACGCCGGGCCGGAGGTCGCGGTCGCGAGCACCAAGGCGCTGACCAACATGTTCCTGGGCTTCGCCCTGCTCGCCCTCCAGCTGGGCCGGGTGCGCGACCTCTCGATCGCCGACGGCAAGCGGCTGGTCGCCGGCCTCGAGCGGCTGCCCGGCCAGATCGAGGAGGTGCTCGCCGGCGAGGCCGACCTGGTCGAGGTCGCCCGGTCGCTGGCCGAGGCCCGCAGCCTCTTCTTCATCGGCCGCGTGCGCGGCTTCCCGGTGGCGCGCGAGGGCGCGCAGAAGTTCAAGGAGATCAGCTACCGGCACGCCGAGGCCTACCAGACCTCCGAGCTCAAGCACGGCCCGCTGGCGCTGATCGACCCCGAGGTGCCGACGGTCGCGCTGGTGCCGCGCGACGAGCTGACCGAGCGCAACATCGGGGCGCTGCACGAGATCGACGCACGCCAGGGTCCGCTCGTCGTGATCACCCACGCGGAGGTCGACCTCGGGGAGGTCCGCGCCCGCCGGATCGACGTACCCCGCAACGAGCCGGAGCTCGACCCGATCCTGCTGACCATCCCGCTCCAGCTGCTGGCCTACCACGCGGCCCAGCACCTGGGTCACGACATCGACAAGCCGCGCAACCTGGCGAAGTCGGTCACCGTGGAGTAGCCGACGTCGGCGCCAGCCCGGAAATGGACTGGGCGCCCCTTGCCGCATGGGGTCGGCAAGGGGCGCGCCGTGGAGAACGATCCCACCAGCCCGGCACCGTGTCCGTGGTTCGGGTGAAAGTCCCGGTGGATTTTGCTGTCACCTGCGTCACTGCCGCCTCAGGCGCACCTGGAAGCGCTCGCGCGCTCAGGCGTTGGCGCCGAGGTGCCGGGCGACCAGCTCCAGCGCCCGCTCGGCCAGCGGCTCGGCGACGGCGCGGTCCGCGGCGATCAGGCCCACGCGCGTACGCCGGTCCAGCAGGTCGTCGACGTCGTGCGCGCCCTCGTGGGTGACCGCGAAGACCAGCTCGGCGAGCGTCACCGGCACCTCGGCCGACGCCGGCGCGAGCAGCTCGTCGTCGGTGAGCCCGGTGACCTCACGGGCGGTGGCCAGCACCAGGTCGGCGTCGCTGCCGAAGCGCCGAACCAGACGAACGGGGGCGAGCCGGGTCGGTGCGGTCGAGGACTCGAGCGGCCCGGCACCGAGCAGGGGGAGCGCGGCGGTGCGGCACGGGCCGGCGGGGACGCGGTCGGCGAGCGCGTCGAGGGTGTCCTCGGCCATCCGGCGGTAGGTGGTCAGCTTGCCGCCGACGACGGTCGTCACGCCGGTCGCGGAGGTGAGGATGGCGTGGCGGCGCGAGAGGTCGGCCGTGGCGTCCGCACCGGCCACCTCGAGCAGCGGGACGCAGGCCGGCGAAGGCGCCGACCACGTCGGCGCGCGTCGGCGGCACGGTGAAGGCGGTGGCGACCACGCCGAGCAGGAAGTCGATCTCGGCCTCGCTCGGCGTCGGCACGTCCGGGATCGGGCCCGTGACCGGCTCGTCGGTGAGCCCGACGTAGAGCGTGCCGTCGGGCTGCGGCAGCACCATCGCGAACCGCGACGACGAGCCCGGGATCGGCACCATCACGGCCACCCGCGTGTGCGGCAGCGCCGACCCGCGCAGCACCAGGTGGGTGCCGCGGCTGGGCCGCAGCCGCACCTGGTCGTCGAGGTCGCCGGCCCACACGCCGGTCGCGTTGACGACGGCCTTCGCGCGGACGGCGTACGTCCGGCCGGTGAGCTCGTCGCGCAGCTCGACGCCCGTGCCGGTGGCGGAGGTGACCCGGGCGCGGGTGCGCACGTCGGCGCCGTACGACGCCGCGGTGCGGGCCACCGTGACGACGAGCCGGGCGTCGTCCTCGAGCTGTCCGTCCCACGCGAGCAGCCCGCCGCGGAGGGTGTCGGCGCGCAGCGACGGGGCCAGGTTGAGCGCCTCGGTGGCGTTGAGCCGGCGCGGTCGCGGGAGGGTGCGGGTGGAGGTGCGGGCGGTGCGACGCAGCAGGTCGCCGGCGCCGAGGCCGCCCCACGTCATGACGGTGCGGGCGCGCGACATCACGTCGTTGACCGGCGTCAGCATCGGCAGCGGCCGGACCAGGTGGGGCGCGGTGACGCCCATCAGGATGCCGCGCTCGACCGCGCTCTCGTGGGCGATCGCGAGCTGGCCCTGGGCGAGGTAGCGCAGGCCGCCGTGGACCAGCTTCGACGACCAGCGAGACGTGCCGAAGGCGAGGTCGTGCGCGTCGACCGCGAGCACCGACAGGCCGCGGGTGACCGCGTCGAGGGCGACCCCGGCGCCGGTGATGCCGAGGCCGACGACCACCACGTCGACCTCGTCGGGGATCCCGGCGAGGCCCGGCGTGATCCGGCGCGCGGTCGGCACCGTGTCATTCACTGGGGCTCCAGGGTCCGGGTGATGAGCCGGGCGTACTCCGCGTCGAGCTGCTCGAACCCGATGCCGGCGTCGGTCATCGTCTGCGCCGACAGCACGAAGCCGTGCCCGGCGAGGGTGAGGGAGCGCGCGATCAGGATCGCGTCGCCCGCGCGGATCGCACCGGACGCCTGTCCGCTCTCGATCTCGGCGGCGAGGATCTCGACCAGCCCCTCCTGCGAGCGACCGCGCCGGGAGATGAGGTAGGGGAGCAGCAGGTCGGGGTCGAGCTCGACGATGCGGACGAGGAGCTCGTTGTCCCGCAGCGCGCGGATCGTCGAGAGGGCCGCCGCCGCGATGCCGGCGGGGGTCGAGGTGTCGCGGGCGGCGACCCGGGTGGCGGCGGCGATGCCGACCCACTCGCGGGTCATCAGGTCGCCGAGCAGGGAGCCCATGTCGGACCAGGCGCGGTAGATCGTCATCCGCGAGACCCCGGCCCGCTTCGCGACCTCGGTCAGGGTCGTACGCCGCCAGCCGACGTCGAGGATGCAGTCGCGGGCGGCATCGAGGTACGCCGTCGTGCGCGGATCTGCCGAAGAGGGGGGAGTGTGACGAAGTGACGACATGTGTCACACTGTAACGCATGACCACGAGGACGCCCACTGTCGAGATGCACCCGCAGCGCTGGGGCGACCCCGCCGCCGCCACCGACCTCCCCGAGACCGCGCTCGGCCTGGTGGAGCTGGCCTTCGGGCTGCAGGACCGGCCGGCGGTCGAGGACGCGACCCCGGCCGCGCCGGTCCTGGACGCCGGACTGCTCGACGGCGCTGCGGGCGCTCGTCGGCGCCGAGCACGTCCTCGTCGACGACGCGACCCGCACCCTGCGCACCCGCGGGAAGTCGACCACCGACCTGCTGCGCGCCCGGGCCGGCGACCTGACCGACGCCCCGGACGTCGTGGTCCGGCCCGACGGGCACGACGAGGTCGCCGCCGTGCTGGCGTGGGCGAGCGAGCACCGCGTGGCCGTCGTCCCCTTCGGCGGCGGCACGAGCGTGACCGGCGGACTGGCGGCCCGGCGCGACGGCTTCGCCGGTGTCGTCAGCCTCGACCTGGTCCGGATGAAGCGGCTGCTCGCCGTCGACGAGGTCTCGATGACCGCGACCCTCGAGCCGGGCCTGCGCGGACCCGAGGCCGAGGCGCTGCTCGCCGAGCACGGCCTGACGCTCGGCCACTACCCGCAGTCCTTCGAGCACGCGTCGATCGGCGGCTTCGCCGCGACCCGCTCCAGCGGCCAGTCCAGCGCGGGCTACGGCCGCTTCGACGCGATGGTCGTCGCGCTCACCGCGGCCACGCCGACCGGCCCGCTGGTGCTCGGCTCCTCGCCGGCCAACGCCGCCGGCCCCGACCTGCGCCAGCTGCTGCTCGGCTCGGAGGGCGCCTTCGGCGTCATCACGTCGGTGACGGTGCGCGTCCGTCGCGCCCCCGCCGTGACGACGTACGAGGGGTGGCGCTGGCCGTCGTTCGACGCGGGCTCCGACGCGATGCGCACCCTCGCCCAGGCCGGCCTGCTGCCGACGGTGATCCGGCTGTCGGACGAGTCCGAGACCGCGATCAACCTCGCCGACCCGTCCTCCATCGGCGGGGCCGAGGACCCGGGCTGCCTGATGATCACCGGCTACGAGGGCACGGCGCGCAGGTCGTCGGCGCGACGGGCCGCCGTCACCGCCGTCCTGACCGACCTCGGCGGCACGCCGCTCGGCACCGAGCCGGGGGAGAAGTGGTCGCACGGTCGCTTCGGTGCGCCCTACCTCCGCGACGCGCTGCTCGACCACGGCGTCCTCGTCGAGACGGTGGAGACGGCGACGTTCTGGTCCAACCGCGCCCGGCTGTACGCCGACGTGAAGGCGGCGCTGCAGGCCGCGCTCGGCGAGGGCTCGCTCGTGCTCTGCCACGTGTCGCACGTCTACGAGACCGGCTGCTCGCTCTACTTCACGATCGCCGCCCGTCAGGGCGACGACCCGGTCGCGCAGTGGGCCGGCCGCCAAGGCCGCCGCCAGCGACGCGATGATCGCCGCCGGCGCCACCATCACCCACCACCACGCCGTCGGCACCGACCACAAGCCGTGGTTCGCGGTCGAGATCGGCGAGGTCGGCGTACGCGTGCTGCGGGCGGTCAAGGCCGAGCTCGACCCGGCGGGGATCCTCAACCCGGGCGTGCTCATCCCCTGAGGTCGCCGAGTCGACGGCGTCGCGGCAGCCCTCAGCCGCGCGCGGTCACCGGGCGCGGCAGCTCAACCGAGCCCGAACGGAGCCGAGACCAGACTCGCTCGGCGTCCTCGCTCGCCCGGACGACGCGAGCCGCGGCTCGTCGCTGACCCGCGCGGCTCGTCGCCCGGAGCGTCGCCGAGCACGCTCGACCCGCGAGCACGACCGACCCCGTGGCGGCGAAGACGTGCTGGCGCGGGCCGTCGGGCAGGGCGACGGACTCGCCGGCGGTCGAGCCGGGCGACCAGGAGGCGGGCACCGCGGGTGCCGAGCGGCAGGCCGTCGCCGCCGGCCACGTCGACCAGCCCGGACCCCGGCGGCGGCGCCTCACCCAGGACGTACGACGGCTCGCCCCCGGCCGCGGTCGGCGTCAGCCACGCCTGGACGAACCGGCAGCGCCCCGACCCGGGGTCGGCCACCTCGCTGTGCCGGATGCCGGTCCCGGCCGACAGCACCTGGGCCCGGCCGGCCTCGACGACGTGGCGCTCGCCGGTGGAGTCGGTGTGGACCAGCGCCCCCTCGAGGACCCAGGTGACGATCTCGAGCTCGGAGTGCGGGTGGTCGGGATAGCCCGAGCGCGGGTCGAGCACGTCGTCGTTGTGGCAGACCAGCGGCCCGAAGCCGAGGTTGGCGGGGTCGTAGTGCGGGCCGAACGAGAACGAGTGCCTCGTCACCCGCCCGTCAGCGGTCGAGGACGACCTCTGCGAACCGGCGTACAGGGCCACTGACATGCCGATATCTTCGCGGACGTGCCCCCCACACACGACTTCCCCCTGCTCCCACCCGGCTTCCGCTTCGGGACCAGCACGGCGAGCTACCAGATCGAGGGAGCGGTGGCGGAGGACGGCCGGGGCCCGAGCATCTGGGACACCTTCACCGCCCAGCCCGGCACCGTCGTCGACGGCAGCAGCGGCGAGGTCGCGTGCGACCACTACCACCGCGTCGACGAGGACGTCGCCCTCATGAAGGAGCTCGGCACCGGCGGCTACCGCTTCTCGATCGCCTGGCCGCGGATCCAGCCGACCGGCCGCGGCCCGGCCAACGAGAAGGGGCTGGCGTTCTACGACCGCCTCATCGACACCCTGCTCGAGCACGGCCAGCAGCCGATGGTCACGCTCTACCACTGGGACCTGCCGCAGGCGCTCGAGGACGACGGCGGCTGGCTCAACCGCGACACCGTCGACCGGTTCGCGGAGTACGCCGCCATCGTCGGCGAGCGGTTCGCCGACCGCGTCGAGCACTGGATCCCCGTCAACGAGCCCAACGTCGCCTCGGTCCTCGGCTACGGCATGGGCACGCACGCCCCGGGCAAGAAGCTGCTCTTCGACTTCCTCCCGGCGGCCCACCACCTGCTGCTGGCCCACGGCCGCGCCGCCATCGAGCTGCGCCGGGCCGGCGCCACGTCGATCGGCTGCGCCAACAACCATGCGCCGATCTGGCCGGCCAGCGACGACGACGCCGACGTCGGGATGAGCAAGATCTTCGACGCCCTCTGGAACGGCATGTTCCTCGAGCCGATGCTGCTCGGCCGCTACCCCGCCGACCTGATGCCGCTCTTCGAGGACGTGATGGAGGACGGCGACCTCGCGACGATCCGCCAGCCGCTCGACTTCTACGGCGTCAACTACTACAACCCGATGCGGGTCGCGGCCGCCGACGAGGACTCCGACATCCCCTTCGACGTTCCGCGAGGTCGTCGGCTACCCCACCACCGACTTCGGCTGGCCGATCGTGCCCGGACGCGCTGCGCGAGTGGCTGGTCATGTTCCGCGCGCGCTTCCGCGCCGCCCTGCCGCCGATCTACATCACCGAGTCGGGCTGCAGCTACAACACCGGCCCCGACGAGCACGGCGTGGTCGACGACCAGGCCCGCATCGACTACCTGCGCTCCCACGTCAACGCCGTCTCCGAGGCGATCACGCGCGGCGTCGACGTCCGCGGCTACTACTGCTGGTCGCTCATGGACAACTTCGAGTGGGCCGAGGGCTACACCCAGCGCTTCGGCCTGCGTCCACGTCGACTACGAGACGCTGGAGCGCACCCGGAAGAACTCCTTCCACTGGTACGCCGACCTCATCGCCGCGCAGCCCCAGCACCTCTGACAATCGGCCCAAGGCCGCCGAGACGGCCACCGATAGGCTGCGACGCATGAGTCATCGGCGCGTCGTGTTCGTCGTCGGTTCGGGCCGCAGCGGCACGAGCACGATGGCCGGGACGCTGCGCACGCTCGGCCTGCACGTGCCGCAGCCCGAGGTGGTCGCCGACGCCACGAACCCCAAGGGATTCGGCGAGCCGCGCTGGGTCGTCGACCTCCACGCCGAGCTGCCTCGCGCGCAGCAACGTGCAGGTCTCCGACGCCCGACCGCGCGCCTGGCTCGACACCGGCACGACCAGCGGCGACCACGCCACCCGCGAGCGCGTGACCACGTGGCTCGAGGAGCAGCTCGCCGTCGGCGACGAGCTCGTGATCAAGGACCCGCGCGCCTCGTGGTTCCTCGGCCTCTGGCGCGCGGCGGCCGAGCGCTGCGACGCCACCCCGTCGTACGTCACCATGCTGCGACCGGTGACCGAGGTGGTCGGGTCCAAGCAGACCTACTACGGCCAGGATGGGCGCCGGCTCCGACCAGGGCGCCGTCACCCGCACCGCCGCGTGGGTCAACATGATGCTCCACACCGAGCGCGCCACCCGCGGCCAGCAGCGCGCCTTCGTCCACTACGGCGACCTCCTCGACGACTGGACCCAGCCGGTCTTCGCCCTCGGCGAGGCCTTCGACCTGCAGGGCGTGAAGACCGCGATGGCCGTCGACATCGCCGAGGTGCACCGCTTCATCGACCCGTCGCTGCGGCGGGTGACGGCGACCTGGGACGACATCGGCGTGCCCGACCGGCTCCGCGAGCTCGCCGACGAGACCTGGCAGGCGCTCGACGCCCTCGCCGCCGACGACTCCACCAAGAACCAGGAGTGGTGCGACCAGCTCCGCACCGCCTACGCCGCGCAGTACGCCGACGCCGAGGCGTTCGCCCACTCGACCGTCGTGGCGCAGCGGCGTACGGCTGCCGCCGAGGCCCGGCGCGCCGCGGCCGAGCAGGCGTCGTCGGGCCGCAGCGCCGCCGACCGCGTGCCCCACGCCGTCCGGGCGATGGTCCCGCCCGCCGCCCGCCAGAAGCTCCGCAAGGCGATGGGTCGCGAACGCCCGCAGGGATCCTCCTGATGCCCGACATCGCCGCGCTGGAGCAGGGCTCCGGCTACGACGTCACCTGGCCGTGGACCTCCGGCGAGGCCCTGGCGCCCGGGCTGACCTGCGTCTTCCGGGTCCGCAACGAGGCCCGCAACCTGCCGTGGGTGCTGCCGCCGATCTTCTCGGCCGTCCAGCACGTGCTGCTCGTCGACAACGGCTCCGACGACGGCACCGCCGACGTGGCGCAGCGGGTCGCGGAGCAGTGCGGTGCGGCCGACCGGCTGACCGTGCTGGACTACCCGCACACGCGTGGCGCGCGCCGGCGGCGAGCACCTCGCCACCCCCGCCACGAGCGTCCACTCGCTCACCCACTTCTACAACTGGTGCTTCTCCCACGTGCGCACGACCTACTCGATGAAGTGGGACGGCGACATGGTGCTGACGCCCGAGGGCGCCGGCATCCTGCGCGACCTGTCGTGGCAGCTCCAGTCGACCCGGGCGATCGTCGCGATGCCGCGCCACCCGCTGACCGTGGTCGACGAGTCGACCGGCTGGCTCGACCTGTCGCTGCGCTTCCTCGAGCCGTGGGTCTATCCGATGGGGCCCGACTTCACCTTCGTGAAGGCCTTCGACTGGGAGCTGCGCGAGTTCCCGCCGGGCGTCGAGCGCATCGTGCTGCAGCAGGGACTCTGCGTCGAGGTGAAGTGGCTCGACGCCGACGAGTACGCCCACTGGCGCCGCGACGGGGTCGACTTCACCAACACCCGGCTCTACCGCAAGCTGCGGGAGTTCGAGGTCGACGAGGCGATCCGCAACGGCGACCCCGAGGCGCTCGGCGGGCTCGTCAAGGTGACCGCCCCCGAAGGAGTCCACATCATCGACCACGTCAGCCGCGACTGGCTGTGGCGCCAGCCCCGACCGCTCGTGCAGCACTCGCTGCCCGCCTCGTTGAGGGAGCGGGTGCGGACGTGAGCCCCGCTGCCAAGGACGCGCCCAGGCGCTGCCCCGCACCCCCTCCACGACCTCCGGATGCCCGGACCGACGCTCGTGCTCGTCGACGACTCCGACAGCGTCGCGCTCGACGCGCTCCACGGCATCGAGGACGTCGAGGGCCTCGAGCCGCGGGTCGTCACGCTGTCGTCGATCACCGGACCGCTCAAGGGCTGGGGCTCGGTGCTCGTGGTGGCCGGCGACCGGTCCCGCCTGCGGCGGATGGCGAGCGCCGTGCCCCTCCTCGGGCAGTGCAAGGCCGTCGCCTGCTGGCTCACCGACGCGCCCACCCCGTGGGTGCTGGTGCCGCGGCCCGAGTGGCCACCCCTGGCGCACCTCGCGGCCCGGCCCGCCGGCGACCGCGGGGTCCTCACGGTCGTCCGCTTCGCCTCCGGCGCCCGCGCCCAGCTCGTCGTGATGGAGATGGCGCGGCAGGCCGCCGGCCCCGGCGACACCACGCACGGCGGGGTCGTCGTGGCGTACGCCGGCCGCCCGGCCGCACCCGGCCTCGACGCCCGGAGCGTGCTGCTGCCCGACGTGGCCGGGGCGGGTGACCCCGAGCGCGACGTGCCGCCCGACGTGGTCGTCGCCCGCCGCCACCGGAGAGCGTCGCCGAGCACCACGTCATCGACCGCGCGCCGATCGTCGTCACCGACCCCGGGCCCGAGCCGGTCGACGAGCGGGTCTTCAACCCGATCGGCTTCCGCAAGGACTGGGACCACCCGGTCGTCGACCTGTCCCGGCTGCTCCAGGGGTCGGGCACGGGACCGGTCACCGAGGACGTCATCGACGCGGCACGTGGCTTCCAGGGCGTCCGCCTCGCCCCCGACACCCCCACCGCCGACCTGCTCGCCCTCGCCATGTCGGGCGTGCCGGTCGTGACCGAGGGCGTGGTCGACGTGGCGCCCCCGGTCGCGGCCGCGCTCGACGCCGAGGTCGACCTCGACGACGCCCTGCGGCGCGAGGAGCACAGCCTCGCGGTGCGTCGGGCCACCTTCGACCACCACTCCACGCTGGCCTGGCGCTCGGCGCTCGCGACGCGCGCCGGCGTACGCCACATCGCGCTCCCGCCGGTCAGCGCACTGCTGGCCACCAGGCGTCCGGAGATGCTCGACTTCGCCCTGCGGCAGGTCGCGCGGCAGCGGGGCGCGGAGGTCGAGCTGGTGCTGGCCGCGCACGGCTTCGAGCCCGACCGCGAGGCCGTACGCCGTGCGCTCGGCGACCGGCCCCACCAGGTGCTGACCTTCGACGGGTCGGAGTTCTTCGGCGACGTGCTCACCGCCGCCGCGCGGGCCGCGTCGAGCGAGGTGCTGCTCAAGGTCGACGACGACGACTGGTACTCACCCGACGCCGTCCACGACCTCCTCATGGCGCGCCGCTTCTCCGGCGCCGACGTGGTGGGCATGCCGTCGGAGTTCGTCTACCTGCACGCCAACGAGGACCGCGACGACCTCACGGTGCGGCGGGTCCACCCCACCGAGATCTTCGCCCGCTTCGTCGCGGGCGGCACGCTGCTGCTCGACCGCGGGCTGCTGCGCTCGCTCGGCGACTTCCGGCGGGTGCGCAAGTTCGTCGACGCCCAGCTGCTGTCCGGGGTGGAGGCCGCCGGTGGCCGGATCTACCGCACCCACGGCCTCGGCTACATCCTGCGGCGCACCGGCGCCGGACACACGTGGCAGCGCGACGACGAGGAGTTCCGCCGACCTGACATCGTGGCCGCGGAGTGGGCCGGGTTCCAGCCGAGCCTGGCGATGGAGGTCGACCCGCTCGACCGGTCCGGACGGGGGTGAGCAGAGTGCCTCGGCAGCCGGTGGTGCGCCACAACGACTGGGGATCGCTGGTCCCGGCGACCCTCGGGGCGTGGGAGCCGACGCTCGCGGTGACCGTGGTGGTGCCCACCTTCAACTACCAGCACACGCTGCCCTACGTGCTCGCCGGCCTCGCCGCCCAGTCCTACCCGGCCCACCTGCTCGAGGTGCTCGTCGTCGACGACCAGAGCAGCCCGACGCAGGAGCTGCCCGAGGTCCGTCCCGAGCAACACCCGGCTGATCCGCGTCGAGGAGGGCTGGGGTCGCGCCAACGCGTGCCACCTCGGGGCGCTCGCCGCCGAGGGCGACGTCCTGCACTGGTACGACGCCGACATGCTCGCCTACCGCGAGGAGGTCGAGGCCCACGCGCGGTGGCACCACCTCGTCGACTACGCCGTCCCCGGCGGTGACAAGCGCTTCGTCGACCCCGCCCCGCTGCTCGAGCTCGATCCCGCCGTCGTACGCGACCGGGTGGCGGCGGGCGAGGCGGCCGACCTCTTCCCAGGCCAGGACCACGAGCCGCACCAGTGGGTCGAGGACTACTGGGCCAGGACCGACGACCTGCGCACCGCCGGGTCCTCGCGCGCAGCGCTTCCACATCGGCATGACCGGCTCGGTCACGCAAGGCGCTCTACTTCGACTCCGACGGGTTCGACCGGTCGCTGCGGCTCGGCGAGGACATGCACCTCGGCCACTCGCTCGCCCAGGCCGGCGGCGTCTTCGTCGTCGATCGCGAGGCGCGCAGCTGGCACCTCGGCCGCTCGCAGGTGCTCCGCCGCGCCGAGCAGGTCAACCGCTACAACGACCCCTACCTCGCCGACCTCGTGCCGACGATGCGCCCGAAGCGCAACCGCCGGGGCCGGACCTACCAGGTGCCCTACCTCGAGGCGGTCGTGACCGCCGGTCCCGCCGACGAGACCATCCGGCGTCGTCGACTCGCTGCTCGACGGCGACGTGCCCGACCTGCGGGTGACGATCGTCGGGCCCTGGGGGTCGGTCCACGACGACCGCGTCCAGCCGGTCGAGGACCCGGTGCTCGAGACCCGGCTGGTCCACCGCTCCTTCGTCCACGAGCCGCGCGTACGCCTGCTTCAGGCCGAGGCCGTCGACGGTCCGAGCGACGCCGAGTTCGTCCTGACCCTCCCCGACGTCACGCTCGCCCCGCTGCGCGGGGTGCTGCCGGCGCTCCTCGACGACCTCGAGCGCACCCATCACGGCGCCCGCCTGCTGGCGTACGACTCGGGCGCGGTCGCGCGGCTCGAGCGGACCTCGGCCCTGGCCCGCGTCGCGCGCGTGGCCGACGACGGCGACGACCGCGAGGCGCTGCTCGAGGAGTCGTTCGGCACGAGGACGTACGCCGCGACCGCTGTCGGCTGGGTGCCGGTCGAGGAGCGCGAGGTCGAGCGCTTCGCCCTCCCTGCCCGCCCGCCGATGGACCTCGAGAAGTCCGAGCAACGGATGGTCAAGGCGCTGCGCAAGGCCGCCGCGATCCCGGCCCCGGGCGCCGAGGGTCCCGACGCGGAGAACGCCGACGACGCGGGCCCCACGACCGATGCCGACGACGGCGACCAGGGCAAGCGGGGGCTCTTCGGCCGCCGCCGCTGACCGGGCGGTTCCTCGCGCTGAGGGGCGTCGACCGGGCACTTCCTTCCGCTGGTACCGCGAGGAAGTGCCCGGTCAGCCGGTCTCAGCGCGAGGAAGTGCCCGGTCAGTCGGCGCCGAACAGGTCGCGGGTGTAGACCTTGTCGGCCACGTCGCTCAGCTCGTCGACCATCCGGTTCGCGACGATGAGGTCGACGCGCTGCTTGAAGGACTCGAGGTCGCTGGTGACCTCCGAGCCGAACCAGGTGTCAGCGCCGAGCTCGGGCTCGTAGACGACGACCTCGATGCCCTTGGCCTTGATCCGCTTCATGATCCCCTGCACGGAGGACTCGCGGAAGTTGTCCGAGCCGGCCTTCATGATCAGCCGGTGGATGCCGACGACCTCGGGCCCGCGGTCGATGATGTCGAAGGCGATGAAGTCCTTGCGGGTCGTGTTGGCCTCGACGATCGCGGAGATCAGCGTCTGCGGCACGTCGGAGTAGTTGGCGAGCAGCTGCCGGGTGTCCTTGGGCAGGCAGTAGCCGCCGTAGCCGAACGACGGGTTGTTGTAGTGCGTGCCGATGCGCGGGTCGAGGCCGACGCCGTCGATGATCTGGCGCGAGTCGAGGCCGCGGGAGAGCGCGAAGGAGTCGAGCTCGTTGAAGTAGGCGACCCGCATCGCGAGGTAGGTGTTGGCGAACAGCTTGATCGCCTCGGCCTCGGTCGGCTGGGTGAAGAGGACGGGGACGTCGTCCGCGTCGGCGCCCTTGACCAGCAGGTCGGCGAACGCCCGGGCCTGCTCGGTGTCGTCGCCCACGACGATCCGGGCGGGGTGCAGGTTGTCCTGCAGGGCCCGGCCCTCGCGGAGGAACTCGGGGGAGAAGAGCACGTTGGCGATGCCGAGCCGTGCGCGTACGTCGTCGATGTAGCCCACCGGCACGGTCGACTTCACGACCATCGTCGCCTCTGGAGCGATCCGGGCGACGTCCTGCATGACCGACTCGATGGACCGGGTGTCGAAGTAGTTCGTCACCGGGTCGTAGTTGGTCGGCGTCGCGATGACGACGAAGTCGGCGCCGGCGTGGGCCTCCTCGGCCTCGGTGGTGAAGGTGAGGTCAAGGTCCTCCTCGGCGAGGAAGCGCGAGATGTCGTCGTCGTGGATCGGGCTCTCGCCGCGGCGGAGCCGGTCGATCCGCGGTGCGTCGACGTCGAGGCCGACGACCGTGTTGCGTCGGGAGAGGAGCACGGCCATCGACAGGCCGACGTACCCGAGGCCGGCGACGGAGATCTTCGCAGTCACCAGGTCAGTCTGCCGCACGACGCGGGGGCTGGTGTCCGAGGACGCCATGCGGAGCGGTCGGGAGGTGACCACTCCGCACGGCGCCGGCCGGTGGTGCGGTCAGCTGCGGTCGCTCGAGTCGCCGGTGACGACGACGTAGAAGCGCTTGCGGGCGCCGTCCGTGGTGAAGCTGCCGTCGCTGTTGCGCGGGCTGACGACCAGGTGGTTGGTGTTCCCGGTGCCGGGAGGCGCGCAGTTGACCACGCCGGGCGTGCAGACCGCCGCGGAGATCTCGCCGGAGAACTCCGGGTTGGAGTCGCTGCCGGCCTGGCGACCGTTCATCACCATGTCACCGTTCAGGTCGACCGTGTTCTGCAGGGCGATCGTCGCGATCACGCCGTTGTTGGCGAGGTTCTCACCGGCGTTGATGTAGACGTTGCCGTTGGCCGCCGCCGGCGTGGCGACGTAGCCGGCGGTCACGGAGAAGCCACCGGACTGGGCGATGATCGCGCCGCTCGCGTCGACGAGTGCCCAGCGACCCACGCCAGCAGGACCGGCGGGACCGGCCGGACCGGCCGGGCCGGACTTGAGCACGCCGTCCTTGAAGTCGCGCTCCTTGAGCGAGCCGTTGCGGATCTTGTTGGACCCGATCGAGCCGCCGTTGATGTCAGTGCCCTTGAGCGAGCCGTTCCTGACGTCCTTCGTGGTGATCGAGTTGTTCTTGATGTCGTCGGAGCCGATCAGGCCGGCCGCGTACGAGGTGCCGGTCGAGGCGACGACGAGGGCCATGATCGACACTGCCATGGACGGAGAGGGGCGGAGACTGGGGAGGCGCATGGGTTCGAACCCTTCGTCAGCAAACGCCGCCGGGCGACGGCTGAGGAGTGTTCGGAGTGACGCGGCTCACGGATGGGGCGATCTTCCGCAGCAAGTGCGGCACGCGCAGGGTTGGTGGCCGCTGGCAGGGTGGACGGCATGGGAATCATGAAGAAGGCGGGCGCGTTCGCCGTCGCCAAGAAGGTGTACGACGAGGCCCGCAAGCCGCACAACCAGGCCAAGATCAAGGACGCCGTGCGCAAGGTGCAGGAGCGCCGTCAGCGTCCTCGCTGACCCTCAGGGTGAGACCGGCCGACGCTGCCGGTGCTCCCACGCGAAGCCGGCCAGCCCGAACAGGACCGGCCACAGCGCGAGCCGCTCGAGCGCACCTCCGGCCGTCTCGTCGCCGGAGACGATGAACGCGACCGCCGCGGCGGCCGTGACCGCGCCGGTGGCGAGCAGCGCCTTCGCCAGCCGGGGCCGGTCCTTGCGCAGCCGCACCCCGAGCAGCACCAGCGCGAGGGGCTGGGCGACGAACAGCGGCGTGGCGGCGATCGCGTGGAGGGTCGCGTCCTGGTCGAGCGGCGCCAGCCCCGTGGCGTACGAGCTGATGCCCGACACCACGAGCAGTCCGGTCACCCACGGGCCCAGCGGCTTCATCAGGAGCAGCGCGCCTCCCGCGAGCAGGACGCCGTAGCCCATGAAGGAGCCGTTCATCACCGCGTGCCGGGGGGAGCAGTACGCCGCCGAGCAACCGACCTCCCCGAGCTTGCTCACCGAGTCGGACACGAAGCTGTAGCCGCCCGTGGTCGCGGCGGCGGTGACGACCTCGGTGGCGATGTAGGTCGGTCGCAGGAGGAAGGCGAGGGCCCCGAGCTGGGCGGCGCGGGCGGCGAGGTCGGGCACGCGGCCAACCTAGTGGCAGGGTTGGAGGCATGGACCTCGAACGCTTCGTCGACGCGCAGGCCGGGACCTACGACCAGGCGCTGGCCGAGCTGCGCGCGGGCCGGAAGACGAGCCACTGGATGTGGTGGGTCTTCCCGCAGGTGGCCGGGCTGGGGATGAGCGACACCTCGCGCACGTACGCCGTCGCCGGTCGCGCCGAGGCGCGCGCCTACCTCCGGCATGACGTCCTCGGGTCCCGGCTCCGCGAGTGCTGCCAGGCGCTCCTCGCCCTGCAGGACGTCTCCGCGACGCGGGTGCTCGGCGAGATCGACGCGATCAAGCTGCGCTCGTCGATGACGCTGTTCGCCGTCGCCGAACCGGCGGAGCCGGTGTTCTCCGAGGTGCTCGACCGGTTCTACGACGGTGAGCGCGACGAGCGGACCGTACGCCTGCTGGAGCCGTGAGCGACCCACCGGAAGGGTGGTCGACCGTTGCCGCCTCGGCCGATGCGGCGTAGGACTGAGGCATGACCACCACACCGTTCGAGCCCAACCCCGACCCCGAGATCGTCCCGTCCGGCGATCCACAGGTGAGCCCCATCGACCCCGGGGACGCCCCCGGCTCGCCGATGCCGGAGACCCAGCCCGACGGCGCTCCCTAAGTCGATGGGTGGGGCTGCCTATGCTCGCGGGATGACGATCCAGCAGCCGACCGAGCTCACCCACGCAGCGATGCTCGGCCTCGGGGTCCACCGGCCCGAGCGCCTCGTCACGAACGAGGAGATCTGCGAGGTGCTGGACTCCTCCGACGAGTGGATCCAGACCCGGTCGGGGATCCGGACACGGCGCTTCGCCGGCGAGGACGAGACCCTCATCGCGATGTCGATCAGCGCCGCCGAGAAGGCCCTTGCGGCCGCGGGTGTCGGCGCCGACCAGGTCGGCTGCGTCATCGTCGCGACCTCCACCCACCCCGAGCACACGCCCGCGTCGGCACCGCAGGTCGCGACCGCGCTCGGCATCACCGCGGCGGCCTTCGACATCTCCGCCGGCTGCGCGGGCTTCTGCCACGCCCTCAACCTCGCGGCGTCGATGGTGCGCTCGGGTGCGGAGTCGCACGTCCTCGTGATCGGCGTCGAGCAGCTCAGCCGCTTCATGGACCCGACCGATCGCGGCACCGCGTTCATCTTCGCCGACGGCGCGGGTGCGGTCGTGGTGGGACCCTCGGACGCGGCCGGCATCGGCCCGACCGCCTGGGGCTCGGACGGTTCGCAGGCGCACGTCATCACCCAGACCCCGAGCTGCATGGGCTCGCGCAGCCACACCGACGCCGACCACCCGGTCGTGCAGATGGAGGGCACGGCCGTCTTCCGCTGGGCACCCTTCGCGATGGCCGAGGTCGCCCACGAGGCGCTGCGGCTCGCCGGCGTCGCGGTCGAGGACCTCGACGCCTTCATCCCGCACCAGGCCAACCTGCGGATCACGCAGACGCTCGCCAGGAACATCAAGCTGCCCGACTCGGTCGCCGTCGCCACCGACGTCATCGACTCCGGCAACACCTCGGCCGCCTCGGTCCCGCTGGCGATGGAGGCGATGCTGCGACAGGACGAGGCCTCGGCGGGCGACACCGCCCTCCTCATCGCCTTCGGTGCCGGGCTGAGCTACGCCGGCCAGGTCGTGACCCTGCCGCCGCTGGGCTAGGGGCTCCGATGGATCGAGGCTCCCCGCCACGTGCCACTGCGCAGCGGCGACGTCGTGTGGATCCGCCCCATCCGCAGCACGGACGCCTCGGAGCTGCAGCGTGCCTTCGCGTTGATGAGCGAGGAGTCGCAGTACCGACGCTTCCTCACCGGCACGCCGCGTCTGACCGACGCCCAGGCGGCGTACTTCACCGAGGTCGACCACGTCGACCACGAGGCCTACGTCGCCCACTCCCCGCAGGACGAGACCTACATCATCGGAGCTGCGCGCTTCATCCGCTATCCGTCGGCTCCGGACGATGCCGAGCTGGCCATCACGGTCGCGGACTCGTGGCACCACCGCGGGCTCGGCACCGTCCTGGTCCGCGTGCTGGGCGAGCGCGCGATCGAGGTGGGCGTGAAGCGGTTCCGGGCCGAGATGATGGCGCACAACGAAGCCGTTCTTCGTCTGCTCCGAAGCGCCGGCCTCACCGGCGAGGTGGTGAGGGGCGAACTGGTGACCGGCTACATCGACCTCGCTCCGCCCCGTGACGAGTGACGCGGACCTCTCCAGGCGCCACGGGGTCGGTGAGCCGGTCAGGCCCGCTGCATGGCACTCATCATGTGGTCCAGCACCTGGGTGTGCTCGCGAGCCGGGCTGAACAGGATCACCTCGGCGTCGTCGACCACCCGGACGCTGTGTCCGGGCGGCCAGTGGAACAGGTCTCCGCCCGTGCACGTGTCCGCCGACCCGTCGGTGTAGTCCACGACGAGTCCTCCTGAGATGACGTACCCCCAGTGGGGGGACTGGCAGGCGTCGTCGGCGAGTCCGTGGAGCAGGGGCGCGATGTCCGTACCGGCGGCGAGCGAGAAGAACTCCCCGGCGATCTGCCCGAACCCCGTGGCGTCCCCGAACTCGGGCAGCTGGCGGGCGGTGGCGCCGGGCACGTCGAACTTGACGGGGACGTCCTGCTGGGAGATGCGCATGATGATCGGTTTCCCTTCGTCGGAATGGTGCGTTCACCAGTGAGGCGTGACATCGCCTGTCACATCGGGACAGGGGGCGCCGGGAGACGTCCGGGCCGACCGCGATCGCGATCGGTGTCACACTCGACGACGTGGAGTCCGAGGGAGCTGTGGCCGCGATCGAACGCACGATCGCGCTGGGCCGGTGGGACGAAGCGCTGGCCGCGCTGGACGCTGATCCGGTGGTCGCAGCCGGCCCGCGAGGACTGGAGCTGCGCGCCAGGGCTGCGTACGGAGCGGGTGATCCCGAGGGTTCGATCGGCTCCTGGGAGGCGTTGTACGCCCGTCAGCTCGACGCCGGTGACCCGATGGGGGCGGCGGAGGCGGCGGCCATGGTGGCGATGTACATGATGATCGACACCGGTCTGATGTCCCCCATCCGGGGGTGGCTGCGACGCGCCGAGCGCCTCGTCGGTGTCGGCGACCACGCACCGGTGCACGCGGTGACGGCGATGGTGCGCACGTACGAGCGGCTGTGGTGCGGGGACATGCCCGGGGCCGGGGCCAGTGCAGACCGTGCGATCGAGCTGGGCGAACGCCACCACGTCCCCGCGGCGGTGCTCATCGGGAGCGTCGCACGAGCCCGGCTGCACATCTTCGACGGGAACACCGACGAGGGGATCGAGATCCTGGACGACGTCGCGATCGCGCTCCTGTCCGGAGACGTGGACGCCATGACGTCCGGGATGGCCTACTGCGAGCTGATCTGCGCCGCTCAGGGGTTGTCCCTCTACGACCGGGCACGGGAGTGGACCCAGGCCATGGAGCACTGGCGTCACACGTCCGCCTTCGGTGGGTTCGGCGGCCGATGCCGGGTCCATCGCGCGGAGATGCTCCGGCTGACCGGGCCTGGCGACCGCGCCGAGGAGGAGGCGCTCGCGGCCTGCGAGGAGCTACGTCCGTGGATGCGTCGCGAGTTCGGGTGGCCGTTGACCGAGCTCGGCAACATCCGGCTGCGCAAGGGCGACCTAGCCGGCGCCGAGGAAGCCTTCGTCGCCGCCCACGAGAACGCGTGGATGCCGCAACCGGGCCTGGCGCTCCTGCGGCTCCACCAGGGTGACATCGACACCGCGACCCACCTCATCAGCGAGGCCCTCGAGAAGCCGTACGACGTCCCGTCCAAGGAGCGACCGCCCCACGGTGCGCTGCGCCGGGCGCCGCTGCTCGACGCACAGGTCGAGATCGCCGTCGCAGCCGACGACGTCGGCACGGCCCGGGAGGCGGCCCACGAGCTGCAGACCATCGCCGACACCTTCCACAGTGCGGCCCTGGTCGCCAGTGCGGCCCACGCACGAGCGCGAGTGGCCCTCGCGGAGGGCAGCCACGAGGGGGCCGTCGCGGCGGGCGAGCAGGCTCTCGCCGCGTGGATCGAGCTGGATGCCCCCTTCGAGGCGGCCGTGGTCCGGATGACCCTCGCCCTGGCCCGGGAGCGCTGCGGCAACCACGAGGGTGCCCGGATGGACCGGGAGGCCGCCGGGCGTGCTTTCGAGGCCTACGGCGCTGCCGGCTGGGTGGAGCGCGCCTCCCGGACCTCCGACACGATCGCCCGCGCCCACGTCACCGCTGCGCCGACGACCAGCGTCTTCCGCCGCGATGCCGACACGCGGACCGTGAGCTTCGACGGTCGCACCGAGGTGATGCACGACCTGCTCGGGATGCGTTACCTCGCGCGACTCCTGGCCGAGCCCGATCGCGAGTTCCATGCACTGGACCTCATCGCCGTCGAGAACGGGTCGGTGCCGCGCCCGCGGCACGTCGACGCCGAGGCCGGGCGCCCGGACACCGGCGACGCCGGGTGTCATCTCGACCAGCAGGCGCGGGAGGCCTACCGACGTCGCCTGCTCGACATCGACGAGGACATCGAGGACGCCACCCGGGACCACGACCTCGGTCGCATCGCACTTGCCCGGGCAGATCGCGACTTCCTGGTCAACGAGCTCGCCCGCGCGGTCGGCCTCGGCGGGCGTACGAGACGCGCTGCCTCGACGGTCGAGCGTTCCCGCACGAGCGTCACGCGCACCCTGCGCTACGCCATCGCCCGGATCGCACAGCACCACCCTGCGCTCGGCGACCATCTCCGGCACGCAGTGACCACCGGCATCTACTGCGCCTACCGACCGGATCCCCGCTCGCCCACGCAGTGGCAGGTCTGACCCCGCTCAGAGCTGGGCGACGTAGACCGTGCTGGCCGACTCGCCTCCGGTGATCGGGTTGGCGAACGGGACCACGTGCGTCGTCCGGTGCGCGAAGACCGCGTCGAGGGCTGCCTCGAAGTCCGGGTCCGGGGGATCGTCGGACCAGAGCCCGAAGACGCCGCCGGGGGCGAGGACCGCCGTCAACCGGGCCAGTCCGTCGGGCGTGTAGAACGCGCCGTGGCTGGGGTCGAGCAGGTTCTGCGGCGAGTGGTCGACGTCGAGCAGCACGACGTCGTACGCCGGCCGCGGGGTCGAGCCGGACGCCACGAGCGCGAAGAAGTCGCCGTGCACGAGGTCGCACCGCGGGTCGCTGGTCAGCCCTCGGGTGTCGGGCAGCAGGTCGCGGACGTGCCAGTCGATGACGGCCGCCACCGCCTCGACCACCTGCGCCTGGACGACTCGAGCGTCCTCGAGCGCCGCACGCAGGGTGTAGCCCAGACCGAGCCCGCCGATCAGCACATGCAGATCCCGATCGGGCTCGGTGACGCGGGCGAGGGCCAGGCGGGCCAGCTCCTGCTCGACGACCGTGAAGAGGTTCGACATCAAGAACTCGTCGTCGATCTTCACCTCGTAGACGTCGTGGCCGACGACGGAGTCGAAGCGACGGCGCAGGCTGATGACACCGATCGGGGTCGCGGTGGCGTCCAGCTCCTCGATGCGCATGTCCTCCACAGTCGCAGAACGGATCCGATCCGTCAGCGCCGGACCATCACCTCGTCGAGAGGTTTGCGCTCGAGCGCCGGCACGGTCGCTGCGGGGGCGGGATAGCCGACCGGCACCAGCAGGAACCCCCGCTCCTCCGGAGGGCGGCCGAGGATCTCGTTGAGGAACCGCATCGGGCTCGGGGTGTGCGTCAGCGTGGACAGGCCGGCGAGGTGCAGTGCCGCGAGCAGGAAGCCGACCGCGATGCCGACCGACTCCTTGGGATAGTAGGGGAGCGGCGAGTGCGGGCCGCGGTGGACCTCGAAGACGGCGATCAGGCCGGGCGCGCTCTCCAGGAACGGCTTGTCGGCGTCAGTGCCGAGCTGTTCCAGGGCCGCCAGCCACTCGTCCGAGGCGCGCCGTCCGTAGAACTCGCGCTCCTCGGCCTCCGCCGCCTCGCGCAGCCGCGCCCGCACGTCGGGGTCGCTCACGATCACGAACCGCCACGGCTGCACGTGGGCGCCGCTCGGTGCCGTCGCGGCGGCCCGGATCGCCTCCTCCAGCACGCCGTCCGGGATGGGCCGGTCGTCGAAGTCACGCACCGACCGCCGTCGCGCCAGGTCGTCGGCGAACGCACGCGCGCGCTCGAAGGCCTCCGCCTCCGGTACGCCGAGCCGGGGTGCCGCGACCCGGGGAAGGGGTTCGGGGGACGTCATGGCCGTGACGGTAGCGCCCGACGCTCAGGAAGGTACGTCGACCTCGACGGTGGCGCCGCCGTACCCGTTCTCGAGGTCGTGGCCCTCGACGATGATCGTCTCGACGCCGTCGGGGATCTCCAGCCCGCTCTGCGAACGGGTGAACGGCTGCTCGCCGGCATGGTCGTGGGTGAGCTCCATCGTGCCGAGCTCGTTGCCGGCGGGATCGAGGACCCGCCAGCCGTCGGCGTACCGCTCGGGACTGTCGTACTCCGAGCTCATCGTCACGTCGAGCGACCAGGTGTCTCCGTCGCTGCGCAGCTCGACCGCGATCACGTCGGGGAAGTCGGCGTCCGCCGTGGACCCCGCGTCCTCGGACCCCTCGGCGGACGAGGTGTCTCCGGCGCCCGAGTCGTCCGCGACGTCGCTCCCGCACGCGTTGAGTGCGAGGAGCGCCACCACCACGGCGGCGGCGAGGCGGCTGGATCGAGTGCGTGGTGTCATCGTGCTCCTCAGGCGGCGGTGGCGACCTCGAGCCTAGGCCGAGCCGCCCGAGGGCATCGCCGGGCGCGGACGGTCAGCTGGCTGCAGACAGGCTGCGCGACGCGAGCTCGAGCTCGTCGATCCGGGTGCGGAGGGTGCGCTCGGCGGAGCGCCACAGGGTGGCCGAGTGCGCGAACTGGTGGTGCGAGCCGGTCCCGGGTCGGGAGGAGTCCCGGCGGGCCTCCTGCTCCAGAGCCCGTTGGGCGAACGCGTCGGCAGACTTCGTCAGCTCGATGATCACCTCGAGCCGTTCGTCGATCGTCCGTCCCCTCATCTCCCAAGGCTGCAAGAACTACGCCGCTGGATCGCGTGGAGAAGAAGATCTGCTCAATTTGGGGGTCCTGCCAGCGAGTACCCGTCCGCCGGCGTGTCGGCGTCCCCGTGGCCTCGTTGGTCCAGTGCCGCTGCGATCGCCCGGCGTCGGTAGCTCGAAGTCTGCTCGTGAATGTCACGAGCAGACTTCGAGCCAAAGCACCCAGAGACGTGCCGAGCTCGGGAGCCGCACGAACGATGGCGTCGAGCCCAGGCGCCTGGGGGTCGAGCGGGTGGTGCTGTGGACTCTCGCGGGCGCAGGGAGATCGCGGGGGTTCGACGGTTCGGACAGGTGGAGAGCCCGGCCCCGACTATTGGCTTCGTGTCTGGGCTGCTCGTGGCCTTCTGTACGCCTGGCACGGTTCGGCACGCGCCGCCGTCAGGAGTGCCCTGCAGGACGAGTCATGGCGCGTGCGCGAGATGGCACTGCCCACCCATGCGGGAGCGATGCTCCTGGTCATGCGCGCCCTACGACGCCAGCGAACCCCCGAAGATCTGCCAGGCGAGGGCGGACTTCGCGACCAGGCTGAGCACCAGGTAGGCCTTCTCGCCGAACGCATAGCTGCGCCACGGTCCGACCTGCTGGTACTGCAGCCACTGGTTGAGGGCGAAGCTGTTGAAGAAGATGAACAGCGACACGAAGATCCCGACCACGAAGCCGGGGACCTCCTCCGCGGCGACCAGGTTGTAGCCGATGGCGACCCAGGGGGTGGCGCCCGCGACGCAGCCGAACCAGAACGGCTTCATCGTCCGGGTCTCGCTGCCCGGAGGGTTCGCCGACTCCTGAAGCCAGCCGAACAGGATCATCGCCACGTTGGCGCCGATGATGCCGATGAGCGCCGAGACGCTGTCGATCCCGGAGTACAGCGCGATCAGGACGACCATGATCGTCGCGCTGACGGAGTACTCCACCCACCGGAAGCGGTTGATCCCCTTGCGCAGGTCGCTCTCGTAGGTGCGCCGCATCACCGTCGCGGTGAGCAGGTGGTCCAGGCCTGCGAGCACGAGGAACACCGCGATCGCGACACCGATCGGGAGGTCGAAGAGCGCCTCCGGCGACCCGGTCGGCGTGCCGGGCGGGCCGGCGGGGAGGGACTGGGTGATCGTGATCGCAAAGTCCGTCGCCAGCGCGACCACCGCGACGGCCTGCGCGAGGTGGAGCAGCGTGAGGGCGAGGTTCCAACCCCTCAGGGACCGCAGGGCCTGGTCGTCGACGCCGGGCGCGTGCACATGGGGAGAGGTCATGGCTCCATCATGCTCTCGGCGACAGCGCCAGCGAGATCGCGCGTCAGTGCGCTGCCAGTCGGTCCGCGACGATCGCCCAGACGTCCGGGTCGAACCCCATGCCGAGGTGGGTCGAGGAGATCTCGACATGCTCGGCCGACGGGCTCGCGTGGTCGATGCACGCCTGCCACGACACGATCCCGTCGCGGCGGGAGAACAGGACCGTCAGCGGTACGCGGATCGGGTCCGTCTCGTCGAGCCGTCGGCTCTCCCGGTGCCCCCCGCCGTCGGAGCGACGGCCGTAGGCCCGGGCGACCGTCGTGTACGTCGGCCCGCCCACCGGCGTGCCGTAGGTGATCACGCGCCGGACCGCCTCCGGATGGAGCCGGGCCACCTCGCGAGCGATCACCCCGCCGAGGCTCCAGCCGACGAGGGAAGCGGGTGCACCCGCCTCCTCGACCTGCTGCAGCACTCGCGCGGCCAGGCGCTCGATGTCGCGACGCGGGTTCCCGGTGTTGGTGCCGAAGCCCCACCCGCGCGCGTCGTACCCCAGTCGTCGCAGGTAGGCGCGCAGCGGAGCACCCGAGACCTCGGGTGCCTTCCAGCCCGGGATGTCGATCACGAGGTGACCGTCACCGCGTGGTGCCGTGACCAGCCTGGGGAACGCACCGACCAGGCGAGCGGCGTCGAGGGCAGCGCCGAGCTCGCCGAATGCCGTACGCGTCGGGGGCGGCCCGCTCGGGCGCTCGAAGGTCACGGTGTCCGAGCTCGCGCGCGCCCGGGAGCGTACGCCGATCGAGGCCAGGAGAGTGGCGGGTCGGAGGGGGCGGGCCATGCCGCGACTGTACGGCGGGACCAAGGTCCCGCCGATGTCCGGACCTTCGCCGCTGCCGACCGCCGACACGTGGACCCACGCTGGGGACATGGCCCTCGCACTCCCGGCGCTCGCTGCTGTCCTGCCCACGCACGAGCGGTGGTTCGTGGATTCCCAGCAGGCCGGCGACTGGTCGTTCTTCTTCTCGCCGCTGCCGCTCGTGCTCACGGGCGCCGTGGTGGCGCTGGCGATCGTCTGGCGAGTCCTGGCGCTGCGTGTCCACCGCCCGGAGCTGCCCTTCCTCGCGCCGCTGGGTCGGCTGGTGCCCTGGATCCCGCGGGTGCTGGGCATCCACCTCGGCGTCGCGCTGCTGGCCCTGGCGGCGACCGGTGCGTTCATGACACCCGCCAACGACGACCTGCACGGCGTCGGCGGGAGCGCGCTGCTCCTGGTCGAGGCCGCTCTCGGGATCTGGCTGGTCACCGGCATCAACCTCCGGCCGGCTGCCGGCTTCGTCCTGGCGCTCGGTCCGACGCTCGCCCTGGTCGCCGGCCCGACGGCGCTGGGCGAGTGCGCGAACCTTGCCGCGGTCGCTGCCTTCCTCCTCGTCGTGCCTCCCGGACCCGACGCCCACGGCGCCGTCCGCCCGTCGAAGGCCCAGCTGCGCCTGGCGCTCCTGCTGCTGCGCCTGGGCGTCGGCACGGCGCTGATCGTGCTGGCCTTCAGCGAGAAGCTGACCAACCCGGCGATGGCGATCGACACGCTCGAGCGCTTCCCCGCCCTGGACGTCTTCTCGCTCGTGGGCATCCAGCTCGCACCCGAGACCTTCGTCGCGATCGCCGGCGCCGTCGAGCTGCTCTTCGGTCTGCTCGTGATCTCCGGGGCGTTCCCGCAGGTCGCGGTGCTGGTGGCGATGGTGCCGTTCAACGCCACCCTGCTGCTCTTCGGCCAGACCGAGATGGTCGGGCACCTGCCGGTGTACGGCGTGTTCCTGGCGCTGCTGGTCTACGGGTCCTCGGCGGACACCGCGGGCGCGGTCCGGTGGTTGCCGAGCCCGACCCCGCAGCGGGTGCCGGCGGCGGGCCGACCGCTCGAGGCGTAGCCACTGCAGGTGCTACTCGTTGGCCAGTCCGCTCGACGCGAAGATCGTGCAGGACAACGTGCTGCCGATCCGCGAGAACGGCATCGCGATCAACAAGCCGCGCACCGGCATCGAGCTGCCGTCGGTCGCGGTCGACGTACCTGCCGGTGACGACGCGCTGACAGCGTGACCGGACAGTCGCGTCGTGACGTCGCAGATCATCGACGCGACTGTCCGGTGGCACCAGCCTCAGCGCTCCGGAGCAAGCTGTCCGCGGATCGCACCACCCGGGTAGTCGGCGTTGTGGACGTTGACGTAGAAGCTCCCGGGGTTGGCCAGGATCTCGGCCACGGTCTGCCCGCCGGCGAACTTGCCCATCTCGCCCTCGGTCAGGCAGTCGGCGGCGTTGCCGTCCGCCGGGGCAGCCAGGTTGACGACCACGGGACCGTTCGCGCCGGCGGCGCCCTTGTGGATGTGCGCTGCCACGGCGGTCCCGATCTTGTCGACCGTCAGCACGTAGCAGAGCGTCGTGGGGTCGCCGTCGATGCCGAAGACGTAGGCCTCGCCGCGACCGTTCGGGTCGCCGGCGATGCGCTGGTCCGGGCCGACCTCGGCGCGACCACTCAGGTCTGCCTGGAGCAGGGTGTTGGTGTGGCCCGCCATGGCCATGCCCATGGGCACCACAGCTGCGGTGATGGCCGCTGCGCTGATCGCTCCCGCGATCGCCAGACGCTTGTGCTTGTTGTTGAACATGTGAGTCCTCCAAGAGTGTTGATGGGTCCACAGGGTTCGTGACACAGGTCACACCCGATGGCTCAGGATCGTCGAAGATCTCGTTCAGATCGGCAGTGAGGCCACCACCAGGCCGCCGTCCGCGGTCGGGGTCGCCGACAGTGAGCCGCCCGCCTGGATGGCGCGCTCCCGCATGGAGGACATCCCGACCCGGGGTCTGGCACCTGTCCGCGCCGGGAATCCTCCCGGAGGATGGGGAACCCACGTCGATGCCGACGGGTGTGCCACCGGGCCACCGTGGACCCATCAGCCACTCTCCCGGCCTTCTTCGTCGACGTCCCGGCAGGGCTGAAGGCCCTCGTCGCAGTCGGTGTCGTGTGGACCTTCGTGGTGGTCGTGCTGATGTTCTCGCCGCCGAAGCGCGGCTGACCGCGACCTCGGAACCGGGAGGCGTACGCCCCTCGCCGCGGCTAGCGTGGTCGTCCTCGCCCCACCCCTGGGGCGGCCGGGCTCCGCAGGCTCGACCTGCGCGGCGACCGGGATCCGTGAACAGTGGTCCGACCACATCGGCAGGGGTTGACCGGCGGACCCGATCGCACCGATCGGGTCCGCCGCAGCCTCGTGGGGCCAGCCGAACGGGTGGGGCGTGGGTTGTGGGGCTTGCCGAACGGGTGGACAGTGGCCGGAGCCCCGGGCTCGCACGTGCTCATCGCCGACGGGGCACCTGGAGGGGCCGAGCGCCCCTCGACGACGTACGCGGAAGGCACCCTGTGACCAACCTGGCCGACAACCTGACCCGGACCGCCGAGCAGCACGGGGACCGCCCCGCGGTGAAGCTCGACGACCTCGTGGTGACCTACGCCGAGCTGCAGGACGGGGCCCGGCGGGTGGCCACCCTCCTGAAGTCCAAGGGGGTGGGGCCGGGTGACCGGGTGGGCCTGGTGATGCCCAACGTGCCGCCGTTCCCGGTGGTGTTCTACGGCGCCCTGGCGATCGGTGCCGTGGTCGTGCCGATGAACCCGCTGCTCAAGGGCCGCGAGGTGAAGTACTACCTCGAGGACTCGGGCGCCTCGATCGTCTTCGCCTGGAGGGACATGGCGGAGGAGGCCGGCAAGGGCGCGTCCGAGGTCGGGATCGAGTGCGTGGAGGTGGGGCCCGACTTCGCCGAGGTGCTGGCTGGTCACGACCCTGACGAGGAGGTCGTCGACCGCGAGGACGACGACACCGTCGTGCTCCTCTACACGTCCGGCACGACCGGCCAGCCCAAGGGCGCCGAGCTCACCCACCGCAGCATGAGCACCAACGCCGCGCTCAGCGCCGAGACGCTGGTCGAGCTCACCGAGAAGGACGTCGTGATGGGGTGCCTGCCCCTCTTCCACGTCTTCGGCCTCACCTGCGGCCTCAACGCCTCGATCCTCACGGGGGCGTGCCTGACCCTGCTGCCGCGCTTCGACGCGGACAAGGCGCTGACCATGGTGGCGCGCGACGAGGTCACCGTGTTCGAGGGCGTCCCGACGATGTACGCCGGCATGCTCAACGCCGACGGCGCCGACGAGGCAGACATGTCCAGCCTGCGTACGTGCATCTCCGGCGGCTCCGCGATGCCGGTCGAGGTGATGAAGAAGTTCGAGGAGAAGTTCGACTGTGTCGTGCTCGAGGGCTACGGCCTCTCCGAGACCTCCCCGGTCGCGTCCTTCAACCAGCCCGACCAGGAGCGGAAGCCGGGGTCGATCGGCACCGAGGTCCGTGGCGTCGAGATGAAGCTCGTCGACGATGACGACAACGACGTCGAGCAGGGCGAGGTCGGCGAGATCGTGATCAAGGGCGAGAACGTGATGAAGGGCTACTGGGGACGCGAGGACGACACCGCCGAGGCGATCAAGGACGGCTGGTTCCACACCGGCGACCTGGCGAAGGTCGACGAGGACGGCTACTTCTTCATCGTCGACCGCAAGAAGGACCTGATCATCCGCGGCGGCTACAACGTCTACCCCCGCGAGGTCGAGGAGGCGCTCTACGAGCACGAGTCGGTCGCCGAGGTGGCCGTCATCGGCATCCCGGACGACGACCTGGGCGAGGAGGTCGGTGCCGCCGTCGCGCTGAAGTCCGGCGAGGACGTCAGCGTCGAGGACCTCCGGGCGTTCGCGAAGGAGCAGCTGGCGGCCTACAAGTACCCCCGTGTCGTCTGGATCGTGGACGAGCTGCCCAAGGGACCCACCGGCAAGATCCTGCGCCGCGAGGTCAGCGCGCCCGAGGACGGCTCGCAGTGAGCACGGCGCAGGCCACCAGCGCGAAGCAGCCAGCTGCGAAGAAGTCCGGCTCCAGGAAGGCCCCGGCCAAGAAGACCGCTGCGAAGAAGACCGCTGCGAAGAAGACCGCAGCCAAGAAGACACCGGCGCCCGCGCAGCAGGCCGAGGGCCGGATGCACGCGCGGGACGAGTCGGAGGAGTCCGCCGAGCTCGACGCCAGCAGCGCGCTGGCGACACCGCTCGACCTGCTGCTCGCCAACGCCGGCAGCGGGCCGATGCGGCGCTTCGTCCCCGGGATGTCGGGCGTGAAGTTCACCGCCGGTCTCGTCCGCCACCCCCGCGTGGTCGCCCGGCGCGCGGCCGGGCTGGCCACCGAGCTCACCCGCGTCGGCGTGGGCCGCTCGCGGCTCGCTCCCGACGAGAAGGACCGCCGCTGGAGCGAGGAGGCGTGGGCGCGCAACCCGGCGTTCAAGCGCACCCTGCAGGGCTACCTGGCGATCGGCGCCGCGGCGCGCGGCCTCGTGGACGACGCCGGCCTGGACTGGGGGGACGACCAGCGGATCCGCTTCATCGTCGACAACCTGGTGGAGGCGGCCGCTCCCAGCAACAACCCGTTCCTCAACCCCAAGGTGATCAAGCGGACGCTCGACACCGGCGGCGGCAACCTGGTGGCAGGCGGCCGGCGCTTCGTCCAGGACTTCGCCACCGCCCCCCGGGTGCCCTCGATGGTGGAGGCGGACGCGTTCGAGGTGGGCCGCGACCTCGCGGTGACGCCCGGCGCGGTGGTGCTGCGCACCGACGTCTTCGAGCTGATCCAGTACGCCCCGCAGACCCCACAGGTGCGGACCGTGCCGATGTTGATCGTGCCGCCCACGATCAACAAGTACTACGTGATCGACCTGGCGGAGCAGCGCTCGCTGGTGGAGCACCTGGTCCAGAACGGCCAGCAGGTCTTCTGCATCTCCTGGCGCAACCCCGACGTACGCCACGCGGACTGGGGCCTCGACACCTACGGCCAGGCGATCCTGGAGGCGATGACCGCCTGCGAGGACATCACCGGACAGGACCGGACGGCGATCTTCGGCATCTGCTCGGGCGGGATGATCTCCTCGATGGTGATGGCCCACCTCGCCGAGATCGGCGAGCAGGACCGCGTCGCGGCGTACAGCCTGGCCGTGACCGTGCTCGACCAGGAGCGGGCCGGAGTCACCAGCGCGCTGCTCTCCCACAAGGCGGCCGCGGCCTCGACCCAGGCCTCGAAGGAGAAGGGCTACCTCGACGGCCGCACGCTGGCCGAGATCTTCGCGTGGCTGCGACCCAACGACCTGATCTGGAACTACTGGGTCAACAACTACCTGATGGGCCACGCGCCCAAGGCGTTCGACATCCTCTACTGGAACGCCGACCCGGTGCGGATGAGCGCCGCGATGCACCGCGACTTCATGGACATCGCCGTGCGCAACGCCCTCGTCGAGCCCCGGGCGGCCACGATGCTGGGCACGAAGGTCGACCTCGGCGAGATCACGACCGACACCTACGTCGTCGCCGGGATCGCCGACCACCTGTGCAAGTGGGAGTCCTGCTACCAGACCACCCAGCTCTTCGGCGGCGACACCAAGTTCGTGCTGTCGACCAGCGGCCACATCGCCGCGATGGTCAACCCGCCGGGCAACCCCAAGGCCAGCTTCCAGACCTCGCCGTCGGGCGGCGGCCGCAAGGGCACCGACAATCCCGACGACACCCGGGAGTGGTTGGACCGGGCGGTGAAGGTCAAGGGCAGCTGGTGGGACGACTGGGTGGCGTGGCTGGCGGAGCGCAGCGGCGCGGAGCGCACCAGGCCACGCTCCCTCGGCAACGCCTCGTACCCACCCTTGGACGACGCCCCGGGCACCTACGTCCATGACCGCTGAGCACGGCGACCGCGTCCGCAACGTCACGGTCCGGGGCATCACCGCCCGGGTCTCGGTGCGGCCCGGGGTCGGGTCCTACACCGACCAGCCGCCGCTGCTGCTGTGCAACGGCATCGGCATCAGCTTCGAGGCGCTGCAGCCGCTGGTCGACGGGCTGCACCCCGACCGCGGGGTAGTCCGCTTCGACGTGCCGGGAGTCGGTGGCTCGGCGCTGCCACCACTGCCGTACGCCATCGCCGGGCTGGCCTCCTGGGTGACGGCGCTCATGGCGAGGCTCGGGCACCGGCGCTTCGACGTCCTCGGCCTCTCCTGGGGCGGTGGCCTGGCCCAGCAGCTGGCGGTGCAGTCGCCACGGCGCGTACGCCGCGTGGTGCTGGTCGCGACCGGCACCGGCACCCTGATGGTGCCGGCGCACCCCCGGGTGCTGAAGATCATGTCGACACCGCGCCGCCACCGCGACCCGGCGTACGCCGCGCAGGTCGCCCCGCAGATCTACGGTGGGTCGATGCGCACCGACCCCGGGCTCGGTGCCGCCCTGCTCCACGGCGCCACCCGCTCCGGTCCCAAGCGCGGCTACTACTACCAGCTGGCGGCCATGGTCGGCTGGACGAGCCTGCCGTTCCTCCGCCTCCTGCGGCAGCCGACGTTGGTGATGGGCGGCGACGACGACCCGATCATCCCGGTCGCCAACCCGAAGATGCAGGCCGCACTGATCCCGCACTCGCAGCTGCACATCTACCGCGGCGGACACCTGGGTGTGCTGACCGAGGCTGATCAGCTCGCACCGATCATCGACACGTTTCTCGATGGGCACAGCGTCGATGGTCACAGTCCCCCTGGCACCAGCCGACACGAGGAGACCCCCGGATGAGCACGCTCGATGACGACAGCCCCTTCTCCGACTTCCTCGACTTCGAGCTGCTGCTCGACGAGGAGGATCGCGAGCTGCTCAGCCGGGTGCGCGCGTTCACGACGCGCGAGATCGAGCCGATCATCAACGACTACTGGACCCGCGCGGAGTTCCCGCACCAGCTGGTCGAGGGCATCGCGGAGCTCGGGATCGCGGGCCTGGCCTACGACGGGCCCGGCTGTCCGAACCGCGGTGCCCTGGTCGACGGCATGGTCGCGATGGAGCTCGGCCGGGTCGACCCGTCGATCGCCACGTTCATGGGCGTCCACGGTGGCCTGGCGATGGGCTCGATCGACCTGTGCGGCTCCGACGAGCAGCGCGAGCGCTGGCTGCCGGCGATGGCCCGGATGGAGCTGATCGGTGCGTTCGGGCTGACCGAGCCCGACGTCGGCTCGGCGATCTCGGCCGGTCTCGCGACGAGCGCCAGGCGCGATGGCGACGACTGGATCCTCAACGGTGAGAAGAAGTGGATCGGCAACGCCGCGTTCGCCGATCTCGTCATCATCTGGGCGCGCGACGAGGCCGACGAGCAGGTCAAGGGTTTCGTCGTCGAGAAGGACACCGAGGGCATGACCTTCGACAAGCAGGAGGACAAGATCGCCCTGCGGGTCGTCCAGAACGCCGAGATCCACCTCAAGGACGTACGCGTCCCCGAGGCCAACCGGCTGCAGAGGGCCGAGAGCTTCCGGTCGACGGCCAACGTGCTGCGGGTGACCCGGATGAGCGTCGCCTGGCAGGCGGCGGGGTGTGCACGCGGCGCGTTCGAGCACGCCCTGCGCTACACCAAGTCCCGCGAGCAGTTCGGTCGGCCGATCGCCTCGTTCCAGCTGGTGCAGGACCTGCTCGTGAAGATGCTCAGCAACGTCACCGCCTCCACGGCCATGAACGTACGAGCCTCGCAGCTCCAGGATGCCGGCCTGCTCCGCGACGAGCACGCCTCGCTGTGCAAGGCGCACGCGACCGTACGGATGCGCGAGGCCGTCGGCTGGGCACGGGAGGTCCTCGGCGGCAACGGCATCCTGCTCGAGCACCACGTGGGTCGCTTCGTCGCCGACGCGGAGGCGATCTACTCCTACGAGGGCACCCGCGAGATCAACACCCTGATCGTGGGGCGGGCCATCACCGGCGAGAGCGCTTTCGTCTGACCACGAGCAGGTCCGCGGTCGACTCGTTTGACATCCGGGGAAGGGATCTCGATGGTGAGCCACGACACGTGGCTCCCGAGCCATGTCCGAGATGAGGAGTCCGCAATGCCCCGTGCCAGCACGAGCTCGAAGGAACGATCGTCAGGGCTCTCCGGATTGATGCGCCCCGTCAACTCCGTCGTCGAGCGCTTCATCCCCAGCGCCCTGGTCTTCGCCATGGTGCTGACCTTCGTCGTGGCAATCCTGGCGCTGCTCCTCACCGACACCGGTCCCGTCGAGGTCGTCAGGGGCTGGGGTGACGGCCTGTCGGGCCTGCTGGCCTTCATGACGCAGATGGCCCTGATCCTGTTGCTGGGCCACACCCTGGCCAACACGGGCCCAGTGCGCAGGCTGCTGGCCGCGCTCGGCGGGCTGCCGAAGACGGCGTTGCAGGGCTACCTGTTCGTGTTCGTGGTCGCGGGCGTGGCCTCGCTGATCACCTGGGGCCTCGGCCTGGTGGTCGGCGTGCTGCTGGCCGTCGAGGTCGCCAAGCAGGGGCGCGAGAAGGGGCTCAACCTGCACTTCCCGATGCTGGTCGCGGCCGGCTACTCCGGCTACGTCCTCTGGCACATGGGCTACTCGGGCTCCGGCACCCTGACCGCCGCCACCGAGGGCTCGTTCATCGCCGAGCAGCTCGGCGAGACCGTCCCGATCAGCGAGACCACGTTCGTCTGGTGGAACCTGCTCGCGATCGCCGCCGCGTTCGTGGTGGTGGGCCTCGGGCTCGCCCTGGTGGCGCCACGCGCCGGCGACACGATCGTCGAGATGAAGGACGACGCCCGCTTCGACAACGAGATCGCGATCGACGACGAGATCGTCACCCCGGCCGACCGCGTGGATGCGAGCCGGGTCCTCACCCTGCTGCTCGGCCTGGCCCTGGTCGCCTACCTGGTGATCCACTACGCCGACGGCGGCACCGCGACCCTCGACATCGTCAACTGGACCTTCCTGGCGCTGATCCTCCTGCTGGTACGCAGCCCGCTCGAGCTGATCGCCCTGGTCAAGAACGCGGCCTCGCACGTAGGGGAGATCCTGCTCCAGTTCCCGCTGTACGCCGGAATCATGGGGATCATGGCCACCTCGGGCCTCATCACCGTCTTCTCCGACTTCATCGTCGACACCGCCGGCCCGTCGACGTTCGGGGTGCTGGCCTTCCTCTCGGCCGGCCTGGTGAACTTCTTCGTGCCGTCCGGTGGCGGGCAGTTCGCGGTGCAGGGACCGGTGATGCTCGACGCCGGAGGCCGCCTGGGTGTCGACCCGGCGGTGACCATCATGGCGATCGCCTACGGCGACCAGTGGACCAACATGATCCAGCCCTTCTGGGCCCTGCCGGTGCTGGCCATCTCCGGGCTGAAGATTCGCGACATCCTCGGCTACACCTTCGTGACGCTCATTGCGTCCGGACTGGTCTTCGCGGTGACGCTGCTGCTGGTGGGAGCTGGGTAGTCGCGGGGTTCGAGCGCACCCGCAACACCGTCATCGATCAGGAGATCACATGACCATCAAGGACATCGGACCTCAGCCGCAGAGCTTCGACCTGGAGAAGGCGACGATCGAGAACGACCACTACCGAGCGGTCGCCTGGTCGGGCAAATACCTGCAGGTGACGCTCATGTCGATCCCGCCCGGCGAAGACGTCGGCCTCGAAGCGCACCCGGAGACCGACCAGTTCCTCCGCCTCGACGGCGGGCGTGGCCGCGTCCAGATGGGCCCCGCCGAGAGCCAGCTCGACTTCGACCAGGAAGTCTCGGACGGCTGGGCGATCATGGTCCCCGCCGGCACCTGGCACAACGTCACCAACATCGGCGACGAGCAGATGCGCCTGTACGTCGTGCATGCACCCGTGCACCACTCCGCCGGAGCGTTGCAGCCGACCGCCGCCGACGCCGAGCGCGACGAGGAGTCTGGTACCGACGTGCCGCCCGAGTGGTCCGTCCAGCCGAACAAGCACGTCTCGGACGAGCACGCCTGAGCTGAGCCGACCACAGCCGACGCTGCAGTCAATGCCACGCTGCCATGTACACGAACCATGAAGGAAGACGTATGTGCCGAGTGCTCGCCTACATCGGTCCCGAGACCCCGCTCGAGGAGCTGCTCCTCACGCCGTCGAACAGCCTGGTCAACCAGGCCCTCGACCCTGAGCACTACCCGGACCTGCACCTGGCAGGCTGGGGGTTCGGCGCCTGGAGCGAGCACCTGCTCAAGCCGGAGGATCCCTTCGTCTACCGCCGGCCCATGGCTGCCTTCTACGACGACAACGCCGGCCGGATCATCCCCAGCCTCCAGGCGAGCACGATGCTCGGCCACGTGCGCGCAGCCAGCTACGACTCGGCGGCCGTCATGGTCGACGAGAACTGTCACCCGTTCTCCTTCGACGAGACGCCCTGGATCATGGCCCAGAACGGCGACATGCCGAACTGGATGCTCCTGCAGAGGGAGCTGCTGCAGCACTGCGAGGACAGATACCTGAAGCAGATGCGGGGGTCGACCGACACGGAGTTCCTCTACGTGCTGCTGCTGTCCCTGCTCGAGGGTGACCGCGACGAGGACGTCCAACGTGCGATCGAGATGATGGTCGGCCTCATCGCCCAGGCGATGAAGGACCTCGATCTGCCTGCCCTGACCAAGATGAAGATGGCCCTCGTGTCGCCGAACCGGATCATCGGGGTCAACGTCGGTCTCGGGCACAAGGGCGAGACCAACCCGGCCGGCGACTGGAAGACGCTGCGGGAGTCCGGTCCGGGGACGGACGACTTCGCCCTCTCGATGCTCCTGGAACCGATGTACGTCCTGACCGGGCGCCACGTCCCGAGCGACGAGAGGTCGTACGACTTCGAGGCGAGCGACGAGGACGAGGCGACGGTCGCCATGTTCGCCTCCGAGCCCCTGACGGACGACGAGGACGGCTGGTCCCACGTCGAGTTCGGCGAGATCGTCTTCCTCGAGAACAAGGACGGGCGGGTCACGAGGAGCGTCGGCAGGCTGTCGGTCTAGCCGCGCCAGACGTGCCTCACAAACCCGCCACCACCTCGGTGCCCTGCTTGATCGCGCGCTTCGCGTCGAGCTCGGCGGCCACGTCGGCTCCACCGATGAGGTGGGCCTCGCGGTCGAGGCCGTCGTACAAGCCGCGGACGGAGTCCTGGCCGGCGCACACGACGACGGTGTCGACCTCGATCACGCGGGCGACGCCGTCGACGGTGACGTGCAGGCCGTCGTCGTCGATCCGGTCGTAGGTGGCGCCGCTGACCTGGGTGACCTTCGACTGCTTGAGCACGGCGCGGTGCGCCCAGCCCGACGTCTTGCCGAGCCCGATGCCGATCGGCGTGGTCTTGCGCTGCACGAGCGTGACCTCGCGGGCCGGCGTACGCGGCTTGGCCTCGGTCAGCCCGCCCTCGGTCAGGGCCGGGTCGCCGACGCCCCAGTGGGCCATCCAGTCGTCGAGGTCCTCCTCCTCGTGGGTGAGGAAGACGCTCACGTCGACGCCGATGCCGCCGGCACCGATCACCGCGACCCGCTTGCCCGGCACGACCGCGCCGCTCAGCACCTCGGCGTACGACGCGACCGATGCGTGGTCGATGCCGGGGATGTCCGGCATCCGCGGCTCGACGCCCGTGGCGACGACGACCTGGTCGAAGCCGGCGAGGTCGTCCGGCGTGGCGAGCGCGCCGAGGCGTACGTCGACCCCCAGCACCTCGAGGCGACGGGTGAAGTAGCGCAGCGTGTCGGCGAAGTCCTCCTTGCCGGGCACGGCCATCGCGAGCCGGAACTGGCCGCCGAGCGAGGCGGACTTCTCGAAGAGGGTCACCTCGAAGCCACGCTCCGCGGCGCTGGTCGCCGCGGCGAGCCCGGCCGGACCGGCGCCGACGACGGCGACGGTCTGCCTGCGCAGCGTCGGCATCAGGACCAGCTCGGTCTCGTGGCAGGCGCGCGGGTTGACCAGGCAGGAGGCGCGCTGGTTGGCGAAGACGTGGTCGAGGCAGGCCTGGTTGCAGGCGATGCAGGTGTTGATCTCGTCGGCGCGCTCGTCCATCGCCTTGGCGACGAAGGCGGGGTCGGCCAGCAGCGGCCGCGCCATCGACACGAGGTCGGCCTCTCCGGCGGCGAGGATCTCCTCGGCGAGCTCGGGGGTGTTGATCCGGTTGGACGCGCAGACCGGCACGTCGACGACCTGCTTGAGGCGGGCCGTGTACGACCGCCAGGCGCCGCGCGGCACCTGCGTGATGATCGTCGGGACCCGCGCCTCGTGCCAGCCGATGCCGGTGTTGAAGACGGTGACGCCGGCGGCCTGGAGGTGCAGCGCGAGCTCGGCGGTCTCCTCCCAGGTCTGGCCGCCCTCGACGAGGTCGAGCAGCGAGATCCGGTAGACGATCGGGAAGTCGTCGCCGACCAGCTCGCGCGAGCGGCGTACGACCTCGACCGGGAAGTGCATCCGGCGCGCGGTCGAGCCGCCCCACTGGTCGTCGCGGTCGTTGGTGCGGGCGGCGAGGAACTGGTTGATGAGGTAGCCCTCGGAGCCCATGATCTCGACGGCGTCGTAGCCCGCCTTGCGGGCCAGGGCGACGCTCTTCGCGAAGGCGGTCGCGGTGTGGTCGACCTCCTTGGTCGACATCGCGCTGGGGCGGAACGGCGTGATCGGCGACTTCTTGTCCGACGCGCTCTGCGACAGCGGGTGGTAGCCGTAGCGGCCGGCGTGCAGCACCTGCAGCGCGATCGCCCCGCCGGCCTCGTGGACCGGGCCGGTGACGCGCTCGTGCCGCTTGGCGTGGAGCCGGTTGGTCATCTCCGAGGCGAACGGCTTGAGCCAGCCGCGCTTGGTGGGGGCGTACCCGCCGGTGATGATCAGCCCGACGCCGCCGCGCGCCCGCTCCTCGAAGAACGCCGCGAGCTTGTCGATGTCCCACGGGTGGTCCTCGAGGCCGGTGTGCATCGAGCCCATCACGACGCGGTTGCGCAGGGTGAGCGCGTCGGGGCCGCTGCCGAGGGTGATCGGCTCGAGCAGGTGGGGGTAGAGGGGGTGGGTCATGCGGTTGCCTCGCTCATCTGGTGGGCCTGCAGGTAGTCGGTGAACCACTCGATCCAGAACCGCTCCATCCGGATGCCGCCGCGGAGGACGAGCCACTGGTCGAGCTGCGCCCCGTCGAGGGCGGCGGGGTCGGGGAACTGCTCGCGCTCCATCTGCTCGTAGTGCGCCAGCCGGGTCGCGTGGTCCGAGCGGAGGTCGTCGAGGTGGCCGGTCAGCCGGGCGCGGTCGCCGTACGACGCGCCGCGCAGCTTGACGGCGACGTCGCTGCGGAACGCCTCCATCGGCATCGGGCCGGCCAGCCAGTCGGCCAGCACCCGGCGGCCCTCGGCGGACGGTGTGTGGACGCGCTTGTCGGGACGGCCGTCCTGCTCGACCACCTCGACGGTGACCCAGCCGTCGGACTCCATCCGCGCGAGCACGCGGTAGATCTGCTGGTGGGTGGCGTGCCAGAAGAAGCCGAGCGACTTCTCGAAGCGGCGGGTGAGCTCGAGGCCGCTCGCGGGTCGCTCGCTGAGCGCGACGAGGAGGGCGTGCTCGAGGGCCATGGGAGGAGTGTGCCGACCTATGCAACGAGTTGCAAGGTGGGGTCGTTCACGGCGGGCTCCTGGGGTAGTCCAGTGGGAATGTGTCGTCCGGGAGGCCGGAGTGCGACAGGAACCCACTGGACTACCCCAGCCGGGTGGACTACCTGTGGGGCTGGAGCGAGCTGCACCCTCGCGACCGTGACAGCACCGGTGTCATGATCGGGCGCATGACGTACGAGCTGGGGCAGGGGACCGGGCCGCTGCGGGGCGTGAAGGTGGTGGAGGTCGCGGGCATCGGGCCGGGGCCGCACGCCTGCATGATCCTGGCCGACCTCGGCGCCGACGTGATCCGGATCGACCGACCGGGCGGCGGGATGTTCGCGAGCGGTCGGGCCGACCTGCTCAACCGGGGCCGGCCGAGCGTGGCGCTGGACCTCAAGCGGCCGGCTGCGGTCGCGACGGTGCTGCGCCTCGTCGAGGGCGCCGACGTCCTGGTCGAGGGGATGCGACCGGGCGCGATCGAGCGGCTCGGGCTCGGCCCCGAGGAGTGCCACGCGCGCAACCCGCGGCTGGTCTACGGCCGGATGACCGGCTGGGGCCAGGACGGGCCGTGGGCGCACGCCGCCGGCCACGACATGAACTACATCGCGATCACCGGAGCCCTCCACGGCCTCGGCCAGGACCGCGACCGCCCGCACTTCCCGAGCAACCTGCTCGGCGACTTCGGCGGCGGCTCGACCTACCTCGTCATCGGGATCCTCGCCGCCCTCGTCGAGGCGCGCACCAGCGGGCAGGGCCAGGTCGTCGACGCCGCGATCGTCGACGGCACCGCCCACCTCAACGCCATCGCGTCGACGTTCGCCGCGGTCGGCCTCGACACCGGACGGCGGGCGTCGGGGATGCTCGACGGCGGCACCCCCTGGTACGACGTCTACGAGACCGCCGACGGCCAGCACGTGAGCGTCGGTGCCCTCGAGCCGCAGTTCTGGAGCGCGCTCGTGGAACGCATCGGCGTCGACGCTGCCCGACCGCGACGACCCGGCGAACCACGCGACCATCCGCGGCGCCCTGACCCGCAGGTTCCGGGAGCGTACGCAGGCCGAGTGGGCCGAGGTCTTCGACGGCACGGACGCCTGCGTCGCGCCCGTCGTACCCCTCGCCGAGGCGCCGCACCACCCGCACCTGGCCGCGCGCGGCACCTTCGTCGAGCGCGACGGGGTCACCCAGCCGGCGCCGGCGCCGCGCTTCTCGCGGACCGGGGCCATCGCTGACCGCGCCGCCCGCGCTCCCCGGCGAGCACACTCGCGAGGCCCTCGCTGCGTGGGGGATCGACGACGTGGATGCCCTGCTCGCCGACGGGGCCGCGACCCAGTCCGGTGAGGTGTAACTCATAGTTACCACTCGCGGACCTCGTGCCTAGGCTGGTGTCGTGACCAGGGCCGAGCACGTGGACGTGCTGATCATCGGGGCGGGGCTGTCGGGCATCGGCGCGGCGGCCCACCTGGTCAAGGACCTGCCCGGGACGTCGTACGCCGTCCTCGAGCGCCGCGAGGCCAGCGGCGGCACCTGGGACCTGTTCCGCTACCCCGGCGTGCGGTCCGACTCCGACATGCACACCCTCGGCTACCGGTTCCGTCCGTGGCGCGGCCACGTGGCGCTCGCCGACGGCCAGTCGATCCTCGACTACGTCCGCGACACCGCTCGTGAGTACGGCGTCGACGAGCACGTCCGCTACGGCCACCGCGTCGTTGCCGCGGCGTGGGACTCGCCGACCGCGCGCTGGACGGTGACCGCCGAGGTCGACGGCGCGACCCGCGAGATCACCGCCGACTTCCTCTGGGCGTGCAGCGGCTACTACGACTACGACCAGGGCTACACCCCGCACTTCGAGGGCCAGGACCGCTTCCGCGGTCGGGTCGTGCACCCGCAGCACTGGCCCGAGGACCTCGACCACGCCGGCAAGCGCGTCGTCGTGATCGGCTCCGGCGCGACGGCGGTGACCCTCGTCCCGGCGATGGCGGCGACCGGCGCGGCCCACGTGACGATGCTGCAGCGCTCGCCGACGTACGTCATCTCGGTGCCCGGCAAGGACGCGGTCAAGAAGCGCCTCACGAAGCTCGTCGGCGAGCGGCGGTCGTACGCCGTCACGCGGTGGAAGAACATCGCGCTGCAGTCCGCGCTCTACCGCGTCAGCCGCAGCCGTCCCGACCTGGTCCGCAAGGTCGTGCGCAAGACCAACGTCGCGCAGCTGCCTCCCGGCTACGCCGTCGACACCCACTTCAACCCGGCGTACGACCCGTGGGACCAGCGCATGTGCCTGGTGCCCGACGGCGACCTCTTCGCCGCGATCAAGGACGGCTCCGCCTCCGTCGTCACCGACCGGATCGCCACCTTCACCGAGACCGGCCTCGACCTGGCGTCCGGCGACCGGCTCGAGGCCGACATCGTGGTCACGGCGACCGGTCTCAACCTCCAGGTCTTCGGCGGCACCGAGCTCACGGTCGACGGGGAGACCGTCAAGCCGCACGAGACGATGGCCTACCGCGCGATGATGCTCTCGGGCGTGCCCAACTTCGCCTTCACGATCGGCTACACCAACGCGTCGTGGACGTTGAAGTCCGACCTCGTCGGCGAGTACGTCGTCCGGCTGCTGACGCGGATGCGGTCCACCGGGTCGCGCTCGGTCGTCCCGGTGCGCGACGACTCGGTCGCGGAGGTGCCGCTGATGGACCTCGACGCCGGCTACGTCCAGCGACTGGTGCACACGCTGCCGCGCCAGGGCACGGAGGCGCCGTGGTCGCTCAGGCAGAACTACCTGTACGACGCCCTCGCGATCCGCACCGCGTCGCTCGACGACGGCGTGCTGCGCTGGCGGTGACGCGTCGCCGGGCGAGGCGTCACAGGCGTCTTTGATGGAAGCGCTCCCACAAATGTGGGGCAACTTCTCAGCGCAGCATTGACACTGGGTGTGACGCGCGCCATAGTCGTGCCCGGACGAAAGTGGAAGCGCTCTCACACCCCGCTCCCGTCCACCTTCCCGGCCGGGCACCGCGCTCGGCGTTCCGCAGGACGGCAGGAGTGCAGTGGTGCAGACATCCAGGACCCGGCGAGCCCGACTCGCCACGAGTGCGCTGTTGGCGCTGACCCTCGCATCGACGGTGGCAGCGTGCGGCGGCGACGACGAGGGCACGACCGCCGACGGCAAGATCAAGCTGACCGTCGCCACGTTCAACGAGTTCGGCTACGAGGAGCTCATCGACGAGTACAACGCGATGCAGGACGACGTCGTGGTGGAGCAGAAGAAGGCCGGCACGGCCAACGAGCACCAGGACAACCTCTACACCAAGCTCGCCGCCGGGTCGGGTCTCTCCGACATCGAGGCGATCGAGGTCGACTGGTGGTCCGCGCTGATGGAGCAGTCCGACGCGTTCGCCGACCTGTCCGACCCCGAGGTCGACGGTCGCTGGCTCGACTGGAAGTCCGAGGCGGCCACGACGCCCGACGGCGCCCTCATCGGCTACGGGACCGACATCGGGCCGGAGGGCATGTGCTACCGCTCCGACCTCTTCGAGAAGGCCGGCCTGCCGACCGACCGCGAGGAGGTGGCTGAGCTCTTCACGGACTGGGACAGCTACTTCGAAGCAGGCCGCGACTTCGTGAACAAGGTGCCAGACACCGCCTGGTACGACAGCTCGGGCGGCACCGCGCAGGCCATGATCAACCAGGTCGAGTACTCCTTCGAGGAGGAGGACAACACCGTCATCGCCGCCGACAACCCGGAGGTCAAGGCGGTCTTCGACACCGTCACCGGCAACGTCGCCGACGGTCTGTCCACCGGGCTCACCCAGTGGAGCGAGGACTGGACCGCGTCCTTCCAGGACGACGGCTTCGCCACGATGGCCTGCCCGGGCTGGATGCTCGGCGTGATCGAGGGCAACGCCGACGGGGTCGAGGGCTGGGACATCGCCAACGTCTTCCCCGGCGGTGGCGGCAACTGGGGCGGCTCCTACCTGACGGTCCCGGCACAGGGCGACCACATCGAGGAGGCCCAGGCGCTGGCCGCATGGCTGACCGCTCCCGAGCAGCAGATCAAGGCCTTCGAGGCCAAGGGCACGTTCCCGAGCCAGGTCGACGCGCTGGACGACACCACGCTGACCGGCGCCACCAACGCGTTCTTCAACGATGCCCCCACCGGCCAGATCCTGGCCGAGCGGGCCGAGGCGGTGCCGTTCATCGCACACAAGGGACCGAAGTTCGCCGACATCAACACCGCCTTCCAGCAGGCGATCCAGCGCGTCGACGAGGGCAAGGAGTCGCCCGACGAGGCCTGGACGTCCTTCCTCGCCGACGTCGAGCGACTGGGCTGACCGATCGCGATGAAGGCAGGCGCCACCGCCGCGAGGTCCGTCGGGGACACCGCTGACCCGGTGTCCCCGACGGGGTCGCGGCCCGACAGCGGACGCGTACGTCGTCCCGAGTGGCGGCAGCGACTCACGCGGCTGGACACCCAGGTCACGCCCTACGTCTTCGTGTCGCCGTTCTTCCTGCTGTTCCTGCTGGTGGGGATGTTCCCGCTCGGCTACACGGCGTGGGTCTCGGTGCACGACTGGGGACTGCTCTCCGGGCAGGGCGAGTTCTCCGGGCTCGAGAACTACCGCCGCGTCCTCGAGGACCGCTACTTCTGGAACGCGCTGCGCAACACCTTCAGCATCTTCCTGCTGTCCTCGGTGCCGCAGGTCCTCATCGCGCTCGGACTGGCCGGGCTGCTCGACACCCAGCTCCGGGTGCGTGGCCTGTGGCGGATGGGCGTGCTGCTGCCGTTCGTCGTGGCGCCGGCCGCCGTCGCACTGATCTTCGGCAACGTCTTCGGTGACCGCTACGGCCTGGTCAACGAGCTGCTTCAGGGCATCGGTCTCGACCCGATCCGCTGGCACGTCGACACGCTCGCCAGCCACGTCGCCATCGCGTCGATGGTCAACTGGCGCTGGACCGGCTACAACGCGCTGATCTTCCTGGCCGCGATGCAGGCCGTGCCGCGTGACGTCTACGAGTCGGCCGCGCTCGACGGCGCCGGACGGATCCGGCAGTTCACCGCGATCACCGTGCCGCTGATCAGGCCGACCGTGATCTTCGTCGTCATCACCTCCACCATCGGCGGCCTGCAGGTCTTCGCGGAGCCCCGGCTCTTCGACACCCAGGGCCTCGGCGGCTCCGACCGGCAGTACCAGACCCTCACCATGTACCTCTGGGAGCTCGGCTGGCGGGTGCGCGACCTCGGCATGGCGTCGGCGGTCGCCTGGCTGCTCTTCCTCATCATCGTGGTGTTCGCGGTGCTCAACCTCGTGCTGAGCCGTCGGGCCGGCACCCTGAAGGGACTGCGCTCGTGAACCGCCGACCGGGTTTCCTCGTCTACGGCCTGCTGACCGCGTTCCTGCTCGGCTCGTGCGCCCCGCTCTACTGGTCCTTCCTGGTCGGCTCGCACAGCCGAGACGTGCTCACCAAGCGGGTGCCGCCACTGCTGCCGGGCGGCCACTTCTTCGACAACGCCCAGCGCGCCATCGAGGCCGTGCCGTTCTGGAAGGCGCTCGGCAACAGCCTCATCGTGTCCTCCACCGTCGCCACGTCGGTGGTCTTCTTCTCCACGCTGGCTGGCTTCGCGTTCGCCAAGCTCGCGTTCCGCGGGCGTACTCCGATGCTCGTGTTCGTCGTCGCCACCCTCGCCGTGCCCACTCAGCTCGGCGTCATCCCGCTCTTCATCGTGATGGCGAAGATCGGCTGGGTCGGGTCGCTGTGGGCACTGATCGTGCCGGGCATGGTCACCGCGTTCGGCGTCTTCTTCATGCGGCAGTACCTCGTGGACGCGGTGCCGGACGAGCTGATCGACGCGGCCCGCGTCGACGGGTGCTCGCTGTTCCGCACGTTCTGGAACGTCGCCGTGCCTGCCGCTCGACCGGCCGCCGGGATCCTGTGGCTCTTCACCTTCATGGCGACCTGGACCGACTTCTTCTGGCCGCTGATCGTGCTGCCCGCGAGCAACCCCACGGTCCAGATCGCACTCCAGCAGCTGCAGAGCGGCTACTACGTCGACTACAGCCTCGTGCTCGCCGGCGCGACGCTCGCGACGATCCCGCTGCTGGTCCTGTTCGTCCTCACCGGCCGCCAGCTGGTCGCCGGCATCATGCAAGGAGCAGTCAAGGGATGAGTGTCCAGAGCAGGCCCGACACGGCGTGGAACCCCACGGCCGCCGCGCGCTTCCCGAACGACTTCGTGTGGGGCATGGCCACCGCCTCCTACCAGATCGAGGGGGCCGTCGCGGAGGACGGACGTACGCCCTCGATCTGGGACACCTTCTCCCGGGTCCCCGGCGCCGTGCTGGGCGGGGACACCGGCGAGGTCGCCTGCGACCACTACCACCGGATGCCGGCCGACGTGGATCTCCTCGCCGACCTCGGCGCCACGTCGTACCGCTTCTCGGTGGCGTGGCCGCGGGTGCGTCCGGACGCCGGTCCGGTCAACGCGACCGGACTGGCGTTCTACGACCGGCTCGTCGACGCACTGCTCGCGCGCGGCATCGCCCCGTGGCTGACGCTCTACCACTGGGACCTGCCGCAGGTGCTCGAGGACGCCGGCGGGTGGACGAACCGTGACACGGTGCACCGCTTCGTGGAGTACGCGACCGCGGTGCACGACGTCCTCGGTGACCGGGTCCCGACCTGGACGACGCTCAACGAGCCCTGGTGCTCGGCCTTCCTCGGCTACTCAGCCGGCCACCACGCGCCGGGACGCCAGGAGGGTGCCGCCGGCCTCGTCGCGGCGCACCACCTCCTCCTGGCCCACGGGATGGCGACCCAGGAGCTGCGCGGCCGCGGCGCGGACCGGCTCGGCATCAGCCTCAACCTGACGGTGGCGGACCCGAGTGACCCCGACGACCCGGTGGACGTCGACGCCGCCCGGCGGATCGACGCGCTGCACAACCGCGTGTTCCTCGATCCGATCTTCCGTGGCGCCTACCCCGAGGACCTGCTGGACGACACCGCCGGCCTGCTGTGGCAGGGCGAGGACTGGTACGACGTCGTCCGTCCCGGCGACCTCGACGTGATCGCCGCGCCGATCGACGTGCTCGGCGTGAACTACTACCACGGCAACGAGGTGTCGGGTCACCCGCGCACCGACGTCGTCGGCATCGGCGCCGACCACCCCGAGCGGGTGGCGCTCTCGCCCTTCGTCGGCTCCGAGCACGTCACCTTCCCCAGCCGCGGCCTGCCCGTCACGGACATGGGGTGGGAGATCCAGCCGGACGGTCTGCACCGGCTGCTGCGTCGTCTCCACGACGACTACCCGCGCCTGCCGATCTACCTCACCGAGACCGGCGCGGCCTTCGCCGACGAGCCCGACGAGCACGGCGAGGTGCACGACCCCGACCGGATCGCGTTCCTGGACTCCTACCTGCGGGCGGTGCACCTCGCCCTCGAGGAAGGGGTCGACGTGGGGGGCTTCTTCCACTGGTCGTTCTGCGACAACTTCGAGTGGGCCTTCGGCTACGCCAAGCGCTTCGGGCTGGTCCACGTCGACTACGCGACGCAGCGGCGTACGCCCAAGGCGAGCGCGCGGTGGTACGCCGACCTGGCGCGCACCGGCACCCTGCCACCGGCCACCCCGCGGACCACTAGCGTGGCGCGCGTGAGCAGCCCGCGATCCCCGTCGAGCGCGGGCTCGCCCACCCTCGACGAGGTCGCGCGGGTCGCGGGCGTCTCGCGGGCGACGGCGTCGCGTGCGATCAACGGCGGCGACCGGGTCAGCGCCCGGGCGCAGTCGGCGGTGGACGAGGCCGTCCGCACGCTGGGCTACGTCCCCAACCCGGCGGCGCGCAGCCTCGTGACCCGGCGCACCGACTCGATCGCCGTCGTCGTGCCCGAGCCCGACGACCGCGTCTTCTCCGACCCCTTCTTCGCCGGCACGCTGCGCGGCGTCACCCGGGTGCTGGGGGAGCGCGACATCCAGCTCGTGCTGCTGCTCGCCCGGCCGGGCGCGTCCGCGACCCGCGCGCTGCGCTACCTCAACGGCCGGCACGTCGACGGGGCGCTCGTGGTCTCCCACCACCGCGACGACCGCCTCGCCGAGCACCTCGCCGACCTCGGCCTGCCGTGCGTGTTCGGCGGTCGGCCGTGGACCGGCGGTGACCGGGTGGCCTACGTCGACGTCGACAACACGCTGGGCGAGCGCGAGGCGACCGAGCTCCTGATCGAGCGCGGCTGCACGCGCATCGGCACCATCGCCGGACCGCTCGACATGACCGCGGCGGCCGACCGGCTCGCGGGCTGGCGTCAGGCGATCGCTGCCGCCGGGCTGTCGGACGCGGCCGTGGAGCACGGCGACTTCACCGAGGCGAGCGGTGTCGTCGCGGCCCGGAACCTGATGGAGCGCCACCCCGACCTCGACGGCCTCGTCGTCGCCTCCGACCTGATGGCCGCCGGCGCGCTGCGGGTGCTCGCCGAGCTCGGCCGCCGGGTGCCCGACGACATCGCCGTCGTCGGGTTCGACGACCTCGGTGTCGCCGAGCGCACCACGCCCCGGCTCACGACGGTCCGTCAGCCCGTCGAGCAGATGGCCGAGCGGGCCACGCGGCTGCTCATCGAGCGGGTCGACGCCGTCCACGGGAGCCACCCGATGCGGGTGATCATCCCGCCGACCCTGGTGCGCCGCGACAGCGCCTGAGTCCGGGCTCACACTGCAAAGGATTCACGGGAACACCACCCGTCCCGCTAGTGTTGACACAGAAGTCGCCCGGCCGGTCTTGCCCCGGGCGCAGGTCGTCGCTCGAGCAGCGACACCCTTCCTCAGTACTTGAGGCACGTACGCCGCAGCACATACAGCGGCTCACGGTGGCGAGACGCCAACCGAAAGCAACTCACATGAACTTCGCCGAACTCGGCGTGCCCGCTTCGCTTGCCCAGATCCTGGAGCAGCAGGGCATCACCACTCCCACTCCCATCCAGGCCGCGACGCTGCCCGACAGCCTCGCCGGCCGCGACGTCCTCGGCCGTGGCCGCACCGGCTCCGGCAAGACGTACGCCTTCCTCCTCCCGCTGGTCGCCCGCCTCGACGCGAGCAAGATGCCGGCCATGCCGCGCAAGCCGCGCGCGCTGATCCTGGCCCCGACCCGCGAGCTGGTCGGCCAGATCCACGCCGCGCTGCAGCCGCTGGCCAGGGCGGCCGGGCTCTCGTCCGTCGTCGTCTACGGCGGCGTCGGCCAGAACCCGCAGACCACCGCGCTCAAGAAGGGCGTCGACATCGTCATCGCCTGCCCCGGCCGGCTCGAGGACCTCATGGGCCAGGGCTACGCCGACCTGTCCGCCATCGAGGTCACCATCCTCGACGAGGCCGACCACATGGCCGACCTGGGCTTCCTGCCGGGCGTACGCCGGATCATGGACAAGACGCCCCGCCAGGGCCAGCGGATGCTGTTCTCCGCGACCCTCGACAAGGCGATCGACGTCCTGGTCAAGCGCTACCTCGACCAGCCGAAGACCCACGAGGCCGACTCGGCCCAGTCGCCGGTCTCGACCATGCACCACCACGTGCTGCACCTCAGCCGCGAGCAGCGCGTGCCGGTGCTCGTCGACCTGACCAGCGCTCCCGGCCGTACGGTCGTCTTCACCCGCACCAAGCACGGCGCCAAGGCGCTGGCCCGCCAGCTCAACAAGAGCGGCGTGCCGACCGTCGACCTGCACGGCAACCTGTCGCAGAACGCCCGCACCCGCAACATGGAGGCGTTCCACTCCGGCACCGCCACCACGCTGGTCGCGACCGACATCGCCGCCCGCGGCATCCACGTCGACGACGTCGCGCTCGTGATCCACGCCGACCCGCCGACCGAGCACAAGGCCTACCTGCACCGCTCCGGCCGTACGGCTCGCGCCGGCGCCGAGGGCACCGTGATCACCCTGATGACCGACGAGCAGCAGCGCGACGTGCGCGACCTGACGCGTCTGGCCGGCATCAAGCCGACCACGACCAAGGTCAACGGCCCCGGTCACGCGATGCTCGAGCAGCTCGCCCCCGGTGTGCGCAGCACGCCCGGCGGCCTCACCATCGAGGTCCCGACCTCCACCGGCGGCGGTGGCCGCTCGAACGGCGCCAACGCCCAGCGCAAGCGGGCCCGCAGCACCGGCCAGACCAACGGCCAGTCGCGTCGGGGCAACCCGACGTCGTACACGAGCGAGACCCCCGGCTCGGGCTCGACCGGCGGCGGCCAGCGTCGTCGCTCCGGCGGTGGCTCGACCGGTGGCGGCCAGGGGGCCAGGGCCAGGGTGGTGGCGGCAACCGTCGTCGTCGCTCCGGTGGCGGCGGCCCGTCCGCCGGCACCTCGACCGGCGGTCGCGCGCACAGCGCGTCGTCGTTCAGCCGCGGTCGCTGACCGCTCCTGATCCACTCACTTGCCCTTGAGTCTCCTGGAGACTCAAGGGCAAGTCTCGTCCCAGGCGTCCGGTCCGGAATGCGGCGTGACTCCCGCTGGTTCACCCGTCAACCACACGGAGGAGCGTCATGACTGATCTCGATGCCGGATCGTTCGACCACTCGGTGCTCGGCACCCGCGAGCGCCCCTCGCTCGGCCTCGACACGTTCGGCGACGCGCCCCTCGACGGCGCCCCGGGCAACCACGCCGCGACCCTGCGCGAGGTCGTCGCCGAGGCCGTCCTCGCCGATCGCGTCGGCGTCGACTACATCGGGCTCGGCGAGCACCACCGGGCCGACTACGCGATCTCCGCGCCCGACGTCGTGCTCGCCGCGATCGCCGGGCAGACCGAGCGGATCCGCCTCGGCACGGGCGTCACCGTCCTCTCGTCCGACGACCCGATCCGGGTGTACGAGCGCTTCGCGACCCTCGACGCGGTGAGCAACGGGCGCGCCGAGGTGCAGCTCGGCCGGGGCTCGTTCATCGAGTCGTTCGGCCTCTTCGGTCTCGACCTCGGCGACTACGACCGGCTCTTCGAGGAGAAGCTCGACCTCTTCGCGGCCCTGCAGCACGAGCGGCCGGTGTCGTGGGAGGGCAGCATCCGTACGCCCATGGTCGACCAGCCGGTCTACCCGACCACCGCTGCCGGCAAGGTGCCCGCGTGGATCGGCGTCGGCGGGACGCCCCAGTCGGTCGTCCGCGCGGCCCGCTACGGCATGCCCCTGATGCTGGCCGTGATCGGCGGATCGCCGTCTGCGTTCGTCCCGTTCGCGGACCTCTACCGCGACGCGCTGGGCCAGCTGGAGCTGCCCGAGCTGCCGATCGGCATGCACTCGCCCGGCCACGTCGCCGCCACGGACGACGAGGCGCGCGAGCAGCTGTTCCCCCACCAGGCCGAGGTCGTCACCCGCATCGGCCGCGAGCGCGGCTGGGGTCCCTACAGCCGGATCGCCTTCGAGCAGAGCGCCGCCCCGCAGGGTGCGCTCTTCGTCGGCTCACCCGAGACGGTCGCGCAGAAGATCGCGTGGGCGGCCCGCACGCTCGGCCTCTCGCGGTTCCAGCTGAAGTACTCCGTCGGCGCGCTCCCGCACGAGCAGCGGCTGGAGTCGGTCCGGCTCTACGGCGAGGAAGTCATCCCGCGCGTCCGAGAGCTCCTGGCGTCTGCCTAGGCTTGTCGTCATGCGCACCTTCATCCAGCGATCGCTGTGGGACGTCGTCCCGCGCGAACAGCGCGACAGCGCCACCGCCTTCCGTCGGCGTCAGGTCGTCGCAGCGATCGTGGTGCTGGTCGGTGCCGGCGTCCTCGGCTGGTCGCTGCGGCTCGAGCCGGGTGGCAACACCTTCTACGTCGCGGCCGTCGTGCTGGCCGGTCTCTGGGCGGCCGGCGCGTTCCTGTCCGGTCGTCTCCACCTCGGCCGGATGGCGCGCAGCAACGAGGTCTTCGTCCGGCCGATCCTGGCGCCGATCCTGCTCGGGCTGCTGCTGGTCGGGGTCTTCGTGCTCGGCTCCCTCGTCGTGCGCGAGATCCCGCCGCTGGCGACGTACGTCAGCTCCGTCCTGGAGTACGCCGACGAGGGCTCGCTGACCCTGCTGGCGGTCATCACGTTCTTCAACGGCATCGCCGAGGAGCTGTTCTTCCGGGGTGCGATGTACGCCGCGATCCCGAAGCACCCGGTGTTCTGGACGACGCTGGCCTACGTGGTGGCGACGCTCGCCACCGGCAACGTGATGCTCGGCTTCGCCGCAATCGTCCTCGGCGCGGTGTGCGGCCTCGAGCGGCGCGCCAGCGGCGGGATCCTCGCGCCGATCCTGACCCACATCACGTGGTCGCTGTCGATGCTCTTCCTGCTGCCGCTGCTGTTCTGAGCGGCTACTTCCCGGATGCCGCCCGCTCGGCCAGCGCCCGGCGTACGGCCTCCTCGTAGGTCTGCGACTCGCCCGGCACGACGTCGCGGATCGAGGTGTCGCGCACGACGACCTCGGTGGACATCGAGTCGATGAGGTTGCGACCCGTCGTGACGTCGACGTCGGTGACCAGCGCGAGCCACCGCGACGAGAGGCCCGGCGTGAGCAGCGGGACGACGACGATCGGGAGCTTGCGACCGTTCATGGCGAGCGCGACGCCCTGCAGCATCTCGCGGTAGGTGAGCTGGTCCGGGCCGCCGATCTCGAAGACCCGGTCGAGCGCCTCCTCCTGGCCGACGACGCCGGCGAGGTAGCGGACCACGTCGTCGATGGAGATCGGCTGGGTGCGGGTGCCGACCCACTTGGGCACCACCATCGCCGGCAGGTTCTTGACCAGCTGGCGGGTGAGCTCCCACGAGATGCCGCCGTGGCCGACCACGATCGCGGCGCGCAGCACCGTGACCGGCACGCCGTCGGTGCCGAGCAGTCCCTCGACCTCGCGGCGCGAGCGCAGGTGGGCGGAGAGCTCCTGGCCCTCGTCGCCGAGCCCGCCCATGTAGACGATCTGGCTGAGCCCGGCGGCCTTGGCGGCGGCGCTGAAGTTGCGCGCCGCCTGCGCGTCCTTGCGCTCGAAGTCGGGGTCGTCGAGCGAGTGCACGAGGTAGATCGCCACGTCCACGCCGTCGAGCGCCGGTCGCAGCGAGTCGGCGTCCATCACGTCGGCACCGACCGGCTCGCCCGGGCCGTCGTACGTCTCCGGGTGCCGCGTCATCGCGCGGACGTCGTGCCCGGCGTCGAGCAGTGCAGGGACGAGGCGACGGCCGATGAAGCCTGTCGCGCCGGTGACGAGGACGGTGCTCATGGAGCCATGTTGTCAGCCGGCGCCATGCCGCGGCTCATTCCTGCGCCGAGGTCTTGCCGCGGCGGGCGTCGAGCCGTGCCATCGCCGGGGTCGCGGTGACCCCGTGCAGCAGCACGGACACGATCACGGTGAAGGCCACGGTCGACCACAGCCACGGCTCGTCGGGCACCTGCTCGTGGCTGACCGCGTAGCCGAGGTAGTAGAGGGAGCCGATGCCTCGGACGCCGAAGAACGCGACCGCCCACATCTCGCCGCGGTCGAGCCCGCCCTCGCGGTCGTCGTCGCGCGCCAGGACGGCCAGGGAGGCGTAGCCGGCGAGCGGACGGACCACCAGCACCAGCGCCAGCGCGACCACGATCCCGCGCCAGTCCAGGTGGTCGAGCAGGCCACGGGTCATCGCCATGCCGAGCACGAGCAGGACGAGCAGCGTCATCAGTCGCTCGAGCCGCTCGACGACGCCGTGCATCGCACGCTGGTAGGAGTGACCGCGCTCGGAGGCCCGTACGCGCATCGCGCAGGCGAAGACCGCGAGGAAGCCGTAGCCGCCGACCAGCTCCGCGGCGCCGTACGCCGTCAGCAGCGCGGCGAGCGCCAGCAACGGCTCGCCGTGGTCGGCCAGGCGGAGGTTGTCGCTGCGGGAGTGGAACGCCTGCCGGCCCAGCAGCCAGCCGATCGCGATGCCGACGGCGGTGCCCAGGACGATCTTGCCCACCACGTACCAGCCGATCCAGGTGCCGACGTCGGCGACCGTGAAGCCGCCGGCGATGAGCAGCAGGGCCAGGTGCACGAACGGGAAGGCGAGGCCGTCGTTGAGGCCCGCCTCGGCCGTCAGCGAGAAGCGGATGTCGTCGTCCTCGTCGGGGCTCTCGCGCTCCTCCTCGCTCCGCTCGTCGACGTCCTCGGTGAGCGGCTCGCCCACCTGGACGTCGGAGGCCAGCACCGGGTCGGTCGGGGCGAGCACCGCGCCGAGCAGCAGGGCGACGGCGGGAGCCAGCCCGGCGACCCACCAGCCGAGGACCGCCACGCCGAGGATGGTCAGCGGCATCGTGACCGCCAGCAGGCGCCAGACCGGGGACCACGTCCGCCACGAGCGCCACGACCGCAGGTCGAGGGTCCGCTCGATGGCCAGGCCGACGCCCATGAGCGAGATGATCACGGTGAACTCGGTGACGTGCGTGACGAGGTCGCGGTGGTCCGTCGGGTCGAGGCTGACCATGCCGGCGGGCGGCAGCATCCCGACGACCATGCCCACGGCGACCAGCACCATGGGCGGGGACAGCGCGATCCGCCGGGTCACCTGCGGCAGGACGATCGCCAGCAGCAGGGACAGTCCGAGGACGAGGTAGACCAGGGGACCGCCGGTCAGGGAGTCGGGCACGCCACCAGACTCCCAGTGCACCGGTCGGCGTGTCGCCTCCGTCACCCGGATGGGCGGTCAGTGCTCGGTCGCTCGCTTGCCGTCGTACGTCGCCTGGCTCTCGTCGATCGCCTGCTCGTAGGCCGTCACCAGGCCGGCGATGGTGAGCGGCTTGAGCCGGTGGACGAACTCGCGCAGCTGCTCGGCGGTGTAGCCGGCCTCGCGGAACTGCGGCCACACCATCGTGCGGACGATCTCCGACAGCTCCTCGGCGACCTGTCGGCCGTGCTCGGCGTACACCTCGGCGACGGCCTGGGCCGCCTCGGGCGAGATGCCCATGCCGGAGAGGCCGCCGGGGACGTCGACGTCGCGGTCGCCGGTGATCGGCGCGAGCAGCGAGAGGTGCCGCGCGATGTCGGACGGCGTGGCGGTGTCGGGGATCTGCTCGACGTACTTCTCGATCGCCGACAGCGTGAAGCCGTGGCCCTGGAGCTCGCGCACCAGCTCGAGGCGGGCGACGTGGTCGGGGCCGTAGAAGCCCGAGCGGCCGCGGCGTACGGGGGAGGGGACCAGGCCGCGCGAGGCGTAGAAGCGGACGTTGCGCGCGCTGACCCCCGTGCGCTCGGTCAGCTCGTCGAGCGTGAGCAGCTCGGCCTCCACTCGGCCTCCACCGGTTCCTCCTCCGTGACGCCCGACACACCTGTTGGACTGTGACAGTAATGGTGTCACAATCGCTGGCATGGCAGAAGCATTCGTCTACGACCACATCCGGACTCCTCGTGGCCGCGGCAAGGCCGTCGGCTCGCTGCACGAGGTCAAGCCGGTCGACCTGGTCGTCGGACTCCTCGACGAGCTCAAGACCCGCAACCCCACGCTCGACACCGGACGCGTCGACGACGTGGTGCTCGGCGTCGTGACCCCCATCGGCGACCAGGGCGGCGACATCGCCAAGACCGCCGCCCTCAAGGCCGGCTACCCCGAGACCGTCGCCGGCGTGCAGCTGAACCGGTTCTGCGCCTCCGGCCTCGAGGCCGTCAACCAGGCCGCGCAGCGCGTGCGCTCGGGCTTCGAGGACCTCATCATCGCCGGTGGCGTCGAGTCGATGAGCCGCGTGCCGATGGGCAGCGACGGGGGCGCGTGGGCGATGGACCCCGCGACCGCGCTGCAGACCGGCTTCGTGCCGCAGGGCATCGGCGCCGACCTGATCGCCACGATCGAGGGCTGGAACCGCGAGGACGTCGACGCGTACGCCGCCGAGTCCCACCACCGCGCCGCGAAGGCGTGGGCCAACGGCTACTTCGACGGTGCCGTCATCCCGGTCAGGGACCTCAGCGGCGTGACGGTGCTCGACCGCGACGAGACCGTCCGCCCCGACACCTCGGTCGAGGGGCTCGCCGGCCTCAAGCCGTCGTTCGCCGGGATCGGCAAGGACGCCGGCTTCGACGACGTCGCGCTCGAGAAGTACCACTGGATCCCCGCGATCGACCACGTCCACCACGCCGGCAACTCCTCGGGCATCGTCGACGGCGCGGCCGTGATGGCGATCGGCACCGAGGAGGTCGGCGCGTCGCTGGGGCTGACGCCGCGGGCCCGGATCATCTCGACCGCCGTGTCGGGCGCCGACCCCACGATCATGCTCACCGGCCCGGCCCCCGCCGCGCGCAAGGCCCTCGCCCGCGCCGGCCTCGAGGTCGAGGACATCGACCTCTTCGAGATCAACGAGGCCTTCGCCGCCGTCGCCATGCGGTTCATGCGCGACCTCGGCATCAGCCACGAGATCACCAACGTCAACGGCGGCGCCATCGCGATGGGCCACCCCCTCGGCGCCACCGGCGCGATGATCCTCGGCACCCTCGTCGACGAGCTCGCCCGCCGCGACCTCAAGCGCGGCCTCGCCACGCTCTGCGTCGGCGGCGGCATGGGCATCGCGACCATCGTCGAGCTCGTCTGAGGAGTCCCGCTGATGGTGGCGGCACATCGCGGTCCGCGACGCTCCTGCGCGCGATCTGCCGCCACCTCCGCCGGGCCGCCGCTGATGGTGGCGGCAGATCGCAGCCGGCATCGACCTGAACGTGCAATGTGCCGCCACCTCGAGCGGCGCGAAGGAGAACCCCATGACCGCCACCGACACCCAGACCGCCGTCCGCTACGACCGCGACGCCGACGGCATCGTCACGCTGACCCTCGACGACCCGAACGCCAGCGCCAACACCATGAACGAGCTCTACCAGTCGTCCATGGAGGCCGCCGTCCAGCGCCTGTACGACGAGCAGGACGACGTCACCGGCGTGGTCCTGGCCAGCGCCAAGAAGACCTTCTTCGCCGGCGGCAACCTCAAGAGCATGGTCACCGCCACGCCGGACGACGCCGACGAGATCTTCGCGATGGGCGAGGCCGTGAAGTCCAGCCTGCGCCGGCTCGAGACCTTCCCGCGCCCGGTGGTCGCGGCGATCAACGGCGCCGCCCTCGGCGGCGGCCTGGAGATCGCGCTGGCGGCCAACCGCCGCATCGCCGTCGACGACCGCTCGGTGAAGATCGGGCTGCCCGAGTCGACGCTCGGCCTGCTGCCCGGCGGCGGCGGGGTCACCCGCGTCGTACGCATGCTGGGCCTGCAGTCCGCGCTGATGGACGTGCTGATGCCGGGCACGCAGTTCGACCCGCAGGGCGCGCTGGCCAAGGGCCTCGTCGACGAGGTGCTGCCGACGCGCGAGGAGCTCGTGCCCGCCGCCAAGGCGTGGATCCTCGAGCACCAGGGCGACGAGGACGCGGCGAAGAACCCGTGGGACCGCGCCGGCTACAAGATGCCCGGCGGCACCCCGAAGACCCCGGCGCTGGCGCAGTTCCTGCCGGCGTTCCCGGCGCTGCTGCGCAAGCAGACCAAGGGCGCGATCTACCCCGCGCCGCGCGCGATCATGAGCGCCGCGGTCGAGGGCGCGCAGGTCGACTTCGACACCGCGTCGCGCATCGAGAGCCGCTACTTCACCAACCTGGTCGTCAGCCAGCAGTCGAAGAACATGATCCAGGCGTTCTTCTTCGACCTCCAGGCGATCAACTCCGGATCCCTGCGCCCGCAGGGCATCGAGCGCTGGCAGGCCACCAAGGTCGGCGTGCTCGGCGCCGGGATGATGGGCGCCGGCATCGCGTACTCGTGCGCCCGCGCCGGCATGCAGGTCGTGCTCAAGGACGTCTCGCTCGAGTCGGCCGAGAAGGGCAGGGCGTACACCGAGAAGCTCAACGCCAAGGGCGTCGAGCGCGGCAAGCTCACGCAGGAGAAGGCCGACGAGCTGCTCGGCCGGATCACCGCGACCGCCTCGCCCGAGGACCTCGCCGGCTGCGACCTGGTGATCGAGGCCGTCTTCGAGGACCCGTCGCTCAAGGCCAAGGTCTTCGCCGAGGTGGCGCCGTACGTGAACGACGACGCGCTGCTGTGCTCGAACACCTCGACGTTGCCGATCACCGAGCTCGCGGGCGGGATCGACCGGCCTGCGGACTTCATCGGACTGCACTTCTTCAGCCCGGTCGACAAGATGCCTCTGGTCGAGATCATCCGCGGCAAGGAGACGTCCGACGTCGCCCTCGCCAAGGCGTACGACGTCGTGCAGCAGATCCGCAAGACGCCGATCGTGGTCAACGACGCGCGCGGCTTCTACACCTCGCGCGTGATCGGCACCCAGATCAACGAGGGCCTGACGATGCTCGCCGAGGGCGTGCACCCGGTCTCGCTCGAGCGCGCCGCGACGTCGGCCGGCTTCCCCGTCGGGCCGCTGCAGATCAGCGACGAGCTCAACATGGAGCTGATGGCCAAGATCCGCAAGGCCACCGAGGACGCCGCCGCGCGTGACGGCGTCGACCTCGGCGCCTACCCGGCCGGCGACGTGATCGCGACGATGATCGGGCTCGGCCGCCCCTCGCGGCTCGCGGGCGCCGGCTTCTACGACTACGACGACCACGGCAGGCGTACGACGCTGTGGCCGGGGCTCGCCGAGACGTTCCCCGTCGCGGAGCAGCAGGTCCCGATCCGCGACGTACGCGACCGGATGCTCTTCATCGAGGCGCTCGAGACCGCGACGTGCTTCGAGGAGGGCGTCATCACGTCCGCCGCCGCGGCCAACATCGGCTCGATCATGGGCATCGGCTTCCCGGCACTGACCGGCGGTGCCGCCCAGTTCATGACCGGCTGGCAGGCCCTCGACGAGACCGGCCACGGTGTCGGGCCGATCGGGCTCGACGCCTTCCTGGCCCGCGCCGACGAGCTCGCCGAGGCGTACGGCGACCGCTTCCGCCCGACGGCGTACCTCCGCGACCTCGCGGCGAAGGGCGAGTCCTTCCCCGCCTGACCCGCTGACCGGGCACTTCGTGCCCGCTGAGGCGCTGATCGACCGGGCACTTCGTGCCGCTGACACCGGGCGAGCGAAGTGCCCGGTCACCTCGCGGACGGGCACGAAGTGCCCGGTCGATTCTCCTGTGCGGACGCGCCCGGTCGGCGAGAATGCTGGGGTGAGCCAGCCCCCGCCCCCGCGGTCCTCGTCCGCGACCTCCACGTGCGCTTCGGCGACGTCGAGGCCGTCTCGGGTGTCGACCTGAGCGCCGACAGCGGGCAGGCGACCGCGCTGCTCGGCCGCAACGGCGCAGGCAAGTCGACCACGATGAAGGTCCTCGCCGGAGTCGTGCCGCCGACCGCCGGTGAGGTCACCGTCGGGGGCCACGACGCCGCCACCGACGCCCTCGGCGTGAAGCGGGTCGTCGGCTACTGCCCCGACGTGGGCGGCCTGGTCCCGCGGGCGACGCCGTGGGAGCACCTGCAGCTCAGCGCCCGGCTGCGCCGGATGGACGAGTGGGAGGAGCGCGGGCGCGACATGCTCGAGCGCTTCGAGCTCGGCGACGTCGCGCACCGGGTCGTCGGCGGATTCAGCCACGGCATGAGCCGCCGGCTCAGCGTGGTGCTCGCTGCCCTGCACGAGCCCGCCGTGCTGCTGCTCGACGAGCCGTTCGACGGCGTCGACCCGATCGGCGTCGAGGCCACCCTCGAGGTCGTGGCCGACGCCCGTGCCCGCGGCGCCTGCGTGCTGCTCTCCACCCACCTGCGCGACCTCGCCCTCGAGGCCTGCAGCACCGCGGTCGTGCTGCGCGGCGGCAACCGCGTCGCCGCCATGCAGGCGGTCGAGCTCACCGGCGAGGCCTACCGTGCCCTCCTCGACTGACACCTGGGCCGACGCGCTGCGCGACACCCGCCACCTGATCGCCTTCCGGGTCGGGACGATGCGTCGCCGCGGAGCGGCCGTCGTCGGCGCCGCAACCCTTCTGCTGCTGACCGTCGGCTTCGCCTTCGGCCCTGCGTCCCTGGACGCGACCGGTCAGCTGGGCGACATCCTCGACACCCTCGTGGACTCCCTGCGCGGCAACGTGGGTGCTGCCCTGCTCGGCATGCTGCGCACTGTCGATCGCCTCGTCCGTGAGCTCGGGCGGCGGCCGCGAGCTGCTGTCGCGCAGCGAGGCGGCGATCCATCCGGTCAGCGCCCGCACCGAGCACCTCGGCGCCCTCGCGCTGGCGCCCCTCAACCTCGCCTGGTTCATCCAGCTGTGGGGCCTGCTGGCCATCGTCGCGCTGGTCACGCCGCCCGGACGGCTGGTGGGAGCCCAGGTGGTGGTGGTGACCTGGGTCCTCGCGGCCTCGACCCTGGGTCAGGCGGTCGGCTGGGCCGTGGAGGGCGTACGACGTACGCCGCACGGGGTGCTCGCGGTCCGCGGCGGTGGCGCGCTCGTGGCCCTCGCCGTCGTCGCGCTGCACCTCGCCGGGTCGCTGACCCCGGTCGTCGAGGCGCTGCCGACGACCCGGCTCGCGGAGACCATGCAGGGCGACCGCTGGTACGTCGCCGCCGTCGGGCTCCTGCTGGCCGCCGTGCTCCTCGTCGGGCTCGGCGCCGGGCCTGCCGCGTGGGCGCTCGGACTGCCCCCGCGCGAGGAGCTCCGCGTCCAGTCCGGAGTCCACGAGGCGCGCCACGTCCCCGAACCGCGCTGGGGCTCGCCCGACCGCGCACTGCTGCGCCGGCTCGACCGCGGTTCGGTCTGGCGCTCGATCGGCATGCGGCGCGGCCTGATCGTGCTGGCGGCGGGTCCCGGCCTGGTCGCGCTGGTGGCCGGGTTGCAGTGGAGCACCGTGATGGTCCTCCCGGGCCTGGCGGCCAGCGGCGCCGCCCTCCTCTTCGCGGTCAACGCCTGGTGCCTCGACGGCAAGGGCATGGTCTGGCGCGAGACCCTCCCGGTCTCCGCCGCCGACGTGTTCGCCGCCCGCGCCACCGTGATCGCCGAGTGCATGGCCGCGACGTCCGGCGTCACCATCGTCCTCGCCACGGTGCGCAACGGTCTCCCCTCGCTGGTGACCGGCCTCTCCGTGCTCGCCTGCTGGCTCGTCGTGGTCGTGCAGGTGCTGGCGATCGTGATGACGTGGTCGACCCGCTCGCCGTACGGCGTCGACCTCTCCTCGCCCCGCGCGACGCCGGCACCGCACGCCGCGATGGCGGCGTACGCCGGGAAGCTCTCGCTGGTCACCACGCTGACCGCGCTCCTGTTCACCGGCGTCTCCGCGACACCGGTCGTCTGGCTCCCCCTCGCGGTGGCCGTGCCGTTCCTGGCCTGGTCGACCGTGCGCCTCCTCCGCGCCCGCCGCCGCTGGCTCGCGCCGGCCGAGCGGGCCCGGGTCGTGCTCACCGTCGCCGCCGTCTGACGACTGCCTCCAGTGATCCCCGGTCAGCCGGGGATCACGGACGCGCGCCGTAGCCATGCATACGTGGTATACATACCCGGTATCCATCGCTCACGGGAGCGCGGACGGACGGGGGCGCGGATGTCGATCCGGCAGGCGATGCTGGCGATCCTGGAGCAGGGGCCGATGTACGGCTACCAGCTCCGGGCGGAGTTCGAGCAGCGGACGGGGGAGACCTGGCCGCTCAACATCGGACAGGTCTACACGACCCTGACGCGCCTGGAGCGTGACGGACTGGTCGAGGTCGTCGTTGACGGTGAAGGGAGTGGGAACGCCGGGCACGGGGGTGTCGGCGAACCGCTCGGATCCGACCGCACGCACGTCTACCGCGCCACCGAGGCCGGACGGAGCGAGGTGTCGGCGTGGTTCGCCACGCCGGTGCCTCGCTCCCAACCGCCGCGCGACGAGCTCGCGATCAAGCTCGCGATCGCCGTCACCCTGCCCGGCGTCGACGTCGGCGCGATCATCCAGCGCCAGCGCAGCGCCACGATGTCCTCGCTCCAGGACTACACCCGCCTCAAGCGCACCGGCCGTGCCGCGTCGCCGCAGGACTCCGCCGACCTGGCCTGGAGCCTGGTCCTCGACTCGCTCGTCTTCGACGCCGAGGCGGAGGTGCGCTGGCTCGACCACTGCGAGGCCAGGCTGCGGCGCGCCGCGGTGGAGCGCGGGGACGTACGCGCTCGAGCTGCGAGCGCCGCGCGGACGTCCGAGGGAGCCCCCCGATGAACGCCGTCCTCCACCTCGCCGCCGTCTCGCGCGTCCACGGCCAGGGCGCGACCGAGGTGCACGCCCTGCGCAGCGTCACGTTCCGCGCCCACCCCGGCGAGCTCGTCGCCGTGATGGGTCCGTCCGGTTCGGGCAAGTCGACCCTCCTGACGCTCGCCGGCGGGCTCGACGCCCCGACGTCCGGCTCGGTGTGGATCGAGGGCACCGACCTGGCCTCGCTCGACCAGGCCGGCCGCGCGCGCATCCGGCGTACGTCCGTGGGCTACGTGTTCCAGGACTTCAACCTGATCCCCGCGCTCACCGCGGCCGAGAACGTCGCCCTGCCTCGCGAGCTCGACGGCGAGAAGTCGAGGATCGCGCGTCGGCTCGCGCTCGTCGCGCTGGAGGAGGTCGGCATCGCCGACCTGGCGGACCGCTTCCCGGACGAGATGTCGGGCGGCCAGCAGCAGCGGGTCGCGATCGCGCGCGCCATCGTCGGCGAGCGCCGGCTGATCCTGGCCGACGAGCCGACCGGCGCGCTCGACACCGACACCGGAGAGGAGATCCTGCGGCTGCTCCGCGCGCGCTGCGACGCCGGCGCGGCCGGGGTGATGGTCACCCACGAGGCACGCCACGCCGCGTGGGCCGACCGCGTGGTCTTCCTGCGCGACGGCGTCGTCGTCGACGAGACCGGGGCCGACGAGCCCGAGACCCTGCTGGCCGGGGAGACGAGGTGATCGGCTGGCGTCCGGCCCTGCGCATCGCCTGGCGCGACGCGCTGCGCCACAGGGGCCGCAGCATCCTGGTGCTGGTGATGATCAGCCTGCCCGTGCTGGCGGTCAGTGCGGCCGCGGTGGTCCTCGCCACGAGCGACGTCAGCGGCATCGAGCGCGCCGAGCGCCGCCTCGGAGCGGCCGACGCGCGCGTCCTCACGGAGGGTCGCGGCCGGGTGCTCCAGGCCCCCGACCCGAGCGACGGCGAGTGGACCATGCTCGGCGAGGCCGACTACGACGACCCCTCACCGAGGACGACGTACGCGGCGTGCTGGGTGAGGACGCCCGCCTGCTCCCGCTCACGAGCGGGTGGTCGCGGGCCCGGCTCGGCGACCGGGTGATCGACTTCTCCACCACCGGCGTCGACCTGACCGACCCGCTCACCGCCGGCCTCTTCGACCTCGAGACCGGCCACCTGCCCGAGGCGCCCGGCGAGGTCGTCGTCAACGGCGCGATGCTCGCCAAGGGCTTCGAGGTGGGCGACGAGCTCGAGGTCGCCGGCGGCACCCTCGTCATCACCGGAGCCGGCCGCGACGCGACGGACCGCACCCAGCCGGTCGTCCTCGGCTCGGTCGAGGACCTCGGCAACCTCGAGGGGGAGTCGACCAACCGCCGCGAGTGGCTCGTCGACGCCGGACCGGTGTCGTGGGCGGCCGTGCGCGAGCTCAACGAGATCGGCGGCGTCGTGACCTCGCGGGCCGTGCTCGCCGACCCGCCCGACGTCGCGTCGATGGCCGAGCAGATGGGCTACGACACGGGCAGCGACGAGATCTTCGCGATCGTCGCCCTGATCATCGTGATGGCGCTGATCGAGGTCGTCCTGCTCGCCGGGCCGGCGTTCGCGGTCGGCGCGCGCCGGCACGCGCGCACCCTCGCGCTGATCGCTGCCTCGGGCGGCACGCCGGCCCAGTCCCGGCGGGTGATCCTCGGCAGCGGCGTCGTGCTCGGGCTGGTCGCCTCGGGCATCGGCCTGGTGCTCGGCATCGTGGCCGGCTGGGCGCTGCTGCCGCGTGGTGCAGCGGTTCCAGGGGGAGTGGTTCGGTCCCTTCGAGCTGCCGTGGATCCACCTCGCGGCCATCGTCGCGTTCGGCCTGCTGTCCGCCCTCCTCGCCTCGGTCGTGCCGGCGTGGCTGGCGAGCCGCCAGGACGTCGTCGCCGTGCTGGCGGGGCGTCGAGGCGACCGGAGCCCGCGCGCATCGACCCCGGTCGTCGGGCTGGTCCTGCTCGGCGTCGGCATCGCCGCGTCGGCGTACGGCGCCGTCACCTCCGACAGCGGCAACGGCGCGCTCTGGATCGCTGCCTCGGCGGTCATCTCGGTGCTCGGGATGATCCTGGTGGTCCCGGTCGTGGTGTCCGCGGTCGCGCGGCTCTCCGGCCGGCTGCCGCTGACGACGAGGTACGCCGCCCGCGACGCCGCGCGCCACCGGACGCGGACCGTGCCGGCCGTGGCCGCCGTCGCCGCGACGGTCGCCGGGGTCGTCGCGCTCGGCATCGCCAACGCCAGCGACGAGCGGCAGAACGAGATGACGTACACGCCCCAGGCCCAGATGGGTGCCGGCTTCCTCTCCTGGGGACCGGACCTGCTGCCGGGCGAGGAGCTCCCCGACGCGGCCACCACCTGGACGCGGCTGGAGGAGGTCACCCGCGCCGCCGCCCCGGGCGTCGACGTGACCGCGGTGCAGGGGCTGGACGACACCTACGACCCGAGCGGCTACACCACGACCTACATCGAGCCGCCGCGCGAGCAGCAGGACACGTGCTGCCTGACGGTCTACGGCCCGACCGTCGCCGTGACCGACACCGCCGCGGACCTCGGGATCACCGGGACGGCCGCCGACGTCGTCGACCGCGCCCTGGCGGCGGGCCGCGCGGTCGTCTTCACCGGCTCCCTCGAGGGCGAGACCGAGGCGACGATCCGCCGCGAGACCTGGCGCCCGAACAGCGACGAGGCCGACGTCGAGACGTCGCGCGGGGTGCCGGCGCAGCTGGTGCGGTGGGCCCCGGCGGACTCCTCGCCGGCACCGACGGGCGCCATCCTGCCGACCGCGCTGACCGAGGAGCTCGGCCTCGACGTGGCGACGGTCAGCCTGCGCCTGACCGGTGACCTCGACGAAGCGAGCGAGACCCGGATCCGGGAGTCCGTGGAGGGCGCCGTCGACGGGACCTACCTCTACGTCGAGCGCGGCTACGAGCGCCCCGACGAGGCGGTGATCATCCTGCTGGTGCTCGGCGCGCTCGGCGGCGTGCTCATGCTCGGTGGCACGCTCACCGCGACCTTCCTCGCCCTCTCCGACGCCCGCCCCGACCTGGCCACGCTGTCCGCGGTCGGCGCGGCGCCGCGGGCACGGCGGCGGGTCGCGGCGGCGTACGCCCTCGTCGTCGGCGTCGTCGGCGCGGTCCTCGGTGCGGGGGTGGGCTTCATCCCCGGCATCGCGATCTCGCGACCGCTGACCGCCGGCTCCGGCAGCAGCAGCGCGGCGCCCGACGGTCCGTTCCTCGCGATCCCGTGGCTGCTGATCGTCACGATCGTGGTCGCGCTGCCGCTGCTCACCGCCGCGGTCGTGGGGCTCACCGCCCGCTCCCGCCTGCCGTTGGTGGCCCGCCTCGACTGACCTCCGACGACCGGTCAGCGGCCCACCTCGACGTCGGCCGAGACGGGCTCGCGTCGAGGGCGTCGGCGAGCAGTGCCGTCAGGCCGTCCAGCGCGGAGGCGGCGTCGCGTCGGGCCGCGCGGGCGGACCGCTCCAGCGGCTGCGGCGGAAGCTCCGTCCCGGAGAGCGGTCGGCGTGGGAGTCGGCCGGTGAGTCGGCTGGCGGTCGGCGTCGGGCTCGGCGGGTCGGGCATGACGACGGAGGCGCGCAGGGCGGCCGCCTGCTCGTCGAACCACGCCCGCAGGTCGGCCAGCTCCGCGTCCCGCAGTGGTGTGGCGTGGTCGGACACCAGCACCACCTGGAAGGCCAGCGCAGACGTCCGGCAGGTGTCGCAGGCCGCGTTGAGCGCGACCGCGCGGTTGTTCGGTACGGCGACGGGGCGGCCGCGGAGCACCACCACCTGCACCGACAGCGCCGTGCTCGCGCACCGCGAGCACCCCTGCGCCCAGGCGTCGGCGACGTTGTCGAGGCGGGCACGTCGCGCGCGAGCGGCGTACACGACGTGGAGCGCGGTGCTCTCGGTCACGCACTCGTCGCAGGTGCTCGAGGCGAGTGCCGCCGTGTCGGCCGCGGTGTCGGCACTGCGCGTCCAGGCGACGTCGAAGGCGGCCTCGCTCACCGACGGCTCCACCGGGGTGGCGTGCGCGCTCGACAGCAGGTCGAGCGAACCCGTCGGAGGGGTGCGGTACGCCGCGGGCGACGCGCCTCCGGCGACCGCCACCAGGACGAGCGCCCCGGTCACGACGGACGCGACGGCGGCCCGGCTCACGGCCGGGCCTCCGTCCGGGCGAAGTTGTCGGCCACCGCGGCTGCGATGTCGACCAGGCTGTCACGGGTCTTGCGGTGGAGGGAGGACATGTCGGTCAGGGCTCCTTGCTCGAGGGCGCCGTCCCACGGGACGGTGACCACGCTCTGGCATCGCTTCTCGAAGTGACGTCGCATCCGCTCGGGAGGCGCGGCGCCGTGGCGTTGGGCGTTGACGACGACGACCGCCCGGGAGACGAGGTCGTCGAAACCGTGCTCGTCCATCCAGTCCAGGGTCAGTGCGCCGGCCCGGCCGCCGTCGAGCCCGGCCCGGACCACGAGCACGATCTGGTCGGCCTCGCTGAGGAGGCCCTGGTTGGCGCTGTCGAGGATCCCGGTCCCGGTGTCGAGCAGGATCAGGTTGTAGAAGTGGTCGAGCAGGCCGACGAGCCGGTGGTAGTCGTCGCGGTCCAGGGCCATCCCGATCCGCGGGTCGTCGTCGGAGGCGAGGACCTCGAGGCGGGACTCGAGCGCCTGCGCGGTGTAGCCACGCAGGGCCGCGTAGCTGCGGATGTCGTCCAGGTCGCGGAGCACGTCGGTGATGGTGCGGTCGTGCGGCGGTGCGACCCGGTGGGCGAGGTTGCCGGCGTCGGGGTTGGCGTCGACGGCGACCACCCGGTCGCCGCGCAGCATCGCGAACGTGCTGCCGAGCGCCAGCGAGATCGTGGTCTTGCCGACGCCGCCCTTGCGGCTCAGCACCACGACCCGGCGCGACCCCCGGATGGGCGTGCGCAGCCGCCGCTCCAGCTCCCGGCGGCGCTGCTCGGCGACGCTCGGGCCGGGGTTCACGACGTGCCCGGTGCCGGCGTACACCGCCCGGCGCCAGCCCCGCCGCGGCGCCGGCACGCGCGGGGCGTACATGACCGCGTCGGTGAAGTCGGCCGCCGAGAGGACGGCGGGTTCGGCGGCGGGCGGGGTGTCGAAGGGTCCATGTCGTCCACGGGGTCCTCCCAGCTGCGGACGCGCGCGGCGAGCCGCGTCGTACGAGCGTGGCCAGGGTCGTGGCCAGGCGCCACAGCACGACGGCGATCCCGGCCAGCGGCACCATGAGCAGTGCGATCGAGATGACGGCCAGACCGCCATCGCCGCCCAGTCGCGCCGCTGCCAGGCCAGGTCGAAGACGAGCTGCTGCAGCTCGATCCCCTGGCGTCCGTGCTCGACGAACTGCGGGCAGGGCCCAGACGAACCAGACGACGCGCAGCGGCGAGCAGCGGGACGACCAGGACCACCCACGCGGTCACGAAGCGCCGCGCGCGCGGACGCAGCTCGCTGACCCGCGGGTCGACGGGGTGGCCGGGGCGCAGGCTGCGCAGGACCGGGCCGACCCGCGAGAACAGGTCGGGCACGCCGGCGAGGTCGGACAGGATGAAGTAGCCGTCGAACCGCACCACGGGGATCAGCTGCTGCACCATCTGGAGCTGCAGCGCGAGGGCGGTCAGCAGCAGCAGCCCGCTGCCGGTGGCGACGTGGGCGAGCACCAGCGCCAAGCACGGTCAGCGCGTTGAAGTAGAGGCCGCCGAGGTCGGTGCGCACCCGGCCCGCCGCGACCGAGCCGGTAGGAGTCGGTGACGTCGGTGTAGAAGGCGGGGAAGACGATGTAGATGCCGACGCCGATCTCGCCGGGCATCGGCGCCGCCGTAGCGGCAGGCCGCGGCATGGCCCAGCTCGTGGACCACGGCCGACGCGACGAGCATGGCGTAGATGAGCAGGGCCGTCGTCGGCGTCGCGAACACCTCGCTGACCGCCTGCCAGAAGCCGCCGCCGACCACGAGCACGACGTCGGCGACGACCAGCGCGACGAGGGCGGCGAGCGACGACCGGCGGCCAGAACAGCGGCGCGAGCAGCGAGGCGAGCACCCGGGTGCGGCGGGCCGGGACGAGCGTGGCCTTGAGGCTGAGCGCCAGCAGGGGCCGGGCGCGCGTCGGGCGCGAGCGGCTCCTCGGCCTCCTCGGCGACGACCAGGCCGAGCGGCTCGAGCCGGGTGGCGATCAGGTGCTCGACGCCCTCGGCCGTCAGCGTCCGGCCGTACGTCGCGCTGACCGCGTCGGCGACCTCCTGCGACGCGCGCGGGGCGGCTCGGCGTGGACGACGACCAGGTGGAGGAGCTCGGAGAGCTGGACCACCTGGTCGTCGATCCGCCGGACCAGGTACGCCGGGTCGCGCAGACCCGACCCCTGGACCGCCCCCAGGAACTGCAGGCCCACGGCCCGTCGCCATCGCGGCCCGGTGGCTCCCGATGGGACGGCGGTGTGCGTCTGGTCGTGCGGTCTGGGTGTTGTTCTCATCGCTCTGGTGTGCTCTGGGTGTCGGTGCTGGGAGACGGCGGGCGCGCCAGAGCAAACACGCCCGCCGCCTGGTCGGGATCACGGCATCTGGACCGAGGCGAGGTACTGCATCGCCAGGGCGTTGGCCTGCGAGTTGATCGTGGCGGCGTTGACGGAGATGGCGATGTTGACGCCGACGACGTTGGCGACGTTGACGCAGGCGAACTGGCAGCTGAGCGTCTCGCGGCGAGGAAGGGGCATGGCCACCTCGGCGTCGAGATCGGCCGCTGTGACGACTGGTCGGAACATGTCGGGTTCACCCCCTTCCCTGGACGAAGTGCCGGCCACGGGGACCGGCAGGTGCGCGTGGCCCCCCGCGGTGGGGCCACGCGCCTGGAGCATCAGCCCTGCGTGACCGTGATCGACTGGTAGGCGGCGCTGTTGGCCAGCGAGCCCAGCGAAGCGGCGTTGAGGGCCATCGAGCTGTTGGACGCGAAGACGTTGGCCCAGTTGGTGTTGCCGAAGGTCAGCGTCTCCCGGGTCGGGAGCAGCTCGGTGTGCTCGGCGTCGAGCTCGGCGATGGACAGTGCGTTGCGCATGGTGATTCACCTCCCCCCGTGGCGCGGTGCTGTGCGAGGAGAAGTGGACGCGGCCCCGCCGTGACTCCGGCGTGACGCCGACGTGATCGGAGGCCGGGCAGCGGCCCTGCGGTCTAGACCCTCGGACGAAATCAGGGGATGTCGGCCGTTGCCTGTGGCGCGACCCGGCGCATCGGAGCACGCTGGTGTGTCGTCCTGGCATTCGATGCCAGTTGCACCGGTTGTCCTCGGGGAGGTGGGCGACATGAGCGAGCACAGCGCAGTGGCTGTCGCTGCGACGCGCCTGCGCCTGCTCGGCGGGTGGCAGCTCGTCGTCGACGGGGCGGACGTCGGGCTCGGCCACCGCGAGCAGCGGCTGGTCTCCGTCCTCGGTCTGGGAGCACAGAGCGCCCGGGCCCGGGTCGCCAGCACGCTGTGGCCCGACAGCACCGACGAGCGGGCGCTGGCCAGCCTGCGTCGCGCGGTGCTCCAGTGCCAGCAGCGGTGCCCGGGCCTGCTGGAGGCCACGCGTCTGACGATCGCCCTCGCTCCGGGTGTGCAGGTGGACGTCGACGACCTGCGCCGGGCCGCGGGGCTCACGCGCCTGCCGATGACCGACGTCGTCGCCCGCGAGCTGCTGACGGCCCTGCGCGGCGACGAGCTGCTGCCGGGCTGGTACGACGACTGGGCCGCGGAGGAGCGCGGTCTGCTCGAGCAGCTGCGCGCCGAGGCGCTCGAGCGGGTGGCGTCGTACGGCCTCGAGCAGGGCGACCCGGCACTGGCGATCGACGCGGCCCGCAGCGCCAGCGACGTGGAGCCGTTGCGCGAGCTGCCGCGCGAGGTGTCGATCCGGGCCCACCTGCACCGCGGTGACGTCGCCGGTGCGGTGCACGAGTTCCGGCGCTACAGCACCCTGCTGCAGGACGAGGTCGGCGTCGCCCCGTCCGCCCGGGTCACGGCCCTGGTCGAGCCGCTGCAGGACGACGCACACCGCCCGACGGCGCCGCGGCCGCTGGTGCCGCACCCGCGGCCGGCGCCCGGTGACGCGCGCGCGGTCGGCGACGAGCTCGCCGACGAACCGGCACCGGACCGGGCCCCCACCTCGCTCGACGACTTCCTCGACGGCCGGCACCGCGGCGGCGGGCCGGGCCGCGGCGACAGCGGCGTACGCCGGGTGGCGGCAGCCCTCGTCGGCGTGGCGGGTGTCGCCCTGGCCGTGTCCCTCTCCGTCGCGCTGGGCGGACCGGACCAGCCGGCGGAGGCGACCGGTGACCCCCCGGCGACCGTCCCGACGGACCGGGTGCCCCCGTCGCCCGGCGGCGGTGCGGCGCCGGGCCGGACCGTCCACGTGCTGCCCATCGACGCCATCGACGGGTCGGCCGTCTTCGCCGTCCGCGCCAGCCGGCGCCCCGCCCAGGTCCGGCTGGTGGTGCGCGGCGCGGCCGGCCTGCGCGTGGTGCGCGATCTCGTGGTGCGGGACGCGGCCGGACGGGACGTCGTGGTCCGCGGCCTGGATGCCGGCACCTACACGTGGTCGGCCACGTCGGCCACCGCGGCGCCGGTGAGCGGCGAGGTCTCGGTGGTCTCCCAGGACCCGGAGCCCGCCACGCCGGACGAACCGTCGACCAGCGTGACACCCGACGTCACGGCGGTGACGTCGCCCGCCTCGCCGCCGCCCGAGCAGGACGCCGGCGACCACGCCCACCCCGAGCGCCACCACCACGCCGAGCCCGACGCCGACCTCGAGTCCGCCGTCCAGCTCGTCCCCGTCGCACAGCCCGACCGGCACCCCGAGGGATCCCGGCACAGTGGCCCCACCTCCGGTGGGTTGAAGGAGATCCGTCATGTCCGAGCACGCCCGCCCCCGTCTCGTCGTGATGGCCGCACTCACCCTGTCCGCGGCGTGCCTCGTCGCCGCCGCGCCCGGCGCGGCCACCGGGGACGAGCCGGCCGTACGAGCCGGCGACCGGCCGCACCGCTGGTCGGGCTACGCGATCCGCTCCACGGGAGACGCCGACGGCGGCTGGATCGGCGGCTACCGCGTGGGGGACACCACGCTCTACGTCGTGACGCCGACGAAGAACCCCAACCGTGCGGGCTTCGGGACGCCCAGGCGGTCGACGACGTGGCGGGGCGGGCAGCGTCGCGGTCCGAGACGGAACGGGCCGCGTGGATCCTGTCGAAGTACGGCGGCTACCGCGACGCCACGCAGGCCGCGGCGGTCGACGCGTCGGTCTACCACCTGCTGGTCGGGGGACGGTGGAAGGTCGGATCGCCCCGCGGTGCTCGACGGATCCGGCAGAGCGGTGCTGCCGCGTCGGTGCGGAGGTTCGCCCGGATCATGCTCCGGCAGTCGCGCGCGAGCGCGGGTGCCTACACGGCGCGGCTCGACGCCTCGGGCGCCGACGTGGGCGGTGCGGTGGCTGTCACGCTGAGCGTGGTCGACGGTCACGGAAGGCCGGCCGCCGGCCTTCCGGTCACGCTGGCGATGGCGGGGGCCGAGCCGCTCACGGCCGTCACGGGCGACGACGGCCGGGCGCTCGGCAGGTTCCCCGCCGACGCCCGCGGCTGGCAGGAGGTCACGGCCACCGTCGGCGGCGTGCCCGACCACCGGCTGCACCTGTGGCCGGCGGAGAAGAAGCGCCAGGCCGCTGCCGCCGAGGGAGGAGCCCGGCGGCAGGTCGTCGTCTCGACCGCGGCGCCCGTACGCGGTCCGCAGACGATCAGACCTCAGGGCGAACCCGGAGACCCTGACCATCGGTGGCCAGGCGCGGGTCGCCGCGTCGGTCACGGGCGACGGAGCGACCAGGTCGGCGACCACCGCCCTGTTCGGTCCCTTCGCCAGCTCCGGCGCGGCCCAGTGCACCGGCGCCAGCGCCACGGCGCCCACGACGCAGCTCTCGGGGGACGGCACCTACGTGATGCCCGCGGTCACGCCCGGCGCCGGCGGCTACTACGCGTGGCGGGTCGCCGTCGACGGGACGGACACGAGCCTCCCGGTCGCGGACTGCGGAGCGGTCGTGAAGGTCCGCGGTCGCACGAGCGCGGTGATCTCGGCTCCACCCACGGCCGAGGCGGGCAACTCGCAGGTCACGGTCAGGGTCTCGGGACTGCCCTTCTCCACCAAGGTCGACCTCGTCGTCAAGCTCTACAACGGGCCGGGCTGCACCTCCGCCATCGCGCAGCACCCGCTCAGCCGGCTCGGCAACGGCGACGTGGCCTCCGGCCCGATCTGGCTGGACCCGGGTGCGTACACCTGGCGGGTCAGAGGTCCTCCCCGGCGACCTCTGGGAGGGTTCCGAGTCGGCGTGCGGTGCACCCGGCAGCACGACCCAGGTCGGCTAGCAATAAAAGTCAGGCTTGACTGTTTGTTTGTACGACGACATGCTGGCGTCGTGACCTCCCAGGCCCAGGCCACCCGAGTGCCCCAGGCGGACCGGACCCGCGCGATGCGGGCGCGGCTGCTGGAGGCGACGGTGGACGTGCTGGTCGAGCGCGGGTTCGCCGGCACCTCGACGACCCTCGTCTCCGAGCGGGCGGGCGTCAGCCGGGGCGCGCAGCTGCACCACTTCCCGACCAAGAACGACCTCGTCGTCGCCGCGGTCGAGCACCTCACCGAGCGCCGCGGCGCCGAGCTGGCCGCCGCCGTCGCCCAGCTGCCCGCGGGCGGGAGGCGTACGCGCGCCGTCGTCACGATGCTCGGCGACCACTTCGCCTCACCGGTCTTCGCCGCCGCGCTCGAGCTGTGGGTCGCGGCCCGCACCGACGAGGCGCTGCTCGCCGCCGTCGCGCCGCTGGAGCAGCGGGTCGGCCGCGAGGCGCACCGGATGACCGCCGCGGCCCTGGGCGCCGACGAGTCCCGGCCCGGCGTACGCGAGCTCGTGCAGGCGACCCTCGACCTGGTCCGCGGGCTGGGCCTGGCCTCCACCATCTCCGACGACTCCGCCCGCCGCCGGCGGATCCTGCGCGAGTGGGCCGACGTGCTCGACAAGGAGCTCACCTCATGACCGCCGCGCCGATGGATTTCCACTCGAGCGAGTGGAAGTTCACGCCCTCCGGACCCGATTCACGCTCAGGCCTCGATGAAGTTCCACTCGTGCGAGTGGAAATCCATCGGGCCGCCACCACCACCCACGGAGGCCGACGATGACGGACGTGCTCACCCAGGTCCTCGCCGACCTCGCCGCCGAGGGCGACCGGCTCGACGCCCTGGTCGCCGACCTCGACGACGCCGGTTGGCGCACCGTGACGCCCGCGCCGGGCTGGGACGTCGCCGCCCAGGTCGCCCACCTCGCCTGGACCGACGACGTGGCGCGCAAGGCCGCGACCGACAAGGACGCCTGGGACGCGGTCGTCCTCGACGCGATCGCCGACCCGGAGGGCTACGTCGACCGGGAGGCCCTCGCGATCGCCCGCGACGAGGCCGACCTCCTCGGTCGCTGGCGCCGCGCCCGCACCGACCTGCGCGCCGCGCTGACGGCGTACCCGTCGGGCCAGAAGATGCCCTGGTTCGGCCCGCCGATGTCCGCCACGTCGATGGCGACCGCCCGGCTGATGGAGACGTGGGCCCACAGCCTCGACGTCCACGAGGGCCTCGGCGCACCCGTCGAGGACACCGACCGGATCCGCCACGTCGCCCACCTCGGCGTCCGCACCCGCAACTTCGCGTACGCGGTCCACGGCCTCGACGCCCCGGCGGAGGAGTTCCGGATCGACCTCGTCGCGCCGTCCGACGACGTGTGGAGCTGGGGTCCGGAGGACGCGGCCCAGACGCTGACCGGCAGCGCCGGCGACTTCTGCCGGCTCGTCACCCAGCGCGTCCACCGCGCCGACACCGACCTCGTCGCGACCGGGCCCGACGTCGACCACTGGCTCGACATCGCGCAGGCCTTCGCCGGCCAGCCCGGCGAGGGGAGGGCCGCGCGATGAGTTTCGACACCGAGGCACTGAGGATCGGCAACTGCTCCGGCTTCTACGGCGACCGGCTCTCAGCCATGCGGGAGATGCTCGAGGGCGGCGAGCTGGACGTCCTCACCGGCGACTACCTCGCCGAGCTCACCATGCTCATCCTCGGCAAGGACCAGCTCAAGGACCCCTCGCTCGGCTACGCCCGCACCTTCGTCCGCCAGGTCGAGGACTGCCTCGGCCTCGCCCTCGAGCGCGGCGTGAAGATCGTCGCCAACGCCGGTGGCCTCAACCCCGCCGGCCTCGCCGTCCGCGTGCGCGAGGTCGCGACCGCCCTCGGGCTCGACCCGCAGGTCGCCCACGTCGAGGGCGACGACGTCCGCGACCTACGGATCACGGGCGCCCTCACCGCCAACGCCTACCTCGGCGGGTTCGGCATCGCGGCCGCGCTCACCGCCGGTGCCGACGTCGTCGTGACCGGGCGCGTCACCGACGCCTCGCTGGTCGTCGGCCCGGCCGTCGCGCACCACGGCTGGAGCGCGACGTCGTACGACGAGCTGGCGGGCGCGGTCGTCGCCGGCCACGTCATCGAGTGCGGCACCCAGGCGACCGGCGGCAACTTCAGCGGCTTCCTGAGCCTGCCCGAGCGACAGAAGCCGCTCGGCTTCCCGGTCGCCGAGGTCGCCGCCGACGGCTCGAGCGTCATCACCAAGCACGCCGGCACCGGCGGTGCGGTCACGGTCGACACGGTCACCGCGCAGCTGGTCTACGAGATCCAGTCGACGCGCTACCTCGGTCCCGACGTCACCGTCCACCTCGACACCGTCCGGCTCGAGCAGGACGGTGAGGACCGCGTCGCGATCGCCCCCGTCGTCGGCGAGGCTCCGCCCGAGCGGCTCAAGGTCTGTGTCAACGAGCTCGGCGGCTGGCGCAACAGCGCCGAGTTCGTCCTCACCGGGCTCGACGTCGAGGCCAAGGCGGAGTGGGTCCGCGAGCAGCTCGGCTCGCGCCTCACGGCAGCCGAGGTCGTCTGGTCCGACGTCGCGGCGCCTCCGGCCGACGCCGACTCCGAGGAGTCCGCGTCGACCCTGCTCCGGTGCACCGTCAAGGACCCCTCACCCGACCCGGTCGGTCGCGCCTTCACCGCCGCGGCCGTCGAGCTCGCGCTCGGGTCCTACCCCGGCTTCACCATGACCGCGCCGCCCGCCCCGGCGACGCCGTTCGGCATCTACCGGGCGGCGTACGTCGACCGTGCCGACGTCACGCACACCGTCGTCCACGCCGACGGCCGTCATGAGGTCGTCGCGGACCCGGGGTCGTACGCCCCACCCGCCGAGGCACCGGGCGCACGCCCGTCGCCCTACCCCGGCCGCACCGACGTGCTCACCCGCCGCCTCCCGCTCGGCACGTTCGTCCACGCCCGCTCCGGCGACAAGGGCGGCGACGCCAACGTCGGGCTCTGGGTCGCGCACGACGGCGTCGACCGCGAGACGTACGACGCCCGCGTGCAGTGGCTCTTCAAGCTGATGTCCCCGCGCGGCATCCCGGTGCTGCTGCCGGAGGCGGCCGACCTCGACGTCGACGTGTGGCTGCTGCCCCACCTCGGCGCGGTCAACGTCGTCCTCCACGGCCTCCTCGGCGAGGGTGTCGCCGCTTCGCCGCGCTTCGACCCGCAGGCCAAGGGGCTGGGCGAGTGGCTGCGCTCGCGGCACGTCTCGATCGAGGACTCGCTCCTATGACCACGTCGACATCCGAGCGGGACGCACTGCGCTCGACCGCGGCGGAGTTCACCCGCCGCGAGGTCGTGCCGCACCTCCAGGAGTGGGAGGACGCCGGCGAGATCCCGCGCGCCCTGCACCGCACCGCGGGCGACCTCGGGCTGATCGGCATCGCCTTCCCCGAGTCCGTCGGCGGCAGCGGCGGCGACCTGCTCGACTCGGTCGCGATGCAGGAGGCGATGTTCGACGCGGGCGCGTCGAGCGGGCTGATGGCCGGCCTCTTCACCAGCGGCATCGCCCTGCCCCACCTCGCGGCGAGCGGCAACGCCGACCTGGTCGACCGCTTCGTCCGACCCACGCTGGCCGGCGAGCTGATCGGCTCGCTCGCGATCACCGAGCCCGGCGGCGGCTCGGACGTCGCGCGCATCACCACGCGAGCGGAGCTGGTCCGGGGGAGCGACGGCGACCACTACGTCGTCAACGGCGCGAAGACCCTCATCACCTCCGGCGTCCGCGCCGACTTCGTGACGACCGCCGTCCGCACGGGCGGCCCGGGGCACGCCGGCATCTCGCTGCTCGTCGTCGAGAAGGGCACGCCCGGCTTCACCGTCGACCGGTCCCTGCGCAAGATGGGCTGGCACTGCTCCGACACCGCCGAGCTGTCGTACGTCGACGTCCGGGTGCCGGCCGCCAACCTCGTCGGCGCGGAGGGCTCGGGCTTCGGCCAGATCGCCGACCAGTTCGTCGTCGAGCGGATCGCGCTGGCCGTGCACGGCTACGGCATCGCCGCCCGCGCGCTCGACCTCGCGGCGGCGTACGCCAGAGAGCGGCAGACGTTCGGCCGCGCCCTGATCGGCAACCAGAGCGTCCAGCACACGCTGGTCGAGATGCGCCGGCAGGTCGAGGTGGCGCGCACCTACACCAGCGCCGTGGCCGCGCGCCACGTCGCCGGCGAGTTCGTGGTCGCGGAGGCGTGCCTGGCCAAGCAGACCGCGGTGGACTGCGCGGCGTACGTCTGCGACCGGGCCGTCCAGCTCTTCGGCGGGAACGGCTACCTGCACGGCACCGAGGTGGAGCGGCACTACCGCGACGCCCGGCTCCTGCCGATCGGGGGTGGCGCCGACGAGGTGCTGCGCGACCTGACGGCCAGGCTGATGGGCTATGCGTCATGACCACGAGAGAGAAGGACTTCCGATGATCAAGCTGCCGTCCCTGGGTGACGAGGTGTCCGTCTGGATGGACGCCGAGCCCGCAGAGGTGTGGGACCTCGTCAGCGACGTGACGCGCATCGGCGAGTTCAGCCCGGAGACCTTCGAGGCCAAGTGGACCCGCGGGTCGACCGGCCCGGAGGTCGGGGCGTACTTCGCCGGCCACGTGAAGCGCAACGGCGTCGGTCCGACGTACTGGTCGCCGTGCAAGGTGACCGCCTGCGAGGTCGAGAGGGTCTTCGAGTTCTCCGTCGGCACCGACGCGGTCACCGTCAACAACTGGGGCTACCGGCTCGAGCCGAAGGACGGCGGCACCCTCGTCACGGAGTACTTCCGGATGGAGCCCTCGCTGCCCACCCGCCTCTACTGGCTGGTCCTCGGCGGCCTGCGCGGGCGCACCAACCGCAACGGCATGCGGACGACGCTCGAGCGGATGAAGGCGGTGCTGGAAGGTGTCTGATCTCGATACGCCACCTCGTTCCTCGGCGGCTACTCGATCACCGAACGCCCTCGCGATGCTCGAGAAGCTCGCCGACCTCGACACGCAGCACGCGGTGGCGGTGGCCGGCGGCGGCGAGAAGTACGTCGACCGCCACCACGCGCGCGGCAAGCTGACGGCGCGCGAGCGGATCGAGCTGCTCGTCGACCCCGGGTCGGCCTTCCTCGAGCTGTCGCCGCTGGCGGGCTGGGGCTCCGACTTCACCGTCGGTGCCTCGCTCGTGACCGGCATCGGCGTGGTCGAGGGCGTCGAGTGCATGATCAGCGCCAACGACCCGACGGTGAAGGGGGGCGCCTCCAACCCCTGGACGGTGAAGAAGGCCTTCCGGGCCGCGCAGATCGCCGAGGAGAACAACCTCCCGACGATCTCGCTCGTCGAGTCCGGCGGCGCGGACCTGCCGACGCAGAAGGAGATCTTCATCCCCGGCGGCCGGCTCTTCCGCGACCTCACCCGCTCGTCCGCCCGCAAGCAGCCGACGATCGCGCTGGTCTTCGGCAACTCGACCGCCGGCGGGGCGTACGTCCCCGGCATGAGCGACTACACCGTGTTCGTCCGCGGCGGCGCGAAGGTCTTCCTCGGCGGCCCGCCCCTGGTGAAGATGGCGACCGGCGAGGAGTCCGACGACGAGTCGCTCGGCGGCGCCGAGATGCACGCCCGGGTCAGCGGCCTCGCCGACTACCTCGCCGAGGACGAGCACGACGCGATCCGGATCGGGCGGCGGATCGTGGCCCGCCTGAACCGCCGGAGGCCCGGCGTCGCGATCCCCGGATATCCGGGGGAACTTGAGCCTCACCCGCGAAGTTTCGGGGTGGAACCTCCAGTTTCCCCGGGTACCCGGGGAAACCAACAACCCCACTTCGCCGAGCCCGAGGAGGACGTCGACGGCCTCCTCGACCTCATCCCGACCGACCTCAAGGAGCCGTTCGACCCGCGGGAGGTGATCGTCCGGATCGTCGACGGCACGAGCGCGCACAACGGCCGGCCCTTCGACGAGTTCAAGCCGCTCTACGGCACGTCGCTCGTGACCGGGTGGGCGCAGCTGCACGGCCACCCGATCGGCATCCTCGCCAACGCCCAGGGGGTGCTGTTCTCCGAGGAGGCGCAGAAGGCGACGCAGTTCATCCAGCTCGCCAACCAGGCGGACACCCCGCTGCTCTTCCTGCACAACACGACCGGCTACATGGTCGGCAAGGACTACGAGCAGGGCGGGATCATCAAGCACGGTGCGCAGATGATCAACGCGGTCTCCAACTCCACCGTCCCGCACCTCAGCGTGATCATGGGCGCGTCCTACGGCGCCGGCAACTACGGCATGAACGGTCGCGCCTTCGACCCCCGCTTCCTCTTCACCTGGCCCAGCGCGAAGAGCGCGGTGATGGGTCCGGCCCAGCTCGCCGGCGTGCTCGAGATCGTCGCCCGGCAGTCCGCGGAGTCCACGGGCGAGCCGTTCGACGCCGAGGGCTTCCGCGGCATCAAGGACTACGTCGAGGCCTCAGTCGAGGAGCAGTCGCTGCCCTTCTTCCTGTCCGGGATGTTGTACGACGACGGCGTCATCGACCCGCGCGACACCCGCACGGTGCTGGCGATCTGCCTCAGCGTCATCGCCAACACGACCATCAAGGGCGCCGAGGGATACGGGGTGTTCCGCACATGATTTCCCGAGTTGCCGTCGCCAACCGCGGCGAGATCGCCAGCCGCGTCTTCGCCACCTGCCGCCGCCTCGGCATCGAGAGCCAGGCGCTCTACTCCGACCCCGACGCTGACCTGCCGTACGTCGACGACGCCGACGTCGCGACCCGGCTGCCGGGCAGCACGCCCGCCGAGACGTACCTCGACGCCGAGCGGGTGATCCACTCGATCCGTGCGGTGGGCGGTCAGTCCGTGCACCCGGGCTACGGCTTCCTCAGCGAGAACGCCGACTTCGCCCGCGCCGTCGAGGCCGCCGGCCTCGTCTGGCTCGGCCCGCCGCCCGACGCGATCGAGGCGATGGGCTCGAAGATCCGCGCCAAGGACCTCATGCGCGCCGCCGGCGTGCCCGTCCTGGAAGCGCCCGAGCAGCCCGCAGAGGCCGACCTCCCCCTGCTCGTCAAGGCGAGTGCCGGCGGCGGCGGGCGCGGCATGCGGGTCGTACGTCGCCTCGAGGACCTCGACGCGGAGGTCGAGAGCGCCAGCGCCGAGGCCGCGTCGGCGTTCGGCGACGGGACGGTCTTCGTCGAGCCGTACGTCGAGTCCGGTCGCCACGTCGAGGTGCAGGTCCTGTTCGACACCCACGGCACCGGCATCGCCGTCGGCGACCGCGACTGCTCGCTCCAGCGACGCCACCAGAAGGTGCTCGAGGAGGCGCCGGCGCCCGGCCTGCCCGACGCCGTGCGTGCAGCGATGCACGAGGCGGCGGTCGCCGCCGGTCGCGCAGTCGGCTACGTCAGTGCCGGCACGGTCGAGTTCCTCTACGACCCCGCGGGTGAGCGGTTCTGGTTCCTCGAGATGAACACCCGCCTCCAGGTCGAGCACCCGGTCACCGAGTGCGTCACCGGCATCGACCTGGTCGCCGCCCAGATCGGCATCGCCGAGGGGCGCACGCTGCTCGAGGTGCTCGGCACCGACACCACCCCGGAGCCGCGCGGCCACGCCATCGAGGTCCGGCTCTACGCCGAGACCCCCGACGCGGCCGCCACCCCGCAGAGCGGCCGCTTCTCGCGCCTGCAGGTCCCGCACGACGTCGCCTTCGACCTGCTGCCGCGCCACGGCGTACGTGTCGACGCGGGGTACGCCGACGGCAGCGAGGTCTCGACGCACTACGACGCGATGCTCGCGAAGGTCATCGTGTGGGCTGCCGACCGGTCGTCCGCCCTGCGGTCGCTCGGGCACGCGCTGCGCCGCTCCCGCGTGCACGGGCCCGTCACCAACCGCGACCTGCTCGAGACGCTGCTGCACGTGGACGAGGTCGTCGCCGGCACCATGACCACCACGACCCTCGAGCACCAGCTCTCCGGTGAGCACCCCATCGGTGGCGTACGCACGGGCGACACCGAGCTGGGTCCGTTCGTCGCCGCGATCGCGGTGGCCACCCGCGACGCCGCCGCGCGCCGCGTGCAGCAGGGCGTGCCCACGGGCTGGCGCAACGTCGTGTCGCAGCCGCAGCGCACGTCGTTCGAGGTGCCCGGCCGCGACGGGCCGGTCGTCGCCGAGTGGTACGCCGCCCGCGACGGCTTCCGCCACCCGAGCGAGGACTGGACGGTCGTCTCCGCGGCCCCCGACCTCGTCGTGCTGATGGTCAACGGCCACCGGATGCGCTTCGAGGTGCACGTCGACGAGTCCGGTGAGGTCTTCCTCGACAACGACAGCACCATCCGCGAGCGGCTGCGCCTGCTGCCGCGGTTCACCGACCCCGCCGACGCGGTCGCGAGCGGCTCGCTGCTCGCGCCGATGCCCGGCACGGTCGTCAGGGTCGCGGTCGAGGCCGGGGCGCAGGTCGCCGCCGGCGACGTCGTCCTCGTCCTGGAAGCCATGAAGATGCAGCACACCGTGGCCGCGCCGCACGCCGGCACGGTCACCGAGATCAACGTCGAGCCCGGCACGCAGGTCGCGTCCGGGGAAGTCCTGGCAGTAGTGGAGGAACTCGCATGACCACGTTCACCGAGACCGACGAGCGCATCGAGCTGCGCCGACAGGTGTCCAAGCTCGCCAAGGGCTACGGCCGCGCGTGGTTCACCGAGCGCGCCCGCGCCGGCGAGAAGACCACCGACCTCTGGATGGAGATCGCCAAGGCGGGCTACCTCGGGGTCAACATCCCCGAGGAGTACGGCGGTGGCGGCGGCGGCATCGGCGACGTCGCCGCGGTCTGCGAGGAGCTCGCCGCACAGGGCTGCCCGCTGCTGATGATGGTCGTCAGCCCGGCGATCTGCGGCACGGTGATCGGTCGCTACGGCACGCAAGCGCAGAAGCAGCGCTGGCTGCCCGGCATCTGCGACGGCACCGGCACCATGGCGTTCGCCATCACCGAGCCCGACGCCGGCACCAACTCCCACAACATCACCACCACCGCCCGCCGCGACGGCGACGAGTGGGTGCTCACGGGCCAGAAGATCTACATCTCGGGCGTCGACGAGGCGACCAACGTCCTGGTCGTCGCCCGGGCCGAGGACGCGAGGACGGGCAAGCTCAAGCCCTGCCTCTTCGTGGTCCCGACCGACTCCGCGGGCTTCGAGTTCACCGCGATCCCGATGGAGATCGTCAGCCCCGAGAGCCAGTTCCAGGTCTTCATCGACGACGTCCGGCTGCCGGCCGACGCGATCGTCGGCGACGAGGACGGCGGCCTCGTGCAGCTGTTCGCCGGGCTCAACCCCGAGCGGATCATGGCGGCCTCCTTCTCGACCGGGCTCGCGCGCCACGCCCTCGAGAAGGCGTCGGCGTACGCCCGGGAGCGCACGGTCTTCAAGGCCCCGATCGGCTCCCACCAGGCGATCGCCCACCCGCTCGCGATGGCCCACATCGAGAACGAGCTGGCCCGGCTGATGACCCAGAAGGCGTCCGCGCTCGTCGACGCCGGCGACGACCTGGCCGCCGGCGAGGCGGCCAACATGGCGAAGTACGCCGCCGCCGAGGCCGCGGTCCACGCCGTCGACGCAGCGGTGCAGACCCACGGCGGCAACGGGATCACGCAGGAGTACGGCATGGCCGGCATGCTCGTCGCCGCCCGCGCGGGACGGATCGCCCCGGTCAGCCGGGAGATGATCCTCAACTTCGTCGCGATGCACAGCCTGGGGCTGCCGAAGTCCTACTGAGCCGCCGGCCGGTGCTGGCAGGGTGTACGCCGTGGCCCTCGCAGACCGTCCGCTCGTCCCCGAGGAGTGGGTACGCCGCATCGACGCGGTGCTCGGCGCGCTGCCGCGGTGCGAGCAGGAGGCGGCGTGGACCGGCACCCGCTGGCGGGTCGGCAGTGCGACGGTCGCGCACGTGTTCGGCGGCGAGGACCAGGTCTTCCGGATCACCTTCAGGGGCGAGCCCGACGAGGTCGCGGCCTTCGAGCACCTGGGCGAGCCCTACTTCCGCTCGGGCTGGGGCGGCAACGTGATCGGGATGGTCCTCGACGAGGGAGCCGGGATCGACTGGCAGGAGCTGGGCGAGCTGCTCACCGACTCCTACTGTCTCCAGGCTCCGCAGACCCTCGCCGCCCAGGTCGATCGCCCGCGAGCCTGACGCGGCGAGGCGTCATGCCTCCCCCGGCAGGATGGAGGCATGACCGGGACGACCGAGGGCCGCCTCGTCGGGCTCGACGTCGCCCGGTGCCTCGCGCTGCTGGGCATGGTCGCCACCCACGTCCTCGACGCGCGTACGCCCGCGGGCGACCTCACCACCGCCCAGTGGCTGGCCGGGGGACGTGCCTCCGCCCTCTTCGCCGTGCTCGCCGGGGTGAGCCTGGGGTTGATGACCCGCGCCCCGCTGCGCGGTCGCGCCCTCGCGTGGCGCTCCGCGGGGATCGTCGGCCGGGCGCTGCTCATCGCCCTGCTGGGCCTGCTGCTCGGCGGCCTCGACACCGGCATCGCGATCATCCTCACCTACTACGGCGTGCTCTTCGTGCTGGGCCTGCCGTTCACGTTCCTCGGCCTCCGGACGCTGCTGCCGCTCACCGTCGTGTGGGTCGCGGTCGCGCCGGCGGTCTCCCACGTGGTGCGACCGCACCTGCCGGAGCGCGGGTTCGAGAGCCCGACCTTCGACCAGCTGGCCGATCCGGCGCAGCTCGCCGGCGAGCTGCTCCTGACCGGCTACTACCCCGTCGTGCCGTGGCTGGCCTACCTGCTCGCCGGGCTCGTGCTGGCCCGCATCGACCTGCGGTCCAGCTCCCTGCTGGGCGCCATGGCCCTCGGCGGTCTCGGGATCGCGGTGCTCGCGACCCGCGTCTCCGGCACGCTGGTCGATCCGGCGCTGGCCTCGGAGAACGCCACCGGCATGTACGGGACCACCCCGGCCGACGGCGACTGGAGCTGGTTGCTCCTCGTCGCGCCGCACTCGGCGACGCCCTTCGACCTCGCCCAGACCATCGGCAGCGCGCTGCTGGTGATCGCCTGCTGCCTGCTCCTCGAGCGGCTGCTGCCCCGCGCCGCCACCGTGGTGCTCGCCGTCGTGTTCGGTGCGGGCACGGTGACGCTCAGCCTCTACTCACTGCACGTCGTGATGCGTGCTCCGGACGTGTGGCCGCCCGAGGAGCCGTCGGCGTACCTCTCGCACGTCGTCGTCCTGCTCGCCCTCGGCGCCGCCCTGAGGCTGTTCCGGCTGCGCGGGCCGCTCGAGGTGGTGGCCGGACTGCCGGTCCGGCTGGCGCGGCGCGCGACCCTGGCTCAGCGCAGCGGCACGAACCGGTAGCGGCCGTGCTCGGTCACGACCGGGCCGGGGTTCGTCACCCGGAGCATCGTGCCCGCCACCGGGATCACGAGCACGCCGTCGTCCGCGAGCTGCTCGACCAGGGCGGACGGGAGCGCGTCGGGCATGGCGGACACCAGGACCCGGTCGTACGGCGCTCCGTCCGGGTCGCCGAGCACGCCGGGCGTCGCGAGCCGGATGCTCGCCCACGGGCGGGCAGTGGAAGCAACGTTCCTTGCACCGAAGGTGACCAGCTCCGGCTCCAGCTCCACCCCGAGCACCGTCCCCGTCGGGCCGACCAGGTGCGCCAGCAGCGCGGCCGTCCAGCCCGAACCGGACCCGACGTCGAGGACCCGCTGCCCGGGACGTACGTCGAGCAGCCGCAGCATGTCGTCGACGGTGCGGGGCTGGGAGTTCGTCTGACCGGCCGCGATGGCCAGCGGGCCGTCGTACGCCGCCCGCCGCCGGACCGCGCGCGGGAGGAAGGCCCGCCGCGGGGTCGCGGCGAACGCCGTGCCCACGGGGTCGACGGGATCGCTCACAGCCAGGTGTTGTCGTGCTCGCGCATGAACCGGTCGTACGCGTCGCCGTCGAGGTGGCCCATCCCGGCGGCGAGGCCCTCGAAGTAGGCCTCGCGGGGAGCGCCCGGTGCGAAGTGGAGCAGCATCTTGGCGGCGCCGTCCTCGTTGCGGAAGCCGTGGATCCCGCCGGCCGGCACGTGGGCGAAGTCGCCGGCGTGGCACTTCACCCAGTCGGTGCCGTCGTAGATCGTGACGATGCCCTCGAGGACGTAGAACGACTCGGTGATCGTGCGGTGGAAGTGGGCATCCGGTCCGCTCGGCGGGCCGGCGAACTCCCAGCGGTAGAGCCCGAACGTCCCCTGCGTCTCGGTGCCCTGCGCGAGGTAGAACACCTTGTTGCCGTTGGGGTAGACGACCGCCGGCTCGATCCCCGCCCGCACCACGTGGGCGGAGACCTCGCCGGAGTCGCCGTGGTAGATCGGCGGTGGGTAGCTCATGCGGTGGTGGCCCCTTCGTAGGTGTCCTGGACCTCCTGCGGGGAGGCCGCGTTGGGCTGGCTGATCCGGACGTGGTTGCCGAACGGGTCGCGGATGCCGAAGTCGGTGCCGTAGGGCTGCTCGACCGGCTCCTGGGTGACCTCGACGCCGGCGTCGCGGAGGGCGGCGTACGTCGCGTGCACGTCGCTGCTCTGGAGGAAGAGCCCGCCGAGCGCGCCCTTGGTGACGAGCTCGCGGACCTGGGTGGCGGTGGACTCGTCGTGCTGCGGCCCGCCGACGAGCTCGAGGAGCAGCGAGGTGTCCTGGCCGGGCACGCCGACGGTGAGCCAGCGCATGAAGCCGAGGTCGATGTCGTCGCGGACCTCGAAGCCGAGGTGGGTCGTGTAGAAGTCGAGCGCCTCGTCCTGGTCGAGGACGGGCACGGAGCGGATGTGGAGGCTGGTGATGTGGTTGGAGTTCATGACGACGACGCTAGCGAGCGTCCGCCCCGGTCCGCTTCTCCGAAAGCGCTGTCTCGGGGGCGGCTGCCTCGCGGCTCGCGGGGGCGCGTCCACGCGGCGATGAAGCACGACGGCACGGCGACCGGCTGGTGGGCGGCGCGGAACTCGGTCGGTGAGCACCCGACGATGTTGCTGAAGGTGCGGCTGAAGGTGCCGAGGCTCGCGAACCCGACGTCCCACGCCACGTCGGTGACCGGTCGGTCGGTCTGGCGCAGCAGCGTCATCGCGCGCTCGACGCGGCGCCGCTGCAGGTAGCGGTGCGGGGTCTCGCCGTAGACCTCCTTGAACACCCGCCCGAACTGCGACGCCGACAGGTGCGCGACGGCCGCCAGCGTGGGTACGTCGAGGGGCTCGGCGTAGCGGCGGTCCATCTCGTCGCGGGCGCGGAGCATCCGCCGGTTGGTGTCCTCCTGCGCGGAGAGCGGCGGCGGGGCCATGCGTACGAACCTAGCCGGAAAGGACAGCGGCACGGCCCCGGGGGGAAGCCGTGCCGCCGCCGTGCGTTGGTGGGCTTTGCCCATCGCGGTTGGTGCGGGGAATCCGTACTCGTCAACGGGGGGGTGAATACGGTTGCGATGGTCGTGGCCCGCGGAACGCGGCCGCGCCGATCCCGAGAATCGGACAATCAGGGTTTCCGGCCGCCCCCCTTGTCTGTCGGGGTCGGCTTGTCGGTGGGCTTGCCGGGCGCGGTGCTCGGCTTGCCGGTGGGCTGGTCCGTCGGCACCTGGGTCGGCATCGACGTCGGGGTCGGCTTGTCGGACGGCTTCCCGGTCGGCTTGTCGGTCGGCTTCGACGTCGGGGTCGGCTTGTCGGTCGGCTCCCGGTCGGCTGCCGTCTGCGGCTCGCCGATCAGCGCCACGCACCACGTGGCGACCTGGTCGGCACCACCGGCCGCGGCGGAGAGGGCGGCGAACGCCGCGCTGTCGAGGGACTTGCCGTGGTCCGAGCGGTCGGTGGCCTGGAAGGCCCGGCACAGGCCCTCGTAGTTCGGCGTCGGCGCGGTCGATCCTGACGGAGTCTCGGACGGCGCAGCCCCGGTCGTCGTCGTGCCGGGGACCGAGGTCGAGGCGGACGCAGAGGACGAGCCCGGCCGAGCCTGAGGCCGAGCCGAGCCGAGCCCGAGGCCGAGCCTGGGGCGGACGGCAGAGGACGAGGTCGACGTCGCGGTCGGCTTCGGGGTCTTCGCCACCGACTCCGTCGCCTGGTCGGAGGCCTGGCCCGGCAGGCCGGGCAGGTGGGCGGTCGACGCCGGCGAGCGCGAAACCGCCGGTCGCCAGCGCGACGACGGCGCTGGTGGCGACGACCGCCCGCAGGGCCGCGCGGCCGCTGCGCCGGGGCGTGGGGACGATCTCGGCGCGTCCGGGCCGCGGCACGGTGAGGTGCGCCCGGTGGAACGCCGCCGTCACCTGCTCCTCACGACGGAGCTCGCCCGGCTCTGCGGGCGCGCTGGCGGACGAGAGCAACCTCCCGAGCGCGCTGTCGTGCGCCGCGGGGTGGTCGAGCAGGTGCTCGGCCTCGCGGCGCGTCGGGTGGTGGTCAGGGTTCCGCATCTCACTCCGTTCAGCGCCGCAGGGGCGTCCGGTGTTACGGGTTCGGGTCGACTTTCTTCGCGAGCTGCCTGAGTCCGCGGAACGCCGCCGCGCGCACCGCACCCGGGCTCTTGCCGAGGATGCGGCCGCAGGTGGCCGCGTCGAAGCCGAGCACGGTGCGCAGCATGATCGCCTCCGCCTGGTCGCGCGGGAGCGACGCGATCATCGCGAGGGCGGCCTGCGACTGCACGCGCCCGAGCGTGTCCCCCTCGACGTCCGCGTCGTCGGGCAGGTCGACCAGCTCCTCGACCGTCCGGTCGTCCGTGGGCCGCCGGCGCGATCGACGCAGGTGGTCGAGCGCGCGGTTGCGCCCGATCGTGGTGATCCACCCGCGGAAGCCGTCGGCGTCACCGCTGAACCGGTCGAGGTCGCGGAACGCCTGGGCCCAGGCCTCGCTCGCGACGTCCTCGGCGTCGCTGCGGCCGACCAGCACGGTCAGGTAGCGCAGGAGCAACGGCTGGATCGCGCGGTAGACCGTGCGGAACGCCGCCTCGTCGCCCACCAGCATCTGCTCCACGGCAGAGTCGAGGGCGTCGGCTGGGGGCACCTGCAGTGTCTACCCCAGCCGGGCGTCCGGATCACAGCCCGCCGGCCCGGAGTGTCGTGCCGTCAGCGGCGCGGCGGGCGCGGGACGAACAGCGGGACGCGGGCGGCGTACGCGTCCCAGCCGGGTCGCTGCGACATCGTCTTCTCGAGCAGCTTGGCGCCGGTCACGTTGCGGATGAAGTACGTCATCGCGGCGGGCGCGAACACCGTCGCGAGCCCGGGCAGCCAGCCGAGGCGACAGCGCGCCGGCGATCCAGAGGCCCCACCAGACGCAGGCGTCGCCGAAGTAGTTGGGGTGCCGGGTCCAGCCCCACAGGCCGGTGTCGAGCACGGGCGGGCGCTGGTCGCGGGGACGCGAGCGGTACGCCGCGAGCTGGGCGTCGCCGACGACCTCGAAGAAGATGCCGAGCGCCCACACCGCCACCCCGACCCACACGAGCGGCCACCAGCGGACGTCGTACGCCGCCGCCACGATGAGGGGGAACGAGATGATCCAGGCGACCAGGGCCTGCGTCCCGAAGACCCGGAGCAGCACCTTCGAGGCGCCGGCGTGCCAGCCGGGTCCGCCGAGCATCGCCTCGTAGCGCGGGTCCTCACCGTGGCCCTTCGAGCGCTTCGCGATGTGCCAGGCCAGCCGGCCGCCCCACAGGGTGACGAGCGCGGCGAGCAGCCACGAGTGCGGGTCGGGCCAGACGACTGCCAGGACCAGCGCGATGGCGACGAAGACCGAGCCCCACGCCACGTCGACGACCGCGACCCGGTCGACCCGCTTGCTGACGGCGGCGGTGACCCCCATGACGACGAGGGCCGTCAGGAGGGCGACCAGCGCCTGGGTCACCACGAGCGGACGGCCGGGAGGGTGTGCGGAGCGCCGGGGCGTACGGCGAGGACCTGGTCGACGCCCATCCGGCCGTCGCGGAAGGCGAGGGCGCCGCCGACGAGGTAGAGGCGCCACACCCGGACGACCTCCTCGCCGACGAGCTCGCGCAGCCGCGGGAGGTTGGCCTCGAAGCGGTCGATCCAGCCCGCGACGGTCAGCACGTAGTGCTCGCGCATCGCGTGCACGTCGCGGACCTCGAGGCCGCCCGCCTCGATGAGGCCGACGGTCTCGCCGACCGGTCGCATGGTCATGTCGGGTGCGATGAACGACTCGATGAACGGGCCGCCACCGGGGTGCTTGCCGCCGCCCGTGCCCTGGCGCGACATCTGCTGCACCAGCACCCGGCCGCCCGGCTTGACCGCGCGGCGCAGCACCTCGACGTACGTCGGGTAGTTGCTGGCGCCGACGTGCTCACCCATCTCGAGGGAGCCCACGGCGTCGAAGTGGTCGCGCTCGGGGACCTCGCGGTAGTCCTGGAGCCGGATCTCGACGCGGTCCTGCAGGCCGCGCTCGGCGATCCGGGCGTCGATGAACTTCTTCTGCTCCGCCGCGATCGTCACGCCGGTGACCTGCGCGCCGAAGTACTGCGCCGCGTGCAGCGAGAGGGAGCCCCAGCCGCAGCCGACGTCGAGCATCCGCATCCCCTCGGTGAGGCCCAGCTTGGTGCAGACCAGGTCGAGCTTGGCGCGCTGCGCCTCCTCGAGCGGGGTGTCGGGCGTGGCGTGGTAGCCGCAGCTGTAGGCCATCTGCGGCTCGAGGATGAGGGAGTAGAACTCGTTGGAGAGGTCGTAGTGGTGGCTGATCGACGACCGGTCGCGGGCCAGGCTGTGCAGCCGGCCCTTGATCCGCGCCTGCGACGCCGGCGCGGCGGGAGGCCGGCCCAGGGCGCCGAGGTCGGCGGCGGTGCGGATCGCGTCGACCAGGGCCCGCGGCGACAGGCGTACGCCGGACAGGCCGCGCTCGGCGCCGACGGCGAAGGCGTGCGTGAGCGCGGACTCCAGGTCCCAGCCGTCCTGCTCAGGTACGTCGAGCTCGCCGGTGACGTAGGCCTGCGCGGCGCCGAGCTCGCCCGGGTGCCAGAGCAGGCGCCGCAGGGCGTCGGGGGAGCGCAGCACGACCAGGGGCGCGTCCGCGGGCCCGGCGACCGAGCCGTCCCATGCCTCCAGCCGCACCGGCAGGTCGCCGCCGATGAAGGGCCGGACGGCCTCGGCGAGCCGGTCCGCGACCCCGGCCGTCGTGAGCGTCGGACGGGGTGCGGTCTGGGTCACTGGTGCTCCCTCGTGAAGGTCAGCTGCGAGACGTTGATGTAGCCGCTGGCGAAGCCAGCCTGCGAGTAGGCGAGGTAGAAGTGCCACACCCGCATGAAGATGTCGTCGAAGCCGAGGGCCAGCACGGCGTCGCGCTGCGAGAGGAACCGCCGGTCCCAGCGGCGCAGGGTCTCGGCGTAGTGGCTGCCCATCTCGAGCTGGCCGGTCAGTCGCAGGCCGGTCTCGTCGCGGGTGATCTGGTCGATCACCTCGACGCTGGGCAGGAAGCCGCCGGGGAAGATGTACTTGTTGATCCAGGTCTGGCCGTCGCGGGTGGCGAGCATCCGGTCGTGGGGCATCGTGATCGCCTGGATGGCGACCCGGCCGCCGGGTGCGAGGACCTGGTCGATCGTCCGGAAGTAGGTGCCCCAGAACTCGTGGCCGACCGCCTCGATCATCTCGACCGAGAGCACGGCGTCGTACGTCGCACCGGTGGTCGCGAGCGCTCGGTAGTCCATCAGCTCGACGGTGACCAGGTCGGCGAAGCCGGCCTCGGCGATCCGGTCCTCGGCGAGCTCGAGCTGCTCGACCGACAGGGTGATCGAGTGCACGGTCGCGCCACGGCGGGCGGCCCGGATCGCGAGCTCGCCCCAGCCGGTGCCGATCTCGAGGACCCGCGTGCCGTCGGTGACGCCGGCCTCGTCGAGCAGCCGCTCGATCTTGCGGCCCTGCGCCTCGGCGAAGTCGGGGTTGTGGACGAGCGAGGTCGTCGCTGTCCCCCCTCCCTGAGCTGGGCTCCGGTGGAGTGGCGACCAGGTGGTCACCGACGGAGCCGGGCCCCTTCCCGGCCGACGACAGGGAGGTGTCGAAGAGGGCGGAGGAATAGCTGAGCGTCTCGTCGAGGAAGAGCGCGAAGAGGTCGTTGGACAGGTCGTAGTGGTGGGAGATGTTGGCCTGGCTGTTGGCCTCGGTGCTGCGCTGGTGCCCGGGCAGGCGCGGCGTGACGAAGGCGCGCATCCGCTGCAGCGAGTCCGGGATCAGCGTCGCCATCCGGGCGGCCGGGACGGTGAGGAAGCCGGCCAGGTCCTCGGCGTCCCACGCGCCGGTCAGGTAGGCCTCGCCGAAGCCGATGAGGCCGTCGCGACCCAGGCGGGCGTAGAACTCGTCGGGTCGGTGCAGGCGCATGACCGGCCCGCCCTGCCCGAGGCGGCGACCCGTCGGCTCCTCGACCACGGTGACGGCGAGACGTCCGACGGCGGAGCGGAAGAGGCGACGCGCGACGGCGGAGGAGATGGCGGTGCGGGGACCGCGGGAGATCTGCTCGAGCGAGGGGACGCCCTGGCTCGGGTTCGGGTCGGCGCGGTGGGTCTGTTCGGGGCGGTTCTTCTCGATGGTCATCGGACGCCCTCCTGACGGTGGGTGTGTGGTGGCCTGGGTCGGATGGGGAGTCGGCGCGCCCACAGCCAGATGCCGTGGGCCCGGATCAGCGCGCTGCCGCGCAGCGCGGCGCCGAGGGTCTTGCGGACGGGGAGGTCGCTGCGGGCGCCGGTGAGGCTGGCGCTGAAGGGCGACGAGCCGCCTCCCGCCTCGGACCGGTCGTGGTCGCGCAGCGTCACGGCCACGTGCAGGCGGTCGGTCGGGATCGGCACGGCGACGTCGTACGTGCCGTCGACACCGTGGAAGGGCGAGACGTACATCGCCTTGCCGGTCTGCGCGCGGCCCTGCTCGTCGGGGTGGACGAGGTAGGCGTGGCGGTCGCCGTAGGTGTTGTGCACCTCGACGACGACACCGGCCTGCCGGCCCTGGTCGTCGAAGCACCAGAAGACGCTGATCGGGTTGAAGCTGTGGCCCATCGACCGCGGGTTGGCGGCCATCAGGATCGTCCCGGGCCGCTCGCCGGCACCGAGGGTGACGTCGTGGGCGGCCAGGAACGCCTCGACGTTGGCGCGCAGCGTGCGGTCGGGCGCGCCGAGGTGGTCGCGCGCCTCGAACCGGGCGAGCAGGCCGTGGTCGGGGAGGTCGTCGAGGTCGACGAGCCAGAAGGTCGAGGAGTGCTCGAACGACCGCTTGAAGGGCGTACGCCGGGTGTGGCGGATCGTCGTCTCGAAGCGGCCGGGCCGGGGCAGGACCCGCGACGTGCGGGTCCAGGGCAGGCCGAGGTGCGTGGCGGCCGCCAGCCCGGAGCGGGCGCCGTCCTCGTGGAAGCCCCAGCCGTGGTACGCGCCGGCGAACGCGATGCGCTCGGTGTTGATCTCCGGCAGCCGGCGCGACGCGGCCACCGACTCGGGCGTGTAGAGCGGGTGCTCGTACTCCATCCGGTCGATGATCGTGGCCGGGTCGACGAGGTCCTCGCCGCCGAGGGTGACGAGGTAGTGGGTGTCGGTGGGGAGCCGCTGCAGGCGGGTGAGGTCGTAGGTGACCGTCACCGCGCCCGTCTCGTCGGCCGGGCGGAAGAAGTTCCAGGACGCGCGGGCGTCGACCGCGTCGGGCAGCAGCGAGGCGTCGGTGTGCAGGAGGGCCGGGTTGCTGCTGTAGGGCAGCGCCGACAGGAGCTCGCGCTGGAGGTCGGTGGGCGCCTCGAGCATGCCGAGCGCCTGGGCGGGGTGCGTGGCGATCACGACGGCGTCGAAGGTCGTGGTGGCACCGCTGCCGTCGGTGATCTCGACGCCGTGGGGCACCTCGCGGACCGAGGTCACCTTCGTCTCGAGGCGTACGTCGTCGAGCTGCGCGCCGACCGCCGCGACGTAGGTGCCGGACCCGCCGGTCACCGTGCGCCACTCGGGCGAGCCGAAGACGCCGAGCATGCCGTGGTGCTCGAGGAAGGTGAAGAGGTAGCGCGCGGGGTAGTCGAGGGAGGTCGCCGGGTCGCACGACCAGACGGCCGCCACCAGCGGCTCCATGAAGTGCCGGACGAACCCGGGGGTGAAGCCGCCCTCGTCGAGGAAGTCGCGCAGGGTCTGGTCGGACCCGTCGGCGTCGCTCGCCAGGACGGCGCGCGCCCTGCGGTGGAACCGCGGGATCTCGAGGAGCATCCGCCAGTGGGCGCGCGAGCGCAGCGACGAGCGCTGCGCGAACAGGCCGCGCGCGCCCAGCGCGCCGGCGTACTCCACCCCGGTGCCGGCGTCGCTGACCGACAGCGACATCTCGGAGGGCTGGGTCTCGATGCCGAGCTCGGCGAAGAGCCGCAGCAGGGTCGGGTAGGTGCGGCGGTTGTGCACGATGAAGCCGGTGTCGATCGCCAGCTCGCCTTCGGGGGTCGCCACCCGGTGGGTGTCGGCGTGGCCGCCGAGCCGGGCGTCGGCCTCGAAGAGCGTGACGTGCGCGGTGCGCGAGGCGACGTGGGCAGCGATCAGCCCGGCGACACCGGAACCGACAACCGCTACCTCGCGCTGCGCCTCCGCATTCACGTCGCCTCGGTCAGGTCGAAGACCGCGATCGGCTCGGTGGTCGGCTGCTCGGATCCCTCTGCAGGCTCGACGGTGATGCCCACGGCGGCGGCCTGGGCGGCGGATCCGTCGAGCACGACGGTCTGGTCGGGCGCGTCGGGCATCAGTCCGGCCGAGGTGAACTCGTCACCGGTGATGTACCACAGCTCGTAGGCCTTGCCCTCGGGGGCGGAGACCATGCCCTCCGTGCGGATGACCGCACGGTCCTCGGCCTTGGAGCGCACGACCGTGGCCCTGCCGGCCGCGCCGAGGTCGACGACGACCTCCTCGGCGTCGGGGGCCTGGAGGACCTGCTCGGCCGCGGTCAGTCGGGGCACCTCGGTGGACCAGGGGCTCCACGCCGAGACGCCGACACCGGCGACCACGATCAGGGCCGCGGCGACCAGAAACGTCGTCCAGACGGGACGCCTCCTGTGGGCGCGCGCCGAGGAGATGTTGGTCGGGGCCGCGACGATGACCTCGGGGGGCAGCGGACGGACCTGCGAGATGCCGGCCAGCACGGAGTCGCGCAGGGAGACGGGTGGCGTGACCGCAACGGACTCGGTGAGCAGGGCCGCGGTCTCCCGCAGCTCGACCACCTCGGCACGGCAGTCCTCGCACGCTGCGAGGTGCTGCTCGAAGCGGGCGCGTTCGATGTCGTCGAGGGCGTCGACGGCATAGGCGCCGGTGAGCTTGTGCAGATCGCTCATGTCGCAACTCCCATCAGGTCTCGCAGGCGGATCAGTCCGTCGCGTATGCGTGTCTTGGCCGTGCCCAACGGGACGTCGAGCAGGACGGCTACTTCTGTGTGGGTGTAGCCGCCGAAGTAGGTGAGCTCCACCGCCCGGCGCTGGACGTCGGTCAGGGTGGCGACCGCGTTGCGGACGCGGGTGGCGTCGAGCGAGGCGTGTGCGGCCTCGGCGGTCTGGTCGTGGTCGACCGGTGCGGTCTCGCGGTTCCAGGTCTCGTCGCGCGCGGTGGCCGCCTCGACCGAACGGATCCGGTCGACGGCCTTGCGGTGGACGATGGTGAGGAGCCAGCCGGCTGCGCTGCCTCGCTTCGAGTCGAACCTGGCACTGGATCGCCAGGCGTCGAGGTAGGCCTCCTGGGTGACCTCCTCGGCGTGCGCCGGGTTGCGTACGACCCTCAGCGCGAGGCCGTAGGCCCGGGCCGAGGTCGCGTCGTAGAACTGGGCGAAGGCGGCCTGGTCGCCCTGCGCCGCCTGGCCGAGGAGCTCGGCCAGGCGGCGCGGGTCGCCCGCGGACGGGACGCCCTGCGGCGCCCCGTCCGGAACGGGTCTCACGTGGTTCACGTCAGCATCCTTGCGCAGTCATCGTCGATTGACGATCACGACGCCGGCATCAGGACCTGGTCGACGACGTACACGGTGGCGTTGGCGGTCTGCACGTTGCCGCAGACCACGGTGGCGTCACCGATGGTGAAGTTCTCGCCGGAGCCCTCGACGGTGAGGGTGTCACCCGCGAGGGTCTCGAGCTCAGCCGCGACCTGGTCGGGGCTGAGGCGCTCGCCGATCACGTGGTGGGTGAGGACCGTCGTCAGGGCCTCCTTGTCGGCCAGAAGGGCGTTGAGGTCCTTCTTCGGGATCGCGGCGAAGGCGTCGTCGGTGGGCGCGAAGACCGTGAGGGCCTCGGCCGAGTTGAGCGTGTCGACGAGACCGGCCTCGGTCACGGCGGCGACCAGCGTCTTGAGGAGCGGGTTGTTCGACGCGGCGGTGGCGACCGGGTCGTCGGCCATGCCCTCGACGGAGCCCTCACCGGAGGTGGGGACGCCCGCGCAGCCGGGACCGAACGGGCCGTCGGCCACCGGCTCCTCGGACTCGGTGGGCTCCTCGGAAGGCGTCTCCGAGGGCGTCTCCGAGGTGGTGGTGTCGTCGGCCGCGGAGTCGGCGGGCTCTTCGCTGCCACAGGCAGCCAGGCTCATCGACGCGGTCAGCGCGAGGGCGGCGAGGCCCAGGGTGCGGGTGCGGAGCTTGGTGTTCATGGCACTGCCTTTCGGTTGGTTCAGATGTTCGGTGGGGGCCGGGAGGCCCGCTGTCGAGAGGTGTTCGGTACGGCCCGACCAGTGGATGGGTGCCGGTTCAAGAAAGTCGGGGAAAATTCGAGGGAGAAACCCTTGCCAGGGTGAAATGTCCTCGAGCGGTGAGTGGCGCAGGTCCGGAGGCATCGGGACCTGCGCCACACACCGCTCGAGGAGCTGGCTGCGCTGGTGGTGACGGTCAGCTGACGGAGACCGAGATCTCCTGGAGGCCGCTCGAGCCCTCGGGGAACGGCCGCGCGCGCACGTCGGTCTGGACGTCGCCGTCCTTGTTGGTCGCGCGGCAGGCGATGAAGTGCTGGCCGGGCGTCGCGTCCCACTCGAAGTACCACTGACGCCAGTAGTCGTCGGTCACCTGCGGGCCGAGCGTCGCGGGCTTCCAGGCCTCGCCGTCGACGCGGACCTCGACCTTGTCGATGCCCACGTGCTGGGCCCAGGCGATGCCACCGATGATGACGGTGCCGGCCTTGCTGTTCGAGAGCGGCTCGGGGGTGTCGATCCTGCTGGAGATCTTGATCGGGGCGTCGATCGCCCAGTCCCGCTCGGTCCAGTAGGCCTGCTCGGCGTCGTACGTCGTCAGGGTCATCTTCGTGATCCACTTGCACGCGCTGACGAAGCCGTAGAGACCGGGCACCACCATGCGAGCCGGGAAGCCGTGCTCGCGGGGCAGCGCCTCGCCGTTCATGCCGATCGCGATGATCGCGTCGCGGCCGTCGAGCGCCACGTCGAGCGGGGTCGAGATGGTCATGCCGTCGACGTCCGTCGACAGGATCTGGTCGGCCTTGGTGGCATCGATGCCGGCCTTGGCCAGCACGTCCTTGAGGGGGACGCCGAGCCAGCGGGCGCTGCCGATGTACGGGCCACCGACCTCGTTGGAGACGCAGGTGAGCGTGATGTCGCGCTCGACGGTCTGCATCTCGGCGAGCTCGGCGAAGGTGAGCGTGACCTCCTGCTCGACGTCGCCGTCGATGGTCAGCGTCCACGAGTCGACGTCGACCGCCGGGACCGTGAGGCGGGTGTCGACGCGGTAGAAGTCGGCGTTCGGGGTGCGCAACGGGCTGATGCCCTCGTACTGCGTCTCCAGTCCCTGGGGGAAGGAGGGCGCGGGGTCGGTGGCAACCGGCAGCGCGATGTCGGTCCCGCCGAGGCGGTACGACGTCACCCACCGACCGAGCGCCCCCATGGCCACTGCGGCCGCGGCGAGGCCGCCGGTTGCCAGCACGACCCCGCGCCGGCTCGGACCGTCGACCCCACGCGACGACCGATCGTGACCCTGGTCGGAGATCCGGTGCAGCCACCACAGCGAGGTGGTGGCGACGACTGCGGCGACCAGGGCAGGAACGATGTCCAGCGGCCCGGAACCCGGGCGCAGGACCGCGAGCACACCGGCGACGCCGGCGAGACCCACGATGATGAGCAGGCCGACCGTCTCGCGGCGGTCGGCGACGACCCCGGCGACGGCGGCGAGCAGCAGGACGACCACGGTCACCGAGCCGACGAGGATGGCCTTGTCGGCACTGCCGAACTCCCGGATCGCCCACTCCTTGAGCGGGGTCGGCGTCAGGTCGATGACCGTCGAGCCGACCGCGAGCACGGGTGAGGCGGCGGGCACGGTCAGGGCGGCGACCAGGTGGCCGGCTGCAAGGCCGACAACCGTCGCGAGCACGCCGTAGGCCGCATGGAGCAGCGTGCGGCGGCGCGGGTTCGAGTCGGTGGTCTGCATGGCCGGTGTTCGGAGCGGGCGGGCCGGCGGATGGGCTCAACCCGTGCCGAGGTCCGATCCGCGGAGCCGGGCGCTGGCACGCAACGCCCTGCCGTAGCGCCGGCCCACCTCCGCCAGCTCCGGGGCGTCGAGGCCGTGCACGACGGCGGGCTGGTACTGGACGACCAGGGTCGCGATCAGCCTCCACCGCTCGTCGTCGCTCAGTCGGGACCACCCCGCCAGGCTCGACAGGTCGACCGGCGGGCCGTCGTCGGCCTGGACCTGGTGGCCGCCTGCGCCGGAGCTGAAGGTGAGCGCGGCGGGTCGCGCCGGCCCGAGGGCACCGACGACCTGCCACCACGCCCGGCTGCCCGGGGTGAGCGAGCCGTCGGTCGGTGGGCCGACCTGACGGAGGGCAGCGAGCTCGGGGGGCGTCGGGGCGGGGACCGCCGGGTCGAGGTCGTGCATCGCCTCGAGCTCGGTCCTCAGGCCGGCGCCGAGCGCGATCGGTTCGGCGGCCTGCCGCTGCTCCGCAGTCATCGAACCGGCACGACCCTCCGCACGGCCGTGCACGAGGTAGTGGTGCAGGAGGGAGTCGGCGTCCAGGGCGCCCAGGTCGAGGTGGAGGTCACGGTAGTCCGGGAGGTCCAGGACCCCGAGGTCGTGCAGCTCCTCCTCCGACAGGGCCGTCCGCAGGTGCGCCGCGCGGCCCACATCGAGGAAGTGCTCGATCGCCTCGCCGTCCGCGAGGTGCAGGGCCTCGGCGTTGAGGGCCCGGTAGTGCAGGACGTTGAAGCCCGGGTCCCGGATCGCAGCGAGCTCCTCCTCCGACAGGCGTGCGCGGCGGGGTCGACCGACGAAATCGGTGCGTTGCGCCAGCTGACGGACCTGGCGGTCGGACCGCTGCGCCACCTCCGGCCGCAGGAACCGCACGTGGGCCGGCCAGGTGTCGCGACGGCCACGCCACCCGCCCGGCGCAGGGTCCGGCACGACGGCGCGCTCCGTCTCCCCGCCGTGGTCGCGCAGGATGCGTCTCTGCAGTCCCCGCCACGTCGCGCCGCGACGGTCCTCGACCAGGGCGGAGGTCCCGGCGAGGCCGTCGTCGGTGAGCAGGGCCGAGGGGGGCAGGAGGCTGCGCGACTCGTCGTGCGCCCCCTGGACCGAACCGCTCGCCTTGGCGCGGTAGAACAGCGCCGTGTCGGACGCCACGAGGTGCGGGACGCCCGCGTGGACCGTCTCCATCCCCCAGTGCCAGTCCTCCGGTCCGAGGCCCTCGGCCGCGGAGGTTGCCGCGTAGGGATGCTGCTCGAGGACCGATCGCCCGGCCAGGCAGAACGTGTCCCAGTACGTCCGGTCGAAGAAGTTGTGTGCACGGAACCCCGGGTGGTCGGTCGGCAGCTGCGGCCACACCACCCACCGCTCACCGAAGATGACCAGCCGCTCGGGGTGGACGACGCACGGGCCGCCGTGGCCGGTGGCGACGGCGTACGCGTCGCGGAGCCACGACCGGGACGGGAGGTTGTCGGCATCGAGCAGGCACACCCACGCGCCGCGCGCCAGGCGTACGCCCTCGTTGCGGGCGGCTCCCGGGTCGCCGTGGTCCGTGGCCACCACGCGCCCGACCGCGAGCCGGGCGAGGGCGCCGTCCTGGCCCAGTGCGTCGTCGAACGCGACCGAGGTCGCCTCGTCGGCCCGATCGAGGATGCCGATCACCTCGACCACGAGCCCGGCCTGCGCAGCCGCCTCCACGCTGCGCACGAGGGCCGCGAACGTCGGGCGACACTCGTCGCCCTCGCCGTGCCCGGTGACGATCACCGTCACGTGGCAGGCATCACCCCGGGGGTCCGGCCCTGCAGAGGTCACGACGTCGTGGCGGGCTCAGCGATGGAACGCGGCTCGAAGTCGATGATCGAGCGCAGCCGCGTGATGTCGAGCTCCGAGATCGGCGCATCGGTCGCGCGCGCCGGCCGGAGGTCGAGCTGCGGCTCGACGTCGAGCTCGGTGGCGAGGGCCCGGACGATCTCGAGGATCGAGGACGCCCGACCGCTTCCCGCGTTCAGGACGCGCACTCCGTCGGGTCGCTCTGCAAGGCGTACGACGACATCGGCGAGGTCGTCGACGTGGATGTAGTCGCGCCGGGCGCTGCCGTCGCCGAACACCGTGACCGGTTCTCCTGCCAGGAGCCTGGCCCGGGCGATGCCCACGAGGCCCTGGCTCCCCGTGGTCGGCTGGCCCGGACCGTAGGCGTTGGCACAGCGCAGGAGGTCGGCGGCGAACCCCACCTGGCGCGCGTACATGGCGACGTAACGCTCCATGGCGATCTTCATGATCCCGTAGGAGCTGATCGGCCAGAGAGGCGCGTCCTCCGACGTGGGGACGGGTGCGTCCGGCCCGTAGACAGCGCCGCCCGACGAGAGCAGCGTGAAGCCGGTGATCGCGTGCGACCTGGTGGCGCTGAGGGTCGACAGGAGGGGCTCGAGGTTGCGCACCGCATCGCTGACGGGGTCCAGGTTGGACTCGACGGGGTGAGCGGTGCCGGCGGCGTAGACGACGTGGTCCGCGCCGTCGAGCACGTGCTGCACCGCGGAGACGTCCTGGGCGGACCCGACGACGACGTCGACGGGGTCGTCGGGCACGTCCTCGAGGTTGAGGGCCCGGACGCTCCAGCCACGGGCGACTGCCTGCAGTCCGATGCGTCGGCCGATGAACCCGTACCCGACGACGGCCATGGTCTGTCCGCTCATCGGTGGGAGCCGTCCGCCCGGTCGAGCCACGAGGTCAGGCGCGCGTGGAAGTGCTGGACGTAGCCGGCCGCGTCGTGGTGCTGCAGGACCCGGTCGCGGGCGGCGCGACCCATCGCCCCCAGCGCCGCGTCGCCGGTGATCAACGCCTTCGACAGGACCTCGGTCAGCGCACCCAGGTCCCGCGGCGGGCACAGCCAGCCGCTGACGCCGTCGGTGACGAGCTCCCCCACGCCGAACGCGTCGACGCCCGCCACCGGGCGGCCGACGAGCATCGCCTCGATCATCGTGCGGGGCATCGACTCGACATCGGACGCAGAGACGAGGACGTCCGCAGCGACGTACCACCGGACGACGTCGGGGTCGACGTCCACGACGTGCACGGACGTCAGGTCGGCGGAGGCGACGAAGTCGCGCAGTGCGTGCGCGTAGGCAGTGTCGCCGGCTCCCACGAGGTAGAGGCCCGCGTGCCGACGTCGGGCGGGGTCGATGCGGGCGAACGCTCGGGCGAGGGCCAGCTGGCCCTTGCGCGGCTCGACGGTGCCCACGCACAGGAGGGCCCGCTCGCCCTCGGGGATACCCAGCTCCGCCCGGGCCTGCACCCGGCTCGTCGTCGACAGCTGCGCGTCCATCGCCGCTGTGTCGATGCCGTAGGGGACGTACGACGACGCCGCGGGAGCCACGAGGTCGACGTACAGCTCGCGGGTGGTCGCGGCCTCGAAGACCACGTCCTGGCACGCGGCGAGCGCCTCCCGGGTGCCCGCGAGGATCGCCGGGTCGGCCGCCCGGCCGAGGTACTCGTGCCAGAAGACCGCGGGAGCGAAGCTCTCGTGGACCGCCCAGGCGGTCGGGATGCCGATCGCGTCCGCCGCCAGGACTGCCGGGAAGGTGACGAGGGTGTTGGCGACGCACGCGGCCGCTCCGTGCTCGAGGGCGAAGCCCGCGATGAGCCTGACGCGGGTGGCGAGCTGCTCGGCATCGAGCGGTGGCGGTCCGACGACGAGCACGGGAGCGCCGAAGTCGGACTCGATGCGGTCCACCAGGGACCCGCCGCTGCCCGCGACGACGCACATCGCGATGCCGGCGTCGTGCAGTCCGCGCATCAGCTCGTCCAGGTAGTTCTGCGCGCCACCGACGTGGAGGTCGTGCGCGGCGACCAGCACCCGGCGACCCGGTGCGGTGGCACGGCGCAGGGCCGCGACGTGCTGCGCCAGGCGCGAGCCCAGGACCTGTTGCCGCTCGGTGAGGTGGTCCCCGGCGTCCTCGGCCCCCCGCACGGCGATCGTCCGCGACGGCAGGGCCGCGCGGGTGCCGTCGGTCGCGGTGACGATGGCGTTGATGGTCACCTCACCGACGCCGGCCGGCACCTCGACGTAGGCCGAGAACCCGCGTACCCCGCCCTCGGGGCCGGTCCCGTCGCCGGCGGTCGGCAGGGTGGTCCGGGCGGGTGCCGCCGGAGCATGGCCCACCGACACCTCCACGCGCGCGAGCGCCGGCCTGATGTCCGCCGTCCCCTGCACGCGCACGACGCCGGGGCTGACCTCGTCGGGCGTGTCGATCGCACCGCGGGTCCGGCCGCCTCCGGCGACCGGCAGCTCGACCTCGGCGAACGGAAGGAGGAGGGTCCGCGGCCGCCCCTCCGCGCCCGTCCCTCCGGCGCCCGGCACCCGTACGAGCGCCTGTGCCTTCAGCGTCACGACCTCGCGGGTCCACCCGAGGTCCGCCACGACGGACCAACCGCAGTGCGCATCCGTCCCGTGGATCGCTGCGACGTCCGTGCGCAGGATGTCGCGGGAGGCAGTCCCCACCACCCGGTCGTCCGCGGTCACGACGACCAGCAGCACCTCGGCGTTCGCGTGGAACACCCATCCGGCGACCTCGAGGCGGGTCGCGTCGTCGATCACGTCGAGCCGCAGGTCGAGGGACCCTCGCAGCCCGCGCCGGGGGTTCCCACCCGTGTTGGCGGAGGTCTGGGTGCTCAACTTCGACAGGCTCCCTCAGTGGGCGTCACGACGGGTGCAGCATGCCACGTCACCCGGTCGCGTCGGCACGGTTGTCCGGGGCTGCGGCAGGATGCAGTCATGCCCGACGAACTGGTCCACTACGCCGTCGCCGACGCCGTCGCGACGATCACCCTCGACAGCCCGGCGAACCGCAACGCGCTCAGCCGCCAGCTGGTGACCGAGCTGTTCGCGCACCTCGAGCGGGCGGGCGCCGACGACGACGTACGCGTGGTGCTGGTCGAGAGCAGCGGCAAGGTGTTCTGCTCGGGCGCGGACCTGGCCGAGGCGACGACGGAGGGCATGGAGGTCGGTGCCCGCCGGATCGTCGACCTGCAGCGGCTCATCGTCACCCTCGACAAGCCGGTCGTCACCACGAACCTCGGCGCCGTCCGGGCCGGCGGCATCGGCATCGTCGCCGCGGCCGACATCGCCATCAGTGCCGACGACGCGACCTTCGCGCTCACCGAGGTCAAGCTCGGTCTGGCCGCGGCCATCATCAGCCTCACCGTCCACCACCGCATGAACCCCCGTGCCGCTGCCCTGACCACCCTCGGTGGCGAGGTGTTCACGGGCGCGGAGGCGGCGGCGTACGGCCTCGTGACGAAGGCGGTGCCGGCCGACCGCCTCGACGAGGAGGTCGCCGCGACCTGCGCGAGCCTGGCCACCGGTGCGGCCCAGGGGCTGCGCGAGTCCAAGCGGATCCTCAACCGTGACCTCGTGGCCCGCATCGACGCCCTCGGCGACGAGATGGCCACCACCAGCGCCCGGCTCTTCGCCAGCGACGAGGCCCGCGAGGCGATGACCGCCTTCCTCAGCCGCAGGAAGTAGCGGCCCGGCTGCATCCGCAGGAGCCCCTGCGAGCGAGAGACAGTCGAGGAACGACGAAGGAGACCCGATGGCACCGTCCACCGCAGGCCGCGAGCTGTCCGGCGCCCGGATCGCGGTGGTCGGGGCGACGGGCGCCCTCGGCTCGCTCGTCGCCGCCGAGCTCGGACGTCGCGGCGCCCGGCTGCTCGTGGTCGGCCGCGACGCGGATCGGCTCGCGTCCCTCGGGACCGGCGTCCCGGTGGTGGCCGACCTCGGCGACGCGGGCGCCGGTGACGCGGTCGTCGCCGCGGCGCGCGAGCACCTCGGTGGCCTCGACGGCCTGGTCAACGCCGCCGGCGTGGTGGCCTTCGGCACCCTCGTCGACACCCCGGACGAGGTGGTCGAGGAGCTCTTCCTCGCCAACGTCCTCGGTCCGATCTTCCTGCTGCGCCGCGTCGTCCCGCTGCTGGAGGAGTCCCAGGGCTTCGTGCTGCAGATCAGCGCCGTGGTCGCCGAGCGGCCGATGCCGCGGATGGCGGCGTACTCCGCCAGCAAGGCGGCCCAGAGCGCGGTCGCGGTCGCGCTCCGCACCGAGCTGCGGCGCAGCCGCGTGGACGTGTACGACGTCCGCCCGCCGCACACCGAGACGGGTCTGGCCACCCGGCCGCTCTCCGGGACGGCGCCCGCCCTGCCGACCGGCAAGGATCCTGCCGACGTCGCCCGACGCATCGTCGACGCGCTCGCGGCGGGCGAGCAGGATCTCCCGCGGAGCGTTCGGCGTTCGCCGGTGAGCCTGGCCGACCCCGCGCCCTGGCTGCTCCTGCTCGCCGGCGCCCACCTGGGCTTCCAGCTCACCGTCGACCTGGTGGTCTATCCCGCCCTCGGCGACGTGGCCGACGACCGGTGGACCGCTGCCCACGAGCGGCACTCGCGCCGGATCACGCCGGTCGTGGCCGCGATCTACCCACCGCTCGTGCTGGTGCTCGGCTGGACGGTGGTCGCGCTGCCGGGAGAGGTGGGCACCTGGGTCGCGCTGACGGGGGGCCTGGTGGCCGTCGTCACCACCGCGGCCGTCGCCGCCCCGACCCACGGTCGGCTGTCCTCCGCCACGGCCGACGAGCGGTCGGCCCTGCTGCGCCGCCTCGACCTGGCGGACCGGGTCCGCAGCCTCGGCGCGCTCGTCTGCGTCGTCGGGGCCCTGATGCTCCTGGTGTGACGGGTCCACGACCGGCTTCGGGCGATCACCGGTCAGGCGCGGCGCGGGACGGAGGCTCATGAGTTCCACGCTAAATGAGTGTGCGGGCCTGTGCGGCGGTAGGCTTCTCGGTCTGTCCTGAGCGTGGGCAGTGGTTCATCGGGGGATGAGGAGCGGGACTTGAGCGAGGAGCTCACGGCAGGTTCGATCGAGGGCAGCGAGATCGCGACGGAGCAGGACTACGTCGACGAGGTCTACGTCCAGCTCGACGCGTCCACCCGCAACGCGAAGGCGCTGGCCGCCGAGGGGCACCAGCGCGGCAAGCTGGAGCACGAGGGCGGTCTCGTCGAGCGCGACGCGATGGTCTTCCAGGCCGCCAAGCGGATCGCCCAGCTCGACGCCGCCCACGAGGGTCTGGTCTTCGGCCGGCTCGACCTCGACCCGGCCATCGACGTGCTGCCGCGCTACATCGGGCGCATCGGCGTCCGCAACGCCGAGCGCGACGTGCTGCTGATCGACTGGCGCGCGCCGGCCGCCGCGGTGTTCTACCAGGCCACGGCAGCGACCCCGCAGGGCGTCGTACGCCGCCGGGTGCTGCGCTCGCTGCACCGCACGGTCATCGGCGTCGAGGACGAGCTGCTCGACGACCAGGCCGAGACCGACCTGCCGATCATCGGCGAGGGCGCGCTGATGGCGCAGCTCTCCCGCGCCCGCGACCGCTCGATGCACTCCATCGTCGCCACCATCCAGGCCGAGCAGGACCAGGCGATCCGCGCGCCGGGCAAGGGCGTCGTGTCGATCTCCGGCGGCCCCGGCACCGGCAAGACCGTCGTCGCGCTGCACCGCGCGGCCTTCCTGCTCTTCTCCGACCGTCGTCGCTACGAGGGCGGCGGCGTCCTCGTCGTCGGCCCGAGCGGCGTCTTCATGCGCTACATCGAGCGGGTGCTCCCGAGCCTCGGCGAGACGGCCGTCGCGCTGCGCTCGCTCGGCGAGGTCGTCGGCGGCGTCCGCGCGACCCGGCACGACGAGCCCGCGGTCGCCGACATCAAGGGCGCGATGCGGATGGCCGAGCTGATGCGGCGCACGTCGCGCCAGCACGCGCCCGGTGCCCCCACCAGCTTCAGGATCTACTGGCGCGACGACACGATCGTGCTCGACCCGGGCGTGCTCGGGCGGCTGCGGCGCCAGCTGATGTCGCAGGGTCGCCGCAACCGCCAGCTCCCGCGCGTCGCCCGCACGCTGCTCGACGCCATGTGGCGCCAGGTGCAGGGCGAGCGGGGTCGCGAGCGCGGCCGCGAGGCCTTCGACGACGACATGCTCGGCCACGCCGGCTTCGTCGAGTTCGCGTCGTCCTGGTGGCCGCCGCTCGACGCGAGGACGGTCCTCGGCTGGCTGCGCGACCCCGAGTTCCTGTCCCGCGTCGGCGAGGGCGTGGTGAGCCGCGAGGAGCAGCTGCTGCTCGCGAAGTCGTGGGACGGCCAGTCGGGACCGTCCGACCTGTCGATCGAGGACGTACCGCTGCTCGACGAGCTGCGCTACGCCCTCGGCGACGTGCCGCAGCGCACCGACGACGAGCGCGACCTCGACGAGACCGGCCTCCTCGAGGGTGGCGTCGACCTGCAGGAGCTCACCACGATCTCGGAGCGCGAGTACGCCCCCGGCGGGCTGGCCTGGTCGGCCCCGACGCACCGCATCGAGGACGACGGCTATGCCCACGTGCTCATCGACGAGGCGCAGGACCTGACCCCGATGCAGTGGCGGATGGTCGGGCGCCGCGGCCGGGCCGCGAGCTGGACGATCGTCGGCGACCCCGCGCAGTCGTCGTGGCCCGACGCCCCGGAGGCGGGACGCGCCCGCGCCGAGGCGCTGGAGGGCAAGGAGCTCCACGAGTTCCACCTCTCCACCAACTACCGCAACTCCGCGGAGATCTACGCCTTCGCCGCCGCCTACGCCAGCCGCGTCGGCCTCGACGCCGACCTGCCCGACGCCGTACGCCGTACGGGCGAGGAGCCGCTCGAGGTGGGTCCGGTCGACGACCTCGAGGCCGCCGTGCGCGAGGCCGTCGTGACGACCGCCGGCCGGGTGCAGGGCACCGTCGGCGTCGTGGTGCCGGTCGCCCGCCGCTCGGAGGTCAACGCCTGGCTGGCGTCGTGGCCCGAGCTCGCCGGCGACGCCGCCGGCGCCCGCGCCGCCGTCGACTCCAGCGTCACGCCGAGCGGCGAGGACCGCGTCGTCGTGCTCACCGGCCTCGACACCAAGGGCCTCGAGTTCGACGGCATCGTCGTGGTCTCGCCGCAGGAGATCGAGGACGAGTCGGCCACCGGCCGCTCGACGCTCTACGTCGTGCTGACCCGCGCCACCCAGCTGCTGACGACCGTCGGTTGATGCCCCGGTCCGACCACCGCGCGTATCGGCGTCGGAGGGCGCGCGCGTGCGTACGCCACGGTCGTGGGCGCTGCGGTGCTCGTGACGGTCGCCGGGTGCGCCGGGCCGAGCCGCGGGCCGGACGCCGATGCGACTCACCCGGACGCGACCGCACCCGTCGCGACGGCACCGGTGCCGACCGCGCCGGTGGTGACCGCACCCGTCCCGACCGCCCCGGCCACGACGGCTCCGGTGACGGTCCCTCCGCCGGTCCAGCAGCCGCCGCCGACGCAGGCCGGGCCGCCGGTGTGGGAGACGCTCCTCGTCGACCACTTCGACGGCCCGGCCGGCTCGCCGCCCGGCCAGTGGCACACCATGACGGGCTGGAGCCCCGCGGCCCTCGACGGCGCGGGACATCTCGAGGTCGGAGACCTTGCGCAGATCCGATCGACGTCGGGCTGGGTCCTCCCGGCCGGCACGCAGGTGAGGGTCTCCGCCAGCCTGGTCATGCCCGACACGAGCAGCAACTACGCCGCGCTCTGGGTGCAGCACCCCGACCCGGGGGATCCGCGCGAGATCGACGTCATCGAGAGCTACGGTCCGCGCAAGGCCGGGGGCGCGCAGCTCGGGTCGCACCTCTGCTACGACGAGACGCTCCAGGACACCAACGACGAGTGTGGCGCAGCCGGCCTCGGACCCGAGCTGTGGCCCGTCGGCCGGGACTTCCCCCAGGGCGCGAAGCCGTGGGACTCGTTCTGGGAGTACCACGCCGAGTTCACCGTCGGCGGTGACCGCGTCCGGTTCCAGGCGCAGGACGGCTCCGGGCACCAGGCCTACGACGTCAGCCTCACGCCCGACCCGCGCCGGGTTCCCGGCAACGCCCGGCCCTTCCACCTCCGGCTGTCGAACAAGGACGTCGACGCCGAGCACGCGGTGCCGGGCGGGTCGAGGCGGAGCATGGTCGTGGACTGGGTCACCGTGCAGGTGATGTACCCCAGCGCACCTAGCTGAGGTCGACGTCCTGGGGCAGCACCGGCCCGGCCGCCGCGGCGGGCCGGCCCAGCCCCGCGACCGCGCCGAGGACGAGCAGGATCCCGACGACGGCGACCGGCCCGAGCGCCTCGCCGAGCACCGCAGCCGCGACGACCGCGGCCGTCACGGGCTCCACGAGGCTGGCGGTGACCGCGGTGCTGGGCGCGACGACGCGCAGCCCGGAGTAGAGCAGGACGTAGGCGAGCGCCATGGTCAGCACGCCGAGGTAGGCCAGCCACGCGATCGCGACCGGATCGCTCGGCACGCGCGGCCCGTCGACGAGGGCGAGGCACGGCAGCAGCACCGCGGCCCCGACGAGGGTCATCGCGCTGGTCAGCGCCAGCGGCGACGACGTACGACTGACCGATCCGCCCGCAACGGTCGTGAGGGCGTACGTCGTCCCGGATGCGATCGCGAGCAGCACCCCGGCGACCGGTGCCGGGCCGGTCGACGACTCGTGCCCGGCGACGCTGACCAGGACGAGGCCGACGAGCGCGGCGGAGAGCACGCCCAGCCGGCCGGCGGCGGGCGGTCGGCGGTGCCGGACCGACTCGGCGATCGTCAGCAGCACGGGCGCGAGGCCAAGGCTCACCACCGTCGAGACGGCGACGCCGACCTGGGTGACGGAGACGAAGTAGAAGCCCTGGTAGGCCGCCGTGCCGACGCCGACGACCAGCACCTGGCGCGGGTGGCTGCGGACGAGCGCCACCAGCTCGCCGCCGCGGCGCAGGGCGAGGAGCGCGACCACGCAGCACGGCGGCCGCGAGGGCCATCCGCCACGCGCTGATGGTGACCGGAGACAGGTCCTCCTGCTCGCGGATCAGCTGGACGGCCAGCCCGCCGGTGCCCCACAGGACGCTCGCCAGACCGACCTCGACGAGGCCGCGCAGGTGCGACTGCGACCCCTGGCTCATGGGCGGGAGTCTGTCAGCGCGGCCCGGGTGCGACATCCGGGTTTCGGCCCGTGACACCTAGGGTGAGGCCATGCCTTCCTCGCAGCAGGCCGGCGGTCGCGTCCTGGTCACGGGCGGCGCCGGCTTCATCGGTACGACGCTCGCACGCGAGCTCGCTGACGCCGCCGAGCAGTGGGTCGTGCTCGACAACCTGCACCCGCAGGTCCACCCCGGGTCGCAGCCGCCTGCCGACCTGCCGGCATCGGTCGACCTCCGCGTCGGCGACGTGACCAGCGCCGACGACCTCGACGCGGTGGTGGCCGACCTCCGACCCGACACGGTGGTGCACCTCGCGGCCGAGACCGGGACGGCGCAGTCGCTGTCGGAGAGCACCCGCCACGGAATGGTCAACGTGGTCGGCACCACCCAGCTGCTCGACGCCCTCACCCGCGCCGGCCACGTGCCCGCCCACTTCGTGCTCACCAGCTCACGCGCCGTCTACGGCGAGGGCGTGTGGCGCAACGCCGACGGCTCCACCTTCCAGCCCGGCCTGCGCACGCACGCGCAGCTCGAGGCGGGGACGTGGGACCACGGCGACGATGCGGCCCACGTGCCCAACACCGTCGCCGGCACCCACCCGAACCCGATCAACGTCTACGGCGCCACCAAGCTCGCCCAGGAGCAGATCCTCGCGGCGTGGACCGGCTCGCACGACACCCGGCTGTCGGTGCTGCGCCTGCAGAACGTCTACGGCCCACGCCAGTCGCTCTCCAACCCCTACACCGGCATCGTGTCGCTCTTCTCGCGGCTGGCCCGCGAGGGCGAGTCGATCCCGCTCTACGAGGACGGCGACATCACCCGCGACTTCGTCCACATCGACGACGTCGTGGCGCCCTCGTCGCGGCGATCGGCCACCAGCCGGCCGATCACATGCGCACCGTCGACGTCGGCAGCGGCGTACGCACGACCATCGGCGACCTCGCCCGCGAGATCGCCCGTTACCACTCCGCGCCCGAGCCCCACGTCACCGGCCAGTACCGCGACGGCGACGTCCGGCACGCGTCCTGCGACGTCGAGGTCACGCTCCGCACGCTCGACTGGCACCCGCGGGTGAGCCTGCGCGACGGGGTCGCCGGGCTGCAGGAGTGGATCGCAACGCAGCTCGACTGATATTGACGAAGGTTGCGCCCGGTGGCGCGCGGCCGTCCGGTCTGGATCAGGGCATTCGGGGTGTGGCGGGATAACATCGCCGCGGCCGTCTTCACGGATCAGAGCTGAGGGGTCCGGGCCGCGTAGAAACCACGGGGAGGCACGATGCTGAGCAACGGGCTGGTACGCAGGAGCACGCTGGCACTGTGGGACATCATGTGCTGGACCCTCGGTGCGTTCTTCGTGATCGGACTGCGCTACTCGTTCCGGATCTCCGAGGTCCAGTGGGAGGCGGTCCTCCGCTTCCTGGTGCTGTCCTGGGCGCTCATCATGCTGATCGGCCTCGCCACCAAGTTCTACCGAGGCCGCTTCCTCGTCGGCTCCTTCGAGGAGGCGCTGGGCCTGGCTCTGCACTTCTTCGGAGTGGCGGCCGTCCTGGTCGTCACCGCACCCCTGGTCAATCCCGATCTCCCGCGCAGCCTCCCGGTCCTGGCGCCCCCGGTGGCACTCGTCGGGGCGGCCGCGGGACGCTGGTGCTATCGCGCCGCCCGGGACCGTGGGGCTGAGAGCTCTCGGACCGCCGACCGGCGTGTGCTCATCTACGGGGCCGGCGATGCCGGTCGTCAAGTCCTGCGCCTCGTGCGCACAGACCCCGGACTGGGTCTCAATGCCGTCGGCTTCGTCGACGACAACGCCGGCAAGCGCCACCTGCGCATCAATGGCGTACCCGTGGTTGCTGACGGTGGTGCGCTGGCGGAAACGGCCGTGGCGCTCGATGTCGCAGCTGTGATCCTGGCCGTGCCTGGAGCGTCGGGAGCCCTCGTCGATCGGGTGCAGCGCCAGTGCGACGATGCCGGCCTCGAGGTGTACGTGCTTCCTCGACTCGGGGAGCTGATCGGCGGGCAGGTCAAGCCGGCCGACATCCGCCGTGTCGAGATCAGTGACGTCCTGGGCAGGCACCAGGTCGAAACCGATCTGTCATCCATCGCGGGCTACCTGACGGGAAAGCGCGTCCTCATCACGGGTGCGGGCGGGTCCATCGGGTCCGAGCTCGCCCGGCAGGTCCACAACTTCGGACCCGAGACACTCGTGCTCCTCGATCGTGACGAGTCGGCCCTCCACGCGGTCCAGCTCGCGATCTATGGACACGGTCTGCTCGACTCCAACGACACCGTGCTCGCAGACATCCGCGAGGTCGACACCCTGCGTGAGGTGTTCGACATCCACCGCCCGCAGATCGTCTTCCACGCGGCCGCTCTCAAGCACCTGCCCATGCTCGAGCGGTATCCGGCCGAGGGGTGGAAGACGAACGTGCTGGGGACTCTCAACATGTTGCGGGTCGCAGCGGACCGCGAGGTCGAGCACTTCGTCAACATCTCCACCGACAAGGCGGCGGATGCCACGAGCGTGCTGGGCTCCACCAAGCGCACAGCCGAGCAGCTCACCGCCTGGTACGCCGAACAGACTGGCAGCAGGTTCATGAGCGTGCGGTTCGGCAACGTCCTGGGTTCGCGCGGATCGATGTTGTACACGTTCAATGCGCAGATCGCGCACGGCGGGCCCGTCACCGTGACCCACCCGGACGTCACCCGGTACTTCATGACGATCCCCGAGGCATGCGAGCTCGTGGTGCAGGCCGGCGCCATCGGTGCGGCGGGGGAGGTCATGGTTCTGGAGATGGGCGAGCCGGTGCGGATCCTCGACGTCGCCCGTCGGATGATCGACCTGTCCGGTGCGGGTGAGATCGAGATCGTCTTCACCGGCCTTCGTGCGGGCGAAAAGCTGGCGGAGACCTTGTTCGGGGAGGACGAGGAGTCGACGCCGACCCGCCACCCGATGATTCGCGGCGTGCGCATCCCACCACTCGACCCAGCACATCTCGCGGACACGGCGCCCCAACCCGTGGCTCTGCGCAAGTCAGCCGAACCACGACCGGGTGATCCCCGATCGGCGCACGACGGTGCTCCCGAATGACCACACGCAACGAGGCGAGTCAGGCTCATGGGCCAAGTGAGACGACGATGGACCGTGTCCATCTCTCCAAGGCGGACGTGACCACGCTTGAGGAGGAGTACGTCGTTGCGGCGATCCGATCTGGATGGTGTGCGCCGCTGGGTCCTGACGTCGACGCGTTCGAGGCAGAGGTCGCGGCGTTCGTCGGGGTCGGGCACGCCCTCGCGCTGTCGTCCGGAAGTGCTGCACTCCACCTGGCGATGCTCGAGGTGGGTGCCGCTCCGGGGCGCCTGGTCGTCGTTCCCACCATGACTTTCGCTGCCACCGTCAACGCCATCGCGTACACCGGTGCCACTCCGGTGTTCATCGACGCGCTCGCTGACGACGGGAACGTCGACCCCGGGCTCCTGGTGGAGGCGGTGGACACTCTGCGACGTGAGGGGGCTGATGTCTGCGCCGTGGTGACGGTCGATCTGTTCGGCCGGGCATGCGACTACGCCGCGATCGAGCCGCCGCTCGCCGCACGAGCGATCCCCCTGGTCGAGGACGCCGCTGAGGCGCTCGGTGCCTCGCGTGGCGGACGTCGTGCTGGCACCTTCGGCCGCGCGGCCGCGCTGTCGTTCAACGGCAACAAGATCATGACCACCTCCGGAGGTGGCATGTTGCTGAGCGATGACCTCGACCTGCTGGACCGTGCGCGCAAGCTCTCGACGCAGGCACGCGAGCCGGTGCCGTGGTACGAGCACGAAGCGGTCGGGTACAACTACCGCCTCTCCAACCTCCTGGCCGCGTTCGGCCGCGCGCAGCTCGTCCGGCTGCCCGAGATGATCGAACGCCGGCGCGCGATCAGGGCCCGGTACGCCGATGCGCTCGAGCCGAGAGGTGCGACGTTGCTCGGAGGGGATGATGGCGAGGACAACTGTTGGCTCACCGGTGTGGTCCTCCCCACGGGTGCGGTGCCCGACGATGTGACACCCCTTGTCGCGCGCCTGAACGATCGCGGCATCGAGGCCCGTCACCTGTGGAAGCCCATGCACCAGCAGCCCGTCTTCGCCCACCACCGGGCCTTCCTGAGCGGTACCTCGGACGCCCTCTTCGATCGCGGCCTGTTGCTGCCCAGCGGCAGCGCGTTGACCGACGACCAGGTGGACCGGGTCGTCACCGCCGTGTGCGCGGAGTTGGACGAAGCGCACCGCTGAGGCAGACGCGTGCCTCGAGCCTGAATCGGGGCCGGCGTCGTGCGGGGGTTAAGGTTTCTGCTCGTTGACTACGGAAATGGATGCACCAGCTTTGGACCTCAAGACCTACTGGGTTGCGCTGAGAGCTGGGTGGCTGATCGTTCTCGCAACGGTCTGTGTCTTCGCTGTCGCTACCCTCGTGCTTGCCTGGCCGTCGGCGCCCACCTACACCTCGACGACGCGGCTCTTCATAGCTGCCAGCACTGACACGGAGAACCTCGTGGAGCTCTCCGAAAGAAACGCAGTGGCGACCGCGCGCCTCGCGTCCTACGTGGAGCTCGCCCGGAGCCGCTCGGTCGCTGACGAGGTCGGGTCGGAGCTGGGCTTCGAGGTCGACACCAACAGCGTCTCGGCCCTGGCCATCCCCGAAACCGTGGTCCTCGCACTGACCGCATCGGCGGGGGACGCCGAGACCGCCCGCGATATCGCCGCGGCCTACGCCGAGGCGCTCCCGGCGGCGATCGAGGACCTCGAGCAGGTGCGCGACTCCGGGAGCCCGCAGGTGCGCGCCGTCGTCATCGACGAGGCCGTCCTGCCTACCGGCCCGGTCCCCTCGCCCTTCGTGCGGAGCCTCATAGCGGGCATCGCCCTGGGGCTGGGTGTCGGCATGGGAATCGCCGTACTGCGCTACGCACTCACTCAAGGAAGCCGGACCCGCGCCCACGACGAGCTTGCGGCGACGTGAGCCGCGGTCATCATCAGGGGGATCGATACTGGGTGCCCACTGCCCACTGGAGGACACGTGACTGACAGGCACTTCATCGAGCGGGCGCAGCCGGTGACCGGGGCGGACGAACGAGCGCCGGGGGATCGCGTCATGCAGAGCGGCATCCGCGAGTGCCTGTCGTTGCAGGTGCGCTACTCGATGTCACCGCAGTACCTCGAACGCACCGTCGATGACGTCTGCATCGTTGCGAAGGTAGGTGCGTGATGGGGGTAGCGCTGCGTGCCGGCCTCGTCGGAATCGGCATGATGGGGCGCAACCACGCCCGGGTCCTGCACGAGATCGAGGGAGTCGAGCTGGTCGGGGTCGCTGATCCCGCCGGCGACCGGCACAACGTGGCGGCCGGGGCGAAGGTGGTCGGCTCCGTCGCCGAGCTCGTCGGGCTCGACCTCGACCTGGCGGTCGTGGCCTCGCCCACGGGCTTTCACCTCGACGTCGGCCTGGAATTGGCAGCGGCCGGAGTGCCCACGCTCATCGAGAAGCCGCTCGCGAGCGACACAGCGGCGTCTGCGCAGCTGGTGGACGCCTTCGAGTCCGCCGGACTGGTGAACGCGGTCGGTCACATCGAGCGGTGCAACCCAGCGCTGCGGTCGTTGCGCGATCGGCTGGCCAATGGCGACCTCGGCGAGGTCTACCAGGTAGCCACCCGTCGCCAGGGTCCGTTCCCCCACCGGATCGCGGACGTGGGCGTCGTCAAGGACCTCGCCACCCACGACATCGACCTCACGCGCTGGGTCATCCAGTCGCCCTATGCGACGGTCTCGGCGCAGACCTCCCACCGGAGCGGCCGTGACCACGAGGACCTGATCTCGGTCACAGCCCGCATGGCGAACGGCGCCGTGGTCAGTCATCTCGTCAATTGGCTCTCGCCCATGAAGGAGCGCCTCACCGTGGTCACCGGGGAGCGGGGGGCGTTCGTCGCCGACACGCTGCACGGCGACCTGACGTTCCACGAGAACGGCGAGGTCATGGCTGAGTGGGAGCAGGTGGCGACCTTCCGCGGGGTCAGCGAGGGCAACATGACCCGCTTCGCGATCGCCAAGCGGGAGCCGTTGCGCGTCCAGCACGAGAACTTCCGTGACGCCGTTTTGGGCAGCCCTAGCGACATCATTACGATGCGTGAAGGCATGGAGACCGTGCGGGTGGCCGAGGCCTGCCTGCAGTCTGCTCGGGAGTGCCGCACCATCGACGTCTCGGAGCCAAGGACCTCATGAAGATCGCAGTCATCGGCCTGGGCAAGATCGGGCTGCCACTCGCCGCGCAGTTCGCCGACCGAGGGCACGACGTCACGGGCGTCGACATCAACGCCGACACGGTCGCCACCATCAATGCAGGCGCGCTGCCGTTCCCGGGGGAGGACCACCTCGGCGACTACCTCGCCCGGCTTGTGCCGGCAGGTCGGCTTCGCGCGACAACGGACTACGCCGAGGCGATCCCCGTGGCCGACGCCGTCGTCATCGTGGTCCCGCTCTACGTCGACGTCGACGGGCGTCCGGACTTCGGATGGATGGATGTGGCGAGCCACGACATCGGCAAGCACCTGACACCGGACACGCTGGTCGTCTACGAGACGACACTTCCGGTCGGCACCACCCGCACCCGCTGGAAACCCCTGCTGGAGGGCGAGAGCGGTCTCAGTGAAGGTCGCGACTTCCACCTCGTCTTCTCGCCCGAGCGGGTGTTGACCGGCCGCGTGTTCGCCGACCTCCGCAAGTACCCCAAGCTCGTTGGCGCACTCAGCGTCGAAGGTGCCGCGGCGGCTCGGGACTTCTACGAGCAGGTGCTCACCTTCGACGAGCGGCCGGACCTCCCGCGGGGCAACGGCGTCTGGGACCTGGGCTCGGCCGAGGCGGCGGAGATGGCGAAGCTCGCCGAGACGACCTACCGCGACGTCAACATCGGGCTTGCCAACCAGTTCGCGCTCTTCGCCGAGAAGGCGGGCATCGACGTGCACCGGGTGATCGAGGCGTCGAACTCGCAGCCCTACAGCCACATCCACCAGCCCGGGATCGCGGTGGGCGGCCACTGCATCCCGGTGTACCCGCGCCTCTACCTCTCCGGCGATGCCGACGCGACCGTTGTCCGCGCCGCTCGCGAGGCGAACGCGGCGATGCCTCTGCACGTCGTCGACCGACTTGCCGTGCGGCTCGGCGACCTCGCCGGCTTGCGGGTCGCGGTCCTGGGTGCCGCGTATCGCGGTGGGGTCAAGGAGACGGCGTTCAGCGGCGTCTTCGAGATCGTGCGCGTCCTCCGTGAGCGGGGTGCGGAGCCCACCGTGCACGACCCGATGTACACCGACGACGAGCTGTCGGCGATGGGTCTTCGACCTCACCGGCTCGGCACCGACGTCGATGCCGTCGTGGTGCAGTCCGATCACCGCGAGTACGCGAACTTGAGGCCCTCCGACGTGCCAGGTGCTCGCCTCGTGATCAACGGCCGGCCCGGCCTCAGCATCGATCTCGGCGGTGAGCCGGAGGTGGTCGTGGTCGGAGTCGGGACGATCGAGCCGTCGAGCGACAGCTGACGATGCACGAGTCGGGGAGGGTTGCGGTCGCCGTCGAGAGAGGCGGACCGAGGTCGTGACGTCGAGATCGGCAGGCACCACTGATGGACCGTCCCCACGCGAGGTAGCTCCCCTCGTCCTGTTCGGCGCGCTGCCGACCTTGGCGGCGCTCGGGCCCCTCCTGACCGTCTCCGGAGGTCTCTTCGGGTTCCGGCTCGCGTGCGGGTTCGTCATCGCACACGCTGTGGTCTTCCTGATGGAGGAGGAGCGCTGGCGACGCTCGGACGTGTGGCTGGTGGGCGCGTGCCTGTCGTTCGCAGTGGCCGGACTCGCAGGACTCACGCGTCTCGCGCCGGGCTCCGACAACCCGTACACGGAGTTCCTCGCCATCATGGTCGGACTGTTGACCGCCCTCGCGGCACGAGCGTGGCAGCGTCGCGTACCGGGAATCCTCCAGGCGCTCGCTCGCGGCTGGGTCGTTGCGGGCCTGGTGTCGTCCGCGATCGCCCTGTGGGAGATCGCGACCGGATCCCACCTCCCGGGTTACCTCGCTGCGGCAGCACCGGCTCCCGCAGCGACCTTCGGGAACCCGAACGCACTCGCCATGTTCGTCGTCATGGCCAACGTGTGGGCGATCCCCGTACGACGACTCTCGGGAGCAAGGTGGCGGGTCTCGACGTGGGTCCTGGCACTGGTCTCGGCACCGATCCTCTACCTCGCCGACGCACGATTGGCGATGGTCGTGTGGGTGGCGGTCCTCGGCGCGTCGGTCTGGTTCGTCGTCAGTGGCTCGCACCGCGGTAGCGCGTACCTGATCGGCGCCGCGCTCCCGACGGGCGTCGGGATCGCTGTCGTGCTGATGGCGCCCGTCCTGTCGGTCTACGCTGTCGAAGCCGCCACCGCCGGCACGTCAGGGGGCGTCAGGCAGGCCCTCACGGCGCAGGGACTCGGTTTCGCTGTGGAGCAGCGCGGGCTTCCGACCTGGCCCGGCGCCTTTGAAGCCCTCATGCTGGACCATGGCGACCTCGCGAGCACCGCAGGATTGATCAACGCGCACAACACGTGGGTCGAGATGCTGGTCCAGTACGGTCTCCTCAGCCTCCTCCTCGTTCTTGGATGCATGGTGGCGTGCGTGGCAGGCACCCCTCAGCCACGAGGCGAGGCCCTGGTGGCTGTCGCCACCATCCTGGCTCTGGGCGTCGTCAACAGCTCCAGCCTGGATGATGCGTCATTCTGGTTGTTCTTCACCACCCTCACCGTTCTCGCGCGCAGCCCGCGCGACACGATCGCGACCGAGGGACCCCACAAGGAGGTGCCGGTGCGGGATGAACGCCTGCCTTCGCCGCGGGCGGTGGCAGGCTCGAGCCCCGGTTCGGGAAAACGTGACGTATCGGGCGAGGGCCAGCCGTGCACGTGATGGTCGTTCCGCGCGGCCTGTACGGCGTGCCACGTCTGCCCTTCGCCGGTGTGTTCGAGAGACACCAGGTAGCCGCACTTCGGCTTGGCGGCGTTGACGTTGGTGTGCTGAGTGGCGGAGTGATCACCACGCGGCACCTGGGCCGCCGATTTCCCTACGCGTCGAGTGATGTCTTCGACGGAGTGGTGGTCTATCGCGCTCCCCGCCGTGCCTACCTCCCGGCTCGGTGGCAGGACCCGTTGAACTCAGCGAAGCGCAGCTATCGCCTGGTCAGGCAAGCCATGGACCACTACCTCGAGGCGCAAGGTCGACCGGATGTCATCCATGCTCACAACCACGTGTCCGGTGGCGTGCTGGCAAGGCTGATCCACGAGGACTACGGCATTCCGTACGTGATCACCGAACACTCGTCCATCTACATCAGTGATCCCTCAGCGGTGGTGAGGGCACGGCCGGCCATCGACCACGCGTCCGAGAAGGCCGCACGGGTCATCGCAGTCAGCGAGCATCTCGCCCGGCATCTGCGCCCGATCCTCCCGGCCGACGTCGCTGCTCGCATGACCGTCGTCCCCAACGTCCTCGATCCCACTCTGCAGCGACGCCCGCTCGCGGTCCCCGGGCAGGGCCCGATCACCATCGGAGCGCTGGGCAACCTCGTTCCGGGCAAGAACTATGGCCTGCTCCTTCGCTCCTTCGCTCGAGCCGACCTGCCCGAGGGCACTCGGCTGGTGATCGGGGGTGACGGACCGCAGCGGGGCGCGCTCATCTCGGAGGCCGAGTCGCTGGGGATCGCGGACCGTGTGACCTTTGCCGGCCCGCTCGATCGTGATGGAGTCGCGAAACTGCTCGAGCAGTCGACGATCTTTGCCCACACCAGCGACTTCGAGTCGTTCGGTGTCGTCCTCATCGAGGCGCTCGCATGCGGTGTTCCGGTTGTCTCGACAGCTTCCGGCGGGCCGGACGACATCGTCACGCCTGACCTCGGTCGCCTCGTCCCGGTCCACGACGCCGACGGCTTCGCGCGGGCGCTTGCCGAGGTGGCACGTGATCGAGCCATGTACTCGTCGATGACGATCAGGAACACCGTGCGCGAACGCTTTGGTCCCGAGACGTTCGCGCGCACGATGACGGGGATCTATGAGGAGGCGGCGTCGTGAGCGGTGCCGACGCGGGGGGAGACAGTCGAACGGATGACGTTCAGCCCATCTGGCGGAGTGCGACGCACCTGCTCTCCGGGACGGTCGTCTCGCAGGCGGTGCAGTTCGCCGCGTCACTGGCGTTGGCTCGACTGTTCCTTCCCGGTGAGTTCGGGGAGTTCGCAGCCGCCCTCGGCGTTGCCACCGTGCTCGGCGTCGTCGTCGTCCTGAGCTTTCCCAGCGCGATCCCCCTCGCATCCACCGACGAGGAAGCTCGTACTCTCACCTGGCTCTCGCTCAGTCTGTCGGTGGGCTTCGTCGTGCCCGTGCTCGCCTTGCTGACCGCAATGGCAAGTCTCGACCTGTCCATTGCCGGAGTGCAGGTCGACTACTGGTTTGCCGTCTTCGTGCCGACGTGTGCGTGTGCGCTGGCGTTCTTCGCCACGATGCAGATGAAGTTGTCACGGCATGGCGAGTTCCGCCGGATCGGTCTTGCGGCGGCAGTCGGTGCGCTGGTCCAGGTCGGCGGCCAGTTGTGGCTCGGGCAGGCCGGAGCAGGAGCGACGGGCCTGGCGCTGGGCTACCTGGTGGGCCGCGTGGTGAACGTCGCCCTGCTGATGGGCAAGGGGCGTCTGGGTCGGCCATCCCGGTTCGGTGCCTTGACGACAGCGTCTCGGGCATGGGCAGGGCGGGCTCGGTGGCTGCTGGTCGCCACGGTCATGAACCTCGCGAGCACCGCAGCGCTGGCGCCGTGGGTGCACCTGCAGTACGACCGGGAGGTCGCTGGCTCGTTCGCCTTCGCCCTGTCCACGCTGTCCGTGCCGGCAGCACTCCTGGGCCAGGCCATCGGCACGATCTTGTTCCCGAGGATGGCCGCCGCCGAGCGCTCGAACTCGTTGGTTCCCGAGCACCTGTACGCCTACGTCGTGGGGCTCGCATCGTTGGCGTTCCCTCTGTTTCTCCCGATCGTCGTCCTCGGGACTGACATCTTCGCGGCTGTGTACGGAGACGAGTGGCGCACCGCGGGTCTCATCGCGACGCTGCTCGCTCCCGTGCTGGCCGTGAACTTCGTGTCCTCCCCGATCAGCTCGGTGGCGTTGGTCCAAGGGAAGTACAAGCAGACCACCGTCATCGCGACGACCGACGCGCTGCTGCGGTTGGGTGCTGTTGCCGTCGGCGGGTTGCTGGGATCGGTCACCGTCGGCTTCGCTCTGTACGCGGCGGTCGGCGTCGTCTTCTACACCGGGTACATCGCGTGGATGCTGAGCCTCGTGGGGGGCAGTCTCCTCGCGGTTGTCCGTATGCACGGCCTGAGCTGTGCCGCGGCTGCGGTGGTCACTGCCGGCCTGCTCCTGGCGCACGTCGTAGCGCCGGTCCCCGTGGTGGTCGCCCTCACTGCGGTGGTGTGTGCGGTGGCGTCGTGGTGGGCGCTAGGTGGCCTGTTGTCGCGGATGCGGGCCGCGGCCGCATGACCGAGTGAGCAGGTGGCCGGCCGTGAGCTACCGACGGGGCGTGAACCGCCGGATCGCGCCCTTCACCCGGTCCGCCTTGTCCCGGGACACCTCGAGATAGATCCCGGGCCCCACGCGTCGACGCGACGCTCGGTGAGGGCTGAGTGAGTGCTCGATCGACAGCTCGAGAGCCTCTTCGAGTACGTCGGCGACGGCGCCGCGGTCCTCGGCGTACTCAGGAATGTTGGTGAAGTAGCAGTCGGCACCTGCCCGGGTGAACATGCGCCAGCCGAGCCCCTCGAGGAGGGCGATCTTGTCCGCGTTCGACTCGGACGGGTGCATCTCCATCTGGAGGAAGCCAGTGTTCTCGCGCAAAGTGTCGACCGCTCCCCTGAGGGTGTTCAGCTCATGGCCCTCGACATCGATCTTGATGACCACGTTGCGCCCCTTCAGTGCGATCACGTCGTCCAGACGATCGCGCTCGACCGTGGTGACCGTGATGTCCTCCGCGGCGAGCACGGAGTCGTCGAGGGCGCCATTCGCTCCAGCCAGAGGACCCCGAACGGCGAACTCCAACGGTCCACGGACGTCGGAGAGGGCCAGCTCGTGCACGTGCGTCGGGAGCCCGGACAGATTGGCACTGATGTTCTCGCGGGTGTTCTGCGCCCCCACCGGCATGGGTTCGAACGCGTGAACCTCTTCGACCGCGTGCTCATCGCCGATCACCACTGCGTAGAAGCCGATGTTCGACCCGACATCGAGGAAGGTGACGCGCGAGAGCCGTCGCGTCAGTGCCTTGAGGATGAACGGCTGGACGGGCTCGTAGCGAGACGTCAGCTCGTTGCGGATGTCGGAATCACGGGTCCACCTGTACTTCTCGATGAGTCCGTCGACGCTCATGATCTCTTCTTCCTGCAGCTGGTCGGCCCGCCCCACGAGTAGTGCGCCTGACGGCAGGGGTCGGGTGGCAGAGGTTACGCGGTCTCGTCGATGGGAGCTCCGAGCGGTGGTCTATGCTCGCGCCGCCGTGAGTTCAGCAGCTGGCGGACGTGGACACTTATCGTGGGGAGTCACGTGAACAGGAACGCCGACCACCGACAAGGTCTCTACCTGGCGGTGTATCCCGCGGTCCTCGACATCGCGCCTCGGATGGCGAAGATCGCCGCGAGCATCCAGGCCACGGGTCACTTCGTCCGAGCCCAGCTCGTCAGCGTCGCCGCGCCCGGCCTGCCGGCTCAGGAGGAATTTTCTCCCGGCGTGCAGATGGCGCGCATCTCGGGCAGCGCGCGTCGGGGCAACCTCGGACGAGCCTTGCGGGCCGTGATGTGGCAACCAAGGGTGTACCTGCGCTTCAGGCGCAGCAACCTCTCGATGGTGGCGGCGCACAACGTGTGGGTCCTGCCTCTCTGCTCGTTGCTCGCCCGTCGAGCGGGCGCGCACCTCGTCTACAACGCGCACGAGCTCGAGACCGAGACCGCGGCGATCACCGGATTCAAGCAGCGGGTGGCCAAGTTCATCGAGGGGCGCTTCATCCGACAGTGCGCCTTGATCTCCGTGGTCAACGAGCCGATCGCGGACTGGTACGAGTCGACCTACGACATCGATCGTCCGGTCGCGGTCGGCAACATGCCCGTCGTCGTGGAGGCCGACGTGGCCTTCCGCGAGCGACTCGGGGTGCGCGCGGACGAGATGCTCTACGTCCACACCGGCCACCTGGTCGGCGGTCGGAACATTCCTCTGATCCTTGAGGCATTTGCGGGTTCTCCGCACCATGTCGCGTTCCTCGGTGACGGTCCGTACCGGGCGGACGTCGAGCTGGCGGGACGGTCCCACGCGAACATCCACTGGGTTCCCCCGGTACAGCCCGAGCTGCTCGTGGCGCACGTGCGAGAGGCCGATGTCGGTCTGTGCCTGATCGAACGCCAGAGCAGCCTCTCGGACCGGTTGTCGTCTCCCAACAAGCTGATGGAGGCGCTGGCCGCAGGCATTCCACCGCTGTGCTCGGACCTCGTGGAGGCGCGACGACTGTTGGGGGACGACGCCGCGGAGTGGATCCTCACGGATCCCCATTCCATGGTGCGACCCACGATCGACCGGATCACCAAGGCGGATTGTGCTCGATTTACGGAGTCGTGGAGCGGTGTACCGGGCTGGGACGAGGACGTTGCAGGAGTCGTGGCGCGCGTGGACGAACTCATGGCTCCGCACGGTCGCTGAGAGCGCCCGAACTCGGTCGGACCGCTGAGACCCGTTCCGGAGCGGTCCGTGGTTCGGCGTACCCTCGCACGCACTGCACGAGTGAGGAAGGGATGAGGCCGATGAGAAGCCTGTTGCTGGCCATGTTGCCAGGGTGGTTGCACGTCCGGGTACGCCGGCTGATGGGAGGCGATGTCGCCCCGGATGCCCAGATCGGCTTCGGTGCCGTCCTCCGGATCGGCAGCCTGACCATGGGGCCCGGGTCACGCATCGGACCCTTCTGCCGGATCCGGGCCGAGCGCGTGACCCTCGCGGCTGAAGCGCGGGTCTCCTCGCTGGTCAGCGTCGTCGCGCACGAGTTCGAGCTGGGCGAGCGCAGCACGATCTCGCCCCTGGTGATCGTGCTCGGGCGACCCCCAGCAGGACAGGAGCCGGCTGGTCATGGGTCGACACTCCAAGGTCTTCCCGATCAGCTGGCTCGACTGCGACTACGGCATCACGATGGGCGACCGGGTAGGAGTCGGCGGCCACGGCCTCATCTTCACTCACGGATCCTGGGCCAACCGCTTCCTCGGGGCGCCGGTGACCTTCGGCTCGGTGCACATCGCTGACCGGGTCTGGCTGCCCTGGCGAGTGTTCATCATGCCCGGGGTCACGCTCGGTGAGAGGTCGATCATCGGGGCCGGCTCCGTGGTCACCAGATCGGTGCCAGACCATGCGCTGGCGGCCGGGTCCCCGGCGAAGGTCCTTCGCGATGAGGCCTACCAGTCGCTCACGCCGGCCGAGATCGACGGGCTCGTCGACGAGGTCCTCGCTCATCTTCATCGCGAGGAGGACGTGGCCTTCGAGGTACTGACCGCTCGCCCCACCCAACGGCCCGCGGGAGCCGACGCGGTGTGGTTGGCCGTGGATCCGGACGAGGCGGAGGTCGAGGCCGCAACGGCACTGGGAGTCGGAGTCATCGACGTGCTCGGGGAGCGGGCGTGGGCGGATGCTTCTCCCGCAGCCACGCGTGAGCTCGCGGCCTGGCTGACTCGCTACGGCGTCCGGGTCGACTTTTGCTAGTCGACCGAGGCTCGGTGCTCGTCGCCTCCGTCGACATCACGCCCACCGATCTGGAGGCGGTGCGCACGGCTGGATACGGCGACCATCTGCCCAGTCCGCACGCCGTCGACCAGCCGCTGGAGGCGAACGTGCTCGGGTTGTCGGGTGGCGCGCTCGGCGAGCCGGTGTACGTCGTGTCGATCGACTCGCTCTACGGCGGGCCGTTGGGCGAGGAGCTGGCTCGGTTGCTCGAGTGTCCTCGTGGCAACGTCCTGGTCCTGGCGTCGCACACCCACTTCGCTCCCGCCACCGACCCGGAGCTGCCCAGGCTCGGGCGCGCCAGTGCCGACTACGTCCGTGCTGCCGCAACGAGGATCGCCGAGGCCGTCGCGCGAGCGCGGTGGCACGAGGGCGCTCAGGTGCGGGTCGGGACCTGCGACGTCCCCCCGCACCTCTTTGTGAACCGGCGTCGCCCGATCCTGGGCTTCGGCCTGCGCATGCCGAGGCTGGGCACGGTCGTGGCCGCACCGCAGCTGAAGGGGACGGTCGACCGGACGATACGACTCTTCGAGGTGCTGAACCAGAGTGGTGACGTGCTTGCCATCGGGTGGGGAGCCTCGTGCCATCCAGTGTGCTCGCCCGACCCGCACGCGATCTCCTCTGACTTCCCCGGCGTCGTCCGGGATCGGCTGCGCGGAGCGGACGCCGACCTCCCGGTCCTCTTCTTCCAGGGATGCTCGGGAGACGTGAGGCCCGCCTCTGTCAGCAGGCGTCCACCGTCGTCGCTCCGTGGTCTCGTGCTCTACCTGCTGGCCGGTCTTCGCATGTTCGTCCCGCAGACGCGGAGTGCGTTCGAGTCGTGGTGCGAGACACTTGCCGCGACGGTCATCGACGCGCGGAAGGCATGCGGAGCAGCAGTCGACGTGCATCCCCGGATGCGACGTGTGACAGGCGAGACCGTCGGGCAGTGGGAACGCCGGCCCCGCCTTGGTCTGGTCGACATCGCAGACGACCTCGCGATCCTGGACATCAACGCCGAGGTGGTGAGCAGTCGGGCAGCCGATCTCATTCGAGCCCGTCCCGCGTCGGTCATCATCCCGGCCACGTGTGCCGACGAGGTCATCGGCTACTGGCCGACGTCCAGGATGCTGGCGGAAGGCGGGTACGAAGGCTGTCTCAGCCGACCCTTCTTCCCGGCCGTGGACTGGGAGCGGGACGATCCGGACGCCATGTGGCAGACGATGCTGGCTGAGGTGCTGGACCATGTCCCTACGCACGTGGATCCGGGGCGACCGGACGGGCGCGGCGTCGGGTGAGAATCGACGCCGGGCTCGACGCCGCCGAAGCGGTCCTCGGCGAGGGCGCCCTTTACGATGTCGCGGAGCCGATCGCCTGGGGCGGTCGTACGACGCGGTCGGAGAAGGAGCAGCACCATGTGTGGAGTCTTCGGGTTCGTCGGTGAGTCCGGCCTCGACAGGGACGCCATCGGCACCCTCGTCCACCACTCCGAGCAGCGCGGGCCGAGACTCGAGCGGCCTGATGGTGCTCGGCGACCAGGGCTACGAGCTCTACCGCGCCGACTACTCCCTGCCGCGGCTGCTCCGCCGCGCAGACATCACTTCTGCCCACGTCTTCTTCGGCCACAGCCGCCTGATCACCAACGGCTTCGCCGACAACCAGCCGGTGGTCCGCGAGCGACGTGTACGTGCGTCCACAACGGCATCGTCGTCAACGACGAGGAGCTCTGGGCCGAGCTGCCGCTCGAGCCGTCGCCAGGAGATCGACACCGAGGTCATCGCGGCGATCATCGAGCACCGCGATCGCGGAGGGCGCCACGCCCGAGGAGGCGGCCGCGGAGGTGCTGGCGCGGTGCAAGGGCGTCGTCGCGTGCGTCGTCGGCCTCCCCAGCCTCGGCAAGCTCGTGCTCTTCTCCAACAACGGCAGCCTCTACCTCGGCTCGACCGTCGACGGGCAGGTCTTCGCCTCGGAGCAGTACCCGCTGACGCAGGTCGGCGCCCAGGACATCGTCCAGGTGCGCGAGCCCGTGGTCATCGACATCCCCGCTTCCAGCGAGGGAGTCACCGTCCACGAGCTGCGCCGCGACCGCATCGACCTGGTGCCCCAGCTCGGCACCAGCCTCGCCGAGGCCGACATGCTCGTCTTCCCCGAGCCCGACCTGCGCCGGTGCACGCGCTGCATCCTCCCCGAGACGATGCCCTACATCGCGTTCGACGAGGACGGCGTGTGCAACTACTGCCACCACTACAAGGTGCGCAACAACCCGCGGCCCAAGGAAGAGCTGTTCGAGCTGGTCAAGCCCTACCGCCGTGCCGAGGGCAACGAGTGCGTGGTGCCGTTCTCCGGTGGTCGCGACTCCTGCTACGCGCTGCACCTGATCGTCAACGAGCTCGAGATGCGCCCGGTCACCTACACCTACGACTGGGGCATGGTCACCGACCTCGGGCGTCGCAACATCAGCCGGATGTCGGCCGAGCTCGGCGTCGAGAACATCATCGTCGCCGCCGACATCCGCAAGAAGCGCGACAACATCCGCAAGAACCTGCGAGGCGTGGCTGAAGTCGCCGCACCTCGGCATGATCAGCATCCTCACCGCCGGCGACAAGCACTTCTTCAAGCACGTCGAGACGATGAAGACCCAGACCGGCATCGGCCTGAACCTGTGGGGCATCAACCCGCTCGAGGTCACTCACTTCAAGGCCGGCTTCCTCGGCGTCCCGCCGGACTTCGACGAGGAGCGCGTCTACAGCCACGGTGCGATGAAGCAGCTGCGCTACCAGCGCTGCGGCTTCGGGCGATGGCGCAGAGCCCGGGCTACTTCAACAGCTCGCTGTGGGACACCCTCTCCGGCGAGTACTACCGGAGCTTCGGCGAGAAGACCGACTACTTCCACATCTTCGACTACTGGCGCTGGGACGAGCACACGATCGACGAGACGCTCGACATGTACGACTGGGAGCGGGCGCCCGACACCCCGACCACCTGGCGCATCGGCGACGGCACGGCCGCGTTCTACAACTACGTCTACTACACGGTCGCCGGCTTCACCGAGCACGACACCTTCCGCAGCAACCAGATCCGCGAGGGCGAGATGACCCGCTCCGAGGCGCTCTCGCTGGTGAAGGCCGAGAACCAGCCGCGGTACCCCAACATCAAGTGGTACGTCGACGCCGTCGGCCTCGACTACGCGTCGGTCATCAAGACCGTCAACGAGATCCCGCGCCTCTACGAGCGCTGAGCATGCCCCGGACGATCTGGTACGTCTCGAAGTACGTCTCCCCGCCCCACGGTGACGCACCGGGAGGCCGCGGCTGGGAGCTGATGCGCGAGCTGGCTGCGGCCGGTCATCGCAGCGTCGTCATCACCTCCGACGCCAACCACCTCGGGGTGGTGCCGGTGCTGACGGAGAAGCTGCTCCACGAGCAGCGTGACGGCATGGACGTCTACTGGCTGCGCACCTTCAAGGCCGCCACCGCCAAGTCGTGGCAACGCATCGTGAGCTGGCTGCACTTCGAGTGGCGGATGCTGCGCCTGGACACCGCCAAGCTCCCGTCTCCCGACGTCGTGGTCGTCTCCAGCCTGTCGCTGCTCACCGTCATCAGCGGCCTGGTGCTCAAGCGACGCCACCGCGTGCCCCTGGTCTTCGAGGTGCGCGACATCTGGCCGCTCACGATCGTCGAGGAGGGCGGCTTCGCCGCCGGCAATCCGTTCGTGCGCGCGCTCGGGTTCGTCGAGCGGCTCGGCTACCGCAGATCCGACCTGGTAGTCGGCACGATGCCCGGCCTCGGGCTCCACGTCGCCGAGGTGCTGGGGGACGAGCGCGACGTGCGCTGCATTCCCATGGGGTACGCCGAACGGCTCGTGGACACCGCCGCGTCCCCCGCGCCGCCGCCTGGCCTCACGGCTCCGGCGGGGAGCCTGGTCGTCGGCTACGCCGGCACGATCGGCATCACGAACGCCGTGGAGGTCCTCCTCGACGCTGCGCGCCTGCTGGCCGACGAGGCCGGCATCCGGTTCCGCGTCGTCGGCGACGGACCGGTCCTCGGTCGGCTGCGGGAGGAGTACGCCGATCTGCGCAACGTCGACTTCGTCGGCCGGGTCCCGAAGGACCAGGTGCAGGGCGAGCTCGAACAGTGCGACCTCCTCTACCTGTCGACGTACCCGTCGCGGGTCTGGGAGTTCGGTCAGTCGCTCAACAAGCTCATCGACTACATGCTGTCCGCCCGGCCGGTCCTTGCCTCGATGACCGGAATGCCCTCGATGATCGACGAGGCCGGCAGCGGTTCGTTCGTGCCCGCCGGCGACGCCGTGGCGGTTGCTGACGGAGATCCGCCGCTACGCAGCCATGCCAGCGCCCGAGCGGGACCGATGGGGCGCGCCGGTCGCGCCTGGGTGCTCGAGCACCGCAGCTTCCGCCAGCTCGCCCTCGACTACGCCGAGATCCTGGAAGACGTCGCGGCCACGCGCTGACGGCTCTCGTCAGCCCTGCGGCCGCTCCGGCGGTGGTGTCGGTGCCCCAGAACTCGGTCATGGTCGCGGAGTCGTCGCCGGTGACGCCCTCGCGCCGCACGCACCTTGCCCACCGTGGCAGCCAGGATGCGCAGGTCGCCGCGCAGGGTGTGGTGGTCGACGTACTCCACGTCGAGCTCGAGCTTGCGCTCCCACGTCAGGGCGTTGCGCCCGGAGACCTGGGCGAGCCCGGTCAGCCCGGGACGTACCTCGTGACGACGCGCCTGCTCGGGGCTGTAGCGCTCGAGGTAGCGCACGAGCAGGGGCGCGGGCCGACGAGCGACATGTCGCCGCGCACCACGTTCCACAGCGAGGGCAGCTCGTCGAGACTGGTCGCGCGCAGCAGCCGACCGAGCCGGGTCAGCCGGTCGGCGTCGTCGACGACGCCGCGCGCGGGGTCGGGGTCGCGCATGGTGCGGAACTTGACCATCGTGAACGACTCGCCGTGCAGGCCGGGACGTTCCTGGCGGAACAGGACGGGGCGTCCCATCGTGCGTCGGACCGCGACGGCGACGAGCGCCTGCACGGGTAGGCTCACGACGGCCGCCGGCACGGTCAGGGCAAGATCGAGGGCTCGCTTGCGGTCCATGATTCCTTGCTGCGTGGTGGGTCGGCCGGGTCGAGACGCATCATAGGTGTGGACGTGTCCGCCGCTGCGACGCGGTGCGGTGTCGGCCCACCTCCACGAAGGGATCATGCGTGAGCAGCTCAGTTGTCGTGATCGGGGCCGGGGGCTTCGGTCGCGAGGTCGTCGACGTCGTCGAGGCGGTCAACGCCGCGAGCGCGGCAGCAGGGAGGACGCGCCCGTGGGAGCTCCTCGGCGTCGTCGACGACGCGCCGACCGAGCCAATCTCGATCGCCTCGCCGCCCGCTCGGTGCGCCACCTCGGTTCGCTCGACGACTTCCTGGCCGCCGACCGCGCCGGGGTGTCGTACGCCGTCGGCATCGGCTCCCCGGCCGTCCGGCGTCGGATCGCCGAACGGTGCGACGGCGCCGGACTGGTAGGCGGCCACTCTCGTGCATCCCTCGGTGACGATGGGCGCCGAGGTAACGGTGGGCGCCGGCAGCGTCCTGTGCGCTGGAGCCCGCATCACCACCAACATCGTGCTCGGCCGTCACGTGCACGTGAATCTCAACGCGACCATCGGCCACGACACGGTCGTCGGTGACTACGTCAGCCTGAATCCGCTCGCCTCGATCTCGGGCGACTGCGTCCTGGGAGCGAGGTCCTGGTCGGTGTCGCTGGAGTGGTGCTCAACGGTCTGCGCGTCGGCGACGGTGCCGTCGTCGGAGGCGCCGCGTGCGCCGTCAGGGACGTCGAGCCTGGGAGTGTCGTCGTTGGCGTCCCGGCTCGTCCGATCTCGCGACGCTCGGCCTGAGCGACCTGGCCTCCATCGTGGGACGGACGGCTCCCTGACCGGGAGCGTGCGCGTGCTTGGAGCGCTGTCGGGCCAGCCCCACGACGAGGGTCAGCGACCACCAGCCGAGGGGCACCGTGAGCATTGGCTCGCTGACGCCGGAGACCAGGAGGGACACCAGGACGAGCAGGACTAGCCGGCCGGCGATGGGGTCCGGGGACCCCGCGGCGCACGCCGCTCCGGCGGACCTCACGCACGGCGTAGCGCCAACATCGCCAGGACGAGCAGGACGCCGAGGAGACCCAGCTCGGGCAGCACGTCGACGAAGAAGTTGTGACCGTGCGGAAGGGGGTAGCCGGCCCGGGCGTAGATGTCGCCGGCGACGTCGTTGGGCGGTGCCAGCGCCCACGGGTGTGCCCACACGGCACCCCATCCGGAGCCGAGAAGCGGCGCCTGGTCGAGCGTCGAGTCGATGGTGGCGCGCCAGAAGGGTGCGCGTCCCGAGACGGTGGAGAGCTGCTTGTCCAGGCCGACCGTGACGACCAGCAGCGCGATTGCAACCAGGGCGCCCACCCCGGCGACGTAGGCGAGCAGGACGTGGCGGCGCACGGCCCGTAGCGGCTTCCACGCCAAGGCCCCGGCCGCCGCCAGCAGGACAGCGAACGTCGCGAGGTATCCGGTGCCCGAGCTGGCGAGGTAGAAGCCGTAGGCGTGCACGCCGAGCACCGCCAGCCATGCGGCCAGGGGGAGCCCGTGTCGGGGGCGCCCGAGTGCGAGCGTCGCCGCGAGCGACACCGCGAGGGTGTAGGCGAGGATGTTCTCGTTGGTGCCGACGCCAGCGAAGGCCACCTTGATCCCGCCCGCTTCGTTGACGGGGTACGACGAGCCCCACATGGTGTGCTCGAAGGCCCACATCGAGAGCCCGACGATCGCGACACCGCCGAGCCCCATCCCCCAGGCCACCACCTCGACCTCGCAGTTGGCCGCCGCGAGCACCGCCAGGGCCGTGAGCTTGAGGTAGAGCATCGACGAGGCGTCGGTGGCAGCGTCGTCGATGGTCCAGAGCTGCGACACCACGCAGAGGGCGAGGAACAGGACCCAGGGCCACGGGCACGCGCGGAATTCGCAGCCATGGGAGCGACAGCACCGCGACGATCGCCGTCCATGTGATCGTGTAGCGCACCGAGTCGTCGAATATCCTGACGTACACGAGCGGGTTCGACATCCAGAAGAAGGACGCCGCCAGTACCGCCGCCCAGGCCCAACCCCGCGCCGTGGCCAGGGACGCCCGCGGCCGAGCGTCGTGACGCGCGAGGAGGGTTCGCCAACCGGCATCCGCCCGGCGCGCGCCACCGGCTCCGCTGCGCGCGAGGTGGGGCATGGTCGAGCTCCGGGGTCGGTCCGTGGTGGCTGGTCTGCGGCCATGGAGACCGACCGCGACAGCCTACGGCGTCGCGCCGTGGACCGGGCCGGTACCAGCGGCGCGACCGCCGTAGGGTTTCCGCCATGACCGAGACTCCCACCGGTCCCCGTGGCGACCTCCTGGAGCAGGTCCAGGGGTACGGCGCGTGGGCGGTCATCCGGCGCAAGGCCTCCCCGACCGCCGGCCTGATCGGCGGCACGCCGCACGAGGTGGCGTCCCTGCTCGACATCCCGCTCGAGACCGGTGCCCCGGAGCCCGGCCGCAGCGCCGACCGGCTGGTCGCGGTGCCGTTCCGCCAGGTGCGCGAGCGCGGCTTCGCGGCCATCGACGACGGCACCCCGCTGACGGTCGTCGACATCGAGGCCGAGCACGAGGTGTCGGTCGACGACCTGCTGGCGGCGCTGCCCGACGTGCCCGTCGAGCTCGCCGACCGCGGCGGCTTCACGACGAGCGACGAGGACTACGGCAAGGTCGTCGAGGCGATCATCCGCGACGAGATCGGCCAGGGCGAGGGCGCGAACCTCGTCATCGGTCGGCACTACCGCGCCGTCCTCGCCGACTGGGACGCCACCAAGGCGCTGACCGTGCTGCGCCGGCTGATGGAGCGCGAGCGCGGGGCGTACTGGACTTTTCTCTTCTTCACCGGGGAGCGATATCTCATCGGCGCCAGCCCCGAGCGGCACGTCTCGGTGCGCTCCGGCGACGTCCGGATGAACCCGATCTCCGGCACCTTCCGGGTCGCCGGGGAGGGTGACACCAAGGAGCGGCTGCTGGAGTTCCTCGCCGACGAGAAGGAGGTCTTCGAGCTCTTCATGGTCGTCGACGAGGAGCTCAAGATGATGTGCGACATCTGCCACGAGGGCGGCCAGGTGCTCGGGCCGTTCCTCAAGCCGATGACGCACCTGATCCACACCGAGTACCTCCTCGCCGGGCGCTCCGACCGCGACCACCGCGAGATCCTGCGCGACACGATGTACGCCGCGACGGTGACCGGTGCGCCGGTCGAGAACGCCTGCCGGCTGATCGCCGACTACGAGCCCGAGGGTCGCGGCTACTACGGCGCCGCCCTCGCGCTCTTCGGTCGCTCGCCCGACGGCACCCCGACCATGGACAGCCCGATCCTGATCCGCACGGCCGACGTCTCGACCGCCGGTGAGCTCAAGGTCACCGCCGGCGCGACGCTCGTACGCGACTCCGACGCGGCCTACGAGGTGGCCGAGACGAGGGCCAAGGCCGGCGGCATCCTCAGCGCGTTCGGCCTGGCCCCGGCGGCGACCTCCGACGGCTCGGACATCGCCGACCTCGCGCGGGACGAGGACGTCCTGCTCGCCCTGGGGTCGCGCAACCAGCGGCTCTCGCGCTTCTGGCTGACCGACCAGGCGGGCGAGCCCGCCGACCCGGCGCTGGCCGGGCGGACCGCGGTGATCCTCCACGGCGAGGACGACTTCGTGAACATGCTCGTGCACGTCCTCGGCGTCTTCGGCATGACCGCGCGCGTCGTGCGGCACGAGGACTACGCGGCCGGCGCCTTCGACGGCGCCGACCTGGTGATCGTCGGCCCCGGTCCCGGCGACCCGCGCGAGGGCGACCACCCCAAGATCGCGTCGTTCCGTCGCGCCGTCGACGACCTGCTCGCCTCCGGCCAGCCGTTCCTCGCGGTGTGCCTGGGCCACCAGACGCTGTGCGAGCGGCTGGGTCTCGACCTCGGCTACAAGGACGTCGTCTTCCAGGGCACGCAGTCGCCGGTGCGGCTCGACGGGCGTACGGAGCGGGTGGGCTTCTACAACACGTTCGTCGGCCGGGTGCCGGACGGCTTCACGCTCCCCGACGACGTACGAGTCGAGGCCGACGAGGCCACCGGCGACATCCACGCCGTCATCGGCCCGCACTTCCGGGGCATCCAGTTCCACGCCGAGTCGATCCTCACCGAGAACGGCTACGACCTGCTGCACGGCGCGGTCCGCGACCTCCTGGTCCGGTGATCCTCCACGGACAAAGTGGAGTCGTCTGATAGACATCGGGCCGGAACGGGGGAACGACATGCGGCACTTCAGACGAGCAGGCCGCGCTCGGGCAGGGGCGGGCCTCTGCCTGCTCGCGCTCGTGCTCGGCGCAGCGGGTTGTGGCGTCGCGACGGGGCCGACGACGGCCCTGGCTGCGGCCGCCGCGCCCGACGCCCGCCCCAACGTCGTCGTGGTGATGCTCGACGACTTCTCGATGGACCTCGTGCAGACGATGCGGTCGGTGCAGCGGATGCGGAAGTCGGGCGCGTCCTACCCGCACTCCTTCGTCACCGACTCGCTGTGCTGCGTGTCGCGGTCGAGCTTCTTCACGGGCCAGTACCCCCACCAGACCGGCGTCCTCACCAACACCAGCAACCAGGGCGCCTCGATGCTCGGCGGCTGGCCGGCGTACGACACGAACGGCAACCCCGAGCGCGCCTTCAACGTGCGGCTGCAGGAGGCGGGCTACACGACCGGCTTCGTCGGCAAGTTCCTCAACGAGTACGAGTGGTCGCCCGGTCGCGCGCTCCCGCCGGTGGTGCCGGGCTGGACGACGTTCAACACGGTCTTCGGTTCGGCCTACGACGGGTGGGACTTCGCCAGCACGTCGGTGGTCGACGGCCGGATGCGTCTCACCCAGCACGACGCGCCGCCGGAGAGCGCGAGCGACCGCGCCAAGGACAAGGCGTACGCCGGCACGGTGATCGGCGACCTGGCGCTGGACTTCCTCACGGCCAACGAGGCCGCTGAGGCGCCGTACTTCCTCGAGGTCTCGCTCTACGCCCCGCACAACCGCACCAACCCGAAGGGCCACTACGACGGCGACCCGCTCTTCCCGCCGATGTTCCGCGACCGCGCGGGCGAGCGGAGCTGCGGGCGGGTGGCGTGCCGCAAGCTGACCGTCGCCGACCTGCCCGGCTTCGGTGACCGTCGCTCGGACAACCGGCCCCGCACGATCGCCGGCAAGCCCGCCCGCGCCTGGAACACCGTGCGCGACGCTGCCCGCCGCGGTCGCCGTACGCGACCTGCGCGACCGCGCCCGGATGGCGCAGTCCGCCGACCGGCTCATCACGAAGATCCTCCGCACGGTCGGTCCGGAGACGTACGTCGTGCTCACCTCCGACAACGGCTTCCACCTCGGCCAGAACGGCCTCTGGCGCGGCAAGGGGACGGCGTACGACACCGACGTGCGGGTGCCGCTGCTCGTCACCGGGCCGGGTGTGGTGCCGGGTCCGCGGCGCGAGGTGACCATGAACATCGACCTGGCGCCGACCTTCGAGGAGCTGGCCGGGCTCGCGCCGGCGCCCTACCGCAGCGGCCTCTCGCTCGTGCCGACGCTGACGCAGCCGGCGCTCGTGCGGCAGTCGTACGCCTTCCTCGAGCACACCCAGCAGACGCTGACCGGCGGCGACCCCGACGCGGCGTTCGACGGCGCGGAGCTCGACCGGATCCCGTCGTACACCGCGGTCCGCAGCCGGCGCGCGCTGCTGGTGCGGCTCGACCTCGACCCCCGTCGCCGCGCGACGTCGTGGGGCTACGAGTTCTACAGCTATGCGCTCGAGCCGCTGGGAGAAGCGCAACGCGTTCGCCAACCCGAGGCGGAAGGCCGAGGTCGACGTGCTGATGGCGAAGCTCGCCGCGTTCGACGGCTGCCGGGAGCGGGGCGGCGAGCCGGTGTCGGAGGCCTGCCGGGTGGTGCGGCAGGTAGCACTAGGGTCGGCGCGTGCAGCCGGACGTGATCGTGGTCGACCACCACGACTCCTACACGTGGAACCTGGTGCACCTCGTCGCCGCCGTCACCGGCGTGCTGCCGCGGGTCGTGCAGCACGACGAGGTCGCGGCCGAGGACGTGCTCCGGCACTCCCACGTGGTGCTCTCGCCCGGTCCGGGCCATCCGGCGTCGCCGGTCGACTTCTCGGTCGGGACGGCCGTGCTGCTGGCCGGGACGCGCCCGGTGCTCGGGGTCTGCCTCGGGATGCAGGGGCTGGTCACGGCGTACGGCGGGACGGTCTCCCGGCTGACGCCGTCGCACGGAGACGTGGCGGCGATCAGCCACGACGGCGCGGGCGTCTTCGCCGGCCTGCCGCAGGGCTTCGCGGCCGTGCGCTACCACTCGCTCGGCGCGACCTCGCTGGGTGCGGACCTCGTGGCCACGGCCTGGAGCGACGACGGCGTCGTGATGGGCGTACGCCATCGCGAGCTGCCGCTCGAGGGCGTGCAGTTCCACCCGGAGTCGATCCTCTCGACCCACGGTGCCGCCCTGGTCAGGAACTTCCTCTCGTGACGGATCCGGTGTCGTACTTCCTCGACGTGGCCGCGCGACACCCGCGCTGCTTCTGGCTCGACGGCGGCGGCGCGCGGGAGTGGTCCGGCAGCCGCTCGATCATCGGCTGGCTCGAGGACGACGACGTCTCCCTCACCTGGTCGGCAGCGCGCCGGGAGGTGCGCGCCCACGCCGGCGGGACGTCCGAGGTCGTCGGTGACGACATCTTCGCCGTGCTCGAGGAGCGGATGGTCCCGGGCGAGCAGTGGTTCGGCTACCTCGGCTACGCCTCGCGCCCCGACCTCCCCGCCGCGGGGGATCCGGCACTCCCCGACGCGGTCTGGATGCGGCCTCGCGCGGTGCGGGTGTTCGAGCACGGGGTCTCTCCGTCAGGAGTCCCCGGCTGACCGGGGATCGCTGAACATGTCGGCCCGTTGCACGGCCCTGACAGAGTTCAGCGAGCGCCGTGACAGGTCCGGTCCCTGAGGCGTACGCCGCCGCCTTCGCGACCGTCCAGGAGCACCTCCACGCGGGCAACTCCTACGAGGTCAACCTCACCCACCGCCTCACGATCGAGTCCGACCTCGACCCGGTGACGGCGTACGTCCGGCTCCGCGACCTCAACCCCGCGCCGTACTCCGGCTTCCTCCAGCACGACGTCGACGGCGCCCGGGCGTGGCTGCTGTCGAGCTCGCCGGAGAGGTACGCCCTCGTCACGCCCGACCGGCACCTGGAGACCAAGCCGATCAAGGGCACGACGCCGCGCGCCACGACGCCCGACGAGGACGAGCGGCAGCGCGAGCGGCTGGCGAGCGACCCCAAGACCCGCGCCGAGAACCTGATGATCGTCGACCTGCTGCGCAACGACCTGTCGCTGGTGTGCGAGGTCGGGTCGGTCGAGGTGCCCGCGCTGATGGAGGTCGAGAGCTACGCGTCGGTGCACCAGCTCGTCTCGACGGTCCGCGGCCGGCTGCGCGACGACGTCACCACGGTCGGGGCGCTCCGCGCGCTCTTCCCGGCGGGCTCGATGACGGGCGCCCCCAAGCTCCGCACGATGGAGGTCATCGGCGAGGTCGAGTCGTCGCCGCGCGGGGTGTACGCCGGCGCCTTCGGCTGGATCAGCGGCGACGGCCCGGCCGACCTCGGCGTCGTCATCCGGTCGCTGACGACCGACGGCACCGGCACCTGGCGCCTCGGCACCGGCGGCGGCATCACCGTGAAGTCCGACCTCGCGGAGGAGTGGGCGGAGTCGGAGTGGAAGGCCGAGCGGCTGCTACGCGTCTTCGAGTGAGAGGGCCTCGACGCCCGGCAGCCACAGCGAGAACCGCGCCCCGCCGGTCGGCGCCTGCGACACCTCGACCCGGCCGCCGTGGCGGTCGATCACCTGCCGCACGATCGCCAGGCCGAGCCCGGAGCCGGGCATCGCGCGCGACTCCTCGGAGCGGAAGAACCGCTCGAAGACGTGCGGCCGGTCGGCCTCGGCGACACCCGCGCCCTGGTCGTCGACGACGAGCACCCCGTCGGCGAGCCGGACGATGACGGTGCCGTCGGCGGGGCTCCACTTGGCGGCGTTGTCGAGCAGGTTGGTCACCGCCCGCTCGAGGCTGCTCGAGTCGCCGACCACGACCCACGGGTCGGTCGAGACGTCGAAGGCGATCCCCTGCGCGCGCCGGCGTACGCGGGTCACGGCGCGGTCGACGACGTCGGCGAGGTCCACCTGGGCGACGACGTGGGTCATCGGCTCGTCGCGGGCCAGCTCGACGAGGTCGCCGACCAGCGCGCTCAGCTCCTCGATCTGCCCGCGGACGTCGTCGAGCAGCTCGAGCCGTGCCTCGGCCGGCAGCGCGGTGTTGCCCTCCGCCTGCCGCAGCAGGTCGAGGTTGGTGCGCAGCGACGTGAGCGGCGTACGCAGCTCGTGGCTCGCGTCGGCGACCAGCCGGCGCTGCCGGTCGCGCGAGGCGCCGAGCGCGAGCAGCATCTGGTTGAACGCCGTCGCCAGGCGCGCGACCTCGTCGTCCCCCTCGATCCGCAGGGGGGTCAGGTCCTCGGTGACGGCGATGCGTTCGACCGACGAGGTCAGCCGGCGTACGGGTCTCAGGCCGTTGCGCGCGACCAGCCAGCCCGCCAGCAGCGCGGTCAGCACGCCGAGCGCGCCGAAGGTGAACAGGACGCCACCGAGCTTCTCGAGGGTGCGGTCGTTGGGGGCCAGCGGCTGGGCCAGCACGAGGGCGCGGCCGCTGCCTGCCCGCACGGTCGCGACGCGGTAGCGCTCGCCCTCCTCGGTGACGAGGGTCCGGACGACCGACTCGCGCTGCCCCGTGACGACGTCGTACTCCTGCTGGCCGAGCCTGAACGACGGGATGTCGGTGCCCGACATGCCCTTGCCCTCGGAGTTGACGAGGATGATGCGGATGTCAGCGGCGCCCAGCAGCCACGCGGGGACGTCCCCCGTGGCGATGCCGGACAGGGTCGTGTCGGCCGTCGCCCGGTGGGCGCGGTTGAGCAGCGACTGGTCGAGCGAGCTCATCAGCTGCTGGCGCATCACGACGTACGCCGTGGCGGCCAGCATGGCGATCGTGACGCCCAGGACGAGCGTGGTCAGCACGGCCACCCGCGACGCCAGCGACCGGCGGTAGTGCCAGCGGCGATGGCCGACGGCGGCGTCGCGGTTCATGCGGGTGCTCATGACTCCTTCAGCACGTAGCCCACGCCGCGCACCGTCTGGATCAGCCGCGACTCGCCCTCGGCCTCGGTCTTGCGCCGGAGGTAGCCGACGTAGACCTCGAGCGAGTTGGCGCTCGTCGGGAAGTCGTAGCCCCAGACCTCCTCGAGGATGAACGACCGGTCGAGCACGCGCCGCGGTCGCCGCAGGAACATCTCCAGCAGGGTGAACTCGGTGCGGGTCAGCTCGATCGGGCGACCGCCGCGGGTGACGTCGCGGGTCGACACGTCCATCGTGAGGTCGGCGAAGGCCAGCACCTCGCCGTCGCCCTCCGCGTCCGGCACGACGCGCCGCAGCAGGGCGCGCAACCGGGCCAGCAGCTCCTCCAGCGCGAAGGGCTTGGTGAGGTAGTCGTCGGCCCCGGCGTCGAGGCCCTCGACCCGGTCGCCGACCGCGTCGCGTGCGGTGAGCACCAGGATCGGTACGTCGTTGCCGGCCGTACGCAGCGCCCGCGTCGTCTCGATCCCGTCGAGGCGCGGCATCATCACGTCGATCACGACGACGTCGGGGTGCTGGGCGCCGACCGCCACCAGCCCCTCGGCGCCGTCGGCGGCGAGGACCACCTCGTAGCCGTTGAACTCCAGCGACCGGCGCAGCGAGTCGCGCACCGCACGGTCGTCGTCGACGACCAGGACGCGGGGCTTGGAGTCGGTCACGCGGCAAGGATGCCACCGCGGCCTGAGTCGCACCTGAGAAGTCGAGTGCGGCGCGAGGCACTCGACTCAGGTGTAGCGCGCCGCGATCGTCCCGGCCCGCGCGCCGTAGCTCCCGCCGAACATGCAGGCGTGCACGAGCAGCGGGAACAGCTGGTGGAGGCCGAGCCGGTCCTCCCAGCCGTCGGCGAGCGGGTGCGCCTCGTCGTACGCCGCCACCACCCGCGGCAGGTGGGTGAGCCCGAAGAGGTGCAGCATCGCCAGGTCGACCTCGCGGTGCCCGCCGTAGGCCGCCGGGTCGATCACGTGGATCGCGAGGTCCTGGCCCCAGAGGCAGTTGCCGTTCCAGAGGTCGCCGTGGAGCCGGGCCGGAGCCTCGTCGGGGACCAGCGTCGGTGAGGCGGCCGACGACCGCCTCGACGGCAGCCGCGTCGGAGTCGGTGATGGCGCCGCGGTCGCGGGCGAGCTTGAGGTAGGGCAGCAGCCGGCGTACGGCGTAGAACTCGGCCCACGATCCGGCCGTCTTGTTGGGCAGCGGCAGCCGGCCGATGAAGCCGTCGTGCGCCAGGCCCCAGCCGTCGGCGCCGGCGGCATGGGTGCGGGCGAGCTGCTGGCCGAAGGTGACCGCAGCCTCGGCCGGCGTCTTCGAGCTCTGCTCGACCCACGCCAGGATCACGCAGTCGCTCGCCGCGGCGAGCACCTCCGGGACCGGGAGGCCGCCGTCGACCTCGGCGAGCCAGCGCAGGCCGGCCGCCTCCGCCTCGAAGAAGCCGTCCGGCGCGTGCGGCAACGTCTTCATCAGCGCGGTCTGGCCCGACGAGAGGCGCAGCCGGGTCGCGGTGGCGATGTCACCACCCGCGACGGGCGAGGTCGCGACGACCGACGACCCGAGGAGCTCCTCGGCGCGCCGGGCGGCCAACGGTTGGCGAGCCATCAGGCGCGGTCCCCGGGCGTGGTGCCGAGCGTCCCGGGGAGGGCGCCCACGATCGCGTCGCTCGTGCGCTCGACCATCGCCAGCACCTCCTCGAAGCCGTCGGCACCACCGTAGTACGGGTCCGGCACCTCGCCACCCGGATCGACCGGATCGAAGTCGCGGAACAGGCCGACGCGATCCGTGCGCCCGCCGACGTCGGCGAGGTTGGCCGCGTCCATCACGAGCACCAGGTCGTACGCCCCGGGCCACGTCGCGTCGTACTGCCGCGCGCGGTGCCGGCTCGGGTCGTAGCCGGCGGCGGACAGGGTGGCGGCGGCCCGCTCGTCCATCGGGTTGCCGACGTGCCAGCCGCCGGTGCCGGACGAGGCCACCTCGACGCGGTCGGCGAGGCCGGCGTCGGCCAGCCGCCGCTCGAGCACGACGTGCGCGGTGGGGGAGCGGCAGATGTTGCCCAGGCAGACCAGCGCGATGCGGTAGCGGTCCGGAGACCGGGGCGGAGGGAGCGGGGTGGCGGGTGGCGGCACCCGCATCAGTCCTTCGCGGGGAGCGCCGTCCGCACGCCCCAGCCGACGACGGTCACGATCACCGCGCCGACCAGCGCGTTCCAGAACCCGTCGACGTGGAAGCCGAGGTCGAACGCGTCCGCGAGCCGCGCGGTGAGCAGCAGCATGAGGGCGTTGATCACGAGCAGCAGGAAGCCGAGCGTGAGGATGATGAAGGGCAGCGAGACCAGCTTGATCACCGGCTCGATGAAGGTCGACACCAGTCCGAGGATGAGGGCGACCACGAAGAGCGGCAGGATCTTCTCCTGGATCTCCGCCTGACCGTTGGCCGGGCCGTCGAAGAAGATCCCGTCGAGCAGCCAGGCGGCCACGGCCAGCCCGGCGGCGTACGTCAGCAACCACGTCACGAAGCGCATGTGGTGAGGGTAGCCAACGCCCGACCACCGGCTACCCTCCACCGCGTGGTGACCATCGGCGGGACGGGCGTGATCGTGCTCGGCGTCCTGGTCGCCGGCGTCGTCTCGGCCCTCGTCGGCCTGTCCCTGCGCCCGCGGCTCGGCACCGTCACCGCGGTGGCGGTCTCGGGGCTGCTCTGGTCGCTGGTCGCGATCGCGGTGGCGACGCTGGTCCCGACCCGGGCGGACGTCGGGATCGTGCCCGCCGACAGCCGGAGCGACTCCTGCTCGTGGGACTACGGCGGCCCCAACGGTGCGGCGTTCGAGGGTCTCGGGTTCGACCAGCGCACCCTCAACGTGCTGCTCTTCGTGCCGGCCGGCATGTTCCTCGTGCTCGCCGTCGGGCGCTGGTGGTCGGGCGTGGTGCTCGCCCCGCTCGGGCTCGCGCTGCTCGCGGCGTACAGCGTGGGCGTCGAGCTCGTCCAGCTCCAGCTGGCCCGCATCGACCGCGCCTGCGACGTCACCGACATGGTCGACAACACCGTCGGGGCCGGTGTGGGCTTCCTGGTCGGCGTGCTCCTGCTGCCGCTCACCCGCCCGTGGCGGGGTCGGAAACCGGCTCACTAAGGTCGGGGCATGGCCCCGTCTCCCCAGCCCCGGTCCACCGTGCTCGCCATCCCTGCGTACGTCGCCGGCAAGCCGCCCGTCGCCCGTGAGGGGCTGACCTCCTACAAGCTCTCGTCCAACGAGAACCCCTACCCGCCCCTGCCCGGCGTGCTGGAGGCGGCCACCGAGGCCGCGGCGCAGATGAACCGCTACCCCGACATGGGCAGCACCGCGCTGTACGCCGCCCTCGGCGAGGCGATGGGCGTGCCGGTCGACGACCTGGCCGCGGCGACCGGCTCGGTCGGCCTGATCTACCAGCTCGTCAACGCGTTCTGCGACCCCGGCGACGAGGTCGTCTACGCCTGGCGGTCCTTCGAGGCCTACCCGATCGCCGTCACCGCGGGCGGCGCGACCAGCGTGCAGGTGCCGCTGACGGCCGACGGCCGCCACGACCTCGACGCGATGGCCGCGGCCGTCACCGACCGTACGAAGGTCGTGATCGTCTGCACGCCCAACAACCCGACCGGCCCGGCCGTCACCCAGACCGACCTCGACGCCTTCATCGCGAAGGTCCCCTCGCACGTCGTCGTCGTGGTCGACGAGGCCTACCTCGAGTTCGTCCGGATGGACGACGCGATCGACGGTCTCGCGACCTACCGACGGCCACGACAACGTCGTGCTCACCCGCACGTTCTCCAAGGCCTACGGGCTGGCCGGCTTCCGCGTCGGCTACGCCGTGGCTCCCGCGCCGATCGCCGGCGCGCTCCGCGCGGTCTCGCTGCCGTTCGGGGTCAGCCACGTCGCGCAGGCCGCCGCGATCGCCTCGTTGGCCGCACGCGACGAGCTCTTCGCGCGGGTCGAGGACCTCGTCGAGCGCCGCGCCGACCTGGTCGCCCGGCTCCGCGAGGTGGGCTGGGAGCTGCCCGACGCGCAGGGCAACTTCGTCTGGTTCCCGCTGGGGGACCGCGCCCTCGACTTCGCCGCGGCGTGCGGCGAGCTCGGGATCTCGGTCCGGCCGTTCGCCGGAGCCGGCGTACGCGTCAGCATCGGCGAGGTCGAGGCCTTCGACCGCGTCGTCGAGGTGGCGGCCCGCTTCACGCCCTGAGCGGTCCCTCCCTTCAGCGATCCCCGGCTGACCGGGATCGCTGAAGTTGTCAGGCCGTGCACGGGCCGACAAGTTCAGGAAGAGCCTGACAACCCCGGTCAACGGACGGGGACGGCAGGGTCTCGGCCGCCGGGGAGCGGTCCATCTGCCGGAAGGACGGCACGCGGGTCGGCGCCATCGTCGTGACGAAGTACGCCGCACCGGCGACGAGCAGCGCCGGGGACAGGCCGAGCCCGGCGACGGCCAGGCCGCCGAGCACCCCGCCGAGCGGCATCAGGGACCAGCAGATCGCGGTGTTGAGCGACGAGACCCGCCCGAGCAGCGGCGCCGGGATCCGCTCGAGGATCACCGCGCCGAGGATCGGGTTGAGGAAGCCCGACGCGACCCCGGCGACGAAGGTCACCGCGAAGACCGCCCACAGCGGGGACTCGAGCGCCATCACGACGAAGCGTGGCGCACCGCAGATCAGGAACGCGACGACGTACGTCCGGTAGCGCGGCAGCGTCTCGCCCCACCGCGCCGCCGTCAGGGCGCCCAGCACCGAGGCGCCGCTCATCACGGCGAACAGGGTGCCGAGCACGGCCACGCCGGCGCCGGACTCCTTGGCCCACACCGGCGCGAGCACGGCGGTGTAGGCCTGGTCGACGAGGTTGGTGACCGCGACCATCGCGCAGATCGCGACGAGCACCGGCTCGGTGCGCAGGAAGTCCCAGCCCTGCCGGAGCTCGTGGACGTACGACGTCGGGGCGACGTCGGCGTCCTGCGGGACGGGCCGCCCGAGCCCGGTGGTGGCGATGCCGAAGACGACGAACGAGACGAGGAAGGACGCGGCGTCGACGTAGAGCGCGTTGGCCGCGCCGACGCCGGCGACCAGCAGGCCGGCCAGTGCCGCGCCGCTCATCGACGACGTCCGCTCGACGGCCGCGGCGAGCCCGGACACCCGCTCGAGGGACCAGCCCGCTGCCCGGGCGATCTCGGGGGTCATCGCGGCCTTGCCTGCGTCGCCCGGACCGCGCAGCGCACCGGCGACCGCGACCAGGACGAGCAGGGTCGGGAAGCCGAGCATCCCGAGCCCGTGGAGCAGCGGGATCGTGGCGACGACGAAGGCGGAGAGGAGGTCGCACACGAGGGTGACCCGGCGCGGGCCCACCCGGTCGAGCAGGGGACCGCCGAGGGCCTTGAAGATCACCAGCGGGGTGATCTCGGCCGCGGCGACCAGGCCGGTCTGGGTGGCGGACCCGGTGGTCGAGAGCACGAACCACGGGATCGCGATCATCGAGACGCGCGTGCCGACGAAGGAGATGCCCTCGGCGACGAGGGCGCCGACGACCGGCGTACGCGTGCTCATCGCGCGTCGTCCTCCTCGCCCCACACCTGGCCGGGTCGCGGGTAGGCGTTGAGGTTGACCACGAACGGGGCGGCGTCGACGGCGTCGGACTCGGGCGCCTCCTCGATCAGCTCGGCGAGCCTCTGCACCAGCGCCTCGGCCTGGGCCGGGGTGACCCGCATCTCCCAGTCGCTCAGCGTGCCGACCTTGCGCCACGGCTCGGGCAGGAACGACATCTCCGACACGGCCGCGCGCATGCGGTCGGCGTACATCAGCGCCACGGTCGTGAGGTAGGCCTCGACGTCGCTGTCGACGATGCCCTCCTCGCGGAAGTCGGTGCGGGTGCTCTCGTGCGCCGCGCGCCACCAGCGGTCGCGGGCGTTGCCGCGCTCGGCGTCCTCCTCGATGAACCCGTGCTGGGCGAGCTGGCGAAGGTGGTAGCTCGTGGCCCCGGTGTTGAGGCCGAGCCGCTGCGCGAGCGACGTCGCGGTGGCCGGTCCCTCGCCGCGCAGGAGGGTCAGCATCCGCAGCCGGACCGGGTGGCTGAGGGCGCGCAGCCCGGCGATGTCGGGGGTGATCGAGGAGCCCATGGCGGAACGCTACGACTGCAAAGGGTTATTTGCAAACACTTCTTTGCGATCTCGGGGTAGTCCAGCGGGTTCTGGCTGTCCGGCGGCCCGTCCGGCAGCCAGTTCCCACTGGACTACCCCGACAGTCGGGCGACCAGGCACGGCCCGCCCTCGTAGATCCCGCCGTCGATGTCGAGCGCGAGCCCGTCGGCGTACAGCCGTGGCTCGGTGTAGGAGTCGCAGGGCTCGCCGAAGAGGTCGCCGATGATGCTGTGCCCGTGCACGATCCGTTCGCCGCCGAGGGTGCCGAGCAGCCGACGGGCGGCGGCCGGGCCGGACCTGCCCGCGAACTCGTGGCGCCGTCCGAGCCGCACCAGCACGTCGAACCACGCGACCGGGTCGTCCCCGGCGAGCGTCTCGCGCACCGCGCGGTTGATGTCCTCGACCGAGCCGCCCCAGTCGAGGTAGCCCACCGTGTCGGAGTGCATCAGCAGGTGCTCGCCGTCGCGGGCGATCGCGGGCAGGGCGGCCAGCCAGGCGGCGAGCTCGTCGTCGATCCCGGCCTGGTCGGACGCGAGCCCGCCGTTGCGGGCCCAGATCGAGCCGAAGGTCCGGACCACCCCGCGGTGGACCACCTGGGTGTCGCCGAACATCCGCATGCCCAGCGCGATCACCTCGTGGTTGCCGAGCACGGTGTGCACAGCTCCTCCGGCGGCGGCAGCCTCCGCGGTCAGCCGGCGCACCAGCGCGATCACGCCGAGCCCGTCGGGACCGCGGTCGAGGAGGTCGCCGAGGACCCACAGCCGGGCATCGCCGCCGGACCAGTGCGACCCGTCGTCGACGAGCCCGGAGGCCCGGAGCGCCGCGGTCAGCTCGGCGAGGTGGCCGTGGGCGTCGCTGGTGGCGAAGACGGGGGCGGTGGCGCTCACGCCTCAGACCGTACGGCGTGTGGGGCCGTCGGTATGGTTGAAGTGTGAACGACACGGCGACCTACTCCACCGAGGGCAAGCCCTTCGAGCGCGACATGTCCTACCTCCCCGACCGCATCCTGGCCGGGGACCGATCGGTCGACCCGCTCGACGACGCCTTCCCCAGCGGCTCGAAGGACAGCCCGCGCGACGTCCCCGTCCGGACCGCCGCACCGGGCCGCTACCGCCTCGTCGCCGCGCGTGCCTGCCCCTGGGCGCACCGTTCGATCATCGTGCGCAGCCTGCTCGGGCTCGAGGACGCCATCTCGTGGGGCGCGCCCGGCCCGACCCACGACGCCCGCAGCTGGACCTTCGACCTCGACGAGGGCGGCCGCGACCCGGTGCTCGGCATCGAGCGGCTGCAGGAGGCCTACCTCGCCCGCGACCCCGACTACTCGCGCGGGATCACCGTGCCCGCGATCGTCGACGTCGCGTCGGGTGAGGTCGTCACCAACGACTTCCCGCAGATCACCCACGACCTGGCCTTCGAGTGGCGCGACCACCAGCGCCCCGACGCGCCCGACCTGTGGCCCGCCGACCTCCGCGAGGAGATGGAGGAGGTCATGAAGCGGGTCTTCACCGAGGTCAACAACGGCGTCTACCGGTGTGGCTTCGCCGGCTCGCAGGAGGCGTACGACGACGCGTACGCGCGGCTGTGGACCGCGATGGACTGGCTCGAGGAGCGTCTCTCCGACCGTCGCTACCTCATGGGTGAGCGCCTCACCGAGGCCGACGTACGCCTCTTCACGACCCTCGTGCGCTTCGATGCGGTCTACCACGGGCACTTCAAGTGCAACCGCAACAAGCTGACCGAGATGCCGCACCTCTGGGCGTACGCCCGCGACCTCTTCCAGACGCCCGGCTTCGGCGACGAGGTCGACTTCGACCAGATCAAGCGGCACTACTACGTCGTCCAGGAGGACGTGAATCCCCTGCAGATCGTGCCCGGAGGCCCCGACGAGTCGGTCTGGCACACGCCGCACGGGCGCGGCTGACTGGACGATCCGGCCCGAGGCCGGTGCTTTTGCTCAAGGAGCCCTGTAGGTAGCCCTGCGATTCGCCCTAGTGGGGCGGAAGTGGCGTGTCGGTGCCCCAAGGTTGCTCTTCGAAGGCCGACTCGTGGGGAGCACGGCCCCCCGGGTCCGCCCGGGGTGCTCGACAGGGGACAACTGTGGGAACTCTCTTCGGCTCGACGACCTCCGCACGCATCGGACGCCTCGCGGCGCTGCTGCTCGTGCCCGCCGTGGTCGTCCCGGCGTCGACGACAGCCGCGTCTGCCGCCGAGGGCGACGCCCTCGCGGTCACCAACGCGGTCTCGGCGACCTACGACGTCGACCACGCCTGGCAGGTCTTCAACGCGGTCGACCGCAACCGCGCGGCCGCAGCCGTCGGCGGCGACACCGCGTCGGTCAACTACGCCGTGGGCGTGACCGCCCTCGGGTCGCCGGCCAGGTCCGGCTTCGAGGTCCGCGGCACCCTCGGCGTCACGAACCCGGACGGGCAGGCCCTCCCCGTCGAGCTGTCCGCCGAGCTGGCGGGCGCCGGCGCGTGCACGATCGCCGCGGTCGACGAGTCGCCGGCCACCGGCCTCCAGGTCACGCTGCCCCCCGGCCCGAGCTCCTTCGCCTACGCCTGCACCCCCGGCAGCGCCCCGGCCGACCCGGCGACGACGACGGTGACCGTCGCGTGGCAGGCACCCGCGGTTGCGCAGTCCGCGCGCGCGGCCGGCTCGAGCAGCGCCGTGGCGCAGGCCGCGTACGTCGTCGACCAGCGCACCGACGAGCTCACCACCGTCACCAGCTCCCTCGACGGCGGCACGCCGGTCGACCTCGGCACCTTCGACTGGGACGAGGTCTGGGCCGCGCCCGACCACCGCGTGCTGGCGAAGGTCTCCGCCCTGGACCTCGTCGCCGGTGACGGCGTGTGCGTCGACCACGTCACCCTCGCCCGCGAGTCGGCCGATGCGACCACCGACACCGAGACGGTGACGGTCTGCCCCGCCCCCGAGGTGCTGGGCGAGCAGTCGTTCGGCAAGGCCGTCGGCCGGGTCCGGGTGACCTGCCAGGGCACCGTGCGCGCCCACCTGGTCAACCGCTCGAGCCGTGCCGTCTTCTACTACCTCCGCGTCGGAGCGAAGATGCACCGCTTCGTCGTGAAGTCGCTGGGCAGGAAGACCGTCGTCGCCCGGGGCGGCCCGCTCGCCTCCGTCGTCCTGAAGGCCGGCTCCCGGCAGCTCGAGCGCACCCAGCTCCCCTGGCGCTGCCAGGCGCCCGGCGTGCTGCCCGACACCGGGCTGCGTGGCGCGACCCGCTGACCCGCGCCACCCCTGACGCCTCCGCCCACACGGAGGCCGCCGGCGCCGACGAGTACCCACGAGCTCGTCGGCGCCGGTCTGTCGTACGCCGGTCTGGTCCGGTCGTCCCGCTAACGGGCCAGATACCCCGAAAGTCCGTCAAGGCCCCGTGCAGTTAGGCCATCACCTTGCGCAAGAGGCATCGCGCGACACGTGGCGGGGTGACAGTGGTGCCTGCATGAAGTGCAGTGCCGAACCGCCTTTTGGGGGGCGGAGGGCAGGCGATGGTCGACGGCTTCGGGGCGCCGGTCATGTCATCCACGGCACGCAGCAAGCAAGAGGACATCCATGAACGACTTCTCCGACCAGGGCGCCAGCGCCCGCGACGTGCCGCGCAGCGGCCACCCGACGTGATGCGCCGGTTCGCTCTCGTGCTGCTGGCGATCTTCCTGACCGCAGGCGGCCTGACGGCCGTGCAGCCTCGGGCCTCCGCCTCGGGGGACGGCGCGCCGGCACACCACTCTGCCGCGCGTCCGTAGTCCTGACCGGCCCTGCACGTCCAGATGTGCGCCGATCCGGCGCTCCGCCAGCGGTTCGATGTGCGTTCCTGGCATCTGTGCGCGGACGTACGACGGATCGAAGGGGTGCACGGGCCTAGTCCATTGGGCCGCTATCCGGGCTGATACGCGAAGACTCTGTCAAGGCCTCGCGCAGATAGCCCTCCACCTTGGTTCAGGCCCTGTGTTGCGGCTTGCCTGGGGGAGACCCTTGCTCTGCAGCTGGTCGCTTTGGGGGCGACGGCATGCGGTGGTCGTCGGCTTTGGGGCGCCGACCACACACTCCACCAATCAAGGGGATCAACCATGTCTGACTTTTCACGCCGCACCGTCGTCCGGGGGGCCGCCTGGACCGTTCCGGTGGTCGCGATCGCGACGCAGGCGCCGGCGTTCGCCGCGTCCGCACCGCCCAGCAAGCTGACATACGTCGAGGCCATCAAGTGCTCCGGCAACTCCGACAAGGAGGACCCGAAGACCTACGTCTTCGTGTTCACGGCCGACAACGTCCCGAGCAACCTTGCCGTCTCGCTCATCGACATCAACGGCGTGCTGTTCCAGGTCGAGAAGATCAAGGTCGTCGGCCAGACCGTCTACGTCCAGAGCGTCTCGTCGAAGAACAGCGCCAACGCCAGCGGCACACTGACGATCAGCTACACGTCCGGCCAGCCGCCGCTCTTCCAGGCGCTGCCGTACCCGTACAGCGGCACCAGCCCCGACCACGGCATCTGCGCGATCGTCTAGCCGTGCGCCGCCTCGCGCTCGTGCTGCTGGCGGTCGGACTGGCCGCAGGCGGGATGTCCGCGGTGGGGCCGCGGGCATCCGCGTCGGGCGACCTCACGCGGACCTACCACTCATCCGTCTTCGAACAGGACTGACAGGTTGATGTGGGCTGCTCTCGGGCTGAGTGAAGCTCCACGTCCCGGACCAGGATCCATCCGCGCCCTGGTGCTCGGGAAGCACCGCATGACCTCTCCCGCCGGGTAGCGGTTCTCCGCAGCCCGGAGCCTCCACCCCCAATGGAGGCGAGCCGGCGTCGACGGGTCACCCACGAGTCCGTCGGCGCCGGCTCATCCATGCCCGGACCCGGTGCTGGGGAGGGGCGCTGGCCCACCCGCCAGATTGGTGCTGGCAGGCTGCGGCCGATACGTTGGGCCAGATCATGTGGTCGGGGTCACACACGCCGACGACCATGCATGCAAGCCGTCGGCGTCCGGCGATCCCGCGACTGCCGCTCGCTGTTGAAGGAGATCCCGTTGACCGATCCT
>CAVYGL010000009.1:0-15071 GCA_963767995.1 uncultured Actinomycetota bacterium
TGCTGATCACGCCGGCTGGTGGCTCCGACATGTCTGGTGAGTACCTCCTCGAGTCGACACTGGGCGGCAGGGCCACCCGCGCGTGGATCAAGATGAGCCGCAACGCCTTCTCGTCCCCCGAGGCTCCTACGATGCAACCGTGGCACCGCAAGGTCGTCATGGCCCGGATCATTGCCCACGAGTTCGGCCACGTCCTTGGAGTGCCGGGCCACGAGCCCGCGTCCCACCAGTGCGGCCTGATGGAGGCGTCCCACGACATCGATGGCTGTTCCGACCTCCCTGCCCCCGGTGCCTTCAAGTGCGGCATGGTCGACGCGTGGGCGTTGGGCCGTCTCGTCAAGAAGTACGGCGGCCGCCGTACGTTCGGTCCGGCAGTCTGTCCGCTGCTCCCCGAGCCCTCCGCGCTGGACGGTATCCGGGTCAGCGGAGGAATGGACGAGCGCGCTCCTGTGACGGTGTCGTGGAAGGTGCCGCCAGCTGCCGCTGGGAGTCGCGTGGAGATCGTTGTCGGGGCCCAGTGCTCACCCGTGGGGTTCGACACGCACGGGGCCGCCGAGTGGGACACGAGCCGTGCAGATGTGTACCTCGTCGACCCTGCAGCCGGAAGCTGGAATCAGCCCACTCCGACCTCGATGGAGACCCTGTGCTACGCCGTGCGTCTGGTGAACGAGGCAGGATCGGGTCGAGCCCCAGTCACGTCCATGCGCACGTCCTACTTCCCGTCACCGCCAGCGCCCCAGGTGCTCAGTGTCGAGAACGTCTCGGGTGGGGTGGTCCTCAAGCTCGTTCAAAGCGCCTACCTGGACCGCGACGACACGTTCTGGGTGTTGGTCGATCCGCCCGGAGGGTGCCGAGCCTCAGCCACCTGGGAGGAAGTCCGCGCATACGACGCGTCCACCGGTACATATTCGCCGGACGGCTCGGCCGCCCTGTACGTCGCCACAAAAGGCCAGGCAGCGTGCCTGTCTGTAGTGGCAACCCGCTACGCCGGCCCTGACACGCAACCACTCCTCAGCCCCATCACTGCGGCTGCGACACCCTGATCCAGACCACCATTACCCCAACGCCTGGTCAGGCTTCGAAGGTCGTCTGGCACAGGTCGACGCTCTTGCTCTTGACGCGGGTGCCATTGGCCTTGGTGACCACCTTCATGCAGTCGATCCCGTCGGGCCGGGTGAAGCAGGTGCGGTACTCGCGGCGCTCCCCTCCGTCGAAGGACAGATACTCCTGCCTGTCGACGATCCGCGTGACGCGCGACATTCGCATGTCCTTCTGCACTTCCCGATACTCGGCCCTGCTGACGCAGCTTTGGGTGTCGGGAGCGGCGCTGGCAGCCGAGATGCCATGAACTCCGAAGAATGCGAGGCTGGTCGCCAGCACGGTGACAAGCTTCGTGACGTTGCTGCTCATGTTGACTCCCGGTTTGGTTGCGTGGAGGCGACACTAGGTCGAGGTCAGCGCGGACACGTCCAAAGTCGACAAGACTGTGGGCAACCTGCGATCGTCCCGGCAGAGTTCGGTGTGCGGGTCGACATCGGCCACGACTTCGATTCAGGGCTGGTTGTGCACCACGACGTCGGGGTCCGGCTCGGCGCGCTCCGTGACCTCGGGGTCCTCGCCCCACGCGGAGCACCTCGGTCGCCGACACCCCCATGCCGCTGATCTTCGGATCATCCAAGGACTGGGCTCTCCAAGGTCCTCCACCGAGAACGCCTTCGTCCGTTGCCCCGCACGACAGCTGAACGGCCCGTTACGTCGGCACCGAAGGTCGCGCTCGCGCGAATCAAGCCCTTGCGTCCCTGAAGTCCGACCCCAGGTCCGCCCTCTGTGGAGGCACTGATCGCGGAGCGTCGAGCAGCCAGGAGCACCGACAGGGCTTGACGTTCGCCCCCGGTGCGGGGAGTTCCCAGCCGCGGTCGCGCCATCGCTTCACGTGCAGCGCGGATCGCGTCGAGCGGATCGGACTTCGCGCCGTTGCGGCGCGCAGCCCGCTTCGGGCGGTCCAGCTCGATGACGATCTCCGAGGACTCCAGCAGGTGACGACTCAGACCGGCGCCGTGACCACCGGTCCCCTCGATCGCCCACGCTCGCAGCATCCCGTGGTTGTTGGCGAACTCCACCAGCTCGGCGTAGCCCTGGGCTGTTGCATCGACGGTGATCTCGTCGAGTACGCCACCGGTCGCAGCATCGACAACGGCCGCCGAGTGGGTGTGCACGTGGGTGTCGACGCCGATGACGACATCGACCACCTCGCGTAGATCGGTCAGACTGTTCATGCGTTCTCTCCTTCGCCGGACGGGACGTGGTTCCGGTCCGGGACGGACGCCTCGGCGCAGACATCGGCGAGGATGGTTTCACGTAGCCGCGCGGGAGGGTCAGGTGTGGATGCCCGACTTGTCATGGGCGTCCGGAGGATGACCGGTGTCGACCCTCTTCGTCTTGTGGCAGTAGAGACACTCATGGTGAGCACCTGCGATATCTCCGACAACCGGATCCCACGTATGCAAACCCAGTTTGCATCCAACCGTCCGCAACATGCCCATGGCGATGCTCCTTTGCAGAGGCCACTAGTTTGCGCTCCGCTCCATGACCGCGACAAGCCCCTCTAGACCTGGGCGCAACCAGGTGCTAGGCCCAGCAGGCGTGTGACGGATCATTCCCGATGTTCAGGCCTTCCGGATAGCGCGTCTATTCGCCGCCTGTCGGCGACATCCTGATCTGCCGGTGAGTCAACCTTTCGTCGCTAGCCTGCGGTGGTGGAGGCGACATCCATACCGATCTGCGCCGCAGCGACCGCGCTACTTCTCTCCGGGTGCGGCGTGCGCAGCATCCTGGGCGACCGCGTCAAGTGGATCGTCGTTCAGAACGACACAGGCGCGACCTTCAACGCCGCGGACACGGACTATGCAGACGGGCCGGCGAACGGCGGGACGACGATCGAGGCAGGCAAGGAAGGCGAAGTGGGCTGGACCGATTGCAAGACGGCGTGGCTCGTGGTTCGCGCGTCCAGCCGGATCGAATCCGAGGAGCACGGCCGCTTCGAGCTGGAGCTGTGCCCCGGGGATCACGTCATCATCCACTCGGACTACGACGTCACGGTCGAGGAGCAGAAGTAGCGATTTCTGGCTGCCTGCAGCAGCTCGGTGTCACGGAATCCCTGACATTCGCGGCGGCGTACGTGAGGATCCCTCCATGGCTACGGGGGACAGGAAGAAGCCGGTGCGTGCGCGCGTCGTGCTGACCGACATCAGCTCGCGGGCGTGGGAGCACCCCGCCGACAAGGGCGCGCTGGTCGCGCTGCGCAAGCTCAAGGGCTTCGACGTGCTGCTCAAGACCATGTCGGGGGTGTTCCGCGAGCGGGCGTGGCGGCTGACGCTGCTCGGCTCCGCGGTGCGCGTCGACGAGCGCCAGTTCGCCCGCCTGCACGGCCTGCTGGCCGAGGTCGGCCGCAGCCTCGACGCCTCCGTGCTGCCCGAGATGTACGTCCAGGCCGACCCGACGCTGGGTGCGCAGACGATCGGGATGGACCAGCCGGTCATCGTGCTGTCCTCCGGTCTCGTCCACCACCTCGACGACGACGAGCTCCGCTTCGTCATCGGTCACGAGCTGGGCCATGCGATCAGCGGGCACGCGGTCTACCGCACCCTCCTGCTCCGACTGCTCGGGCTCGGCGGCCTGCTCAACGCCGTGCCGGGTGGCGCGATCGCCATCCGGATGGTCACGGTGGGCTTGCTGGAGTGGTCCCGCAAGGCGGAGCTGTCGGCCGACCGCGCCGGCCTGCTCGCCAGCCAGGACCCCACCGCCGCCCTGCGCACCCACATGAAGCTCGCCAGCGGCGGGACGCTCGAGGAGCTCGACGTCACCTCGTTCCTGGCGCAGGGGGCGGAGTACGACGAGGGCGGCGACGTGCGCGAGTCCCTCATCAAGCTGTCGCTGCTGCAGCAGCAGTCGCACCCGTTCGCGGTCGTCCGGGCCACCGAGCTGCGCCGCTGGATCGACTCGGGTGCCTACACGGCCATCCTTGCCGGCACCTACCCGCGCCGCGAGGGCGACGCCGACGCCTCTGTGAGCGAGGCCGCCCAGGAGGCCGCGGCGAGCTACGCCATCGCCTTCGAGCAGACGCAGGACACGCTCGGGCGGCTGGTCCACGACCTGGCGGGTTGGATGGGCACCGCCAGCACCTGGATCAACGACCGGTTCCGTCGCGGCAACGAAGGCGCCTGACCCCGGGACGTGATCGGGCCCCGGACACCAAGCGGTGTCCGGGGCCCGAGCTGCGTGGTGGTGTGCCGCTAGAAGACTCGGCGGCTCGAGCCGCCGATCGGGACGAAGTTGAGCACCAGGCCGACGACGATCAGGATGATGCCGATCGTGACGAGGATGCTCTGCGGGAGCACGAGACCGAGAATGAGCAGGATCAGTCCGAGGACAACCATGTGTTTTGCCTCCTTGTAGGCGCCCACCGTGGGCGGCCGAACCACTCTGCCGCTGGACCAGACAAATGGAAAGTCGGCCGCCTCCTTTGGGGTGAGCGGCTCGTCACTCCTCCGACAGTGCCCGGATCGCCTCGTGGATCGAGAGCGTACGACGGGCCGACGCGACGTGGAGGTTCTCCACCATCTTCCCGTTGTAGGTCACCACGCCTGCTCCCTTGCCGGCCTCGAACGCGGCGATGAGGCCCTCGGCGTCCTCGACGGCCTGCGCGCTCGGCGCGAAGGCGGCGTTGGCGCCCTCGACCTGGCCGGGGTGGATGAGCGTCTTGCCGTCGAAGCCCATCTGGCGACCCTGCTCGCACTCGGCGAGGAACCCGTCGGCGTCCTTGACGTCGTTGTAGACGCCGTCGATCACCGCGATGCCCGCGGCGCGCCCGGCGAGCAGCACGGTGTGCAGGCTCGGCACGATCGGCGCCCGGCCGGGGACGTGCTCGGCGTACAGCTCCTTGACCAGGTCGTTGGTGCCGAGCACGAGGGCCTGCAGCCGCGGCGACGCGGCGGCGATCTCGCGTGCGTGGAAGATCGCTTCGGGGGTCTCGACCATCGCCCACAGCTGGGTGTGGTCCGGCGCGCCGGCCTTCTCCATCATGTCGACCAGGTGGACCACCTGCGCGGCACTGTCGACCTTGGGCACGACGATGGCGGCCGGTCCTGCCTGGCTCGCCACGGTGAGGTCCGCCTCGTGCCACTCGGTGCCGACGCCGTTGACCCGGATCGTGACCGTACGCCGCCCGTACTCCCCGCTCGCGACGGCTGCGGCCGCTGCCTCGCGGGCCGCGGCCTTGGCGTCGGGGGCGACCGAGTCCTCGAGGTCCAGGATCAGCGCGTCGCAGGCGATGGTCTTCGCCTTCTCGAGAGCGCGCTCGTTGGAGCCCGGCATGTAGAGGACCGAGCGCAGGGGCGTGAACTCGATCATCTCAGGCCTCCAGCTCGATGGCGTCGTACTGCTTCTTGAGCTCGGGATCGATCGCGGCCAGCTCGTCGGCCAGGGCGACCATCACCTGGCACTGCTTGACCGAGGCGTCGTCCTCCATCTTGCCGTCGATCATCACCGCACCCGTGCCGTCGCCCATCGCCGCGATCACGCGGCGGGCGTGCGCGACGTCCTCGACGCTGGGGGAGAAGACCCGGTGGGCGATCTTGATCTGCACCGGGTGCAGGCTCCACGCGCCGACGCAGCCCAGGAGGAACGCGTTGCGGAACTGGTCCTCGCACGCGACGACGTCCTTGATGTCCCCGAACGGCCCGTAGTAGGGGTAGATCCCGTGCATCGCGCACGCGTCGACCATCCGGGCGATCGTGTAGTGCCACAGGTCCTGCTGGTACGACGTCCGCTCGGCGTCGTACTGCGTCTCGCCGGCCTCGCTGCGTGGCGCGTCCTGGCGGACCAGGTAGCCGGGGTGGCCGCCACCGACCCGGGTCGTCTTCATCCGGCGGTCAGCCGCCAGGTCGGCCGGGCCGAGCGAGAGCCCCTGCATGCGTGGGCTGGCCGCGCAGATCTCCTCGATGTTGGCCACGCCGCGCGCCGTCTCGAGGATCGCGTGCACCAGGATCGGCCGGTCGAGGCCGGCCTTCGCCTCGAGCTGGGCCAGCAGCCGGTCGACGTAGTGGATGTCCTCGGCGCCCTGCACCTTCGGCACCATGATCACGTCGAGCTTGTCGCCGATCTCGGTCACCAGCGTGACGAGGTCGTCGAGGCCCCACGGGCTGTCGAGCGAGTTGACCCGGGTCCAGAGCTGGGTGGGTCCGAAGTCCGTGACCCGGGCGATGTCGACCAGGCCCTGGCGCGACCTCTCCTTGTTCTCCGCCTTGACGGCGTCCTCGAGGTTGCCGAGCAGGACGTCGACCGTGCCGACCATGTCGGGCACCTTGGCCGCCATCTTCTCGTTGCCCGGGTCGAAGAAGTGGATCGCCCGGCTCGGGCGGGCCGGGATGTCGCGCAGCGGCGCAGGTGCGCCGACGGCGAGCGGGGCGAAGAAGTCCTTGGCGGGGCGTGTCATGGGCGCAAACTACCGCCGCTCGGGTGTCCGTCGATATGACGGATGTCTCGCGGCCCACCTACCGGCGGTGCCACCACCGTCGCTTGGGCGGCTCGGCCGCGCGGGCTGCCTCCCGTGCGGCGCGCTGCGCCTCGATCCGCGCCGTACGCCGTTCGCGCCACGCGACCACCTCGGCCTCGACGTCGCGCCGCTGGGTGATCACGGGGGGCCCGGAAGGTCCGGTCGGCGGCGTGTAGATCGCCTTCCGCACGCGGGCGTTGAAGTCCTCGACCTCCCGGCGCACCTCGGACTCGATGTTGATCCGGTCGAGCCGGGCGTCGAGCTCGGCGTCGTCCTTGCGGAGCGCGAGCGCCGGCGGCAGGATCGCGATCTGCTCGCGCTCGACGAGCTTCTTGATCCACCAGTCGGGGTCGTGCTCGACGCCGAGGCCCTCGATCGGCTTGCCGTAGCCGGGCAGGTCGTCGAAGTCGCCGCGCTCCATCGCGATCCGCAGCTGCTGGTCGACCCAGCTGGACTGGTGGGCGATGCGTGCGGCAGCGGCGGACTTGCCGGTGCGCTGGTCGCGCTCGGGCATCCTGCGGGCGGCTTCGTCGCCGCGCTCGTCGCCGGGCTCGTCGCGGTGCGGGGTCAGGTCGGACATCGAGGTCACCTCCGGTGCGTCCACCCTAGGTCGGAGGGCGGCCGTGTTCCAGCGGGCGGCGGCGCCGCGCCCGACTCGTGACAGGGTGAGGTGATGGACGCCGCTGCCCTTCCCGACCGAGCTGCCGGCGTGCAGCTCCACATCACGTCCCTCCCGGGCGGGCGCCTCGGCGAACCCGCACGGGAGTTCGTCCGGTGGCTGGCTGCTGCCGGACAGTCGGTCTGGCAGGTGCTCCCCCTGACGGTCCCCGACGAGCACGGCTCGCCCTACGCCTCCCCGTCCGCCTTCGCCGCGTGGCCCGGCCTGCTCGAGGACCCCGCCTCTCCGGTCAGCGAGCAGGAGATGGCGGCGTACGCCGAGGAGCACGCGTACTGGGCCGGGTCCTGGACCGCCGTCGGGGGCGACCTGGCCGACCAGGTGCGCTTCGAGCGGGAGTGGCGTGCCTTGCGGTCCTTCGCCGCTGATCACGGTGTGCGGGTGCTGGGTGACATCCCGATCTACGTCGCCGCGGACAGTGCCGATGCGAGGGCGTGGCCGGAGCTGTTCCGGGGCGACGCTGTCGCCGGGGTCCCGCCCGACGCGTTCACCGAGACGGGCCAGCTCTGGGGCAACCCGCTCTACGACTGGGACGCCATGGCCGCCGACGGCTACCGGTGGTGGGTGGAGCGGCTGCGCCGCAGCCTGTCGCTGTACGACCTCGTCCGGGTCGACCACTTCCGCGGGTTCGCGGCCTACTGGGCCGTCCCGGCCGGGCACGAGACCGCCGAGCACGGGACCTGGGAGCCGGGCCCGGGGCGGGTCGTCTTCGACGCGGCGACGGCCGCGCTCGGTCCGCTGCCGGTGCTGGCCGAGGACCTCGGGGTCATCGACGCGCCGGTCGTCGAGCTGCGCACCGCTCTGGGGTTTCCCGGCATGGCCGTGCTGCAGTTCGCCTTCGATCCCGACGGGGAGGACCGGTCCCACGAGCCCTCGAACCTCCGCCACGACCAGGTCGTCTACACCGGCACCCACGACAACGACACGGTCGTCGGCTGGTGGTCCACGCTGCCGGCACGGCGGCGGCTCGAGGCGCAGCGCGCCTGGCGGACCGCCGGCATCGTCGAGGACGATCCCGCGTGGTCGATGATCCGGCTCGCGCACGTGGCCCCGTGCCGGCTGGCCATGGTGCAGGCGCAGGACGTGCTCGCGCTGGGCGCGGAGGCGCGGATGAACACGCCCGGCACCGCCGCCACCTGGTCGTGGCGGCTCGGCCCCGGGATGCTCACCGCCGACCTCGCCGCCCGGCTGCGGGCGGTGACCGAGGAGTCCGGTCGTACGCAGTGACCCCGGGGTCGGGCCGGGGTGGATCCCGATGGTGTCCTGCGCTGCGGTCGCGCAGGCTGGAGACATGGAAAAGATCCGCACCGCACTTGCCCGTCAGGGCCTCGTCCGCTCGTCCGACCGCGGCATCCTCGGCGGAGTCTGCGCCGGCGTCGGGCGTCGGCTCGGCCTCACTCCCTGGATCACCCGGCTCCTGTTCCTGGTGACGCTGTCGCGATCCCCGGCAGCCAGCTGCTGATCTATCCCGTCCTCTGGCTCCTGATGCCGGCCGACGACAGCGTCGTCGCGACGCGCACGTCCGACGCGTCCGCTGACTCCTCGCGGACGTCATACGGAGCGCGCCAGTGTGGCCCTCCGTATGACGTTCCGGGCTTGCCTCAGTGGGCGGCGGACTCCGTCGGCGCGTCGCTGAACGCGTGCTTCGGTGCGGCCATCAGGGCGAGCGCGGCGAGGAACGACGCCCCGGCGCAGACGGCCCAGACGGTGAGGTAGCCGCTGAGCGGGGCGACCTTCTCGGCCGTGGCGTCCAGCGAACCGGTCGCCGTCAGGGCGATCGCGAAGATGGCCGACGCGATCGCACCGCCCACGGTCTTGGTGCCGTTGGTCATGCCGGTCGCGATGCCGGTGCGTTCCGGCGGCGCAGCAGCGGCCGCCGCCGCCGGGAGCGCGGCGACGAGCGCGCCCGAGCCGAGACCAGCGATTCCCATGTTGATCAGCGCCTGCCAGGTCTCGTCGTGGAACGGCAGCCAGAGCAGGTAGCCGACGCCGACCAGGCAGCACGCGACGATCAGGGCACGGCGTACGCCGCCCAGCAGGCGGGTGGTGAGCGGGAGGGTGAAGGCACCGATCGCCAGCGTGACGACGTACAGCCCGATGAGGGTCGAGATGAAGGCGGAGTCGGCACCGAGGCCGTAGCCGCGCACGGCGGGGTCGGCCTGCGCGTAGGTGGAGAGCGGGATCTGCCCGCCGAGCACCGGGATGCCGAAGAGGAAGGCGGTGACCTGCACCGGCCACTGCGCCGGGCTGGAGAGCAGCCGCACGTCGACGATCGGCTCGGGGTGCCGCTGCTCGAAGCGCCAGAAGTACGCGAAGGCCACGAAGGACACCGCGATCGTCAGCCATCCCCACGGCGAGCCCGCGCCGTCGAGCCGCAGCCAGACGAGGCCGCCCATCAGGATGCCGAGCGCGAGGCTGATCAGGCCCAGGCCGGTCCAGTCGATGCCGCCGGTGTCGTCGCCCGGCGCCTGCTCGATGCCGACGAGGATGACGAAGAAGACGGCGGTCACGACGATCGCCGGCATCGCCAGCAGGACGTTCATGTCCAGCGACTCGACGAGCAGCCCGCTCGTCACGGCGCCGATGATGACGGCCAGCTCGAGCGAGCCCACCAGGATCGCGGCCCCGCGCCGCGTCAGCAGCTCCTGGCGGCCGGAGTCGCGCGTACGCCGGTGGATGATCGCGATCTCCAGCGGCAGCCAGACGACGTACGCGCCCTGGATCGCCCAGCCGATCAGGAAGGTGGTGAAGCCGGGGGCGAACGCCAGCCACCACGACCCGAGGGCCGTGACGGCGGTCGAGATCAGCAGCACCTTCTTGTGCCCGACGAGGTCGCCGAGCCGCGCCAGGAGCGGGATGCAGAGCGCGCTGACGATCAGCTGCGCGGCCTCGAACCAGTTGATGTCGCCCTCGGCGATCGACAGGTGCTCGGCGATCTGCGGGTAGATCGGCGTGTAGTAGCCCTGCAGGATGCCGCTGGCGAACTCGACCATGACGAGGAAGCCGACGATGGCGGCGAGTCCCTTGACGGCGGTCGGGGCCGTGGGCCTGGTCGTCGTCATGAAGGGAGCCTCTCGATCAGCAGCTGGTACCACCGGGCGCCGTCGACGAGGTCGGCGACGCCGATGTGCTCGTCGTAGGAGTGGATCGCCTGGCGCTGGGCCTTGGTCATCCGGAAGGGGGCGAAGCGGTAGACGTGCTCGCTGATCGCGGTGAAGTGGCGCGAGTCGGTCGCGGCCATCATCACGTACGGCGTCGCGACCGCCTCGGGGAAGACCTCGCCGATGCAGTCCTCCAGGAGCTCGAAGGCCTCGTCCATCGGGGAGATCGGCGACGGCTCGCCGGACTCGATGACGTCGATGCGGATGGAGTCGTCCGCGACGGCCCTGCGGATGTGCTCGACCACGCCGGCGACGGTGTCGCCCACCATCACGCGGATGTTGAGCCCGGCCTTCGCGGTCGAGGCGATGACGTTGAGGGCCGGTGATCCGCTCAGCGTCGTGGCCGCGACGGTCGTACGCGTCATGGCGGCGGCCTCCGGGCCGGCTGCCAGGAGGGCGCGGGTGACGACCGGAGCGAGCCGGTCGGCGCGACCCAGCAGCGGCTTGAGGACCGGGCGCAGCGGCAGGGGCACGTGCGGTGCGAGCCGGCGCATCAGCTCGAGGGTGGGCGCGGGGGCGGAGGCCGGGAACGGCGACTTCTCGACCCGCAGGATGGCGCGGGCGATGCGTGCGGTCGGGCCGTTCCGCGCCGGCGTCGACGCGTGTCCGCCCCGGCCCTCGGCGACGAGCTCGAGCGAGGTGGTGCCCTTCTCGGTCACGCCGATCACGCCCAGCGGCGCCTGCACTCCCGGGAACGCGCCGCTCGCGATCGCGCCGCCCTCGTCGAGCACCAGCCACGGCGTCACGCCGCGGTCGCGGAGCACGGCGACCGCCTCGGTCGCGGCGGTGCCGCTGACCTCCTCGTCGCAGCCGAACGACAGCCAGACGTCCTGGGCGGGCACGTGCCCGGCCTCGAGGAGCGACTCGACCGCCTCGCAGATGCCGACGACGCAGCCCTTGTCGTCGAGCGTGCCGCGACCCCAGATCGCAGGCCCAGTGGGGCTTTCGTGGATCTCGCCACCGAACGGGTCGTGCTGCCAGGGCGCGTCGGCGTCGACGGGCACGACGTCGAGGTGGGCCATCAGCACCACCGGCCGCTCGGCGCTGGCGCCCGCCCAGTGGAACAGCAGGCCGTGGGTGCCGACGGTCGTCAGCGCGAGCCGCTCGTGCAGCAGCGGGTACTGGACCGCGAGCTCGGCCAGGAGGCGGTCGAAGGCGGCCGTGTCGACGCGGCCCGGGTCGCGGTCGGACACGGTCGGGATGCGGACGAGGGCCTGCAGGGCGCTCACGACGCGCCTCTCGACGGGCACGGTGGTCATGCGCTGACCGTAGTGCCCCAGCGCCCCCGGTGGACGACGTCGTCGCGCCGCTCGCGTCGCGTCGGTGAGCCCGTCGCGCCGGTGTCGGCCACCCGGTGCCCGACGGTGATGGCCCCGACCGGCTGGTGGTCGGCGGGGATCCCGAAGGCCCGGCGGAAGGCGTCGGTGTGCTGGCCCGGGATGCCGAAGAAGCAGGCGCCCAGGCCCTCGTCGACCGCCGTCTGGAGGATCAGCAGCGCGGCCATGCCGGCGTCGACGTACCAGTAGGGCACCGGCCAGCGGTCGGGGTCGCGGTCGGTCCACCCCTTGTCGGGCGCGGCGTAGCGGTCGAGGTAGGCGTCCTTCGACGTCAGCGGGACGATCACCACGGGCGCCGTACGCATCCCGTCCAGCCAGGTGTTGTGGGTGTCGGGGTCCGCGCCCGTCGACTCCCAGAAGCGGGCGACGTCCTCGGGGGTGTCGAGCACCAGGAACGCCCACCCCTGCGTGAAGCCCGCGTTGGGCGCGCGCTGGGCGTGCTCGAGCATCCGGTCGACGACCGCCGGGTCGACGGGCTCGCGTCGTCGTAGCGGCGGATCATCCGGCGGCGGCGTACGACCTCACGGAACTCCATGCCCCGACCCTCCCACCTCCGTCCGTCGGATCCGCTGTAACGCCGGGTTGGTAGCTTGTACCCACCCCCATGCACCAGGGTGGGTACAACGAGTAACCCGGCGTTACAGCGCCGGCCGGAGATCGAGAGCCGTCTGGGATCCGAGACGACTTGCCGGGGCCGTGCGTTGACCGGGGTCGGCGTTGCCGATGGACTGACCGCATGCCCGGGACCGGTCGAGACTTCGAGACGATGTGGCGCGAGCTGGCGCCGGTCGGGCGGTCGGCCTCGTCGGGCGGCTACTTCCGCCAACCGTGGGCCTCTGCGGAGTCCGAGCTGCGGTCGTGGTTCGCCGAGGAGTGCGCCGCGCGCGGGCTCGCCGTCGAGACCGACGGCATCGGCAACCAGGTCGCCTGGTGGTCACCGGAGTCGGCGTCGGGGCCGGGCGTCCTCACCGGCTCGCACCTCGACTCGGTCCTCGACGGCGGTGCGTACGACGGCCCGCTGGGCGTCGTGTCGGCGCTGGCGGCGATCGACGTGCTGCGCGACCGCGGCTTCACGCCCACGCGACCGATCGGGATCGGCGTCTTCGTCGAGGAGGAGGGCTCGCGCTTCGGCCGCGCCTGCCTCGGCTCGCGGCTGGTCACCGGCGCGACGACCTGGGCCGAGGCGCGCGAGCTGCGCGACCGCGACGGTGTCTTCCTCGGCGACGCGGTCGCCGACGCCGGGCTCGACCCGTCCGCCGGCCTGCTCCCACTGGACCGGGTGGGCACCTTCGTCGAGCTGCACGTCGAGCAGGGCCGCGACCTCGTCGACCGCGACCTCGCGGTGGGCCTGGCGAGCGAGATCTGGCCGCACGGGCGCTGGCGCTTCGACTTCGCCGGGCAGGCCAACCACGCCGGCACCACGCGCATGGAGGACCGGCACGACCCGATGCTCACCTACGCGATGACCGCTCTCGCCGCCAGCAAGCAGGCCCGGCTGGCGGGTCAGCGCGCCACCTTCGGCCGGATCTCGGTCGAGCCCAACGGCACCAACGCCGTCCCGTCGCTGGTGACCGCCTGGCTCGACGCGCGGGCCTCGTCCGACGACGCGCTCGCCGAGCTGGTCGGCGCCATCGAGCGCCAGGCCGACGACCGCGCCGGCCGCGACGGCACCGCGCTGACCGTCACTGCCGAGTCCGTGTCGGGCTCGGTCGCCTTCGACCCCGAGCTCGCCGCCCGGCTGGCCCGGCTGGGCGACTGGCCGGTCATCCCGACCCAGGCCGGCCACGACGCCGGGATCCTGTCCGACGCCGGCATCCCGACCGCGATGGTCTTCGTCCGCAACCCCACCGGCATCTCGCACTCGCCCGACGAGCACGCCGAGATGGCCGACTGCCTCGCCGGCGTCGACGCGCTGGCCGACGTGCTGGCCGAGCTCGCCGGGGCGCCCGAGTGACGGCGTACCTCCTCGAACGCGCCTGGCTCGGCGACACGTTCCGCGACGACGTGCTGGTCGAGGTCGAGGACGGACGCTTCACCTCGGTGTCGCCCGACGCAGACCCGCCGCGCGCGATCCCGGTGCGCGGCCTCGTCGTGCCCGGGCTCGCCAACACCCATTCCCACGCCTTCCACCGCGCGCTGCGTGGGCGCACCCAGCGCGAGCGCGGCACCTTCTGGACCTGGCGCGACCAGATGTACGACGTCGCCGCGCGGCTCGACCCCGAGACCTACCTCGCCCTCGCGCGGGCGACGTACCGCGAGATGGCGGCCGCCGGGATCACCTGCGTCGGGGAGTTCCACTACCTCCACCACCAGTCCGACGGCACGCCCTACGCCGATCCGAACGAGATGGGGTCGGCGCTGGTGCACGCGGCCCGCGAGGCCGGGATCCGGATCACGCTGCTCGACACCCTCTACCTCTCCTCGGGCTTCGGCGCTGAGCCGCAGGGCGCGCAGGTGCGCTACAGCGACGGGTCGGTCGATGCGTGGACGTCGCGGGTCGAGGGCCTCGCGGTGGACCCGCACGCACGGGTCGGCGCCGCCGTCCACTCGGTGCGCGCGGTGCCCGGCCACGGACCTCGACGCCGTGGCCGAGGCGGTCGGCGACCGTCCCTTCCACGTCCACCTCTCCGAGCAGGTCGCCGAGAACGACGGCTGCCTCGCGGCGTACGGCGTCACGCCGACGCGGCTGCTGGCCGACCACGGACTGCTCGGCGCGAGGACGACGCTCGTCCACGCCACCCACCTGACCGACGACGACGTCTCCCGCATCGGCGGCGCGGGGGCCTTCGTCTCGTTCTGCCCGACCACCGAGCGCGACCTCGGCGACGGCATCGGCCCGTCCCGCCGGCTCCACGACGCCGGCGCCCGGCTGACGCTCGGCTCCGACAGCCATGCCGTCATCGACCTCTTCGAGGAGATGCGCGCGGTCGAGCTCGACGAGCGGCTCGCCACCCAGCAGCGCGGCCACTGGACGGCCGCCGAGCTGCTCACCGCGGCGACCACCGACGGCCACGCCTCGCTCGGTTGGGACGACGCCGGCTCGATCGCGGTCGGTCACCGGGCCGACCTCGTCGTCCTCGACCCGGCGTCGCCGCGCACCGCGGGCACCGGCCGCGACGAGAACACCGTCGTCTTCGCCGCCGCTGCCGAGGACGTACGCCGGGTGATGGCCGACGGTCGCTGGATCGTCGAGGACGGCGACCGCGCTGCCATCGGACGCGAGCTCGACGAGGTCATCAGCCGCATCTGGGAGGACCACCCATGACCACCACCCTGATCACCGGCATCGGCGAGCTGGTCACCAACGACCCGGCCCGCGCCGAGCAGGGCGGCGTCCTCGGTCT
>CAVYGL010000010.1:0-118293 GCA_963767995.1 uncultured Actinomycetota bacterium
CGGGCGCTGACCCTGGTTGTTCTTGTCAGGTCCGCTGGTCGCTGCCCGGCGTCAGTGCGACGGGAGCGATCCGGAGAGCCGCTCGTGGCGTTCTGCGCTGGAGGCATTGAGGCCGACGATCTCGACGGTCGTGCCCTTGCGGGCGTACTTGGTCGTGATGGCGTCGAGGGAGGCGACCGTGGACGCGTCCCAGACGTGGGAGTCGGTGAGGTCGATGACGACGGCGTGCGGGTCGTCGGCGTACTCGAACTGGGTGTAGAGGTCGTTGCTGGAGGCGAAGAACAGCTGACCGGTGACCCGGTAGACCGCTGTCGGGACGCCGTCACGGGCTTCGACGACCTCGCGGTGGACCTCGGTGAGGTGGGCGACGCGACGGGCGAAGAGGGTCATCGCCACGAGGACGCCGACCACGACGCCGATGGCGAGGTTGTGCGTGGCGACGGTGACCGCGACGGTCGCGACCATGACGGTCGTCTCCGACTTCGGCATCCGTCGCAGGGTGGCCGGTTGGATCGAGTGCCAGTCGAAGGTGCCGACCGAGACCAGGATCATGACCGCGACCAGCGCGGCCATCGGGATGATCGCGACGAGGTCGCCGAGGCCGACGACGAGGACCAGCAGGAAGACGCCGGCGAGGAACGTCGAGATCCGGGTCCGGGCGCGGGAGACGTTCACGTTGATGAGGGTCTGGCCGATCATGGCGCAGCCGCCCATGCCGCCGAAGAGGCCGGTGATGACGTTGGCGGCACCCTGGCCCCACGACTCGCGGGTCTTGTTGGAGTGGGTGTCGGTGATGTCGTCGACCAGCTTGGCCGTCAGCAGCGACTCGAGCAGGCCGACGAGAGCCATCGCCAGCGCGTACGGCGCGATGACCCGGAGCGTGTCGAGGGTCCAGGGCACGTCGGGGAAGAACAGGGTCGGCAGGCTGTCGGGCAGCTCGCCCTCGTCGCCGACGTCCGGCACCGAGATCGACGCCAGGACGGTGAACCCGGTGAGCGCGACGATCGCGACCAGGGGCGCAGGCACGACGGTGGTCAGGCGTGGCAGCGCGACCATGATCGCGAGGCCCACGGCGATCATCGGGTAGACCAGCCACGGCACGTCGACGAGGTAGGGGACCTGCGCCATGAAGATGAGGATCGCGAGGGCGTTGACGAATCCGACCATGACCGAGCGCGGGATGAAGCGCATCAGCTTGCCGAAGCCCCCCAGGCCGAGGGCGACCTGGATGACGACCGCCGAGCAGCACGGTGGCGATGAGGTAGTCGTAGCCGTAGTCGCGCATCACTGGCGCGACCACCAACGCGACGGCGCCCGTGGCCGCGGAGATCATGGCCGGGCGGCCGCCGAGGAAGGCGATCGAGACCGCCATGGTGAACGACGCGAAGAGGCCGACGCGGGGGTCGACGCCGGCGATGATCGAGAACGAGATGGCCTCGGGGATGAGCGCCAGCGCGACGACGAGGCCGGCGAGGACCTCGGTGCGCAACATCCGTGGTGAGCGCAGCGCGTTGCGGACGGTGGGCTCCAGCGGTGCTGGGGCCGTGGTGGGAGCGTCGGGCATGGGTCAGGTGAGCCGTTCGTCGAAGGACGTGGGGGCGGGGTGGCCGGCAAGACCCTAACCTCACGTAGGGGTAGAGTTGGAATCGGAGGCTGAGGAGAACACGTGGGACACGACACCCAGACCGGGGCGGTCATGCACATCGGCGAGGTCGCCGCTCGCACCGAGCTCTCGCTGCGCAGCCTGCGGCACTGGGAGGAGGTCGGCCTCCTCCAGCCGTCCGGTCGAACAGAGGGCGGCTTCCGGCTCTACACCGAGGAGGACGTGGAGAAGATCCTCGTCATCCGTCGGATGAAGCCCCTCGGGTTCAGCCTGGAGCAGATGAAGGACGTCGTGCGGGACCTCGAGCTGCTCGAGGACCCGCACGCCGACAGTGGCGAGCGGTCCTCGTGCCGCCAGCGCCTGGACGCAGTGCGCGCGGAGGCCACCGAGCGCCGGGCTGCGCTGGTGCGCCAGGTGGGGATGGCCGACGAGTTCATCGTGCTCGTCCAGGCGCGGGTGCGATGAGCCGCGTCCCGGCGCGGCGCCTTCGCCGCTGACGCACAGGGTCAGGGGCGTCGCGTGACGATGCCGTCGAGGATCCCCTGCGCCACCTGGGCGAGCGGGCGACCGCTCTGCTCGCTCACCTCGACGAGACGCGCGAACGCCTCGTCCATCTCGAGGCCGTCGGTCTGGGCCAGGACGCCCTTGGCGCGCTCGATGACGACCCGGCCGCGCAGGGCGGACTGCAGCTTCCTCGTGATCTCGGCGGGGTCATCGACGCCGGACGACTGCATGAGCGCGAGCGTGGCGATGTCGGCGAACGCCTGGGCGAGGTCTCGCTCGTCCTGCGACAGGGTCCGCGAGTGGCTCCAGAACACGTTGAGACCGCCGAGCGACGCGGTCGTGCCAGCGCATGGGGCTGGCGAGCACCGTCTCGAAGCCTGCGGTGGACATCGCCCGCGCGAACTCCGGCCACCGGCCCGAGAGGTCGTCCTCACCAGCAGCGCCGATGCTCGTGCCGGTCTCGATCACCTCGACGCACGGCCCCTTCAGCATCTGCGCCTGGTGGAGCTCGAGCTCGATGGCCTGGTGGGACGTCGCCGCCAGCAGCTCGAGGCCGCGGTCCATCCTGACCAGGACGGCTGCTGCATCGGCACCGAGCAGCCCGAGGCAGTCGGCGAGCAACATGTGGATGGTGCTGGCACCGTCGACCCCCTGGATCATGGCCGCGTTGGCCGCTGCGAAGGCAGCACCGCTGGTGGACCGTGTCATGACGTCAGTCTCCCTCGACATCGAAGTTCGAGAAGTCGATGGTCCGGTCGACCACGTGGGCGGCGACGTCGGTGATGTTCGTCGCCCGTGCGTATGCGTGCCCGCGGAGCAGCGCCATGGCGTCCTCGGGTGTCACGCGGACCTGCGCCATCACCATCCCCGTCGCCTGGTGGACCACGCTCCGCGAGCTCCACCCCTCGCCCTCCTCGAGATGTGACTCCGGGTGCTCTGCGGCATCGGTCACCAGGGCAGCGCCGACCGCGTTCGCGAGGAAGGAGACCCGGGGCAGAGGCTCGGCCAACGACCTGCGCCGTGCCGTGTACAGCGTGGCGACGCCGCCCAGGGCGCCGCCGGCGTGCACGGGAACGGCGTACACCCGGAGAGGGCCGAACCGTTGCTCGAGGGTCTGGGTCAGCAAGGGCCACCGCCCGTCCGCGTCGCCGTCGAGGTCGACGACCACCGTGACGCCGTTCCGGGCCGCCTCGTAGCCCGGACCCTCCCCGATCACTTCCTGCAGGCTCTCGAGCGAGTCGGCGACCTCGTCGCTCGCGCACAGCGTGATGCGACTGTCCGTCAGGTAGCCCACGGTGATCGCCACCCCGTCGGCCCGGACGATCCGCCGCATCGCCTCGCCCAGCCGCCAGGTCTGCGCCCGTTCGGTCGGCAGGGTCGCCAACGTCGTCGCGAGCCTGGAGAGCAGCTGCCCGCGCTCTTCGAGGGGGAGGTCGGTCAACGCGTCTCCGTCCCTCGAGCGATACGTCGGGGTGCCGCTGCGGTCGCCCGAGCCTACTCCTCGCGGTAGGTTGACAGGGATCCGAGCAGAGGATCTCCGTCGGCGCGTGCCCTGCGGCACGTGCACCCAGACTGAGGCGCATCCCAGTGGACACACCCGTGGACAGCCCGAACCTGACGTTGGCGACTGCGCTCGCCCGAGCGTCCGAGACGATCAACGAGTGTCGTACCTTCGGCGAGACCTTGGACGCGATCGTCCACGCCACCCGCACCTCGCTGCCGGAGTTCCCCCACGTGAGCATCTCGATGAGGCGCCGCGACGGCACGTTCGAGACCGCGGCGGGGACCGATCAGCTCGTCTGGGAGCTCGACGCGGTGCAGTACCACCTCGGCGAGGGTCCCTGCGTCCAGGCCGTCGAGCACGAGCCCGTCGTGGTGGTCGACCGGCTCCGCGAGGAGCAGCGATGGCCCGGCTACGTCGCAGCAGCCCTCGAACGAGGCGTACGCAGCCAGGTGGCGGTTCGCCTCTTCGCCAGCAGCCAACATGTCGCCGGTCTCAACCTCTACTCGGTCGAGCACGAGGAGGTCGACGAGAGCTCTGCCGAGACGGCCCAGCTGTTCGCCTCCCACGCGGCGATCATCCTCGGCCATGCCCAGCAGGAGGACCAGCTCAACGAGGCGCTGGCGAGCCGCAAGGTGATCGGACAGGCCATCGGCATCCTCATGGAGCGTTACCGCATCGACGCGGATCGGGCGTTCCAGTTCCTCGTGCGTGCCTCCTCGACCAGCAACATCAAGCTCCGCGACGTCGCGGAGGAGGTCGTGACGACCAGCGTCGAGCGCTACCGCACCGACACCTGACCCGGTCGGCACGGCGTGGGCTGGGATGGTGCGCTTTCACGACGTTGTAGAAACAATGGGTAACCGCTCGCCGATCCGCAGGCGTGCTGTCGAAAGGTGTCTTCGTGTCCCGGTTCCCCACCCTGCTGCTCTCCCTCTGCCTGGTGCTCGGCGCCGCGTGGGGTGGGGCCATGACCGCGACGGCCGCGCAACCCGGACAGGCAGTCGTGTCCCAGCCGAAGGCGAAGGCCAAGGCGAAGTGGGATGCGCCTCGCGGCCCGTTCTTCAACGACCCGCGCCTCAAGAAGGGCTACTTCCGCATCGAGCGGAAGGTCATCGACACGATCAAGCACACGCCGCGGGGGTCGTACATCAGGATCGCGGTCTACTCGTTCGACCGGATGCCCGTCGCGGACGCGCTGATCGCCGCCTATCGGCGTGGCGTCAAGGTGCAGATGCTGCTCAACGACCACCAGGACACCCGGGCGATGAAGAGGATCCGCGCCGTGATCGGCACGGACCGCACGTCGAAGAACTTCATCTACAAGTGCAAGGCGAGCTGTCGCGGCGGCGCGAACGAGTACAACAACATGCACACGAAGTTCTACCTGTTCAGCCAGGCGGGAAAGTCGAAGGACGTCGTGGCGGTCGGGTCGGCCAACATGATGCTCAACGCCGTCCTGCACCAGTGGAACGACCTCTACTTCACCTCCGGTGACCACGAGCTCTTCCGGCAGTTCGTGAACGTCTTCAACGACATGAGGACCGACTACAAGGACCGCCAGCCGGCGCTCTTCTCCTGCGGAACACCCGTCGGCCCTGTCTGCGACGACTCCGTCGACAAGCACACCGTCTGGACGTTCCCCCGCCCGTCGGGGCCGAAGAACGACCTCGTCCTCGACATGCTCGACAAGGTCCAGTGCCTGACGCCGGACGGTGCCGGCGGTGTCGTCCGCACCCGCCTGGCGCTGTCGATGCACACGATGCGCGGCAACCGCGGCAACTACCTGGGGGAGGCCATCCGGAAGAAGTGGGCCCAGGGCTGCGCCGTACGGGTGATGTACGGCCTGATCGGCTTCCACACGAAGGGCGTCATCGCGGCGCCCACCGCCCGGGGCAGGATCCCCCTCCGGTCGACGGGTCTGGACTTCAACCCCGACGACGACTACGACCTCAACAAGGACGGCATTCCCGACCTGATCCTGAGCTACTACAGCCACCAGAAGTACCTCGCCATCCAGGGCACCTACAACGGCGTCCAGGACACCGACATGGTGCTGACCGGGTCGTCGAACTGGGCCAGCCTCAGCACCGGCAACGACGAGACGTGGTTCACCATCCGGGGGGCGAAGGTGACCCGGAAGTACGTCAAGAACTTCGACTACCAGTGGAACAACAAGCGCAACTCGCGTGATGCGTACACCACGTCGTACAACAACTTCCGGGTCAAGCGCGATGGGCGCTGGGTGACGGTGCGCCGCAAGGTCACCACGATCGGACCCGAGAACTACGCGACGGGTCCCTACTGGGAGAACGACTGACCCACCCCCTCGTGGGGAGGGCTCTTGACGACACTCAGTAAACGAGTGTTCACTGAGTCGATGGCCACCAGCAGCAGCACCGTCCCGTGGAGTCGGGTCCGCCGCGCGGGATCGAAGCTCACGACCCCCCTGCACCCGGACGACTACCTCCGGCTGCTCAACCCGCTGTGGACCTCGCGCGAGCTGAGGGGCCGGGTGGAGAAGGTCGTCCCGGAGACCGACGACGCCGCGACCCTGGTGATCAGGCCGGGCTGGGGCTGGCGCTGGGACCACCGGCCGGGCCAGTACATCGGGATCGGCATCCCGGTGGACGGCCGGTACCAGTGGCGCTCGTACTCGGTCAGCTCACCGATGAGGCAGCGCGGCCGCACGCTCGCGATCACGGTCCGCGCGATGCCCGAGGGCAAGCTGTCGTCGCACCTCGTCAACGGTCTCGAGCCCGGGACGATCGTCCGGCTCGCGGCGCCGGAGGGCGACTTCACACTGCCCGACCCGCCTCCCGCCCGGATGCTGTTCCTCGTCGGCGGCAGCGGCATCACCCCGGTGATGTCGATGCTGCGCACCCTCGACCGCCGCGGCGCGTTCGGTGAGGGAGGGCCCGACGTGGTGCTGCACTACTCCTCGCCGACGCCGGCGCGGATGATCTTCCGCGACGAGCTGCTGCGGCTCGAGGACCAGCACGCCGGGCTGCGGCTGCACCAGCTGCACACCGACACCGACGGCATGCTGGACCTGGCCGACCTCGACGCGATCTGTCCCGACTGGCGCGAACGCGAGACCTGGGCCTGCGGTCCGGCGCCGATGCTCGACGCGATCGTTGAGCACTACGACCGGGCCGGGCTGGCGGACCAGCTGCACGTCGAGCGCTTCTCCCTCGAGCTCGGCGGCGACGGCGGCGAGGGCGGCACGCTCACGTTCCGGAACTCGGGCAAGCGGGTCGAGGTCGACGGTGCGACGACCGTCCTCGAGGCCGGCGAGGAGGCCGGGGTCGGGATGCCGTACGGCTGCCGCATGGGCATCTGCCACACCTGCACGGTGACCCTGGTCTCGGGCACGGTCCGCGACCTCCGCAACGGCGACGAGTACGCCCAGCCCAACGAGCAGGTCCAGACCTGCGTCACCGCCGCCGTCGGTGACTGCACGCTCGACATCTAAGGAAGGACCCAGCCATGGCCATCTCTGACGTCAAGGAGTACACCCACCTCAGCGAGGAGGACGTGGAGCAGCTCGGCCGCGAGCTCGACGCCATCCGCGCCGAGATCGAGGAGTCGCGCAACGCCGACGACGCGGCGTACATCAACCGCCTGATCCGGCTGCAGCGCGGCCTCGCCGCGGGCGGGCGGGTGGCGATGCTCGCGAGTGCGCACACCAAGGCCGGTCGGCCGGCCCTGGTCGCCGGTGCGGCCATGCTCGGCGTCGCCAAGATCCTGGAGAACATGGAGATCGGGCACAACGTCATGCACGGCCAGTGGGACTGGATGAACGACCCCGAGATCCACTCGAGCAACTGGGAGTGGGACACCGCGCAGCCGGCCGAGCAGTGGAAGCACTCGCACAACTACGTCCACCACCAGTTCACCAACGTGCTCGGCCACGACAACGACATCGGCTACGGCATCCTGCGGATGGCGCGCGAGCAGAAGTGGCACCCGGCCAACCTTGGGCAGCCGGTCTACAACGCGCTGCTCGCCAGCCTCTTCCAGTGGGGCGTCGCGCTCCACGACCTCGACCTCGAGCGGATCCGCAAGGGCGAGAAGGACCCGAAGGAGATGAAGCGCCAGCTGAGGCAGATCGTCACCAAGGGTCGCAACCAGATCCTCAAGGACTACGTCGTCTATCCCGCGCTGTCGGGACGCCAGTGGCGCTCGACCCTGAGGGCCAACGCGACGGCGAACGTCGCGCGCAACCTGTGGTCCTACGTCATCATCTTCTGCGGACACTTCCCAGATGGTGCGCTGCACTTCACCGAGGAGGAGCTCGAGGACGAGACGCGCGCCGAGTGGTACCTGCGCCAGATGCTCGGGTCGGCCAACTTCGAGGGCGGCCGCACTCTGCACGTGCTCAGCGGCAGCCTCGGCTACCAGATCGAGCACCACCTCTTCCCTGACCTCCCGAGCAACCGCTACCCCGAGATCGCGGTCAAGGTGCGCGCACTCTGTGACAAGTACGACATCCCCTACACGATCGGCCCGCTGCACCGGCAGTACGGACAGGCCCTGCGGACCATCATGAAGCTGTCGGTCCCCAACAGCTGGACGAGCAGCGACCAGCCCGAGCCCCTCACCGCGTCGCGGGACCGCAGGCGTCGCTCCGACGCCGAGCGCCCCACGCGCCGGGCTGAGCTCGGCGGTTGGTCACGCTGATGGACGCCGCACCACGCTCCTTCGACGAGCTGCCCACCGATCCGGTCATCGGCGTGCCGGTCCCCTTCGCGGCCGGCACCGAGGTCGGGGCCTCGGTCCGCGACCTCGACAAGCGCCGCGTCACGCAGTGCGCGCTGAGTCGGGTCTGTGGGATCTGCGGTGCCAGTCTGGGTCGTCCCCTGGCGTTCGTCGGATCCCGTCGCGAGCTCGACCGGATGGCGTTCCACTTCCCGCCCAGCCACGTCTCCTGTGCCGAGTCACTGCTGGTGTCGTACGCCGACCTCGTCGACCCGGTCCTCGGGCTGGACGCCGCGCCCGGCGACTGGGTCCTGGTCACCACCGCGAGCTTCGAGTTCGTCCGGCCCGCCAAGGACGACGCCGACCGGCGACCGGTCTTCGAGCCGGGGATCCTCGCCGTCGTGTCGTGAGCCGCTGCGCTCGGCACCGATGCCGGCCGCGACGACCAGGCCGATGCCGGCGACGGCCAGCCCGTTGGGCACCTGGCTGAGCGCGAGGAACCCGATGATCAGGGCGAAAGCCGGCTCGAGGGCCATGAGCGTGCCGAAGGCGCCGGTGGTCAGCCGGCGCAGCGCCAGCAGCTCGAGCGTGAACGGGACGACGGGCAGCAGGATCGCGAGTCCGAGGCCGTAGACGAGCAGCTCCGGCGTCAGGTGGTCCACCACGCCCGGACCGGCGACGAGCGTGGCCACCAACCCGGCGACCGGCATCGAGATCGCCAGCCCGCCCAGTCCGCTCACCGCGTCGCCGACCCGCTGGGTGAGCAGGATGTACGCCGCCCAGCACACCGCCGCGCCGAGCGCGAGGGCCACGCCGACAAGGTCGGCGTTGCCCGTCCACGGCTGGGTCAGGCACACCACGCCGACGGCTGCGAGCAGCGCCCACGCACGTCCGACGCCTCGGCTGCGCAGCACCGCTATCGACAGCGGGCCCAGGAACTCCAGGGCGCTGGCGGTGCCGAGGGGGAGTCGCGCGACCGCGCCCATGAACAGCACGGTCACGCCAGCGGTCACGATGCCGAGGGCGGTCCCGGCCACCAGGGCCTCGCGGCTGTAGTCGCGCAGTCGCGGCCGGACGATGACCAGCAGGAGGATCGCGGCCCAGAAGAGGCGCAGCCAGGCGGCGCCCGAGGCGCCGATGTCGTCGATGAGGCCGACGGAGGCGGCGAGTCCGAGCTGCACGCAGAGCATGGCGGCGACGGCCATCGAGGCGCCGGTGCGGGCGGGGGAGCGGGTCATGGATCCAGTGAAGGCGACGACGACCGTTCACGTCCACGTGAGTTTGCTGGACAGTTCGTTCTAGGAATGAGCACAATCGTCGCATGGACGTCCGTCGGCTCCGCATGCTGCTCGAGCTCTCCCGCCTCGGCTCGATGCACGAGGTCGCCGACGCCCTGCGCACGACGACCTCGAACGTGTCGCAGGGGATCGCGGCGCTCGCCCGCGAGGTCGGCACGCCGCTGGTGGAGCCCGATGGGCGGCGCGTACGCCTGACTCCGGCGGGGCGTCGGCTCGCCGAGCACGCGGTCACCATCCTCGCCGCGGTCGACTCGGCGCGGCTCGACCTCGACCCGGGAGCCGAACCGGCGGGAGTCCTGCGCGTCGCCGGCTTCGCCTCGGCGATCAGGGCCTCCCTGCTGCCGGTGGTCGACGACCTTCGGGCGACCCATCCGGGGATCAACGTACGCATCCTGGAGTACGAGCCGCTCGAGGCCTTCGACCTCCTTGCCCGCGACGAGGTCGACCTGGCCCTCGTCTACGACTACGACCTCGCGCCCGCGGAGTGGCGCGATGACCACGACGTCCGGTCGCTGTGGTCGCGCGAGTGGGGCGTCGGGGTGCCGACGCGCGACCGCGGTCTCGCCATGGCCGACCTGGCCGACCGGGACTGGATCGTGAACTCGCGGCACACCGCCGACGAGCGCGCCCTGCGCACCCTGGCCGCACGAGCCGGGTTCGCGCCACGGGTCGTGCACCGGATCGACTCCCTCGAGCTGGTCGACGACCTGATCCACGCCGGCCGCGGCGTGGGCCTGCTGCCGCGCGGGCGTACGTCCCGGCGGGGGGTGAGCGTGCTGCGTCTGGGCGACGGTGCCGTCCAGCTCCGGGCGTACGCCGTCATCCGCCGCGGCCGCGACAGCTGGCCGCCGCTGCGGGCGGTGGTGGAGCGGCTGGCCCCCGGTCAGCCGCGCAGCACCTTCTCCATCGGGCGTCCCTTGGCGAGCTCGTCGACGAGCTTGTCGAGATAGCGGATCTGCTGCATCAGCGGGTCCTCGACCTCCTGCACCTTCACGCCGCACACCGAGCCCGTGATCTGGTCGACGTGGGGGTTGAGCGTCGCGACCTCGAAGAAGTCGTGGAACGTCGTCTCCTCCGCCAGGTGCTTCTGGAGGTCGCCCTCGTCGAACCCGGTCAGCCACTCGATGACCTCGTCGAGCTCGGCGCGGGTGCGCCCCTTCCGCTCCAGCTTGGTCACGTAGTGGGGATAGACCGAGGCGACGCTCGTCGTGAAGATCCGGTGCACGGCACGAGGATAATCGGCCGAACTGACCTTCGCTGGTTCGGATGGCCCAGCAGGTGGATGCCGCGGCCCGCACGCACGGCGAGACTGACCGCGTACGCGCCCAGTCCGACGCCCAGTCCGACGCCCAGCCGACGAAGTCCGCTCGATCCCTCCACGACCATCTGGTGCCCACCGTCCGCCGGACGTATGCGGGGCACCGCGGACGGGGACCTAGCAGGTATGACCGCCCTTCTGCAGCACGCCCACGTCCTGCGTGCGCGCACGTACGACGACCTGTCGGAGGACGAGTTCGACGAGATCGGTCGCACGCTGGACGCCCTGCGGCAGGACGTCCTGGACAGTCGCGGCGCGGACGACGCGGCGTACATCCGACGCGTCATCGCCGTTCAGCGCTGCCTCGAGGTCGGCGGCCGCGTCCTCCTGCTGGGCAGCCGTCACCGGGCCGCCCGGTGGCTGGGCACCAGTGCTCTCGCGCTCTCGAAGATCCTCGACAACATGGAGATCGGGCACAACGTGCTGCACGGGCAGTGGGACTGGATGCGCGACCCGCGGATCCACTCCTCGACCTGGGAGTGGGACCACGCCTCGGCGCCTGAGCAGTGGCGTCGCGCGCACAACGACCGGCACCACGTGAACACCAACGTCGTGGGCAAGGACAACGACCTGGGCTACGGCATCATGCGCGTCGACGAGGCGCAGGAGTGGTCGCCCCGGCACCTCGGCCAGCCGCTGCTGAACCTGGTCAACGCCTGCATCTTCGAGTACGGGATCGCGATGTACGACCTCGACCTAGGCGACACGCTGCGCAGCAAGCGAGCGTTCTCCCCGGAGCAGAAGGACGAGATGCGCTCCACCGCGCGGCGGGTCGGACGCAACGCCGTGCGCGACTACGCCCTCCACCCGCTGCTCTCGGCGCCGACAGGGTCCGCACGCTCGACCCTGGTCGCCAACGTGGTGGCCAACGTCGTGCGCAACGTCTGGAGCCACTCGGTGATCATGTGCGGTCACTTTCCCGAGGGGGTCGCGACGTTCGAGGTGGCGGAGCTCGACGAGGCGGAGACGCGAGGTCGGTGGTACGTCCGGCAGATGCTCGGGTCCGCCAACATCTCCGGCCCGTGGCTGCTGCACCTGCTCTGCGGCAACCTGTCGCACCAGGTCGAGCACCACGTCTTCCCCGACCTGCCGAGCAACCGCTACATCGAGATCGCCGGACCGGTGCGGGAGCTCTTCGACCGGCACGGGCTTCCCTACAACAGCCGTCCCCTGCTGCGGCAGGTCACGAGTGCCTGGCACAAGGTGCTGCGGCTGTCGCTGCCGCCGCGAGCGAACCGGTAGTGGACGCTGCGCGCGTGCCCGCGTTCGTGCCGGGCGGTGAGCTCGGCGTCGGCGTCGAGGACGAGCTGATGCTCGTCGACGGAGCCGGTGAGCTGATGGGGGGGCGCGCCGTCGCGCTGGTCGCGGACCTGCAGCAGCGGCACTCCGGACCGGGTGTGGTCGTCGGCGAGGTGTACGCAGACCAGGTCGAGGTGACCTCGCCCGTCTGTCGCGGCGGGGACGACGTGCTCGCCAGCCTCACCGGGCTCCGGTCCTCGCTCGTGTCCGGGGGTGCCCGGATCCTCTCGGCCGGCGTGCACCCCACAGCCGAGCTCGGTCGTGCGGTCACGACGGCGTCCTCGCGCTACAACCGCATCGTCGACGAGTTCGCCGGTCTGCTGCGGACCCCGACCGCTGCCTTCCAGGTGCACGTCGGACTGCCCGACGAGGTGGCACTCATGCACGCCTACCGGGGCCTGCGCCAACGCCTGCCGCTGCTGCGGGCACTCTCGGCGGGATCGCCGTTCTGGCACGGCCGTGACTCGGGCCTGGCCACGTCGCGCTCGGCGATCATCAGGTCCTACCCGCGCCACGGTGTGCCCCCGCTGCTGCACACCTGGGAGGACTACGTGACCCGGACCGAGGCCCTGCTGGCAGCGGCTGGCGCCCAGGACCACACGTACGTGTGGTGGGACCTCCGGCCGCGACCGCTGATCGGCACGCTCGAGGTGCGGGTGATGGATGCGGTGCCGTCGGTCGCGCTCGCGGCCGGGCTGACCGCGCTGGTGCAGGGGATCGCGCGCCGGGCCGTCGAGGAGCCGGACGGGTCGGACGTCCCCGACGACATCCTGGCGGTCAATGACGACCGGACGATCCGCCACGGCATGGAGGCGTGGGTCGTCGACGTCGACCAGCTGCGGCGACCCCTGCGCGAGGTGGCGCTGCGCGTGCTGGCCGAGGCGCGTGAGGTGCTTCGGGCCGACGGCTTGGACGCGCCGCTCGACGCCGTCGAGAAGTTGCTGGCTGGTGAGCCGGAGCCCGACCGGCACCGCCGTCTGGTCGCCACGCAGGGGATGCCGGCGTTGCTCGCGGACCTCGCCGCCCGTACCTCGGTCCCGGACGGGTGATCGGCCCAGGTAAGCCCTACGCGTCGCGCCGCATCACCACGCGGGGGAACCCCGCGGACGTAGCCTCGGTGCGGCTCGCGAGCTCGAACCCGGCCTTCTCGAAGACGGCACGGGTGCCGACGTAGGCCATGGTCAGGTCGACCTTCTTGCCCTGGTTGTCGACGGGGTAGCCCTCGACCACCGGTGCTCCCTGCTGGACGGCGTACGACACCGCGCCCTCGAGCAGGACGTGGGAGATGCCACGACCGCGGTGGCCGGGGCGGACCCGGATGCACCACACCGACCACGCCGCCTGGTCGTCGACGTGCGGGATCTTGGTCGAGCGGGCGAACGGCAGGTCGGCGCGCGGCGCGACCGCGGCCCAGCCGACGACCTCGTCGCCGTCGTAGGCGAGGACACCGGGCTTGGTGCGCTTGCGGGTCAACGCCTCGACGTGGTCGGCACGCTCCTGTCCGGCCAGCGACGTGTTCACCTTGGCGGGGACGCGGTGGCTGAGGCACCAGCAGACGCTGGAGGTCGGGTTCTTCGGGCCGACCATCGTGCGTACGTCGTCGAAGCGGGCGTGCGTGGCGGGGTGGACGGCGATCCCGTCCGCACGCGGCGAGGGGCGTCGTGGCCATGCGCTTCACCGTAGCCGTGTTCAATGGCCGCCATGGGTGAGCAGCGCAGGATCGGCCTGCTGGGCGGGATGAGCTGGGAGAGCACCGCGCTCTACTACCGCCTGGTCAACGAGGAGGTCCGCGAGCGGCTCGGCGGCTTCCACTCGGCGCGGCTGGTGATGGCGTCCGTCGACTTCGCCGAGGTCGAGGCGATGCAGGTCGCGGGGGACTGGGCGGCCGCGGGCGACCTGCTCGCACGCGAGGCGAAGCTGCTCGAGGCGGCCGGTGCCGAGTGCGTCGTGCTCTGCACGAACACGATGCACAGGGTGGCCGACGCGATCGAGGCTGCCGTGGACATCCCGCTCCTCCACCTGGCCGACGTGACGGCCGAGGCGGTCCGGGCTGCGGGGCTCGGGCGCGTGGCCCTGCTGGGCACGCGCTTCACCATGGAGCAGCCGTTCTACGTCGACCGGCTCCGCTCGCACGGCATCGACGTCCTCGTGCCGGCGGGTGACGACCGCACCCTCGTCCACGACGTGATCTACGACGAGCTCGTGCTCGGCGTCGTCCGCGACGAGTCGCGGGCGGCGTACGTCGACGTGGTGCGGCGCCTGCTCGAGCAGGGCGCCGGGGGAGTGGTCCTCGGCTGCACGGAGATCGAGCTCCTGATCGGCCCGGACGACGTCGACGTGCCGGTCTTCGCCACGACGGCCCTGCACGCGCGCGCCGCCGTGGACTTCGCGCTCAGCTGATCCGGATCGCCACGTCGAGCCACTCGTCGAGCGGCCGCACCCGGGCGAGGCCAGCGGTCAGCCCTGCGCTGGCCAGAGGGAGTGGTAGGCGTTGATGGCCGGCTGCCCGCCGAGGTGGGCGTAGAGCACGTGCGAGTCGGCCGGGATGTCGCGGGACGCGACGAGGTCGACCAGACCGGCGAGCGACTTCCCCTCGTAGACGGGGTCGGTGATCATCGCCTCGAGCTGCGCGCCGAGGGCCATCGCCTCCATCGTCGAGTCGACCGGCACGCCGTAGAGATCGCCGGCCCACCCGTCGAGCACCGCGATCTCGTCGTCGCGCAGGTCGCGACCGAGCTCGATGAGCTCTGCCGTGCTGCGGGCGATCCGGGCGACCTGGTCGCGGGTCTTCTCCACGGTGGCGCTCGCGTCGATGCCGATGACCCGGCGGCGTACGCCCGTGAGGTCCTCGAGTGCGGCGAAGCCGGCGATCATCCCGGCGTGCGTGGAGCCGGTGACGGTGCAGACCACGATCGTGTCGAAGGTGATGCCGAGCGCCTTCTCCTGCTCGGCGACCTCGAAGGCCCAGTTGGCGAAGCCGAGCCCACCGAGGCGGTGCTCGCTGGCGCCGGCCGGGATGGCGTACGGCGTGCCGCCGGACTCCTCGACCTCGCGGATGGCGTCCTTCCACGAGTCCCGGATGCCGATGTCGAAGCCGTGCGGGTCCAGGCGCGAGTCGGCGCCCATCATCCGGCTGAGCAGGATGTTGCCGACCTGGGTGTTGGTCGGGTCGTCCCACGGCACCCACTTCTCCTGCACGAGGCGGCAGGTGAGGCCCAGGTGCGCGGCGACGGCGGCGACCTGGCGGGTGTGGTTGGACTGGTAGCCGCCGATGGAGACGAGCGTGTCGGCACCGCTGGCGAGCACGTCGGGGACGATGTACTCCAGCTTGCGGATCTTGTTGCCGCCGTAGGCCAGGCCGCTGTTGACGTCCTCTCGCTTGGCCCACACCTGCGCGCCGCCGCCCTTCGCGGCCAGGTGGTCGCTCAGTCGCTTGAGGTGGTGGACCGGGGACGGACCGAAGGTCAGGGGGTGGCGGGGGAACTGCTCGAGGATCACGGGGTCTCCTGCTGGTCGGGCTGGGCGTGCTCGGGGATCAGGTCGGCGAGGGTGTGCCAGGTGCGGAAGGTGACGTCGGCGGCGGCCTCGGCGTCGCCGGCCTCGCAGGCGGCGACCAGCCGGTCGTGGAGGTCGATCGAGTCGGCGGCGGCGACCGAGGCGAAGCGCAGTCGCTCCAGGCGGCGCACGACCGGACCGAACTGGTCGAGCACCGTGGCGAGGGCGCGGTTGCCGCTCGCGGCGACGGCGACGGCGTGGAAGGCGTCGTCCGCGGCCAGCGCGGCGTCGGTGTCCTGCGCGTCGATCGCCGCGGCGAAGCGGGCGTTGGCGTGGCGCATGCTCCTCAGGTCGGCGGTCGTGAGGCGCGCGACGGCCTCGGCCACCGCGAGCCGGTGCATCGTCGCCACCACGGCGTGGGCCTCGCGCACCTCCGCCAGGTCGATCTCGGCGACGACGGTCGAGCGGCCGGGAGCGGCGCGCACCAGCCCGCTCTCGCCGAGGCGCAGCAGCGCCTCGCGCACGGGCGTACGACTCACGCCGAGCCACGTGGCGAGCTCGGTGTCGCGGACGACCTCGCCCGGCGCCAGGGTGCCGTCGACGATGGCGTCGCGCAGCCGGAGGTGGACGGTGTCACGCAGGAGCGTGGTGCGTACGGGGGCGAGCGTAGACGGGGACCGGCATGCAATATATTGCACATCGCTCAGTGTCAGGAGTCAAGTGGGGACACCGCCGGGAACAACCAGAGTGGTTGAGCGTTGAACCAGTCATGAAGAAGATCGGTTTCCTCAACTTCGGCCACTGGACGGACTCGCCGCAGTCCGCGGTCCGGAGCGCCTCCGACACGCTGCTCCAGTCGATCGACCTCGCGGTCGCGGCGGAGGAGCTCGGCGCCGACGGCGCGTACTTCCGCGTGCACCACTTCGCTCGGCAGCTCGCGTCGCCGTTCCCGCTGCTCGCCGCGGTCGGTGCCCGGACCAGCCGGATCGAGATCGGCACGGGCGTGATCGACATGCGCTACGAGAACCCGCTCTACATGGCCGAGGACGCCGGCTCCGCCGACCTCATCTCGGGCGGCCGGCTGCAGCTCGGCATCAGCCGCGGATCACCGGAGCAGGTGATCGAGGGCTGGCGCTACTTCGGCTACGCACCCGCCGAGGGCGAGGACCAGGCCGACATGGCCCGTCGCCACACCGAGGTGTTCCTCCAGGTCCTCGAGGGCGAGGGCTTCGCCCAGCCCAACCCGCGCCCGATGTTCCCCAACCCGCCCGGCCTGCTGCGCGTCGAGCCGTACGCGCCGGGACTGCGCCAGCGCATCTGGTGGGGCGCGGCGTCCGACGCCACCGCTCGCTGGACGGCCGAGCAGGGCATGCACCTGATGTCGTCGACGCTCAAGGCCGACGAGACCGGCGAGCCGTTCCACGTCCAGCAGCGCAAGCAGATCGAGGTGTTCCGCGAGGCGTGGAAGACCGCCGGTCACGAGGGTGAGCCGCGGGTGTCGGTGAGTCGCTCGATCATGCCGATCACGACCGACCTCGACCGGATGTACTTCGGGCGCGAGGGCACCAGCCAGGACCAGTTCGGCCAGATCGAGGCCAACCTGCGCGCGGTCTTCGGCAAGACGTACGCCGCCGAGCCCGACATCCTGGTCAAGGAGCTCGCCGACGACGAGGCCGTCGCTGCCGCCGACACCCTGCTGCTCACGGTGCCCAACCAGCTCGGCGTGGACTACAACGCCCACCTGCTCGAGACGATCCTGACGGACGTGGCGCCGGACCTGGGCTGGCGCTGACGACGCGCCACCACCCGGGCGGGTGAGGCCGTCAGGTGCCCGGTGCTTGTCTGGAGGCATGGACAACGACACGCAGGACGGCCAGGTCTCCGAGCTCGCGCCCGAGGGCGACGAGCCCGACGAGATCAGCGCCGGCGACTCGGTCGCCGGTCAGCCCGACCAGGACGGAGGCGAGGTCCAGGAGGGCACCCAGGGGCCGAACGCGATCCCCGACGACCCGACGGGCGAGCACCCGCACAAGCCCTGACCCTGCCTGCTCTCCGGTAGAACAGTCCGCATGAGCAGAGCCAGTGATCGTGGTGGTGGGCGCCGGACCGGGTGTGAGCGGGTCGGTGGCCCGCCGCTTCGCCGACGAGGGCTACGACGTCGCGCTGCTGGGCGCGGACCAGGGGGTCATCGACGACCTCGTGCCCGACCTCGAGGCGCGGGGCGCGACCGTCGGCCATGCCGTCGTCGACGTCACCGACGAGCAGGCCGCGCGCGACGCCGTACGCCGCTTCGGTGAGCACACCGGTCGCATCGACGTCCTGCACTTCAACCCGAGCGCCTTCCGCGAGAAGGACCCCCTGAACCTCACGGTCGCCGAGCTGCTCGAGGACGTCGCGCTCGGCGTGGGCGCGCTGCTGACCGTGGCGCAGGCGGCCCGTCCGTTCATGTCGTCGGGCGGTCGCATCAGTGTCACCGGCAGCATGGCGGCCGACGACCCGTGGGAGGGCGCGGCCTCGCTCGGCGTGCAGAAGGCCGGCGTCCGCAACCTCGTGCACAGCCTCGACAAGACGCTCTCCGCCGACGGCATCCGCGCGGTCTCGGTCACGGTCCGCGGCAGCCTTGCCCGCGACGGGAGCGTTCACGCCCGACCGCGTCGCCGACGCGCTCTGGGATGCCGTGACGACCGACGAGTCGGAGTGGCGCAGCGAGGTGCCCTACAGCGGGTGAGGCGTCAGGCGCCGCTGAAGCCGTTGAGCAGGAACCACGCCAGCAGCACGCCGACGAGCGACGCGAGGAGTCCCCACCAGATCCCGGTCCGGACCCGTCGCCCGGTCGAGGCGCCCTCGCGTGCCAGCGCGGGCAGGGCCACGGCGAGGGCGGCACCCGTCGCCGCCATCACGAGCAGCTGGACCGGGATGATCCAGTTCTCGGTGGTGCGGCCGTCGAGCAGGAACGCGGCCACCGGCAGGCTCAGGACGCCGGTGACGAGCAGGACGACGACGCCGACGACGCGTTGGGCAGCGGGGGTCACGGGCTGAACGTAGCGCTCAGGCTCTCCCTTGTCCTGCTTGGCCACCAGCGTCAGCACGTCGTACGTCGCGACCGGCTCGCCGTCGCCGTTGACCACCAGCGCGTCCCAGCGGACCTCGCCGTAGTCGGCCGACGAGCGCGGGGTGATCTGCTTGACGGTCAACGTCACCTGGATCGAGTCGCCGGCCTTGACGGGGGTGAGGAAGCGCAGGCTGTCGACGCCGAAGTTGGCGAGCACCGGACCGGGCGCGGGGTCGACGAAGAGCCCGGCCGCCATCGACACGATGAGGTAGCCGTGGGCCACGATCCCGCCGAAGAGCGGGTTCTGCGCGGCCGCCTCGGGATCGGTGTGGGCGTAGAACGTGTCGCCGGTGAAGTCGGCGAAGTGGTCGATGTCGTCGAGCGAGATGACCCGCGGCTCCGACGCGATCGTGTCGCCGACCTTGAGCGTCGCGAGCGAGTGGCGGAAGGGGTGCTCCGGCGTCGTCGTGCGCTGCGACCCGCGCGTCCACCGGCCGGTGATGGCGGTGAGCATGTCGGGGGAGGCCTGGATCGCCGAGCGCTGCATGTGGTGCAGCACGCCGCGTACGCCGCCGAGCTCCTCGCCACCGCCGGCGCGACCGGGACCGCCGTGGACGAGCATCGGCAGGGGCGAGCCGTGGCCCGTCGACTCGGGGGCGTCGTCGCGGTCGAGCACGAGGATGCGGCCGTGCCACGGCGCGAGGCCGAGCACGAGCGTGCGGGCGACGGCCGGGTCGTGGGTGACGACCGAGCCGACGAGCGAGCCCTTGCCGCGCGCGGCCAGGGTGACCGCCTCGTCGAGCGAGTCGTACGACATCACGGTCGACACCGGGCCGAAGGGCTCCACGTCGTGCGGCTCGACCGCGCCGGCGCGGGCCCGGAGCAGCACCGGCGACATGAAGGCGCCGCGCTCGGCGTCGCCGGCGAAGCCGGAGGTGGAGGTGGGGTCGCCGTGCACGACGTCGGCCGAGGAGCGCAGCGCCTCGACGGCCTTGCGGACCTCCTCGCGCTGGCCGAGCGAGGCGAGCGGGCCCATCCGCACCGACTCGTCGCCGGGGTTGCCGACGGTGATCGTCGACAGCTTGGCGGTGATCGCGTCGGTCATCTCGTCGGCGACGGCCGCCGGCACGATCACCCGGCGGATGGCGGTGCACTTCTGGCCGGCCTTGGCGGTCATCTCGGTGACGACGCCCTTGACGAACAGGTCCCACTCGGGGTCGGACGACGCGACGTCGGGGCCGAGCACGGAGCAGTTGAGCGAGTCGGCCTCGACCTGGAGGGTGACGCCGCCGTGGAGGACCGACGGGTGCTGGCGCAGGATGCCGGCGGTGTGGGCAGAGCCCGTGAAGGCCACCGAGTCCTGCACGCCGAGGTGGTCGAGCAGGTCGCCGGCCGAGCCGGACAGGAGCTGGAGCGAGCCCTCCGGCAGGATGCCGGACTCGATGATCCGGCGGACGACGAGCTCGGTGAGGTACGCCGTCTGGCTGGCCGGCTTGACCAGCGAGGGCAGGCCGGCGACGAAGGCCGGCGCGAGCTTCTCGAGCATCCCCCAGACGGGGAAGTTGAAGGCGTTGATCTGCACCGCGACTCCGGGGCGCGAGGTGTAGACGTGCTGGCCCAGGAAGACGCCCGTGCGGCCGAGCTGCTCGAGGTCGCCGTCGCAGACCACGATGTCGTTGGGCAGCTCGCGCCGGCTCTTCGAGGAGTAGCTGAAGACGGTGCCGAAGCCACCGTCGATGTCGATCATCGAGTCGCGGCGGGTCGCGCCCGTCGCGAGCGAGAGCTCGTAGAACTCGTCCTTGAGCCCGGTGAGGTGCGTCGCCAGCTCCTTGAGCAGCAGCGCGCGCTCGTGGAAGGTCAGCTCGCGGATCGCGGGACCGCCGACCGTACGGGCGTGGTGGGCCATCGCGCCGAGGTCGAGACCGGCGCTGGAGATGCGCGCGACCTCCTCGCCCGTGGCGGCGTCGAGCAGCGGGTCGCCCTCGGCGGAGGCGGCGTACCAGCGGCCGGCGGCGTAGCTCTCGAGCAGACGGCTCACGGGTGTCCCCTTGCGGTTCGAAGGCATGTGCAGGCAGGTGTTTGCGTGCCAGAGTGGCGAGTGACACACTAATACCAGACCGATCGGTCAGTAAATGGTGGAGGACGGATGACGCTCACGGACACCGCGCCCGATCTCGAGGGCCACTTCGAGGCGACGATCGCGCGCAACGACCGGATCGAGCCGCGCGACTGGATGCCCGAGGGCTATCGCAAGACCCTCGTGCGGCAGATCGCGCAGCACGCCCACAGCGAGATCATCGGCATGCAGCCCGAGGGCAACTGGATCGGCCGCGCGCCGAGCCTGCGCCGCAAGGCGATCCTGCTGGCCAAGGTGCAGGACGAGGCCGGCCACGGCCTCTACCTCTACTCCGCGGCCGAGACGCTCGGCGTCTCCCGTCTCGAGCTGACCGAGATGCTCATCTCGGGACGGCAGAAGTACTCCTCGATCTTCAACTACCCGACGCTGTCGTACGCCGACGTCGGCACGATCGGCTGGCTGGTCGACGGCGCCGCGATCTGCAACCAGGTGCCGCTGTGCCGCACGTCCTACGGGCCGTACGGCCGCGCGATGATCCGGGTGTGCAAGGAGGAGTCCTTCCACCAGCGCCAGGGCTTCGAGCTGCTGGCCACGATGATGCGCGGCACCGACGAGCAGCGCGCGATGGTGCAGGAGTCGGTGAACCGGTTCTGGTGGCCGGCGCTGATGATGTTCGGCCCGCCCGACGCCGACTCGCCCAACACCGCCCAGTCGATGGCGTGGGGCATCAAGCGCAACACCAACGACGAGCTGCGCCAGAAGTTCGTCGACATGTCCGTCCCGCAGGCCGAGGCCCTGGGCGTGACCCTGCCCGACCCCGAGCTGGTCTGGAACGAGGAGCGTGGCCACCACGACTTCGGCCAGCCCGACTGGGAGGAGTTCATGCAAGGCGTCAAGGGCAACGGCCCCTGCAACGCCGAGCGGATGGCCCACCGGCGCCGTGCCCACGAGGACGGCGCCTGGGTGCGCGAGGCCGCGACGGCGTACGCCCGGAAGCAGGCATCCGGATGAGCAACCTCTCCGCCGAGGGCGGCCACGGAGCCGTGCCGTTGGAAGGCGTGCCGACGGGAGAGGGCGTGCCCGCGCCCGAGCCCGAGTGGCCGCTCTACGAGGTCTTCGTCCGCGGCAAGCGCGGGCTCAACCACGTGCACGTCGGGTCGCTGCACGCGGCCGACGACCGGATGGCGCTGCTGCACGCCCGCGACGTCTACACGCGTCGCAACGAGGGCGTCAGCATCTGGGTGGTCCGCGCCGACGCGATCACCGCGTCGAGCCCGGACGAGAAGGACCCGATGTTCGCCCCGAGCGGCGACAAGGTCTACCGCCACCCGACGTTCTACGACATCCCCGACAACGTCCCTCACATGTGATGGACTGACCACATCCACACCTCACCCGAGGACGAGCACGACAGCGCCTACTCCGGTCTGCTCGTCAATGACGCCCACTGGGCCTTCGGCACCGACTTCGAGGACCCGCTCGCGGGCGTCGACACGACCATCCCCGAGGGCGTCGACGCGACCACCCTGTCGACGTACGCCCTGATGCTGGGCGACGACTCGCTGGTCATGTCGCACCGCATCGCGGAGTGGACCAGCAACGCGCCCGACCTCGAGGACGACATCGCGCTGTCCAACATCGCGCTCGACCTGCTCGGCCAGGCGCGGCTGCTGCTGGCGAGGGCCGCCAAGGCCGATGAGTCCGCCGTCCCCCAGCTCCCCGAGGGGTCGCCGGCGCCGCCGGAGGACGCGCTGGCGTTCTTCCGCGAGGCCCACGAGTTCCGCAACGTCCGCCTCGCCGAGGTCGTCAACGGCGACTTCGCCGAGGCGACCGTGCGGGTGCTGCTCTTCTCGGTGTGGCGCCTGGCCACCTTCGAGAAGCTCCGCGAGAGCCGGGACCACGTCCTGGCCGCCGTCGCCGCCAAGGGCGTCAAGGAGCTGGCCTACCACCGCGACTACGCCGCGCGGTGGTTCGTCACGCTGGCGCGGGGCACCGACGAGTCCCGCACCCGGCTGCTGACCGCGCTCGACAGCCTCTGGCCGCTGTGGCCCGAGCTGTTCGACACCCATCCGGTCGAGGCTGCGGCCGCCGAGGCAGGTGTCGGTGTCGACCCGGCGTCGGTGCGCGAGGCGGCCGAGGCGGTCCTCGACCAGGTCCTCACCGCGGCGGACGTCGAGCCGTCGCAGGCGCCGCGTCGCTCGGGCGTGCTCGGGAAGACCGGCCGCGACGGCATGCACGGGGAGCCGCTGAGCCGGATGCTCGCCGAGATGCAGTCCGTGGCCCGCGCGCACCCGCGGGGCCAGTGGTAGTGGGGTTCAGGCTGATGAGTCGTACGACGGAGCGCGCGCGTCGGGTCGCCGAGCGGGTCACCGACCCCGAGCTGCCGATGCTGTCGCTGGCCGACCTCGGCGTGCTGCGCGACGTGGACGTGGTCGGCGACTCGCACGTGGTCGTCGACATCACGCCGACGTACTCCGGCTGCCCCGCGATGGCGGCGATGCGCGACGACCTCGTGCGAGAGCTGAGCGGCGCCGGGTTCGACCGCGTCGAGGTGCGGGTCAGCCTCGACCCGCCGTGGACGACGGACTGGATCACCCCGCAGGGACGGGCCGCGCTCGCGGCCGCCGGCATCTCGCCGCCCGGCCCGGCACCGTCGACCACCGGACCGATCCCGCTGTCCCTGCTGCCGACGGCGCGCCAGGTGCGCTGCCCGCAGTGCGACTCGCCCGCGACCGAGCTGGTCTCGGAGTTCGGCTCGACGGCCTGCAAGGCGCAGTACCGCTGCACCGAGTGCCTCGAGCCGTTCGACCACGTCAAGGAGATCTAGGGCCATGGCCACGACCTTCCACCGGCTCACCGTCCGCGACGTCGAGCCGCTGACCGACGACTCGGCCGCCGTGACCTTCGAGGTGCCCGACGACCTGCGCGAGCTCTTCGACTTCGAGCCGGGGGAGTCGCTGACCCTGCGCCGCGTCGTCGACGGCGTCGAGCACCGTCGCACCTACTCCATCTGCGCCCCCGCCGGCGCCGCGCCGCGCATCGGCGTGCGCGAGATCCCCGACGGGATGTTCTCCTCGTGGCTGATCCACCAGGTCGCGCCGGGGGAGACCGTCGAGGTCGCCGAGCCCTCGGGCAGCTTCCGCGCCGACCCGGGCAGCCCCGGTCGTCACCTCTGCATCGCGGCCGGCTCCGGCATCACCCCGATGCTGTCGATCGCCGCCTCGGTGCTGGCGAACCCGGCCAGCACCGTCACGATGCTCTACGGCAACCGCGAGACCACCTCGGTGATGTTCGCCGAGGAGCTCAGCGACCTCAAGAACCTCCACGGGCCGCGCTTCGACCTGGTGCACGTGCTCTCCCGCGAGCCGCGGGACGTCGAGCTGTTCTCCGGCCGGCTCGACGCCGACCGGCTGAGGCGGCTGCTGCCGGTCAAGGTGCCGCTCGCCGCGATCGACCACGTGTGGCTGTGCGGCCCGCTCGGTCTCATCCAGGACGCGCGCACCGTGCTCGAGGAGCTCGGCGTCGCGCCGGAGAAGGTCCACTTCGAGCTGTTCTTCGTCGACGAGCCCCCGCCGACGTTGCGGCACGCCGACCGGGTGGTCGAGGGCGTCACGAGCGAGGTCACCGTCGTGCTCGACGGACGTACGACGACCACGCCGATGGCGCGCGACTCGACGGTCCTCGACTCCGCGCAGACCGTACGCACGGACCTGCCGTTCGCCTGCAAGGGCGGCGTGTGCGGCACCTGCCGGGCGAAGGTCGTCGACGGCGAGGTCGAGATGGTGCGCAACTACGCCCTCGAGCCCGCCGAGGTCGCGCAGCAGTTCGTGCTGACCTGCCAGACGTACCCGGTGAGCGACGAGGTCACGGTCGACTTCGATGCCTGACCCCGTGCAGGCCATGTGGGCGGCCGACGCGGCGAGCGCGGCGCTCGGCATGGAGGCGGGCGAGGTCGGTCCCGGAAGCGCGCGGGTGTCGATGGTCGTGCGTCCCGACATGGTCAACGGCCACGACCTGTGCCACGGCGGGATCATCGCCACGCTCGCCGACTCGGCGTTCGCGCTCGCGTGCAACTCCCACGGTCCCGTGACCGTCGCCGCCGGCTTCTCGATCGACTTCCTCGCGCCCGGGCGCCTGGGCCAGACGTTGTACGCCGACGCCCGTGAGGTGTCGCTGCGCGGGCGGTCCGGGGTCTACGACGTCACCGTCCGCGCGGACGACCCGGCCACCGGCGAGGTGCTCGCCGAGTTCCGCGGACGCAGCCGGACGATCGACCGGCCCTAGTGCCGCATCAACCCGTCGAAGGCAAGGGTGGTCACGGTGTCGGCCAGCTGCTCGACGTCGGTGTCGGGGCGCAGCCACTCGGTCATCGAGTTGACCATCCCGAAGAGCAGCCGACTGGTCAGGAGCGGGTCGACGTCGTCGCGGATGGCGCCGGCGTTCGCCGCCTCACGGACCATCTCGGCCAGCCGGTGGTCGATCTCGCGGCGGCGCGCGAGGGCCGTCTGCTCGGCGGGGGTGTTGCCGCGCACCCGCAGGAGCAGGGTGACGGCCGGCAGGTGACCGGCGAGGACCACCACGCTGCTCCGTACGGCCGAGCGCAGCCGCTGCTCCGGGGACGCAGAGTCGTCCGCCCGGACGGCGTCGAGCGCGGCGGTGAGCTCGTCCAGGGCCTCGTCGAGCGCCCGCTCGAGGAGGTGCTCCTTGCTCGGCACGTGGTGGTAGATCGCCGACTTGGTGAGGCCGAGCTCGCGGGCCAGGTCGCCCATGCTCGTGGCGTCGTAGCCTTGCCGGTTGAAGAGCTCGATCGCGACCCGGAGGACGGACTGCTGGTCGTGGCCCGGCCGGCCGCGACGTGCGCGCTCTGACATGGGTGAACGTTCTCACGACCGACCACGCGACCACCGATCAAAGGACCACACCGTGCACGACCTGAGCCCCCGGCCCGGCGACCTGGACCCGATCGAGACCGCGCCCGTCGAGCAGCTGCGCGCCCTGCAGCTCGAGCGGTTGCAGTGGTCGGTGCGCCACGCGTACGACCACGTCGACCACTACCGCCAGGCGTTCGACGAGGCCGGCGTCCGTCCCGACGACATCGCGTCGCTGGCCGACCTCGCGAGGCTGCCGTTCACGACGAAGGCGACGCTGCGCGACCACTACCCGTTCGGGATGTTCGCGGTGCCCCGCGAGGACGTCGTACGCCTCCACGCGTCGAGCGGCACCACGGGCAAGCCGACGGTCGTCGGCTACACCCGCGACGACCTCGACATGTGGGCCGACGTGGTCGCTCGCTCGATCCGCGCCGCGGGTGGGCGGCGCGGGATGATCCTGCACAACGCCTACGGCTACGGCCTGTTCACCGGGGGCCTGGGAGCGCACGCGGGGGCGGAGCGCCTCGGCTGCACGGTCGTGCCGGTCTCGGGCGGGATGACGCAGCGCCAGGTGCAGCTGATCCTCGACTTCGAGCCCGACATCATCATGGTGACGCCGTCGTACATGCTCTCGATCATCGACGAGCTCGAGGCGCAGGGCGTCGACCCGCGATCCACCTCGCTCAAGGTCGGGATCTTCGGTGCCGAGCCGTGGACCAACGACATGCGCCGCGAGGTCGAGGAGCGGATGGACATGCACGCCGTCGACATCTACGGCCTGTCCGAGGTGATCGGGCCCGGCGTGGCGAGCGAGTGCGTGGAGACCAAGGACGGGCTGCACGTGTGGGAGGACCACTTCTACCCCGAGGTCATCGACCCCGTGACCGGCGAGGTGCTGCCCGACGGCGAGGAGGGCGAGCTCGTCCTCACCACGCTGACCAAGCAGGCGATGCCGGTCATCCGCTACCGCACCCGCGACCTGACCCGGCTGCTGCCGGGCACCGCACGCAGCATGCGTCGGATGGAGAAGATCACCGGTCGCACCGACGACATGATCATCCTGCGCGGGGTGAACCTGTTCCCGACCCAGATCGAGGAGATCGTGCTCGGCCTGCCGGCGCTGTCGCCGCACTTCCAGTGCCACCTCGACCGCAGCGGCAACCTCGACACGCTGACTGTCCACGTCGAGCGTCGCGACGGCACGTCGCCCGACGAGGCGGTCGCGGCGCAGGCCGAGCTCGCCCAGCGGATCAAGGACCGGATCGGGGTGAGCGTCGGGGTCGAGGTCGTCGACGTGGCCTCGATCGAGCGCTCCGTCGGCAAGATGCGCCGCATCGTCGACCACCGCCCGCCGCGCTGAGCCTGCGGGTTATTTACCGGTGACCCCCACTCGGGGGTTACAGTGGACGCAGCGTCCCGACGCCGTGCCGCACTGATCACCCCTTGATCCACCGGCCACGACCACGACGCGTCGCTCCACACCTCCACGCCGTGCTGTGCAGGTCAGCGCCGACCCAGGCTCGCCTGTCCCACGACGCGTACCCCGTCCCGGGAGGACACCTTGGCCCAGCGCCAGCGTCAACGCGGCACCCGCCGCACCCCAGCGCACGCCCGTCACAAGGACAACGAGGGCATCGTCCCCGTCCTGGCGCGCGCCGTCCGCGAGCTCGAGTCCGCCGTGCAGCGCGGCCCGCTCGCGCCCGGCCAGCGGGTGCGCTTCCAGGTCGTCGCCCTGCTGGTGCGCGAGCACCGCGGCGACGTACGCGCCTCGACCGAGCTGACCGACCCGCAGAAGGCCGACGAGCTCAAGCGCCTCGACGGCATCGCGACGATCCTCGCCAAGACCGCGACCCGCGACCCCTCCCTCTTCGCGCTGCTGTCCGAGGAGTCCGTCGTCACCGACAGCGCCCGCGACCTGCGCCTGGAGATGCTGCGCAAGGCCGGCGTCGAGCCGGTGGTCGAGGAGCCCAAGCCCGACGACGAGTCCGGCCCCGGCATCGGCGAGCGCCGCGTGGTCCCGCAGTCCGTGGCGCAGCACCAGCTGGCCAACCCGTTCCTCGTCCCCGACTTCGAGATCGGCCGTGAGCGCCGCCGCGTGCACGGCCGACTGTCGACGTGGGAGCTGCTCGGCCCGCTGTTCCGCTCGTTCGAGCTCGGTGGCTCCTCGTCGTGCATGGCGCTGCCCGAGCCCACCTCGCTCGACGCGCCCGGCAACCTCGAGCTGATGCCGCACCAGGCGGCGATGATCGCCTCGGCCGCCGAGGGCCACCGCACCTTCCTGCTGGCCGACGAGCCCGGCCTGGGCAAGACCGCGCAGGCGCTGCTGGCCGCCCAGGCTGCCCACGCGTTCCCGCTGCTCGTCGTGTGCCCCAACGTCGTCAAGACCAACTGGGCCCGTGAGACCGAGCGCTGGACCCCGCGCCGCCGGGCGACCGTCATCCACGGCGACGGAGGCCAGATCGACGCCTTCGCCGACGTCATCATCGTCAACTACGAGATCCTCGACCGGCACGTCGACTGGCTCGGCAGCTTCGGGTTCAAGAGCATGGTCGTCGACGAGGCCCACTTCATCAAGAACAAGACCTCGCAGCGCTCGCGCCACGTGCTCGAGCTGTCCGAGCGCCTGCGCGCCCGTACGGCCCGCCCGCTGCTGATGGCGCTCACCGGCACGCCGCTGATCAACGACATCGAGGACTTCCGTGCGATCTGGCAGTTCCTCGGCTGGATCGACGACACGATGCCGACGGCCCGCCTGATGGAGTCGCTCGAGGAGTCCGACCTGACGCCGGCCGACCACTCCTTCTACCCGGCCGCACGCAAGGCCGTGATCGACATGGGCATCGTGCGCCGCCGCAAGGTCGACGTCGCAGCCGACATCCCGGCTCGCCGGATCGCCGACATCCCCGTCGAGCTCGACGACGAGGACGCCCGCTCGATCCGGTCGGCGGAGAAGGAGCTCGCCCGGCGGCTCGTCCAGCGCTACCGGGCCGCGCTCGAGACCCGTCGTACGGGCTCCGTCGTCGACGGCATCGACCACGAGCTCGTACGCCGCGTCGCGACGTGGGAGCGCGAGGAGATGGACTCCGGCACGTCGGGGGAGAACGTCTTCTCGATGTTCCGCCGCATCGGCCGGGCCAAGGCCGGCCTGTCCGCCGACTACGCCGCCCAGCTGGCGCGCAACGTCGGCAAGGTCGTCTTCTTCGCCCGCCACGTCGACGTGATGGACATCGCCGAGGACACGTTCACCAAGCGCGGCCTCAAGCACGTCTCGATCCGCGGCGACCAGACACCCAAGGCACGCGAGAAGGCGATCACCTCGTTCGTCAACGACCCCGACGTCGCGGTCGTGGTCTGCTCGCTCGCCGCGGCCGGCGTCGGCGTGAACCTCCAGGTCGCGTCCAACGTCGTGCTCGCCGAGCTGTCGTGGACCGATGCCGAGCAGACGCAGGCGATCGACCGCGTGCACCGCATCGGCCAGAGCGACCCGGTCACGGCGTGGCGGATCATCGCCGCCCAGACGATCGACACCCGGATCGCGGAGCTCATCGACTCCAAGGCCGGCCTGGCCGCACGCGCCCTCGACGGCTCCGACGAGGAGGTCTCGTCGTCGGCCAACATCCAGACCGAGGCCCTCGTCGCGCTGCTCACCGACGCCCTGGAGCGCGAGCTCGACTGACGTCAGCCGACCGCGGGCGTCAGGAACTCGATCGCTCGGACGAGGTTCTCCTCGACGGAGCGACGCCACGTCCAGCTGCCCTGTGCCACCAGGTGGGCTGCCAGGTCGGTGTCGAGCACGACGAGCCCGAACCTCTCCCGAGCGCCTCGGCCAGGGTCGACTTGCCGGTCCCGGGGATCCCGGACGTCTGCACGAGCACGCGCAGTGGCTCGCTCTTCGGGGGTTGTCCGCGGGCACCCGACCGCGTACGACTGTAGGCATGAGCGAAGACCGCGAGAACTACGGCGACATGTCCGTCGACGACGAGGACCAGCTGCAGCCGGAGGACACGCTCGTCGACGCAGAGGTGGGCGACGTGCTGGACCGCGGGTACTCGCCGCCGGACCGCCCGCCGAAGGGCTACGAGGACTACCCGACCGAGGCCGAGCGCCTCCGGGGCGAGTCCCTCGACGAGAAGCTCGCCGAGGAGGAGCCGGACATCGACCCGTACGCCGAGGAGGAGGCCGACCTGGACTCCGACCACGAGGACGAGAACGCCCTCGACGAGCAGCTCGGTCTCGACGAGGCCGACGCCCGCACCGGCCGACTCGTCGCGCCCGACGCGGGCCTCGGTGAGGACGTCGACAAGCAGGAGATCGCCCAGGACGTCGGCATCGACGGCGCCGGCGCCTCGGCTGAGGAGGCCGCGATGCACGTCACCCGCGAGCCCGACCCGGAGCCCTTCGAGGGCTGAGGTCGATCAGGTGAGGACCTTCGCAGTGGCGATCGCCGACGGTCGTCGTCGTCGCGCTCGCCGGGCGGTTGCTCGGGTGGTGACGGCGACAGTGCCGAGCCGCAGGAGACCGACAACCGGTCGAGCTCCGCCACGCCCGAGACGGACGTCCCCGTCGTCGACAGCGAGGCGTGCGCGGAGGTGCGGACCGGCATCGCGGCCTTCAACGACGGTGACTTCGACGCGACGGTCGAGCACTTCGAGGCCGCGGTCCCGTTGGCCGAGGCTCAGGACGACGGCTCGGCGAAGGCCGCCGACCTCGTCGAGGCCGTCCGCTACTACGCCGAGCTCGCCGCGGATCGGTATCCCGAGGCGGCCCGGTCCTCACCGCAGTTCGCGAAGTACAAGGCGATCACGCTCGGCCAGTGCATGCCTGTCGGCAGCGAGCCGGAGTCTCCCGGGACGGACGTCTAGTCGATCCTCCGTGAAATCCCCCAGATCGCGGTATGGCGCCGCCGGACCTCGGGGCGGATCGTGACTGGTGCCAGGGATCAGCCACGTGGCGTCCCGGCAGTCACAGATGCAGGAGGAGCACGACATGAAGCGTTGGATCGAGATCTCCGCCGTCGCGGCGGGGCTGGTGCTGGCGACGGCCGGCACGGCGAGTGCGGGAGAGGCCACCGGCAACGGCAAGCCCACGCCTGCGCCGGGAAATGCCGCGTCGGAGTGCGTCTACTCCGGGCAGGACACCCAGGACGCCACGAATGGAGGCACGGAGGTCCAACCGCCGCAGTTCGACGACGACGCCCTGGCCGAGCGCGGCAACCAGAGCCCGGGTGGCGTGGACCGCTACCACGGCGTCCAGAACTACGGCATCTTCGTCAGCGCCGGGCTCAAGGGGGTCGTGCCGTCGCCCGGAGAGGCGTGCAACGGCAGCGGCGGCTGATCGCGCTGTCGGAGGCGGGTGGGCCTCAGCTCATCCGCCGCAGCACCCCGACCGGCACCCGCTTGACCACGAATCCCAGCGGCGCCCACGGCCAGGCAGGCACCCGGGCCGACTTCTTCTCCTTCTCGATGGCCTCGACCATGGCGCGCACGCCCTTCTCGGTCGAGGCCATCAGCGGCGTCCTCGCGGACGTGCCGGACATCTCGGAGACGATGTAGCCGGGGTAGAGCACGGTGACCTTGATCGGGGTGCCGTGCACGTCGGCGCGGAAGCCCTCGGCGAGGTGGGCGACCGCGGCCTTGGTGGCGGCGTACGTCGTGATGTTCTTCGGCATCCCGCGCAGCGCGGAGAAGCTGGAGACCATGACGAGGTGGCCGGCGTTCTGGGCGCGGAAGATCCCGGCGGCCGCCTCGGTCTGGGCGAGGGCGCCGATGAAGTTGGTCTCGGCGGTCTGCTTGTTGGCGTCGAAACGTCCGGTGCCGAGGGGCTGGCCCTTGCCGAGGCCGGCGTTGACGACGACCTTGTCGAGCCCGCCGAGCTCCTCGCGGAACTCCTCGAAGACCCGGAAGACCGCGTCGTGGTCGTTGACGTCGAGCGCCTTGACCGAGACCCGGACGGCAGGGTGCGTGCGGGCGATGTCGGAGGCGACCTCGTCGAGCCGGTCCGTACGCCGCGCGCACAGCGCCAGGTCGTAGCCGAGGACGGCGAACTGGCGGGCCATCTCGGCGCCGAGGCCGCTGCTGGCGCCGGTGATGAGGATCGAGGGCATCGGTGAAGTCCTAGCGATAGGTGAGGAGGTCGGGGGAGAGGTGGTCGTGGGCGTTGAAGGCGACGAGGGTCGTGCCGCGGCCACCGCGCACGATCGTCGAGGTGCCGGTGTTGATCGAGACCGGGTTGAGCCGGAGCCAGAGGTCGGTGCGGGCGGCGGTGTCGTCGGCCAGCAGGCAGGCGACGGTCCAGGCGATCGCCCCACCGCTCGTGAGCACGACGGCCGTGCCGCGCGCCGGCAGCGACTCGACGAGACGCGCCATGGCCGCGTCCACCCGCGCGGTGAAGGCGGCGAACGACTCGTCGTACGCCTCCTCGTGCTCGCCGGACGTCCACCGACGCGTCGCCTCCTCGAACCAGCGCTGGAAGGCGGCCTTCTCCGACTCGCCCTCCACGGTCGTCGGCTCGTCGTGCACGCCGAGCACCTGGTCGTGGTCGAACTCGTTCCAGCCGGCGTCGACCACCGGCTCGCCAGTCCACCGCGCCCCCTCGAGGACGCCCGCGGCGGTCTGGGCGTGGCGACGCATCTGCCCGACGACGACGAGGTCCGGCGCGATGCCACGCGCGGCCAGCGCGGCGCCGAGCACGCGGGACTGCTCGTGGCCGGTGGGGGAGAGGTTGTCGTAGTCGGCCGCGCCGAACGACGCCTGGCCGTGCCGGACCAGGAGGATCGAGCTCACGCGATGAGCCCGTCGAGCCGGCGTCCGATGATCTGCACGGCCGGACCGAAGAGGGCGTACATCTCGTTGCTCGTCTGGCCGTGGAAGTACCGGTAGTAGATCTGCTGGGCGATCGCCGCCATCCGGAACAGCCCGAACACCTCGTAGAACCGCCACTGGTCGGACGACACGGACCGGCCGGTGCGCTCGGCGTACGCCGCCACGAACTCGTCGCGGGTCAGCATCCCCGGCAGGTGCGTCGGCACCCGGCGCATCATCTGGAACTCCTCGGTGTCGTCGGCCTGCACCCAGTAGGCCATCGAGCCGGCGAGGTCCATGAGCGGGTCGCCGAGGGTCGCCATCTCCCAGTCGAGGACCCCGACGACCCGCGTCACGTCGTCCCCGGACAGGACGAGGTTGTCGAGCTTGAAGTCGTTGTGGATCACGCAGGTCGCGACGTCGTCGGGCTGGTGCGCGTCGAGCCACGCCATCACCGTCTCGAGGTCGGGGACGTCCTCGGTGCGGGCGTTGCGGTAGCGCGTCGACCAGCCCTCGACCTGGCGGCGGACGTAGCCCGTGCCCTTGCCGAGGTCGGCGAGACCGGCGGCCTCGGGGTCGATGCCGTGCAGCTCGGCGAGCACGTCGACGGCGTCGAGGCACAGCGCGCGGGCCTGCTCGGGCGAGAGCGGGACGTCGGCCGGCCACTCGCTGCGCGGGATCACACCCGGGATCCGGTCCATCGCGTAGAAGTCGCCGCCCACCACGTCGGCGTCGTCGCAGAAGGCGACCATCGGCGCGACGTAGTCGAAGACCGGCGCGACCGCGGACTGGATGACGTACTCCCGGTGCATGTCGTGCGCACCCCTGGCCTTGGTGCCCTGCGGGGCGCGGCGGACGATGAGGTCGCGGCCCGAGGGGTAGCGCAGCAGGTAGGTCAGGTTGGACGCACCGCCGGTGAACTGCCGGACCTCGGGCTCGCCGTCGAGGCCCTCGGGCGTGGCGGCGTGGGCGCGGAGCCAGTCGGCCACCCGCCCGACGTCGAAGGCGTCCTCCTCGCGGACCTCCCGCGCGCCGGGTACGGCCGTCACGAGCCGGCCGCCTCGAGCTTGGCGGCCTGGTCGCGCATCACCGCGTCGTAGGCGGGGCGGTCGGCCCACTTGAGGAAGTACGCCTGGCGGGCCGGATCGTCCGGCACGATCACGTCGTCGCCGGCGTCCATCCCCGCGAGCACCGCGGCCGCGATGTCGTCGGCGGTGATCCGCGAGCGCTCGACCAGCCCACCGACGACCTGGCCGACGAGCTCGTCGCTGCCCTGCATCGAGTCCATCAGGTTGGTGCGGAAGTAGGACGGGCACACCACGCTCGCCCGGATGCCGTACGACGCCAGCTCGTGGCCGCACGTCTCGGTGAACGCCACCACGGCGGCCTTCACCGCGTTGTACGAGCCCATCCCGGCCGGGTGCACGAGGCCGGCGAGCGAGGCGACGTTGACCAGGTGCCCCGACCCCTGCTCCTTGAGCAGCGGCACGAACGTGCGGGTGCCGCGCACCAGTCCGAAGAGGTTGATGTCGGTGATCCACTGCCACTCCTCGAGCGTGCAGCGGTCGACCCGGCCGCCACCGGCGACGCCGGCGTTGTTGACCAGGACGTCGAGGCCGCCCCACCGCTCGCGCACGGCCTCGAGCGCAGCGGCCCAGTCGTCGTCCGAGGTGATGTCGAGGACCAGGTCGATGCCACCTTCGACGGACGAGCCGGCGACCCGGTCGGTGGCGAGCACCTCGTCACCCCGCGCCCGGAACGCCGTGACGAGGGCGGCACCGAGGCCGGAGGCCGCACCGGTGACGAGCACCCGGCTCATGCCGTGTGCTTCCCGAGCTCGATCTTGGCGATGACGTTGCGGTGCACCTCGTCGGGGCCGTCGGCCAGTCGCAGCGTCCGCGCGCCCACCCAGGCCGAGGCGAGCGGGAAGTCGTCGGAGACGCCGGCGCCGCCGTGCAGCTGGATCGCCATGTCGATCACGTCGAGCGCCATGTTGGGCACCTCGACCTTGATCTCGCTGACGGCCGAGTAGGCCTCGCGGCTCATCCCCTGGTCGAGCAGCCACGCCGCGTGCATCACCAGCAGGCGCGAGCGGTTGATCGCGATCCGCGCATCGGCGATGCGCTCGCGGTTGCCGCCGAGGTTGGCGATCGGCTTGCCGAACGCCGTACGCGAGAGCGCGCGGGTGCACGCCAGCTCGAGCGCGCGCTCGGCGAGGCCGATGGCGCGCATGCAGTGGTGGACGCGGCCCGGGCCGAGGCGGCCCTGGGCGATCTCGAAGGCCCGGCCGGGACCGAGCAGGACGTTGGCGGCCGGGACGCGGACGTTGTCGAAGGACACCTCGCCGTGGCCCAGCGGCTCGTCGTAGTAGCCCATCGTGGTGAGCATCCGCTCCACGGTCACTCCACGAGCGTCGCGGGGCACGAGCACCATCGTGTGGCGCGAGTGCCGGTCGGCCTCGGGGTCGGAGAGGCCCATGAAGACGAAGATCTTGCAGTCCGGGTTGCCCACGCCGGTGGACCACCACTTGCGGCCGTTGATGACGATCTCGTCGCCGTCGACCTCCGCGGTCGCGGCCATGTTGGTCGCGTCGGACGACGCGACGTCCGGCTCGGTCATGCAGAAGGCGCTGCGGATCTCTGCGCGCAGCAGCGGCTCGAGCCACTGCTCCTTCTGCACGTCCGTGCCGTACTTGAGGAGCACCTCCATGTTGCCGGTGTCGGGGGCGTTGGAGTTGAAGACGATCGGCGCCATGAAGGAGCGGCCCATCTCCTCGGCCACCGCGGCGTAGTCGACGTTGGAGAGGCCCTCGCCGCCGTCGGTGCCGAAGTCCGCGGCATAGCGACCGGCGTGCTCGGCCGGGAGGAAGAGGTTCCACAGCCCCTGCTCGCGGGCCTTGGCCTGCAGCTCGGCGATCACGGGGTCGGGCGTCCAGTTGTCGCCACCGGACTCGCGCAGCCGGGTGATGCGGGCGTGCGCCTCGGCCTCGATCGGCTCGACCTCGGTGGACACGAAGGCGCGCACGCGGTCGCGGAGGTCGGCGGCACGCGGGGAGAGGGAGAAGTCCATGCCCTTGACCCTCGCACACTGTTGAGCAATGCTCAATAGTGTGTCAGTCCCCGCAGTCCGACGAAGGTTGAGCGCGGACGACCGCCGCCGCCAGCTGGTGGCCATCGGGCTCGCCAAGATCGTGGAGAAGCCGATCCAGGACCTCTCGCTCGACGACATCGCTGCCGAGGCGGGCATCTCGCGGGGCCTGCTCTTCCACTACTTCCCGACCAAGACCGACTTCTACCTCGCCTGCATCGCCGCCGCCGGCCGACGGATGCTCCGCACCACGGCGCCCGACGAGGACCTCCCGGGCGAGGAGCAGGTCGAGATGGTGACCCGGCTGATGGTCGAGCAGATCGAGCGGCGTCGCGACTTCTACCTCGCGCTCGTGCACGGCCACGGCGTCGCCGATCCGCGGGTCAGCGAGGTGATGGACTCGGTCCGCGACGGCAGCACCGACCGGGTGATGGTGGCGCTCGACGTGCCGGAGCGCCAGCGCGACGTCGTACGCGCGTGGTGGGCCTACACGGAGGACCGGGCGCTCGACCTGGTCGGCGGTGCCGACCGGCGAACGCCCGGTCCGGGTGTCGGAGCTGGTCGCGGAGTGCGTCGCCGCACTCCACGCCCTCTGCTCGGGCGAGGTCAGCGTCGTGACGCGACCCGTCACGGCGAAGCGCGCCTTGTCGTCGAGGGGACGACCCTGGCAGGCCAGCACGGTGCGCTTGCCACAGGTGTAGCGCGTCGACCCGTTGACCAGGGTCACCGAGACCGCGCCGACCTTGCGGTTGTCGAAGCTCCACCTTGATGCGGCCGTCGCCGCCGCGGTTGAGCCGGACCATCTTGACCTGACGCTTGCCGTCGAGCAGGTGCACGACGACGACAGCGGCGGGGGTGGTGCGCTTGACCGGACCGGCGACCGAGAGCGAGAGCTTCCACTTCTTGCCCGACAGGCCCTTGCCCGGTGCGTAGACGTAGGACGCCGAGGACAGGTGGTTGATCTTGACCCCGAAGCGCTTCGACCGCTTGCGCTTGCTGAGCTGCTTGCCGCCGCGGACCTTGGGGAACGCGTACTCGGCGCCCTCGGGGAAGTTGACGGCGGGCGTGAGGTTGCCGGCGGCGTACTTCGCGTAGATCTTGGCCAGGCCGCCCTTGCGCTTCAGCACCTTCTGCAGCGCGGTGATGCTGTACTTGCCGCCGTCCTTCTTGAGGGAGCCGGCCTGCTCCCACGCCTTCTTGACGATGTCGATGCCGTAGTTGCTCGACAGGTGCTCCCAGAAGACCCAGTTGCCGTACTGGTAGCCGGCGTTGCGGCTGAACGCGTCGAGCGGGATGTTGGCGGCGTAGATCTGGCTCCAGGGGAAGTACTGCCGGTTGTCGTTGACCTGGGTGGCGATCCGCTCCTCCATCCAGGTCGCGGTCGCCTCCATCATCCACGGGTCCTCGGCGTAGTCGTAGGCGTACTGCACGGCGTGGAAGAACTCGTGGGCGGCGGTCACGACGAGGTTGTCGGTCGGCGTGCCGGTGGGGAACTGGGCGGCGGCGAAGTCGTTGTCGAGCACGCAGTAGCCGGAGCCGGTGCGCTTCTTGACGCGCTTCTCGCCGGCGCAGAAGCCGTAGATGTCGCCGCCGAGGTCCTTGAGGTAGACGTCGAAGAGCGGGCTGCCGCCGCGGGTGCCGTCGGTCAGCGGCGGCCGGTAGCCCAGCTGGTCGACGATGGTGCTCCACACGGAGTCCATGACCGCGAGGTTCTGCGCCGGCCAGTCGGGCGACGGCGGGGCGTCGGTGCCGGCGGCGACGTAGTGGAGGCAGAGGCGGGTGTTGCAGAGCGGCGCGGCCTCGGGCTCGGTGTAGCCGAAGCCCTGGTCGTCGCCGACGCCGTCGGTCGGACGGGCGAGCAGGGCGTTGGCGAGCGTGCGGTCCTTGCCGCGCAGCTCGGACTTGCTTCAGCCAGAGGTCGCGCAGCGCGAGCGTGGCCGACGGGTCGCGACGCAGCGCCTGACCGGACAGGACGCGACGAGCGGTGGAGAGCGTGTCCCGGGCGGTCGGCTCGCCGAAGGCGGGCAGCGCAGGCTCGGGCGCGCCTGCTCCAGGAGCTCGCCCGGCGTCGAGGACGCCGGCGGACCCCGGGAGCGGTCGGGCGGTCGGTGCCGGCGGCGACGGCGGGCGCGGAGAGAGCCGCACCGCCCATCAGTGCCACGGCCAGAGCGGTGGTGACGATACGGCGCATGGTTCCCCTCGTGGTTGTCATCTCGGAGGCGACCCTAACCCGCACGAGCTACAGGTCGGCGATGTGCTCGATGATCGCCGTCGTGGAGATGGCGGGCGTGCGCTCGAGGTAGACGACCTCGCACACGTCGCCGAGCTCGTCGAAGCGGCCCGCCCAGTCGTCGCCCATGACCAGGACGTCGGCGGCGTGCTCGATGACGTAGTCGCGCTTCTGCTCCAGGCTCTCCTCGACGAAGACCGCGTCGACCACCTTGAGGGCACCCACGATGGCGAGCCGCTCGCGCTGGCTGAAGATCGGTGCGCGGCCCTTCTTGCGCTCGTTGAGGGCATCGGCGGAGACGCCGACGACGAGCCGGTCGCCCAGCGCCGCCGCGCGCTCCAGCACGCGCAGGTGCCCGACGTGGAAGACGTCGAACGTCCCGAAGGTGATCACGGTGCGAGGCATGCGCGGCATTCTGGCATGGTCAGGGAGGATGGCAGGCATGGCCGCCACGTCACCCCCGATCTCCCTCATCACGCCCGATCCGGGCGCCGACGAGGCACGTCGCCGCGGCCTGCGCCAGATGCGTACGGTCGCCGTCGGCCTGCTCGTCCTCGCTGCCTGCGTGTACGTCGCCACGCTGGGGCGCGACGGCTTCTGGGGCTTCGTCAACGCGGGCGCCGAGGCGTCGATGGTCGGTGCGATCGCCGACTGGTTCGCGGTGACCGCGATCTTCAAGCACCCGCTGGGCCTGCCGATCCCGCACACCGCGCTGATCCCGCGCCGCAAGGACGAGCTGGGCAAGGGGCTCGAGGAGTTCGTCGGGGAGAACTTCCTGCAGGAGGACATCATCCGCGAGCGGGTCGCGGCGGCCGCGATCTCGGCACGCGTGGGCGACTGGCTCAGCGATCCCGCCAACGCCCGCCGCGTCGTCGACGAGGTGTCCGACGTCGCCGCGATCGCGCTCGGCAAGGTGCGCGACGACCACGTCGCCGACCTGGTCACCCAGGCCTTCGTGCCGCGCTTCCGCGAGGAGCCGATCTCGCCGCTGCTCGGCACCACGCTGATGGAGGTGCTGCGCGACGACCTGCACCACGGCGTGGTCGACCTGGTCGTCGAGGAGATGCACCGGTGGCTGGTCGACAACCCGGACACCTTCGCCCGGGTGCTGGGGGAGCGGGCGCCGTGGTGGGCGCCGCCGAAGCTCAACGACGCGGTGACCACCCGGATCCACACCGAGGCGGTCGCCTGGGTCGAGGACATCCGCGACGACCCGCACCACCGCGCCCGCGAGGCGCTGGACTCGATGCTGGGCCAGCTCGCCCACGACCTGCTCAACGACGCCGAGACGCAGGCCCGCGCCGAGGCCTTCAAGGTGCGGCTGCTCGACCACCCGCAGGTCGTGACCACGGCGATCTCGCTGTGGAAGGCGATGCGGTCGGCGCTGCTCTCCTCGATCCGGGACCGCGAGGGCGCGGTGCGCCAGCGGCTGCTGGTGGAGCTCAACCTCTTCTCCGACCGGCTGCGCGAGGACGCGGCGCTGCGCGAGCGGCTCGACCGCACCGCGGCCGACCTGACCGTGTTCATGATCGAGCGCTACGGCGCCGAGCTGACGACGGTCATCACCCACACGATCGAGCGGTGGGACGGCAAGGAGGCCGCGCGCCGCATCGAGCTGCACGTGGGCCGCGACCTCCAGTTCATCCGGATCAACGGCACGATCGTCGGCGGGCTGGTGGGCGTGGTCATCCACGCCGTCAGCCTGGCGGTCGGCTGAGGCGCTCAGGCCCGGCAGGGCTTCATCACGGGCATCACGCGCGACCGGCTCTGGTGCGCGTGGGCGTACGCGTCGTCGAAGTGCGCGAGGTACTGGTCGTGGAGCCAGGGGTTGTCGATGATGCGCAGCATGACCTCGTCGTTGTAGAGCAGGCCGCCGCAGGTGGTGTTGGACGTGCCGGTCAGGGTGAGGTGGGTCGCCCGCCCGCGGAACCGGGCGTGCGCGACCAGCATCTTGTCGTGGGTGAGCACCGTGCGGACGGACCGGCGCGACAGCCTGCCGCTCGGCTGCGGAGCCTCCAGCCAGTTCTCGACCGTGTCGCGGGAGGTGATCACGCGCACCCGGCAGCCGGCGTCGGCCAGCCGGGCCAGCTGGGAGCGGACGTCGGCGCGCTGGATCACGGCGAACATGGCCGAGATGTCGCGGGCGCCCCGCGTGCACGACAGGTCGCGCAGGGTCGACAGGAGCAGGTCGCTGCGGTTGGGGTAGACCGCCGCCGCGATGGTGCCGTTGGACCAGGTCTTGCGCCGGTCGTCCCACCGCTTGCCGCCGACCTTCACGCGCTGCGCCTCCAGCCGCGTGAAGTAGTCGAGCCCGAAGGCGTAGAGGCCGGGGTCGTCGATCTTGAGGAAGGAGTTGTACTGGCGGTACTGCCGGTCCTCGAGGTTGGCCGAGGAGGTGATGAACGACTGCACGCCGCCGATCTCGGTCAGGTAGAACTTCAGGTGCTGGACGTCCTGGCTGTCGGGGTACGGGCCCGGTGCCCGCCACGGCAGGCACGCGCCGTCACAGATGGTGACGTTGGTGCGGTCGGGGTCCTGCTCCTCGATCACCCTGACCAGCCGGCGCCCGCGGCTGTTGAGTCGCAGGTCGTCGTCACCGACGAGGTACACGACCGCGCCGCGACGCTGGGCGGCGATGAGCGCCTTCGTGGGCGGCTCGATGTCCCACCGGAACATCGCGACGCGGATCGTGTCGCCGGGACCGGCGGAGTCGAAGAGGGTGCTGGCGCGGCCGAGCACGGTCGGGTCGGCGGTCACGGTCGGCGGCGAGGTGAAGCACGCCTCGATGCCGCCGCGGGACGCGCAGCCGGTCTTCCCGGCGGCCTGCGCCGGGCCGACGGCCGACAGGAGCGGGACCAGGAGGCACGCCAGGGCGGTGACCAGGGCCGGGATTCCGCGTCGAGTCCGCACGGTCGCCCACCCTAGGTCAACTGGTTCACTGGTCCCATGATCCCCGAGCCAGTCGACGTGCCGATCCGCGACGAGTCGATCCGGCTGGGCCAGTTCATGAAGCTGGCCAACCTGGTCGAGTCCGGCGCCGAGGCCAAGCCGGTCATCGCCGACGGTGCGGTGACGGTCAACGGGGAGGTCGAGACGCGGCGAGGCCGCCAGCTCGCCCCCGGTGACGTGGTCACGCTGGGCGGGCTGGCGGCCAGGGTCGCCACCGGAGAGGTCGAGATCGACGTCCCCTGGTGACGGGGGTGGCGCGTCGGGCGGCTAGCGGACCTCGACCAGGTCCACCACGAAGATCAGCGTCTCGCCGGGCTTGATGGCACCGCCGGCGCCGCGGTCGCCGTAGCCGAGGTGCGGCGGGATGACGAGGCGACGGCGTCCGCCGACCTTCATGCCCTGCACGCCGGTGTCCCAGCCGGAGATGACCTGGCCGATGCCGAGGCGGAACTGCAGCGGCGTGCCGCGGTTGTAGGACGCGTCGAACTCCTCGCCCGAGGAGTGGGCGACACCCACGTAGTGGACCGACACGGTCGAGCCGGACGTGGCCTCGGCACCGTCACCCTCGACGAGGTCGGTGACCTCCAGGTCGGTGGGCGCCTCGCCCATGTGGGGGTCGACGTCGGGCTTCTCGCTCACAGGTTGCTCCATCAGTGGTGGGGTCAGGTCTGGTGGACGTAGCTGTCGAGCTGGTCGCGCTCGAACTCGAGCTCGCCGATGCGGTTCTTGACCACGTCACCGATGGAGATGATGCCGGTCAGCCTTCCGTCGGCGACCACCGGGACGTGCCGGATGCGGTGCTCGGTCATCGCTGCATGAGGTCGGTGAGGCCGTCGGAGCCCGAGCACGTGCGCACGTCGGCGGTCATGATCTCGCTCGGACCCGAGGTGTCGAGCACGGCCGCGTCGGAGTTCAGGCGGCGTACGACGTCGCGCTCGCTGACGATGCCGGTGACCCGCTCGCCGTCGTCGCTCACCACGAGCGCTCCGACGTTGTGCTCGGCGAGCAGCGCGATCAGCTCGCGCACGGTCGCGTCGGGGCCGATGGTCACCACCTGGTGGCTGGGCTTGGCACGGATGACGTCGTTGATCTTCACGGTCTCGACCTCTCGCTCGGCGGGACTACTGATGAGTCACCGTAGCCAAGCCGGGCGGCGAGGGACAGGGCTCAGTCGAGGACCGGAGGAGCCTGCCGCTCGCGCAGGCTGCTCACCGAGCCGGGGCCGCGGCGCGGCACGTCGGGGTCGGATGTCGTCGTCCATCGCGCCGAGGAAGGACAGCGCGGCGTCGTGGAGGTGGCCGTTGGTGGCCAGGGCGTTGCCGCCCCACGGGCCGTCGGTCCCGTCCAGCGAGGTGAAGCGGCCGCCGGCCTCGCGCACGATCACGTCGAGCGCCGCCATGTCGTAGAGCGCCAGCTCGGGCTCCGCCGCGATGTCGACGGCGCCCTCGGCCAGCAGCATGTAGGACCAGAAGTCGCCGTACGCGCGGGTGCGCCAGCAGCGGCGCGTCAGGGACACGAAGTCGTCGAGCCGGTCGCGCTCGTCCCAGCCCGACAGGTTGGAGTAGCTGAGCGACGCGTCCTCGAGCCGGCGTACGTCGGAGACCTCGCACTTCGTCGCCTTGAGCAGCGAGCGCCCGGTCCAGGCGCCGTTGCCGACCGAGGCCCACCACCGCCGCTGGAGCTGTGGCGCGGAGACCACGCCGAGGACGATCTCGTCGTCGACCGCGAGGGCGATGAGGGTGGCCCAGACCGGGACGCCGCGCACGAAGTTCTTGGTGCCGTCGATGGGGTCGACGATCCAGCGCCGCTGGCTGTGGCCGGTGGTGCCCTGCTCCTCGCCGATGACCGCGTCGCGCGAGCGGACCCGCGAGAGGGTGCGGCGGATGCCGTCCTCGACGGCCGAGTCGGCGTCGGTCACCGGGGTGAGGTCCGGCTTGCTCATGACGTGGAGGTCGAGCGCCTTGAAGCGCGACTGCGTCGTCGAGTCCGCGTCGTCGGCAAGGACGTGCGCCAGGCGCAGGTCGTCGGTGTAGTCAGTGGAGCCGGTGATGGGCATGGTTCACAGGCTATTCCCAGCAACCGGTCCTACCCTGCACGCATGGAACTCAACGGTGTGCCGCTGCACCCGCTCATCGTCCACGCGGTGGTCGTCCTCGGCCCGCTGGCGGCCCTCACCGGACTGGCGTACGCCTTCGTCCCGCGGTGGCGCTGGCTCCTGCGCTGGCCCCTGGTCGTGCTCGCGGTGGTCACCGCGGCGGCGGCGGTCCTGGCCACGCAGTCCGGGGAGTCGCTGCTCGAGTCGCGCCCCGAGCTCGCGCCGCTCGTCGAGGAGCACGAGGAGCGGGGCGAGCTGCTGCGCAACGTGGCGCTCGGCTACGCGCTCGTCTCGCTGCTGGCCGCGTGGGCACTCGGCGGCGTCTCCGCGCTCGCGTCGGGCAGGGGTGCGCGGGAGACGCGCCTGGGCATCCCGGTGATGGTGCTGCTGGCGCGTCGGTGCGGTCGCCCTGTCGGTGTGCCTGTTCCTCGCCGGCGACTCCGGCGCCCGCGCCGTGTGGGGGTAGCGGCTACCAGTCCGTCGCGCTGCGCGCGGTGAGCAGCCGGCGGAACGACTCGACCCGGTCGGGGTCGGCCTCGCCGGCGGTGATTGCCTCGTCGAGCCCGCACTCCGGCTCGCCGGTGCCGTGGGTGCACCCGCGGGGGCAGTCCTCGGTCATCTCGTCGAGGTCGGGGAAGGCCCCGATGAGCTGGTCGGGATCGACGTGCGCGAGCCCGAAGGAGCGGATGCCGGGGGTGTCGATGATCCAGCCGTCGCCGCCCGGGAGCTCGAGCAGGTAGGCACTCGTGGACGTGTGGCGGCCGCGACCGGTGACGGCGTTGACGATGCCGACCTCGCGGTGGGCGTCGGGGATGAGCGCGTTGACCAGCGTCGACTTGCCGACCCCGCTGTGGCCCACGAAGACGCTGGTGCGCCCGCGGAGCCGGTCGAGCAGGTCGGACAGGTCGCCGGCGCCCTCGCCCTTGAGCTGGGTCACGACCCACGGCACGCCGAGCGAGCGGTAGGTCGACAGGAGGACCTCGGGGTCGGCCAGGTCGGCCTTGGTGAGGCAGAGCAGCGGCGCCATCCCGGCGTCGTACGCCGCCACGAGCGCGCGGTCGATCAGGCGCGGGCGCGGCTCGGGATCGGCCAGCGCGGTCACCACCACGAGCTGGTCGGCGTTGGAGACGATGACGCGCTCGACGGGGTCGTCGTCGTCGGCGGTGCGGCGCAGGGTCGTGGTGCGCGGGACCACCTCGACGATCCGGGCCAGGGACCCGTCGTCGCCGCTCATGTCGCCGACCACGCGCACGTGGTCGCCGACGACGACGCCCTTGCGGCCCAGCGGGCGCGACTTCATCGCCATCACCCGCCTGCCCTCGTACAGCAGGGTGAAGCGGCCACGGTCCACGGTCACCACGCGCGCGGCGACGGCGTCGTCGTACGACGGGCGGTCCTTGGTGCGCGGGCGGGTGCGGCGCCGGGGCCGCTCGTAGTGCTCGTGGTCGTGCTCGGAGTAGCGCCCCGTGGTCACGCGGGCGCTCCGTGCACCGCGAGGCTCCAGGCCCCGGCGAAGTCGGGGAACGTCTTGGCGGTCGTGGCGACGTCCTCGACCAGGACGCCGTCGACGGCGAGGCCGAGGATCACGCCGGCATGGGCCATCCGGTGGTCGGCGTACGTGTGGAAGACGCCGCCGTGCAGGGGCGCCGGGGTGATCGAGAGGCCGTCGTCACGCTCGGTGACGTCGGCGCCCAGCCGGCCGAGCTCGGTGGCGAGGGCGGTGATCCGGTCGGTCTCGTGCCCGCGGATGTGGGCGACCCCGCGCAGGTGCGACGGGGAGTCGGCCAGGGCGCACAGCGCGGCGATGGCGGGGGTCAGCTCACCCACGTCGTGGAGGTCGAGGTCGACGCCGGTGAGTCGGTCCGGTCCGGTCACCGTGAGGCCGTCGTCGCCCAGGTCGACGTCGCACCCCATCAGCGCCAGGATCTCGCGGAGCTGGTCGCCGGGCTGCGTGGTCGTCGTCGGCCAGTCGCGGACCGTGACCCGCCCACCGGTGGCCGCGGCGAGGGCGAGGAACGGCGCCGCGTTGGACAGGTCGGGCTCGATGTCGTGGTCGACGGCCTTCACCGGCCCGGGCGCGACCGCCCACCGGTTGGCGTCGCCGTCGTCCACCTCGACGCCGTGCTGGCGCAGCATCTGCACGGTCATCTCGATGTGGGGCAGGGACGGCACGGGCTTGCCGACGTGGCGCACGTCGACGCCCGTGTCATAGCGCGCACCGGCGAGCAGGAGCGCCGAGACGAACTGCGACGATGCGCTCGCGTCGATGGTGACCGTGCCGCCGGGGACGGAGCCGAGCCCGTGGATCGAGAAGGGCAGCGAGTCGCCCTGGATGGAGACGCCGAGGTCCCGCAGGGCCGACAGCACCTGCCCGATCGGGCGCAGGCGCATGTGCGGGTCGCCGTCGAAGGAGACCAGGGCGGTGCCGAGCCCGGCGACCGGCGGCACGAAGCGCATGACGGTGCCCGGCGAGCCCGCAGTCGACCACGGCGTCACGGTCGAAGGCGCCGGGGGTCACCGACCAGTCGCCGTCCGGGGTGTCCTCGACGCCGCGTGCCGAGCGAGGTCAGCGCGGACGCCATGAGCAGCGTGTCGCGAGAGAGCAGCGGTCGGCGTACGACGCTGGGGCCGTCGGCGATCGCGGCGAGGAGGAGGGCGCGGTTGGTGAGCGACTTGCTGCCGGGCAGCGAGACGACCCGCTCGACGGGCCCGTCCGGGCGCGGCGCCGGCCAGTGCTCACTCACCCGCGCACCCTATCGAGGTCAGGTCAGCTGGGCGCGGGCCAGGCCTCTGGGCCTGGCGGCCTCGCGGCGTACGTCCTTGGCGGCACGACGGGCGCGCCAGGCCAGGCCGGGCTTGCCCTCGGTGTCGACACCGGCGAGGAGGAGGCCGCCGAGGATGGAGGTGTTCTTGGCGAACTGGAGGCGCTGCATGGCCTTGGCCTGCGGGTCCGACTCCTCCCAGAACCGGTGCCCGGCCAGCGTGGTGGGCACCAGCGACGCGGCGAGCACCGTCGCGCTGAGCCGCGGCGCGCGACCGGTGGCGAGGGCGGCGGCGGCCAGGATCTGGGCACCGGCGTTGATCCGTACGAGCGTGGCGGCGTCGGTCGGGATGGGCGCCCCGGGCGCCGCCCGCTGGGCGAGCGGGACGATCCGGTCGGTGACCGTCTTCGCCTTCGCGGCGTGCGCCTCGGTGGCACGCAGGGCGTTGACCCCACCGACGACGAAGATCGTGGCCAGCATCGGACGGGCGAGCAACCGGGTGATCGTCATGCGTCCCTGTCTACACGATGCGCGGGGACCGTGCCCCGTCCGCAGGGGTGCGGCTCAACCGAGGTCGGCGCGCCAGGTGTTGTTGCCGGGGTCGGCGTCCTGCGAGGCGGTGCTGAGGCTCGCCACCACCGTCGCTCCGTGCGGCGCCACGACCTCGACGGCGACGGGGGAGAGGTCGGCTGCCGAGATCTGGCAGGTGGCCCGCGCCTTGGCGAAGGTGCAGCGGCCGTCGGTCGTGCGGATCACGTTGGCGTCCGCCGACTCGACCACGAGCACCGCGCTGGTGCCGGCCGGCAGGCCCGCGACGCGCACCACCACGTCGTACGTCGGGCGCGCTCCGCCGACGCTGCCGGTGAGTGACGGGTCGGGCAGGGCGGGTGGCGGGGGAGTCGGGGTGGGGGTCGCCGTGGGCGTGGGGTTCGAGGTGGGGTTCGAGGTGGGGTTCGAGGTGGGGTTGGCGTCGGGTTGGAGGTGGGGTTCGAGGTGGGGTTGGCGGTCGGGCTCGACGTGGGGTTGGCGGTCGGGGTGCCGGTCGGGCTCGAGGTCGGGCCGTCGGTGGGCCGCGAGGTCGGGTTCGAGGTGGGGCTGGAGGTGGGGCTGGACGTGGGGCTCGACGTCGGGCTGGAGGTGGGGCTGGACGTCGGGCTGGAGGTGGGGCTCGAGGTCGGGTCGGACGTCGGGCTGGACGTCGGGCTGGAGGTGGGCGACTCGCCCGGTGTCGGGTCCGTCGTGGGGTCGGTGACCAGGTCGACCTCGTCGCCGGGGGTCAGCACGACGGCCGCGGGGCCGGACCCCGAGCGGGTCGACCGCTCGGTGACGGAGGCCGACGGCGACGTCGCGCTCGAGGCGCTGATCGTGGCCGACGCGACCTGGTCGCGGGTCGCGCCGGCGTCCGGGACGGCGTCGGGCCCGCGCGTCCCGAAGGCGATGCCGCCTGCCACGATCGCGGTGCTGGCGGCGACACCGGCCACCGCTGCGACGGCGGCGTTGCCGCTCACGAGGTCGCGCGCCCGGCCGAACAGGAACGCCAGCCCGACGGGCACCGACCCTCCGGCCGCTGCGGCCCCGAGGTAGGCCGTCGCCGCCGTGCCGAGGAGGAGCGGGGCCAGCAAGGCACCCAGGTTGGAGTTGACCTCGGTCAGCTCGAGGTAGACCGCCATGCAGGCACGGCACTCGTTGAGGTGCTCCTCGACCTTGGCGCCGTCGCGACGGGAGATGGACGAGCGGACGTAGGCGCCCAGCTGTCCGTGGGTCCAGCGGCAGGTGTCGGCCTCGAGCTCGGCGGCGTGCTGGGTCAGGAACGCCTCGCGCAACCCTTCGCGGGCACGGTAGGCGAGGGCGGAGACCGAGTTGGCGCTCATGCCGAGGATGGGCGCGATGTCGGCGGGCTTGTCGCCCTCGACCTCGGTGTGCCACAGCACCAGCTGCCAGCGCTCGGGCAGCGAGGCGAACGCCCGGGCCGCGGCCGCACTCTCGAAGCCCTCGACGGCCGTGTCGACGAACGGCACGCCGGGGTCGAAGGCCTCCATGTCGTCGGTCGTGTGGAGCCGCGCGGTCGCCCGGATGCGGTCGACCTGCAGGCGCCGTACCGACGTCAGCAGGTAGGCGCGGAAGGCCACGTCGGGCCCGCCGCCGCGCTGCAGCACGCCGAGCACCTTGACGAACGCCTCGGACACCAGGTCGTCGGCGTCGGCGGCCGGCACGAGCTGCCGGGCGAGGCGTCGGGCGGCCTCGACGTGGCGCTCGAAGAGGGTGCCGTAGGCGTCGACGTCCCCGCCGCGGACCGCCGAGATCAGCTCGGCGTCCCCCGGTGCCTCGATGCTGGTCGCAACGCTCATGTCTTAGGACGCTTCCCGGAAGCCTCCCTGGCCCCTGCCAGGTGGCACCCACAGTAGTCCTCCACGCGCGCCGCGGGTGTCATTGGGCAAAATCGCGAAAACGCCGGTCTGGTCCGCGTCATGGGTGCCCATGACGGTCGTCTCATCGGGGAGCAGGACACACAGAGGGGGTTGCCGTGAAGATCTTCGCCACACGCGGGCGACGACTTGCGGTTGCCGATCCTGGGGTGAGCGGGCCAGGGTCTGCCGTGCGGTCGGGGTTGCCGCACCGGTTCGAGGCCCTGGGCGAGGCGCTCACCTCGGGATCGGACGTGCTTCGTGCCTGTGCCGTCGCGGGCGAGGACCTCGCCCGCGACGGGGCCTCGATGGAGGAGACGCTCGACGGGCTGCGCGACACCTGGCTGCAGACCGCGGCGGACGATCCGTCGTACGACGCGGTGAGCGCGCTGGTGACCGCGTGGAGCGAGACCACGCTCGGCTACCTGCACCAGCTCTCCTGTGACGACCCGCTGACGGGTCTCGCGAGCCAGGCGCACCTCCGGAGCCGGATCTCCGAGCTCTACCGACTTTCCGACGACGTCGCCGGTCACGCCCTGGTGGTGTGCGCACTGCCGTTGGGCGACGACCCGTCGGACGAGCCCGGCGACCACTTCACCCGCGCCATGCGCGTGGCCCGGGCCGGCGAGCTGGCCCGTACGGCCTTCGCCGGCGACGAGACCGTCGCCCGGCTCGGCATCCACCGGGTCGGCATCCTGGTCCGGCGCGACGAGCGCCTCGGCCGACGGGTGCGGGTGCTCGGCACCCTGCTCGAGGGGTCGCCCGAGGGCACGCCCGTACGCCTGTGGATCGAGGGCCTGCCCGGCACCGACCACCTCGCCGGCGCGCTGCTCGACGAGCTCGCCCGCGGCTGAGCGTCCGTCGTCCCGGCTAGGGTCGCCGCTATGTGCGGCCGCTACGCCTCGTCCCGACAGCCCGACGACCTCATCGAGGAGTTCGAGGTCGTCGAGAGCCGGGTCGCAGCCCCGCTGGCGGCCGACTACAACGTCGCGCCGACCAAGGAGGTCTACGCGATCGTCGAGCGACCGCCGTCGCGCGAGAGCGGCCAGGACAGGACCGAGCCGCCGCAGCGCCAGCTGCGCGTGCTGACCTGGGGCCTGGTGCCGTCGTGGGCCAAGGACCCGTCCATCGGCAACCGGATGATCAACGCGCGGATGGAGACCGTCGCGGAGAAGCCGGCCTACCGCAAGGCGTTCGCCACCCGCCGCGCCCTCCTGCCGGCCGACGGCTACTTCGAGTGGTACCCGACCTCGCGCACCAACGCGAAGGGCAAGCCGGTGAAGCAGCCCTTCTTCATCCGGCCGAAGGACGGCGGTGTCCTGGCGATGGCCGGCCTCTACGAGATCTGGCGTGATCCGACCAAGGCCGAGGACGACCCCGACCGGTTCCGCTGGACCTGCACCGTCCTCACCACCGAGGCCGAGGACTCGCTCGGCCACATCCACGACCGGATGCCGCTGATGGTGGAGCCCGATCGCTGGCACGAGTGGCTCGACCCGACCACGCCCGGCGACACCTCGCTGCTGGTCCCGGCCGCGCCCGGTCGGCTCGAGGCGTACGCCGTCCCGACGCTGGTCAGCAACGTCCGCAACAACGGCCCCGAGCTCGTCGAGCCTCTCGAGGCGACCTCATGAAGAAGGCGTCGGTCCGCATGGTCGACACCCCCCACGGCGAGGGGCGCCTGCACACCCGCCGGGCCACCAGCCCGATGGCCACGCTGCTGCTCAGCCACGGCGCCGGTGGCGGGGTCGAGGCCCGCGACCTGTGGGCCCTCGCCGACGCCCTGCCGGCGCAGGGGGTGTCGGTGGTGCTCTTCGAGCAGCCGTGGCGGGTGGCGGGACGCAAGATCGCGACCGCCCCGCCGACCCTCGATGTCGGCCTGACCCGCGCGGCCGACGCGATGCGCGTGCGTACGCCCCTCGTCGTGGGCGGCCGCTCGGCCGGTGCCCGCTCCGCGGCGCGTACGGCGAAGGCGCTCGGGGCGTCCGGCTGCCTGGCCCTGTCGTTCCCGCTCCACCAGCCCGGGAAGACCGAGCCCACCCGGCTCCCGGAGCTGCGGGCCTCCGGCCTGCCGACCCTCGTCGTGCAGGGCGAGCGCGACCCGATGGGCCGGCCCGAGGAGTTCCCCGGCGACCTCGACCACCTCGACCTGGTCGTCATCCCGGGCGCCGACCACGGCCTCAGGGTGCCGGCGCGGGGCGAGGTCAGCCAGGACGAGGCGATGGGGATCGTCGTCGAGTCGACCCTCGAGTGGCTGGTCCGCGAGGTCGTCGGGAATCCCCGCAGGGGGTGAGGTGTTGGAGGTGGTGTGCAAGCACTCACCCTCGACCGTCCCTCCTCCTCCGCCACGGCGGTACTGTGGGAGACGATGACTGAATCGCTGAAGGACGAGATGTCCACGCTGGACGCCGACGAGGTCGCGCCCGAGATCTCTCTCGAGGACGAGACCACCGACGAGCGGTCCGCGCGCTTCGAGCGCGACGCGCTGCCGTTCCTCGACCAGCTCTACGGCGCGGCGATGCGGATGACCCGCAACCCCGCCGACGCCGAGGACCTGGTGCAGGAGACGTTCGCGAAGGCGTACAGCGCCTTCCACCAGTTCAAGCCGGGCACGAACCTCAAGGCCTGGCTCTACCGGATCCTGACCAACACCTACATCAACTCCTACCGCAAGAAGCAGCGCCAGCCGCAGCAGTCGATGTCCGAGGACGTCGAGGACTGGCAGCTCGCCCGCGCGGAGTCGCACTCCTCGACCGGCCTCCGGTCGGCGGAGATGGTGGCGCTGGAGCACCTGCCCGACTCCGAGGTGAAGGACGCGCTGCAGCGCCTGCCGGAGGAGTTCCGGCTGGCGGTCTACCTCGCGGACGTCGAGGGATTCCCCTACAAGGAGATCGCCGAGATCATGGACACGCCGATCGGCACCGTGATGTCGCGCCTGCACCGTGGTCGTCGCCAGCTGCGCGACATGCTCGCCGACTACGTCCGGGCCAACGACCTGCTGCCGGCCGCCACCGTCCCCGGCACCGACGGGAGCGAGTCGTGAGCACGCACGAGCACGGCAAGGACGACTGCGTCGACTACATCGAGCGCATCGTCTACTTCATCGACAACGAGCTCGACCAGGCCTCCTGCGCCGTCGTCGAGATGCACCTGCGCGAGTGCGGGCCGTGCCTCGAGCGCCACGACCTCCAGAAGGCGGTCAAGCAGCTCGTCGCCCGGTCCTGCGGGGAGTCCGCGCCGGAGTCGCTGCGCGACCGCGTACGCCTCCAGCTGCGCGAGGTGCGGGTCCAGATCACCGAGGGCGGGTCCTGAGCCGATTCGCTCCTCACCGCCTCTTTTGAGAGACTGACCCGAGCACCGACTTCAGGAGGACCAGATGGGCAAGACCGGACGCAAGCGCCGCGCTCGCAAGAAGAAGGGCGCGAACCACGGCAAGCGCCCCAACGCCTGACGCGTCTTCTTCGACACGTCATCGTGAGAGTCCCCGCCGCGGCGGGGACTTTTGCATGTCCGAGGTCAGTGGAAGTAGAGCTCGACGCCGTCCTCGATCGCTTCCGTCATGGCGGTCGCTTGCTGCTCGGTGAGTCTCGCCGTGCCGGTGTGGTCGACGAGGAAGGCCTGGCCGTGCGGCGTGCGCCACAGGTGTCGGCCGGGACCGATCACTCGGGTCGTGAGGCCGCCGTGGGTCTTGGTGCGGTGGTGACTGCGGCGTAGTGGCCCGGAGTTGTGCGGGCCGGTCTGGCCGGGTGGACCTGTGTCGTCGTAGGGGACCGCGTGGTCGTAGTCGACGCCGTCGCGGGTCGCGCTGCGCGGCGTGAACGGGAAGCAGTCGCCGCCGGTCTGCACCCACACGTGGTCCTTGACGACCTCGGGGTGCTCGTACGCGTCGACGCGGCGGCGCATCCGCAGGTCGAGGACAGGCGTGACGGTGACGTCGGCGTGGCCGAGGAGCTCGTGCAGCTGTCGTACGTCGAGGGGGCCGACACCCTCGACCCGGGCGACGCCGGTGCCGGTGCGGAGTGCGTCGTCGGTGATGTGGACGAACAGACGTCCGCGGCCGCGCAGCTTCGCCAGCGTGCGGGCGGGGAGGGAACAGAGCCGGTCGACGGTCTCGGCCATGTGGTCGGGTGCCCACGCGGGGCGTCCGTTATCGGACAGGTCGGACGGCTCGGTGTGCTCGACGAGAAGCTTCAGCAGATCGAGGGGGCGCGCGAGCCAGCCCATCGCGAGGGAGCGGAGCTCGTCGTGGTTGTGGTCGTGGCCCATCGTGGTCGTCAGGATGTCGGCGACCCGGTCGACCATCGCGTCGATCCAGGCGGCGTCGCCGGCGGTGACACGGGCGATGATGTGGCGGTAGCCGTACTCGTCGGTGCGGGAGAGTCGTACGTAGCGCTCGTGGCGGGACCGCTCGCGCTCGGCGCGGTGGGTCTCGGGGTCGGCCTCGATGACCTTGGCCCGGGCGATCTCGAGCACGGTCGACGGTGCGTGGCCGGCGATGGCCTTCGCGACGGCGCGGTCGACGCGTCCGACCTGCTCGGACAGCAGGGCACGGGAGAGCACGGCGACCTTGCGTGCCACCCACGGCTCGCAGCTGCCGGCCTCGACGACCGCCCAGGTGCGGGGAAGCCGGTGGACGAGGTCGAGTCCGTCGGCGATGAGCGCGCGCGTGGTCGCGGGGTGCGTCTCGCGGGCCATCGCGAGCTCGGGGATGGCGTGTTCCCGGATCGACGGCGTGCCGTCGCCGCCGGGAGTGACGACGGGGTCACGGTCGTCGCGCGCCTGACCGTGGACGACCGCCCACTGGATCGCGAGATGGATCTCGGCAACCTCCGCCAGACGGCGTGTGCGAAGCGCTGCGGCAGCGCAGTCCAGCAGTTCCCTTCCCGACGCCTCATCAGCCGCTTGTAGCGGCTGCTGGGGGAGGGTGGTGATGATCATGCTCTCAGGATATCGAACAGGTGTTCGAAACGTCAAGAAGTCCGCGCGGGGTGTGAATAGGTGATTTTCGGGTGTTGCGAAGCAGGCCTTCGCGAGGGCTTGTACGGACGTTGCGTTGGGCCGCGACTATGGCGGCGATATGCAGCAGCCTCCACGGCCGTTCCTGAAGGGCCGCTGTCGCTGTCATTGACGCGGGCCACTACTGAGCGCCCCGAAGACCTTCGGCCAGGAGTGGGCTGATGTGATCTCTGATCAGTGCCCTTGATTTCGGGCCATCGGACACCTTCGTCAGCGTCTGGCGATAGGAGGTCTGAAGCGTGACAGGCGAGGATCTGAAGTCACGAATCCAGTTCACTCCCACGCGGTGCCCGTCGGTGGCTAGCGCTGTCACGACACCGATGGCCTTGACGAGCATCGTCTTGAAGTCGTTGTTCATCTGCTTGGCGATGAGCACGTCGCCCACGTCCATCAGCGCTAGGTTCGGCACCTGCTTCTTGTAGCTCGGGTCCGACTCCAGGTCGTGCCACCCCAAGACCCACTCCTTCGCGTCAATCCACTCGTCGAGCATTTCCCGTGCTCCCTGACCATGCCAACCGCCGTGGATGGTCCCGACCATGAAGTAGTTCGTCACGCAGCTCACGCCCTTTTCGTTTAACTACGAATGAAGCCCCCGACTCCGTGGTCAACGCTACCTACCGGTTGAGTTCACCGAGGCGCAAGCTGGTCCCGCGAGCGCGTGATTGCGGGGAACTATCCGACCAAGCGCGCTGTGATTCGAGACTTTGTGAGTCGCCCGCAGGCGGCGGTTGGACGCAGCCCGCACCGCCCCGATGGCGGCAGATCTGGCGAGGGCAGCTGCCCCTCAAGGCGGTATGAGCGTGCACCTAGTCTCCGAGACGTCCACCGCTGTGGACGTGCACGTGCAAATGCTTTGAATCTTGAAAGCGGCCGAGGTTGGAGAGAACTGCCGCTTCCCCGTCCCGGAGCTCGAACTCACGAGCCACCTGCTGGACCACGCCGAGGAGCCGCCGCACCAGTTCTGCATCCTCAGCGGTGATCGTCGTGAGTGAGCCCACGTGCACCTTGGGCACCACCACGATGTGGTTCTTCCAGAACGGCTTGGTGTGGTGGAAGGCCAGCACCCAATCGTCATCGTGTACAACGCGAAGCAGCGATGAATGGGGGATGGCCACGTCGCAGTAGAAGTCGTCGCCGCTGTACTCGACATCCGCCGTCATGTCGGCACCCTACGACTGGTGCCTCCAGACGACCGCTCATCGCAACATCCGAACGCCAGTCACATGTCCTACAAGCGGCGGAGTGCTTCAGGCGCCAGGCCAATTCCGGAGCACCGCTGACCTCCGCTGCCTCGACGACTCAGCCGAGCCGGGACAGGAACCGCTCCGCGTCGACCACGACGCGGGTGATCTCACCGGCCGCCAGCACCTTCCCTGACCCAGCGTCGCGCGCGCTGACCGTGAAGCGGTGGAGCCGCCCGTCGACGTACGCGCTGGACGCGCTGACCTCGACCTCGGCGCCGACCGGGCTGGCGGCGAGGTGCTCGACCTGCATGCGGGTGCCGACGCTGGTGGAACCCTCGGCGAGGGTCGGCTCGAGGCTCGCGCAGGTGGCGGCCTCGAGCCAGGCGAGGAGGCGGGGCGTCCCGAGGACCGGCAGCGAGCCGCTGCCGACGGCAGCGGCGGTGTCGTCGTCGGTGACGGTGTACGCCAGCGTGGCGGGCTCGAGCTGCGGCATGTGCGGGCCTTCCGGAGAATTCGTACGTCGATGGGGCAACCTGAGGGACTGACACACGTCTACCAGACATGAGCACGAGGGCGGCCGGGACGAGGGTGGGCATGGTGACTGGCGCGGAGCCGGCGGTGGACATCACCGAGCTCTACGCCGCCCACCGGCTGTCGCTCGTACGCCTCGCGGTGCTGCTGGTCGACGACGTCGCGTCGGCCGAGGACGTCGTGCAGGACGCGTTCGCCGCGCTCGCCCGGCGTCCCGACGCGGTCAAGGACCCGTCGAAGGCGCTGGCCTACCTGCGGGTCGCGGTGGTCAACACCGCCCGCTCGGCGCTGCGCCGACGACGTACGGCGCGGGGCTACTCGCCACCCCACGACCTGTCGCCGCCGACGCCCGAGGACAGCGCGGTGCTGGCCGAGGAGCACCGCGAGGTGATCACCGCGTTGCAACGGCTCGCGCCGAGGCAGCGTGAGGTGCTGGTGCTGCGCTACTGGTCCGACCTGAGCGAGGCGGACATCGCCCGGACGCTGGGGATCAGCCGGGGCACCGTGAAGTCGACGGCCAGCCGCGCGCTGGTCGCCCTGGAGAAGGCCATGGAGGAGGAGCGATGACGACCACCACCGAGGACCGGCTGCGCGCCGCCCTGGCCGCCCGCGCCGAGCTCGTACGCCCCGAGGACCTGACCCCGCTGGCCACGGTCGTCCCGCTGCGGCCGCGCTGGCAGTCGCCCTGGGTGCTGCTCGCCACCGCCGCGGTCGTGCTGCTCGTCCTCGGCGTGGTCTTCCGGACCCTCGGGCCTGAGCCGCGCTCCGACCGGCTCGCACCGGAGCCGGACCCCGACGCCCCGACGATCGAGCTGCCGGCCGACATCGGCCGTGACTGGAAGTCCGACGACCTCACGACGCCCGCCCGCCTCGACCTCGACGGCGACGGCGTGAAGGAGAAGGTCGACTTCCTCGGTGAGCGGACGAAGAAGTTCGACGGCCGGACCCGCCTGCAGACCACGCTCAGCAGCACCGGCGAGGAGGCGTACGGCATCGCCGAGCTCGGGACCACGATCGGCACCAGTCCCCTCGAACCGATCGACGCGGACGGTGACGGCGACCAGGAGCTGGTGCTCCTGCGCGACGAGAGCTACTCCGGACCGGTCATGGGCAACTACCCGCTCGTCTTCGACCTGCGCGAGGGCCTGCTCGTGGAGGCACCGGTCGAGGATCCCGACCTGCTGGTCCGTGGCGAGACCGCCGTGCCGGGCAGCGAGACCGAGTTCTACGACCTGGTGCACGTCCACGTGTGGTCCATCGAGGACGGCACGCTGCGCTCCAGCCGCTCGGTCGACCCGTACGCCCGCGGCAACATGATGCTGTTCACGCCGCGCAGCTACGTCGCGGACGCCTGGGAGTGGACCCTCGACGACGACGGGGTGCTGCGGCACGGCGACCCCGCCTGCGTGATGCAGTCGTTCGACAGCGCGAGGGAGTGCGGGCTCGACCCCGTCGACACGGTGGCGTCGCTCCCGGTGGAGCGGGCGTCGTACGTCGGGATCGGCGAGACCGTCGACCTGACCGACGAGGCCGGCTACGGGTTCACCGCGCGCATCGAGGCCTTCGCCGACCCGAGCCTGGTCGTCGACGGCTTCGGCCGCGTCATCGAGCAGTCGCTCGAGGTTCCCCAGCCCCAGCTCGGGACGGCGCAGCCCACGTCGGTCTTCTACGACGGCGCGTCCGTGGTCGTCACCTCCGCCTCCGACCCCTCGATCGTGCAGGTGCTGGTGCAGGACGACGACCGCATGGTCGTGATGGAGCCCGTCGGTGAGATCGACCTGACGAACGACGACGAGCAGCGGACCTGGCTGACCGAGAACGGATCGGTCCTCTCGGCGATCGCGACCGACGACGGCGCCTGGACCCTGTGGCAGTGGGTGATGGTGTCCCGCACCGAGATCGCGGCCCTGCCGTGGGGCGACGTCTGCTTCGACGACGTCGACGACCCCACGATCATGAGGCGCTGCTGAGCTCGGTTCAGAGGACCTTGCTGAAGGCGAGCAGGTGCACGCTCGGGCGTCGGTGACCAGTCGCGCTCCGGCGCCCGGTCGTAGCCGAGACGCGCGTAGATGCGGTGGGCGCCGGTCATCTCGGCGAGGGACGACAGCACCATGGCGGTGGCGCCGACGTCCCGTGCCAGGTCCTCGCAGAGCGTGCTGAGCGCGGTGCCGACACCGCGGCCGCGGGCGTCGGGGTGCACGGCGAGCATCCGGAACTCGCCCTCGTCGTCGCGCCCGATCTCGCGCCACGGCGAGCCCGGCGGGCAGTGCGTGACGCACGCCGAGCACCGCGCCGTCGTCGACCGCCACCCACACCTGCGCCTCGGCGTCGCGCCGGGCCACGTCGCGCAGCCGCTCGCGGTAGAAGTCCTCCGCGCTCGTGAGGAACGGCTCGTACGCCGCGACGCACACCTCGCCCGCGGCGTCGTGCTCGTCGCGGCCGGATGCGTCGCAGCTCCAGGTGATCGACGGCGCTCAGATGCCGAAGGTGCTGCGCGGGTAGGCCGCCTCGACGTCGGTGATCACGTTGACGAGGTAGGGGACACCGGACGCGTACGCACGGTCGAGGGCCGGACCGATCTGCTTCGGGTCGGTGACCGTCTCGCCCGCGCCGCCGAGCGCCGTGACCACGTCGTCGTACGGCGTGCGCTGGCCGAGGTCGGCGATGACGTCGTAGCCGTAGAGCATCTGCATCGGGCCCTTCTCCAGCCCCCAGGCGGAGTTGTTGCCCATCACCATGACCACCGGCAGGTCGTGGCGGACGAGGGTGTCGACGTCCATCAGCGAGAAGCCGGCCGCGCCGTCGCCGAGCAGCAGCGTGACCTGCGCGTCGGGGCGGGCGATCCGGGCGGCGATGGCGGCACCGAGGCCCGCACCCAGGCAGCCGTACGGGCCGGGGTCGAGCCAGCCGCCGGGGCGCTGGGGCTCGACGTACTTGCCGGCGAAGGACACGAAGTCGCCGCCGTCGCCGATGACGACCGAGTCGTCGGCCAGCCGGGGGACGAGCTCGCCGTAGATCCGGGCCGGGTGGATCGGGTCGGCCTCGGCGGTCAGCAGCTCGGCGTCACGGGCGGCGGCCGCCTTGACCTGGTCGGCGAGCTGGTCGGCCCAGGCGCGCCAGTCGGGCTTGTCGCCCCGCTCGATCGCGGCCTGCAGTCCGTCGAGGACGGTGGTGAGGTCGCCGGCGACCGAGTCGGCGAGGTCGGCGTGCTGTGAGATCTGGGCTGGAGAGTCGGCGATGTGCACGACCTTGGCGAAGGCGCCGTCGGGGTTCTTGTCCGGGCCACCGAACGCGCCGTAGCCGAGCCGGAAGTCCAGCGGCGTGCCGACGACCACGACCAGGTCGGCGCCGGACAGGGCCGCGCCGCGGGCCTTGGTGACCAGCGAGCGGTGGCCGCCGGGGATGACGCCGCGGCCCATCCCGTTGGTCAGGGTCGGGATGCCGAGGTCCTCGACGAGGCGCAGCGCCGCGGCCTCGGCGTGGTCGGCCCACACGTCGGTGCCGAGGATCAGCACGGGGCGCCTCGCCTGGGCGAGGAGCCGGGCGATGCGCTCGACGGCGTCGGTGTCGGGCTCGATCCTGATGCGTTCGCCCGAGCCGAGCGTTCCGGTCGAGGAGTTGAAGAACTCGTCCATCGGCACGTCGACGAAGACCGGGCCGCGGTGGCTGGAGCGGGCGAGGGTGAAGGCCTCGTCCATCCCGGGAGCCACATCGGCGGCCGTCATCAGCGTCTTCGCCGACTTGGCGACCGGCGCGATCATCGGCGGCTGGTCGAGCTCCTGGAGCGAGCCGGTGCCCCAGCGGTTCTGCGGTGCGCGGCCGCCGACGACGACCATCGGGGAGCCGGCGAACTGGGCCTGCGCGATCGCGCTGATGCCGTTGGTGACGCCCGGGCCGGCGGTGAGGACGGCGAGGCCGGGGACGCGGGTCAGCTTGCCGGTGGCCTCCGCGGCGAACGCCGCCGTCTGCTCGTGGCGTACGTCGAGCAGCCGCATCGGTGGGCCCTGGCCCTCCTGCTGCGTCTTCACCGCCCCGTCGTACATCGGGAACACGTGCGCTCCCGACAGGGTGAACATCGTCTCGACGCCGTGAGCGCGTGCGACGTGGACGGCCAGCTCGCCGCTGTGCCCGGAGATCTCGGTCATGCAGCAGAGGTTAGCGGCCTGCTACTCGCTGGTACGCACCTGAAGGAAGGGAGCGTTCGACAGGCGGAGCGCCTCGATGACGACGAGCAGGAGGTCGGAGCGGATCGACGGGGGCTCGGGCGCCAGCGAGAGGTGGACGAAGAGCGCGCGCAGGAACGCCTGCGGCGCGGCCGCCGGGGCGAAGGGGTCGTGGTCGACCGGCCCGCGGAAGGGGTTGCCGGCGGCACCCAACCGGTGCACCCACGGCTCGAGCACGTCGACGCCCAGGCTGCCGCGACGGAGGATGCGCATGGCGGCCGCCGCCATCCGGTCCGGCTCGCCGGCGGCGAGCGGCTCGTCGGCCGGTTGCAGGAGCAGCCGCTCGGCGAGGACGTCGAGGAGCGCCTGGTGCTCGGCGCCCGACATGTGCCGGGAGTCGCCCAGCGCGCCGATGGCGTCCGCGCCGTGCGCGATCGCGTGCGCCCAGCCCTTGTCGGGCACGAAGCCGCGGGAGTCGCGCTCGGTGAGGAACCAGACCGCGATCCGGTCGCCCCAGTCGAGGATCTTCGTCGGGGCGAGCAGGTGCTGGTCGTTGTCGCGCTCGAGGCACTCGGCCACGATCAGCGCACTGAAGCTGCGCCGGAAGACCGTGTCGGTGCCGGTCTCGCCCACGCCGACGGACAGCCCGGCGACCATCCCGTCGCCGAGCCCGGCGAGCAGGTCGTCGTAGACGCCGCGGTCGATCCAGGTGGCGAGGGCGGGATAGGCGGTCCCGTCACGGACCTCGGACTGCGTGGAACCGAGCATCGTGGTGAGCTCGGCAGTCAGGTCGTCGAGCGGACGGTCGGCGGGCACCTCGAAGCCGGCGGCCTGCACCTGGTCCCAGTAGCCCGTCGACATGCCGCCATCCTGCCAGCCGTCCGGGCGACCGGCTAACCGAAGCGGACCGACAGCGGTCCGGGGCCTCCGGTGACGCGCACCGTGCCGTCGGCGCCGTCGTCCACGTCGTACGACGGGTCGTCGAGCACCGGGGTCCCGGGCGCGAGCAGGACGGTGGTCCGGCCGTCCTGGTCGAGGCCGGGAGCGAGGTCCACGTGGGTGGGGGAGTGCCCCGTGATCTCGGCGCTCGCCCACTCGACGCGGTGACCCGCCACGTCGATCCCGAGCGGCAGCACGTGGCCGCTCCGGGCCGGCAGCGACATGGCGCCGCCGGCCGGCAGGGCGGCTCCGTCGACCTGCACGGTCACCTGCATCTCGACGCTCGAGTGGTTGATCAGGTGCAGTGCCCGCTGGCCGTCGGCGCTGGCCGTCGTCGTGGCGAGGACGCCGGGCCAGGGTGCGTCGACCCGGACCCCCGCGCGCTGCCCGAGGTGGGCGAGCGCGCGCTCGACGAGCGCCGGGTCGGACGGCAGGCCCGCGGTCAGCACGACGGCCCGGCCCGATCCGGCCGCGACCGACACGCCGCAGACCGCGCCGTCGACGTCGGTCAGCACCACCTCGGCGCGGGCTCGGTCCGTGGGGACCAGGCGCTGGCGCCACGAGACCCGGACCTCGGGACCGGGTGCGGCCCAGCCGTGGCGTACGACCGAGGGGAAGAAGTCGGTGTCGTCGTGGACGTAGTCACCGACCCCGAGGCCGAGCCCGTCGGCGAGCACGGTGCACGGCGCGCCCTCCAGGTCGCGCTCGGGCAGCAGGCCGAGGTAGAGCAGGCCGCCGCCGGCCCGCACGTGGTCGAGCACCCGTTGCTGCACGGCTGCCGAGAGGTGGCGTCCGGACGCGAGGGCGAGCACGCCTCCCGGCTCGGGGTCGCGCTCCTCCAGGTGCACGGCGCCGAACCGGAAGCCGCCCAGCAGCAGCGACCGCGCGACGAAGCGTCGCTGGCCCGCGCCTCTGTGGTCTGCCAGGTCGTCGACGACCTCTGACATGACCATCGAGTCGGGGTGGTGGTACTCGGTCGCGTAGGCGTCGAGCACCAGGCCGAGCTGGACCCCGTCGTGCTCCTCGTCCATCCGTGACAGCCAGTCCTGCTGCGCCGTCATCGCGCGGCCGGTGCGGGCCGTGGCGTCGAAGGTGAAGCCGCGCTGGCCCTCCGGACCGATCGGGGCGGCCGTGCCGTGCCGCTCGCCGGTGAAGCTGAGCCGGTCGTTGCCGTCGCCCACGACCTCCTCCAGCGGCGGGTTGATGCCGCCGGCCAGGAGGTAGTAGTTGATCAGCCGGTTGCCCTGGGCGACGCAGAGCCGGGTCTTGAGGTCGACCGTCGACGGGTCGTGCTGGCTCTCGATGCCGCCGCTGTAGTCGCCGGTGCCGGCCTCGAACTCCAGCGAGGTCAGGGGCTGGTCGGCGTCGTGCACGGCGTCCATGAACGCGTTCATGACGTAGAGGTCGGTGAGCGTGTCGGAGGTCGCCGCTCCGAGGTAGTGGTCGGAGCCCGACACCATGCCCGGGCACGCCGGCGTAGGTGCGGACGAGCTGGCTGATCCCGATCGGGAAGGGCGCCCCGCTGCCGCTCTCCGTCCCGTGGATGTTGACCAGGAACGGCACGTCGCGCACGTCGCGCGCCTCGGCGAGGTCGCGGAGCGTGGTGACGTACGCCGCGAAGCGGTCACGCATGTACTCGGCGAGGTCGACGCGGATGCGTCCGGCGACCTCCTCCGAGGGCGAGCGCACCTGGTCGGCCCAGCCGGGTGACCCGGGTGCCTCCGGGTAGCGGTCGCGCGCGGGGTGCTCGTCGTCCACCCAGTGGCCGAGGTCGTCGACCAGGCCGTCGGTCAGGTCGGGGCTGTTGGTCACCCAGGCCAGCATGCCGACCTCGTTGTCGAGCTGGACCCCGATGATGTTGCCGCCGCGCGGCTGCAGCCGGGGCGCGAGCACCGGCATGATCGCGTCGAACCAGCGCGCGGTCTCCTCGATGAAGGCCGGAGCCAGGTAGTCGACCGTGCGCGACGGCGCCGGCCTCCCGTCCCAGCCGGCCGGGACGACCTCGGGGTGCTCGTCGTAGACGCGGTAGGGGATGCCCTCGTTCTTCAGCTCGGCCATCACGAACGGGCCGGGACGGGCGATGAACCACAGGCCCCGCTCCGCACAGGCGTCGATGAAGGCGGCGACGTCGCGCTCGGGCCGGGTGGTGCCCGTGACGTCGATGGTGCCGTCCGGGAGCTCGTGCCAGATCCAGGGGATGTACGACGCCACGGCCGTGCAGCCGGCCTCGACGACGAGGTCCAGCCGCTGGTCCCACTCGTCGCGGGCGACGCGGAAGTAGTGCACCTCCCCGGCCATCACGAGCCGGGGCTCGCCGTCGATGAGGAGCTGCTTGTGCTCGAGCGCGATCACGGCCGCACCTCTGCTCCGGTGATCCGCAGCGCGACGTCCTGGAGCCGCGCGGCGTCGGGTCCGGTCATCAGCACGATCTCTCCCTCGTCGACCCTCTCGGTCAGGTCGGCGCCGAAGTAGGCGAACGCGGTCGCGGACACCTCGAACGTCACCTCCCTCGTCTCGCCCGGGTCCAGGTCGACGACCGACCAGTCGAACAGCTCGACCAGCGGTCGGGTGACCTGGGCGACCGGGTCGCGGTAGTAGGCCTGGACGACCTCGCGGCACGGCCGGTCACCGGTGTTGGTGACCACCACGGTGAGCGTCGTCGCCGACTCGAGGCCGATCTCGGCGTCGGCCACCTTCGGCGCCGCGTAGTCCACGTCGGAGTAGGTCAGCCCGAAGCCGAACGGCAGCCGCGGATAGGTGAGCGCGTCGACGTAGCGTCCCTCGCGGTGGTCGACGTCGGCGCGGATCAGCCGCCCGGTCGGGCGTTGGTGGGTGCTGGTCGGGATGTGCCCGGTCGACAGCGGGAAGGTCATGGGAAGGCGGCCATGCGGGGCGGTGTCGCCCGTCAGCACGTCGGCGAGGGCGCTGCCGGCCTCGACGCCGGGGTGCCACGCCACGACCACCGAGTCGGCCAGGTCGAGCACCTCGCGTGAGGTCGAGCGGCCTGCCGGTGTAGACGACGACGACCAAGCGGCTTGCGGAGCCCGGCGAGGGTGCGCAGCAGGTCGAGCTGTCCCGGCGGCAGGCGGAGGTCCGAGACGGAGTTGGCCTCACCGGAGCGGTTCGGGTGCTCGCCGACCAGCGCGACGGTGACGTCGGCGAGCCGGGCGAGCTGGAGCGTGCGGTCGGGGAAGCGCCCGTCGTCGACCGTGAGCCGGTCGCCGAGGCGCTCGGTGAGGGCGGCGGCCGGCGTCACGACGTCCTCGCCGCGGCCGTCGAGGACCCAGGTGCCGAGCAGCACGTCGCCCTCGTGCGCGAACGAGCCGGTGAGCAGCACGGAACCCTCGTCGCCGAGGGGGAGTGCGCCCTCGTTGCGGACCAGCACGTGCGAGCCCACGGCAGCGCGCCGGGCGAGGGCCCGGCTCTCCGCCGTCGGCTCGTTGCCCACGGGCCGGGTCCCCGGTGCGGCGGCACCGTCGAAGAGGCCGAGCCGGAGCTTCATCCGCAGCACGCGGCGGCAGGCGTCGTCGACCAGCGCCTCGTCGACCTCGCCGTCGCGGACCAGGTCGGCGAGGTGGGCGAGGTAGGCGCCGCTGACCATGTCGAGGTCGACGCCGGCCTCGATCGCCAGCCGGGCGGCCTCGCGGTCGTCGGCGGCGACGCCGGCGAAGACGATCTGCCCGATGCCGTTCCAGTCGCCGACGACCACGCCGTCGAAGCCCCACTCGCCCTTGAGCACGTCGCGCAGCAGGTGGCGGTGCGCGTGCATCGGCATGCCGTCGACGTCGTTGAACGCGGCCATCACGCTGAGCACGCCGGCCTCCACCGCGGCCCGGAAGGGGCGCAGGTGCAGGTTGCGCAGGGTGTTCTCGCCCACCGAGACCGTGTCGTAGTCGCGGCCCCCCGCGGACAGCCCGTAGCCGACGAAGTGCTTGGCGCACGCGGCGATCCGGTCGGGCCGGGACGGGTCGTCGCCCTGGAAGCCCTGGGTCGCGGCGGCCGCGAGCCGGGACGCCAGCACCGGCGACTCGCCGAACGACTCGGCCACCCGTCCCCAGCGGGGTTCCTCGGACAGGTCGAGCATCGGCGCGAAGGTCCAGGCGATCCCGTCGACGACCGCCTCGGCAGCGGCGTTCTCCGCGGCGAGCCGGACCAGCTCGGGGTCGAAGGACGCCGCCAGGCCCAGCGGGATCGGGGCCACGGTGCGGTGCCCGTGGATCACGTCGCGCCCGAAGAGCACGGGGATGCCGAGTCGGCTCTCGCCGGCCAGCACCTGGATCTCGTCGATCACCCCGGCCAGCACCCCCTCGTCGCGCTCGTTGCCGGCGGTCGCGCCGGAGGCGTACAGGCTCGAGCCGATCCGGCCTCCGCGCAGCGCCTCGGCGTCCTCGTGCGGGGTTGATGTTGGCGACCTGGTGGGTCTGGCCCACCTTGTCGTCCAGGGTCATCTCGGCCATCAGCGCGTCGAGTCGCGCCTCGATGTCGAGGGCGGGGTCGAGCCAGGGGCGATCCATCAGTAGGTCTCCAGAAGCAGGTCGGGGGAGGCGTCGAGTGCTGCCTGCAGGTCGCGGGTGCGCACGGACGCGCCCGCACGGCGGTGGGGGTTGGCGAGCTGCTCGAGGGCGAGCTCGCCGTGGGCGCCGACGACGCGGCGTACGCCGACACCCTCGGGGCCGACGGCGTACGTCACGTGGGCGAGCCGGCCGGCCAGCCGGACGGTGGCCCGGAGGCCGTCGCCGCCGGGCGGCAGCACGGGGTCGACCTCGAACCGCTCGCCGCGGCGCCGGAGGCCGAGCAGCCGCTCGACCACCAGGCGGAGGGCGAGGCCCGGACCCGAGGAGTAGATCCGCCAGCCGCCCTCGAGGGGCACCTGGCCGGCCATCAGGTCGGGGTAGCGCCGCGAGGCGTCGATGCGGTCGGCGAAGGCGCCGTCGGAGGAGGAGTAGTAGCAGCTGCGCTGCCGCGGACGGGCCTGCGGCACGCGGGCCGTCAGGCCCCACGGGCTGGCCAGGGCGAGCGCACTCAACAGTCCGGCCCCGTCACCGACGCGCGCGAGCGCCTCGGCGTAGCGCAGGTGGGCGTGGACGTACATCAGGCCGATCTCGCGACCCCAGAACGTGCTCGCCTCGGCGCGCTGGAACGTCGACATCGGACCGCCGCGGTAGGTCACCGGGCAGTCGAAGAGCCGGGCTCCGTCCGGCCCGAGCAGGTGCCGCTCGATCGTGGCCAGGTGGTGGCCCGCAGCCTCCGGGTCGAGCACGTCGGCGGCGACGGCGTGGACCCACGGCAGGATGCCGTACGTCAGCCCCGTGCGGGTGTCGCGCGGGTGGACGAGCGGGTCGGCGTCGACGCCGTCGGCGTCGTCGTAGAGCAGGTAGCCGGGCATCAGGTCGTCGATGACCATGTCCCGGCCGATCGCCTCGCGGGTGCGGGCGGCCAGGGACGCGGCCCGCGCAGCGAGGGCGGGAGCGGCGGACACGGCCTCGAGGCCCTGGGCCAGCGCGTCGAGGGCCTGCACCTGGAGGACCGCCGTCCAGGTGGAGGCGAGGCGCCGGGCGAGGTCGGGGTCGGCGGGCTGCAGCGAGTCGTTCCAGTCGCCGTGGCCGTAGGCGGGCAGCGGCGTGCCGGGGACGGCGAGGGACTCGATGCGGTCCAGCGCCCGCGTCAGGTGCTCCTCGACCGGCGCGGGTGCGGTCGCCCCGTCGTCGCCGACGAAGGGCACCTCGGCAGCGAGGATCGCTGCGTCGCCGACCGTGAGCAGGTGCTCACCGACCGCCAGCAGGGGCCAGTAGACGACGTCGCCGTGCGAGTCCTGCTGGCCGTGCTCGGCCGTGGGCGGCATGAACTCGAACGCCTGGGGCCAGTCGCCACGGGCGTTCTGGGCGCCCAGCACGCGCAGCAGCACGTCTCGGACCTCGTCGTGCCGGTCCAGTGCCGTGAGCAGGCCGACCGGTCCCTGGCAGACGTCGCGGGTGCCCCAGCCGCCGCCGGAGTACTGCTCGAGCCCGCGGGGCGCGAGGTAGTGCACCAGGGCGTTGTGGGTGAACCACGGGACGGCGTCGGCGACGGCCGCGACCTCCGCCGACTCGCGGGTGTCACCGTCGAGGGCGAGGCCCAGCGAGCCGGTGAGGCCGGTCCAGAAGTCCGCGTCGCCGGAGCGCGGGCGCGCATCGGCGGCGGGGAAGGTGAGCCGCCAGTCGCTCGTGGCGTCGACGTCGACGACCAGCCAGTCCTCGTCGCGCACGACGTCGGCCTCGCCGGTCCAGACGAGGTCGGGCTGCGGGGCGTCCTCGGAGCCGGTGTCGAGGGTGACGAGCAGGCGCGTGGCAGGACCGCGCAGGACCCGCACGGACAGGGTGAGCTCGTGGCGCTCGGCAGGCGCTCGCGACTCGACCTCGATCAGCCTGCCGTCGGGAGCGGCGTACCACCAGACGCACGCGTCGAGGCCGTTGCACCACGCGCTCGGGAGGTCGAGCAGGTGCCAGCCGGCGTCGTCGGTGTCGCGCACCAGCACCCGCAGGCCCTGCCCGCGGAACAGGCCGAGATAGCCGCGCCGGCCGGTCAGCAGGGGGTCGCGCCCGACGTGGCCGACGGTGACCTGCGAGTGGAAGGTGCCGCTCATCCAGACCGTCGTCGTCATGCTCCCGGAGTCGGGCGTGAGGGTGTCGCCGGTGCGCAGGATCTGGCCGTGGGGCCGGAGCACCTCGAGCTCGCGGGCGGTGGTGACGATCTCGCCGCGCGGGGTGCGCCAGGTCGTGGGCGTCCCGTCGGCGTCGTGCTCGGTCGAGCCCTCGTCGGCGGCGAGGTCGAGCACCTGCAGGTCGTCGGCGGTCAGCGGGACGCAGGACAGGACGGGGGAGGTGGCCAGCACCGAGGCCGGGCCTTCGGGCACGGCTCCGTCGGGGTCCTCCGCCGCGCCGGCGGCGCCCGCGGTGGAGAGGGCGGCTGCGCGGACCGCCGTCTCGACGTGGCGTACGTCGTCCGGGCCGGTCGCGGCCGGGTGGTCCGGCAGGACCAGGCCGAAGAACCCGGTGCGGTGCGTCGCGCCGGGCGCGAGCACCACGGCCTCGTCCTGCACCGCGGCCAGCGCGTGCTCGTGCTGCAGCCGCGTCGAGGGCAGGTCGGGCCGGTCGAGCCCCGACCAGACGGGTCCGCCCGCGGTCCGCTCCACCAGCTGGAGCACGTCGGTGGACCAGCGGACGCCACGGCCCAGCGAGCCCACGACGACCCACGGCACGTGCTCGCCGGGCATGTTCTGCCGTACGGCCACTGCCACCCCGTGGTCGGAGGTGTCGACCGGGGTCAGGTCGAGGTACTGGCTGACGTAGTACTGGTTGTTGGCCACCGCGCCGGCCGGGGCGAGGGCGGGGTCCTGGGTCAGCACGGCGTCGATCCGCAGGGGCGCGTCGGTGGTGTTGACGACCTCGAGGTGCCACGCCCACGTCGCCTCCTCGCGGCCCAGGACCAGCGAGAGCGCGTAGTCGAGCCCGTGCCACTGGCCGGTGGCCACCAGGGCGTCGTCCACCACGGCCACGCGGCTCGGGGACGCCTGCCCGAGCAGCGGCGTACGCCGCACGGAGTCGTCGCCGTCCCCGGTGCCGAGGACGCGCAGGTGCACGTTGGTGGGTCCCGCCTCGATGCTCGTCGCGGGGTTGAGCAGGAGGCTGAGCCCGTGGGCCTCGAGCCGGGTCAGGGCGCCGTGGGCGTTGGCCTCGGCGAGTGAACCGGTCGGGCTCTCGAGTCGGAGTCGGGCCCGCGAGGCAGGCCTCTGGTCTGTCCGCATGGTGCTCGTTCCTACCAGTCCTGATGGGCCGCGTCAGGCCCGAGAGCCCTTGTAAATAGATGTAACTGGCGCCCCACGCGTGACGTCGTCCATGTAACTACTTACATCGTCCGGGGCGGTTGACAGGCGTTGTGGCGCCGGTCACGTTGAGCACCTACCCACGCCCCGGGAGGCCAGCTCCATGCGCATGTCGAAGACCACCTCACTGCTCGTCGGCGGGCTCGCGCTCGCCCTCACGACCACCGCCTGCGCCGGCAGCGCGAAGGACCAGGAATCGCAGGGCGGCGCGGACGGGATGATCGCCCAGCTGACGTTCCCCGCGGAGGTCGACGCGACGGTCGGAGGACTCGGCAACTACAACCCGTACTCGCCGACCCCGCTGACGGCGGTCTGGCTCTACGAGCCGTTGATCGTGCGCAACAACCTCACCTGCGAGGAGACGCCGTGGCTCGCCACGGGCGCCACGTGGGACGGCGGCGACAAGCTGACGCTCGACATCCGCGAGGGCGTGACGTGGAGCGACGGCGAGGACTTCACCGCCGAGGACGTCGCCTTCACGATGAACCTCCAGAAGGAGTACCCCGGCATGGACAAGGCCGGGCTCTGGAACGACACCTTCGGCGCGCCGGCCAGCTCGGTCGAGGCCGACGGCAACCAGGTCGTGATCACCTTCGAGGGCAACGCCGCCGCCAAGTACGACGGCATCATCTCCACCAAGATCCTCCCCGAGCACGTCTACTCCGAGGTCGGCGACCCGACGACGTACGTCGACAAGGAGCCCGTCGGCACCGGTCCGTTCGAGGTCGAGAGCTACAACGGCCGCCGCCTCACCCTGGCCCGCCGCGACGACTACTGGCAGGCCGACAAGATCAAGGTCGAGAAGATCGTCCAGGAGGGCATCTTCGACTCCTCGCAGGCCGCCCTCAAGCTCGAGAACGGCGAGATCGACGCCTACTACGGCGACATCCCCAACCCGGAGAAGACGCTGGTCGAGAAGGACCCGGAGAACAACCACTACTTCTACGCACCGGCCGGGGAGACCGTGCTCACCGGCAACCTGACGCGAGGAGCCGTGGAGCGACCCGAAGTTCCGCGAGGCGATCTCCTTCGGCATGGACAAGGAGTCGATGTCGCAGAAGGGCATCTACGGGATCATGGCGCCGGCCAGCCAGACCGGCCTCAAGCTCCCCGCGATGCAGGACCTCCTGCCCGAGGAGTTCGCCGGCGCCGACACCGTCCTGCCCTACGACCCCGACAAGGCGGCCGAGATGCTCGACGCGGCCGGCTACGAGGAAGGGGCCGGCGGCAAGCGCACCCTGCCCGACGGCAGCCCGCTGTCCGTCAACTTCTCCGTGCAGGCAGGCTTCATCGACTACGAGGCCATCGCCGAGGTCGTCGCCGACAACCTCAACGACCTGGGTGTGGACACCAAGGTCACCGCGTCGGCTCCCGAGTCGGTCGACGAGCAGAAGAAGACCGGCGACTTCAACGTCGTCCTCGAGTACCTGCACGGTGGCTGCGAGCTGGCCCGCAACCTCGGCTCCAAGCTGAGCAGCAAGCAGTTCCCGACCGAGCAGGACATCCTCCCCAACGTGGGTCGCTACTCCGACCCCGCCACCGACGAGGCGATCGACGGGCTCTCGGGCGCGACCGACCGTGAGGAGCAGAAGCCGTTCCTGGGCGAGCTGGTCGACGTGATGATGACCGAGTACCCGGTCACCGCGCTGATCTACGCGCCCTCGCGGACGATCTACCGCACCGAGCACGCCGAGGGGTGGCCGACCGAGGACGACGCCTACGCCAGCGGCGCCGACGACCGGCTCCTGGTCATGACGCACCTGACGCCGCCGAGCTGAGCCGACGTCGGTGAGATACTTCCTCCGCAAGCTGGGGTTCTTCCTCGGCACCCTGTGGGCCGTCGTCACGCTCAACTTCATGATCCCCCGGCTCCAGCCGGGTGATCCTGCCGAGCTGATGGTGCGACGGCTCCAGGGCAAGGACAGCCAGCTCGACGCGGCGCAGGTCGAGGCGATGCGCTCCATGCTCGGCGCACCGGACGGATCGCTCTGGTCGCAGTACTGGACCTACCTCGCCGACCTGCTGCGCGGGGACTTCGGGGTGTCCTTCACCTACTACCCGTTCTCGGTGGCCGAGGTGATCGGCCAGGCGATCTGGTGGACCGTCGGGCTGGTGCTCGTCACGCAGGTCATCTCCTTCGTGGTCGGCATCGTGCTCGGGGCGTACGCCGCCTGGCGGCGCAACTCCAAGCTGGACACGACGATCACCCTCGGCTCGACGTTCCTCGGGACGCTCCAGCCGTTCTGGATCGCGCTGGTGCTGCTCTACGTGTTCGGGTACTCGCTCGGCTGGTTCCCCACGTCGGGCGGCTACTCCGCATCGACGCCCGGCCTGAACATGTTCTTCGTCGAGGAGGTGCTCTCGCACTCGACGCTGCCGGCGGTCGCGCTCCTGATCGTGACGCCCATCGGCTGGATCCTCGGCATGCGCAACACGATGATCATGAACCTCGGCGAGGACTACATCCGGCTGGCCAAGGCCAAGGGACTTCCCGACCGCACCGTCGCACTGAGGTACGCCGCCCGCAACGCGCTGCTCCCGAGCGTCACCGGCTTCGCGCTCGCACTCGGCAGCGTCCTCGGCGGGACGATCCTGGTCGAGACCGTCTTCGACTACCCCGGCCTGGGCCGGCTGATGGGTGAGGCCGTGCAGAACAAGGACTACCCGCTGCTGCAGACGCTGATGCTGCTCACCACGACGGGCGTCCTGATCGCCAACCTGATCGCCGACCTGCTCTACGGCGTGCTGGACCCGAGGGCACGGAGGGCAGAGGGATGAGCACCACCCCGAACGACTTCATGGCGGAGGGCGAGCCCGACCAGGCTCAGTCCGTCGAGCAGGTGGGGAGCTCGACGACCCCGGACCGCTGGTGGCAGGTGGTCTGGTCGAGCAAGAAGGCGCGCGTCGGCCTGGTCATCCTCGGCCTCTACGTCCTGATGGCGGTCTTCGCGCCGCTGATCGCGCCGCACGACCCGCTCGACGGCAGCTTCACGCCGCTCCTCCCGCCGTCCGGGGAGCACTGGCTCGGCACCAACACCAACGGTCGCGACATCGCCTCCCAGCTGATCTTCGGCAGCCGCATCTCGCTGCTCGTGGGCCTGTTCGGCGGTGCCCTCGCCACGGCGATCGCGCTCGTCGTCGGCATGGTGTCGGGCTACACCGAGGGCACGATCGTCGACGACGTGCTGAGCTTCGTCACCAACGTCGCGCTGGTGATCCCCGCGCTTCCCCTCATCATCACGCTGGTCGCCTACTCCGACACCCGCGGCGTGTGGCTCATCGTCGGCATCATCGCCATCACGTCGTGGGCAGGCGCCGCGCGCGGCAAGCGGGCGCAGATCATCACGCTCCGCAACCGCGACTTCGTCACCTCGGCCAAGTTCTCCGGCGAGGGCGCGGGCCGGATCATCTTCAGCGAGATCATGCCCAACATGAGCTCGCTGGTCGTGGCCGGCTTCGTCGGCGCCGCCACCGGTGCAGTCGGCGCCGAGGCCGGTCTCGCCGTCCTCGGGCTGGGCGACACGCGCTCGGTCTCGTGGGGGACCATGCTCTACCAGGCGGACGCGCAGGGGGCGATCCAGCAGGGTCTGCTCACCTGGATCTTCGCGCCGGGCCTGGCGCTCGCCATCCTCATCACGGCCATGTCGTTCATCAACTTCGGCGTGGACCTGCTGAGCAACCCCCACCTGCGGGAGGACTGACATGGCCAGACCCACCGAGGGCACCGCCCTCCTCGAGGTCCGCCACCTCGAGGTCCGCTACGAGCCCAAGGCGAGCCGTCCGATGACGGCGGTGCAGGACGTCAGCTTCACCATCGCGCCCGGCGAGTTCGTCGGCCTCATCGGGGAGTCGGGCTCGGGCAAGACGACCCTGGCCACGGCACTGCTGCGCCTGCTGGAGAAGCCCGGCCGGATCAGCAACGGCACGATCATGTTCGACGGCACGGACATCACCCAGCCTCGACCAGGACGAGCTGCGCGCGATCCGCTGGCGCGACCTGTCCACGGTGTTCCAGAGCAGCATGAACTCGCTCAACCCGGTCGTCCGGATCGAGCCGCAGTTCCGCGACGCGATCGAGCAGCACTCCGACCTGCGCGGCGACGACGTGTCGGCGCGGGTCCGCGAGCTCTTCGACATGGTCTTCATCGACCACCGGTTCATCACGGCGTACCCCCACGAGCTCTCCGGGGGAATGAAGCAGCGCGTCAACCTCGCGCTGGCGCTCGCGCTCGACCCCAAGCTCGTGCTGCTCGACGAGCCGACCACCGGCCTCGACGTCGTCGTCCAGCACTCGATCCTGCAGAACGTCCGCAAGCTGCAGGAGGAGAAGGGCTTCGCGGTCCTCTTCATCAGCCACGACATCGGGACCGTGCTCGACCTCTCCGACCGGATCCTGGTCATGTACTCCGGGCGCATCGTCGAGGACCAGACGGCCGCCGAGCTGCTGCGCGAGCCGCTGCACCCGTACACGAAGGGGCTGCTGGGCTCGTACGGCGACCCGCGCGCCGAGACCGTACGGATCACCTACATCCCCGGGCGCCCGCCGGACCTGAGCCTGGTCTCCGAGGGCTGCAGCTTCGCGCCCCGCTGCCCCGAGAAGATCGACCGCTGCCTGACCGACTACCCCGAGCTGCTCCCGATCGAGTCGGGCGAGGTCGCCTGCCACGTCGCGGCGCTCCACCGCCTCGGCGGCGCGGACGGCGTCGAGCTGCCCGAGCGCACGCGACGGTTCGTCGGCCCGGAGTTCGTCAAGACGGCCGACGAGTCGGCCCACGCCCGCGAGCGCGACATCGTGCTCACCGTCGACAACGTGACGAAGGTGTTCGAGAAGCGGCGCGGGCTCAAGGTCGACCGCACCGTCGCGGTCGCCGACACCAGCTTCGTGCTCCGCAAGGGCGCGGTCACCGCGCTGGTCGGCCAGAGCGGCAGCGGCAAGTCGACCCTGGCGCGGATGATCACCGGCATCGACAGCCCGACCGAGGGGCGCATCGTCTTCCACGGCCCCGACGGTGACCAGGAGGTCGCGTCGTTCCGCGGCCGGGCGCTGCGCCGCTATCGCAGCCACGTGCAGATGGTGTTCCAGGACCCCTACTCCGCGCTCAACCCGACGAAGCGGCTCGGGCAGATCCTCGAACGGCCCCTGGTCAACTACCACGGCCTCAAGGGCGACGCGCGCCGCAAGCGCGTCGAGGAGCTGCTGGAGACGGTGGCCCTCACCCCGGCCGACCGGTTCATCAACCGCTACGCCTACGAGCTCTCCGGCGGCCAGCGGCAACGCGTCGTGATCGCCCGCGCGCTCGCGGTGCTGCCGGAGGTGATCGTGGCCGACGAGCCGATCTCGAGCCTCGACGTCTCCATCCGCGCGGAGATCCTCGAGCTGCTCAACGACCTCGTCCAGGACCACGACGTGGGCATCCTCTACATCACCCACGACCTGCTCAGCGCCCGGATGCTCGCCGACGAGGTGATCGTGCTCAACGAGGGACGCGTCGTCGAGCAGGGGCCGGCGCTGCAGGTCATCCGCGACCCGCAGGACGACTACACGCGCACGCTCCTGGACGCGGTGCCCAACCCGTTCTGACAGGCTGTGCGAGTGAGCACAGAGCCGGCCGACCGCCCGGTCACGATCTACACGGTGGCGGACCGCGCGGGCGTGTCCATCGCGACGGTGTCGCGCGTGCTGCGGGGCACGGCGCCGACGTCGCCCACCACCCGACGCAAGGTCCTCCAGGCGGTCCAGGAGCTGGAGTACATCCCGCTGCGGGCTGCCCGCAAGGTCGACGTGCCCCGCCACCAGACGCACGGGCTGGTGCTGCCCGGGCTCAACGGTCCCTACTACTCCGAGCTCCTCACCGGCTTCGAGGCGGCCGCGGCGCGCTACGGGCAGTCGGTGGTGATCCAGCTTCCGGGGCACGGCCGACCTCGAGGAGGCCGTACGCCGACTCCTCGGCCGCGTCGACGGCCTGGTGCTGGCCAACGACACGGTCTCCGACACGTTCGTGCGCCACACCTGCCGCGGCACCCCGACGGTGCTCGTGGCCCGCAACCCGGTGCACGGGTGCGACACGGTGCTGGTCGAGAACGTCCGCGCCGCCCAGGAGCTCACCGACCACCTGCTGCGTCACGGTCGCCAGCGGTTCGTGTTCGTCGGCGACCCGGCCGACTCCCACGACATCACCGAGCGCTACGCCGGCTTCCGGGCCGCGCTCGCCCGCTCGACGGCGGCCGAGGCGCGGCCGCCGGTGCTGGTGCCGCTGGAGGAGGGCAGCGGCCCGGAGGCCGTCGCCGCGGTGCGGGAGCTCGCCGAGCCCGCGGACGCCCTGGTGTGCGCCAACGACGAGCTGGCCGTCGCGATGATGTCGGTGCTGGCCCGGCAGGGAGTCAGGGTGCCCGAGGACCTGGCGGTCGTCGGCTTCGACGACCTGATGACCGCGCGCTACGTGCACCCGGGGCTGACCACGGTGCTCCAACCGATGCGCTCGCTCGGCCACTGGGCGGCGATCCGGCTCCACGAGCGCATCGAGGGCCGCACCCACGACGTGCACCCCCAGGTCCTGCCGACCCGCCTGGTCGTCCGTGGTTCCTGCGGCTGCGAGTGGGACGGCCCGACCGCGGCCTAGGGTGGTCCGGTGCCCTCCCTCCACGAGCTCGTGCGAGCCCACACCGAGCTGGGCGAGGACGACGTGGCGTGGCTCCAGCTGCTCATGGCGGACTGGCAGATCCTCGCGGACCTCTCGTTCGCCGACCTGGTGCTCTGGCTGCCGGACCGGGAGGGCCGCGGCTACTGGGCCGGCGGCCAGATGCGGCCGACGACCGGGCCGACCGCACTCGTCGACGACGTGCTCGGCACGTTCATCCCGACCGGGCGGCGCCGGATGCTCGACGAGTCGTTCGCGACCGGGCGGCTGGTGCGCGAGGGCGACCCGGAGTGGCGCGACGACGTGCCGGTGCGGGTCGAGGTCATCCCGGTGCGCCGGGCCGGCCGCGTGATCGCCACCATCGCCCGCAACACCAACCTGCTCGGCGTACGCACTCCCAGCAGGCTCGAGCTGAGCTACCTCCAGACCGCCGCCGAGCTGACCCAGATGATCGCGTCGGGGCACTTCCCGCTGCCGGGGCAGCGCAGCGACCACGCCGACTCACCGCGGGTGGGCGACGGGTTCGTGCGGCTCGACCCGGCCGGCAAGGTCGTCTACGCCAGCCCCAACGGCCTCTCGGCCTATCGCCGGCTCGGCCTCCAGGGCGATCTCGCCGGACTGGTCCTGACCGACCTCACGCGCGACCTGGTGCCGGTGCGCAAGCGACCCGACGAGGAGACCCTGAGCGCGGTGCTGGGCGGCCGCGACGGCCGGGCGACCGAGGTCGGCACCGACGAGGTGACGCTGATCGTGCGCAGCATCCCGCTGCGGCCGCAGGGCGACCGGAGCGGTGCGCTGCTCCTGGTGCGCGACGTGACCGACCTGCGCAGCCGCGACCGCGAGCTGGTCACCAAGGACGTCACGATCCGCGAGATCCACCACCGGGTGAAGAACAACCTCCAGACCGTCGCCGCGCTGCTGCGGCTGCAGGCGCGGCGGACGCAGGCCGAGGACGCCAAGGCCGCCCTGGAGGAGGCCGTACGCCGGGTGGGCTCGATCGCGATCGTGCACGAGACGCTGAGCCAGGCCCTCGAGGAGACCGTCGACTTCGACGACATCGCCGACCGGCTCGGGGCCATGGTCGTCGACGTCAGCGGCGTCGAGGTGCCCGTGCGCGTCGTGCGCGAAGGCTCCTTCGGCAAGCTCTCGTCCGAGGCCGCGACGCCGCTGGCGATGGTGCTCACCGAGCTGCTGCAGAACGCCGTCGAGCACGGCTACGCCGGCCTGACCGACCGCTCGGCGGGCCGCGTCGTGGTGACGGCGCGACGGATCGTCGGGCGGCTGCACGTGATCGTCGAGGACGACGGCCGCGGGCTGCCCGACGACTTCGACCTCGACGGGTCGACCCAGCTCGGGCTGTCGATCGTGCGCACGCTCGTCGAGTCCGAGCTCGGCGGCGTGCTGGAGATCGGTCCCGGGAGCCGGGGCACCCGGGTGCAGGCGGACCTGCCCGTGGAGTAGGCCGGTCTAGGCGGTGCGGATGCGGGCGCGGGCGTTGCGGCGCTTCAGCGCGCGACGCTCGTCCTCGCTGAGGCCACCCCACACTCCGTGGTCCTGACCGGCCTCCAGGGCCCAGGCCAGGCACTGTTCGCGCACCTCGCATCGTCGGCACACCTGCTTGGCCTCCTCGATCTGGAGGATGGCCGGGCCGGTGTTGCCGATCGGGAAGAACAGCTCAGGGTCCTCGTCGAGGCATGCGGAGCGGCTGCGCCAATCCATGAGTGGGGAAGTCCCTCTTTCTGTCACAGGCAAAAGTGCTGTTGACGGACATTCAGCGTGGCCCGGGCGCGCCTCAGTACCTTCCGTGAGACGGGCACCGACAAGACTCGCAACCTTTGAACGTTCACACAACCCCCCATCATGGTCGTGTCGGTCACAACTAGGGTGGGCGAGTGCCTGTTACGCCCCCGCCGCCGCTCGTCGTGGCGGCCGCGCTGACGGCGGTCGAGGCCGTGATGCTGGTCGGCCTGGGGGTCCTGGAGCTCGCCAGCCTGAACTCGGCCCGGCTCACGATGGGCGTCACGACCGCGGCGTTCTTCCTCGGCGCCGGTGTCGCGCTCGCGTGGTGCGCCTGGTCGCTGCGGCGCGCCAGCCGCTGGGCACGCGGTCCGGTCGTGATGGCCCAGCTCATCGTGCTGGGCCTGGCCTGGAACCTCTGGGACGGCGCGACCAGGGCGCTGTCGGTCGGGCTGGCCGTGGTCGGGCTCGTCGTCATCGCCGGCCTGGTGCACCCCGCGAGCACCGAGGTGCTGGAAGGCTAGTCGGCCTCGAGCGACGTACGCAGCTGGGCGAGCGTGCGGGTCAGCAGGCGGGAGACGTGCATCTGCGAGACGCCGATCTCCTCGGCGATCTGCGACTGGGTCATGTTCTTGAAGAAGCGCAGCAGCAGGATGCGCTTCTCGCGCTCGCCGAGGCCCTCGAGCAGCGGCTTGATCGACTCGCGGATCTCGACGTGCTCGATGTTGGCGTCCTCGATGCCGAGGGTGGCGAGCATGGCGGGCGGCCCGTCGTCGGAGTCGTCGGAGGCGTCGAGCGAGAGCGTGGCGTAGGCGTGGGAGGACTCGATGCCCTCCATGATCTCCTCGACCGTGCAGCCGATGACCTCGGCGAGCTCGCGCGGCGTGGGGGAGCGGCCCAGCTTCTGGGTCAGGTCGCCGGTCGCGCCGCCGATCTGCATCCGGAGCTCCTGCAGGCGCCGGGGCACCCGGATCGCCCAGCCCTTGTCGCGGAAGTGTCGCTTGATCTCGCCGATGACCGTCGGGGTGGCGTAGGTCGAGAACTCGACCCCGCGGTCGGTCTCGAAGCGGTCGACGGCCTTGATCAGCCCGATGGTGCCGACCTGCACCAGGTCCTCGAACGGCTCGCCCCGGTTGCGGAAGCGACGCGCGCAGTGCTCGACCAGCGAGAGGTGCAGGTGCACCAGGTCGTCGCGGGCCACCGATCGGGTGGCAGCGCTCACGTCGTCGTCGCGCAGCACCGAGAAGAGCTCGGCGCTGCGGGCGCGCAGCAGGTCGAGCCCGCTGGTCGCGACCTCGTCGATCGTGCGGTGCTCGGCGGCCCCCGCCGCCTCTTCCCCCGTGTGTGCGCTCATGTCAGCGCTCGGCACCCGACCCTTCGGCGACATGGGACGTCACGGTGAACCGGACCGTGAAGCGTCCGCCCTCCGGTCCGGCCGACGCGTCCTGCGCCATCGTGTCCAGCACCTGCCAGGCGAAGCTCTCGGTGTCGAGCGGGGGATCGTCCATCGCCTCGGTCTCGAGCGTGACCGTCATCGAGCCGCGGCCGAAGTAGAAGCAGGCGACCATGTCGGTCCCCGGGTCGGCCTCGGGGATCGCCAGCGCGGTGGCCTCGCCGATCGCGATGCGCAGGTCCTCGATGTCGTCGATCGTGAAGTCGAGGCGCGCGGCCAGCCCGGCGGCAGTCGTACGCACGACCGTCGCGTAGGCGCCCTCGGCCGGAAGCCGGAGCTCGACGTCGGCGCGATCGTCCCCGTGTGTGTCTGACATCTGCGTCCGCGTCCCGTCCCTCGAGGCTGATGTGCTGGGCGACACCTTAGTGCGCGTCGGCCACCAGGAAGGTCGACACGTCCCAGAGGCGCTCGGCGGCTCCGGGGTCGAGGGCGTACGCGCAGACGCCGTGCAGGCCGTCGCGCACCTGGTCGACCACCTCGGCCTCGTGGCAGTCCTCGAAGTAGCGCCCGCCCACGCCCCGGAGGCCGGGCCAGGTGGCCAGGAGGACGGACGTCGCGGCGCCCTGCTGCGGCGTCTTCACCCCCATCCCGGACGCGTCGGTCGCCGGGACCTGCGCCTTGGTGGACGCGAGGACCTCCGGGTCCCAGTGCTGCTGGAGCCCGGTCCAGACGCCACCGGGCATCAGCGCGTTGGCGGTGATGCCGTCGTCGGCCCAGCGGCGCTGGGCCTCGACGGCGAAGAGCACGTTGGCGGTCTTGGACTGGCCGTAGGCCGTCCCGGCGTCGTAGGGGCGGCGGTCGAAGAAGAGGTCGTCGAGGTCGACCGGCGCGTTGCCGTGCCCGCTCGAGCTCACCGACACGACGCGGGCGTCCTCGGCGGCGGCGAGCGCCTCGTGCAGGCCCAGCGCCAGCGCGAAGTGACCGAGGTGGTTGGTGGCGAGCTGGAGCTCCCAGCCCTGCGGGGTGTACGCCTCCGGGCTGGCCATGATCCCGGCGTTGTTGACCAGGATGTGCAGTGGACCCTCCCACGCCGCGACCAGGGCTGCCACCGACCCCAGGTCGACGAGGTCGAGGACTCGTGTGTCGACTGTGTCGTTGCCCGTGCTGGCCGCGATGTCGCGCGCCGCCGTACGACCCGCGGCGGTGTCGCGGACCGCCAGGGTCACCTGCGCGCCCGCGCCGGCGAGCGCGCGAGCCGTCTCCAGGCCGATGCCCCCGGCGCCGCCCGTGACCAGGGCGCGCCGACCGGTCAGGTCGACGTCGGCGACCACCTCCGCGGCCGTGCTGGTGGCGTCGAAGGGGGTGGTGATGCGGGTCATCGAGGTGCTCCGGTCTGGTGGGTGGAAAGCAGCGGACCCGGCTGCCACGAGGGCAGCCGGGTCCGGCCGGTGGAGCGAAAGAAGAGCTGGGCTTGCTCAGCCCTTCTTCGTCTCCCAGAAGATCTCGGCGATCTCGTCGATCTTGGCGAGCAGCTCGTCGGCCTTGCCGGCGTCGAGCTCACCCTTGGTGCCGGAGGCACCCGCGAGCTTGGTGGCCTCGTTGACGAGGGTGTGCAGCTGCGGGTACTTCTCGAAGTGCGGGGGCTTGAAGTAGTCGGTCCAGAGCACCCACAGGTGGTGCTTGACCAGCTCCGAGCGCTGCTCCTTGATGAGGATGGCGCGCGTGCGGAAGTCGGGGTCGTCGTTGTCGGCGACCTTGGCGATGATCCCCTTGATCGACTCGGCCTCGATGCGTGCCTGGGCGGGGTCGTAGACACCGCAGGGCAGGTCGCAGTGGGCGGAGACCTCGACGGTCGGGGCAAGCAGGTGGCGGAGCATCGTGTTCCTCTCGATCTAAGAAGATGTGCGTCCCTGCGACACTACTCCGCGTGCAGCGGCGTCGGCAGCGGGGTCTCGCCCTATCGGGTGGGCTCCCGCGAGCGCCGTTCGGGACCGCCCGGGTGCGTGGTCGCTCGATGCTCCCGACACTCCGGGAGGGCGACCTCCTGCTGGTCCGGCACGGCGCAGGTGTCCGCGTCGGGGACCTGGTGGTCGCCCGGTTCGCCGACGGCACCCTGGCGGTCAAGCGGGCGGGGGAGCGACGGCGTACGCGCACGGGCGGGGCGGGCTGGTGGCTGGTGAGCGACAACCCCGACGAGGGCGTCGACTCGCGGCACCGCGGACCGGTCGCGGACGACCAGGTGCTGGGCGTCGTACGACTGCGGGTGTGGCCTTCCCCACGTCTGGGACGCAGGCTGTCGCGCACCTGAGCTGTGCGAGTATCGCGGCCATGGACCAGGGCAACGATCGGCCGCACCCCTTCGCTGGTGACCCCGTCTTCGACCTCCACGTCGGCGGCAAGATGGAGACCGTCTCGACGGTGGCCCTCAACGGTCCCGACGAGCTGTCGCTGGCGTACACCCCCGGTGTGGCGCGGGTGTGCGAGGCGATCGCCGCCGACCCGTCGATGACCCAGCACTACACGTGGGTGCCCAACACCGTCGCGATCATCACCGACGGCACCGCCGTCCTCGGGCTGGGCGACATCGGCCCGCACGCGGCGATGCCGGTGATGGAGGGCAAGTCCGTGCTCTTCAAGCAGTTCGGCGGCGTCGACGCCGTGCCGATCTGCCTCGACACCACCGACGTCGAGGAGATCATCGAGACGGTCGTGCGGCTGGCGCCGAGCTTCGGCGGGATCAACCTCGAGGACATCTCGGCCCCCCGCTGCTTCGAGATCGAGGCGCGCCTCAAGGAGCTCCTCGACATCCCCGTCTTCCACGACGACCAGCACGGCACCGCCGTCGTCGCGCTCGCCGCGCTCACCAACGCGCTGCGCCTGACCGGCCGCGACGCGGCGACCGTACGGGTCGTGGTGCAGGGCGCAGGCGCGGCGGGTGTCGCCGTGGCGCGCATCCTGCTCGAGGCCGGCGTGCGCGACATCGCCGTCCTCGACCGGCAGGGCGTGCTGAACTCCGAGCGCGCACGACCTCACCGCGGTGAAGGCCGCCCTCGCCCGCGACACCGCCGACGTCTTCGGTCGTCGGGGCACCCTGGCCGACGTGATGGCCGGCGCCGACGTCTACATCGGCGTCTCCGGCGGGCAGGTCCCCGAGGAGGTCGTGGCGTCGATGGCGCCCGAGGCGATCATCTTCGGCCTCGCCAACCCGACGCCCGAGGTGCACCCCGACCTCGCCCACAAGTACGCCCGCGTGGTCGCCACCGGGCGCTCCGACTACCCCAACCAGATCAACAACGTGCTGGCCTTCCCCGGCATCTTCCGCGGCGCCTTCGACGTGCACGCCTCGGCGATCACCGAGGGCATGAAGGTCGCCGCCGCGACCGCCCTTGCGGAGCTCGTCGGCGACGACCTGCGCGAGGACCTGGTCATCCCGTCCCCCTTCGACCCCCGCGTGCCCGGCGCCGTGCGTACGGCCGTCGCCGCGGCCGCCCGGGCCGACGGGGTCGCCCGCCGCTGATCGGCTCGGCCTGGCCCGACCGCCGGGGTCGGACGGCTAACCGAACAGCGGGCGCAGGTGGTCGTTGAGGAACATCCCCTGCGGGTCGAGCTCGCGGCGGAGTGCGATGAAGTCGGCGGCGCGGGGGTAGAGCGCGTGGAGGCGCTCGGGGGTCATGAAGTGCAGCTTGCCCCAGTGGACGCGGGCGTCGAGGTCGGCCAGGAGCGCGTCGACCGAGCGGAGGTAGGCCCAGTAGTCGGTGCCCGGCTTGCCGGACACCGAGATGACGACCGTCGGGGTGCGGTACTGCGGGGAGAGGAAGGCCTCGTCGGGTCCGACCGTACGCACCTCGAGCGGGTAGACCGAGTCCGGCAGGCTCCGCTGCATGAGCTCGCGCATCGCGGTGAGGGCCTCGGGCGCCCGGTCGAGCGCCACGAAGTACTCGAGCTCGTGGAAGTTGGCGTCGTAGACCATCGGGAAGATGCGGTAGCACCGGTCCACCCGGCGCCCGACCGTGTCGTCGTCCGGAACGTCCGGGCCGACCTCGTCGTAGACCTTGACGTAGCACTGGTCCGCGAGCCGCTCGCCGTGGCCGTCGAGGTTGTAGAGCGCGCCCGACTCCTCGGTCGGCAGCCAGAACATCCCGAAGTGCCGGTGCTCCGCGACGAGCTCGTCCCAGTGCTCCATCACGTCGTCCCACGACCGGAGGCTCACGTGCTCGCGCAGCCGGTAGGCGTCGGTCACCTCGAGCTCGAGCTGCGTCACCACGCCGAGCATGCCGACGGACACCTGCGCCGCGTGCAGCAGGTCGAGGTCGTCCTCGCCGACCTCGCGGACGTCACCGGTCGCGGTCACGAGGCGTACGCCGCGCACGACGCCGGACAGCGAGGTGTAGCGGGTGCCGGAGCCGTGGGTGCCGGTGGCGACCGCCCCCGCGATCTGCTGCGTGTCGATGTCGCCCTGGTTGCGCAGTGCGAGGCCGACGTCCCACAGCGGCTCGTAGAAGTCGCGGATCAGCGTGCCGGGGAGTGCGGTCGCGCGCTTGCCGGCCGGGTCGGTCGCGACGACGCCGCGCAGGGCGGAGAGGTCGAGCAGCAGCCCGTCGGTCTGGACGACCGGGGTGAATGAGTGGCCGGCGCCCGCGACGCGTACGCCCTGGCCGCGCTCGGCCGCCTGCCTCACCAGCGCGATGACCTCTGCTTCGTCGCGCGGAGAGGCGGTGGAGACGGGCGCGAAGGACTGGTTGCCCACCCAGTTGGTCCAGGTCATGCGGGTCAGCCTGACCAGCGGCGGACCTGCCGTCAACGGTGCGGCTCAGAAGCCGATGGAGGGCTCCGGCGCGACGAGGGTGCGCATCGCGCCCGCCAGCTCGGCGTACGCGCCCGGGCGGTGCTCGCGCACGAGCCCCGCGCGCAGCAGGCCGCCGATGCCGTGGCCGAGGAAGCCGGCCCCGAGGACGTGGACGTCGAGCGTGACGTCGGCAGCAGCTGCGGTGCGCTCCGCGGAGCCGGAACCTGCCGAGGCCGTCAGTCGCCACCGAGCCGGCGTTCCACGGTGCGTAGCGGTCCTCGACCTCGACGACCACGTCGCAGTCGGCTCGTACGCCCGGAGCGGCCAGGCGGCCGCGAGGTCGACCAGCCGGACCCAGGTGCTGTCCCAGGTCTTGATGTCGCCGGTGCCGCGGGGACCGCCGACCCAGCCGAGGATCGGGTCGTCGACGCCGATGTTCTCCAGCTTGGTCGTGCCCATCAGGTCGAGGTCGACGACGCGGCGGGCGAGCGCCAGCCGGGCCGCGGGGCCGCCGGTGAAGGTGCCGACCACGACGGTGCCGGACGGGCGGGCGCTCTGCCACTTGTGCTCGCGGCGCAGGCCGGTGAAGCCGACGTCCTCCCCGTCGCGGATCGCGAAGATGACGCGTCGACGCTCCTTGTCGCGCAGCTGCTCCGGCGGCTCGAGTGACATGAGGGAGAAGAAGTCGGCGGACCCGACGATCGTCCCGGGGAAGGCGCCGGCGTGGACGACCTGGCAGGCCCGCATCCGCTCGGCCACGCCGGGGTCGGACATCGTCAGCAGCTGGGTGGTGATGCCGGCGACCTCGTCCTCGAGGTGCGGTGCGGTGAACGTCGTGCCGCGGCCGAGGTCGACCTGGTGGGTCAGCACGGCGATGCCGTAGCCGTAGCGTCCGTAGATCGCCGCCTCGCTCGCGTGCAGGGCGGAGATCGCGGTGCCGGCGTCGCGGGTGCGCGCGAGGTGGTCGGTCATCATCGCGTTGAGCACGCCGCGGCGGCGCGAGTCGGGGTGCACGCCGACCCAGGTGAGGCCGGCGATCGGGACCACGGAGCCGCCGGGCAGCGACATCTCCATGGGGCGTACGCCGTAGATGCCGGCGTGCAGGTCCTGCGGCCCGTCGGGCAGGTCGACCGCGAACCGCTGGTCCTCGGGCAGCCCGAGGCGCAGGTGGTCGGCGTCGGCATCGCTGACCTCGCCGAACCAGACGAGCTGGTCGGTGGCGAGGTACTTCTCGGCGTCCTCTGACGGTCGTACGTCGATGTCCACCCGGCCACCCTAGAAGCCGCTTCGCTAGGGTCGAAACATGTTCGCCGTCTATGCAGAGTCCTTCTCCTTCGACGACCCGATGAGCGGCCTGGTGGTGGGGGAGCGGCCCGCCCCCGAGGCGCCGGACGGGTGGGCGACGGTGACCGTGAAGGCCGCCAGCCTCAACCACCACGACCTCTGGTCGTTGCGCGGCGTCGGGCTGCGCCAGGAGGCGCTGCCGATGATCCTCGGCTGCGACGCGTCGGGAGTCGACGAGGAGGGCAACGAGGTCGTCGTCCACGGCGTGATCGGCGACCCGCGCTGGACCGGTGACGAGGCGGACGACCCCGGCCGGTCGCTGCTCTCGGAGCGCCACCAGGGCACCTTCGCCGAGCAGGTGATCGTCCCGCGCCGCAACCTCGTGCCCAAGCCCGCCTCGCTCTCCTTCGAGGAGGCGGCGTGCCTGCCCACCGCGTGGCTGACGGCCTACCGGATGCTCTTCGTCCAGGGCGCCTGCAAGCCCGGCGAGACCGTGCTCGTGCAGGGTGCCGGCGGCGGTGTCGCGACCGCGCTCATCACGCTGGGCCGCGCGGCCGGACTCCGGGTCTTGGCCACCAGCCGCGACGAGGCCAAGCGTGAGCGGGCCCGCCAGCTCGGCGCCCACGACGTGTTCGAGTCCGGTGCGCGCCTGCCGGTCAAGGTCGACGCGGTCATGGAGACCGTCGGCAAGGCCACCTGGACCCACTCGATCCGGTCGCTGCGCCCCGGTGGCCGCATCGTCATCAGCGGTACGACCTCGGGTCCCGACGTCGACGACGCCGGCCTCACCCACGTGTTCTTCAAGCAGCTCTCGATCATCGGCTCGACCATGGGCACCCGCGGCGAGCTCGACCAGCTGGTCCAGCTCCTCGACGCAACGGGCGCGCGTCCGCTGATCGACCGGGCCATCCCCATGGAGGACGCCCGCGACGGCTTCGCGGCGATGGCGGAGGGCGACGTCTTCGGCAAGGTCGTGTTCACGCGGTGAAGCACGTCCTGACCGGCGCCGGGTCCGGCATCGGGCTGGCGCTCGCGCAGCGTCTGGCCGATCGCGGCGACGAGCTGGTGCTGGTGGCACGCAGCGACGCGCGGGCGACCGAGCTGGCCGCCACGTTCGCCGGGGCCCAGGTCCTGGTCGCCGACCTCGCCGACCCCGGCACCCTCAACGGCATCGGGCGCCAGGTCGACGGACCCGTCGACTCCCTCGTCCACGTGGCCGGGGTGGTCGAGCTGGGCCGGGTCGACCGGCTGCGGCTCGCCGACTGGGAGGAGCAGCTCGCGGTCAACCTCACGGCCCCGGCCGTGCTGACCCGGGAGCTGCTCCCGCAGGTGCGCAAGGGGCGGGGGACCGTGGTCTTCGTGAACTCCTCGGCCGGGCTCACCGCCAGCGCGGAGTGGTCGGCGTACGCCGCCTCGAAGTTCGGCCTGCGCGCCTTCGCCGACTCCCTGCGTGCGGAGGAGGTCGACCACGGCGTGCGGGTGAGCACGGTCTACCCCAGCCGCACCGCGACGCCGATGCAGGAGAAGGTGCACGAGCAGGAGGGCCGCACCTACGACTCCTCGCGCTGGATCAGCCCCGGGACGGTCGTCGACACGATCCTGCACGTGATCGACCTGCCTGCCGACGCCACGATCCCCGACGTGACCGTGCGACCGGTCGTGCCGCGCCCGGGAACCTGAGAGATGGCCGGGACAGAACTCGCCGGCGAGAGCGACGACGCGAGGCCCGTCAGCGGCTCCCGTCGGCCGGCTCGCGCGATCGCCAGTTGAGGGCGCCGACCAGCAGCATCCGCAGCTGGGTGCGAGCCTGGTCGAGGGTGCGGGCCTCGGACTCGGGGTCCTCGACGAGGCGTTCGGCCATGGTGACCACGAACGAGACGATCAGGTCGGCGAGCAGGCCGATGTCGGTGGTCGAGTACTGCTCGGCCGCCCCGCTGCGGGCGATGTCGGTCGCGAGCTCGCGGGTGATCAGCGCGATCTCGTGGTCGATCGCCTCCCGGACGCGCGGTGGCCCGGCCACCCGCTCCCGCGCGATGAAGGCGTAGTGGGAGCGGTTGTCCCGCACGTGGTCGGCCACGATCGGCAGCGAGCCGTCGATGAAGTCGCGGTACTCGGGAGCATGGCGCCACACGTCGAGCAGCATCAGCCGGAGCGAGCGGAAGCTCTCGTCGACCAGGGCGAGCCCGAGGAGCTCGAGGGACCCGAAGTGCCGGTAGAACGCGGTCGGCACCACGCCGACCTGCTTGGCGACCTGCCGCAGCGAGATCGCCGCGAGGTTGGAGTCGGCCGCCAGCGCCAGGGCGGCGTCGAGGATGGCGCGCCGGGTGCGCTCCTTGCGCTCGGCGCGGGATGCGGTCTCCTCCCCGTCCGCCGCCTTCTCCGCCATGGCGTGATCGTAGAGGGAACCGCTGAGTGGTCGGGATCACGGCCGGGTTCGTTGACCGACGCGCAGTCACCGGCCATAGTTGAGTGAACACACGTTCACTGACCAAGGAGGCCAGCATGACGGTCGTCTCGAGGCTCGCCCGCTCGCGCACCGTGGCGGCGCTGACGTCCCCGCACGGTGTCGACCACTACCTCTCCCGGGTCAATCCGATGTGGGCGGCGCACGACGTGCGTGGCCGGGTCGTCGCCGTGACGCGCGAGACCGAGACACCGGGCGCGCCGGTCGCCACCCTGACCGTGCAGCCCACCGCGACGTGGCGAGGCCACCTCGCCGGACAGTACGTCCAGGTCGGGCTCGACCTGCCAGGCTCCGCACGCCGGATGACCCGCTGCTTCTCGATCTCGTCGGCGGCCTCGGGCGCGGGGGAGCAGTTCACCCTGACCGTCCGCTCGCACGCCGAGGGCCAGGTCAGCCGCTACCTCGTCGACGCCGAGCCGGGCCAGCTGCTCCACCTCTCGCAGGCCCAGGGGATCTTCACCCTTCCCGTGAGCCCGGCGACCCCGGGCATCGACCCGCTGCTGTTCATCACCGGCGGCTCGGGCATCACGCCGGCGATGTCGATGGTGCGCACCCTGCTCCGCGACGGCTACGACGGCCGGGCCGGTCGCCCCGTGACGTTCCTGCACTACGCCCGCTCGTACGCCGACCAGATCTTCGCCGACGAGCTGGGCCGGATCGCCGCGGACGACAACGACGTCACGGTCCACCTGCGCCACGGCGATGCCGTCTTCCACGAGCTCGAGCTGCGCCGGCTCGTCCCCGGCTACCGCGACACCGACACCTGGGCCTGCGGCCCGGCCGGGATGATCGACCTGGTGCGCGCGGCGTACGGCGACAACCCGCGGCTGCGCCTCGAGCTGTTCAAGCCGCCGACCACCTCCAGCGGCGCCGCCGAGGGTGATCTCACCTTCGCCGGTGTGGATCGACAGGTCGCCAACACCGGGGCCTCGATCCTCGAGCAGGCCGAGGAGGCGGGCCTGAGCCCCGTCTTCGGCTGCCGGATGGGCATCTGCTTCTCCTGCACCACCCGCAAGGCCGAGGGCACCGTCCGCAACGTGCTCACCGGCTCCGAGTCCTCGCTCCCCGACGAGGACATCCAGATCTGTGTCTCCGCCCCTGTCGGCGACTGCGTCGTCGACCTCTGAAAGGCCACACACCATGAACCAGAGACTGACCCCCGACCAGCTCGAGGCCTTCGGCCGTGAGATGGACGACCTGCGCCAGCGGATCATCGCCGACCTCGGCGAGGACGACGCGGACTACATCCGCGGCATCGTGAAGCGCCAGCAGCAGCTCGAGGTCCTCGGCCGCGCGCTGTTCTACCTCCCGCCGGCCTGGCCGCTCGCCGTCGCCGCCCTCTCGCTCTCCAAGATCATCGAGAACATGGAGATCGGCCACAACGTGATGCACGGCCAGTACGACTGGATGGGCGACCCGCACCTCAACTCGCGCATCTACGACTGGGACAACGTCTGCCCCGGCGAGCAGTGGAAGTACTCCCACAACTACATCCACCACACGTTCACCAACATCCTCGGCAAGGACCGCGACATCGGCTACGGCATCCTCCGGATGGACGAGGACCAGAAGTGGCACCCCTACTACCTCGGCAACCCGGTGTACGCCGTGCTGCTGATGGTCTTCTTCGAGTGGGGCGTCGCGATGCACGACCTCGAGGTCGAGAACATCGTCAAGGGCACCCGCAAGCTCGAGGAGAACAAGGCGCTCCACGCCGGCATCATGCGCAAGGTGCGCCGCCAGGCGCTCAAGGACTACGTCCTGTTCCCGGCGCTCACCGGCCCGTTCTTCCCGCTGACCCTCGCGGGCAACGCGACGGCCAACCTGGTCCGCAACATCTGGGCGTTCAACATCATCTTCTGCGGGCACTTCCCGGCCGGTGCCGAGACGTTCAGCGAAGAGGAGTGCGCGGACGGTCCCGACGGCCAGGAGACTCGCGGCCACTGGTACTACCGCCAGGTGCTCGGCTCGGCCAACATCTCCGGCGGGCCGCTCTTCCACATCCTGTCGGGGAACCTGAGCCACCAGATCGAGCACCACCTCTTCCCGGACCTCCCGGCCCGGCGCTATCCGCAGATCGCTCCCGAGGTGCGGGAGATCTGCGAGCGCTACGGCATCGCCTACACGACCGGGCCGCTGCGCACGCAGCTGATGAGCGTGGCGAAGAAGATCTGCCGCCTCGCGCTGCCGGACCGGCGTACGTCGCCTGCTCCCGACGCCGTGGCCCAGGAGCCGCTCGCCGCCTAGTCCTCGGGGTCGTCGAGGCGGGCCAGCCAGGTCGCCAGCCGCTCGATCGGGATCTCGAAGTCCGGGTGGGCGTCGACGAAGGCCTGGAGCTGCTCGGCGAGCCAGGCCAGGGTGACCTCCTCGTCACCCCGGCGTCGCTCGAGCTCCTCGATGCCGCGATCGGTGAAGTACACCTTGCTCCGGGTGTCGCTCAGTAGTCGTCGCCGCGACCGCGCGGCGACTCGAACGCCGCGTCGAGGAGCGCCTTCTGCTCCTCCACGTGGCGCTTCACCGTGCCGACCGACGGCGCGGCGGACGCGATCCGGGTGACCGGCTCGACGGTGAGGTCGAGCTGCGGCCACACGTTGAGCTGGAAGTGCGGCCACGGGCCCATGTTGCGCGGCTCGTCCTGCACCCAGCGGATCGCCTTGAGGTTCGGGTACTTCGCGACCTCGGCCTTGATCTCGTCGACCGGGTTCGGGTAGAGCCGCTCGACCCGGCCGATGGCGAACTGTGAGCCGTTCTCGCGCTTGCCGCGCTCCACCATCAGGTCCCAGGTCACCCGACCCGAGCACATGATCAGCGTCTCGACCTGCTCGGCGTCCGCGCCGGCGTCACCGATGAACGGGCGGAACGTGGTGCTCCCGACGAAGTCGTCCGGCTGCGAGGCGGCCTCCTTGCGCTTGAGCATCGACTTCGGGGTGAAGACGATGAGGGGCCGGTGTTCCTCGCCGAGCGAGTGGCGGCGCAGCAGGTGGAAGTACGACGCCGGCGTCGAGGGCTGCGCCACGACCATCGCGTCCTCCGCGCACATCGTCAGGAACCGCTCGATGCGGGCCGAGCTGTGGTCGGGGCCCTGCCCCTCGTAGCCGTGGGGGAGCAGGAGGACGACGCCGGACTGCTGGCGCCACTTGGTCTCGCCGGCGGAGATGAACTCGTCGATGACGGTCTGGGCGCCGTTGACGAAGTCGCCGAACTGGGCCTCCCACAGGACGAGCGCCTCGGGGCGCGCGACGGAGTAGCCGTACTCGAACCCGAGCGCGGCGTACTCCGAGAGCAGCGAGTCGTAGACGTGGAACTTGGCCTGGTCCTCGGTGAGGTTGGTGAGGGGCGTCCACTCGTCGGCGTTGACCCGGTCGATGATCGTGGCGAAGCGCGACACGAACGTGCCGCGACGCGAGTCCTGACCGGCCAGGCGGACCGGACGACCGTCCATCAGCAGCGAGCCGAAGGCGAGGATCTCGCCGGTGCCCCAGTCGATGGGCCCCTCGGTGATCGCCGCGGAGCGGCGCTGCAGCTGCGGCATCACCTTGGGGTGGACGGTGAAGTTGTCCGGCGGCGTGACGTAGCTGTCGGCGATCCGCTTGAGGACCTCCGGCGTGACCGCGGTGGAGAAGTCGCCGGCCGGCTTGTCCGGGTAGTCCGGGACGGTGGTCCACTCGGTCGGCGCCTCGGAGCTGGCCTCGCGCACCTCGGTGAAGACCCGCTCCAGCTGCAGCTGGTAGTCCTTGAGGACCTGCTCGGCCTCCTCGATCGTGATGTCGCCACGACCGATGAGGGACTCGGTGTAGAGCTTGCGGACCGACCGCTTCTGCTCGATGAGGTCGTACATCAGCGGCTGCGTGTACGACGGGTCGTCGCCCTCGTTGTGCCCACGGCGGCGGTAGCAGACGAGGTCGATGACGACGTCCTTGTTGAAGGTCTGCCGGTAGTCGAAGGCGAGCCGGGCGACGCGGATGCACGCCTCCGGGTCGTCGCCGTTGACGTGGAAGATCGGCGCCTGCACCATCCGCGCCACGTCGGTGGCGTAGAGGGAGGAGCGCGACGAGCCGGGAGCGGTCGTGAAGCCGACCTGGTTGTTGATGACCACGTGCACGGTGCCACCGGTGCGGTAGCCGCGCAGCTGGGAGAGGTTGAGCGTCTCGGCGACCACGCCCTGGCCGGCGAACGCGGCGTCACCGTGGACGAGCAGAGGCAGCACGGGGAACTTCTCACCCTGGTCGAGGATGTCCTGCTTGGCGCGGGCGATCCCCTCGAGCACCGGGTTGACCGCCTCGAGGTGCGAGGGGTTGGCGGCGACGGAGACCTTGATCTTGTCGCCCGAGCCCGCCACGAACTCGCCCTCGGCGCCGAGGTGGTACTTCACGTCGCCGGAGCCCTGCACGGTGCGCGGGTCGATGTTGCCCTCGAACTCGCGGAAGATCTGGCTGTACTTCTTGCCGACGATGTTGGCCAGCATGTTGAGCCGGCCGCGGTGGGCCATGCCGATGGTGACCTCGTCGAGGCCGGTCTCGGCGGCCGCCTCGCAGATCTCGTCGACCAGCGGGATCGTGGTCTCGCCACCCTCGAGGCTGAAGCGCTTCTGCCCGACGAACTTGGTCTGGAGGAACGTCTCGAAGGCCTCGGCCTGGTTGAGCTTGAGCAGGATGCGGAGCTGCTCCTCGCGGGGCGGCTTCACGTGCGGCTGCTCCACGCGCTCCTGGATCCACTTGCGCTGCTCGGGATCCATGATGTGCATGTACTCGATGCCGGTCGTGCGGCAGTAGGAGTCGCGCAGGATGCCGAGGATGTTGCGCAGCTTCATGAAGCGGCGGCCCTCGCCGCCGAACGACCCGGTCGCGAACTCGCGGTCGAGGTCCCACAGCGTCAGGCCGTGCGACTCCACCTCGAGGTCGGGGTGGCTGCGCTGGCGGTACTCGAGAGGGTCGGTGTCGGCCATCAGGTGGCCGCGGACCCGGTAGGCGTGGATCAGCTCGAGGATGCGCGCCTGCTTGACGATGTCGTCGTCGTGGCTGGCGACGACGTCGCGCGACCAGCGGATCGGCTCGTAGGGGATGCGCAGGGAGCGGAAGATCTCGTCGTAGAACTCGTTCTCGCCGAGCAGGAGGCCGTGGACGCGCTTGAGGAACTCACCCGACTGCGCGCCCTGGATGACCCGGTGGTCGTACGTCGAGGTGAGCGTCATCGCCTTGCTGATGGCGTTGCGGTTGATCGCCTCGTCGCTGGCGCCCTGCCACTCCGGCGGGTACTCCATCGCGCCGACGCCGATGATCGCGCCCTGCCCGGCCATCAGCCGCGGCACGGAGTGGACGGTGCCGATGCCGCCCGGGTTGGTCAGCGAGATCGTGGTGCCCTGGAAGTCGGCGACGGTGAGCTTGTTGTCGCGGGCCTTGCGGACCACGTCCTCGTACGCCGTCCAGAAGGCGGCGAAGTCCATCGACTCGGCGCCCTTGATGCTCGGCACGAGGAGCTGGCGGGTGCCGTCGGGCTTCTTCATGTCGATCGCGAGGCCGAGGTTGATGTGCGCCGGCGTGATGAGGTTGGGCTTGCCGTCCACGACCTCGAAGCCGACGTTCATCTCCGGCATCGACCGCAGCGCCCGGACCAGGGCGTAGCCGATGAGGTGCGTGAACGAGACCTTGCCGCCGCGGGCGCGGGCGAGGTGGTTGTTGATGACCGTGCGGTTGTCCCAGAGCAGCTTCACCGGCACCGAGCGCACGGACGTGGCGGTCGGGACGGTCAACGAGGCGTCCATGTTGGCGGCGGTGCGCGCCGGCGCGCCGCGCAGGACGGTGTAGGTGGGGGAGTCGCTGGTCTGGGCCGGCGCGGTCGGCTTGGGGTCCTTGGCGACGGGGGTGCTGGTGCCCTTGGCGGGCTCCTCGGCGGCGGCCGCCGGACGCGGCGTCGACTTCGCGGCGGACTTGGGAGCGGGCTTCTGCGGGCTTCTCTGCGGGCTTCTCGGCGGGCTTGTCGGCGGGCTTCGGCGCCTCCTGCTGGGCCGGGGCAGCCTTCGCGGGCGCCGGGGTCCCGTTGCCGAAGTACGTCGCCCACTCGGGACCGACGCTGCCGGGGTCCTTGTCGTACTGCTCCTTCATCTCCTCCACGAGCCACTCGTTGGCTCCCAGGTCTGATGACGGTGCAACCGAGGTGGGGTTGCCGGACTGCCCGTTCGGGGACTGCGCCACGCTTCTTTCGCCTCTTCCAGATCTCTTCGCGCGAGTGATGGACAACTCGTCGACAAGGCTAGTCGCACACGCACGCAAATGCAGGGCCGGGCTCGCCTCGTGAGGCATGGTGTCGACCACACCACTAGTCATTGTCGTATTTGGCCCCGGAGTTCCCATGCCACGCCGCTGTGCGGGCCTCGTGCTCGCTGTCCTCCTCGCCCTCACCGGCACTGCCTGCACGTCCGACTCGGACCCGTCGGCCTCGCCGGAGCGGCTGAGCCGCAACGACGCCCAGGCGAGCCTTGCGGCCCACGCGCTGGCGACGACGACGAAGATCCACCGCGTCCACGGCCGGCTGCCCGACGCCCGTCGCAAGGCCGTACGCCGGCAGGTCGGCCGCGTCGTCGACCGGTGGTGGGACGCCGCGTTCCTCGGGGGCACCTATCCCCGCAGCAGCTTCCCCTCGGCGTTCCCCGGCTTCACCGACGGTGCCGAGCAGCGGGCCAGGTCGGACAAGGCGCTCCTGACCAACCAGACCCGCGGCCCGCACGTCGACGCGGTGACGGCCCGGCACAAGTCGGTGTCGCTGGACATCCTGGCGACCGGCAAGCGGGCGCGGACCGTGACCGCAGCCTTCCTCCTGCGCTTCGAGAGCAGCGGCGACAAGGCCGGCACCACGACCGTCCGCGGCCGCCTGTTCCTCATCCACGAGCGGGGCGCCTGGCGCATCTTCGGCTACGACGTCGCGAAGGGATCGAAGTGATGGGTCTCCGGGCGATCGTCCTGGCCGCGGTCCTGATGGCCACCGCGGTCGTCGTACCCCAGTCGTCGGTGCAGCCGACCGACGTGAGCCTGGTCAAGATCCGGCACGCGCAGGGCGTCGCCGTCGGCGGCGAGGACGTCGTGTGGATCCTGGCGGTCGGCTCCGACGCGCGACCGGGCCAGCTGATGACGCGCTCCCGCGGGGACGCGCTCCAGCTGGTCGGCATCAACACCCGCACCGGGTCGGCCACCGCGATCGGCGTGCCGCGCGACTCGTGGGTCAGCATCCCCGGCCACGGCCGCGAGAAGATCAACGCGGCGCTCTACTTCGCCGGACCCCGCGGCATGGCGGGCGCGATGCGCAACCTCACCGGCATCGAGCCCGACTACGTGATGGTGACGCGATTCCCCTTCTTCGAGGACATGGTCGACGACATCGGCGGCATCACGGTCACCAACCCGCGCCGGTTCTACGACCCCCACCTCAAGAAGGAGGGGTTCCGGCAGGGCCGGATCCACCTCGACGGCTACAACGCGATGGCCTTCTCCCGGATCCGCAAGGGCCTGGCCGGCGGCGACTTCGACCGGTCGGCCAACCAGCAGCGCACGCTGCGGGGCATCCACGCCCGCATCCGCTCGCAGGCCTCGCGCCCGGGCTTCATCGAGCGCGGGGTGATGACCGTGATGCAGCACATGGACACCAACGCGTCGCCCGCCGAGCTCTTCGAGCTCGCGCAGGCCGTCGCCCAGGTCGACCCACGCAAGATCACCACCTGCGTCATCCGGGGACGCATCGGCTTCGTCGGCGCCGCGAGCGTGGTGTTCCCCGACGTGGCCCAGGCCCGGCGCCTGGGGCGCGAGGCCCGGACCGACGCCGCCCTGCGGGGCTGCTGAGCAGCCGGCGGATGGTGCGCCTCCGGCAGGATTCGAACCTGCGGCACCTGGTACCGGAAACCAGTGCTCTATCCCCTGAGCTACGGAGGCCGGCACCGGCCTGGGCCGGTGCGCGCTGAAGACTACCGGTCGGTCGCCGCGGTCCGGAAACCGCCCGCGCCGAGGGCAGGAGTCAGCGCAGGGAGAGCGACCCGGAGGTCGCCGCTGCGAAGCCCAGCGCCTCGTGCTCGGCCACCCGGGCGTCCATGGCCTCGGCGATGTCGGCCGGCCACGGCGCCGTACGCCGGCTCTCGAGGTCGATGTGCAGGAAGATCTCCTCCACGACGCACGCCACCTGCTGGTGGGTGTGGTCGAGCAGGTACACGAGGGCGTGGCCGGCGCGCTCGGAGCGGCCGAGCAGACGCACCCGGGCCGACATCGTGTCGCCGGTGCGGAGCTCGTGGAGGTAGCTCACGTGGTGCTCGGCGGTGAAGCAGGCCTGGCCGTGGGTGAGGGGCCACATCTGCGGGATGCCGACCTCGACGAGCGACTCGTCGAGTCCCTCGCTGGCGATCCCGATGTAGTGGCGGACGTTGAGGTGGCCGTTGATGTCCTCGAAGGGCATCGGCACGGGCTGCTCGACGTAGGCGGGGAGGTCGATCAGCTGGTCGTAGGTCGGGTGCGCAGTCACAGAGGTGAACCCTAGTGGTCACCGCTCGATATCGGTTCGGTCGCACGGGTGCCCCGCCGATAGGCTTGGTGGGTGAATCCTGAGCAGCTCTCCGAGACCATCGTCGACGCGCTGGCGGCCCTCGTGGCCGATGGTGCGATCACGCTGCCCGACGGCGTGCCGACCCAGGTCACGGTGGAGCGACCGCGGCAGAAGGGTCACGGCGACTACGCGACCAACGTCGCGCTCCAGCTCTCCAAGAAGGCGGGGACCAACCCGCGCGCCTTCGCCGACCTCGTCGCCGCGCCAGCTGCGCGAGTCCGACGCCATCAGCGAGGTCGAGGTCGCCGGCCCCGGCTTCCTCAACATCACCGTCGCGGCGGACGCCCAGGGGCAGGTCGCGGCCGACGTCGTCGCGGCCGGCGAGGCGTACGGCTCCTCCGACGCCTTCGCGGGCGAGAAGATCGACCTCGAGTTCGTCTCGGCCAACCCGACCGGCCCGCTCCACCTCGGTGGCGTGCGGTGGGCCGCCGTCGGCGACGCCCTGGGTCGGATCTTCGAGAAGACCGGGGCCGAGGTCACCCGGGAGTACTACTTCAACGACCACGGCGCCCAGATCGACCGCTTCAGCTCCTCCCTGCTGGCGAGCGCGCAGGGGCGCCCGGCGCCGGAGGACGGCTACGGCGGCCAGTACATCCACGACATCGCCTCGGCGATCGTCGAGCAGCGCCCTGACGTGAAGAACCTCGACGACGCAGCGGCTCAGGAGGTCTTCCGCGAGGTCGGCGTGGACATGATGTTCACCGAGATCAAGACCAAGCTCCACGAGTTCGGCGTCGACTTCGACGTCTACTTCCACGAGAAGTCGCTGCACGACAGCGGCGCCGTCGAGCGCGCCGTCGAGCGGCTGACCGAGATGGGCAACACCTACACCGAGGACGGTGCGCTCTGGCTGCGCACCGAGCAGTACGGCGACGACAAGGACCGCGTGATCATCCGGTCCAACGGCACGCCGGCCTACATCTCCGGCGACCTCGGCTACTACCTCGACAAGCGCGAGCGCGGCTTCGACCGGTGCTTCATCATGCTCGGCGCCGACCACCACGGCTACGTCGGCCGGATGAACGCGATGTGCAGCGCGTTCGGCGACGAGCCGGGCAAGAACCTCGAGATCCTCATCGGCCAGATGGTGAACCTGCTCCGCGACGGCCAGCCGGTGCGGATGTCGAAGCGCAACGGCACGGTCGTGTCGATCGACGACCTGGTGGACGCGATCGGCGTCGACGCCAGCCGCTACGCCCTCGCCCGCTACCACAGCGACAGCCCCATCGACATCGACCTCGACCTCTGGGCGAGGTCCACCAACGACAACCCGGTCTTCACCGTGCAGTACGCCCACGCGCGGGTCGCCAGCCTGATGCGCAACGCGGCCGACCTGGGGGTCGTGGCCGAGTCGCACCCCGAGCTGCTCACGCACGAGAAGGAGGGCGAGCTGCTCCGCGCGCTCGCCGAGTTCCCGCGGGTGGTCAAGGCCGCCGCCGAGCTCCGTGAGCCGCACCGGGTCGCGCGCTACCTCGAGGAGCTCGCCGGCACCTACCACCGCTTCTACGACGCCTGCCGGGTGCTGCCCCGCGGTGACGAGGAGACCGGTGACCTCCACCGGGCGCGGCTCGATGCTGGTCGACGCGACGCGGGTGGTGCTCGCCAACGGGCTGGCGCTCCTGGGCGTCTCCGCTCCCGAGAGGATGTGATCGGGCGTGCCGACCGCCCACCCCTCCGGCTGGGCGCACGCCGACGGTGCCCTGCGGGGACCGCACTGGCTCCGTGAGCCGGCCGACCCCAACGCGCTCGTCGAGCACCTCTGGTCGCGTACGGCCGCCAAGACCGACGGCGTCCTGAGCGTCGGGGGAGTGCCGCTGCCCGAGCTGGTCCGCGAGCACGGCTCGCCGGCGTACGTCCTCGACGAGGACGACTTCCGCGCCCGCGCCCGCGCCTTCCGTGACGCCTTCGCCACCTACGACGTCTTCTACGCCGGCAAGGCGTTCCTCTGCACGACCGTCGCGCGCTGGCTGGCCGAGGACGGGCTGTCGCTCGACGTCTGCTCCGGCGGCGAGCTCGCGGTCGCCGAGCGTGCCGGCTTCCCGATGGAGCGGATCGGCTTCCACGGCAACAACAAGACGCTCGCCGAGCTCGAGCGGGCCGTGGAGCTCGGCGTCGGCCGGGTGATCGTCGACTCCTTCGCCGAGATCGAGCGGCTCGCAGCCGTCACCACCGAGCTCGGCCGCACGACCGGCGTGCTCGTCCGCGTCACCGCGGGCGTCGAGGCGCACACCCACGAGTACATCGCCACCGCCCACGAGGACCAGAAGTTCGGCTTCTCGATCGCGGGCGGCGACGCGCTGGAGGCCGTCCGCCGCGTGCTCGGCGCACCCGGACTGCGGCTGCTCGGCCTGCACTCCCACATCGGCAGCCAGATCTTCGACACGTCGGGCTTCGAGGTCGCGGCCCGCCGGGTGCTCGCCCTGCACGCCCGGGTCGGTGCCGAGCTGGGCGTCGAGATGCCCGAGATGGACCTCGGCGGCGGGTTCGGCATCGCGTACACGACCCAGGACGACCCGTCCGAGCCCGAGCAGCTGGCGAAGGGGATGTCGGAGATCGTCGAGCACGAGTGCCGGGCGCTCGGCATCGCGCAGCCGCGGCTCTCCATCGAGCCGGGCCGCGCGATCGTGGGCCCGGCGATGTGCACCGTCTACGAGGTCGGCACGGTCAAGGAGGTCTCCCTCGACGGCGGGGCGCGTCGCTCCTACGTCTCGGTCGACGGCGGGATGAGCGACAACATCCGCACCGCCCTCTACGACGCCGACTACTCCGCGACCCTGGCCTCCCGCTCGTCCGAGGTCGCCGGCCGCGCTGGCCCGCGTCGTCGGCAAGCACTGCGAGGCCGGCGACATCGTCGTCAAGGACGAGTTCCTGCCCGGCGACGTACGCCCCGGAGACCTCGTCGCGGTGCCCGGCACGGGCGCCTACTGCAGATCCATGGCCTCCAACTACAACCACGCGCTGCGTCCTCCGGTGATCGGAGTTCGGGACGGGAAGACTTTCACCGTGCTGCGACGAGAGACTGAGGCCGACCTGTTGGCGACCGATGTGGGTGTTTCTTCATGAGCGAGCGAACTCTCAAGGTGGCCGTGCTCGGCTGCGGGGCGGTCGGGTCCCAGGTGGTCCGCCTGCTGACCGAGCAGAGCGACGACCTGGCCGCGCGGGTCGGCGCCCGGGTCGAGCTGGTGGGAGTGGGCGTACGCCGCCTCGACGCGCCGCGCGACGTGGACCTGCCCGACGGACTGCTGACCACCGACGTCGCCGGGCTGGTGGCCCGCGACGACGTCGACGTCGTGGTCGAGGTGATCGGCGGCATCGAGCCCGCGCGGTCCCTGATCCTCTCGGCGCTCGACAACGGCGCGAGCGTCGTGACGGCCAACAAGGCGCTCCTGGCCGAGGACGGGCCGACGCTGTTCGAGGCGGCGGCCAAGGCCGAGCGCGACCTCTACTACGAGGCGGCCGTCGCCGGCGCGATCCCGATCGTCCGGCCGCTGCGCGAGTCGCTGGCCGGCGACAAGGTCACCCGGGTGCTCGGCATCGTCAACGGCACCACCAACTTCATCCTCGACAAGATGGACAGCGCGGGGAGCGGCTTCTCCGAGGCGCTCGAGGAGGCCCAGGAGCTCGGCTACGCCGAGGCCGACCCGACCGCAGACGTCGAGGGCTTCGACGCCGCCGCCAAGGCCGCGATCCTCGCCAGCCTGGCCTTCCACTCCCGCGTGACCGCCTCCGACGTCTATCGCGAGGGCATCTCCGAGGTCACCGCCGCCGACGTCGCCAGCGCCCGCGACATGGGTGCGGTGGTCAAGCTGCTGGCGATCTGCGAGCTGCGCCCGGGCCCCGACGGACAGGACCAGGTCGCCGTCCGGGTGCACCCCGCGATGATCCCGCGCTCCCACCCGCTGGCCAGCGTGCGCGAGGCCTACAACGCGGTCTTCGTCGAGTCGGAGGCCGCCGGACAGCTGATGTTCTACGGCCCCGGCGCCGGTGGCGCGCCCACGGCCAGCGCCGTGCTCGGCGACCTGGTGACCGTGGCCCGCAACCGCCTCGCCGGCACCCGCGGCGCGGGCGAGTCGGCGTACGCCGACCGGGCGGTGCAGCCGATGGGGGAGACCCGCACCCGCTACCACGTCGCCATCGACGTCGACGACCGCGCCGGCGTGCTGGCGGCGGTCGCCAACGCCTTCGCCGACCACGACGTGTCGATCCAGACGGTGCGGCAGGAGGGACGCGGCGCCGACGCCCAGCTCGTCGTCGTCTCGCACGCGGCGCCCGACGCGGCGCTGAGCGCCACCGTCGAGCAGCTCCGGAGCATGGACATCGTCCGCGAGGTCACCTCGGTGATGCGCGTGGAGGGTGACGCCGAATGAGCGCCCCGATGAGCGACCGGCGCACCCACCAGTGGCGCGGGGTCATCGAGGAGTACCGCGACCTCCTCGACCTCCCCGAGGGCCTCGAGGCGGTGACGCTCCGCGAGGGCGGCACCCCGCTGGTGCACTCCGAGTGGCTCTCCGGCCTGACCGGCGCCGAGGTCTGGCTCAAGGTCGAGGGCGACAACCCCACCGGCTCCTTCAAGGACCGCGGCATGACCGCGGCGATCTCCCACGCCCGGCACCTCGGCGCCGAGGCCGTGGTGTGCGCGTCGACCGGCAACACGTCGGCCTCGATGGCTGCGTACGCCGCCAAGGCGGGGCTCAAGCCGCTCGTGCTGATCCCCGAGGGCAAGATCGCCGCCGGCAAGCTCGCGCAGGCCGTGGTCCACGGCGCCCAGGTGATCATGGTGCGCGGCAACTTCGACGACTGCCTGGCGATGGCGATCGGCCTGTCGAAGAACTATCCCGTCGAGCTGGTGAACTCGGTCAACCCGGTGCGCCTCCAGGGCCAGAAGACGGCGTCCTTCGAGATCGTCGACTTCCTCGGCGACGCCCCCGACTTCCACCTGCTCCCGGTCGGCAACGCCGGCAACATCTCGGCCTACTGGCTGGGCTACCAGCAGTACGCCGAGCTCGGCCGCGCGACGAAGCGACCGCGGATGCTCGGGTTCCAGGCCGAGGGCGCGGCCCCCCTCGTCACCGGCGAGCCGTTCCCCGACCCCGAGACCAAGGCGACCGCGATCCGCGTCGGCAACCCGGCGTCGTGGCACCTCGCCGAGCAGGCGGCCAAGGAGTCCGAGGGTGGCTTCGCGGCCCTGTCCGACGCCCAGATCCTCGCCGCCCAGCTCGAGCTCGCCCGCCACGACGGGGTCTTCGTCGAGCCGGCCTCCGCCGCCGGGGTGGCCGGGCTGCTGGCCGCGATCGCGTCGGGCCAGCAGTTCACCGGCGCCACGGTCGCGATCACCGTCACGGGCCACGGGCTCAAGGACACCGCCACGGCGCTCGAGTCGTGCGGCGACATCGTCGACACGGTGGTCGACGCCGACGTGGACACCGCGGCGGCCGCGGCCGGACTGGCCTGACGTGCCGACCTTCGTCGACGGGCCGGTGCGGGTCACCGTCCCGGCGACCTCGGCCAACCTCGGTCCCGGGTTCGACTCGCTCGGCCTCGCGCTGTCGCTGCGCGACGAGCTCGAGGCGGAGGTGCTGCCCGAGGGCCTGGTCGTCGAGGTCGAGGGAGCCGGCGCCGACGCGGTGCCCCGGGACGAGACCCACCTCGTCGTACGCGCCATGCGGGCCGCCTTCGACCTGATGGGGGAGCAGCCGCCCGGGCTCCGCCTGTCGTGCCGCAACGTCATCCCGCACGCCCGCGGCCTCGGCTCGTCGTCGGCCGCGATCGTCGCCGGGGTCGTGCTCGCCCGCGGCCTCGTCGCCGGCGGCCAGCTGCTGGCCTCCGACGAGTCGCTCTTCGACCTCGCCGCCGACCTCGAGGGCCACCCCGACAACGTGGCCGCCGCGTTCTTCGGCGGGTTCGTCATCTCCGGGCGCGAGGACGAGCACTGGTACGCCGTGCGCGCCGGCGTCGACCCGCGGGTCACCGCGGTCGTGTTCGTGCCGCCCACCGGCGTCGAGACCACGGTCGCCCGCGGCCTGCTCCCCGAGGTCGTGCCGCACGCCGACGCCGCCGCCAACTCCGGACGCGCCGCCCTGCTCGTCGCCGCGCTCACCGGCCAGCCCGAGCACCTGCTCGCCGCCACCCGCGACTGGCTGCACCAGGACCAGCGCGAGCCCGCCATGCCCGACACGCTCGCGCTCGTACGCCGCCTGCGGGCCGACGGCGTACCTGCCGTCGTCTCGGGCGCGGGCCCGACCGTGCTGGCGTTCGGCACCACCGACACCTCCGACCTCACGGACCGCTGTCCCGACGGCTGGGCGTGCCACGACCTGGCGATCGAGTCCGACGGCGCCCTCCTGCTAACCTGACGGCGCGCCGTTCGGCGTACCCGCCCGTGCCGGCCCATCTGGCCGCGTGCACGGGCAACCACCATCCGCCCCGCGGGCCCCTCGGCCGTGCGTGGGCGACGCAACGTGCGAAGGACCCACGTGACCGAGACCCCCTCTGTCGAGACCGCTGCGGCGAAGAAGCCCGCCAAGAAGGCCGGCGGTGGCCTCAACTCCATGCTGCTGGCCGACCTGAAGTCGATGGCCGCGGGCATCGGCATCGCCGGTGCCGGCTCGATGAAGAAGGCCCAGCTCGTCGAGGCGATCAAGTCCGCCGGCACGCCGAAGGTCGAGGCTCCGAAGGTCGAGGCGCCGAAGGTCGAGGCCCCGCAGGTCGAGGCGCCGCGCGCCGAGCCGCAGGCCGCCGAGCCCGCTCCCCAGACGACCGTGCGGACCCGCACGCGCAAGCAGCGCCAGGCCGAGCAGGCCGAGGCCCAGGGCGACAAGCAGGAGCAGAAGCAGGCCGAGCAGCAAGCAGCCCGAGCAGAGGCAGCAGGACCAGGGCAAGCAGAACGACCAGAAGCAGGACCAGAAGCAGGACCAGAAGCAGGGCCAGAAGCAGGGCCAGGCCAAGAACCAGCAGAACCAGAAGCAGCAGGACCAGAAGCAGCAGGACCAGAAGCAGCAGGACCAGCGCCAGCAGGACCAGCTGGACGACGACGAGGACGGCGAGGGCGGCAGCCGCCGCAACCGTCGCCGCCGCGGTCGCGACCGCACCGCCGTGCGTCCGGGCGGACGCAACGAGCCCGACACCACGATCCTCGAGGACGACGTGCTGGTGCCCGCCGCCGGCATCCTCGACGTGCTCGACAACTGCGCCTTCGTGCGGACCTCCGGCTACCTGCCGGGTCCCGAGGACGTCTACCTCTCGCTGTCGATGGTCCGGAAGTACCACCTCCGTCGCGGTGACGCGGTCGTCGGGCAGGTGCGCCAGCCGCGCGAGGGCGAGCGCCGGGAGAAGTTCAACCCGATGGTCCGCATCGACAGCATCAACGGCACCGAGGCCGAGGGCGCCAAGGAGCGCCCCGACTTCGCCGACTCCGTGCCGGTCCACCCGCACCAGCGCCTGCGCCTGGCCACCGACGAGGCCAACCTGATCGGCCGGGTCGTCGACATCGCGGCCCCGGTCGGCAAGGGCCAGCGCGGGCTCGTGCTCACCCCGCCGCGTACGGGCACCACGACGCTCCTGCGGTCGATCGCCCAGTCCGTGACCACCAACAACCCCGAGTGCCACGTCATGGTGGTGCTGGTCGACACGCGTCCCGAGGAGGTCACCGACTTCCAGCGCTCGGTCAAGGGCGAGGTCGTCGCGTCGACCTTCGACCGGCAGCCGGCCGACCACACCCTGGTCGCCGAGCTCGCCATCGAGCGCGCCAAGCGGCTGGTGGAGCTCGGCCACGACGTGGTCGTGCTGCTCGACTCGCTGACCCGCCTGGGCCGCGCCTACAACCTCGCCGCGCCCGCCAACGGTCGCGTCCTGGGTGGGCTCGTCGACGCCTCCGCCGTCCACCCGACGAAGGAGTTCTTCGGCGCGGCCCGCAAGATCGAGGACGCCGGGTCGCTGACCATCCTGGCCACCGTCTCGGTCGGCACCGGCTCGGCCACGGACGAGTTCTTCCTCGAGGAGCTCGCGAGCACCGCCAACCTCGAGCTGGTCCTCAGCGCCGAGCGCGCGGCCAGGGGCATCGTGCCCGCGGTCGACGTCGCGGCGTCGGGCACGCGCAACGAGGAGAAGCTGCTCGCGCCCGCCGAGGGCGCGGTCGTCGGCGACCTGCGCAAGCAGCTCGCCGCGGCCGACAGCCCGCAGGCGGTCGCCAAGGTCTTCGGCTCCCGCTGACGGGAATGGCCGGATTGGCGCCGGTGTTGAGAGCGGTGGCACACTTGTGCGTCGGTTCCGGTTCACGTCAGTTGCGATCCACGCGGACGACCCGGAACACCTGAGAGGACACCATGAAGAAGGACACTCACCCCGACTACGTCGAGACCGCCGTCACCTGCACGTGCGGTGCGTCGTTCACCACCCGCAGCACCGCGACCTCCGGCTCGATCCACGCCGATGTCTGCTCGCAGTGCCACCCGTTCTACACCGGCAAGCAGAAGATCCTCGACACCGGTGGCCGCGTCGCCCGCTTCGAGGCGCGCTACGCCAAGAAGGCCCCGGCCGCGAAGACTGCCGAGACGGCCGAGAGCAAGTAGTCCACGTCAGGCGCCGGTCGCCCGCTCCGTGCGGGTGGCCGGCGCCTTGTCGTCTGTCCAGCCGCTGGGGGAATCGAGAGGGAGTCCGATGTTCGAGGCCGTCGAAGGCATGCGCCAGGAGCACGCCGAGATCGAGCAGCGACTGGCCCTCCCCGAGACGCACGCCGACCAGCGCCTGGCCAAGGAGCTCAACCAGCGCTACGCCGAGCTGACCGCCGTCGTCACGACCTGGCAGGAGTGGCTCCAGCTCGGCGACGACATCGAGGCGGCCCGTGAGCTCGCGTCCGAGGACCCGGCCTTCGCGCAGGAGGCCGACGAGCTCGCCGTACGCCGCGAGGTGGCGAGCGAGCGGCTCCGCCGGCTCCTGGTGCCCCGCGACGCCGCGGACGGCAAGGACGCGCTCCTCGAGATCAAGTCGGGTGAGGGCGGCGAGGAGTCGGCCCTGTTCGCCGGCGACCTGCTCCGGATGTACTCCCGCTACGCCGAGACCCGCGGCTGGAGCGTGGAGATCCTCGACGCGACCGAGTCCGACCTCGGCGGCTACAAGTCGGTGACCGCAGCCGTGAAGGCCACGTCGAGATCAGGGGGCACCGTCGAGCCCGGCCAGGCGCCGTACGCCCTGCTGAAGTTCGAGGGCGGCGTGCACCGCGTGCAGCGGGTGCCCGTCACCGAGTCGCAGGGACGCGTGCACACCTCCGCGGCCGGGGTGCTCGTCTCGCCCGAGGCCGAGCCGGTGGACGTCACCATCGACGACAACGACCTGCGCATCGACGTCTACCGCTCCAGCGGGCCCGGCGGCCAGAGCGTCAACACCACCGACTCGGCCGTGCGGATCACCCACGTGCCGACCGGGATCGTGGCGAGCTGCCAGAACGAGAAGAGCCAGCTGCAGAACAAGGAGTCCGCGATGCGGATCCTGCGCTCGCGGCTGCTCCAGGCCGCGCAGGACGCCGCGGACGCGGAGGCGAGCGACGTCCGACGCTCGCAGGTGCGCACGGTCGACCGCTCCGAGCGCATCCGCACCTACAACTTCCCCGAGAACCGGATCTCCGACCACCGCACGGGCTACAAGTCCTACAACCTCGACCAGGTCCTCGACGGGGACCTCCAGCCGGTGCTCGACTCGTGCGTCGAGACCGACATGGCGGCCCGCCTCGCGGCGCTGGAGTCCTGAGTGCGTGCCGGTGCGGCGCGCCGCGAGGCCGCCGCTCGCCTGCGCGAGGGCGGCGTCGCCTCGCCGGAGCGCGACGCCGACCTGCTGCTCGCCCACGTCCTCGGCGTCGGGCTGGGCCGGCTGCCGCTCGTCGACGACCTCGACGCCCCCCAGGTCGAGGCGTACGACGTCCTCGTGGCGCGCCGCGCCGCCCGTGAGCCGCTCCAGCACCTGACCGGCAGCGCCGCCTTCCGCCACGTCGAGCTCGCCGTCGGGCCGGGGGTGTTCGTGCCGCGGCCCGAGACCGAGCTGCTGGCCGGCTGGGCGATCGAGCATCTCCTCGCACTGGACCGCCGACCCGTCGTCGTCGACCTCTGCACCGGCTCGGGCGCGATCGCGAGGGCGATCGCCGACGAGGTCCCCGGCGCCGACGTCCATGCCGTCGAGCTCGACGAGGGCGCCCTCGCCTGGGCGGAGCGCAACCTCGCCGGCACCGGTGTCGACCTGCGCCACGGCGACCTGGCCGGCGCCTTCGACGACCTGGTCGGCACCGTCGACGTCGTGGTGTGCAACCCGCCCTACATCCCGCTCGAGGCCTGGGAGTCGGTGGCGGCCGAGGCACGCGACCACGACCCCCACCTCGCGCTCTTCTCCGGCCAGGACGGGCTCGACGCGATCCGCGTGCTCGAGCAGCGCGCCGCGCTGCTGCTGCGTCCCGGGGGAGTGGTCGGTGCCGAGCACGCCGACGTGCAGGGGGAGTCCGCACCCGAGGTCTTCGCCGCGACCGGGCGGTGGCGCGAGGTGACCGACCACCGCGACCTCGCGGGTCGGCCGCGCTACGTGACCGCCCGACTGGCACGATGAGCGACGTGGACAGGTTTGCGACCTCGACCGAGGACGAGCGCGAGGCGGCAGTGACCGCCGCCGCCGGTGCCGTACGACGTGGCGACCTGGTCGTCATCCCCACCGACACCGTCTACGGGATCGCCGCCGACGCCTTCTCCGCCGAGGCGGTCCGCAGCCTGCTCGAGGCCAAGGGCCGCGGTCGGGACATGCCGCCGCCGGTGCTGGTCTCGTCCGCCACCACGCTCGACGCGCTCACCGAGGGTGTCCCCACCTGGGCGCGCACCCTCGTCGAGGAGTTCTGGCCCGGTCCGCTGACCCTCGTCTGCCGCCAGCAGGCCTCGCTCGTGTGGGACCTGGGCGAGACGCGCGGCACCGTCGCGGTCCGGATGCCCGACGACGAGGTGGCGCTGGCCGTGCTCGAGCGCACCGGCCCGCTCGCCGTGTCCTCGGCCAACCTCACCGGACGCCCGGCCGCCACCGACGCCGACGCGGCCGAGGAGATGCTCGGCGACGTCGTGGCGGTCATCGTCGACGCCGGCGCCTCGCCCGGCGGCGAGGCCTCCACGATCATCGACGTGACCGTCCCCGAGGGCCGGGTCCTGCGGCTCGGCGCCCTCTCGCTCGACCGGCTCAACGCGGCGATCGAGGAGCACGGCGTCGTCCTGACGGACGAGGGCTGACGGTGCGGGAGTACCTCCTCGTCTTCCTGGTCGCCCTGTCGGTGACCTACCTCCTCACGGTCGTCGCCCGCGAGATCGCCCTGCGCACCGGTGCCGTCGCAGCGGTGCGCGACCGCGACGTGCACGCCGAGCCGATCCCCTACCTCGGCGGGCTGGCGATGCTCGGCGGCCTCGCCGCGGCGTACGTCGTCGCCCAGCAGCTGCCCTTCCTCTCCGGCAGCGACGAGTTCGTCTTCGACGACGCCGGCGTGGTGCTGCTCGCCGGCGCCCTCGTGTGCGCCGTCGGGGTGGTCGACGACATCTTCGACCTCGACGCCCTCACCAAGCTCGGCGGCCAGGTGCTCGCCGCCGGCCTGCTGGTCTCGCAGGGCGTGCGGTTCTACTACTTCCCCGGCACCGACGGGACGTACTACTCCCTCAGCGACGGCCAGGGCGCGATCCTGACCCTGGTCGTGGTCATCGGCACGATGAACGCGGTCAACTTCGTCGACGGCCTCGACGGGCTGGCGGCCGGTGTGGTCGGCATCGGGGCCTCCGCCTTCTTCGTCTACTGCTACCAGCTGTCGGCGACGAACAAGCTGACCCTCGCCACCACGGGCGCCCTGCTCAGCGTGGCGCTGGCGGGTGCCTGCGCCGGGTTCCTGCCGCACAACTTCCACCCCGCGCGGCTCTTCATGGGCGACTCGGGGTCGATGCTGATCGGACTGGTGCTCTCCGCCAGCGCGCTCACGCTCACCGGCCAGTTCTTCGGGATGCCGACCTCCGCGGGCAACAGCTTCTTCGTCACGGTCCTGCCGGTGCTGCTGCCGATCTCGCTGCTGATGGTGCCGATCGCCGACCTCGTGCTCGCCGTCGTACGCCGCACGCGGGCAGGTCGCTCGCCGATGAGTGCCGACAAGCAGCACCTCCACCACCGGCTCCTCGAGATCGGCCACTCCCAACGCCGGGCCGTCATCATCATGTGGCTCTGGGCGTTCACCATCGCCGCCGGAGCCGTGATGGTGAGCCTGTACGACGACCCATGGGTGTGGTGGAGCCTGGGCTCGATGCTCGCGCTGACCGTGGTGCTGACGTTCGTCCTGCCGCGGCTGCAGCGGCCGAGCAAGACCGGGCTCCTGGACACCGGGCTCCCCGAGAACGCGGCGGTCGAGGGGCGCGACGACGAGCTCGGAGGATCCGCTCCTCGAGCCGTTGGAGGAGGGCTGAGTGGAGGCCTCCGAGGACTTTGTGATAGTTTTCACGAGCAGTCACCCAGACCTCTGAGAGACAGGCCGCCGCCATGACGACCGAGTCGAAGACAGGCCCCCGCAACGGGTTGTCGCCGCTCCTCGGTGCACTGGCCTCGGGCGCGGTGATGGTGGTCGTCCTCGTCGTCGTCGCCGCCCTCGCGAGCGGTCGTCCCGGCGTCGTCGGCGCCGCGTCCGGGGGAGTGCTGGCGCTGGCCGTGTTCACCCTCGGCGTCGCCGTGGTCGGCTTCGTGGCCCGGTTCCTGCCGAGTGCCTCGCTGCTCGTGGCACTGATGACCTACGTGCTCCAGCTCCTGGTCCTCGCGCTCGTCGTGGCCGCCATCGACGGGGCCGACCTGGGCGCCGAGACGCTGTCCCGCGGCTGGTTCGCGGCGGCCGTCATCGCGGTCACGCTGGCGTGGGTCGTGGGCCAGGTCGTGGCCGCCACCCGCCAGCGGATCCCGGTCTACGACACCTCCTCGAGCAGCCCGGTCGCCGCCGAGCCGGTCCATCACCCCGGGGGTGAGCGATGACCGATTCCGCTGCTAGTGTGCGGGGCGCGATGGCTCGACAGCTTCCCCCGACGGCCTCACCCGACGACACCCCCAAGGGCGACCCCTGGCACGCCTTCGGCTACGTCGTCTCGGGTGTTGCGGTCTACGGGCTGGCGGGATGGGCCCTCGATCGGTGGCTGGGAACGACCTTCCTCGTGGCGATCGGCATCCTCATCGGTGCGGGCTTCGGGATCTACATGACGTACGCCCGGTTCAACAAGGCAAGCGCAAGTCAAGACAAGCCAGTAGGAGACTGACTCGATGTTCGGCATCACGATGGCTGAGTCCGAGGGCGGCGAGTTCCTCGCCCCCGGCCCCAACAGCTTCGACTTCAGCGACGTCCCGCTGTTCCACCTCGGTGGTCTCGCGGTCACCAAGCCCATGGTCCAGCTGCTGCTCGGCGCCCTCGTGGTCTTCGTGTTCTTCTACGCCGCGGCCCGCCGCGCCACCCTCGTGCCGGGTCGCCTGCAGTTCGCCGGCGAGGCCGCCTACGGCATGGTCCGCAACTCGATCGGCCGCGACATCATCGGGAGCAAGGACTTCGCGAAGTTCACCCCCTACCTGGTGACGATCTTCTTCTTCCTGCTGATCAACAACGCCTTCGCCTCGATCCCGGCGATCCAGTTCCCGACCTTCTCGCGGGCCTCGATGGCCTACGCGCTCGCCGCTCTCAGCTGGCTCATCTACAACGGCGTCGGCATCCACAAGCACGGCCTCATCGGCTACCTCAAGCTCCAGAGCGTGCCGTCCGGTGTCAGCCCGGTGATGTACCCGCTCCTGGTGCCGCTGGAGTTCTTCTCCAACATCCTGGTCCGCCCCGCGACGCTGGCGCTGCGACTCTTCGCCAACATGTTCGCCGGCCACCTGCTGCTGATCCTCTTCTCGACCGGCGGCCTGTTCCTCATCGAGTACGGCGGCATCGGCTACGTCGCCGGCCCGCTCGCCTGGGTGCTGGCCATCGCCATCTCGTTCCTCGAGCTCCTGGTGCAGTTCCTCCAGGCCTACGTCTTCACCCTGCTCAACGCGATGTACATCTCGGGTGCACTCGCCGACGAGCACTGATCCACCCGCACCACCCGGCTTCACCCCTTGATCTGCACCACCCCTACCTGAAGTAGCACCAACCGAAAGGAAACTGCCGTGGACGGCAACCTCAACATGATCGGCTACGGCCTGGCGGCCATCGGCCCCGGTATCGGTATCGGCCTGATCTTCGCGGCCTACATCTCCGGTGTCGCCCGTCAGCCCGAGGCCCAGGGCCGCCTGCAGTCGATCGCCATCCTGGGCTTCGCCCTCGCCGAGGCGCTCGCCATCATCGGTATCGCGCTCGCGTTCGTCCTCTGACACACGCCCCTGCACGACTGACGAAGGACTGACATGCAGAATCTGACCATCCTCGCTGCCGAGGAGGGCGGCCACGCCCCGGAGAACCCGCTCGGCTTCGTGCCCGTCGAGTTCGCCCTGTCGCTCATCACCTTCGGCCTGCTGCTCTTCCTCATCTGGAAGTACGTCGCTCCTCGCTTCGAGCAGACCTTCGCCGAGCGCACCCAGGCGATCGAGGGTGGCATCGCCGCGGCCGAGACCAAGCAGGCCGAGGCCGACGCCAAGCTCGCCGAGCTCGAGAAGCAGCTCGGTGACGCGCGGCACGAGGCAGCGCGCATCCGCGAGGAGGCGCGCGAGCAGGGAGCCCAGATCGTGGCCGAGATGCGGGAGACGGCCCAGGCCGAGTCCGCCCGCATCGTCGAGCACGGCAAGTCCCAGATCGAGGCCGAGCGCCAGCAGGCGGTCACCTCGCTCCGTGCCGAGGTCGGCGCCCTCGCGACCGGCCTGGCCGGTCGCATCGTCGGGGAGAGCCTGGAGGACGAGGCTCGCCAGAGCCGCGTCGTCGAGCGCTTCCTCGCCGACCTGGAGGCGTCCGACAACGGCGCCACGTCGGGGAGCGTCAACTGATGATGCGAGGTGCGTCCGCAGACGCCTACGCCGCGGCCGCCGCAGTGCTCCCGGGCACCGGCGACCTGGGCCGGGTGGGCCAGGACCTGTTCGGGACCGCGGACCTGCTCCGCGCCGAGCCGGGCCTGCGCCGCGTCGCCACCGACGTGTCGCTGCGTGGCGACGCCAAGGCCGACCTGCTCCGCGGTGTGCTGGCCGACAAGGTCTCCCCGGAGGCCCTGGCGGTCATCGCGACGGCGGTTGCACAGCGGTGGACCTCGGGTCGCGACCTGAGTGACGCCCTCGAGCAGCTCGGCGTCGTGGCCACGGTGCGCTCCACCGGCGGCGACGCCGGTCGCCTCGAGGACGAGGTCTTCGCGGTGGGCCGGCTCGTGCAGGCCAACCCGGAGCTGCGCGACGCGCTCTCCGACCCGGCCCGGAGCCGCTCCGACAAGGCAGACCTGGTGAAGGGCCTGCTGGGCGACAAGGTGCTCCCCGCCACGGTGACGCTCGTGCAGCAGGCGCTGTCCGGCAGCCACCGCACGGTGGCGGTCGCCCTGGGCGCGTACCAGAAGATCGCGGCGGAGGTCCGCGGTGAGGGAGTGGCGACCGTACGCGTCGCCCGTCCCCTCGCCGACGCCGACCGGGAGCGGCTGGCCGGTGCGCTCGCGCGCACCTACGGTCGTGACGTGCACCTCAACGTCATCGTCGACCCCGACGTCCTCGGCGGCATCCGCGTCGAGATCGGTGACGACGTCATCGACGGGACGGTCTCCAGCCGCCTCGACGACGCCGGTCGCCGGCTGGCCGGCTGACGCGCCACCACTGAACATCCCAGAACTTTTCGAGCAGCAGCAGACCCAGAGAACAGGTGAATGAAATGACGGAGCTGTCCATCCGTCCGGACGAGATCCGGGACGCGCTTCAGCGCTTCGTGTCGGACTACGAGCCCGACTCGGCGGCCAAGGAAGAGGTCGGCACGGTCGCGGAGGCTGCCGACGGCATCGCCCGCGTCAGCGGCCTGCCCTCGGTCATGGCCAACGAGCTGCTCGAGTTCGAGGACGGCACGCTCGGCATCGCGCTGAACCTCGACACCCGCGAGGTCGGTGTCGTGGTCCTGGGTGACTTCGACAAGATCGAGGAGGGCCAGGTCGTGCGTCGCACGGGCGAGATCCTCTCGGTCCCCGTCGGCGACGGCTACCTCGGCCGCGTGGTCGACCCGCTCGGCACCGCGATCGACGGCCTCGGCGAGATCACCCCGCTCGAGGGCCGCCGCGCGCTCGAGATCCAGGCCCCCGGCGTGATGGTGCGCAAGTCGGTCCACGAGCCGCTCGCGACCGGCATCAAGGCGATCGACGCCCTGACGCCCATCGGCCGCGGCCAGCGCCAGCTCATCATCGGCGACCGCTCGACCGGCAAGACCACGATCGCGATCGACACGATCATCAACCAGAAGGCCAACTGGGAGTCCGGCGACCCGGACAAGCAGGTGCGCTGCATCTACGTCGCGATCGGTCAGAAGGGCTCGACCATCGCCGCCGTGCGCGGCGCCCTCGAGGAGGCCGGCGCGCTCGAGTACACGACCATCGTGGCCTCCCCGGCGTCCGACTCCGCGGGCTTCAAGTACCTCGCCCCCTACACCGGCTCGGCCATCGGCCAGCACTGGATGTACGACGGCAAGCACGTCCTCATCGTGTTCGACGACCTGACCAAGCAGGCCGAGGCCTACCGCGCCGTGTCGCTGCTGCTGCGTCGCCCGCCGGGCCGCGAGGCCTACCCCGGTGACGTGTTCTACCTGCACAGCCGGCTCCTCGAGCGCTGCGCCAAGCTCTCCGACGAGATGGGCAAGGGCTCGATGACGGGCCTCCCGATCATCGAGACCAAGGCCAACGACGTCTCGGCGTTCATCCCGACCAACGTCATCTCGATCACGGACGGCCAGATCTTCCTGCAGTCCGACCTGTTCGCGGCCAACCAGCGTCCCGCCATCGACGTGGGTGTCTCGGTCTCGCGCGTGGGTGGCTCGGCGATGACGAAGGCCATGAAGACCGTGACCGGCTCGCTCAAGGTCGACCTGGCGCAGTTCCGCGCGATGGAGGCGTTCGCGATGTTCGCCTCCGACCTCGACGCGGCCTCGCGCCAGCAGCTCGACCGCGGCCAGCGCCTGATGGCGCTGCTCAAGCAGCCGCAGTACTCGCCGTACCCGGTCGAGGAGATGACCGTCTCGCTGTGGACCGGCACGTCGGGTCGCCTGGACAAGGTGCCCACCGACGACGTGCTCCGCTTCGAGAACGAGTTCCTCGACTACCTGCGCCGCAGCCACGACGGCATCCTGGCGGGCATCCGGGAGACCTCGAAGTTCGAGGACTCCACCGAGGACCAGCTCGCACAGGCCTACGACTCCTTCCTCGACCAGTTCGAGACCTCCGACGGCCAGAGCATCAAGGCCGGCAAGGAAGAGCACGTCGCCCTCGAGGACGAGGACGTCGAGCAGGAGCAGATCGTCAAGCAGAAGCGGGGCTGAGGCATGGCTCTCTCGGTACGCGAGTACCGCGCGCGGATCAAGTCGACGGAGTCGATGAAGAAGATCACGCGTGCCATGGAGCTCATCGCCGCGTCCCGCATCATCAAGGCGCAGCAGCGGGCCCAGGCCGCAGCGCCGTACGCCCGTGAGCTCACCCGTGCGGTGTCGGCCGTGGCGACGTTCTCCAACGTCGACCACGCCCTCACCGTCGAGCCGGAGGACCCCAAGAAGGCGGCGGTCCTGATCGTCACCTCCGACCGCGGTCTGGCCGGTGCCTACTCCTCGAGCGTGCTCAAGGAGGCCGAGCGCCTCATCGAGAAGCTCAAGGGCGAGGGCAAGGACGTCGACCTCTACACGTCGGGTCGCAAGGGCGAGGCCTACTTCAAGTTCCGCCAGCGCCGCGTGGTGCAGTCGTGGACGGGCTTCTCCGACCAGCCGACCTACGACGTGGCGGCGGAGATCGGCGCAACGCTCATCGCGACCTTCCTCGCCGAGGAGGGTGACGAGCTGGCCGCGGTCGACGAGGTGCACGTGGTCTACACGCGCTTCCGGTCGATGCTCCTCCAGGAGCCCACCGCCGTACGCCTCCTTCCGCTGGAGGTCGTCGAGGGCACCGAGCCGCCCGAGGAGGGCGACCTGCTGCCGCTCTACGAGTTCGAGCCCTCGCCCAGCGACGTGCTCGACTCGTTGCTGCCGCGCTACGTCCAGAGCCGGATCTTCTTCGCCCTCCTCCAGGCTGCCGCCTCGGAGCTGGCGGCACGCCAGAAGGCGATGAAGGCCGCGACGGACAACGCCGACGAGCTCATCAAGAAGTACAAGCGCATCGCCAACCAGGCTCGCCAGGCTGGCATTACCCAGGAAATCAGCGAGATCGTCGGTGGCGTCAACGCGCTCGCCGACGCACAAGCCGGGAGTGAATGAGATATGACTGCCACCATCAACGAGTCCGCGGACACGACGTCTGCAGGCGGAGTGGGCCGCATCGCCCGCGTCATCGGCCCGGTCGTGGACATCGAGTTCCCGTCCGACTCGATGCCGCCCATCTACAACGCGCTGACGTGCGAGTTCGAGCTGAGCGGCGAGACCAGGTCGATCATCCTCGAGGTCGCCCAGCACATCGGTGACGGCATGGTCCGCGCCATCTCGATGAAGCCGACGGACGGCCTCGTCCGCGGCAGCCAGGTCACCGACACCGGTGAGTCGATCACCGTGCCCGTCGGCGACATCACGCTCGGCAAGGTGTTCAACACCACCGGCGACGTGCTCAACCTCGAGGAGGGCGAGACCTTCGAGCCCACCGAGCGCTGGGGCATCCACCGCAAGGCGCCGGCCTTCGACCAGCTGGAGTCCAAGACCCAGATGTTCGAGACCGGCATCAAGGTCATCGACCTGCTCACCCCCTACGTCCAGGGCGGCAAGATCGGCCTGTTCGGTGGTGCCGGCGTCGGCAAGACCGTGCTCATCCAGGAGATGATCGCGCGAGTCGCGAAGGACCACGGCGGTGTGTCGGTGTTCGCCGGAGTGGGCGAGCGCACCCGTGAGGGCAACGACCTCATCGTCGAGATGGAGGAGGCCGGCGTCCTCGGCCAGACCGCCCTCGTCTTCGGCCAGATGGACGAGCCGCCGGGCACGCGCCTCCGCGTCGCCCTGTCGGCCCTGACGATGGCGGAGTACTTCCGCGACGTGCAGAAGCAGGACGTGCTGCTCTTCATCGACAACATCTTCCGCTTCACCCAGGCCGGCTCCGAGGTCTCCACGCTGCTCGGCCGCATGCCGTCCGCCGTGGGCTACCAGCCCAACCTGGCCGACGAGATGGGCCAGCTGCAGGAGCGCATCACCTCGACGCGTGGTCACTCGATCACGTCGCTCCAGGCGATCTACGTCCCTGCCGACGACTACACCGACCCGGCCCCGGCCACGACGTTCGCCCACCTGGACGCCACGACCGAGCTGTCGCGCGAGATCGCCTCGCTCGGCATCTACCCGGCCGTGGACCCGCTGACGTCGACCTCGCGCATCCTCGACCCGCAGTACATCGGCGACGAGCACTACCGCTGCGCGGTCCGGGTCAAGCAGATCCTGCAGCGCAACAAGGAGCTCCAGGACATCATCGCGATCCTCGGTGTCGACGAGCTCTCCGAGGAGGACCGGGTCATCGTGTCGCGGGCGCGCCGCATCCAGCGCTTCCTGTCGCAGAACACCTACGTCGCCAAGCAGTTCACCGGCATCGAGGGTTCGACCGTCCCGGTGGCCGACACCATCGAGGCGTTCAACAAGATCGCCGACGGCGAGTACGACCACGTGGCCGAGCAGGCCTTCTTCATGTGCGGCGGTCTGGACGACGTCGAGCAGAAGTGGGCCGAGATCCAGAAGAGCCTCTGATGGCTGACTCCGACCTCTCGGGCGACAAGGTCCTCCAGGTCGAGCTCGTCGCCGCCGACCGGCTCGTCTGGTCGGGCCGGGCCACGATGGTCATCGCCCGTACGACCGAGGGCGACGTCGGCATCCTGCCCAACCACGCACCGCTGCTCTCCTCGATCATCGAGGGCGTCGTGGACGTGCAGACCACCGACGGTGAGACCTGGATCGCGGCCGTCGACGCCGGCTTCCTGTCGGTCGCCGACAACCGCGTCTCGATCCTGTCGGAGCGTGCCGAGATGTCGCACGAGATCGACCTGGAGAAGGCACGCCAGGACCTCGAGCGGGCCAAGAGCTCGGGCGAGAACGACGACGCCGCCGAGGAAGCCGTACGCCGGGCCGAGGCACGCATCCGTGCCGCGGAGCGGGCTTCCTGACTGACGTCTCCAGCAGACCGCTAGGGTGAGCGCACGAACCTCCGGGTTCGTGCGCTCATCTGTTCGTGGGGTCGTTGGGAGGGTGCATGCCGGCCTGGGAATGGGCGCTCGACATCGTCGGGCTCGTCCTCCTCCTCGCGCTGCTCTACGGCATCTCGCTCATCGTCCGGCGCCGTCTCCTGGCCCGCCACGGTGGCACCTTCGAGCTGAGCTTCCGGGTCCGAACCGATCGTCCGGGACGCGGCTGGCTGCTCGGCATCGGGCGCTACTCCGGCCAGTCCCTCGAGTGGTTCCGGATCTTCTCGCTCTCGCCCCGGCCCAAGCGGGTCTGGGCGCGCGAGCTCCTCGACTACTCCGGCCGCCGGGCTCCCGCCGGGACCGAGGAGATGTCGCTCTACGACGGCCACGTCGTGGCGTCGTGCCACTACGGCGGTGAGCCGCTCGAGATCGCCATGAGCGAGGCCTCGCTGACCGGTTTCCAGTCCTGGCTCGAGTCCGGCCCGCCGGGCACCGACTGGAACAGGCGCTGACGCGCGTGCCGGAGCTGACCACCGCCCGCAACGCCGTCGGGCTGACGTTCTTCCTCAACGGCCTCGTCTTCGCCAGCTGGGTCTCGCGCATCCCCGAGGTGCGCTCGAGCTTCGACCTGACCAACGGCCAGCTCGGCCTCGTCCTGCTCGCGATCGCCGTCGGTTCGGTCGTCGCCCTGCCGACGACCGGGGCCGTGATCAACGCCCTCGGCACGGTGCGCGTCGTACGCCTGGGAGCCACCGCCGCCACCGCCGGCATGCTGGCGGCTGCCCTCGGCCTGGGCCACGTGCTTCCCGTGACGGTCGTCGGGCTCGTCGTCTACGGCCTCGGCATCGGGGTGTGGGACGTCGCGATGAACGTCGAGGGCGCCGAGGTCGAGCGCGGACTGGGCCGCACGATCATGCCGCGCTTCCACGCCGGCTTCAGCGGCGGAACGGTCGTCGGTGCGCTCGTCGGCGCCCTGCTGGTCGAGCTGTCCGTGCCGGCGGCCGTCCACCTGGGGGCGGTGGTGCTGCTGGCGTTCGCGCTGGTGTGGCGTACGTCCCCCGCGTTCCTGCCGGTCGTCGAGACCCACGAGGAGCAGCGGATCTCCGCCGCCCGGGCCTGGCTCGAGCCTCGCACGCTGCTGATCGGCGTGATGGTGCTGGCGCTCGCGATGACCGAGGGCACGGCCAACGACTGGCTCGCCGTCGCCCTCGTCGACGGCCACGACGTCTCCCACGCGGTGGGCGTGGCCGGCTTCGCGGTCTTCGTCCTGGCCATGACCGCCGGCCGCTTCGCCGGCACCGGCCTCATCGACCGCTTCGGCCGGGTGACCGTCCTGTGGGGGACCATGGTGCTGGCCGGCGCCGGAGTCCTGCTCATCGTCTTCGCCGACTCGCCCGCACTGGTCGTCGTCGGCATCCTGCTCTGGGGCGTCGGCGCCTCGCTGGGCTTCCCCGTCGGCATGAGCGCGGCGGCCGACGACCCGGTCCGGGCGGCGTCGCGGGTGAGCGTGGTCTCCACCATCGGCTACGCGGCGTTCCTCGCCGGGCCACCGTTCCTCGGCTTCGTCGGTGACGAGGTCGGCACGCTCAAGGCGCTCCTGGTGGTCGCCGTGCTGCTGATGCCGGCCGCGCTCGTGGTGCCCGCGGCCCGCGAGACCGCCCGCGCGTAGCGTCGACCTGTGACCCCGATACGTCGTGCCGTCCTGTTCGCACTGCCCGGGCTCACGCTCGGCGTCGCGGGGCTGTTCCACCCCCACTCGCTGAGCCACGCCTCGGCACCGCGGTGGACGCTGCTGCACGTCGCCGGGCTGTTCGTCTTCCCGCTCGTCGCGCTCGCACTCGTGGCGCTCGTCCGCGGTCGGCGGGACGTCGTGGCCGGGCTGGTGGCGCTGACGGCGTACGTCTACGCGACGGCGTACTCGGCACTGGACGTGATCAGCGGCATCGGCGCCGGCTACGTCACCTGGCGGTTGGGGGAGGGAGCCGCACGGCCCGACGAGGTGCGCTACCTGTTCGCCATCGGCGGCCGGATCGGCGAGGTCGGCTCGCTGGCCCTCATCGCGTGTGCCGTGGTCGTCGGCCTCGATGCCGTACGCCGTCGCGGGCTCGTCGCCGTGCCCGGACTGGCGCTGGTGCCGGGCGCAGTCCTCGTGCACGTCGGCCACATCTTCGCCCCCACGGGGGTCGCCGGGATGGTGCTCATCGGCCTGGCCACTGGCTACCTCGCGCGGCTGGGTGCGACCCCTAGCCCCGTTCGCCGCCGGGCACCCACAGCACGTCGCCGTTCTCGCGGTTCGCGTGGCGGGCGAGGATGAAGAGCAGGTCGGAGAGCCGGTTGAGGTAGGTGATGGCCAGCAGGTTCATGGTGTCCTCGTGCTCGGCCCAGGCGGCCCAGCCGGCGCGCTCGGCACGGCGTACGACCGTGCGCGCGACGTGCAGGTGGGCGGCGCCGAGCGTGCCGCCGTTGAGGATGAAGGACCTCAGCGCGGGCAGCTCCTCGTTGTAGTGGTCGCACCACGCCTCGAGCCGGTCGACGTAGTCCTGCTCGACGCGCAGCGGCGGATACTGGGGGTCCGGCACCACCGGGGTCGAGAAGTCGGCGCCGACGTCGAAGAGGTCGTTCTGCACGTGGGTGAGCACGGTGACGACGTCGTCGGCCAGGTCGCCGTGCGCCAGCGCGACCCCGATCTGGGCGTTGCCCTCGTCGACGCAGGCGTACGCCTCGAGCCGCAGGTCGGTCTTCGAGGTCTCGCTCATGTCGCCGAGCCGGGTGCGCCCGGCGTCGCCGGTGCGGGTGTAGATGCGCGTCAGGTTCACCATGCGACAAATCCTAGTGGGCGCCTACTGGCGACGACTCGCCGCCGAGTTCAGGCATTCATGCAACCCGAGGGGGTACAACGACGTCGTAGGAGTGACATGAGTCACACGCAAGCGACGTCGGGGGACGTCGGGAGGAGCACCCGATGGACATCATCTCGGACGGACCCACACTGGTCCTGCGCGGCGACTTCGACGTGCGCAGCACGCGGGAGGTCCGCGCGGCCATCTACGAGCGCCTCAACTCCTACGACGACGACGTCGTCCTCGACATGACCGACGTCGCGACGATCGACGCCACTGCCCTGCGCCTGCTCGCGGTCGCCACCCGGCACGCCTGGCTCACCGGTCACCACCTCACGGTTCGCAACCCCGGTCCTGCAGTGCGCCGGATGGCGCACCTGACCCGCCTGGCCCACGCCATCGAGGTCGAGCGGGTCCTGGCGACCGCCTGACGTGGCTGAGGTTGTTGTCACACGTCGCGAGCGGTGACTGACCGGTAACCGGCGCCCTACCCTGTCGCCATGACCCAACCTGCGGGACGCCACCAGGACAAGGATCG
>CAVYGL010000011.1:0-34417 GCA_963767995.1 uncultured Actinomycetota bacterium
CCCGTTCGACGTGGGTGCCCCGTTGGTCACGCTCCCCTCGGGCCCGACCACCGCGATCTCGCGGATCTCGAGGACGGCGTCGGAGAAGGTGAGGATGGCGCGCGAGGGCAGTGCCTCGACCATCCCTCCTCCGTCCGGGTCGGAGTAGAGCAGGTCCCCGTGCGCCCCCGCCGGTGCCGTGGGGGTCCACACGAGGAACGCAGCGACGAGCGCGACGGCGCTCAGCCGGTGGAGGATGTGTGCCACGACGGCATCTCCCATGCTCGGGGACCGGACGCGAGCTCGAGCGGACCGAATGCCGCTGCGAGTCGGGCGGCCAGGTCCAGGTCGTCCGGGTCCACGGCGGACCGTACCGCCCGGCGCAGTGCCGTCGTTGCCCAGTCGCCCAGGGCGCCGGCGGCACGGGGGTCGTCCGCCAGCGCGGACCGGGCTCGCTCCAGCTCTCCGCAGACGAGGCGCGCCACCTCCTCGAGGGCGTCCTCGCCGGACCACAGGGACACGGCGGTCGGGACACCGTTGCTCGCGTCCGCGCGCGCCGGCTTTCCCATCCGTCCCGCGTCACCCACGAGGTCGAGCAGGTCGTCGACGTGCTGGAAGGCCCTGCCGAAGTGGAGCCCGAAGGTGCCGTGCGCCTCCACCACCCAGGGCGCGGCACCCGCGACCAGGGCACCGAGCTCGGCACTCGAGCGGAACAGCTCGGCAGTCTTGAGGGACGCGTACGTGGCGTGGGCCTCGAGCGACGGCGACTCGGCGAGGCCGGCCTCGAGCAGCTGGCCCGCCGCCATGTGGTCGAGCGTACGAGCCCAGATGGCCGACGCGCCGCTGGACGACCGTGCTGCCGCGGCGGCACCCCGTGCCAGGAGGAGGTCACCCACGACGATCGCCGTGGCGACACCTGCGGTCGCGACGACCGAGGGCCGCCCCCGGCGCACGTCGGCGGCGTCGATGATGTCGTCGTGCACGAGCGTCGCGACGTGCAGCAGCTCCATCGACAGGGCCGCCTCGACGCCACGGCGCTCGACGTCGCGCGTGCGGCCGAGGTCGCTCCCGGTCGCCGTCGCGCTCGTCAGCAGGAGGTCCGGTCTCAGCAGCTTGCCGGGTCGCAGCGCGTCCGCGACCAGTCGGTCGACGTGCGGGATCCCGCACGACGGCGGCGTCCGCAGCCGGTCCCGCACCTGCTCGAGCAGGACGTCGACGGCGGTCACGAGACCCGCGATCCGGCTGGAGCGTCCACGTCAGCACCCGCGAGGACGAGCAGGAGGTCCCGGACCTCCGTGGCTGCGATCCGGTCCGGCAGGACCCCGGGGCGGTCGCACAGCACCATCGGCGCGTCGGCGTCGCGGGACGGGAGCCGGCCATGCGTCCCGCGTACGGGCGCCGGGTCGAGCGGCACCACCTTCATCGCGTAGCGCAGTCCGGCCTTCTTGCGAGCCAGGGTCAGCGCGGCCTTCGCCTTCACGAACCTGTCCTGCGGGTCGAAGAACAGCTCGGCGGGGTCGTACCCGGGCTTCCGGTGGATCTCCACCCCTCGGGCGAAGTCGGGGGCCCGGTCATCGTCGTCCCAGTAGTAGTAGGTGAACCAGGCGGTGGGCTCGGCCACCAGCACGCAGCTCTCCCGCCCGCTCGTGGTCGAGCCCGGCGGCGACCTTCCCGTCGCGGTCGAGCACCTCGGCGACGCCGGTGAGCCCCGCGCACACCGACCGGACGTGATCGAGGTCGGCCGGGTCGGCGACGTACACGTGGGCCACCTGGTGGTCGGCCACCGCGAACGCCCGGGAGGTCCACGGATCGAGGTACTCCATGCCGTCCTGCGTGTAGACCTCCAGCAGGCCCGCCGAGCGGAGGGCACGGTTCACGTCGACGGGTGTGTCGGCCGCGGTGATGCCGTACTCCGAGAGCACCACGACCCGTGCGCCGAGGCGCGCGGCGTCGTCGAGCAGCGGGGCGAGCGCGGCATCGACGTCGCGTGCTGCTCGCCGGGCCTGGGGCGACGAGGGACCGAACCGCTGGAGGTCGTAGTCGAGGTGGGGGAGGTAGGCGAGGGTGAGGTCGGCCCGGGGCATCAGGTGCCGGGCCGCTCCGACGATCCACTCGGTCGACCGGATCGACGCCGTCGGTCCCCAGTACTGGAACAGAGGGAACTCGCCCAGCTCGGCGACCAGCTCGTCGTGCAGCGCCGGTGGCCGGGTGTAGCAGTCCGGAGCCTTCTTGCCGTCCGCGTAGTAGATCGGCCGCGGGGTGACCGTCCAGTCGGTCGTGGCACCCATGGCGTACCACCAGCACACGTTGGCGACGGTGTAGCCGGGCCGCTGGCGACGGAGCGTCTCCCACACCTTCTCCCCTCCGACGAGCGCGTTGTGCTGACGCCAGAGGTGGATCTCGCCGAGGTCGCGGAAGTACCAGCCGTTGCCGACGATGCCGTGCTCTGCCGGGGTGAGGCCGGTGAGGAAGGTGGACTGCACGCTGCAGGTGACCGCGGGCAGGACGGGCTCGAGCACTGCTGACGAGCCGGCGGCCGCGAGGCTGCGCAGGCGCGGCATGTGCTGGAGCAGGTCGGGGGTCAGTCCGACCACGTCCACGACGAGCAGCTTGTCCATCAGGTCCTCCGGGGGTACGTGGTGCGTGGGTGGTGGGCGGGATCAGAGTGGGACGAGACCGAGCGCGACGAGCTCGGCGTGCACCCAGGCCAGCTCCGCGGCGAGGCCGACCGCGAGCGCGTCGGCGTCGACGGGCGCCCCGCCCGGGAGGACCGACCAGGTGTAGGTCTCGACCTCCAGGTGGTCCACCCGGGCGAGCGGACCGCCCAGGAGCGCGGCGAGCGAGGCCTTCAGCTCCTCGCGCGAGCTGCGCAGCGGTGGCTCCGGGTCGGCGTGCACGGGGACGTGGAAGTGGACCCGCCAGGGCGTGTCGGTGGCGAGCGGGTCTGCGCCGTCAAGGGCGTCGGGGAGGTCGTCGCGGCCCGCGACGTCGTGGCCGTGCGCCCCCACCTGCCGCACCTGGTGCAGGAAGCGGTCCTCGGCGTACGACGACAGGGCGTGGCGCGCCGTCCCGTCCGCCGGGTCGTCCACGACCAGCGCCGACGCCGGCTGGGCCTTGACCACGCGCAGCTCCGCGTCGTCGAGCAGGCGCAGGGCCCGCTCCGCGTCGTCGAACCCGACCGCGAGGTGACAGAGGTCGAGGCACACGCCGACGCGGTCGCGGTCGACGTGCGCAAGCCGGTCGACGGCCTCCTCCACGGTCTCGACGACGCACCCCGGCTCCGGCTCGATGCCGACCACGACGCGACGCCCGGTCTCGGCCTCCAGGGCCGCGAGGCCGCCGGCGAGCTCGGACAGCCGTGCCTCGGCGAGACCCTGGTCGTCACGGGTCCACGGGCTGTGCCACGCAAGGGGCAGGGTGGAGATCGAGCCGTGGTCGGCGTCGTCGGGCAGCAGTCCGGCGAGCACCCGCGCGGCGGCCAGGGTGTAGTCGAGTCGCTCGCGTGACGTCCATGTCGGCAGGTAGACCGAGTGCTTGACGGTCAGGCCCTGGAAGGCGGCGTACGGGAACGCGTTGACGGTCACCACTTCGACGCCGTGCTCGGCGAGGCGGCCGCGGACGCGGCGTACGCCCTCGGGGTCCGCGGCAAGGCGATGGGCGGCGTCGGCCGGCAGCCAGAGCCCGAGGCCGACGAGGTCGCTGCCGAGGGCCTGTCGGATGCGGTCTCCCATCGACGTGGCCTGGGCCACCAGGCCGTCGACGTCCTCAGCAGGCAGCACGTTGGTGCCGTAGGCCAGATGGACCACGGTGCCGTCGCGATGGCGCAGCCGCATCAGCTCACCTGCTGCCCGCGCAGGATCGAGTTGCCCTCGAAGAGCGCCGACGCGTGCGGCACGGGCGCGTCGTCCTCCGCGGGCAGCAGCAGCCGACCGCTCTGCGCGAAGAACTCCACCGGGTTGCGCCACAGCACGCGGTCGACGTCGTCGTCGGAGAATCCCGCGGACAGCATCGCCTCGCCCGTCGCGTGCGTCAGCAGCGGGTCGCTGCGCCCCCAGTCGGCCGCCGAGTTGACCAGCACCCGTTCGGGGCCGCGCTCCTGGAGGATCCGCACCATGCGCTGCGGGTCCATCTTGGTGTCGGGATAGATGGAGAACCCCATCCAGCACCCGTGCTCGTGCACCGGCCCGACCGTCAGCTCGTTGAGGTGGTCGACCACGACCATGGCGGGGTCGATGCCGGACTCCTCGACCAGCTGCAGTGTCCGCCGGGTCCCACCCTCCTTGTCGCGGTGCGGGGTGTGCACCATGGCGGGAAGCTCGAACTCGACGGCCAGGTCGAGCTGCTGGCGGAAGGCCTGCTCCTCCTCACGGCTCATCGAGTCGAAGCCGATCTCGCCGACGGCGACCACCCCGTCCTTGGCCAGGTAGCGCGGGAGGACGTCGAGGACGCCGGCGCAGCGCTGGTCGTTGGCCTCCTTGGGGTTGAGGGCGATCGTGCAGTGGTGCGTGATCCCGAACTGCGCCGCCCGGAACCGCTCCCACCCCACGAGCGCGTCGAAGTAGTCGGTGAAGGAGCCGACACTCGTGCGGGGCTGCCCGAGCCAGAAGGCGGGCTCGACGAGGGCGCGCACCCCCGCGGCGTACATGCGCTCGTAGTCGTCGGTGGTGCGCGACGACATGTGGATGTGGGGATCGAAGATGCGCATCTCAGCCCTTCGGACGGGTGGTCGGGTCGGTCAGGTCGCGCACGAGGATGGCGTCGGCCGGCACGGGCCGGCCGGCCGCCTCGCGTTCGTCGATGTAGCGGCGCACGATCGCGCCCAGCTCGTCGTCGGCTCGCTCCGCGAGGTCGCTGACCGTGCTCAACGGCACGCCGACGAAGAGGCACTTGAGGACGCCGTGGCGCCAGTCGTGGGGTGACAGCCGGCTCGCGTGCGGACCCATCGCGGCAGCCACGAGGCGTACGTCGTTGGTGCGCAGGGCGTCGAGCAGGAGGTCCGACGCGTCGACGCTGGGGTCGTCGATCCCGCCGAGCGCCATCAGCACCGCGCGCTTCTCGTCCGCGTCGCCGTAGCGGTACAGCTCGGCGACCTGGTCGAGGAGCGCCTCGGGGTCGAGGTGCGCGGCAGCGGTCGCCACGAGCTCCACGCGGACGGCGTCCTCGATGCGCGGGCCGTCATCGAGGTCTCCTCGAGCGGTGCGCCGGGCAGCGGCCGGGAAGACGGAGCCGAGGGTGGTCGCCCGGCCGGCCAGGACGGCCACCATGTCGTCGAGCGCCCGCCGGGCGTCGTCGTCGAGTGCGGCTCGCAGCACGTCGGACGCGGCGAGGAGGCGGACGGACGTCATCGGGCCCCGCCGACGCCGACGCGATGCTGGATCCGGCCCAGCGAGTCCTGCAGTGCCGTCATGGTGGACGCCGCGACCGCGGGAGCCGCGTGCGAGTGACGTGGCAGCTCCACGCAGGCAAGACCGGCGTACCCGGTCTCGACGAGCGCGCCGAGGACGCGGTCGAGGTCGAGCTCCCCCGTGCCCAGCTCGAGGTGCTCGTGCACGTCGCGGACCATGTCGTCCACCTGCACGTTGCCGAGCAGCGGTCCGGCGTGCCGCACGGTGTCCTCGGGGGTGCGGGGCTCGTTGCAGACCAGGTGGCCGAGGTCGAGGGTCACCCGCAGGTGCTCCGGCCGCCCGAGCCGGTCCCGCAGTGCCAGCACGTCGTCGAGGGTCGCCAGGAACATGCCGGGCTCCGGCTCGACACACACGGTGACCCCGAGATCGGCGGCGACGTCGAGCACCGGGCCGAGGCCGTCCACGACGCGGCGCCAGAGGCGTACGTCGTCGACGCCTGTGGGCGCGGTGCCGGACCAGCACGACATCGCCTCCGACCCGAGCTCGTACGCGATCCGCACGGCACGGCACAGCAGGTCGACGCGACGCTCGCGACCCTCGTCGCTGACCAGGGTGGGCTCGTGCTTCTGCCACGGGTCGAGGACGTAGCGCGAACCCGTCTCGACGACCGAGGCCAGGCTGTGCGCGTCCAGGCAGCGTCGCGCGTGCGCGACCTGGCCGGGCAGGTCGCCGAACGGGTCGAGATGGGGCTGGTCGAGCGTCAGCCCGACTCCCTCGTAGCCGAGCGAGGCCACGACGCTGCAGGCGTCGCTCAGCCGGTGGCCCGCGAATCCGTTGAGCCCGTATCCCAGACGGATGCTCATGTCGGGCTCACCGACCTGGCGGCCCTGCGGAGCAGCGGTCCGGCGGTCGCCACCGCGATCGCCGGCAGGATCCGGCCGCGAGCCGCGAGCCAGCCCGCCTGCAACAGCGTGAGGCCGGCGATGCCGGCGCCGGTCGCCGCGCGAGCGGTCGCCGCATCGGGGGACCTGACCGCGCGCAGCTGTGGTTGACCACCGCGACGGCGTACAGACGCCGCGCATCCGAGGACCAAGGAGAGCCGGTGCGTACGACCGCCGTCGGCTGCGGCGTCGCCACCAGGAGGCCGGTGGCCGTGGCGGTGGCCGCCAGTGCGAGGGCGGCCGTCGCGGCGTGCGTGCCGTGCACCTCGCCGCGGCTGAGGACGGTGACGCCGAAGGTGTGGACGGCCACCGAGACCGCCGGTGCGGTGGCCGCGCCGACTCCCCCGGCCGTCGCGCCGAGGAGCACGTCGAGGCCACGCGTGGAGGCCATCACGACGGGGCCGGCGGCCGAGTCCTTGGCCAGCAGGTCGTAGGCGGCGATGAGGACGGCGAGCGGCACGCTGGTCCGCAGGGCGGCGCGACCGCCCACGAGCGCGGTCGCGACGAGGCCGGCCGCGCCCAGCGCGGCAGCGACGCCGAGAGCGCTGCCGGCACTCACCCTGCCGGTCGGGATCACGCGCTCGGGACGCTCGACGGCGTCCACCTCCCGGTCGGACCAGTCGTTGAGCGCCATCCCGGACCAGTAGAGGAGCACCGACCCGATCGGCATCAGCGCACCCGCGCCGCCCACGCGCGCCGCGACCAGGCCGCGCCGGTCCAGGCGTCACCCGGGACCGTCAGGGCGGCCGGCAGCCGGACGAGCTCGGCCAGGTCTCTGGGGGCGGGCAGCGGCGTCATGCCACCAGTCCCGTGCGCCAGGCGACGAGGTCGCGCCACTGCTCGGACAGCCGGTGCTCGGTGCCGCCGACGGGGTCCTTGAAGAAGAAGGCGAGCGCCGGCTGCGGACCGGAGCGGCCCGCTGCGTGGGCTGCCGACACGAGCCGGACGAGGTCCAGCACGAGGGGCGCCGCCAGCGCCGAGTCGCATCCCTGCCAGGTGAGCTGCAACGTCATGCGGGTGCCGAGGAAGCCGTCGAACCGCACGTGGTCCCACGCGGTCTTCCACTCCCCCAGGTCCTCGACCTGGTCGATGTGCATCGGGCCGGGCACGGGGTGTCCCACCATGGCGTCGAGACCGCTGCGCTTGGCCGTGGTCTTGCTGCGCGCGGCCTCGGGGTCGGCCAGGGTCCGGCCGTCGCCGCCTCCGAGGAGGTTGACCGACGTCCAGGACTGCAGGTCCAGCGCGCGCATCGCGAACATCGGCGCGAGGGCCGACTTGAGCAGTGTCTCGCCGGTCTTGCCGTCGCACCCGGCGTACGGCAGACCGTGGCGCGCGGCCGCCTCGACCACGACCGGGAGCCTCAGGCACGGGCTCGGGGTGAAGGAGACGTAGGACGCACCCGCTTCGAAGGCCGCCAGTGCGTAGACGGCCCCCACCGGAAGCCGGTCGTCGACGTCCACCAGGTGGTCGGGGTCGTCGACCGGGGGCTGGGTGCTGGCGACGTCGACCACGACCACGCGCGCGAGTCCGTGCCGCTCGCGGAAGCCGGTGATGTCGGAGGCGAGCCGATCGATCGCCTCCGCCGCGCTCTCCTCCCCCGCGACGTAGCCCGGCCGCACCTCGACATCGATCGCGTCGAGGTCGGCGCCGACCGCGCTGACGACGGCCGCCGGGACCACCCCGCCGGCGACGAGCGCCTCGGCCTTCTTCACCAGGCCCTGGGAGCTGACGTCGTGGCCGCCGAACACGAGGCTGCCGAGGTCGGGGAGTCCGTCGGGCCGCAGCTCGGCGAGCTCGGTCACGAGACCGGTGGCCGGCGCGAGGCCGTGTGACACACCGAGGGCACCGACCATCGCCGTGGTCGCGACCGAACCGCGGGCACCCACGAACCACACGCCGGTCCTGGCTTCGTCGTCGGTCATCGTCATTCCGTGGTCGAGAAGGCGGCGTCGAAGGCGGCGTCGGGTGCATCGAAGGCCAGCCGACGTACGAGCTCGAGGGCCTCGGGCGCCCCGACGAGGCGGTCCATCCCGGCGTCCTCCCACTCCACCGAGATCGGACCGTCGTAGCCGATCGTGTTCAACATCCGGAAGCACTGCTCCCACGGCACGTCACCGTGACCGGTCGACACGAAGTCCCACCCACGACGCGGATCAGCCCACGGCAGGTGCGAACCCATCCGACCGTTGCGCCCGTTGCCGACCTGCTTCTTCGCGTCCTTGCAGTCCACGTGATAGATCCGGTCCTTGAAGTCCCACAAGAACCCCACCGGGTCCAGGTCCTGCCACACGAAGTGGCTCGGATCCCAGTTCAACCCGAACGCCTCACGATGATCCACCGCCTCCAGGGCCCGCACCGTGGTCCAGTAGTCGTAGGCGATCTCCGAGGGATGCACCTCGTGGGCGAACCTCACGCCCTCGCTGTCGAACACGTCGAGGATCGGGTTCCACCGGTCGGCGAAGTCCTGATAGCCCGCATCCACCATCGCCTGCGTCGCCGGCGGGAACATCGCGACGTACTTCCAGATCGACGACCCGGTGAACCCGACCACCACGTCCACACCCAACCGGCGCGCGGCACGCGCGGTCATCTTCATCTCCTCCGCAGCCCGCTGACGCACACCCTCGGCGTCACCGTCACCCCAGATCCGGTCCGGGAGGATCCCACGGTGGCGCTCGTCGATCGGGTCGTCACACACCGCCTGACCCTTCAAGTGGTTGCTGATCGCGAACACCTGCAGGTCGTGCCTCTTCAGCACCTCCAGCTTCGCCGGGACGTACGAGTCGTCCTCCACCGCAGCCCACGGGTCGAAGTGATCACCCCAGCACGCGATCTCCAGACCGTCATAACCCCAACCCGACGCCAGCCGACACACCTCCTCGAACGGCAGGTCGGCCCACTGGCCGGTGAACAAGGTGACAGGGCGAGTCATGGAGTGCTCCTCAGCATGGGGGTGGTGTGTCTCGTCGGCCCGTCCGGCACGAGCTGCGACGAGGATGATGCGGGCCGGTGCCGGGACGGAGCGCGCTGTCCCGGCACCGGCCGGGGAGCGACGCCTTGCGGCGCCACCACCCCGCCCGGACGGAGGGACCGGCCACCGACGCGCTCGCGGGGCCGACCCTGCGAGCGGACGGTTGCGACACCTCGCGGTGCCACCCGGCCGAACCCTCCATCTGCGGACGTTCTTCTCTCGACCCGGCGCTAGATCTGCTTCTTCAGCGTGCGCGCCAGGTGCTTGAGAGCCCTCTTCGCCTCCTTGTCGTCGACCTTCGAGGCGAGCTTCTTGAAGCGCTTGAGCGCCATCCTGGCCGCACGCTCCTCGCCGCTCCTGTCAGCCCTCTTCGCGGCCTTCAGCTCCTGCTTGAGCTTCGCGCCGAGCTTCGAGCCGACCGTGTTCTCGTCGTCGAGCCTGTTGACGAGCTTCTTCGCACCGCCGTAGGTGGCGACCACCCGGAAGGTGATCGTCCGCGACGTCCGGTTGCCCGCCTCGTCGGTCACGGTGACCTCCAGGGTGTGCCTCCCGCTGCGAAGCGTCAGTGCGTCGATCCGTGCCGGGGACGACACGAGCTCGCCGTCGAGTCGGATGACCCGATCGGTGACGCCCGACGTCGCGTCCACGGCCGTGACCAACGCGCGTCCTGACTGCGGCCAGGTCCAGCTTGGCCTTGTCGGCGATCCCGCCGATGGTCACCACCGGTGCGGTGGCGTCCATCTTGATGGTGGTGGTGCCGATCGCCGAGACCCTGCCGGCCTCGTCCGTCGCCCGGGCCTGGACCAGGGTGACGCCGTCGCTGCCGATCTGGAACGGCGAGGTGTACGCCGTCCAGGCACCGTTGCCGATGCGGTACTCCAGCGCGAGCTTCCCCTCGCCGCCAGCGCCCGCGAGGGTGATGGTGACCGGCGAGGTGAACCAGTTGCTGCGACCGTTGGCAGCCGCCGGGGCCGTGGTGATCGACACGGTGGGCTTCACCGTCTCGACGGGCGGGTCGACCGGGTCGTCGCCCTTGGGCACGACGACCTTGAACGAACCCGTCGTGTCGTTGCCCGCCGCGTCGGTGGCCGTGTAGGCCACCGTGTGCTCGCCGGGCGCGGTGATCGCGAACGGACCGTCGTACACGGTCACCGCTCCACCGTCGACCGTGTAGGTCAGCGAGGTCACGTCGACGTTGTCCGTGGCATCCAGCACGACGGTGCCGGGGCCGGTCAGGTCGAGGTCGACGCAGCCGATGATCGCGCCCTCACGGTGCAGGGCGAGGATGCCGCCCTCGATGCGAGGTGCCCATGCGACGGTGGCCGTGGCGAACGAGGTGCCGTCCGCGTTGGCCTCGATGCGGGCGTCGCCCGAGCCGGAGACCCAACCGGGGTTGGTGGGCCACAGCTCGTTCGGCGGCGTGCCCGGTCCGGCCGGGTCGTTGCGGTAGTGACCCTCGAACCCGCCACAGGTGGTCCCGACGTGCAGGTGGGACTCGTAGTCCTGCGTGGGGTCGAGGCCCGCGAGCGTCAGCTCCACCGTGGTGGTGTAACCGTTGCCGTCGGCCTTGGAGACCATCGTCGCCTTGCCGCTGACACCGGTGCTGGCCTGGTCGACCAGCGTTCCGGCGTACGAGCCGAGCACCGTGGCGCCGACCTTCGGGTCCGTCGTGTCAGCGGGCTGCTGGACGACGACCTCGAGCTGGCCGGTGGACCTGTTGCCCGCTGCGTCGGTGGCGCGGAAGCGCACGACGTAGGTGCCGGGCTCGTCGAACGTCAGCGGCGTGGAGTAGGTCGTCCACGTCGTGGCGTCGCCGATCTGGTACTCGATGCTCGCCACACCGGAGGTGGCGTCGGAGGCGGTCAGGGTGACCGTCTTGGTGGCGTCTCCGGTGGTCGCGCCCGACACGCGTCGGGACGACCGTGTCGATCTTGACCGACTGCGACTTGATCGTCTCCACGTTGCCTGCCGAGTCCGTCGAGCGGTACTCGATCAGGCGGGTGCCCTCACCGGTCACGGAGACCGCAGCGGTGTAGGGCGTCCAGGCTCCGCCGGCGATGCGGTACTCGGTCGAGGCGACGCCCGACCCGCCCGCTCCGTCGGTGGCTGCCAGGGTGAACGACGGACGCGTGGTGTACCAGCCGGCACTGCCGGTGGCCGCCGGGATGGTGATCGTCGTCGTCGGTGCGGTGGTGTCGCTCGGCCCCCCGCCCGGCTGGCACGTGTCGTCCTGGCCCAGCGTGAACCAGTCGAACTTGGCGACCAGGTTGTCCGCGGCACCGGCGGCCGTGGCCCCCAGTGCGACCAGACCGACCTTGGGTGCAGTGATGCCGGTGAGGTCGCGTGATGCGTTGGCGGCGGTGACGGGGAGCCAGGTGGTCCCGTCACTGCTGTAGGACGCGGTCACGGCGTTGCCGTCGGTGCTCGACAGCCGCAGCCACACGGTGTCGGGGAAGGCCGCGCCGAGTGCTGCACCGTTGGTCTCCGATGCGACGGCGTTGGTCTCCTTGAAGTACTGGATGATGTTGGCTGCCTTGCTCCCCGCGGCCGCGGTGGAGCGGCCCGAGTAGACGAGCTTCATGTAGTTGTCGTCGTCGCCGTAGATGATCAGACCGCCCTGCTGGTAGCCCTTGGTGGCGTTCAGCGTGACCTTGGTCGTGACCACGAACTTGCCGGTCGGGCAGGTCCTGGAGGACGACGTTCGGCGTGGTGTTGGTCGTCTGGTAGAGGTCGGAGTTGGTCAACGGGATGTTGAGCGACCCGTCGGCCACCGTCAGTGCTCGTTGACCCGGACGCTGTCGTTCCAGCGAGCGAGGTCCAGCGAGGTTCCGCTGAACTGCTCGACCTGGCACGGCGTTGCGCACGGAACGGCAGTGTCGTCGGGCGTGAGCAGGAAGTAGTCGAACTTCGCCGTCAGGTTGTCCGCGGCACCGGCAGCCGTGGCACCGAGGGCCAGCAGGCCGACCTTGGGCGCCGCGATGCCGGTGAGGTCACGCGCCGCGTTGGCGGCGGTGACGGGGAGCCAGGTGGCTCCGTCACTGCTGTAGGACGCTCTCACGGACGTTGCCGTCGGTGCTCGACATCCGCAGCCACACGGTGTCGGGGAAGGCCGCGCCGAGGGCGGCGGAGTTCGTCTCCGACGCCGGCGGCATTGACCTCCTTGGCGAACTGGATGACGTTGGCTGCCTTGCTGCCCGCAGCCGCCGTCGATCGACCGGAGTAGACGAGCTTCAGGTAGTTGTTGTCATCGCCGTAGATGATCAGACCGCCCTGCTGGTAGCCCTTGGTGGCGTTCAGCGTGACCTTGGTCGTGACCTCGAACGCTCCACCCGGGAGGTCCTGCAGCACGATGTTCGGCGTGGTGTTGGTTGCCTGGTAGATGTCGGAGTTGGTGAGCGGGATGTTGAGCGTCCCGTCAGCCACGGTGAGCCCCTGGTCGACCCGGACGTTCCTGTTCCAGCGTGTCGTGTTGAGCTCGGTGCCGAGGAAGTCGTCGGAGCGGCCGCTGAAGCAGATGTTCTCTGCCGCAGTGACGGTGATCTCCAGCGACTTCGTGGTCTTCGCCCCGCGAGCATCGGTGACCGTCAGCGACACCGTGTACTTGCCCGGCGTCGTGTAGGTCTTGCTCGGGTTGGCCTCCGTCGAGGTCGTGGTGTCGCCGAAGCTCCACGCATAGGTGACCGGGGTGTCGGCGTCGGGGTCGGTGACCGTGCTCGTGAAGTTCACGGGCAACGGTGCGGCCCCGGTCAGCTTGCTGGCACTGATCGCAACCGTCGGCGGAGAGTTGTCGGTGACACCTCGGCCGGCGAACTCGAGCCAGTTCACGTTGGCCCCACCGGTGGTCGCGACGAAGTACAGCGAGGTGCTGGCCGGCGTGGCGCCGGTGAACGTGGTGGTCACGTTCTGCCAGGTCTGGGCACCGCCGGTGTTGGGCACCGTGAGCGTCCCGATCGCGGTGCCGGTGGGTGAACCCTGCCGGACCTCGAACACCCCACCCGTGGCCGAAGCGGCCCGCATGGTGACGCCCGTGATGTTGGTGAGGTTCATCACGTCCCAGCGGAACCAGTCACCGGTCTCCACACCCGTCACGTTGGACCCACCGTTGGTGTCGGTGGTGGTCTGCGTGATGACACCGGCGGTGCCGGTGGTGTTCGAGCCCGTGCGACCGGTCTGGTCGAAGTACTCGGCCTCCTTGTGCTTGGTGTGCAGCACCGCTCCGTCGACACCGGTCAGCGAGCCGGCGGCACCCGAACCTGAGTCCTTGTACGTCGCCGTGACGGTCCCGAAGACATTCGCGACGGAGTGGCCGGCGTCACCGGGCAGCACGAAGCTGCCGCTGCAACCGGTGTACTGCTCATACCCGTGCGAGTGCTGGTCGTGGCCCAGACCGGGCTGGACGATGACCTTGCTGCAGTCGATGGCGCCGTCCTCGGCGTCGCTGACCGTGACCTTGTACTTGATGGTGTCACCGAACTCGAAGAAACCACCGTTGAGAGGCAGCTCCAGGTCGACCACCGGAGCGGTGTTGCCCGCCACGATGTCGATGTTGGTCGTGCCGGTCTTGCCGTTCGCCGCCGTCACCGTCAGCTTCGCGGTGTAGTTGCCCGCGGTCTGGTAGGTGAAGGACGCCGTCGGCGTGGTGGCGTCGGTAGTGCCGTCGCTGGTGAAGTCCCACGCATAGGTGAGACCGACACTGGTGCCGGTGTCGCCGTCGAAGGACGTGCTGCCATCGAAGTCGACGATCAGCGGCGCGGGACCCGACGTCTTGTTGGTGGTCGCACGAGCGGTCGGAGCGCGCTCGCCCTCGACGTAGTCGATGCGGTAGACGCCGGAGTTGGCGTTGTCACCGTTGAAGCCGCTGCCCCACTCGATCATGTACAGCGCACCGTCCGGGCCGAACTGCAGCGCGTGCGGGCGTGACATGGCGAGGCTGGGCAGGAAGCGGTTGATGTCGGTGTAGTTGGTGCCTCCATCGTTCATCTGGACGCTGAAGAGCCGGCTGTTGTTCCAGTCGGCCCAGATCGCCTTCGAGTCGAAGTACTCGGGCCACTTGCGGTCCGAGACCAGGTTGGGGTCGTAGTCGTAGGTGCCCGAGGTCATCGGCGCACCGCTGGCCCCGATCTCCGGGGTGCCCGTCGTCGCAGCGTTGTTGCTCTGCCAGATGACTGCAGCCTTCGCGGGCGGCAGGTTGGTCAGGCCGGTGTTGTTGGGCGAGTCGTTGACCGGCGCCGCACAGTTGAACGTCGCGCCGGCGGTGCTGCTGGCGAAGTTGTAGTCGTTGTAGGGCGTGTTCGCGCCCACGCAGTAGGGCCAGCCGTAGTTGCCGGGCTGGTCGAAGATGTTCCACTCCACCCGACCGTTGGGTCCACGCGTCGCGCTCGTGGTGCCTGCATCCGGGCCGTAGTCGGCGACGAGGAGCTTGTTGTTCTGCTCGTCGAGGCCGATGCGGAACGGGTTGCGGAAGCCCATCGCGTAGATCTCGGGCCGCGTCTTGCCGGTGGCGTCCGCCGCCTCGTCGAACAGGTTGCCCGCCGGGATCGTGTAGCCACCAGCAGCCGCCGGCTTGATCTTCAGGACCTTGCCGTTGAGGCTGTTGGTGTTGCCCGAGGTGCGCTGGGCATCCCACGCGCTGCGACCCTCACGCTCGTCGATGGGGCTGTAGCCGCCCGAGTCGAACGGGTTCGTGTTGTCGCCTGTGGCGAGGTAGAGGTTCCCGTCCTTGTCGAACTCCATCGACCCGCCCGCATGGCAGCACTCGTTGCGCTGCACGGGGACGTCGAGGATCGTCACGGCCGAGGCCAGGCTCATGGTGTCACCGGTCATGGTGAACCGGGAGATCCGGTCGATCGCCGTGGCGCCCTGGGGCGAGTAGTAGAGGTAGACGTGGTTGCTTGTGGCGAAGTCCGGGGCGAGGGCGATGCCCAGCAGACCGAACTCCTGACCCGTGTAGACCGGGACGGTGCCCGCCGTCACTACGGCGCCGCTGGGCTTGATGATCTTCACCGCGCCCGCGCGGTCGATGTAGAACACCCGACCGTCATCGGCGATGTCGAGCTCCATCGGGTTGGTGGTGTTCTCATCCAGCGCGACCTTGGCGAAGCTCGGCTGCAAGGTGGCCTTGCAGTCCGAGCCGACGACACCGGCAGCGGTCTGGATGCCGCCCAGGATGTGCTTGAGGAACTGGGTGTCGACGAAGGAGGCCTCCGTGTGACCCATCCCGGTGTACCAGCTGCGACCACCGTCGTAGTCCTGGCACCAGGCGATCGGGTGCTCCACCCCATTGGCGCCAGTGCCCGGGGTGTAGGTGGTCTCGTCCATCGAGGCCAGCACGTGCAGCTTGTTGCGGGCGGTGAGCGTGTTGGGCGTGCGGAAGTTGTACCACTCGTCCGTACGCTGCCAGCGCTTCGGCAGGCCCGCGGTGGAGGGGTGCGCGGGGTCCTCGACCTTGACGGTCGCGGTCGGGGTGCCGTTGGGGTGGTTGTTGAAGTAGGCGCCGACCAGGTTGCCGTACCACGGCCAGTCGTACTCGGTGTCGGAGGCCGCGTGGATGCCGGCGTACCCGCCGCCGCCCTGGATGTAGCGCTCGAACGCCGACTGCTCGGTCGGGGTGAGCACGTCCCCGGTGGTGGAGAGGAAGATGACGACCTCGTACTGCTCGAGGGCGGCGTCGTTGAAGACGCTGCTGTCCTCGGAGACGGTCACGGTGAAGTTGTTGGAGGCGCCGAGCGACTGGATCGCGGTGGTGGCCTCATCGATGTTCGAGTGCCTGAAGGCGGCGGTCTCCGAGAAGACCAGAGCCTGGAACGTCTCGGCTGCGTCCGCCTGCGCGGCTGCGGACGCGGCGCGATCGGCAGTCCACGGGACGGCTTCGCTCAGCGGGCGCGCGTCCTCGGTGGCAGTGGCCTTCGGCTTGCTGGAGGTGGTGGCGGTTGCCTCGGTCGGAGTCGGGCGCGCCTCCGCCGCACTTGCCGCTGTGGCGCCCAGGGCAGCGCCCAGTGGCAGCGCCACGAGCATGGCCATGGTTGAGCCGAGGAGGGCGCGTGAGCGCCTCTGCGGCCGCGTGATGATTCGGTTCATCACGATCCCTTCGTTTGGTGACGGATGTGCGCTCCATCGGGTCCGGGGCGGGTCCCCGGGCGTTCGGCCCTCTGTGGTGCGGATGTGCGGCGGTGCCAGTCGGTCGTGCAGGTCGGTCGGTCAGGTCGGTCAGGTCGGTGCTGCGGGTGGTCGGTGGCTGGTGGTCATACGGCCGCTCCCGCGGCGACCGCGCGACGAGGAACCTCGGCGGGATCGGCGAACACGGACTCGAGGGACGCGGTCGCGCCGCCGCGGACGGCGGCGCTGAACCCCAGGACCGACAGCTCGACCCGGGTGCCGCTCGAGTCCGGCGCGAGCACCCCGGCTCGCAGGGCCCGCTCGATGGCGGACCGCATGTGCTGCCCGACGGCGGCGTAGTAGCCCGTCAGGACGATGGTGGCCGGGTTGAGGGCGTTGACCAGGATGGCCGCACCGATCCCCACCCACGCACCGACGTCCTCGAGCGCCTGGAGCGTCCGGGCGTCGGAGAGGTGGGCGCGGCGATTGATCTCGGCCAGGCGGTCGTCGAGGGCCATGGCGGGGTTGCGGATCGGGTCGTCCGGATCGGCTGCCAGCTCGAGGAGGGCGCGCAGACCGCTCACCGTCTCCCAGCATCCCTGCCGACCGCATCCGCACTGACGCCCGCCGGGCTGGACGACCATGTGCCCGAACTCGCCCGCGAAGCCGTGGCTGCCGCGCAGCAGCCGACCGCCGCTCACGATTCCGCCTCCGACACCGATCTCGCCGTGCAGCACCAGGATGTCCTGCCTCCCGGGGTCGCCCGGGGTCACCTCGGCCGCAGCCGCCAGGTTGCCCTCGTTGTCGACGACGACGGGGAACGAACCACCGAGGTCGCGACGCAGGATCGCTCCGACAGGGACGTCGTACCAGCCGAGGTTCGGCCCGTGGGTCAGCACGTCACGGGTCTGGTCGTAGAGCCCCGCGACTCCCACGGTGAGGCCGACGGTCAGGACCCCGCGCTCGTCAAGGCGCCCCACGGTCTCGCGGACCAGGTCGGCGAGGTGGCCGAGCACCATCGTGGAGTCCATCGAACGGGCGTCGAGGGCGAGCTTGCGCTCCTCCACGACCTGGCCGCGCAGGTCGAGCACCATCGTGGACACGTGGTTCACGTTGATCTCCGCGCCGATGCCGCACACGGTCCGGCCGTCGAGCTCGACGGCGGTGCTGGGACGACCGATCGCGCTCTGCACGAGCGGTCCGTCCCCGACCAGTGTCCGCTCGATCAGCTCGGAGACCAGGGTCGACACCGTCGAGCGGGTCATCCCCGAGGTCTGTGGCCAAGGTCGCGCGAGAGCGCGGACCGTGGTCGCGCAGGTGGCGCAGGACGAGGGCGAGGTTCGACCGCCGGACATCGGGATGGGTGACGCCGTGGTCGGACACTGCCTGGTACGACATCCCCGCTCCTCTCCGAGACGATGACTGCCGGCACGGGTGGGCCGCGTCGTGCGGGACGGGTCGGGTGCACCGAGCGTTGAATGATCCGATCCGATCGCAAGTGCCGTCGGTCACGGTGTGATCGGCGTCACGCTTTGTTGCGATGACGCTCAAACTAAAGCAACAGATGCCGAGTGACAACGCCCAGGCGAGTTTTTCCAATTGGAATCTTCAAGTTCTGACCGCATTCGCGGTTCTTCTGACGGCTCTGGGGCGAAGTTGGGGTGACGCGGCGGAGAAATCCTGTTCGATCCAGTCCGTCATGGCAGCGGTCGCAGCGCCGATGAGGTCCGCCCTGCCATCCGGGTCGCTCAGGATCACCTCCAGGCCCTCGGCCAGGGAGGGCGGCGTGAGCCGGTAGACCGTGGCCCTCAGGTCGCCCAGGAAGGACGGCCCCAACGCCGCGACGGGACCGCCGATGACGACACGACGGGGATTCGCGTGGGCCACCACGGCGGCCACGACCCGGCCCAACCGCTGGCCCAGATCCCGGCCGACCTGGGCCACCACGGCGTCGCCCGTGCGTCCCGCAGCGACGAGATCACGAAGGTCAAGCGCACCGGTGCGCTCCAGCACCTGCGCGAGGTCGGACGAGCGCCCACGGCGGACGAGGTCGGTCGCGTGCGCGACGAGTGCTCCCGAGCTGACGAAGGAGTCCAGGCACCCCGTGAGCCCGCACGCACATGCGGGTCCGAAGTCCTCGACCCTGAGGTGTCCGATCTCGCCGGACCGTCCGTTGGAGCCCAGGGCGAGGTGTCCGGCGGCCACGGTGGCCGTGGTCACCGTGCGGCCCAGCCGGACGGCCACGAAGTCGTCGGCAGCACTGCTGGCGCCCCGGCCCCTCTCGCCCAGCGCGAGGGCACGCACGGACGTCACCCCGGCGAACGGCCGACCCGGGTAGGCGTCGGCGAGCCGTGCCGCCACGGAGGCCTCGAGGACGGGGTCGACGTCGGCGACCGCGACGCCGACCGCCATGGGGCTGGCCGTCCCGAGGAGCCGATGTGCTGCGCGGGCCACCGTGCCGGTGATCCACTCCGGATCCTGGTCACGGTCCCGGAGATCGATGTTCACCCCCGCAGCGATGGTCAGCTGACCGTCGAGGACGGCGACGCGCGCTGCGGCGTCGCTCAGGGACAGCGCCAGGAACCGGCGACCCGAGGCGAGGCGGACACTGACCGAGCGCCGACCACCGGAGCTGGGCGCGACCGACCCGTCCTCGACGTGCCCGGCGTCCGCGAGACCGGCCACGGTGGCGTTCAACGTCGTGCGCGGCACACCGAGAGCGTCGGCCAGCTCGTTCTTGGTCTGCGGCCCCGCGTCTCGCAGGAACTCCAGCACCTCGGCCGCCAGTCCACGCCTCATCCGGGCGGCTACCGGCCGACCTCGGCCAGCGTCTGGCCGGTGTCGGCGTCGAAGAGGTGGGCGCGGTCGAGGTCGACCGCGACCGACAGCCGCTCGCCGGGCGCTCCGGAGACCGTCGGGCCGCGCCTTCACCTTGAGCATCTCGGTGCCGACCTTGACGTCGACCACCGTGCGGTCGCCGAGCGGCTCGAGGGCGTAGAGCTCGCCGGCCAGCGAGGCGCGCCTCGCGCGTCTCGACCGAGAGGTCCTCGGCGCGCACGCCGAGGAGCAGCGGCCGACCGTCCTCGCCGTGGTCCAGCGCGGTCGCGGCAGGGTCCAGCCCTCGCCGACCAGCTGGTCGCCCTCGCGCCTTGCACGCGAGCAGGTTCATCCGCGGGCTGCCGACGAACGTCGCCACCCAGCGGTTGGCCGGGTGGTCGTAGATCTCCGTCGGCGTGCCCGACCTGCTGGACCGTGCCCTCGCGCAGCACCGCGACCTGGTCGGCCATCGACATCGCCTCGACCTGGTCGTTGGTGACGTAGAGGAACGTCCCGCCGAGCGAGCGGTGGATGCGGGTGAGCTCGGTGCGCATCTCGACGCGCAGCTTGAGGTCGAGGTTGGTCAGCGGCTCGTCCATCAGGAACGCGCGCGGGTCGCGCACGAGCGCGCGCCCGAGCGCGACGCGCTGCATCTCGCCGCCCGACATCTGCGCCGGGCTTGCGCTCCAGCAGCTGCTCGATGTGCAGCAGCTCGGCGACCCGCTTGACCTGCGCGTCGATCTCGCTCGAGGACGCTCGCGCGCCCGCAGCGGCGACGCGATGTTCTCGGCCGCCGTCTGCTTCGGGTACAGCGCGTAGCTCTGGAACACCATCGCCAGGTCGCGCTCGGCCGGGGTGTCGCGCCGGTCGCGTCGATCCCGTCGAGGTGCACCGAGCCGGCGTCGGGCTTCTCGAGCCCGGCGATCACCCGCAGCGTCGTCGTCTTGCCCGCGCCCGGACGGGCCCGAGCAGCACGAAGAACGAGCCCTCGGGGATGTCGAGCTCGAGTCCGTTGAGCGCCTCGACGTCGCCGAAGGACTTCGAGACGCCGTCGCGCCGCCACGGTTGCCATCAGGCCACCACCTCTTCCGTCTTCGGGTCGTACACCGGCGGGGCGGCGCCGTGTGGCGCAGGCCCGACCGTGCTCCTCCTCGAAGCGCGCGGTCGGCGGCATCCGGACGCGCACGTGCGCGCCCCGCCGCTGTCGACGCACGTAGATCGTCTCGTCGCCGAGCGCCTCGCGGGAGACGACGCGGGCCGGGCACCGGCCGTCCGCTCCCGCGGCGCGTGACCTGCAGCGCCTCCGGCCGCACGCCGGCGATCACCTTCTGGCCGCGCTGGAGCCCGTCGGGCGCCGCGATCTCCAGGCCGCCCGGCCGCGCAGGTGCGCCGTTGGTGACCTCGGCCTCGATCAGGTTCATCGGCGGGGAGCCGATGAAGCGCGCGCGCGAACAGCGTCGCCGGGCGGTCGTAGACCTCCATCGGGGCGCCGACCTGCTCGAGGCGGCCCTTGTTGAGGATCGCGATCCGGTGACCGAGCGCCATCGCCTCGGTCTGATCGTGGGTGACGTAGATCATCGTCGTGCCGAGCGCGCCTGGAGGTGCTTGATCTCGGCGCGCATGTCCGCGCGCAGCTCGGCGTCGAGGTTGGTCAGCGGCTCGTCCATCAGGAACGCCTGCGGGTGGCGGACCATCGCGCGGCCGAGGGCGACGCGCTGCTGCTCGCCGCCGGAGAGCTTGCTCGGCTTGCCGGTCGAGGAACGGCTCGAGCTGCAGCATCCGCGCCGCCTCGGCGACGCGCTCGTCGATCTCCGACTCGCGGCGGCCCTCGGCGCGCAGCGGGAACGCCATGTTCTCGCGCACCCTCAGGTGCGGGTAGAGCGCGTAGAACTGGAACACCATCGCGATGTCGCGCTCGGACGGCCGCAGGCCGCTGACGAGCGCGTCGCCGATCCGGATCTCGCCGGAGGTCTCCTCCTCGAGGCCGGCGATGCAGCGCAGCGTCGTCGTCTTGCCGCAGCCCGACGGGCCGAGCATGACGAACAGCTCGCCGTCGTCGATCGCGAGGTCGAGCTCCTCGACCGCGACGGTGCCGTCGGGAAACGCCTTGTGCAGCTTGGTGACCTCGACGTCGGCCATTAGCGACGCACCGCCCCGAGGGTCACGCCCGCCACCAGGTGCTTGCGCACGAGGAACGCGAAGACCAGCACCGGGACCGCGAAGACCATCGCCGACGCGGCGACCAGGCCCCAGTCGATCGTGGTGCCGCCGATCAGGCCGGCGATCGCCGACGGCGCGGTGCGCGTCTCCGGCTGGTGATCAGGAAGATCGAGAACACGAACTCGTTCCAGGAGAAGATCAGCGCGAACACCGCCGTGGCGGCGATGCCCGGGATCAGCAGCGGCATCGTCACCCGCCAGAAGGCCTCGAAGCGCGAGTAGCCGTCGAGCATCGCGGCGTCCTCGTACTCCGCCGGGACCTCGTCGACGAAGCCCTTCATCATCCAGATCGTGAACGGCAGGTTGAACGCCGCGTAGACCAGGATCAGGCCGAGCCGCTGTCGAGCAGCCCGAGGTCGCGGAACATCAGGAAGATCGGGATCACGACCACGACCGGCGGCATGAAGCGCGTCGAGAGGATGAAGAACAGCTGGTCCTTCTTGGCCTTGAGCGTGAAGCGCGAGTAGGCCCACGCCGCCGGAACGCCGAGCAGCGGTCGCGATGATCGTCGACGCGCCGGCCACGATCACGAGTTCATGAAGCCGGACAGGCGACCGGCGAGTCCGGCGCCGAAGACGTCCTTGAAGTGGTCGAGCGTGGCGTCGAAGCTGAAGAACTTGGCCGGGACGGCGTAGATGTCCCGGGTCTCCTTGAGCGCCGTCTCGAGCATCCAGACGACCGGGAACAGCATCCACGGCGAGGGCCGCGAGCAGCACGATCTCGACGCCGCTCCGCGCCCTGCCGCCGGCGGCGACGCGCGGACGGCGCGTCGTCCGTCCCCGGGCCGGGCACGGCCTCGTCGATGGAGATGGCCATCACCCCTCCTGGAGCTTGTTGAGGTAGCGCAGGTAGAACTGCGCGGCGACGATGACGACGATCACCATCAGGATTCCGTAGGCCGACGCGCGCCCGGTGTCGAAGCCGAAGAACGCGACCTTGTAGACGTTGAAGGACAGCGTCTCGGTGGTGACGCCCGGCCCGCCGCCGGTGAGGATGTAGACCAGGTCGAAGAGCCGGAAGGCCTCGATCGCGCGGAACATGACCGCGATCAGCAGCAGCGGCCACACCAGCGGGAACGTGATGTGGCGGAACTTGAACCACTCCGAGGCGCGGTCGATCTCCGCCGCCTCGTAGAGGTACTTCGGCACCGCCGTCAGGCCCGCGAGCGCGATCAGCATGATGAACGGCGTCCACTGCCAGGTGTCGACGACGATCAGCGAGAACAGCGCGAGCCGCTGCTGGGTGAGCCACTCGACGCGGCCGAGGCCGAGCGACCCGAGCAACGAGTTCACGACGCCGAACTGCACGTCGAGCATGAACTTCCAGAACAGGCCGACGACGATCGGCGAGAGCATCATCGGGATCAGGAACATCGTCGTGAGCGCACCGCGGCCCGCGTGCGCCGCGAGATCAGGAAGGCGATCGAGAAGCCGAGCACGGTCTGCAGCAGCGACCGCGCCGACGACGAAGATCACCGTCGTGAGCGCGCGCGTGTGCACCACGGACGACGTCAGGACGTCGATGTAGTTCTCGAAGCCCGACGAAGCTCGGCCCCGGTCGCGCGGTCGCCGAGTAGTCGGTGAAGGACAGGCAGAGCACCCACATCAGCGGGAAGATCGAGATCGAGAGCAGCAGCACCAGCGCCGGCGAGATGAACGCCACGGCCAGCCAGCGGTCGCTGAGACGGGCGGGAACCGCCCCGGCGCAGGCGGCGTCGAGGACTGCCTCCTGCACCGGGTGGTCGGTCGTCGGTGCGTCATCGGTCAGGTCACAGCCCGCCGCCGCCGCCGTCGAGGACGCCTGCTCGTCCTCGGCGAGCTTGTCGAGCGCCGCCTCGGGCTCCTCGGTGCCGCTGATCGCGGCGTTGACCTGGGTCGAGTGGACGTTCAGGAGCTTCGCGTACTCGGGGAGGTTCCAGAAGTCCCTCAGGCGGGAGACCGAGTCCGTGAACACCTTGTTGTACGGCGCGGCCTCGAGGAACTCCGGCGACTGAGCACGTCGTTGCGGGCCGGCACGCCACCAGCTGCGGCCCACTTCTTCTGGGCCTCCTGCTCGAACCACTTGATGAAGTTCAGCGCCTCGGCCTGCTTCTCCTCCGGGATGTACTTGGAGACGTGCAGGCCCATGCCGCCGAGCGGCACCTTGTCGGTGTCCTGCTTGGGCAGCGGCGCGAAGGCGAGCTTCTCGAGGATCTCGTCCTTGGTCTTGCCGAGCTTCGACTGCGCCGGGTCGAGCAGGCCGCCGATGGCGGCGATCCACTGGAAGCCGACGCAGACCTTGCCCTGGGTGATGGCGGCGTTGACCTCGTCGATGAACCAGTTGCTCGAGCCCTTGGCCGTCAGCGGCACCATCTGGTTGACGAGGACGTCCATCGCCTTCTTGCCGGCGGCGTCGTTGATGACGCCCTCGATCTTGCTGTCGGCCGGGTTCCACAGCTCGCCGCCGTAGACGCGTTGACCGTGTTGTAGGTCACGGCCGCGGCGTCGGAGCCGTTGGCCTGGTGGAAGGCGAGGCCGCTCATGCCCGGGTTCTCGTCCTGGCACTTCTTGGCGGCGGCGATCATGTCCTCCCAGGTCGCGGGAGGCGCGTCGCCCATGAGGTCCTTGCGGTAGATCATCGACCACGTGTCGCCGAGCAGCGGCAGGCCGTAGAGTCTTGGCGTCCGCGTCGCGCTGGCCGGTCTCGGTCTGCGGGTACTGGCCGTACGCCGCGAGGAGGTACGGGTCGTACACGCGACGTCGATGTTCTCCTTGACGAAGTCCGTGAGGTCGAGGATGTTGCCGTTGGTCACCGCCTCACCGATGTTCTGGGAGTCCAGGATCGGGATGTCGAAGTTGGTCTGCGCGCCGCGAACTGGGTGAAGATCGCGTCGTGCCACTGCGCGTTCGGGACGGTGTTGACCTTGACCGTGACGTTCGGGCGGCTCTTGGTGTACTCCTTGCCGAGGTCCTCGAGCGCCTGCGGCCGGCGGCCACTCGAACCAGACGAAGCTCAGCGTCAGCGGGTCGTCGCTGAGCTCGGGGATCGTGGCCGGCGCCTTGGCGCCGCTCGCCTCGGCGCCGCCGCCGCCGTCTCCGTCGTCGCCGTCACCTCCGCCGCCGCAGGCAGCCAGGACCGTCGCCATCACGATGGCCGCCGATGCCAGCCGCAAGGGCCGGCCGGGAAGGGACCTTCGTCCCACTCGCTGTGCGTACCGCATCTGTCTTCCTGCTTCCTGGATGGGGGCTGTGTGGTGTGTCGTGCCGAGCTGTGTGCCGAGATGTGCTCCGAGACGGGTTGATCGCTGTGGTGTGGTGGGGTGGTGGTGCGGTGTGGACGACGCTCGCGTCACCAGGACGTCGCGACGTACTGGGCCTCGAGGAACTCGAGCAGTCCCTCGGTGCTGCCCTCGCGGCCGAGCCCGCTCTGCTTCGTCCCTCCGAAGGGCGCGGCCGGGTCGGAGACGAGGCCCGCGGTTGAGCCCGACCATGCCGCTCTCGAGCGCCTCGGCCATGCGGAGGCCACGGGCGAGGTCGCGGGTGTAGAGGTAGCTGACGAGCCCGAACTCGGTGTCGTTGACGATCTGCAGCAGCTCGTCCTCGCGCTCGAAGCGGACGACGGGAGCCACCGGTCCGAAGACCTCCTCGTGCAGGATGCGCGCGTCCGGCAGGCACGTCGACGAGCACGGTCGGCGGGTAGAAGTGGCCGGGGCCCTCGTCCAGCACGCCACCCACGAGCACGCGCGCGCCTCGGTCGACCGCGTCACGGACCAGCCCGTCGACCTTGTCGACCGCTTCGGCGTTGATGAGCGGACCGCACTGGGAGTCCTCGTCGGGGCCCGGGCCGACCCGCACCGCGGACATGCTCGCGACGAGCCCGTCGACGAACGCGTCGTGGACGTCGGCGTGCACGAAGAACCGGTTGGCGGCCGTGCAGGCCTGGCCGCCGTTGCGCATCTTGGCGACCATGGCGCCCTCGACCGCGGCGTCGACGTCGGCGTCGGCCAGGACGACGAACGGGGCGTTGCCGCCGAGCTCCATCGCGCACTTGAGCACGCGGTCCGCGGCAGCGCGCAGCAGCAGTCGCCCGACCTCGGTCGAGCCGGTGAAGGAGAGCATGCGCGTACGCCGGTCGGCGAGCATCGTCTCGACGACCGGTCCGGGGTCGGAGGTCGTGACGACGTTGAGCACGCCTGGCCGGCAGCCCGGCCTCCGCGAGGATCGCTGCCACCGCCAGCGCCGTGAGCGGCGTCTCCGCCGCAGGCTTGAGGACCGCCGTGCACCCGGCAGCGAGCGCGGGTGCGATCTTGCGGGTGGCCATCGCGGCGGGGAAGTTCCACGGGGTGATCAGCACGCTGACGCCCACCGGCTGGTAGCTGACCAGGAGGCGGTTCGCCGCGCTCGGCGACATCCCGAGCTGGCCACGCAGGCGGACGCCCTCCTCGGCGTACCACCGGAAGAACTCTGCGGCGTACGCCACCTCGGACCGTGCGTCGGCCAGGGACTTCCCGTTCTCCAGGCTGATCAGCAGCGCGAGCTCCTCGCTGCGGCCACGCATCAGCTCGAAGGCCCGCATCAGCAGGTCGGCTCGATCGACGCGGCGAGGTCGCTGCCCACGCGGGAGCGGCGGCGCCGGCCGCCGCGATCGCCTCCGCGGCGTCGGCCGGATCGGCGTCGGCGACCGTGGTGAGCACCATGCCGGTCGAGGGGTCCATGACCTCCAGCCGACGCCCGCCCGCGGCCGGTCGCCAGGCGCCGGCCACCAGCAGGTCCGTGGGCACCTCGATCGCGTCGAACACCGGGCGCAGGGCCGCGTCCATGACGGTCATCGCGCGTCCGCCACTGCGGCGAGGGGTGACGAGGTGACGGAGTCGCGCAGAGCCGCGCGGTCGCCGGCATGCGCGGCGCGGACGATGTGCTCGAGCGCATCGACGTCCAGCAGTCGCGGGTTGTTGGCCACCAGCCGCTCCGCGCCCATCGCCTGCTCGGCGGTCCAGCGCAGCTGGTCGTGCGGCAGGCCGAGCTCGGCGAGGGTGGCGGGGACCCCGACCGAGGAGAGCAGCGACGCGACGCGGTCGATCGCCTCGTCGGCGAGGTCCTCGGGCGAGGCGTCGGGCGAGGCTCCCATCGCCAGGGCGATCAGGGCCAGCTCCGGGATCCGGGCCGGCCGGTTGAACTCCATGACGTAGGGCAGGAGCACTCCCACGCCGATCCCGTGCGGCGTGTGGGTCAGGGCGCCGACGGGGTACTGGATCGCGTGCGCCGCGGCGGTGCCCGCGGTGCCCAGTGCGAAGCCGCCGGCGGTCGCGCCGAGCATCATCGCCTCGCGTGCCTCCACGTCGTCCGGGGACGACCAGGCCCGGTGGAGGCTGCTCGCGATGAGCCGGACGCCCAGCAGGGCGAAGGTGTCGGTGAGCTCGTTCTTGCCGACGAAGACGCGTGCGGTGGCGAGGTCGGCCGACACGGGCCGACGGATCGCGGTGAAGGCCTCGATGACGTGGGACAGCGCGTCGGCGCCGGCGCTCGCCGTGAGGGCGGGCGGGCACCCCAGGGTGAGCTCCGGGTCGCAGATCGCGGTGTGCGGGATGAGGTGGGGGCTCGAGATGCCCACCTTGCTCGACCCGGTCCGGGTCGGTGAGGACGGCCACCGGCGTGACCTCGGAGCCGGTCCCCGCCGTCGTCGGCAGGGCGAGGACCGGGACGACCGGACCCGGGACGCGGAGCTCGCCGTAGTAGTCGGACGGTTGCCCCCGTGGGCGAGGAGCACCGCCACCGCCTTCGCCAGGTCCAGACAGCTGCCGCCGCCCATGCCGATCACGACCTCGGGGTCGAAGCCCGTCGCGAGCTCGGCGCACTCCCGCACCTGGTGCACCGGGACGTCCGGCAGCACCTCGGCGAAGGTCATGACGGCCATCCCCGCGTCCTCCAGCAGGAGGACCAGCTCGTGGAACTCGCGCGTCGACCCGAAGCGGGCATCGGTGCAGACCAGGGCGCGCCCACCGAGGGCGGCCGCCACGGTCCCGAGAGCGCGCCGCTGTCCGGATCCGAACAGGACCTGTTGCGGTCCACGTAGGACGCCGAGCATGCTCATGAGGGCTCCGGGGGATAGTGACGGCGACAGGTCGTGCTCGGCGAAACGCGCACGTGAGCATTTCCTATACGATCTGATGCGAGAGCATGGAGCAGCGATCCCCCGCTGTCAACCGATGTCGACGAATTCGAGAAGGGAACCCTCTGAGGTGGACAGCGAGCTCAGGATCGAGCGCAACCCAGGGTCACGGGACGACACGTCCCACCGACGTGCCGGCGAAGCCGACCGGACGCCTGGCCGACGAGGTGTACGACACCCTGCTCGGACAGCTGATGTCACTGCGGATCGTGCCGGACTCTCGGGTGACCATCGACGCGCTCGCCCGTGAGCTCGGCGTCTCGCAGACCCCGATCCGCGACGCCCTGAACCGGATGGAGGCCGACGGTCTCGTCGTCCGCGTGCCCAACGCCGGCTACCGGATCCCCCCGCAGATCACGCGCGCCAGGTTCGAGGACATGGTGGAGCTGCGCCTCCTGCTCGAGCCGGCCGCAGCGCGCCACGCTGCGGAAAGGGCCACGTCAGAGCAGGTCGACGGCCTGCGACGCATGCTGGAGGAGATGGAGGAGCTGGCCGAGGGTGGCGGGCACCTGGCCTACGGAGCCTTCGGCCTGCGCGACGCCGCGTTCCACGACCTCATCGCCGCCGGCGCGGGCAACCACCTGGTGCGGGAAGCGCTCGCCCGGCTGCACACCCACGTCCACCTCTTCCGCCTCGTCTACGACACCGAGGTCACCTACCTCGCGATGGGCGAGCACGACGAGGTGCTGGCGGGAGTCGCTGCTCGCGACGCCGACGCCGCCGCCTACGCGATGCGTCGCCACATCCTGCTCTCGCGCGATCGGTTCCGGCGCCTGTTCGACGCCGCGGAGCAGGGCGAGACGATCGACCCGACGGCTTGACGCGTGAGCCACGTCACGCCATTCTTGGCTCCGAACCCCGGATCCAATCCGATCGGATCCGATTGCATACGAGTCCATCACTGCAAGTGCAAGGAGACCCCCAGGTGCCCAGAGCGCTGCTCCTGACCGGCGATGCCGCCGAGGAGCTCGACACCATGTACCCCTACTACCGCGTCCAGGAGGGTGGGTGGACCGTCGATGTCGCGTCGCTCACGATGCGTGACGTGCAGCTCGTGATCCACGAGTTCGACCCCAACTCCGACGCCTACGTCGAGAAGAACGGACGCAAGCTGCCGGTCGACGTGCCCTGGAAGGACGTCGACGTCGAGCTGTACGACGCCCTGATCATCCCCGGTGGCCGTGCCCCGGAGTGGATCCGCGTCGATGCCGACGTCCGCCGGATCACCGAGCACTTCTTCGCGCGCGACCTCCCGATCGCCCTGGTGTGCCACGGCGCCCAGGTGCCCGCGGTCTACGGACTGCTCAAGGGCCGCAAGACCGCATGCTTCCCGCCCATCACGGGCGACATGGAGAACGCCGGCGCCACCGTCATCGACGCCCCCGACGTGGTCGACGGCAACCTGGTCTCGTGCCGGGGCTGGCCCGACATGCCCCAGTTCGGTCGCGCGATGATGAAGCTCTTCTCCGAGTCGGTCTCCGACCAGGCATGAGCACCTCTGCCGGTCCACCGTGACGGCACCGCGGACCGTCGTCGTCGACGGGTCCCCCGTCCACCTCGTCGACGGCGGCTCCGGCCCCCCGGTGCTGTTCCTGCACGGCTCCGGCCCCGGCACGACCGGGGCCGGAGCCTGGGCGGCGACGGCCGAGGCGCTCGGGACGACCCACCGCGTCCTCGCCCCCGACCAGGCCGGGTTCGGTCGTACGCCGCTCCCGCCGGGGACGCGGGGCGGGCTGCAGCTCTGGACGGAGCAGGCCGCGGCGCTCATGGACGCGCTCGACATCGGGTCGTACGCCGTGGTGGGCCACTCCATGGGCGGCGCCGTCGCCCTGGCGCTCGCGGCCGCCCGACCCGATCGGGTCACCCGGGTCGTCGCGGTCTCCACGATGGGCGCACCCGGTGCGCCGCTGTCGGAGGACCTCGACGCCCTGTGGGCCGCGCGTCCGGGGCCTGACGGCGCCCGCGACATGCTCAGCCGCCTGTTCCACGACCAGTCGCTGGTGACGGAGACAGCGGTGCAGGCACGGGCCTCCGCCATGGAGGCCGGAGCACGCGCCTTCGCGACCCTGTTCCCGCCACCGCGGGAGCGCTGGTCCGACGACCTCACCCTGTCGGACCGCACACTCGCTCGCATCGAGGCGCCGGTGCTGCTCGTCCACGGCGCGCAGGACAGTGTCACGCCGCTGCGGACGGCGGCCCTGCCCCTCCTCGACCACGTCGTCGACGTCCGTCTGCACGTGCTCGGTCGATGTGGGCACGCACCGTTCGTCGAGCACCCGCATGGACTTCCGACGCCTCCTGTCCGACTTCCTGGACCAGTAGCCGAGAACCACCATCCGGCGGACTCGGCCGCCCCAGGTCGGCTAGCCTCGCACCGGCGCAGGCGGACGTGCCTCTCGGTTCCCTGAAGTCCTGTCGAGAGGTGCCACGCGTGCGACTCACGATGAGCCCTCTGGCGGTCGCTCTGGCCTGCGCCGCGACGCTGCTGCCGGCGGCCTCCGCGTCGGCGCGTCCGGCCGAGGTGACGTCGGCGGCCGCTGACCCGGCGGCCACGGGCGTGCTCGACCTCCGCCCGGCCATCGCCCAGCCAGGCACGGCGTCCGGCGACCTCGACCGGGAAGACCCAGGCACTCGCCACGTTCGCGGACACGCGCACCGGGCAGGTCGTCGCAGCTGCAGCGGGACAGCGGGTCGGGCTGGCAGACGGTGGCGCGTGGCAGGCAGCACCGGAGCGGCTCGACGATCTTCACCCTCCCCGACACCACGAGCCTCTACCGCGCCGTCGCCCTGTCGCGCTCGGGCAGGGCGGTCGAGCGCGACCGACACGGTGCGCGGTCGGAGGTTCAGGACCCTGTTCCGGGACGAGTTCTCCGGCAGGAGGGTCGACGCCGCCAAGTGGACGGACCAGCAGACGCTGGCACCCGCCTACATGCGGATGTGCTCGCGCCTGTCGCCCGGCGCGCGCACCGTCGCGGCGGCGTCCTCCAGATGGGTGTCGCCCCGGACCCGACCGCGCCGGCTCGGCCTGCACCTGGAGCCTCAACGGACGCACGGGCTCGCACCCGTACATGCTGAACACCCAGCTCGCCACGCGGGGGACGTTCGACTTCACCTACGGCTACGCCGCCGCCCGGATGAAGATGCACCTCGACAAGGGCATGCACGCCTCGTTCTGGCTGCAGCCCGCGAACTGGTACACGCCCGGCGATCCGTCCAGGGGCACCGAGATCGACGTGGTCGAGTTCTTCGGTCGCACGAAGAAGGACTGCGCACATCGCCGCGTTCGTGCACTGGTACGACACGGCCAACACGCACCACAAGCTCGGCAGCAAGTTCCCGTACGCCAACCGGCTGAAGAAGAGGGCCGAGACCTGGTCGAGCTCCTACCACGTGTTCAGCGTCGAGTGGACCGCGGACGCCTACGTCTTCCGCGTCGACGGACGCGAGTTCTGGCGCGAGACCGAGATCGTGTCCCAGGCCCCGGAGTACCTGCTGCTGTCCATGCTGACCTCCGACTACGAGCTCGAGAAGCTCACCGCCAGGACGATGCGCCAGCGCGCGAAGGTGGACTGGGTCCGGGTCTGGTCCCACTGAGCCGGACGAGCTGAGTCAGACGAACGTCGCCATCGTCGGCTCGGGCAGCGGGCCGGTGGACGCGTCGCGCGCGACCTCGTAGCCGTGCGCGATCTCGATCAGCGTCCGCTCCGAGCCGGCGGTCCCCCAGAACGACACCGCCACCGGGAGTCCCGCGGCCAGCTCGGTCGGCACCGTCACGAGCGGGTAGCCCGCGATCGCCGCCGGACCGGAGCAGGAGCCCGGGAACGACTCGGGGTTGACCAGGTCGATGGGGTGCGCCGGCGCGTAGGACGGCGTGACCAGCGCATCGAGGTCGTGCTCGCGGAGCACGGCGTCGATGCCGTCGTCCCGGGTCGCGGCGACCCCGCGTGCCCGCGCCGCGAGGTGGCGCGGGTCCCCGGCCATCGGTCCGTCGAGCGCCTTCTCGAAGAGCGACTGGCCGAAGTGGGCGAGCTCGGTGCCGGCGTGCTCGCGGTTGAAGCGGACGATCTCCTCGAGCGTGCGCGGCACGTCGCCGGGACGACCGGCGAGGTAGTCGGCGAGGCCGGTGCGCAGCTCGGCGAGGAGGACGAGCAGCTCGTCCTCCCACACCTCGTCGCCGAGCGGCGGCAGGTCGGTGGCGTCGACGATGACGGCCCCCTCGGCCGCGAGGAGCGCCACCGCTCGCTCGGCGGCGGCATCGGCGTGCGGCGAGTAGCCCCAGTACGTCGCGCGCGGGACGCCGATCCGCTTGCCCGCGAGGCGACCCTCGACGGCGTGCCCGGCGTAGTCGCGTCCGTCAGCGGCGAGGACGGTGAGCAGCGCGGCGGCGTCGCGGACCGTACGGGCCATCGGGCCCGGCGAGTCCTGCGAGGCGGAGATCGGGACGACGCCGTCCGTGGGGACGGTGCCGACGGTGGGCTTGATGCCGACGCACCCGTTGAAGGCCGCCGGGCAGGTGATCGAGCCGTCGGTCTCGGTGCCCACGGCGAACGCGGCGAGTCCCGCTGCGACCGCGGCGCCGCTGCCGGAGCTCGAGCCGCCGGCCGACCGGTTGAGCGCGTACGGGTTGCGGGTCAGGCCGCCGTGGGCGCTCCACCCCGAGGCCGAGCTCTCGTCGCGGATGTTGGCCCACTCGGACAGGTTGGTCTTGCCGAGCACCACCAGCCCGGCGGCGCGGAGCCGGGCGACGAGGGTCGCGTCCCGGTCCGGCGGGGGTGCGTCCGCGAGGGCGAGCGAGCCGGCGGTCGTCGGCAGGTCGTGGGTGTCGATGTTGTCCTTCACGAGCACGGCCCGGCCGTGGAGGGGACTGCGGACGTGGCCGTCGGCGGCCTCGCGGTCGAGCCGGTCGGCCTGGGCGAGGGCATCCGGGTGCGGCGTGCAGATGGCGTTCACCAGCGGCTCGACGACGTCGCTGCGCGCGAGGAGGGCGCTCACCTCGTCCCGGGAGCGGGAGTCGCGTGGTGGGTTGGCCAAGTCTTCTGTCCTCTCACGGAGACGAGGAGCCGGCCCTCCCGGACCGGCTCCTCGTACGTTCGTTCCCTCCGGGTGCTACTTCGTGAAGAGGCTGACCCCACCAGGGCCGACCAGCAGGCCGACGATGATGAGGACGATGCCCATCAGCATCTGGCCCCGAACCAGTGAGACGATGCCGGACACCACGAGGATGACGGCGAGGATCCACAGCAGCAAAGCCATGTCATGCTCCCTTCGGTTGACGCCGCCAACCTAGCCCTCGCGCAGGACCGCAGGAAGTCGAGGTCACCCCAACGGAGGGCGGGCCTCAGCCCTCCTCACGCAGCCGCGGCGGCGTGAAGTTCTCCGGCCTGAAGCCGGTCTTGTCTGCGTAGAAGTCACGGATGAGGTCCATGTCGGCGGTGACGTCGCCCGTGGGGTGGAACGTGGGACCCCAGCCGACCGTGCGCGAGGGCGTGTCGATGAAGGCCAGCGTGATCGGCAGGCCGGTCTGCTGGGCGATCCGGTAGAAGCCGGACTTCCAGTACTCGCTGCGCGAACGGGTGCCCTCGGCCGCGAGCCCGAGGAGCCACGGGTCGTCGCCCTCGGACTCGGCGAGCAGCTGCTTGATCGTCGCTGCCGGGTTCCTGCGGTCGAGCTCGACCGCACCGGTGCGGCGCAGCAGCCAGCCGAGCGGGCCGACGAAGAGCTCCTGCTTGACCAGCAGCTTGATGTCGATGCCGTAGGTCCAGCCCAGGAGCAGGGTCAGCACCCAGTCCCAGTTGGAGGTGTGCGGGGCGCCGACGAGCACGCTGCGCTGCGGCACGTCACCGACCGCCTGCCACCGGACGGCTCGCAGGGCGAGCTTGGCGATCCTACGACGAAGCACGGGAACGTCCTTTCTTGCGCTCGCGCGCGAGGTCCCACAGGTAGTGGTCGAAGTCGACCTCGAGCGTGTGGCGCGGCGAGGCGTAGAACTGCTGGGTGTCGCGCTCGTGCTCGGCCTTCATCTGACGGCGTACGACGCTGTCGGCCGGCGGCAACGTAGTCGCCGACGAGCGTCTCGACGATCCACGACGCCTGCGCCTCGGCGATGCGGCATCACGGCACCAAGGGCCTGGAGCAGGCCGAGGAAGTACAGGCCGGGTAGGTCCGGGTGGACGGTGCGCTTCCACAGCGGCAGGTCGTTGGCCTCGACCGACACGAGGCCGGGGTCGAGGAACGGGAAGCTGACGCGATAGCCCGTCGCCCACACGATGAGGTCCGCCGGGGCGCTGGTGCCGTCGACGAAGACGACCCGGTCTGCCGTCGAGGCGCTCGATCGCGGGTCGCGCGGTCACCGCGCCCACCTCCAGCCGTTCGCGGATCCGCTCCGACTGCACGGGGTGCGACTGGCCCGGCTTGTGCGTGGGCGCGGGCAGTCCGTACTTCGTCATGCTCCCCGCCGCGGTCGCGCCGATCCGCAGGCGCAGCGCGGTCACCGGCCACGGCACCCAGCCGGGCGGGAGGAGCCCCTGGTCGCTCGGCTTGCCGAGGAAGAACTTGCGCAGCACCCACTCGGTGCGTCGCACCGACCACGTCGTCGTACGCGCCGCGAGGGAGGACTCGACGGCGATGTCCATCGCGGAGTTGCCGGCGCCCACGACGACGACGTCGCGCCCGGCGAGCTGGTCGCGGGAGCGGTAGTCGTGGGCGTGCAGCTGCTCGCCGGCGAAGTCGCCCGGGTAGGCCGGCTCGGGCCAGCGGGCGTCCCAGTGGTGGCCGTTGGCGACCAGCACCGCGTCGTACGTCCTGGTCTCGGTGCCGTCGGGGCCGGCCACGCGGACCTCCCACCGTCCGTCGGCGGCACGCGTCACCTCCTCGACGGTCGTGCCGAAGGTGATCGCGTGGCGG
>CAVYGL010000012.1:0-53126 GCA_963767995.1 uncultured Actinomycetota bacterium
TCAGTCGCGGGCGTGGGACCGCGCCACGACGAGCTCCGCGAACGGCTCGGCGTTGCCCGGGGCGACGTCGAGGTAGAGGCCGGGCTCGATGAGCTCGAGCTCGCTGACCACCCACTCGCCCTCCCACCACAGGAGGTCGACCCGGAGGTAGTCCAGGCGACGACCGAACCGTCGGGCCGCGTCGTCGTCCGCGGCGAGCGCCACCTCCACGCAGGCCGGGTCGAGGCTCACCACGGTGGAGGAACCGCCGTACTCCTCGTGCACGCGCACCTCGTCACCGACGGGGACCTTGACCACCTGGCAGCACGGGACACCGTCGACGATGAAGACCGACACCTCGCCGTGGGTGCGGATCGACGTCACGAGCGGTTGTACGACGACCGCGCCGGTCTCGACGTACGCCGCTGCCGCCGCCTCGTCGAGTCCCGCGCCGACCACGGCGAGCCCCTCGCCGCCGGCCCCCACGGCCGGCTTGACGACCGCCGTCCCGAGGTCGTCGACGGCCGCCACGAGCTGGGCGGCGCTCGTGAGCCACGCGGTCGGCACGGTGGGCACGTGGTGGAGGTCGAGGAGGTAGCGCTTGTCGTGGTTCCAGGCGAAGACGTCCGCGCCGTTGAGGAGGCGGGACTGGTCGAGGGACCGTGCCCAGTCGAGGAACTCGACGGGCCGCACCGTGTAGTCCCAGGTCGAGCGCACCGCGACGAGGTCGGCGCTCGCCCAGTCGACCGCAGGGTCGTCCCAGACGGCCCACCGGGCCTCGATGCCGCGGTCGGCGAGCGCCGCGTCGAGCGCGGGCGCGCCGGGCTCGCCGTCCGGCAGGTCACCGCTGGTCGCGAGAAGGACCGTCATGCGCGGTCGTTCATGCTTCGGGCAGCTCGGAGGCGCCGTAGAGCTCGTGGGCGACGTCGTCGCGGTTGGTGCCCTCGCGGTTGTCGCCCTTCTCGATGATCACGAGGTTGTGGTAGCAGTGCACGGCCCTGACCCACTGGTCGGTGTAGGTCGCCTCGTATCCCTCGACGAGGAACTCCTCGTGGTTGAGGCCGTCGATGAGGTCCTTGACGAGGTCCATCGAGGTGCCGGGCGCGCGGGGGTCGAGCTCCCCGCCCCACGCGGGCCAGTAGGACGTCTGGATGTCCTCGATGCAGTAGATCGCGCCGTCGGGCAGCAGGGGGAACAGGATCCGGAAGGACTCCCGCACGTGGGCCGGGATGTGGCTACCGTCGTCGATCACGACGAGCGGGGCGCCCTGCTCCTCGATGATGCGGTGCAGGATCTCCGGGTCGGTCTGGTCGCCGAGGTAGGTGTGGATGTGGCCGCGGGTCAGCCACGTCTTGTCCTCGATGTCGAGGCCGACGATGGTGGCGCGCGGGAAGAACCAGCGCCACATCTTCATCGAGGCGCCGCTCTTGCGGCGCTTCTTGTAGCCGCCGATGCCGAGCTCGAGCAGCGTGAAGGAGTCGCCCCGCAGGTGCTGGAGGTGCCGCTCGTAGTGGGGGGTGTAGCGGTGCACGCCCCACTTGTCGGTGCGGAACTCGATGGCCAGCTCGGTCAGGTTGCTGGCCAGCAGCCTGCGGCGGCGTTCGGCCTTGGGGTCGGCCACGGCGCTGTCGGGCGCGGGCTGCGACGAGGGGGCGGGCGGGTCCTGCATGCGGCTGGCCTTCTGGGCCGCCTTCTTGACGGCCTGGCCGGCTCGTCGAGCAGTGGTGCGCACCCGCGAACCCTAACCTGACCCGCGCTTCCCCGGGTGCGTGGTGCCCGAACGGCAGCTGCTGCACCACTCCGAGCGCCGCCAGCACCGACGGCAGCATCGCCTTGGCGGTGCGCTTGTAGCCGTGCGCGCTGGGGTGGAAGCGGTCGAGGCTGAACATCTCCTCGGGGAACGTGTAGAAGAACGGACCCACCACGTGGGCGAGCGACACCACCCGAGCACCGTGCTCCAGGGCGGTCGCCCGCTGGGCCGTCGCGAGCTGGCGCGAGGCCCGCGAGCCGAGCGCGCGCAGCGGTTGCGGCACCGGTCGCAGCGCACCGAGGTCGGGACAGGTCCCGACCACCACCTCCGCTCCGCGCCCGCGGAGCTCGTCGATGGCGTCGGCCAGGTGGCGTACGGAGTCGGCCACCGGCACCCGGTGCGTGACGTCGTTGCCGCCGACCACGATGACGGCGACGTCGGGTCGGTACGTCGCCGGCAGCGAGGCGAGCTGCGTCGCCAGCATGCTGCTCTCCGAGCCCACGACCGCCGCCGTACGCAGCCGCACCGACCGCCCGGCGTGCCGCGCGATCCCGCGGGCGAGGCGGCTGGCGAGCGTGTGCTTGGCCCGCTCGGCGCCGAGACCGGCGGCGATCGAGTCGCCCAGGACGAGCAGGTCGACCGGCTCGCCGTACTTCTTCTTGTAGTGCTTGTCGGCCGACGGCGCCTGCTCGCCCAGCGGCTTGCCGATGGCACGCCGCGCCTGGGCCGCCTGCCGGTGCAGCAGCTCGCGGGCGGCGTACGCCGTCGCGCCGCCGACGCCGCTCGCCACCGCGAGGGCGACGCCGGCCCGGGTCAGGTGCTTGGTCGCCACCCCACCCAACAACCACACCGACATGGACCGGCGGTCAACGGCGGGCGACCGGTGGCCCAACGGCACCCACAACCTGGGTCCATGTACTCACGACAACGACTGCCGGGAGGGCCACGCTGGGCTCATGAGCACCCCGATGACCGAACCTGCACTCCTGACCACCCGCACCGTCCCACCGCGCCAGCTCGCCTGGCTGCGCTCCGAGGTCGCCGACTGGACCTCCCAGGGCATCATCAGCCCGGACCAGGCCGACCGGATCTCCCGGCACTACAGCGCCGCCGACCACGCCCGCTTCGGCGTCGGGCGCGTGCTGCTCTACCTCGGCAGCGGCTTCGTCGGCATCGGCCTCATCTGGCTGGTCGCCGCCAACCTCGACCAGCTCTCCCCCGTGGCCCGCTTCGTCGCGGTGACCGTCCTCTGGCTCGTCTTCCTCGCCGGCGGCGAGCTCCTCGCCGCGCGGCAGGCGTCGCGCCAGCTCGTCGGGGCCGCCCGCCTCCTGGCCGCCCTCGGCATCGGCGCGGTCCTGTTCCAGGCCGCCCAGTCCCTGCAGGTGCCCGCCTTCGAGCCGCGCCTCATCGGGCTGTGGGCCGTCGGCGCCCTGCTCCACGGCTACGCCGTCCGGGCCCACGCCCCGTTCATCATCGGCCTCCTCGCCGGGGTCGCGTGGTGGTTCGCCCAGCCGCTCTGGGACGAGCAGAACGGCCTGGCGGTCGTCGTGCTCTTCGGCGCCGCGGCCGTGCTGGCAGCGGGTCTCGCGGTGCTGCACGACGGTCGCCTCGACGCCTTCGCCTGGGCGTGGCGCACGGTGGCCGGCTGCCATGGCGCTGCTCTCCCTCTTCGTGGCCGCGATCCCCGACATCGGTGGGGACGGCCTCGTGTGGTCGCCCTGGCTGGTGGTCGCGCTCGTCGCGGCCGGCGTCGCCGCCGCCGCCGCCGCCGCCGTGGCGCGTGACGTCCGCGCCCTCGAACCGGCGGGCGCCGTGGTGGTCCTCGTCGTCGCGACCCTGCTGGGCCTCTGGTCCACCGGCTCCGACACGAGCGACGTGGACGCGTCCGACTGGCTGCACGCCGCCGTCTCGGTGGCCGCGTACGTCGTGCTGGCCGTCGCCCTGGTGGCGCTCGGCACCGTCCGCGAGCACACCGCGCTCACCTGGATGGCGATGGGCGGGCTCGTGGTCTTCACGACCTTCCAGAGCTTCGCCGTCTTCGCCCCGATCGTGACCGGCGCCTGGCTCTTCGTGGTGCTCGGCACGGTCTTCCTGGGCAGCGGCTTCCTCTTCGACCGGGCCCGGCGCGAGCTGGTCCAGGCGCTCGACACCGACTCGACCGACACCACGAACGATGGAGCAGACCGATGAACCGCACCGCCGTCACCGCCCTGATCGCCGTCGGCCAGCTGGCCCTGGTCGGCGTGGCCGTCGCCCCCCAGCTCTCGGCCCGCACCCTCGGCGACACCTACCTGATGAAGGTCGCGCCACTCGACCCGATCGACCCGTTCCGCGGCGCGTACGTCGCCCTCGACTACCCGGACCTGCGCCACGACGACTCCCAGTCCTTCGGGGAGCCGGGCCTGGGGACGCTCGAGGACGGCGAGGAGGGTGCCGTCTACGTCACCCTCGTCGAGGAGGACGGCGTGTGGGCCGCCGACGAGTGGTCGCGCGAGCGACCCGAGGACGGTCCCTACCTCGCCTGCGACGACCGGTCGTGGCAGATCCGGTGCGGCATCGAGAGCTTCTTCCTGCCGCAGGACGAGGCCCGGGAGACCGAGCAGCTGCTGAGCGACGGGGCCGTCGCCGAGGTGCGCATCGACGGTCGCGGCAACGCAGCCGTGGTCGACGTACGAGCGCCCTGACTCAGTCGATCCGGACGAGCGACACCGTGTAGTAGGTCTCGTCGTCGGCGACCATCGTGCTGGGGTCGATCGCGATGGACTGCGGGACGCCGCGGCGGGTGTAGTCGGTCGTGACCGCGTCGGACGTGGCGGTCGCGTCGCGGATCATGGCGAAGAGCTCGTCCATCGAGGAGCCGCGGCGCGGCCGCAGCCGCCGGTCGCCCTGCGTGACCTTGACCGTGCGGTCGCCGCGGATGACGGTCACGACGGGCTTCGCGGGGACGCAGAAGCAGCTGACGCGGACCGAGATGGCGTAGTCGTCGATCTCCTTGGACTGCCACGCCTGCCAGGCGGCGGAGAGCTCGGGGTCCTCGTTGATGCCCGGCACGAACGGCTGGACCGGCTCGGGGTCCGACGCCGCGACCGCGGGTGTCGCACCGGCGCCCCATGCACCAAGGACCAGGGCGATCGGGACGAGGGCTGCGACCAGGGCGTGCTTCATCGTCGTCATGGCCCTACGACGTCCGACGGTGTCGATCCGGTTCCGCCCTCAGCCTCCGGCGACCGCGGGGATCACCGAGATCTGGACGCCGTCCGGCGTGGGCGTGGCGAGGTCGTCGAGGAAGCGCACGTCGTCGTTGCCGACGTAGACGTTGACGAACCGGCGCAGCGCGCCCGCCTCGTCGAGGATGCGCCCCTTGATGCCGGAGTAGCGGGCGTCGAGGTCGTCGAGCACCGCGGCCAGGGTGTCGCCCTCGGCGCTCACCTCGGACTCACCGCCGGTGTAGGTGCGCAGGATGGTCGGGATCCGGACGGAGACACTCATGTCTCTGATCTTCTCCTCAGATGATGTTCGCCGCCACGAAGGCGTCGTAGGACGGGGCGATGGTGGCGACCGAGCCGACGCGGTCGGACACGGCGTCGAGGGTCTTCAGGCCGTGCCCGGTGTTGATGACGACGGTCTCGAGCGAGGTGTCGAGCTGACCGGTCTCGACCAGCTTCTTGAGCACGCCGACCGTGGTGCCGCCGGCGGTCTCGGTGAAGATGCCCTCCGTACGGGCCAGGAGCACGATCGCCTCGCGGACCTCGTCGTCGGTGATGTCCTCGACCGCACCACCGGTGCGGCGGCAGACGTCGAGGACGTAGATGCCGTCGGCCGGGTTGCCGATGGCGAGGCTCTTGGCGATGGTGTCGGGCTTGACCGGGCGGATCGCGTCGGTGCCGGCCTTGTAGGCCACCGACACCGGCGAGCAGCCGGTCGCCTGGGCGCCGAAGACCTTGTAGGGCTTGTCCTCGACGAGCCCGAGCTTGATCAGCTCCTGGAACGCCTTGTCGACCTTGGTCAGCTGCGAGCCGGAGGCGACGGGGATGACGATCTGGTCGGGGAGGCGCCAGCCGAGCTGCTCGGCGATCTCGTAGCCCAGGGTCTTGGAGCCCTCGGCGTAGAACGGGCGGACGTTGACGTTGACGAACGCCCAGCCCTCCTCCTCGCCGGCGATCTCCGAGGCGAGCTTGTTGACGTCGTCGTAGTTGCCGTCGACGGCCACGAGGCGGTCGGTGTAGACGGCCGAGTTGACCTGCTTCGGCTGCTCGAGGTTGCTCGGGATGAAGACGACGGTCGTGATGCCGGCCCGGGCACCGGCGGCGGCGACGGCGTTGGCCAGGTTGCCCGTCGAGGGGCAGGCGAACACCTTGGCGTCGAGCTCGCGGGCCGCGCTCAGCGCGCAGGCGACGACGCGGTCCTTGAACGAGTTGGTGGGGTTGGTCGAGTCGTCCTTGACCCACAGGTGGTCGATGCCGAGCTCGCGGCCGAGGTTGTGGGCCTTGAGGAGACGGGTGTAGCCCGGCTCCATGTTGGGGCTCTGCTCGATGTCCGACGGCACCGGGAGCAGGGCCTTGTAGCGCCAGATGTTGGCCGGGCCGGCGGCGATCTCCTCGCGGGTCACGGCCGGGAAGTCGTAGGCCACCTCGAGGGGGCCGAAGCACTCCGGACAGGCGTACGACGGGCCGAGGGCGACCTCGTGCCCGCACTCGCGGCAGGCCAGCGCGCGGGCGTTGCCGAAGGCACCGTCACGCAGGCCCTTCGACGACGGGGTGGTGGTGGTCTCGTCCAGCACGGTGCTCATGAAGTCCTCCTTCTCATCTGTCCCCGCGACTCTCGCGGGTCGGATTTGGCACCTGCTCCCATGAACTGCCGGATCGGATCCGGGCAGGAGGCATCATGGGTGGTTGCCGGGACTTCGTCGGGCCGTTCCCTCAGTCCCTCGTGATGAGTCAGGACCAGAGTAGGCAGGCCGTCTCACGATGTGCACATCGAGTCCACGATCTGGATGGCTCGAGCGGGTCAGGCGCGCAAGGGCGACGTCAGCCGGCTGAGCAGCTCGACGATGCCGGCCGGGCCGTCGACGACGACGTCGGCGAGCTCGACCAGGTCGGGTGCCTCGTGGGACGCGGAGCAGACGACGAGACCCGGCAGGCCCTCGTCCCGCAGGGCGCGGACGGCCTCGAAGGCCTCGATGTCACCGAGGTCGTCGCCGCCGAAGACGATGCCGGTGGCCTGCTGCTCGGCGACGAACGCGCGCACGGCCTGGCCCTTGTGCATGTCGCCCGACCGGATCTCGATGACGTTGCGCCCGGGCTCGATGGCGAGGTGGTGCCGCTCGGCCAGGGCCGCGACGGGACCCCTCAACCGCTCCAGGGCGTCGGCCGGGTCGGCCATCCGCCGGGTGTGCACGGCGACCGCGAGGCCCTTCTCCTCCACGAACGCGTCGGCGGCACCGGCCTTGCGCAGCACGGCGGGGAGCTCACGCTCGAAGCTCGCCAGCCCGGCGGGGGGCCGCGGCGAGCGGATCCGCTGCTCGGTCGCCGACCAGCGCTCGTTGCCGTACTGCCCGAAGACGAACAGCTCTGCGCCCCGGTCGAGCATCGCGTTGCCCAGCGCGTCGAGGTCGCCCATCGCGATGGCCTGTCGCGCCGGACGGCCGGTGATCACCGCGACGGCGCGCACCACCTCGGCCAGCTCGAGCAGGACGCCCGGGGCGCCGGGGTGCAGGCGGGCGGCCTCGGGGTCGTCGACCACGGGCGACAGGGTGCCGTCGAAGTCGAGCCCGACGACCACACCGTCGAGGACGGCGCGTACGGCGTCGTAGTGGGCGCGCGCGTCGTCGGAGGTGAACTCCATGCGCCAAGCCAACCACGCCCCGCGGGCCACCGGTGAACCGGTCCGCGGAGGCCGGGGTCAGCGGGGAGCGTCGGTGGTGAGGATGATCGTCAGCCGGTCGCGCTTCATCTCGCCCACCGCGGGCGCGGTGCGCCTGATGCCGAGGTCGAGGGCCAGCTGCTTGCCGGCGGCCTTGAGCCGCGGCGGGAAGTAGACCGTGGTGGTCGGGACGACGCCGTACCAGTTGTCCTCGCCGACGACGGCCCAGCCCACCGTGGTGGCCTTCTGCGCGGTCGACGCGGCCAGGCCCTTGATGCCGGAGCTGTTGAAGACCTCGACGTAGACCTCACCTCGCCTGACCTGCGGCTTGGGCTTCGGCTGCTTCGTGGGCTCGGTCGTGGGCTCCGCGCTGGGCGACTGGTCGGCGCTCGCGATGGTCGCGGTGTCGACGCGACGCTCGGTCGGCGCCTGGTCGCGGGTGGCGACGAAGGTGATCGACGCCATCGCGACGGCGAGCACCGACAGCATCACGAGGGGGGACGGGAAGGCCACGCCTCGCTCGTCACGCCCACGAGGGGCAGAGCGACGCATCGAGAGACGGCCAGGACTGGGGAAGGAGGCCATGGGGAAGAAGCCGATCGTGAGTGGTTGGTCAGACGTCGAAGCCGAGGCGGCGGGCGGAGCGCTGGCGCTGGCGGGAGGCACGCAGGCGGCGGAGCCGGCGGACCAGCAGCGGGTCGGCCTCGAGCGCGTCGGGACGGTCGATCAGCGCGTTGAGGACCTGGTAGTAGCGGGTGGAGGACATGTCGAACTTCTCGCGGACGGCCTGCTCCTTGGCGCCGGCGTACTTCCACCAGTGGCGCTCGAACTCGAGGATCTCGCGGTCGCGCTGGCTCAGCCCGGCGGCAGCCTCCCGCTCGACTGCGATCTGCTTGGCGGCGTCCATCTGCCATCTCCTCCTTCGACCCCACGTCCGCCCGTGACCGGAGGACTGGGAGTGAGTCTAGGCGACGAACGACAACGATGTCATTCGCCTCCGGCGAGTCGTGTGGACAAACCCGACGGATGCCTCCGGGTGGCCGCACCGGGAGGAGGACACCTCGGGGTGGCCTGCGCGTCACCGGCCATCGTTAGGGTGGCCGACGTGAGCCCAGCCCATCAGGCAGACCTCGTGATCGTGGCGAACCGGTTGCCCGTCGATCGCGTCCACCTGCCCGACGGCTCCACGTCGTGGCGCCGCTCCCCCGGCGGGCTGGTGACCGCGCTCGAGCCGGTGCTGCGGGCCAACGACGGCGCCTGGATCGGCTGGCCCGGGGCGGCCGACGACGAGGAGGTCGAGCCGTTCGTCGAGGACGGGCTCTCGCTCGTGCCGGTGGCGCTGAGCGCCCGGGAGGTGGAGGAGTTCTACGAAGGCTTCTCCAACGGCACCCTCTGGCCGCTCTACCACGACGTCATCGCCAAGCCGGAGTTCCACCGCGAGTGGTGGGAGTCCTACGTCGAGGTCAACCGTCGCTTCGCGGACAAGGCCGCCGCGGTGGCCGCCGACGGGGCGACCGTCTGGGTGCAGGACTACCAGCTCCAGCTGGTGCCGCAGATGCTGCGCGAGCAGCGACCGGACCTGCGGATCGGCTTCTACCTCCACATCCCCTTCCCGCCCGCGGAGCTCTTCTCGCAGCTGCCGTGGCGGCGCCAGATCCTCGAGGGCCTGCTCGGCGCCGACCTGATCGGCTTCCAGCTGCCCGGCGCCGCGGCCAACTTCGTCCGCCTGGTGCGCAGCCGGGTGGGCCACAAGACCCACCGCGACACGATCTACCTCCCCGACGGCCGCCCGGTGAAGGCCACGGCCTTCCCGATCTCGATCGACACCGCCGGCTTCGAGGAGCTGGCCCGGTCCGAAGGTGTCGAGCAGCGCGCCGCGGAGATCCGCGAGGCCCTCGGCAACCCCCGCCGGATCTTCCTCGGCGTCGACCGCCTCGACTACACCAAGGGCATCTTCTCGAGGCTGCGCGCCTTCGGCGAGCTGGTGCGCGACGGGCACCTCGACGTGGAGGACGCCGTCTTCGTCCAGGTGGCGACCCCCTCGCGCGAGCGCGTCGAGCAGTACCGCATCCTCCGCGACGACATCGAGCGGCTCGTGGGCGGGATCAACGGCGACCACGGCCGGATCGGCCGCCCGGCGATCTCGTACATGCACTCGTCCTACCCCCGCGAGGAGATGGCCGCGCTCTACCGCGCCGCCGACGTCATGGTCGTCACGCCCTTCCGCGACGGGATGAACCTCGTCGCCAAGGAGTACGTCGCCTGTCGCTACGACAACGACGGGGCCCTGGTGCTCTCGGAGTTCGCCGGCGCCGCGGCCGAGCTGCGCCAGGCCTGGCTGGTCAACCCCTACGACATCGACGGCATGAAGGCCACCCTGCTCGAGGCCTTCGCCGCCGACGAGAAGGACACGTCGCGCCGGATGCGGGCGATGCGCAAGACCGTCCTGGCCCACGACGTGGCCAAGTGGGCGCGCGACTTCCTCGACGAGCTCGGCTCGCTCCCGGAGCACCACGACAAGTCCGTACGCCGCTCGCGCGCCGGCTGACGGTCAGGGGCGGGCCTCCGCGGCCGCCTGGTGGGTGGCGTCCTGCGCGACCATGATGGCCTCGATCTCGCGTACGAGGTCGGGCCCGAGGCGGGGTCGCGCGGGGTCGTAGCCGTAGGTCTCGGCCAGTCCCACCGTCGACCGCGTGCCGTCGACGATGTCGACGTCGCGCGGGGAGATCAGGCCGGGGTGCACCACGCCGATGGCCTCGGAGACCTTCAGCAGGTCGCGACGCAGCGACCGGACGTAGTTGGCGGCGCGGACGCTCTTGAGGCTCACGTCGAGGCCGCGCGTGTAGCGCGGGTTCTGGGTGGCCACGCCGACCGGGCAGTGGTCGGTGTGGCACTTCTGCGCCTGGATGCAGCCGATCGACATCATCGCCTCGCGGCCGGCGTTGACCATGTCCACGCCGAGCGCGAAGGCGACGATCGCGTTCTCCGGGATGCCGAGCTTGCCGGCGCCGATGAAGACCACGTCGTCGGTCAGGTCGGCGTCGGCGAAGCGGCGGTAGACCTCGGCGAAGGCGATCCGGAAGGGGTAGGCCACGGAGTCGGCGAAGATCATCGGAGCGGCGCCCGTGCCGCCCTCACCGCCGTCGACGTTGACGAAGTCGACGCCGCGGTCGCCGCTCGCCATCGCCGCGGTCAGCTCGTCCCACATCGTGAGGTTGCCGACCGCGGACTTGATGCCGACCGGCAGGCCGGTGGCCTGGGCGACGGTCTCGACGAAGTCGAGCATCGAGTCGACGTCGTGGAACACCTCGTGCCGACTCGGCGAGGCACAGTCCTGGCCCTCCGGGATGCCCCGGATCTCCGCGATCTCCCGGCTCACCTTCTCCCCCGGCAGCATCCCGCCGAGTCCGGGCTTGGCCCCCTGGCTCAGCTTGACCTCGATCGCCCTGACCGGGGCCGACTGCACGAGGTCGACGAGTCGCGCCAGGTCGAAACGCCCCCGGTCGTCGCGGCACCCGAAGTAGGACGTGCCGATCTGGAAGACGATGTCGCCACCGTGGCGGTGGTGCGGGGACAGCGCCCCCTCGCCCGTGTTCTGCAGGCAGCCGGCCATCGCCGCGCCCTTGTTGAGCGACTCGATCGCCTTGCCCGACAGCGAGCCGAAGCTCATCCCGGAGATGTTCACCACCGAGCCCGGGCGGAAGGCGTGCGTACGCCCGCGGGCGGCGCCCATCACCTTGGCGCAGGGCAGGACGATCTCCTCCTGCGCGTGCGGCATCGTCGCGGCACCGGGTCCGGTGAAGGTGCGGTGCTTGATGATCGGGTAGCCGACGACCGTCTCGACGTCGTTGTCCGTCCCGAAGCCGAAGTAGTTGTTCTCCAGCTTGGAGCTGGCATAGACCCACCGGCGCTGGTCGCGGCTGAACGGCCGCTCCTCGTCGTTGCTGGTGACGATGTACTGGCGCAGCTCGGGACCGAACCGCTCGAGGAAGTAGCGGGCGTGGCCCACGACCGGGAAGTTGCGGATGATCGCGTGCTTCGTCTGGACCAGGTCGTGCACCGTCGTGGCGGCCGCGGCCGCCACGGTGCCGCCGAGGATGGCGTACCTCCACTTCATCCCCTGTTCCTAGTGCCCGGCGGGCCGGATGTCGAGGAACGCCCGCCCCGAGGGCGGGGGTGGGTCAGACGAGCTCGCCGCGGGCCAGGCTGACGCCGGAGTGGGTCGGGTCGCCGTCCTCGGGCTCGACGGAGATGTCGACGACGAGGTAGCCCTCGTCGAGGAGGCCGCGCGGCACCTGGAACTCACCGGCGTCACCGTCGGCCAGCACGCCCAGTGCGACCATCCGCTCGCCGTCGACGTTGATCAGCCAGACCTCGTGGAAGCCGTCGTCCTCGCCCAGCTCACTGGCCTGGACGCGCAGCGTGATCGTGTCGTCGGACTCGACGGCGCGTGCGACGCCACGTCCGGCGGTGCTGTCGAGCGCGGTGAGGTCCGCGGCCGCGACGACCGCCTCCGGGGTGTCGCGCCCGGGCGAGGTCGCGTCGTCGAGCGTCATCCGGCCGAGTCCCAGGCCGGCCACGAGCGCGATGCCTGCGGCCAGACCGGCGGCCCACACCGGGACCCGGTGCCGCGGGCGCGGCACGTCCGGCGAAGCGGCCACCTGCAGGGGCACGGGTCGGACCACGACGTCCTCGTCGGCGTCCTCGGGTCGCTCGCCGACCTGCGCCAGCACCTGCTCGCGGACCCGGGCGGGCGGCGCGACCAGCGGCTCGCCGGACGCGAGCCGGCGTACGTCGAAGAGGGCGGCCAGCCGGTCGGTGCACTCGGGGCAGGACTCGACGTGCGTCGCGCACGGAGTCGGGGGTGGCGTCGGGGTCGAGGACGAGGTCGGCGAGGTCGTCAAGGTCGACGTGAGTCATGGCGCACCCCCTCGAGCTGCTGGTGGAGCTTGATCAAGCCACGACGTACGTGGCTCTTGACGGTGCCGAGAGGCAGGCCGACCTTCTCGGCGATCTCGGCGTGGCTGAGCTCCTCCCAGAAGGCGAGCAGGACGATCGTGCGGCGCGGGTCAGGAAGCTCTTCGACCGCCTGTCGCACCACCAGTCGTTCGGCGACCTCGTCGTCCTTGGATTGCTCCTCGGCGTCACGAACTTCGGGAAGCGCCGTCGCAGCGGCCATCCGGCCGGCGTCACGGGCGCGGCCGGCACGGACGTCGGCCACCTTGTGCCGGGCGATCCCGACGAGCCAGGCGGGGAGGGCGGAGGCGCTCGGGGTCAGGGTGTGGCGGCTGCGCCAGGCCGCCACGAAGACCTGCTGGGTGACCTCCTCGGCGTCGTGCGGGTCGCCGAGGGCGCGGAGGGCGTAGGTGTGGACGAGCGCGGACCAGCGGTCGTACACGGCCTCGAGGGCCGTCTCGTCGCCCTCGACCAGGCGCGCGGCGAGGGACAGGACGACGTCGTCCTGCTCGTCCTCGAACTCCCGCATCCCGGTCACCACGCCGCCAACGTAGTGGCGCGGTGCTCGCCGGTCGAGCAGCACGGGGGCCTGCTCGACCGGCGAGACGATCATCTCAGGAACTGAGCGTCAGAGGTCGATCGGACGCAGCACTCGGTCGACGCCGTGCGCGACCTGCTTGTTGCCCTTGTTGAGGTCGAGGCTGTCGAGGATCGCCCGCGGGTTGCGGGAGTTGCGGTCCTTGTCGCGCAGTCTTGACCGTGACGCCGCCGTGCTCGGTCGCACTTGATCCTTGACCTGCACCTTGCCCCCGGCCGCGGTGGTGAGCCTGGCCGGTCGGCCTCGAGGACCTTGCTGCTGTCCAGGGTGGCGCCGGGCACCACGTGGTAGAGCAGGATGGCCTCGATCGTGTCGACGCCGGCGAGATCCACCAGGGCGTCGAAGATCTTCTTCTCGCTCCTGATCTTCTGCCGGTGAGCTCCAGGGCGAGCAGGCGGAACGCCTGGTCGGTGGGGGCGAAGACGGTCAGCGCGCGTCGTTGCCGTCGGCGAGCAGGGCCACCGGTGAGTCGGGCTTGGCGCCGATGACGGCCAGGGCTGCCTCGGTCAGGATGTCGAAGTCGTCGGCGGTTGTTGTCGAACTGTCGCCGTCGGAGGTGAGCACGGCGGCGAGGCTGGTCTTGCCGGCGCTTCGCCTGCGGCGGGGCGGCGGACGCGTGGACGCCGTGGACAGCGAACCGAGCGCGAGGGCCGAGCGGCGAGCAGGGCGGGGACGCGCGCTTCATGGGGTCCTTCCGTCAGGGGCGCCGGATCGCGCCCGTCACCCCCTTCTCCGTCGCGACCGGCACCGTCCGGATGCACCAGGGCCGTAGATTTCTCGCATGGACCTGATCCCCAAGCCCGACCAGGTGGTCGCGGCGGCTGGAAACGTCGCCCACACCCTGCTCTACGGCGGGCTGGCCGACCTGCGACCGATGCCGCGCACGCTCATCGACGACGGGGTGCTGCGGGAGGTCTACCACTACCGCCCGGCCGCCGACGTCGCCGAGACCGGCGACCCGGTGCTGCTGGTCAACCCGTTGGCCGCTCCGTCGCTGTGCTTCGACCTGCGACGGGACTGCTCCCTGGTCGAGCACCTCGTGACCGGCGGGCGCCCGACCTACCTGGTGGAGTACGGCCAGGTCTCGTTCAAGGACCGCGGGCTCGGGATGGAGCACTGGGTCGACGAGGTGCTGCCGGAGGCGATCCGCGCGGTGCACGAGCACTCCGGCGGGCGCGGTGTGCACCTGGTCGGGTGGAGCCTCGGCGGCATCTTCGCGATGCTCGTGGCCGCCGACCGGCCGGACCTGCCGATCGCCTCCCTGACCGTGATCGGCTCACCCGTCGACGTCACCAAGGTGCCGCTCATGGCTCCGGTCCGGCCCCTCCTCAACCTCGGCCAGGGCACCGGCCTCGTCACGCGGGCCTACCGGGCGCTCGGCGGCGTACCGACGCCGCTCGTCAACTGGGCGTTCACGGCCGCGTCGGCGCAGAAGGTCGTCACCAAGCCGCTGGCGGTGCTGACCCACCTCGACGACACCGAGTACCTCAAGCAGATGGAGGCGGTCACCCGGTTCATGTCCAGCATGACCGCCTACCCGGGCCGCACCTTCGGCCAGCTCTACCACCGCTTCGTCAAGGGCAACGCGCTGGCGCAGGGTCGGATGGAGATCGGTGACCGGACGATCGACCTCGCCGCCATCACCGTCCCGGTGCTCGTCTTCGCCGGCAACACCGACGGCATCGCGCCACTGGCCGCCGTACGCGCCGTGGTCCCGCTGCTCACCGGCTCGCGGCAGGTGCGCTTCGAGGTCGTGCCCGGTGGCCACCTCGGCATGCTGACCGGTCGCGCCGCCCGCGGCACGACGTGGGAGACCATCGACGAGTGGGTCGACGAGTGGTCCGCAGGACCGCTGCCCGCGCCGAAGCGCCGCCACGCGCGCGCGGAAGGCCCCGGCGCCGAAGAAGGCTGCCCCAGGAAGGCGCCTGCCAAGAAGGCCGCCGCGAAGAAGGCCGCCTCACCCGGCACGATCGGGTCCAACCCCACGCGCCGCTACGGCTCGTCGGGCTCGCGGGCGCTGGGCCAGCGGTGACGTCGACGACGTCGCCGAGCGGGTCGACGCGCCTGTCCCGCGGCGTACGCATCGGCTACGGCAGCGGCTCGGTCGCGACCGGCGCCTTCGGCACGGTGCCCGGCCTGATGCTGCTGCCCTACCTCACCGACGAGCTCGGCATCGCCGCCCTGTGGGCCGGCGTGATCGTCTTCCTGCCGAAGGCGTGGGACGTCGTCCTCAACCCGATCGCGGGCCGCGTCAGCGACCGCACCGTCGACCCGGCCGGCCCGCGCCGTCCCTGGCTGCTCCGTGCCGGGCTGATGCTGGCCGGTGCGTTCGCGCTGATCTTCGCCGCGCCCGACCTGGGCAGCCAGTGGCTGGAGGCCGGCTGGGTGCTGGTCTTCTTCGTGCTGGCCGCGTCGGCGTACGCGTTCTTCCAGGTGCCCTACGTCGCGATGCCCGCCGAGATCACGACGTCGTACGACGAACGCACCCGGCTGATGACGTGGCGGGTCGCGATCCTGGCGTTCACGATCATGCTCGCCGGGGCCACGGCACCGGTGATCCGCGACGCGGTCGGCGGACGCGACGGCTACCGCGTGATGGGCGTCGTGATGTCGCTCGTCATCCTCGTCGGCGTCGTGAGCGCGTGGTGGGGCACCCGCCGCGCGCCGATCGGCGCCGTCAGTGCGGGCGCGGGGTCCCTGCGCGAGCAGCTGCGGGTCGTGGGCCAGGCCCGCGACTTCCGGGTCCTGCTCACCACGTTCGTCCTGCAGGCCCTCGCCACCGGCTGCATGCTGGCCGGGGTCGCGTACGTGGCCGAGGACCTGCTCGGCCGCTCGGGCGCGGCCACCGTCCTCTTCGTCTGCTTCGTCGGGCCGGCCCTCCTGCTGACCCCGCTGTGGGCGCGCTGGGGTGAGCGCGTCGGCAAGAAGCAGGGCTACGTCGCCGCCTCAGTGGTCCTCGCCGCGGGCGCCGCGCTCGCCGTGCTCGCCCGCGGCGGCAACGACGTGTGGACCTTCGTCGCGACCGGCCTGGTGGGCGTCGGCTACGCCGGGTGCCAGGTCTTCCCGATGGCGATGCTGCCCGACGTCGCGGCGGTGGACGCCGCCCGGACCGGCGAGAACCGGGCCGGTGTCTACACCGGTGTCTGGACCGCCGGCGAGACCCTCGGCCTGGCCCTCGGCCCGGCGGTCTTCGCCCTCATGCTGGCGCTCGGCGGGTACCTGTCGAGCGAGGGACGCGACATCAGCCAGCCCGACTCCGCGCTCACGGCGATCGCCCTCGGCTTCTCGATCGTCCCGGCCGCCCTGACGATCCTCAGCCTCTGGTGGCTGCGGCAGTACACCCTCGACCCGGCCGAGGTCGCGGCCAGCTCGGCCGAGGAGGAAGGAGCGATCCGTGCCTGATCCCCTCGAGCGGCTCGCGGCCCTGCAGGCCGGCGACCTGCCGGTCCACGGCGGCCGCACGCTGGCCTACGTCTACGACTCGGGCGACCCGGAGATCGACCGCGTCGCGCGCGAGGCGGTCGCCGCCTACGCCGCCTCCAACGCGCTCGACCCGACGGCGTTCCCGTCGCTGCTGCAGATGGAGAACGAGCTGGTCGGGTTCGCCTGCGGGCTCCTCGACGCCCCGGACGGTGCAGTGGGCACGGTGACGTCGGGAGGCACCGAGTCGATCCTGCTGGCGGTGCAGGGAGCGCGCGACAGCCGCCCCGACGTACGGAACCCCCGGATGGTGCTGCCCGCCACGGCCCACGCCGCCTTCCACAAGGCCGCCCACTACTTCGGCGTCGAGGCGGTGCTGGTGCCGGTCGGCCCCGACTTCCGCGCCGACGCGTCCGCGATGGCCGACGCGATCGACGACGACACCGTGCTGGTCGTCGCCAGCGCACCGTCGTACGCCCACGGCGTGGTGGACCCGGTGACCGACATCGCCGCGGCGGCGGCCGCCCGCGGGCGTGCGCTGCCACGTGGACGCCTGCATCGGCGGCTGGGTGCTGCCCTACGCCGCGCGACTGGGTCGCCCGGTGCCGCCGTGGACGTTCGCGGTCGACGGTGTCACCTCGATCTCCGTGGACACGCACAAGTACGCGTACGCCCCCAAGGGCACCTCGCTCCTCCTGCACCGCGACGCCGGTCTGCGGCGTCCGCAGTTCTTCGCGTCCGCGGCCTGGCCGGGCTACACGATGCTCAACGCGACGACGCAGTCCACCAGGTCGGGCGGGCCGATCGCGGGCACGTGGGCGGTCGTCGAGCACATCGGCGACGACGGCTACCTCGACCTGACCGACCGGGCGCTCGCCGCCGCCGACGCGATCGTGGCGTGCATCGGGTGGGAGCCCGGGCTGCGCGTGGTCGTGCCGCCGGACTCCACGCTGGTCACGCTGGCCACCGACGAGACGCTCGACCCGTTCACGCTCACCGACGAGCTGGTCGCCCGCGGGTGGTACGTCCAGCCGCAGCTGTCGTTCGGCGACCAGGGGCCGAGCGTGCACCTCTCGGTGAGTGCCGGGACGCTGCCCCACGTGCAGGAGTTCGCCTCGGCGCTCAGCGAGTCGGTGGCGGCGGCCCGTGCCGCCGGCCCGGTCGCGGTCGACGAGGGCGTGGTCGCCTTCATCGAGGCACTCGACCCGGCCACGCTGGGCGACGACGACTTCGACGGGCTGCTCGCCGCATCGGGGCTGGTGGGCGCCTCCGCCGACGGGGAGCTCGAGCTGCCGACCCGGATGGCCGAGGTCAACGCGATGCTCGACGTGGCCTCGCCCGCGATGCGCGAGGCGCTGCTCGTGGCGTTCCTCGACCGGCTGCAGCGACCTGCTCGGGCGTCGGCATGAGCGCGCTCGCCGGGCTGGTCGACAAGGGTCTCGTCGCACCCGACTGGGCACAGGCGCTGGCCACCGTGGACGACCAGATCGCCGCGATGGGCCGTTTCCTGCGTGAGGAGCTGGCCGCGGGCCGGGGTTACCAGCCGGCGGGCGACCTGGTCTTCAGGGCGTTCCGAGCGCCCGCTGGCCGACGTACGCGTCCTGGTCGTGGGGCAGGACCCCTATCCCAACCCGGCCCATCCGATCGGGTTGAGCTTCGCCGTCGATCGTCACGTCCGGCCCCTCCCGCCCAGTCTGCGCAACATCTACGCCGAGCTGCGCGACGACCTCGGCATCGACGCGCCTCCACACGGCGACCTGTCGGCATGGGCCGACCAGGGGTGATGCTCCTCAACCGCGTCCTCACCGTCCGACCCGGTGACTCCAACTCCCACCAGGGCAGGGGCTGGGAGGCCGTCACCGAGCGGGCGATCGTCGCGCTCGCCGAGCGCGGCGGACCGTGCGCCGCGATCCTGTGGGGCAACCCGGCGCAGAAGCTCAAGCCTCTCCTCGGCCCGGTCCCGTGGGTCGCGTCCGCCCATCCGTCGCCACTGTCGGCCCACCGCGGCTTCCTCGGCTCGAAGCCGTTCAGCCAGGTCAACCGCCTGCTCGAGGACCAGGGTGCGGCGCCGGTGGACTGGACTCTTCCGGAATATAATTGAAATGCGTACTATTGAGGATGTCATGAACGCTGCGATGCCTGCCCTCTACATCGGCCACGGTGCGCCGCCGCTGCTGGACGACCCGATCTGGTCCGGGCAGCTCGCGGCATGGGCCGCCGACCTGCCCCGCCCGAAGGCGATCCTCATCGTCAGCGCCCACTGGGAGTCGGCGCCGGTGAGCCTGACCGCGAGCCACGCCCCGCTGGTCTACGACTTCGGCGGGTTCGCGCCGAAGTACTACCAGATGACCTACGAGACGCCCGACGCCTCGCACCTCGCGCAGCGGGTCGCGGCGATGATGCCCGACGGCGAGCCGGTGCACCAGCACGCGACGCGCGGCCTCGACCACGGCGCCTGGGTGCCGCTCACGATCATGTATCCCGACGCCGACATCCCGGTGCTGCAGATGTCGCTGCCCACCGACGACCCGCACCGCCTGATGAAGCTCGGCGAGCGGCTGCGCCCGCTGCGCGACGAGGGCGTGCTGATCATCGGGTCGGGCTTCCTCACCCACGGCCTGCCGTTCCTCAAGGAGTTCCGGATCGAGGCGGAGGCGCCCGGTTGGTCCGTCGACTTCGACCTCTGGGCGGCCGACGCGCTCGCCCGCGGCGACGTCGACCTGCTGTCGGACTACAAGGCCAAGGCCCCCGGCATGCCGTACGCCCACCCGACGGTCGAGCACTACACGCCGCTCTTCGTGACCCTCGGTGCGGCGACGGCCGCCGACGCGCCCGGCAGCCAGGTCATCGACGGCTACTGGATGGGGCTCTCGAAGCGGTCGCTGCAGGTCGCCTAGTCTCGGAGGATGCGCGTCCTCTCCATCCAGTCCCACGTCGCCTACGGCCACGTCGGCAACTCCGCCGCCGTCTTCCCGCTGCAGCGCCTCGGCCACGAGGTGTGGCCGGTCCTGACGGTCAACTTCTCCAACCACACCGGGTACGGCGCGTGGCGCGGGCCGCTGATCGCGGCCGAGGACGTCGCCGCGGTGATCACCGGGATCGGCGAGCGGGGTGCGTTCGAGTCCTGCGACGCGATCCTGTCGGGCTACCAGGGCTCCCCGGAGATCGCGGACGTGATCGCCGACGCGGTCGCGCAGGTCAAGGCGGCCAACCCCGCCGCGACGTACACCTGCGACCCGGTCATGGGCAACGCGACCTCGGGCTGCTTCGTCAACCCGGCGATCCCGCCGAAGTACGTCTCCACCGTCATCCCGGTCGCGGACGTGCTGACGCCCAACCAGTTCGAGCTGGGCTTCATCACCGACCGCGACGCACTCAGCGGCTCGTCGTCGCTCGACGACATCCTGTCCGCGGTCGACGAGGTCCGCGCCCTCGGACCCGCGACCGTGCTGGTCACCTCGGTGGACCGGGCCGGCGCACCGGACGACGCCATCGAGATGCTGGCCGTCACCGGCGACGGCGCCTGGCTGGTGAGCACGCCGCGCCTGCCGATGAAGGCCAACGGCTCGGGCGACATCACCGCCGCCCTCTTCACCGCGCACCTGCACGAGACCGGCTCGGCCGCCGACGCCCTCGCCCGCACCGCCTCGTCGGTCTTCGCCGTGCTGAAGGAGACCCTCGACTCCGGCGAGCGGGAGCTGCGGCTGATCGCCGCCCAGGACGCGATCGCCTCCCCCGCGTGTGAGTTCGAGGTCGAGCAGGTCCGCTGACGACGTAGGCGTTGCCGGACGCCCCGGCGCTGACCAGCGTGAACGTCGAATCCACGCTGGACCGGTGACAGGATTGAACCGCGTTACAAGTAATGCGCTCTACCAACTGAGCTACACACAAGATTGGTGCTCTACCCCTGAGCTAACGCGGCGTACGTCCGAGGACGCGGCGGCAATCCTAGTCAGCGCGGGACGGCTGAGAGGATGACCCCCGTGAGCCTCCTCCACCTGCCCCACCACGACGGCTCCCCGCTCTACGTCTCCGACGAGGCGCCCGCGCTGGGCGACACGGTGACGGTGCGGGTGCGGACCAGTGCCGAGGACCCGGTCGACGCGATCTGGCTGCGCACGACGTACGACGCCGAGCCGGTCTTCCACCCGACGACCTCGCAGACCGTCGCCGGCGTCGTGTGGTGGGAGGCGCGGCTGCCGGTGCACAACCCGGTGACCCACTACCGCTTCCTGCTGGTGCGCGCCCTCGCAGACGGGCAGACCGCACAGGAGTGGCTCACCGGCGCCGGCACCGTCGACCACGACGTGCCGGACGGCAACGACTTCCGGCTCGCCGCCTTCCCCTCGGCGCCCGACTGGGGTCGCGACGCCGTGGTCTACCAGGTGTTCCCCGACCGGTTCGCCCGCTCGGCGGCGGCCGACGAGCGGGAGGTGCCCGACTGGGCGCTGGAGGCCGACTGGGACGACGAGGTGGTCTTCGAGGGCGAGCGACCCGCGCACCCCGATGCAGTTCTTCGGCGGCGACCTCGACGGCATCACCGAGCACCTCGACCACATCGCCGAGGTCGGGGCCGACGTGGTCTACACGACCCCGGTCTTCCCGGGCGAGAGCAACCACCGCTACAACGCGACCACGTTCACCAGCGTCGATCCGCTGCTCGGAGGCGACGAGGCGTACGCCCGGCTGAGCACCGCCGTCCACGAGCGTGGCTGGCGGATCCTGGGCGACCTCACCACCAACCACACGGGCGACACGCACGAGTGGTTCCTGTCCGCGGTCGACGGGGGCGTCGACGACCCGCACCGCTCGTTCTACTGCTTCGAGGACGACGGCACGTACGCCTGCTGGATGGGCCACGGCACGCTGCCGAAGATCAACCACGCCGACCTCGACGTGCGGCACGCGATGGTCGAGGGGCCGCACTCGGTGGTCGGCCGCTGGCTCCGACCGCCGTACGACGTCGACGGCTGGCGCATCGACGTCGCCAACATGACCGGCCGGCTGGCCGACATCGACGTGGCGCACGAGGTCGCGCGGGCCGTGCGCGCGACGGCCGCCGAGCTGCGCGAGGACCCGTGGGTCATCGGCGAGCACAACCACGACGCGACCGGCGACGTGGACGGCGACGGCTGGCACGGCACGATGAACTACTCCGGCTTCTCGTGGCCGGTGTGGTCGTGGCTGCGCGACCCGGCCTCGCCGGCGCGGCCCTTCGGCCGACCGGTGCCGGTCCCCCGTCGCGGCGGCGCTGCGATGGTCGACACCCTCCGCGCCTGGCAGGGCACCCTCGGCTGGCGAGCGACGTCGTCGAGCTGGAACATCCTCGGCTCCCACGACTCCGCGCGCATCCGCACCGTGGTGGGCGGTGACGCCGCGGTCCACCGGGTCGCGGCGGGCCTGCAGTTCAGCCTGCCCGGCGTGCCGATGCTCTTCGCCGGCGACGAGATCGGGCTCGAGGGCGTCAACGGCGAGGACTCGCGACGCACGATGCCCTGGCACCGGAGCGACGAGTGGGACCGCACCACGCTGGCGGCGTACGCCGACCTCGCGCGGGTGCGACGTGCGCACGTCGCCCTCCGTCGTGGCGGCCTGCGGTGGGCCCACGTCGACGACGACACGCTCGCCTTCGTGCGCGAGCACCCCGACGGCTCGGTCCTCGTGGTCGCTCGCCGTGCCGCGGGCGCCGGGTTCGCACTGGCGGTCGAGCCCGGTCGGCACCTCTTCGGCTCCGAGCCCGAGGGCACCGACCTGACCGGCCGCCCCGACGGCGTCGAGGTCCCGGGGGCCACGGGCCCGCGCATCGACATCTGGGCCCTCGGCACCGAGTAGCGTCCTCCCATGGCCATGCGGATCGTCGCCAGCCGGCCCGACCCGGCCATCCTCGGCCTGCCCTGGGACACCCCGCTCGAGGAGTGGCCCGACGACGTCGTCGTCCCGTTGCCGCGCGGGCTGTCGCGCCACATCGTGCGCATCGTGCGGCTCGGTGACCGGGTCTACGCGGTCAAGGAGACGCAGGACGACATCGCCTTCCGCGAGTACCGGATGCTCCGCGACCTCCAGCGGATCGGGATGCCGGCGGTCGTGCCGCAGGGCGTCGTCACCGGCCGCGAGGACGCCGACGGCGAGGAGCTGCCGGCGGCGCTGATCACCCGGCACCTCCAGTTCTCGCTCCCCTACCGCAGCCTCTTCAGCCGCGGCATGACCGCCGAGCACGTGCCGACGCTCATCGACGCCATCGTCGTGCTGCTCGTACGGCTGCACCTGGCCGGCTTCTACTGGGGCGACGTGTCCCTGTCCAACGTGCTGTTCCGCCGCAACGCCGGCGAGTTCTCGGCCTACCTCGTCGACGCCGAGACCGGCGAGCTGCGCGACGAGGTGAGCGAGCGGATGCGGGACTACGACATCACCGTCGGCTGCGAGAACATCTTCGCCGAGCTGATGGACCTCGAGGCGAGTGGTGCCGTCCACGAGATCGACGGCTTCGAGATCATCGAGCGCCTCCGGTCGCGCTACGAGACGCTGTGGAAGGAGCTCACCGACCTCGAGGAGTTCCGCGCCGACGAGATGTGGCGCATCGAACGGCGGGTCGAGCGGCTCAACGACCTCGGCTTCGACGTCGACGAGCTCGACATCGTCACCGACCTCGGCGGCGACACGATCCGGATCCAGCCGAAGGTCGTCGACCTCGGCCACCACGCCCGCGAGATCCAGGCGCTGACCGGCATGACCGTCGAGGACAACCAGGCCCGACGGCTGCTCAACGACCTCGCCTCGTTCACCGCTCACTACGACCTCGGACGCGAGGACCGCCACCTGGTGGCGAGCCAGTGGATGCACAGGATCTTCGAGCCGATCATGGCGATGATCCCGCCCGACGCGACCGGGAAGCTGGAGCCTGCCGAGATCTTCCACGAGATCCTCGAGCACCGGTGGTACCTCTCGGAGCAGGCCGGGTTCGAGATCGGCATCCACGAGACCGCGCGCGACTACATCGACCGGTTCCTCACCACCAAGCCGGACGAGGCGATCACGGGGCAGGAGTGATCGGCTCCCAGTCGCCCACCCGCCAGCTCCCGTCCGTGCGCAGCCGCACCCACTGCAACCCGGTGGGCCGGCCGGCCTCGTACGTGATGAGGCTGACGTCGGCGTTGCGGCGCGGCTTGCTGCCCAGGGCGATCGCGTACGCAGCTCCGCCGGTCGTGCCGTTGGTCCACCGGTAGCCCACGGTGCCCTCCTCGACCTCGACAGCGTCGGGACCGGCCTGGACGTGCGTGTGACCACCGACGACGAGGTCGACGCAGCCGCGGGCGAGTGCCTCCCGTCCGAGGTTGGCGTCGTGGACCAGGACGGTGCTGACCCGGTCCCCGTCGTCCATGGCCGCGCAGGCGGTGTCGGCGAGACGGTCCTCCACCTCGGAGAAGCTCAGTCCGGTCTCGTCGCGCCAGCTCCCGAGCCCGCTGCTGCGCGGATCGTCGACGCCGAGGAGGCTCCCTCCCCACGGGGCGTCGATGACCTCGCCGTCGAGCATCGTCCACCCCAGGTCTGCCAGGTAGCTGCTGACGAAGTCGCCGTGGTCGTGGTTGCCGGCGACGGCGAAGCGGTCCCAGTCGTCGAACGCCTCGGCCAGCGAGTCGAGGCTGAAGGCCTCCCACGGCTGGCCGGTCGAGGTGTCGTCCCCCGCGCCGAGCACGACCGTGGCGCCGGCCGCCTCGCCGACGGCACGGGCGACGCGGTCCATGCCGATGTTGTCGTGCCGGTCGCTGACCAGCAGCGCGACGGTCTCGCCCTCCTCGGGCTCGCGAAGCTCGAGGTCGGCCGCCCCTGCAGCCGCGTCGGAGTAGAAGTCCTTGCTCGTGCTGTACGTCCCGAGCGCGCTGAGCACGAGCCGCCTGCTCCCCGACGTCACGGCGTTCGTGCGGATCTCGACGTCGCGGACCTCCTGGGGAAGCACGGCCTCGGGGCCGACGTAGTCCTCCAGTGACTCCCAGGTGCCCTGATCCTTCTGCGTCTCCGCCGGCGACTCCCACGGTTGCCACACCAGGATCGGCAGCGCGAGGAGCAGAACCAGGGCGAGCAACCCCTGTCTCGTGCCGACGCCACGCAGGAGCTGGCCCCGCCGGTGTCGCCCGAGCAGCAGGGACACGACGATGGGCAGCAGCCCCACGGCCAGGCCGCGGATCGCGGCCGCGACGGCCATGTCGACCACCACGCCCTGGACCTTCGCGATCTGCGCGTCCGGGTCGCCGGCGATGAAGGCGTAGCGGTCCACCAGCTCCTCGACCGAGCCGACCTGGGTCTTGCCCAGGGACAGGGTGACCCCGACCGGACCCACGTCGCGGATCCGGAAGTCGGGCAGGATCGGCCCGGTCTGGATGACGGCATCGCGCGCGATCGTGGGGCGTACGACAGTGTCGTGCCCCACCACGACCACGGTCCGGCTGCTGGTGATGAACAGGAAGGCAGCGACGGACAGGCCCAGCGCCACGCTCACGCACCCGAGCACGATGCCGAGGAGCAGCCGCCGCGGGAGGCTCATGACAGGAGTCGGGCCTGTGAGATCGCGTAGAGGGCGACCGAGGCGGCCACGCCGGCGTTGAGCGACTCCAGCTGACCGGCCATCGGGATCGAGACGATCTGGTCGCACGTCTCGGCCACCAGCCGGCCCAGGCCCTTGCCCTCGGACCCGACGACCACGACCAGCGGTCCGTCGGCGAGCCCGCCCGCCGCGACGAGCTCAGGCAGCGAGATGTCACCGTCGGCGGCCAGGCCGACGACCATGCAGCCCGCCTCCTGGTAGGCCTTGAGCTGCCGGGTCAGGTTGACGGTCTGGGCGATCGGCAGACGCGCGGCCGCACCGGCGCTGGTCTTCCACGCCGACGCGGTCATGCCGGCGGCACGGCGCTCCGGGATCAGCACGCCGTGCGCCCCGAACCCGGCGGCCGAGCGGACGACGGCGCCGAGGTTGCGCGGGTCGGTGACCGAGTCGAGCGCCACGATGAGCGCGGGCTCCTTGGCCTCGTCGGCGCGGTCGAGCAGGTCGTCGGCGTGGGCGTACTCGTAGGCCGGCAGCCGCGCGGCGAGGCCCTGGTGCACGGCACCGGAGGTCATCCGGTCCATCTCGTTGCGGGTGACCTCGAGGAGCCGGACGCCCTGCTCGGCGGCGAGCTTGAAGGCCTCGCGCAGCCGGTTGTCACGCTCGGCGCCCTCGGCGACGTAGATCGCGGTCACCGGCACACCACCGCGCAGCAGCTCCACGACCGAGTTGCGGCCGGCCGCCCACTCGGCGTCGGAGGTCGTACGCCGCTTGGGCCGGGTGTCCTTGGCCTTCTCGGCGCGCTTCGCGGCCTTGTGCGCCTGGTGGTAGGGCCGCTCGCTGGCCTTGGGCGTGGGCCCCCTGCCCTCGAGGCCGCGCCGGACCCGCCCGCCGGAGCCGGCGGTGGGGTTGCCCTTGCCGGTCTTCTTGATGGCGCCCTTGCGCTTGCGAATTGCCAGCCACGTCTACACGCTCCCTGTATCTATCGACCACCGTGGTCCGGCGGGCGTGTCCTCGACCTCGAGGCCGGCGTTCGTGATCTGGTCGCGGATGGTGTCGGCGCGCGCCCAGTCCTTGGCCTCGCGCGCGGCGGCCCGCTCGGCGAGCAGCCCCTGCACGAGGGCGTCCACGACGGCGGACAGCTTGTCGTCCGATCGTCCGGTCGCCCACGCCGGGTCGGCCGGGTTGAGGCCGAGCACGTCGAGCATGGCGATCACCTCGCCGAACTTCTGGCTGAGCTCGTCGGACGGGCCGTCGGCGAGCAGCCGGTTGCCCTCGCGGACCGAGTCGTGGATGACGGCGACGGCCGCGGGGGTGCCGAGGTCGTCGTCCATCGCCTGCCGGAAGGCGTCGGGCATCGCCGCGAACCAGGTGCCGACGACACCGGCCGCCCGCTCGAGGAAGTCCTCGATCCGACGGAAGCCCTTCGCGGCCTCGTCGAGGGCCTCGAAGCTGAACTCGACGTGCGAGCGGTAGTGCGCGGCCACCATGTAGTAGCGCAGCTCGATCCCGCGGACCCGCTCGAGCACGGACGGGATGAGCAGGGAGTTCCCGAGCGACTTGCTCATCTTCTCGCCGGCCGTGGTGATCCAGGCGTTGTGCAGCCAGTACGACGCGAACGGGCGACCCGCCGCGCGGGACTGGGCCTGCTCGTTCTCGTGGTGGGGGAAGCGCAGGTCGACGCCACCGCCGTGGATGTCGAAGGCGGGGCCGAGGTACTTGCCGGCCATCGCGGAGCACTCGATGTGCCAGCCCGGGCGTCCCGGACCCCACGGCGAGGGCCACGACGCGGTGTGCGGCTCGGTCTCCTTCTTCCACCCCTTCCACAGGGCGAAGTCGCGGGGATCCCTCTTGCCGCGCGGGTCTGCGTCGCCGGCGGGCTCCATGTCCTCGACCTTCTGGCGGGTCAGCTCGCCGTACGCCGCCCAGCTGCGGACGTCGAAGTAGACGTCACCGCTGCCGTCGTCGGCCGCGTAGGCGTGGCCGCCTCCGACGAGCTGCTCGATCAGCTCGACGATCTCCGGGACGTGGCCGGTCGCACCCGGCTCGTACGTCGGCGGCAGCACGTTGATCGCGGCGAGAGCCGCGTCGAGCTCGCGCTTCATGGCCGCGGCGAGGGCGTACCAGTGGATGCCCTGCTCCGCGGACCTGGTCAGGATCTTGTCGTCGATGTCGGTGACGTTGCGGATGAAGTCGACCTCGTGGCCGGTCGCGGAGAGCCAGCGGCGGAGCACGTCGAAGTTCACCGCGGACCGCACGTGACCGACGTGCGGCTCCGACTGCACGGTGAGGCCACACACGTAGATACCGGCCCGGCCCGGCTGCAGCGGGACGAAGTCGCGCGTCTCGCGCGTCGCGGTGTCGTGGAGCCTCAGAGTCACTCCGAGAGTCTAGGGGCGGAGGCCGGACAACGAAGAAGTCCCGAGCCAGCGCGAGCGCGCCACCTGCAGGCGAGGACTGTGACTCCTGAGACGCGTGGGACGTCGCGGGTTATCGTCGTCCGGTGCTCCGACGTCGTACCTGCGCCCCCGCCCTCGTCCTCGCCCTCCTGGCTGCCCTCGCGCCGGGCGGCGCGGCCGTTGCCCAGGACCCCCGCGCCCGGGCCGCCGCCCAGGTCGCCAGCGCCTCCTGGAGCAGCTACGCCGACCTGAAGTCCGGCACCCGCAGCGGGCTCAAGCTCGGCCGCGGCCAGGTGTCACTGCTCAAGCCGAGGCCACGCACGGTGGCGGGCCGCGCGTACGAGGCCGGCACGTGGACGTCGCCCTGGTCGACGCCGGGCTTCGCCGCCACGGCCCTGATCCCCACGTGGGAGGCCACGACCCCGGGCAGGAGCCTGGTCCGCATCGAGGTCCGCGCGATGGCCGCCGACGGCACCGCGGGCAGCTGGGACACCATGGCCGACTGGGCCCGCAGAGGCCGACCGGTGCCGCGCACGACGTACTCCGGACAGGCCGACGACGTCGGTCGCGTCTCGGTCGACACGTGGTACGCCACCGGCGCCATCACGTCGTGGCAGGTCCGCGTGACGCTGATGCGACCGCGCGGCTCGAGCCTGGCCGTCAGCCTCGAGCGCGTGGGCGCCGTGGCCTCCGCCGACGCCTCCGCCCCGCGGCCGACCTCGACGCCCGGACCGGGCGTCGGCACGGTGCTGCCGGTGCCGGCGTACTCCCAGATGGTGCACAGCGGTCACTACCCCCGGTGGGGCGGCGGCGGCGAGGCGTGGTGCTCGGCCACGTCGACGGCGATGGTGCTGGGCTACTACGGCATCTCCCCCACCCCGACCGGGATCGCCGCCGGCCACGGCGACGCCGTCGTCGACCACACCGCGAAGATGGTCTACGACCACGGCTACCGCGGCACCGGCAACTGGGCCTTCAACACCGCGTACGCCGCGACGCTGGTCGGCGGCGACTCCTACGTCACCCGGATGCGCGACCTGCGCGAGGCCGAGGACCACATCGCTGCAGGGGTGCCGCTCGTCGTCTCGGTCGCCTTCGAGCGCTTCCAGCTGGTCGGTGCGCCGATCCCCGCCAGCAACGGCCACCTCCTGGTCATCGTGGGCTTCGAGGCCGACGGCGACGTGGTCGTCAACGACCCGGCCGGCGCCACCAACGCCGAGGTGCGCCGCGTCTACGACCGGGCACAGTTCGAGCGGATCTGGATCGCTGCCTCCGGCGGGACGGCGTACGTCATCCGCAACGGGTGAGCCCGTCAGGGCGGGCGGTCAGCTCGCGCTGATCTCGATCGTGTGCAGCCCGGTCGACCCGTCGGGGTCGGGTCGGGCGATGGCACTCGTCTGGGTCGCGCCGTCCTGGCCGATCGCCCGCACCCGGACGACGTGGTCGCCTGCCGGCACGTCGAGCGTGACCGCCCACTGGACCCAGGTGTCCACGGACGGCGCCTCGCCGAGGTCGGCGCGCTCCCACGAGCCCCCGTCGACCTGCACCTCGACGGCCTCGATGCCGGTGTGCTGGTGCCAGGCGACCCCGCCGACCCTGACCTCGCCGGCGGGCACGTCGTCACCCGAGCGCGGCACGTCGATGCGCGAGGCGATCTTGACCGGACCCTCGGCCGACCAGCCCTTGTCCGTCCAGTAGCCGACGGCCGTGTCGAAGGTGGTGACCTCGTAGTCCACGACCCACTTCGTCGCGGAGACGTAGCCGTAGAGCCCCGGCACGATCGTGCGCACCGGGAAGCCGTGCTCGATGGGCAGCGGACGTCCGTTCATCGCCACGGCCAGCATCGCGTCGCGGTCGTCGGTCAGCGCGGCGAGCGGCGTCGCGCAGTACCAGCCGTCGTGGGAGGTCTGGAGCACGCAGTCGGCGTCGGCGCTGACACCGAGGTCGGCGAGCAGGTCCGCGATCCGTACGCCGCTCCAGCGGGCGTTGCCGACGAGTCCGCCGCCCACCTCGTTGCTGACGCAGTTGAGGGTGATCCACGACTCCGTCATCTCCCGCGAGACGAGGTCGGAGTAGCTCAGCACCAGCTCGCGGTCGACCAGTCCGTGGATGCGGAGCGACCACTCCTCGGGGTCGATGGTCGGCTTCGCGAGGGTGGTGTCGATCAGGTAGAAGTCCTCGTTGGGCGTCTGCCACGGGGCGATGCCGGCGAGGCCCACGGACGTCGCGGCGGGCGCTTCGCGCCGGGTGACGCCCGGGATGCGCAGCAGTCGGCGGCTGGCCTCCACCTGCCGACGGCCGGCACCGACGACCCGGCCGCCGAGCGCGATGCCGACCGCGGCCAGCGAGATCGCACCGGCCACCATGACGAAGACCCGCCGCTCGCGCGACTCGAGATCGGGGCGGCGGCGCTCGCGCTGCAGCGCGTCGGTGAGGGCCGAGTGCGCGGTGACCCAGGTGACCAAGCCCGACCAGCACCGGCAGCGTGTCGACCAGCCCGGCTCCGCGTTGCACGAGAACGGCGACCAGTCCGATGCCGGCGAGGGCGAACCACACCAGCAGGGGGTGCCACCAGCCCTTCGACGCCAGTCGCCCCGCGAGCGCGAAGCAGGCCACGAGGAAGACCAGGATCCCGAGGACCAGCGCCGGCTTGTCCCAGTGGCCGAGCACCGAGATCGCCCTCTCCGCGGCCGCACCCGGGCGTCAGCCTGACGACCAGCTCGCCGACCGCGACGACCGGCGACTCCCGGATCGTCAGCACCATCGCGGTGGCATAGCTCGTCGCGAGCCCGGCCAGTCCGGCCAGGACCCCGGCGAGCACCCACGGAGGGCGGCGAGCAGTCACCCCTCCATTGTGAGGGGTGGTCGGGCATGATGCCGACGTGAGGTCCTTACAGTCCGGAGACGTCCCCGAGACCCGCATCGGCATCGGCACCGACGTCCACCGGCTCGTGGCAGGCGTCCCGATGCACCTCGCCGGCCTGGCCTGGCCGGACGAGCCGGCCGGACTCGAGGGTCACTCGGACGCCGACGTCGCCGCGCACGCCGCCTGCGACGCCCTCCTCTCGGCGGCCGGGCTCGGCGACCTCGGCACGAACTTCGGCACGTCGGAGCCCGAGTGGGCCGGAGCCTCCGGGCTCACCTTCCTGACCGAGACGGCGCGGCGGGTGCGCGACGCCGGCTGGGAGATCGGCAACGTCGCGGTGCAGGTCATCGGCAACGTCCCGCGCCTCGGCCCGCGCCGCGACGAGGCGACTGCGGCACTCTCGGCCGCCCTCGCGGCTCCCGTCAGCCTGTCCGCCACCACGACCGACGGGCTCGGCCTCACCGGCCGCGGCGAGGGCGTCGCCGCCATCGCCACCGCGCTCGTCACTGCGTCCATGACGTCTCAGCCCGCGACGGCCGTCATCATCCTCGCGGCGGGCTCCGGCACCCGGGTCGGCGGCGAGGTCAACAAGGTGCTGATGCCGCTGCGCGACATGCCGGTGCTCGCCTGGTCGGTGCGCGACGCCCTCGCGCTCCCCGACGTACGCCGCCTCGTGATCGTCGTGCGGCCCGAGGACCGGGCCGCTGTCGAGGGCGCCGTGTCGCCACACCTCGGCGACCGCGAGGTGCTCGTGGTGGACGGCGGGGCCACGCGGCACGCGTCGGAGTGGGCGGGGCTCCAGGTGCTGGCCGACGACGTCGCGGCGGGGTCGGTCGACGTCGTCGTCGTGCACGACGGGGCGCGACCCCTGGCCGGCGCCGGCCTGTGGCGGGCGGTCGTCGACGCGGCGCGCAAGGACGGCGGGGCGATCCCGGTCGTCCACGTCTTCCGGCTCCTGCATGCCGACCTGACCCCGCTGACCGGCGGTGCGGGGACCGTCCAGACGCCCCAGGCCTTCCGCTCCGCCGAGCTGCTGCGTGCCTACCGCGCGGCTGCGGACGACGGCTTCGAGGGGACGGACACCGCAGCCTGCGTCGCGGCGTACGCCGACCTGCCCATCGTGGCCGTGCCGAGCACGTCACTGAACCTCAAGGTCACCTTCCCCGAGGACGTGGCGCTGGCGGCGGAGCTCAGCCCCGGGGGGTGAGCGCAGAGGTGAGGGCGTCGAGCACGCGGACGTCCTCGACCGACGAGACCCGACGACCCTCCGACGGCGCCGGTACCGTGGCCACGCGGTGACCCGCCGCGGCCAGGTCGGCCACTGCCTGCGCGAGGTCGGTGACGGGTCGGCCGTCCAGCCGGGCCAGGACGTGGGCGGGCAGCACGAGCGGCGAGGCGATCGCGAGGAGGTCGTCGCGGTCGAGGGTCTCGCCCACGCGGCCGTCGGTGACGACCTTGACGGTGTCGGTGACCGGGCGGACGCCGACCACGACGTCACCGGACGCGCGGGCCTGCTCCAGGCAGGCAGCGACGAAGGCCGGCGGCGTCATCGGGCAGAGCGCGTCGTGCAGGACCAGGTCCTCGCCCGACTCGACGATGCCGGCCCACGTCACGGTGGCGTCGACGATCTCGACGCCGGACTCCCCCAGCGCCCACGCCGCACACGCCACCAGCGCCTCGCCGTGGAGGAGCGCGTACGGCAGCGAGCCGCGCTCGTCGTCCAGAACGAGACCGAGGCCCCGGGGACCATCGTCCCAGGGGCCTCGATCGGCGTCGTACGAGCTCAGGAGGCGAGCACCTCGTCGAGCGTGGCCTCGGCCTTGTCCTCGTTCGTCTTCTCGGCCAGTGCCAGCTCCGAGACCAGGATCTGGCGCGCCTTGGCCAGCATCCGCTTCTCGCCGGCCGACAGCCCGCGGTCACGCTCGCGACGCCACAGGTCGCGCACGACCTCCGACACCTTCATCACGTCACCGGAGTGCAGCTTCTCGAGGTTCGCCTTGTAGCGGCGCGACCAGTTGGTCGGCTCCTCGACGTGGGCGGCCCGCAGCACGTCGAAGACGCGGTCGAGACCCTCCTTGTCGACGACGTCGCGGACGCCGACGAGATCGAGGTTGCAGGCCGGGACGCGCACGACCAGGTCCTGCTGGGCGACAATCCGGAGGACGAGGTACTCGCGGTCCTCTCCCTTGATCGTCCGCGTCTCGATGTCCTCGATGACTGCGGCCCCGTGATTGGGATAGACGACCGTTTCGCCAACGGTGAAAGTCATATGTTCAGTTCCCTTTCCTAGGTGACCATTCTAACACGGGTTCGAACCACCTCCCGCCGCGTTTGTGCAGGTCAGAGGCCACATCCGGGCTTGACAGATCGCCAGTTCCTGTGGTCGCGGCCCCTCGCCGCGCACGCTGGGACATACTTCCGCCATGCCCACGCCCACCGCAGTGCTGCTGCTGCGCGCGGCACATCCGGCCCAGGCCCTGGCCACCTCCGTCGCGCTCGCCACGGCGGCCGCGGTCGCCGGTCGGCCACTGCGCGAGGTGGCCCTCGTCGCCGCCACGGTCCTCGTGGGCCAGGGCATCATCGGCTGGGCCGACGACCTCGCCGACCGGCGTCGCGACGAGCGGCACCGCCCGGACAAGCCGCTCGTCGGCGCCCGTCTCGACCCCGGCACCGTCTGGTTCGCCCTCACCTGCGCGGTCCTCCTCGTCGTACCCCTCTCGGTGGCGCACGGTCGTCGCGCGGGAGCGGCCTACCTCGCCGTGCTCGTCGTCTCGGCGGTCGGTGACCGCCTCCTCCACGCGCGAGTGCTGTCGTTCGTCCCGTGGGTGGCGAGCTTCGCGCTCTACCCCGCCTTCCTCGCGTACGGCGGCTGGAACGGCGTCGGCACGACCACCGCGCCCACCGTGGCCATGACCGCGCTGGTGGGCGCTCTCGGCCTCGGGGTCCACCTCCTGCTCGCCCTTCCCGGCCTCGTCCACGACCACGAGGAGGGCGAGCGGTCCTTCCCGATGGTGCTCGCGCTGCGCACCGGCACGCCCCGCCTGCTGCTGCTCGCGAGCGTCTTCACGGGCGTCGTCTCGGTCGCGATCCTCATCGCAGGACGCACCGTCGGGCTCACCTGACGCGACGCTAGGCTGTGCGCCATGCAGCATCGACTCCTCGCGACCGCCGCAGCGGTCGTCGCGCTCGCCGCGCCGTTGTCCTCGTGCGGCTTCGACTACGCCACCGATCGCGTCTACCAGGTCACCAACGCCGCCGAGAACCGCGAGGGCGAGGTCGACGTGCTCTCCGCCGTCGTGGTCTCGGCCGCTGAGGGGTCGGGGACGTTCATCGCGTCGCTGTCCAACAACGACCCGGAGGCCGAGCAGAGCTTCACCGCGGTGGCCGGCGAGGACGCGACCGTGACGGCCGCGGAGTTCGAGCCGATCGCCATCGGCCCCGGTGGCCTCGTCAACCTCGCGGAGCCGGCCGCCGGCATCGTGCTGACCGGGGAGTTCAAGGCCGGCGACGTCGTACCGCTGACGGTCGACTTCGGCAACGGCGAGCGCGTCTCGCTCAACGTCCCGGTCGTCGCCGACGACACCGGCTACTGGGAAGGAATGGACGCCTCGTGACCCACACCCTGATCCTGCTCCGCCACGGCGAGAGCGAGTGGAACGCCAAGAACCTCTTCACCGGCTGGGTCGACGTCGACGCTCACCGAGAAGGGCCGCGGCGAGGCCGTCCGCGGCGGCGAGCTGATGCGCGAGGCCGACGTGCTGCCCGACGTCGTGCACACCTCGCTGCAGCGCCGCGCGATCAACGACCGCCGCGCTCTCCCTCGACGCCGCCGACCGCCACTGGATCCCCGTGAAGCGGTCGTGGCGGCTCAACGAGCGCCACTACGGTGCGCTCCAGGGCAAGGACAAGAAGCAGACGCTCGCGGAGTACGGCGAGGAGCAGTTCATGCTCTGGCGTCGCTCCTTCGACACGCCCCCGCCGCCCCTCGACGACTCCGACGAGTGGTCGCAGGCCGGCGACCCGCAGTACGCCGACCTCGGCGACGAGCTGCCGCGCACCGAGTGCCTCAAGGACGTCATCGTGCGCTTCCTGCCCTACTGGGAGGCCGAGATCGTGCCCGACCTGCAGAGCGGGAAGACCGTCCTGGTCGCGGCCCACGGCAACAGCCTCCGCGCCCTCGTCAAGCACCTCGACGGCATCAGCGACGAGGACATCGCCGGGCTCAACATCCCCACCGGCATGCCCCTCGTCTACCGCCTCGACGACGCGATGCAGCCGACCGTCGCCGGCGGCGAGTACCTCGACCCCGAGGCTGCCGCTGCCGCTGCCGCGGCCGTCGCCAACCAGGGTCGCTGACGTCCCCCTGAGCGGTGCGTGAGGGGGATTCCACGGCTGCGGAACACCCCTCAGGCACCGCCGGCCGGCGCGTCGTCGTACGACACGCCGCCGACCGGTGGAGGAGGGGGATTCGAGCGATGCGGAGTCCCCGTCACGCACCGCTCAACGCGGCGCGACCGGGCCTACGTCAGTCGCGCGCGGGCCGCTCGCCGGTGACCACGAAGACCACGCGGTTGGCGACCGAGACGGAGTGGTCGGCGATCCGCTCGTAGTAGCGGCCCAGCAGGGCGATGTCGACCGCGGCCTCGACGCCGTGCTGCCAGTCGGTCGAGAGCAGCTCGGTGAAGCTGCGGCGGCGCAGCTGGTCCATCACCTCGTCGTCGCGGCCGAGCTCGATGGCGGCCTCGACGTCGCGGTCGATGATGATGCCGCGCACCCGGCGGACCATGTCCTCGGCCACCTCGGCCATCCGGCCCATCGTCGGGCGCAGCTCCTCGGGCACCGCGACCTGCGGCACGCGCAGGCGGGCGATCTTGGCGACGTGCACCGAGAGGTCGCCCATCCGCTCGAGCTCGCTGACCATCCGCAGCGCGGAGACGATCATCCGCAGGTCGCCGGCGACGGGCTGCTGCAGCGACAGCAGCTGGAACGACGTGTCGTCCACCCGCTCGCGCGCGTCGTCGATCGCCTTGTCGCCGCTGATGACCTGGTCGGCGGTGTGCACGTCGCCGGTCATCAGCGCCTTGGTGGCCTCGCGGACTGCGACCTCGACCAGGCCGCAGATGTCGGACAGGTCGGCGAAGATGCCGTCGAGCTGGTCATGGAAAGCCTCACGCATGCCGGTCACCCTAGGCAGCCCAAGCGAACAGACGTACGTGCCCGGTGAACGGGGCATGAACACTCGGCGCCCGGAGTCCAGCGGGCGTGGCCGCCGCGCCCGGTTGCGTACGATGTGAGCGTGGATCCGACGATGCAGGCTGGTCTGGCCGCGATCGTCGGAGCCGTGATGGCAGGCGGCGCGGTGCTCGCGTGGCACATCAGTGACCGCCAGCGCCACACCCTCCCCGAGGTCGAGCCGCCGGTCGTGCAGGCGGGCGTCGCCGCGGTGCTGAGCATCCTGCGCTCCAGCGCGGTCGTGCTCGACGAGTCCGACCACGTGCTCAAGGCCTCGGCACCGGCGTACGCCTTCGGGCTGGTGCGCGGCGACACCCTGGTCGTCCCCGAGCTGCTCGAGGTCGTCTCGCAGGTGCGCCGCGACGGGCAGATCCGTGAGAGCGAGCTCGAGATGCCGGCGCCGGCCGGCGGGACGGCGCGCACCCTGACCGCGCGCGTCGCGCCCCTGGGTGCGCGACTGGTGCTCGCACTGATCGAGGACCGGACCCGCGAGAAGCGCGTGGAGGCCGTGCGTCGCGACTTCGTGGCCAACGTGAGCCACGAGCTCAAGACCCCGGTGGGCGCGATCCGGCTGCTCGCCGAGGCGGTCACCGACGCCTCCGACGACCCCGAGGCGGTGCAGCGCTTCGCCGGCCGGATGCTCACCGAGAGCGACCGGCTGTCCAAGCTCGTGCAGCAGATCATCGAGCTGTCCCGCCTGCAGGGCAACGACCCCCTCGAGAAGCCCGTGATGGTCGACCTCGACACCGCGGTCGCCACCGCCGTCGACACCAGCGCGATGGAGGCGGCGGCCAAGGAGATCACCGTGGAGTCGCGCGGCGAGCACGGACTCGAGGTGTTCGGCTCCCAGGAGCAGATCGGCGCCGCCGTCAGCAACCTCGTCGCCAACGCCGTGGCCTACTCCGGCAACGGCTCGCGGGTCGTGGTCACGACGCGTTCCGAGGGCGACCAGGTCCAGATCTCCGTGGTCGACCAGGGCATCGGCATCCCGGCCGAGGACATCGACCGCATCTTCGAGCGGTTCTACCGCGTCGACCCCGCCCGGCACCGCTCGACGGGCGGCACCGGCCTGGGCCTCTCGATCGTCAAGCACGTCGCGGCCACCCACGGCGGCGACATCTCGGTGTGGTCGGTCCAGGGCCAGGGCTCGACCTTCACGCTGACCCTCCCGCGCAACTCCAGCCCGGAGCACGGCTCGGGCAGCACGCCGGTCGAGGTCGTCGTACCGGTCAGCACCACTCCCACCACTCCCACCACGTCCCACTCCGCCCACCGCAGAACACAGCAGGAGACACGTTCACCATGACCCGCGTACTCGTCGTCGAGGACGAAGAGAGCTACAGCGACGCGCTCGCCTACATGCTCCGCAAGGAGGGCTACGAGGTGGCCATCGCCGCCGACGGCAACACGGCCCTCACCGAGTTCGACCGCTTCGGACCCGACATCGTGCTCCTCGACCTGATGCTGCCCGGCGTGCCCGGCACCGAGGTGTGCCGCCAGATCCGGGCGACCTCCTCGGTCCCGGTGATCATGGTCAGCGCCAAGGACGACGAGGTCGACAAGGTGGTCGGCCTCGAGCTCGGCGCCGACGACTACGTCACCAAGCCCTACTCCCCCCGCGAGCTGGTCGCCCGGATCCGCGCGGTGCTCCGTCGCGGACAGGAGCCCGACCTGATGCCCGACACCCTCGAGGCCGGGCCGGTCCGGATGGACGTCGAGCGCCACGTCGTCACCGTCGACGGGACCGAGCAGCGGTTGCCGCTCAAGGAGTTCGAGCTGCTGGAGATGTTCCTGCGCAACCCCGGCCGGGTGCTCACCCGCGGCCAGCTCATCGACCGGGTCTGGGGCTCCGACTACGTCGGTGACACCAAGACCCTCGACGTCCACGTCAAGCGGCTCCGCGCCAAGCTCGAGCCCGACCCGAGCGAGCCGAGGTACCTCGTCACCGTCCGCGGGCTGGGCTACAAGCTGGACCTCTGAGCCGCGGGCTCCGCAGCACGGCGGGATGTCGGCGTACGACGTCCGAAATGCGCTGGTGGTCGGTCATGACCGTACCTAGGCTTGACCCGTGACGACGACCCACTCCACCGACCCCGAGACCTCGCCCGCCGCGACCACCGGGCCGGCACCCTGGCTGCCCGTGGCGGCCGGTGCGACCACGCTGGTCATGTGGGCCTCGGCCTTCGTGGTGATCCGCCACGTCGCCCACGACGTCAGCCCCGGCGCCCTCGGCTCCGGCCGCCTCCTGGTGGCGGCACTCGTGGTGCTCCCGCTGGTCCTGCGCCGGGGCTGGGTGGCCCCGACCCGGCGTGAGTGGACGCTGCTCGCACTCGGCGGCGTCGGCTGGTTCGGCATCTACAACCTCGCCCTCAACGCCGGCGAGCGGCACGTCGACGCCGGCACCGCCGCGATGATCATCCAGATCGGGCCGGTCATCGTCGCGGTGCTCGCCGTTCCGCTCTTCGGGGAACGCCTCCACGGCTGGCTGCTGGCCGGGATGATCGTGGGCTTCGCCGGGGTCGCGGTGATCGCGCGCGGCTCCTCGACCGACGCCGACGCCAGCCTGCTCGGCGTGCTGCTCGTGCTGCTGGCGGCGGCGATGTACGCCGTCGGGGTGCTGACCCAGAAGGTGCTGCTGCGGCGACTGCCGTCGGTGCAGGTCGTCTTCGTCTCGTTCCTGACCGGCGCGCTGATCTGCCTGCCCTTCTCCGGCGACCTGCCCGGCATCGTCGCCGACGGCGGAGCCGAGCTGTGGTGGATCGTCTACCTCGGCGTGCTGCCCACCGCGGTCGCCTTCACCACCTGGGCGTACGCCCTCACCCACACCGACGCGGGGGCGTTGTCGCTGACGACGTTCCTCGTGCCCGGCATCGCCACCCTCATCGCGTGGCTGACCATCGACGAGGTGCCCCCGTCGCTGACGTTCGTCGGCGGTGCGCTCGCGATCGTCGGCGTGCTGATGACGCGGCGCAAGCCGAAGGGGGCCTAGCTCTCGAGCCAGCCGCGGAAGGCCTCGAGGTTGCGGGTCGACTCCCCGCGCGAGATCCGCCACTCCCACTCCTTGCGGATGGAGGAGGCGAAGCCGAGCTCGAGGATCGCGTTGAACGACTCGTCGGCGTTGGCCAGGACCGAGCCGAGGACGCGGTCGAGCTCGTCGGCGCTGACCGAGGCCAGCGGCAGCCGCGCCTCGAGGTAGATGTCGCCGGCGTGGTCGACCGCGAACGAGACGGCGTACATCCGCAGGTTGCGCTCGAGCAGCCACCGGTAGACGCGGGCGTGGTTCTCGTCGGGGTTGCGGCAGACGAAGGCGTGCACGCCGAGCGCGTGCGGACCGACGTCGAGCCGCACCGGGGTCTGCAGCTTCTTCTCGCCCGGGAGGGTCAGCGAGAAGCTGGCTCCCGCGACGCCCTCGCGCGAGGTCTCCTGGTGCTCGATCTCGTTGTCCGCCAGGTAGGCGCGGACGGTCTCGAGCTCCTTCACAGGGCCATCTCAGCACGCATCCGGCTCGCGGCGCGCTCGTACGCCGCCAGGGTGCGCTCGGCCGTGTGCTCCCAGCTGAACTCCTGGGCGTGCGCGACCGCTCCGCGACCGAGCCGGTCGGCCAGCTCGGGGTCGTCGACGAGGCGGCGCAGGGCGGCCGCCCAGTCGCGCGGCTCGTGGGTGTCGACGAGCAGGCCGCTGATGCCGTCGCGCACGACGGTCGTCAGGCCGCCCACGGCGGCTGCGACGACGGGCGTCCCGGTGGCCTGCGCCTCGACCGCGACGAGCCCGAACGACTCGTTGTAGGACGGGACGGCCACGGCCGTGGCGGCGGACGCCCAGACGGCGAGGTCGGCCTGCGTCACCGGCGGCACGAAGCGGACGACGTCGCTGATGCCGAGGTCGGCCGCGAGGTCGGCCAGCGCGGTGGGGTGCTCGAGCCCGGAGCCGGAGGGGCCGCCGACGACGGGGACGACGAGGCGGTGGCGCAGCGACGGGTCCTGCTGCAGCATCACGTCGACGGCGCGCAGCAGCACGTCGGGCGCCTTGAGGGGCTGGATCCGGCCGGCGAACATCAGCACGACCGCGTCCTCGGGCAGGCCGAGCTGGCGCCGGGCCTCGATCTTCCCGCGCGGGGCGAAGACCGTGAGGTCGACGCCCGGGTGGATCACCTCGACGGCGTCGGGGCTGGCGTCGTAGAGGTCGACGAGCTGGCGTGCCTCGGTGTCGGTGTTGGCGACGAGGAGGTCGGCGGCCTCGACCACCTGCTCCTCCCCGATCACGCGGGAGAGCGGCTCGGGGGTGTCGCCCGCGGCCAGTGCCTCGTTCTTGACCTTGGCCATCGTGTGCATCGAGTGCACCAGCGGCACGTTCCAGCGGTCGCGCGCGAGCGCGCCGACCTGGCCCGACAGCCAGTAGTGGGAGTGCACGGCGTCGTAGTGGCCGAGCGGCTGCAGCGCCTCGGCACGCAGCACCTCGCGCGCGAAGGTGCACAGCTGACCGGGGAGCTCGCCCTTGGTGAGGCCCTCGAACGGTCCGGCGGCGATGTGACGCACGAGCACCCGCTCGGCCGCCTCGACGACCTGCGGCAGCGCGGAGGAGGTGGCCCGGGTGAAGACGTCGACGTCGATGCCCTGGGCGCCGAGGCGCTTGGCGAGCTCGATGACGTAGACGTTCATCCCGCCCGCGTCACCGGTGCCCGGCTGGTCCAGGGGTGAGGTGTGGAGGCTGATCATGGCCACCCGCTCGCCCATGCTGTCTCCTTCGTCCACTCGTGCCCGGCGGCGCCCGCGTCAGGGCACCTCCGGTGCAACCACCGGACTCCTCGTGGGATTCCCGGGTCAGCGGGGGTCAGCGGCGTGGGAGCCGTGCCGCGGGCGACGCGGCGACTGCCCGCGACCGCGCAGCAGGGCGATGCCGCCGATGAGGGCGGCCACGATCCCCCAGAACCCGTCGTACCACGCACTGTCGGTGACCCGGAACGCCTCGACGAGCGCGAGCGCGAGCAGCCCGGAGGCCAGCCCCACGACGATGCGCATCGCCACCGCGTCACTCTTGACGAGACTGCTGCCGAAGACGGCCGAGGCGAGGATGATGAAGGCGAGGCCGACGAAGTGGAGCGTGGCGGGCAGCGGGTCGCTGCCCCCGCCGAGCAGGGCGTGCACGATCCACAGCACGCCGCCCAGGAAGGCGGCGCCGGGTGCGAGCTTGGCTGGAATCACCCGGCGAGTGTCCCACGACTCGGCGCCCGGGGCCAGTCCCGGTCGGTGGGTCACTGCTCGTCGGTGCCCTGGTGGAAGCGCGCCTGCCACTGGCCGCCGGTCCGCACCCACAGGGTGCTGCGCAGGGTCGAGCGCTCGTCGGTGGACGGTGCGCCACAGGAGCAGGATCGTGTCGGTGCCCAGACGGTCGACGGAGACCACCTCGAAGCCCAGCGGATCGATCGGACCGATCACGTCGAGCTGGTCGTCGCGGGTCCACAGCCGGCCCGACCGGCCGACCTCCTGCCAGTCGGGGTGCAGCAGCGCGGCGACCGCGGCGCGGTCGGCGCGTACGTCGTCCGTCAGCAGGGCTCGCTCCATCGCGATGACGTGCTCCTCGTCGGAGAGCTCGGCGTCCTCCGCGGCGAGGCCGGAGAAGAGGTCGGGCTCCGGCTCGACCTGGCCGACCGTCGCGGCCGGGTGGGCGACCACGCTCTCGGCGAACCCGGGCCCAGGGTCGGGCTGCCGGCCGTCGCGGAACGCGGTCGCGGCGGCGTTGGCGCGGACGTCGGCGGCCTCGTTGAGGACGTGACCCGCGTGCCCCTTGACCCAGACGAAGTCGACGCTGTCCTGACGACCCTCCATGGCCGCGTCGAGCGCCTTGATCAGCTCGACGTTCATCACGGGCTTGCCGTCGCCCTTGCGCCAGCCCTTGCGCTTCCAGCCCTTCATCCACTTGGTGACGACGTTGATGACGTAGGTGCTGTCGCAGAAGACCTGCAGCGGCTCGTCGAGGTGCGCGGTCTGCTGGAGGAGGTCGAGGACGGCCATCAGCTCGCCCATGTTGTTGGTGCCGTGCGGCCACCCGCCCGAGGCCCAGCAGTCGTCGTCGACGTACCACGCCCATCCGGCCGGGCCGGGGTTGCCGAGTGCCGAACCGTCGGCCGCCGCGATGATCACCGGGCCATCTTGGCAGGATGGACACATGAGCACAGACACCACCCAGACCCGCACGGCAGTCGTCACCGGGGCCTCGAGCGGCATCGGCGCGGCGACCGCACGCGCCCTGGCCGCGGAGGGTTTCCACGTCGTGTGCGCGGCCCGCCGGACCGACCGCATCGAGGAGCTCGCCGCGGAGATCGGCGGCATGGCCGTCAGCTGCGACGTCCAGGATCCCGACTCGGTGGCCGCCCTCGCCGCGGCCGTGCCGACCTGCCACGTGCTGGTCAACAACGCCGGCGGGGCCGTCGGCGCCGACCGGGTCGAGGACGCCGACCTCGACGGCTGGCGCTGGATGTACGACGTCAACGTGCTCGGCCTGGTGCGGGTCACCCAGGCCCTGCTGCCCGCCCTGCGCGCCAGCGGCGACGGCGTCGTCGTCAACGTCGGCTCCACGGCGGGACGCTGGGCGTACGAGGGTGGCGGCGGCTACACCAGCGCCAAGCACGCCGTGAAGGTCGTCTCGGAGACCCTGCGGCTCGAGCTCAACGGTGAGCCGATCCGGATCTGCGAGGTGGCGCCGGGGATGGTGCGCACCGAGGAGTTCTCGGTCAACCGCTTCGGTGGCGACCGGGCCAGGGCCGACGCGGTGTACGCGGGCGTGGACCAGCCGCTGCTCGCCGAGGACGTCGCCGACGCGATCACCTGGGTGGCCACGCGACCGTCGCACGTCGACATCGACGAGCTGGTGATCAAGCCCCGCGCCCAAGCAGCGGCACACAAGGTGCACCGCAGCTGAGAGGTGGCAGACTGCCGCGCGTGAAGACCATCGGACTCGTCGGCGGGATGAGCTGGGAGAGCAGCGCGGTCTACTACCGCGACCTCAACCTCGGGATGCAGGAGCGGCTCGGTGGCCTGTCCTCCCCCAAGCTGGCGCTGACGACGGTCGACTTCGCCGAGGTCACCCACCTCGAGGACGACGAGCGCTGGGACCAGATCGGCGTGCTGCTGGCCGACGCCGCCCGCGGCGTCGAGCGCGCCGGTGCCGACTTCCTGCTGCTGTGCACGACGACGTTCCACAAGGTCGCCGACCAGGTCGAGGAGGCCGTGGACATCCCGGTGCTCCACCTGGCCGACGTCGTCGCGGCCGCGGTCCGCGCCGCGGGGGTCGAGACCGTCGGCCTGATCGGCACCAAGGTCGCCATGCAGGAGTCCTTCTTCGTCGACCGGCTCGCCGGCCACGGCCTGACGGTGATCGTCCCCGACGTGCAGCACCACGACCTCCTCAACGACGCGATCTACGAGGAGCTCGTCCACGGCGTCGTGCTGCCCCGCACCCGCAGCCGGGTGGTCTCGATCATCGAGGAGCTGTGGGACGCCGGCGCCGGTGGCGTGCTGCTGGGCTGCACCGAGCTCGAGCTGCTGGTCAAGCAGGCCGACGTCGAGCTGCCCGTCTTCCCGTGCACGACCCTCCACGTGCAGGCCGCGCTCGACGCGGCACTCGCCTAGAGCGGTACGCCCCGGACGGTCGCGAGCAGGCGGAGTGCGGTCCAGGCCGGGCCCGCGAGGTCGGTGGCGCCCGCCTCGGGTGGCAGCGACACCGCCAGCACCTCCGACCGTGCGCCCTCGCTGCTCACGAGCAGCCGGCGGCCGGCCAGCGTGATGCCCTCGCCCTGGTCCTGAGCGGGCAGCTCCCACGAGGAGACCGGCGCCCACGACGGGAAGGCCGCGAGGTGGGCCTGGGAGTAGGTGCGCATCACCACGCCCCCGCCGCCGGGCAGGAACGTCGCGTCGGTGACGATGCCCGGCGCCTCGCCGACCTCCGCGAGGCGGTTGGGCCGGTCGGCCCGCAGCGGCAGCGGGGCGGCGTACACGGTGCCGCCGAAGATGCCCTTGGTGACGACGAAGAGCTGGCCGGTCACGGGGTGGCGGAGCAGCGCCTCGGCGTCGCGGGCACCGTCCGGATAGACCAGCTCGTACGTCGCCGGCGTGACCTGCCGGTCGCCGCGCCCGACCGGCACCCGGATGACCTCGACCGAGCGCCGAGCGGCGCGGTTGTCGCCGATGTCAGCGACCCACACGTGGCCCGGACCGGCCGGCGCCAACGCCTCCACGTCGACCGGCTCGGCGCCCCACGAGGTGACGCCCACCGTGCTGCCGGTGGTCGCGTCGACGGTGAAGACCCGTCCGGAGTCGCCGGAGTCGTTGGTGGTGACGACGAGCCCGCCGGTCGGGGTGCCGGGGAGCGCGACGAGCCCGCTCGACTCGACGATCGCGGGGTCGGTGAACCGGAACGCCGGGCCGTCGCCGGACGGCGAGGTGCCGGCCGCCGCGCCCAGCAGGAACGGCACCGCCACGAGCACTCCTGCGCCCAGCCGCCTCGCCTCCACCCCGCCACGGTAGCCGCGGACCGCTCGTCGCTCCGCGATGACCACTCGTCGTCGCCCCACCCCTGAGGTCGATGACAGATCAACCACCCGCTTCGTAGCGTGGCGGGTCACCCTCGGAAAGGACAGCCCATGTCGCGGCTCGACAAGCAGGCGATCGTCGCCGGACCGGGATTCAGCCGCTGGCTGATCCCGCCGGCCGCGCTCTGCGTGCACCTCTCCATCGGCCAGGTCTACGCGTTCTCGGTCTTCAAGAACTCGCTGGTCGCCACCTTCGACACCAGCCTGACGGCCATCGGGTGGGTGTTCTCGATCGCGATCGTGATGCTCGGCCTGTCCGCCGCGGTGCTGGGCACCTGGGTCGAGCGGTCCGGTCCGCGCAAGGCGATGCTCGCCTCCGCCGCGTGCTGGGGCGTCGGGTTCATGGTCGGCTCGGCGGGCATCGCGACCGGCCAGCTCTGGCTGCTCTACCTCGGCTACGGCGTCATCGGCGGCATCGGGCTCGGCATCGGCTACATCTCCCCCGTCTCGACGCTGATCAAGTGGTTCCCCGACCGCCCCGGCCTGGCCACCGGCATGGCGATCATGGGCTTCGGGGGTGGCGCGCTCATCGCGTCCCCGCTCTCGAACAGGCTGATGGCGCTCTTCGACCCCGACTTCGTCTCCACCGAGCCGGGAGCCGTCGCCTCGGGACCGGCCCTCGCGCAGACCTTCGTCACGCTCGGCGTGATCTACACGGTGTTCATGCTGATCGGCGCCGCGCTGGTCCGGGTGCCGCCCGGTCACGGTGACGACAGCACCGCCGAGCACTCGCCCGGCACCAACGGTGCCCTCGTCCGCGCCTCGCAGGCGATCCGTACGCCCCAGTTCTGGTTCCTGTGGGTGGTGCTGTTCTGCAACGTGACCGCGGGCATCGGCATCCTGGAGCAGGCCGCGCCGATGATCCAGGACTTCTTCCGCGACGGAGGCGACAGCTCGATCTCCGCGGCTGCCGCCGGTGGTTTCGTCGGCGTGCTGTCGCTGGCCAACATGCTCGGGCGGTTCGTCTGGTCGAGCCTGTCCGACCGGATCGGCCGCAAGCCGACGTACGTCATGTACCTCGGCGTGGGCCTCGTGCTCTACCTCCTGCTCGCACTCTTCGGCAGCTCCAGCACGCTGGTCTTCGTGGCCCTCGCGGTGGTGATCATCTCCTACTACGGCGGCGGCTTCGCGACCGTCCCGGCCTACCTCAAGGACCTCTTCGGGACGCTGGAGGTCGGGGCGATCCACGGTCGCCTCCTGACGGCCTGGGCGGCCGCCGGCGTGGCCGGGCCCCTCATCGTCAACGGCATCCTCGACCGGGTCGGTGAGCCCGGCAACCTCGTCGCCGCCGACTACCGACCGGCGCTGCTCACGATGGTCGGCGTCCTCGCGGTCGGCTTCCTGGCCAACCTGATGATCAGGCCGGTCGCGGAGACCCACTTCGACCACGACGCACATGCGGCCAACGAGGACCGCATCTCGACCCGGCAGGAGGCCGTCCGATGAGCACCGACGACACCACCCAGACACCACCCACGACGCCAGCACGACCAGCACCGGACTGGTGGCCCTTGCCTGGCTCCTGGTCGGGATCCCGCTGGCCTACGGCCTGTGGCAGACGCTGGTGAAGGCCTCGGCCCTCTTCGGCGGCTGACGGTTCAGGCGTCGAGCAGCACGCCGAGACGGGGCTGCACGCCCCACGCGGCCCGCAGGGCGTCGTACGCGTCGTGGGTGCCGCTCGTGTCGCGCCCCGCCACCCGCACGGCCCGGATCATCGTGTTGCGGGGGGTGTGCGCGCTCTCGACGAACTGCACGACGTCGACGCGGTAGCCGAGGCCGCGCAGCAGCTCGGCGCGCAGGGCATCGGTGAGCGTGTCGGCCAACCGCTCGCGCAGGATGCCGTCGCGCGTCAGTGCCGCGTACGGGGCCGGGGGCGGGGACTTCCTGAGCTGGGCCGCGATGTCGTGGTGGCAGCACGGCGCGGCCAGCACCAGGGGTGCGCCCCACTCGACCGCGCGGGCCAGCGCGTCGTCCGTGGCGGTGTCGCAGGCGTGCAGCGCCAGCACGACGTCGGGCGCCTGCTCGAGCCGCACGTCGGAGATCGAGCCGACGACGAAGTCGGCCTCGATGCCCAGCCTGCGCGGCGATGCCGGAGTTGTGGTCGGCGGACTGCTGCCGCACGTCGACCCCCGTCATCCGTACGGGCAGGCCGCGCCCGCCCTCGGTGACCGGGCCCGTGAGGAACTGGTGCGCGGCGAAGGTGAGGTAGGCGTTGCCGCAGCCGAGGTCCACGACACGCAGCGGGTCCTCGGGCGTGGGCGTGCGCAGGTGGCCCTTCGCGAGGCCGTCGGACAGGCTGGAGTCGAGCAGCCGGAGGAACTCCTCGACCTGGCGGTACTTCGCCTGGCGGCTCGGCTTGACCCGTCCCTCGGCGTCGCTGATGCCCAGGGCGACCAGCGCCGGGTCGTCCTCGCGCAGCAGCCTCCCCTTGTCCCGGTCGTGGCCGCGCGAGGTCGCGACGGCCTCCTTCCGGGCGGAGGTGTGCACCAGGACGGCGCCCTTCTTCGTCACCCGCGCCTGGTGGGTGTGGGTCGTCGTGTCGACGTGCCAGTGCGCGAAGGGCTGGTCGGTCAGGGCGTGCACCGCGGCCTCGGCCTCCTCGCCCACGGGGTGGTTGGCGGTGTACGCCTGCGTGTCGTCGTACGACGTCACCTGCAGGTGGCGGCCCGCCTTGAGGTCGACGGTCCGGACCTCGACCCGCGTCACCTCGCGACCCTCCACGACCGGCGCCGGCTGGCCCTTGCGGCGCCCGCTGGCCAGCGCGCGCACCAGCTCGTCGGCGTCGAGGACCGCCGACCGGAGCCGCTCCCAGTCGTCGCTCACAGGACGGCGGCGAGGACGACGATGAGGATCAGTGCCCCGAGGGCCACCGGGATCACGAGGCGGCGGTGGCGGGGGTTCATGTCCTCATCGTAGTGACCGCTGCCCGACCGGCTCACCAGTGCTCGAGCGAGCTCCGGAACACCGTCGCGAGGTCGTCGGCAGTGACGTCGATGGGGGCGGTGGCGAGCAGGCGCTGCTGCTGGAGGGCGCCCTCGACCAGGTCGTCGACGTCCGCGGCGCCGTAGCCGATCTCGGCGAGGCCGCTCGGCAGCCCCACGTCGCGCATCAGGTCGCGCAGCACCGCCGGCAACGTGTCCGGGCCGGCGGTCGAGGACGAGGACGGCCCGCCCAGCAGCTCGGCGGCGCGCAGGTGGCGCTCGGGCGAGGCCTCGAAGGTCAGGGCGAAGGCGGCCGGTGCCGTCATCACGACGGCCATGCCGTGGGGCACGATCGGCTCGTCGTCGGGGTAGCCGGCCGGCCGGTAGTCCCGCACCCGGCCGGCGATCGGGTAGGCGCAGGCGTGCGGCACGTGGACGCCGGCGTTGCCGAAGCCGAGCCCGGCGAACGTGGCCGCCAGCGCCATCTGCTCGCGGGCCGCCTCGTCGGAGCCGTCGCGGACCGCCGTCCGGAAGGCGCCGGCCAGCAGGGTGAGCGCCTTCTCCGACCACATGTCCGCGATCGGGTTGGCACCGCAGTAGGGCACCCGCTGCTCGGGCCGCTTGGCGTCGAAGTCGGCGAACCACCGCGCGGTCCAGCTCTCGAGGGCGTGGCAGAGGATGTCCATCCCGCACGCCGCGGTCACCATCGCCGGCTGGGTCATCGTGAGGTCGGGGTCGACCACGGCCAGCGTGGGTCGCAGCCGCGCGTGCGAGATGCCGGTCTTCACCTTGAGGGCCAGCACGTCGAGGACGCAGATGGTCGTCGACTCGGCACCGGTGCCGGTGGTGGTCGGCACCGCGACCAGTGGGAGCAGCGGGTGCTCGGGCGCACGGCCGCCGCCGACGGGCGCGTTGACGTAGTCCATCAGCGTGCCCGGGTTGGTGAGGAGCAGGTCGACGGCCTTCGCCGTGTCGATGGCCGAGCCGCCGCCCACCGCGACGACGGCGTCGAAGGGGCCGGCGTCGCGGGCGAACGCGATCGCCTCCTCCAGCGACGCGTCCGTCGGCTCGACGCGCGCGCCGTCGAACACCGTCACCTCGATGCCCCGGCCCCGCATCGCGTCGGCGATCCGCTCGGGGTGTCCGGTCGCGGCGACGCCGGCGTCGGTGACGAGCAGGACCCGGGCGGCCGAGTCCGTCCGCACGAGCTGCTGGACGTCCCAGCCGATCTCGGCGCTGGCGCCGCGACCGAACTTCAGGCCGGGTGCGGCATAGGTGAAGACGCTCTCAGTCATGCGGCCCTCCCAGGGCGTGGTGCACGAGCTCGAGGACCTCGACCTCGCCGGACACGATGTCGGCGACGCCCACCCAGGCCGCGGCGTCGGTGGTGCCGCCGACCTCGCGGACGTACGGCTCGCCGGCACCCACGGTGGCGGCGTAGAGCAGGTGGACGCCGTGGTAGTCCTCGAGCCGACCCGACGGCGCGTTGCCGGAGAAGTGGGTGTCGTGCACGCCGACCAGCGCTCCCACCTCGCACGCCAGCCCGCACTCCTCCTCGACCTCGCGCGCGAGCGCGACGGACGGGTGCTCGCCGTGGTCGATGCCGCCGCCGGGGAGCGTCCACCGGCCCGGGTGGGCCGCCCGGCTCGAGAGGCGGGTGAGCAGCACCTGCTGGTCGGGGGCCGATCCGCGCAGCACCACGGCGTACGCCGCCACGCGCTGCAGCCGGAACGGCAGGTGGTCGGCCAGGGCCTCCCCCACGAGCGCCGCGGTCGGGACCACACCGGAGACCACGTCGTCGAGCGGCTTCCAGGCCGCCTCGCTGGTGGACCCGTCGACCTCCACGACGCGGGGCGTCGGCGCGTCGGGCGCCACCCATCCGTCGTAGACGATGCGGATCGCGTGGGCGTCGACGAGCTTGCCGTCGCGCGACGCCCGGGGCAGGTGGGCGCTGTAGACGCGGGCCGTCTCGCTGACGGTCGCGTCGAGCCCGGTCTCCTCGTGGATCTCGCGGACGACGGCCGTACGCGGGTCCTCGCCGTGGTCGACGCCGCCGCCCGGAAGGGTCCACAGCTCGGTGCGCGACACGCGGTGCGCGAGCCGGCTCAGCAGCACCTCGACCCGGTCTCCGTGCTCGCGGAGCACGACGGCGTACGCAGCCACGCGCTGCCGCTGCGGAAGGGATGCCATGCCCCCAACCTAGTGAAGTACGGTGATCGCCGTGTCCCCCGCGTCCCGTGATCCGTGGCTCGACAACGTCAAGATGGTGCTGGTCACCCTGGTCGTCGTCGGGCACGCGATCGGCCTCGTGGAGGCCACCGCGGGCAGCCACTGGGTCTACGACTTCATCTACCTGTGGCACATCCCCGCGTTCGTCTTCGTGAGCGGCTACCTGTCGAAGTCGTTCGAGTGGGACCGGCGGCGGATGAAGAGCCTGGTCTACACCCTCGCCATCCCCTACCTGCTCTTCGAACCGGCCCTGTTCTACTTCCGCCGCGACGTCGTCGGCGAGGGCGTCGAGTACCCGCTGTGGATCGAGCCGCACTGGACGATGTGGTACCTCATCGTCCTGCTGATGTGGCGCCTCGTCACGCCGATCCTCAAGCGGCACTGGCTCTTCCTGCCGCTGTCGGTGATCGTCAGCCTCGCCGGTGGGCTGTGGGACACCGAGGCGCTGATGATCCCGCGGTTCCTGGGCCTGCTGCCGTTCTTCGTCCTCGGCCTGCACCTCAAGCCGCGCCACCTCGCGCACCTCGACGACGTCTGGGTGCGGGTCGCGGCGGTGCCGACGCTGGTCGGCATCGGCGTGATGGCGGTCTACACCGACACGTGGGCCGACGCCGCCCTGCTCTGGTACGACACCGGCTACAACGAGATCCCGATCGACAACGAGATCGTCTTCCAGACCCGGCTCACGGTGATGATGGTCGGCCTGCTGGGAGCCTTCGCGGCCATGTCGCTGATCCCGCGTCGATCCCTCGGGTGGTTCACCACGATGGGCACCGCGACCATGGTGATCTACCTCTTCCACGGCTTCGTGATCAAGACGTTCAAGGCGATCGGCTGGCCGGAGTTCACGACCGCCTACCCCGTGCTCGGGCTGGTGCTCACGATCCTCGGAGCCGTGGGCCTCGCCCTGCTGCTCGCCACCCCGCCCGTACGCCGCGTGCTCGAGCCGTTCACCAACCCGCTGGGCTGGCTGGAGGAGCGCCGCGCCCGCCGCGCGGAGCCCCGCGAGACCGACCGGCCTACCCCGGCCCCCACGTCGGACTGACCGCGGAGCGCGGCACCACGTCGAGGTGGGCCGCCTCGGCTCGCGTCGGTGCGTGCCCGCCGAGGTGCGCGGGGTGCCACGGCGCCCGCTCCCCCGGCGCCGGCGCGTGGTGCGGCAGTCGCTGCAGCTCCTCGAGCTGCTCGGTGAGCAGTGCGCCGAGGCGCCGGGTGAACCCGACGAGGTCGTCGCCCGCGGCGAAGGTGATCGGCTCGCCGAAGGACACGTCGACCCGACGGCCGCGACGCAGGCTGGGTCGCGGCTTCCGGCCGCGCGCGTCCGGGAGACCGACGGACCAGAGTCGTTGCGACCCCCAGATCGCGGCTGGCACCACGGGCGCACCCGTCTCGCTGGCCAGGCTCGCCACGCCGCGCATCAGCGACCGGACCGTGTACGACCAGCTGACCCCGGCTTCCGGGAACGCCAGCACCGCCTCGCCCTCGCGCAGCAGCCGTCGCGCCCTGAGGTACGCCGCCGCAGGCGCCTCGCGGTCCACCGGGACGTGCTGCATCCGATCCATCGCGGTCCGGACGAGCGGCACGTTCCAGACGTCGTGGCGGCACAGGAACCGCAGGAAGCGGCCGCGCTCCACGGCCGCCTGCTCGAGCAGGACGAAGTCGGGGTAGCTGACGTGGTTCGCCGCGACGATGACCGGGCCCTGATCGGGGAGGTGCTCGATCCCGGTCCACCGCGTGTCCACGCCGAGCAGCCGGATCACGCCACGGCCCAGGACGTTGGTGGCGCGGTAGACGCGCTCCGTCACTGGAAGGGCGGGCGCGCGTCGCGGGCCATCGACCGCCGGCCGGCCCAGCGCCACACCCGCGCCGCGCGGTCGCGGTCGGCGTCGTCGACGAGGTTGCCCATCCAGCGCAGGGCGAGGGTCATCAGCCAGTCCGACCGCATCCCGGCCGGGCCGAGGGCCGAGACCACCCGGGGCTGGGTGGCGATGCCGGCGAGCCGGCGGGCGATGGAGAACGCCTCGCCGTAGTGCTCGACCAGCGTGGCGCGCCACGCCTCGCCGAGCCCGGTGCCGCTCGCGATGTGCTCGGCCACGAACCGCCCGGTCTCGAGGCCGTAGTCGATGCCCTCGCCGTTGAGCGGGTTGACGCACGCGGCGGCGTCGCCGATCAGCGCCCAGTTGGGGCCGGCCACGTTGCTGACCGCTCCGCCCATCGGCAGCAGCGCCGACGTGGGCAGCCGCAGCTCTCCGGAGAGGCCGAAGTCCTTGCCGATCGTGTTGGCGTAGGTCTGCATCAGCGGCTTGATCGCGACCTCGGCGGGTCGTCGGCTGGTGGCGAGCGTGCCGGCGCCGAGGTTCACCGTGCCGTCGCCCAGCGGGAAGATCCAGCCGTAGCCCGAGACCAGGTCGCCCTGCTCGTCGCGCAGCTCGAGGTGCGAGCTGATCCACGGGTCGTCCGACAGGTCGGAGTCGACGTACGCGCGGCCGGCCACGGCGTAGACGGTGTCGCGGTGCCACTCGCGCCCCAGCAGCTTGCCCAGCGGTGACCGGACGCCGTCGGCGACGACCAACCACTGGCAGGCGATCTCGTAGGAGCCGTCGGCGTCGCGCAGCTCGACCGCCGCGACCCGCTCGCCGTCACGGCGTACGCCGACCGCGCGGGCGCCGTCGACGGCCCTGGCGCCGCTGTCGATCGCCACCGTGCGCAGGTGGTCGTCGAGCTCGGTGCGGGCGACCGCGGAGCCCCAGTCCGGCAGCGAGCCACCGGGCCAGGGCAGCAGGAGCGTCTGGCCGAAGCCGTGCGCGCGCAGGCCGTGGTTGACGGTGTGCGACCGGAGCCAGTCCTCGAGGCCGAGCTTCTGCATCTCGCCGATCGCACGCGGCGTCAGGCCGTCGCCACAGGTCTTGTCGCGCGGGAAGGTGGCGGCGTCGACCAGGACGACGTCGAGCCCCGCGCGTGCCGCCCACGCCGCCGCCGCGGACCCGGAGGGACCGGCCCCGACGACGAGGACGTCGGTCGAGGTCGGGCGCGAGGACGGGGGCTGGCTCACACCCCGAATCCTCTCAGGCCGGTCCCCATCCACCGAAATGCGCCGAGCCCCGGCCCCCCAGCGAGGGGGCCGGGGCTCGGCAGTGACTCGCTCAGTTCTGGTAGGAACCGAAGTCGAAGTCGTCCAGCGCGACGGCCTGCGACGACGGACCGAAGTCGTAGTCGTAGGAGTCGTAGCCGGTGACCGAGTAGGCCGCGGCACGCGCCTCCTCGGTCGGCTCCACGCGGATGTTGCGGTAGCGCTCCAGGCCGGTGCCGGCCGGGATGAGCTTGCCGATGATCACGTTCTCCTTCAGGCCACGCAGGCTGTCGGAGCGACCGTTGATCGCGGCGTCGGTGAGCACGCGGGTGGTCTCCTGGAAGGAGGCCGCCGAGAGCCACGACTCGGTCGCGAGCGACGCCTTCGTGATGCCCATGAGGACCGGGCGACCCGAGGCCGGCTTGCCGCCCTCGGAGACCACGCGACGGTTCTCCTCCTCGAACCGCACCCGGTCGACCAGGTCGGACGGGAGGAGGTTGGTGTCACCGGACTCGATGACCGTCACGCGGCGCAGCATCTGCCGGATGATGATCTCGATGTGCTTGTCGTGGATCGACACGCCCTGGGACCGGTAGACCTCCTGGACCTCGTCCACGAGGTGCTCCTGGGCCTTGCGGACACCGAGGATGCGCAGCACGTCCTGCGGGTCCGGCGTACCGGACGTGATGTGGTGACCGACCTCGATGTGCTGGCCGTCCTC
>CAVYGL010000013.1:0-38090 GCA_963767995.1 uncultured Actinomycetota bacterium
ACCGATCGGCGTACGCCTGCCGGCGCTCTCCACAGGTCTGCGCTACCGGACAGTCATGTCGTCAGCGACGCTGATCGCGACACGACTGTCCGGTAGCGCGAGTCACCAGATCCGGACGCGACCCTCGGGCTCGAGCCAGAGCCCGTCGCCGGGCTGCGTGTCGAAGACCTCGTGGAACTCGTCGAGGTTGCGCACGATGTTGGCGCGGAACTCGGCCGGGCTGTGCGGGTCGATGGTGAGGTACTGCAGCTCCTGCTCCTTGCGGCGCTTGGTGCGCCACACGTGCGCCCAGTTGAGGAACAGGGTGCGGCGCTCGTCGACCGAGGCGTTGCCGTCCTGGCTGATCACGTACGCCTTGTGGGCGATGGTCAGGCCGCCGAGGTCGCCGATGTTCTCGCCGACGGTGAGGCTGCCGTTGACGTGCTCGCCCGGCAGCGTGCGCGGCTCGAACTCGTCGTACTGCTTGACGAGCGCCTGCGACTTGGCCTCGAAGGCCGTCTTGTCGGCAGCGGTCCACCAGTCGTGGAGGTTGCCGTCGCCGTCGTACTGCGCACCCTGGTCGTCGAAGCCGTGCCCGAGCTCGTGGCCGATGACCGCGCCGATGCCGCCGTAGTTCTCGGCCTCCTCGGCGTCGGGGCTGAAGAACGGCGGCTGCAGGATGGCGGCCGGGAAGCAGATCTCGTTGGTGCCGGGGTGGTAGTAGGCGTTGACCGTCTGCGGGAGCATCAGCCACTCGTCGCGGTCGACCGGCTGGCCGACCTTCTCGAGCTGCCGGTCGGTCTCGAAGGCCGACGCCGAGTTGACGTTGGCCATCAGGTCGTCGGCCGAGATGGTGAGCGCCGAGTAGTCGCGGAACTCCTGCGGGTAGCCGATCTTGGGGTAGAAGCGGTCGAGCTTGTCGTACGCCTTCTGCTTGGTGTCCTCGCCCATCCAGTCGAGCGTCTCGATCGAGCGGCGGTAGGCCGTGACGAGGTTGGCGACGAGCTCGTCCATCATCGCCTTCGACGTCGGCGGGAAGTGGCGCGAGACGTAGACCTTGCCGACCGCCTCGCCGATCGCGCCCTCGACGAAGTCGACGCCGCGCTTCCAGCGGGCGCGCAGCTCGGGCGTGCCGTTGAGGGTGCGGCCGTAGAAGTCGAAGTTGGCCTGGACGAACTCGTCGGGCAGGTAGGGCGCCGAGCTGCGGATGATGCGCAGGTGCAGCACGTCGCGCCACGTCTCCAGCGGCGTCTCCTCGAGCACCGTGGAGAGGTGCGAGAAGAAGTCGGGCTGCATCACGATCGTGGTGCGCAGCGTCTCCTCGGTGCCGCCGAGGCCGGTGACGTAGGTGACCCAGTCGAAGGCCGGGCACAGCTCGCGCAGCTCGTCGAGGCTCTTGTGGTTGGTGGTCTTCTGGACGTCGCGCGTCTCGGCGGCCTCCCAGTGGCCCTCGGCCAGCCGGGTCTCGTACGCCAGCACGCGGGCGGCAGCGCCGGCCGGGTCCTCGTGCTTGCTCAGCGTGAGGAGGGTGGTGAGGTAGGCGACGTACTTCTCGCGGATCTCGGCGAACTTGTCGTCGCGGTAGTAGGACTCGTCGGGCAGGCCGAGGCCCCCCTGGGCGAGGTAGACGATGTTCTTCGACGCGTCGCCGCGGTCGGGCGTGATGTAGGAGCCGAAGAGGCCGGGACCACCGATGCGCTCGAAGACGCCGAGGAAGGCCGCGAGCTCGGTGAGGTCGCCCACCGTGCGCGCCCGGTCGAGCAGCCCCTGGACGGGCTGCAGGCCCTTCGCCTCGATGGTGTCGGTGTCCATGAACGACGCGAAGAGGTCGCCCACCTTGCGCTCGTCCTCGTCGAGCTCGTCGCGCGGCCGGTCGGCGAGATCGGTGATGATGTCGCGCACCTGCTGCTCCGCGGCGTCGGCGAGCGCGATGAACGCGCCCCAGCTCGACTTGTCCTGCGGGATCTCGGTGTCGTCGAGCCAGCGTCCGTTGACGTGGCCGAAGAGGTCGTCCTGGGGACGGATGTCGGGGTTCATGCCCTCGCGGGCGGCGTCGAGGATCGTCACGCGCCCGACCCTAACCCCGGGCACCTACCGCGGATTCCGCACACTTCCCTCGGGTTCGACGCGGCAGCGGTCCAGACCGGTCCAGACCACGTGCTGGCACCACTGACGTGGGAGTGGAGCGGGACGCCTGCCGGGAGGGACGTCCGCCGAGAGCAGGGAGCCCCTCATGAGCGCCACCACCCGATTCGCCACCGTCCTCGTCACCACACGGCCGACGGCCTCCAGCACGTCGTGTGGATCGTCGACGAGACGGGCGGCGCCGAACTACTTCCACACCACCATCGACGCGAACGGCCGACAGGGCGCGGTGACCCGGGTCCTGCCGACGACGTGGGGTCAGCTGAGCACGCCCGTCGACCTCGAGGCCGACGCCGCGGGCGTGCTGCGGATGTCCTTCCGCGGCACCCCGGACGGCGACACCGCCAACTTCTTGCGACACCGGTGGCTTCCACTGGCACGTCGGCGCCATCTCCGAGGCGGCGGAGCCGACCACTGCCAACTCCGAGTTCACCGACCACGACGCGCTCGCGGCCTCGCTGATCAGCACCGGGTCAGCGGTCCACGTGCTCTACCAGAGCATCCGCGGTGACGGCGTCTACGCCCGTCAGATCTGGCCCGCGCTCGGCGCCGCGATCCGGGCACCCGGCGGCTTCACCAACCCCGGCCAGCCGATGGCCGTGGTCAACCGGCCGGGCGTCGGTCCGGTGGCGGCGTACATGCTGGACGACGAGGTCGTGCTCTGGGACGTGCTGGCCAACCGGACCCACCGCGTGCGGGGCATGGGTGGGGCGAGCGCGCCCGAGCTGGCCGTGCTGCCCGACGGGCACCTGTGGGTGACCGCGGTCGGCCCGATCGGCTACGCGCCGCGTGCCTCGCGCGTGGCGGCGCGCGGGTGGGACGTCGACCGGCGACCTACGCTGCTGCCCGACATGGTCAACAGCTTCGGGATCTCGGTGTCCGCCTCGACGGCGCTGCGGGCCGAGATGCTGATGGTCGGCAACGACAACGGCGACCCGATCCAGCTCAACGCCCGTTCGGTCGCGGCCCAGATGGTGCTCAAGGCGACCCCGCGGCGATGGGCCGGCGGCCGCGCGCAGCGGGTCGTCTTCAAGGTCACCGACGTCGACGGTGGCGTCGCCCGGGCTCGCGTGCGCGCGGGCAGGGAGCGGTGCACCACCAACCGTGCGGGCCGGTGCACGATCCGGTTCGCCGCGCGGCGTCCGGGCCGGGTGACGGCACGGGCCACCAGGAGCGGCTACGACGCCGCGAAGGTGAGGCTCACCGTCCGGCGCTGAGCGTCAGCGCGGATCAGCGCATCCGTACGACCGACTTGCCGAGGGTGCGGCGCTCGTCCATGTCGACGAGCGCCGCCCCGAAGTCGGCGAGGTCGTAGGTCGCGCCGATCGGGCGGCTTGATGACGCCCGCCTCGATCATCGGGGCGAGGCGGTGCCACTGCTTCTGCATGTAGCCCGGGCGCGTCATGGCGTACGCCCCCCAGCCGACGCCGCGTACGTCGGTGTTGCCGAGCAGCAGCCGGTTGACCTTGACCTGGGGGATGCCCTGCCCGGCGGCGAAGCCGACCACCAGCACGCGGCCCTTCTCGGCGAGGCAGCGGAGCGAGTCGGTGAACGCGTCGCCGCCCACGACGTCGAGCACCACGTCGACGCCCTTGCCGCCGCGTGAGCTCCTTGACGGCGTCGCGGAAGTCCGGCCCGACGACGACCTCGTCGGCCCCCGCGGCCCGGGCGAAGTCGGCCTTCTCCTGGGTGCTGACCACGGCGATCGTGCGGGCGCCGAGGCCCTTCGCGACCTGGAGGGTGGCGGTGCCGACACCGCCCGCCGCGCCGTGCACGAGCACCGTCTCGCGGTCGCGGAGGCCGCCCCGCTCCTCGAGCGCGAAGAGGGCGGTGAGGTAGTTCATCGGCAGCGCCGCGCCCTCGTCGTACGAGACCTCGTCGGGCAGCGGGAAGGTGAAGACGGCCGGGTTGGCGACCTGCTCGGCGGCGCCGCCGTGGAGGTTGACCCCCGCGACCCGCTGGCCGACCCGGAACCCGCTGGACTCGGCGGCGCCGGGGTCGAGGACCACGCCGGCGAAGTCGACGCCGAGGGTGAACGGCGGCTCGGGCTTGAACTGGTACTCCCCGCGGCTCAGCAGCAGGTCGGGGAACGAGACGCCGACGCTGTGCACCTCCACGAGCACGTCGTGCGGGCCGGGTGTGGGGGCATCGACCTCACGCACGACGATGTCGGCGGGACCGGTGGGCGTGACGACCTGGACTGCCTTCATGGGCGGGACGCTAGCCGACGCGCTTGATCTCGCTGAGCTCGAAGTGCATCGGGTCGGTGTAGCGCCAGTCCCCGCCCCAGGCGAAGCCCCACTTCTTGAAGATCGACACGACCGCGCGGTTCATCTCGCCGACGGTGCCGCGACCGTTGCCGGGGACGTTGAGGTCGAGGGCGAGGCCGAAGGAGTGGTTGGACAGCGTCGTGGTGTCGGCGATGAAGCGCGGGTAGTAGCACCCGGCGTACTCACTCGGGTGGATCTCCGCAGCCAGCCCGGTCTGCTGCACCTCGAGCAGCGCGTTGCGCAGCTGGGGGAACAGGTCCTTGTGGCAGGTGACGCTGCCGAGGATCGGCACCACCTCGGTGCGGATGTTGGCCGCGACCCACGACGACTCCGGGGCGATCCGCCCGCCGCCGATGACGCGGTAGCGGTAGGTGCCGACCACGCTGCCGATGCTGCCCCCGGTCGGGATCGCGGTGAGCGTGGCGTCGGGGTCGAGGCCGAGCAGCGAGGCGATGTCGAGCATCTGGACCGACGACGTCCTTGCCGACGAGCTTCTCGAGCGGCTTGCGGATCGTGGACGGCGTGATGTTGTCGGTGGAGATCAGCAGGCCGTTGTCGGTGGCCATCTCGATGTCGTCGGCCCACGCGGTGTTGACGACCATGTCGATGGTCGGGATCTGGGGGGTGTACGCCCCGACGTGCAGGGTGGGTGCCGACTCCTCCGACCCGAGCTGGATCATCCCGTCCTTGTCGGCGAGCCGCTTGGCGACCTTCTGGTCGATCGCCAGCTCGCCGCCGGCGACGCGGTCCCACGCCTCCTGGAAGTCGGCGACGTCCGCCTGCGTGAAGTTGCGGTAGCCGCCCGGGTCGACGGACGCGACGGTCAGCACCCGGTTCTCCAGGCTGACCTGGCCCAGACCGATCCGCTCGGTGTGGGCGACGCCCTTCAGCTTCTCGATCTTCTTCAGCAGGTCGTCGTCGATCGTCTTGTCCCACTGCACGAGGATGTCGGCGCTCCAGAGCCGCCCGTCGCGCTTGCCGGGCGGGTCGACCGCGTGGTCCGGGTCGGCGACGGGGACGATCGTCTTGTCGGCCTTCTCGGGCTTGTCGGGCTTGTCGGGCTTCGAGCCCGGCCGGTCCGACTTCTCGGCCGCAGGCGTCGGGTCCGGTGCGGGTTCGTCGCCGCCGGCGCACGCGCCGAGGAGCAGGGTCAGGGCAGCGGCGACCGCCACCCCCGCTCCCCGCCGTACGCGCATGTCCAGACCCTAGGCGGCAGGTGTACGGATCCGATGGGGGATCGCGAACCACGAGACCACGCCGCCGACGACGAGCAGGACCGCGCAGGCGATCATCGCCTGCCCGTAGGACGCGTCGAAGACGGCGGGGTCGCGGTAGTCGTCGCCGCCGAGACCGACCGCCATGGGCAGGGCCGCGACGGCGAGCAGGGAGCCGGCGCGGGCCACGGCGTTGTTGATGCCGCTGGCGACACCGGTCACCTCGTCGGGCGCGGCCGCCAGCACGGTCGCGGTCAGCGGCGCGACCATCAGCGCGAGCCCGAGACCGAAGACGGTGATGCCGGGCGCCACGTCGCGCCACCACACCACGTCCGGACCGACGACCAGCAGCCAGAGGGTGCCGGCCGCCATCACGATCGGACCGAAGGTCATCGGGATCCGTGGCCCGATGCGCTCGCTGAGCGCACCACCGCGTGCCGCGAGGAGCAGCATGCAGACGGTGATCGGCAACGTGGCGAGCCCGGCCTCGAGCGCGTTGTAGCCACCGACGGTCTGGAGCTGCAGGACCAGGAAGAAGAGGATCGCGCCGAGCGCCGCGTAGACGACCAGCGTCATGGCGTTGGCCGCACTGAAGGTGCGGTCGGCGAAGAGCCCGAGCGGCACCATCGGCTCCCGGGTCCGCTGCTCGGTGACGACGAACGCGACGGCTGCCGCCACGCCGATGCCGGCCGCCCACCACGTCGCGCCGCCGCCCGCATCGGTCAGCGCCCAGGTGATCCCGGCCAGGGCCACCGAGGCGAGGACGGCGCCGGGGACGTCGAAGCGGCTGTGCGCCCGCGGGTCGCGGGTCTCCGGGACCCAGTGCTGGGCGAGCCAGACCGTGAGCGCGGCGAGCGGGAGGTTGATGAGGAAGATCCATCGCCAGGACGCGTGGTCCACGAGCAGGCCGCCGACGAGCGGGCCGAGGGCGGCGGCGATCCCGCCGAGACCGGACCAGGCGCCGATCGCGCGGCTGCGGTCCTCGGCGCGGAAGGCGCCCTGGATCATCGCCAGGCTGCCGGGGGTGAGGAGCGCACCACCGATCCCCTGGAGCACCCGGGCGAGGATCAGCACCTCGGCGTTGGGGGCGAGCCCGCAGAGCAGCGACGCCAGCGCGAACCAGATCGTGCCGATGACGAAGACCCGGCGTCGGCCGAGCCGGTCGCCGAGCGACCCGCCGATCAGGATCAGCGACGCGAGGGAGAGGAGGTAGCCGTTGGTGATCCACTGCAGCTGGGCCAGGGAGGCCCCGAGGTCGTCGCCGATCGTGCGCAGCGCGACGTTGACGACGGTGCCGTCGAGGAGGGTCAGGCCCGAGCCCAGGGTGGCTGCGGCGACGATGCCGCGCGCGGTCGGCGTACCCCACGAGACTGCACTCACACAGCGAGCGTACGGCTCAGCCGGCGAGCACGCGGCCGGCGAGCCAGGCGATGTCCGCACCGGTCTGCTGCGGCGACGCGGACGGCTGCATCACGTGGCTGAGCACGACTCGGACGACCATGTCGACGGCCGGCTCGAGGTGGGCCACGTCGATGCCCGGGGCGTACGGCGTGACGCGGGCGAGGACGACGCCCTTGGCCGCGTCGAGCAGCGAGCCGGCGTTGGTCGTCAGGAGCGGCAGCAGCTCGGTGTCGGCGCCGTGCGTGGCGCTGACGACCGCGTGGAGGAGCTTGTTGGCCCTGGCATAGGTGAGGACGTCGATGACCGAGCGCTCGATGGCGCGGGTCAGGTCGTCGGGCTCGGCGTCGAAGGCCTGGTCGACGACCTGCAGGAAGCGGGCGAGCTCCTCGAGGATCATCGTCTCGGCCAGCGCGGGCTTGGACCCGACCTCGTTGTAGACGGTCTGCCGGCTGACCCCGACCTCGTCGGCGAGGCGGGACATGGTGACCGCTGCCCAGCCCGACGAGGTGGTGAGCCGGACGGCCGCGTCGATGATGCGGTCGCGGGTCGTCTCGGGCATGCCCACGAGTCTAGGGAGCGCCGTGCTCAGGCGACCGACCGCTCGGGCTCGCACGGCACGAAGTCGACCTTCTCGCGCACGCCGCAGTCGGGGCAGCACCAGTCGGCGGGGATGTCCGCCCAGGCGGTGCCGGCCGCGAAGCCCTCGTGCTCGTCGCCGGCGGCGACCTCGTAGACGTACTCGCAGCTGGGACAGCGGGCGGCCAGCACCTCGGCCTGCGGGTCGAGTGCGCTCGCGGTCGTGTCGGCCACGGAGCCGCGCACTCGACCGGCCGCGGCGTAGCGGGCGAGGTAGGTCTCGCGCTTGCGCGGGCTGATGTTGGCGAGCGTCACGTCGCCACCGAAGTGGTCGACCACGCGCTGGTCCATCACGCGGCGCCAGACGGCGGGGACGATGGCGAGCACGATCATGCCGGCGTAGCCGGTCGGCAGGACCGGGCTCTCCTCGAAGTCGCGCAGCGTCTGGTAGCGCCGGGTCGGGTTGGCGTGGTGGTCGCTGTGGCGCTGCAGGTGGTAGAGCAGCACGTTGGTCGCGATGTTGTTGGAGTTCCAGCTGTGGCCGGGCAGCACCCGCTCGTAGCGCTGGCGCTCGCCCTCGCCGACCTTCTGGCGGAGCATGCCGTAGTGCTCCATGAAGTTGACGACCTCGAGGAGCGAGAAGCCCACGACCGCCTGGATCACGAGGTACGGCGCGACCTCGAGGCCGAACGCCGCGAGGACCACCGCCCAGAGGGCGAGCGACATCAGCCAGGCGTTGAGCACGTCGTTGTCGAGGCGCCACGGGCTCTGCTTGCGACGCGCGAGCCGGCGCTTCTCCAGCCGCCAGGCGGACTTCACCGAGCCGCCGACCGTGCGCGGCCAGAACTGGTAGAAGTTCTCGCCGAGCCGGGCGCTGGCCGGGTCCTCCGGGGTGGCGACGCGGACGTGGTGGCCGCGGTTGTGCTCGATGTAGAAGTGGCCGTAGAAGACCTGCGCCAGCGCGATCTTCGACAGCCAGCGCTCGTTGGCCTCCTTCTTGTGGCCGAGCTCGTGGGCGGTGTTGATGCCGATGCCGCCGATGCAGCCGATCGAGATCGCGAGGCCGATCTTGTCGATCGTGGTCAGCGGCTGGTCGGCGAGCACGCCGAACGACGTCCCACCCGCCGACCACGGCCATCGCGCCGAGGAAGCCGACGTACTGGATGGGCAGGAAGAGGTAGGTGATCCAGCGGTAGTAGCGGTCCTGCTCCAGCGCCTCGATCACGTCGTCGGGCGGGTTGGAGCGGTCGAGGCCGGCGACCAGGTCGATCGCCGGGACGATGCCGAGGATCACGATCGGGCCGACCCAGAACCACGCGCTCCAGCCCGTGGTGACGTAGCCGCCGAAGGCGACGAACGCGAGGCTGGGCACGACGAGGCCGATGAGCCAGAGGTAGCGCTTCTGGTCCTTCCAGAGCTCGGTCGTGCCCTCGGGCACCGTGCCGCTGGGGGCGAGTCGGGTGGGGTAGCCGGCCATGGGTGTGACCTCCTGCCGTGGGGTTTACATGACCATACGATCTGTAAACCATTTGACAAGAGGGTAGTCTGTCAAGCGTTGCGATCCCCGGATACCCGGGGAAACTGGAGCCTGACCCCCGAAACTTCGCACTGGAAGCTCACGTTTCCCCGGGTACCCGGGGAAACCGACGAGACCGTCAGATGTGCGGCTGGCGTACGTCGCGGCCTGCGAGCAGGGACTCTCACCGGGCCGCTAGTCTCGGGCCCCATGGAGCACCCCATCGGCATCGACTTCGGCGGCACGGGCATCAAGGGCGCACCCGTGGACCTCTCGCGCGGCGACTTCGCGCAGGACCGGGTCCGCATCGACACCCCCAAGCCCGCCGACCCCCAGTCCGTCGCGACGGTCTTCCAGCAGATCGTGGACACGTTCCCCACCTCCACCACCCCGGTCGGCGTGACGGTGCCCGGCATCGTCCAGCGCGGGGTGGTGCTCTCCGCCGCCAACATCGACAAGTCGTGGATCGGCGAGGACGCCGACGCGATCTTCACCGAGGCGCTCGGCCGCGAGGTGCACGTCGTCAACGACGCCGACGCCGCCGGCCTGGCGGAGTCGGAGTACGGCGCGGCCAAGGGCCGCAAGGGACTCGTCATGGTCATCACCCTCGGCACCGGCATCGGCTCGGCGATGATCTGGGACGGCGTGCTCGTGCCCAACTCCGAGATGGGCCACCTCGAGCTGGACGGGGTCCTGGCCGAGTCCCGCGCCGCGACGAGCGCCCGCGAGCGCGAGGGCCTCAGCTGGGCGGACTGGTCGGACCGCCTGACCGCCTACTTCCGCCACCTCGAGCGCCTCTTCACCCCCGACCTCTTCGTGGTCGGCGGCGGCGTCAGCAAGTCGTGGGAGAAGTTCGGCCACCTCATCGAGATCGACACCGAGATCATCCCCGCCAAGCTGGAGAACCGCGCCGGCATCGTCGGCGCCGCCCTCGTCGCGCACCGCAAGGCCGGCCAGGAGGACTGAGCCCTACGGCTCCAGCACCCGCTCGAACGCCGCGATCGCGCCGCGCAGGTAGCGCTCGACCACTGCGCGCTCTTCGGCGCTGAAGCCCCGGTCGAGCTGGTCGAGCGCGACGAACATCGGCAGCAGGTGACCCACCACCTCGCCGCGGCCCGACTCGGTCAGCACCAGCTCCGTACGCCTCCGGTCGGCCTCGTGCGGGCGGCGCTCGACGTGACCGCGCGAGACGAGGCGGTCGACGATGCCGGTCGCCGCGGCGGTCGACACCTCCAGGCGGCGCGCCACCTCGGCCGGACCGATCTGCTCGCGAGCCAGGTGCTCGAGCGTCACCAGCTCGGTGTCGCTGATGCCGGCCCGCCGGGCGACGACGTGGTTGACCCGCGCGCCGGTGCGTCACCAGCTCGCGCAGCGCCTCGAGGCTGCCGGACGTGTCCCAGCCCTGGGCCGGCTGCTCCGGTGGGGTCACGGTCGTCCTCTCGTCTTGCGTCTCGCGGCGCTGATCGCTAACTTACTTAGCAATATACTCGGTTAGCCACTACAGCCTAGGAAGCTCACGTGCCCGGTCACCAGCCCCCCGCTCCTGCCCGCTTCGTGTCCGGTCGTCGTACGGCGTGGCTGGTGGCCCTGGTGCCCATCCTCCTCGCGCTCGCCATCATCGCGCTGGTGCCCGAGGGCGAGCGCGACAACAGCGCCGTCGACACCCTGCCCGCGGGAGCCGACAGCACCCTCGCCGTCGAGCTCGCCGAGCAGCTCCCCGAGGACGACGGCCAGGTCGCGATCGTCCTCTGGACGGCCGGGTCCGGTGAGATCGACGAGGCCGCCCAGCAGGACCTCGACGCCCAGACGATCGAGCTGCTCTCGCAGGCGGGCGGTGCCGAGGGCGGCCAGGGCGGCCCGCCGGACCAGGGTGGCCAGCCCGGTGGCGGGCAGACCGGACCGGTCGTGGTGTCGGAGGACCGTACGGCCGCCTTCGCCGCGATCCCGGTGACGTCGACCTCTGCGACCGACAACATCGACAAGGTCGAGGACCTGCGCCAGCAGCTGCGCGACGACGCCCCCGACGGCCTCGAGGTCCAGGTCACCGGACCCGCCGGCATCCAGGCCGACCTCGGCAAGGTCTTCGACGGCGCCAACCTGCGCCTGCTGCTCTCGACCGCCGGCGTGGTCGCCCTGCTGCTGATCATCACCTACCGCAGCCCGGTGCTCTGGCTGGTCCCGCTGGCCGTCGTCGGCATCGCCGACCGCCTGTCCGCCATCGTCGCGACCAACGTCCTCCAGGTCACCGGCGTGGCGTGGGACGAGTCCACCATCGGCATCCTCAGCGTGCTCGTGTTCGGTGCGGGCACCGACTACGCGCTGCTCCTGATCTCCCGCTACCGCGACGAGCTGAAGAAGGAGGACTCGCGCCACCTGGCGATGGCGCGCGCCGTCTCCCGCACGGCCGAGGCGGTCGCCTCGAGCTCGATCACCGTGGTCCTCGGCCTGCTGACCCTGCTCCTGTCGGCGATCCCCACGACCCGCGGCCTGGGCCTGGCCTGCGCGGTGGGCGTGGTCATCGCCGCGACCTTCGCCCTCGTCGTGCTCCCCGCCGCACTCGTGCTGTTCGGCCGCTGGGTCTTCTGGCCGAAGGTCCCCCGCGTCGGCGACACCGTCCTGGTCGACTCCGACTCCTCCCTGTGGCACCGCGTCGGCGACGCCGTCGCCCGCCGGCCCCGCACCTTCGTGGTCGGCACCGTGCTCGCCCTCGCCGTGCTCGCCAGTGGCACGTTGAGCATCACCACCGGTCTCGACCCGGCCGACCAGTTCCTCCAGAAGCCCGAGGCGATCTCGGCGGCCGAGCGCCTCGGCGAGTCCTTCCCGGCCGGCACCAGCGACCCGGTCCAGGTCGTCACCCGCGACGAGCCCGAGCAGGTCCTGTCGGCCGTCGAGGAGGTCGACGGCGTCGACTCGGCGCGGATCACGACCACCGGCGACGGCATCGCCCGCATCGACGCCGTGCCCGATGCCGACCCCGGCAGCGACGCGGCGCAGGCGATCGTGGTCGACGTACGCGCCGCGGTGGCCGACTTCGGCGACACCCACGTCGGCGGTGGTGACGCCGAGGCGCTGGACGCGAAGGACTACGCCGCCAGCGACCGGCTCCTCATCCTGCCGCTGATCCTGCTGCTGGTGCTCGGCGCGCTGCTCCTGCTGCTGCGCTCGATCGTGGCGCCGCTGCTGCTGGTGGCGACCGTCGTGGCGACGTACGCCGCGAGCATGGGCGCGTCGTGGTGGCTGTTCCAGGGCGTCTTCGGCTTCGAGGCGATGGACACCGGGGTGCCGCTGCTGGCGTTCCTCTTCCTCGTCGCGCTCGGCGTCGACTACAACATCTTCCTGGTCACCCGCGCCCGCGAGGAGGCGCGCGAGCACGGCACCCGGAAGGGGATGCTGCGGGCGCTCACCGCGACCGGCGGCGTGATCACCAGCGCCGGCATCCTGCTGGCGGCGGTCTTCGCCGTGCTCGGCGTGCTGCCGCTCGTGGTGCTCGCCCAGCTCGGCGCGATCATCTTCGTCGGCGTGCTGCTCGACACCCTCGTCGTACGCACGGTGCTGGTGCCCGCGCTCGCCCTGACCCTCGGCGAGAAGTTCTGGTGGCCGCGGAAGGTGACGGGCTAGCCGTCGCGACCGCTGATCGCGGCCGCGACCCGCTTGGTCACGTCGGGGTGGAACACGCTCGGGATGATGAAGGCCGGGTGCAGCTCCTCGGCGCTCACCGTGTCGGCGATCGCCTTGGCCGCGCGGAGCAGCATGTCGATGGTGACGTCCTCGGCGCCGGCGTCGAGGAGCCCGCGGAAGACGCCGGGGAAGGCCAGCACGTTGTTGATCTGGTTGGGGTAGTCGGAGCGGCCCGACGCCACGACGGCGGCGTACTTGCCGGCCTCGGCCGGGTCGACCTCCGGGTCGGGGTTGGCGAGCGCGAAGACGACCGGCTTGGCGGCCATCGACGGGATCCACTCGGCGTCGAGGATGCCCGGCGCGGAGACGCCGACGAACACGTCGGCGTCGACCAGGACCTCCTGCAGCGAGCCCGTGACCCGGCGCGGGTTGGTCGCGGCTGCGAGCTCGGAGTGGGCCGACGAGAGCGAGTCGTCGTCGGCCGACAGGGCGCCCTCGCGGTCGACGACCACCACGTCGACGGCACCGGCCGCGAGCAGCAGCGTGACGATCGCGGTGCCGGCGGCGCCCGCACCGGACACGACGATCCGGACGTCGGCCAGCTCCTTGGTGACGCAGCGCAGCGCGTTGGTGAGCGCCGCCAGCACGACGATCGCGGTGCCGTGCTGGTCGTCGTGGAAGACGGGGATGTCGAGCGACTCGCGCAGCCGGCGCTCGATCTCGAAGCAGCGCGGGGCGGCGATGTCCTCGAGGTTGATGCCGCCGAAGCCCGGCGCGATCATCTCGACGGCGCGCACGATCTCGTCGGTGTCCTGGGTGGCCAGGCAGATCGGCCAGGCGTCGATGTCGGCGAACCGCTTGAACAGCGCGGCCTTGCCCTCCATCACCGGCAGCGCTGCGCCGGGGCCGATGTTGCCCAGCCCCAGCACGGCGGAGCCGTCGGTCACGACGGCGACCGAGTTGCCCTTGATGGTGAGCTTGCGGACGTCCTCGGGGTTGTCGTAGATCGCCATCGACACGCGGCCGACGCCCGGCGTGTACGCCATCGACAGGTCGTCGCGCGTGCGCAGCGGCACCTTGGACTGCACGGAGATCTTGCCGCCGAGGTGGAGCAGGAACGTCCGGTCGCTGACCTTGTGCACCGTCACGCCGTCGACCGCGGCGACCGCGGCGACGAGCTCCTCGGAGTGCGAGGCGTCGGACGCCGAGCAGGTCACGTCGACCACGAGGCGGTCGTGGCGCGACTCCGTCACGTCGATCGCGGTCACCACACCCCCGGACGCGGCGATCTGGGTCGCGACGGCGCCGACGACGCCGTGGTCGGGAGCGGTGTACAACCGCATGGTGATCGAGTACGACGATGCGGTTGCTGCCATGTCCGCACCCTCCCCCTCCGCCGGGGTTACGCACAAGTCACCTGCGTCTAGGCTCGGGGTTGTGGACATAGAGTTCGCCGACGCTCCCGACCGGCACCGCTACGAGCTCCGCTCCGCCGACGAGCTGATCGGCATCGTGGCCTACCACCTCGACGGCGACGTGATCACGCTCGTGCACACCGAGGTCGGCTCGGCCCACAGCGGCCACGGCTACGCCGCCGTCCTCGCCCGCGGGGCGCTCGACGACGCCCGCTCGCGAGGGCTGCGCGTCGTGCCGTCGTGCCCCTACGTGGCGTCGTACGTCGAGAAGCACCCGGAGTACGCCGACCTCATCGTCTCGGAGCAGCCATGACCACCACCACTGCACGCCGCCGGATGCGCTCGGCGAGCATCTCCCTCGGCATCACCGCCGTCATGGCCTCCAGCCTCACCGGCTGCGCCACCAACGCCGACTACGCGGCGGTCTGCGTCGACCCCGACACCGAGCAGCGCGTCGACGACGACCAGTGCGACGACGACTCCGACTACAACGGCACCGGCACCGGCTTCTTCTGGTACTACCTCGCCGCGAGGTCCGTGGTGCCCGGCGTCGGCTCGACCGTCAACGGCGGGACCTTCCGGGGCAGCACCCTCAACGGCACCGTCCAGCGGGGCGGCCTGCCGACGACCGGTGGCTCCACGGTGCGGTCCAGCACCACCAAGGGCGGGTTCGGCGGCAGCAACCGCAGCTTCGGTGGGTGAGCCGAGCCCGCACCCGTGACCGCCGTACGCCCGCACGATCCCGCTCCCCAGGAGACCCCGTGACCGATCTGCTCAACGCCCTGTTCCACGCCGTCGCCTACGCCCTCATCGGCGGAGCCATGCTCGTCGTGGCCTACTACGTCCTCGACCTGGCCACCCCGGGCCACCTCGGGACGCACCTGCGCGGGGTGGACGAGAACGGCCTGGAGTCGGTGCACGCGCACTCGCGCTCGGCCGGCGTGGTCACGTCGGCCTGGCTGGTCTCCAACGCGGCCGTGCTCTTCACCGCGATCTGGACCAACGGCGAGACCTCGCTCGGCTGGGCGCTCGCCTGGACCGTGTCCTTCGGCGCGCTCGGCATCGCCCTCAACACGCTGATGTTCTTCGCCGTCGAGGCGATCACCCCCGGCGACCTGCGCCGGATCATCACCGAGCCCGGCCCGGTGCGGCCGCTGGCGTACGTCGCCGCGTCGGTCGCGCTCTCGGTGGGTGCCATCGTCTGCGCCTCCATCGCGTGATCGGGTCGCGGACGAGAGGGGGAGCCTGATGTGGCGCCACCGGTCGAAGGCGCGTGAGGGCTGGCGCGACACCGTCGTCGAGCAGGGACTGGTCTTCCCGACCACGAAGATGCCGGACGGCTCCGAGCTCCCCTACTGGAACGAGGACGCCTGGTACGAGGTGACCATGGAGGAGGTGGAGGCCCTCGAGGCCGCCACCGAGGAGCTGTGGGCGATGTGCCTGGCGGCCGTCTCCCACATGGCCACGACGATGACCGACGAGCGGCTCGGGCTGCCGCCCGGCTCGCTGGACGTCGTACGCCGCTCGGTGGAGGCCGGCGACCCGGCGCTCTACGCGCGCTTCGACCTCGCCTACGGCGCCGACGGCTCGATCAAGATGCTCGAGATCAACGGCGACACCCCGACCGGGCTCGTCGAGACCGGGGTCGTCCAGTGGCGCTGGATGGAGGACGTGATGCCGGAGATGGACCAGTGGAACTCGGTCCACGACCGGCTCGTGGCGGGCTGGCGCCGGCTCCGGCGGTCGGGGCACTTCGACGGGGACCGCATGCACTTCCTGTACGACCTGGGCGAGGCGGACGCCTACGACGGCGGCGAGATGGAGATGACCGTCCACTACCTGATGGACACGGCCGTCCAGGCCGGGTGGCTCGCCCTCGCGCACCCGATGGCCGAGGTGGGCTGGAACCCCGACGCGCGCGAGTACCGCGACGTGCACGACGAGCCGATCCGCAACGCGTTCAAGCTGTACGCCTGGGAGGGGATGCTCGCCGAGCCGTTCGGCCGGATGATCGTCGACCGGGCCGAGGCGCGGCCGACGAGGTGGATCGAACCGCCGTGGAAGGCACTGCTCAGCACCAAGGCGCTGCTGCCGGTGCTGTGGGAGCTCTACCCGCGCCACCGCCTGCTGCTGCCGGCGTACTTCGACGAGCCGCGCGAGCTCGAGCGCTGGGTCGCCAAGCCGCTGCACGGGCGCGAGGGCGACAACATCCGCATCCACCTCGACGACATGATCGAGGACGTCGTGATGACGGGCGGCTACGGCGACGAGGGCTGGGTCTACCAGGCCTACACCGACCTGCCGAGCTTCGAGGGCAACCGCGTCGTGCTCGGCTCGTGGATCGTCGACGGCGAGGCCGCCGGGATGCTGGTGCGCGAGTCCGACAACATGGTCACCGACTTCTTCTCCCGGGTCGCCCCGCACGTCATCAGCGACGGGCTCGCCCCGTCCGAGGCGCAGGTCGCGCAGTGGCTGGCCGAACGCGTCGGGCCGGACGCCCCGACGCTTCCGCGCTAGCGGACGACGCTGTCGGTGATCGTCCGGCTCGCGCCGAGGAAGAAGATGCCCGGCAGCGTCTCGAAGCCGTCGCTCGGGTTGTCGGTCAGCCGCGAGCCGGTGATGGTCAGCGTGCCGGTGCGGTCGTTGGAGACGAAGAAGATCGCGCCGCCGCCCTCGCGCGCGTGGTTGCCGGTGATCGTGGAGTCCGCGATCGAGAGGTGGATGTCGTCGCCGTCGAGGTAGATCGCGCCGCCGGAACCGCCGCCCGGGGTGCCGGACTGCGCGGGGTTGGCGCCGCGGCCGACGGCCGCGTTGTCGGTGAACGTCGACGACGCCGATGCGCCACGAGACGCCGATGCTGCTCAGCGCCGAGCCGTTGCTGCACCGACCGCCGGTGAAGCTCGAGCGGCGGACGACGACGGGGCGGTCGCGGTGCTGGTCGAGCACGCGGACGGCGCCTCCGCTCCGAGGTCGGGGCCGGTGCGGTCGCAGCGGTTGTCGGCGAAGTGCGAGTCGACGATCTTCAACCGCCCGCCGCGCACGAAGATCGCGCCGCCCCCGCCGCCGTCCGTGTCTGCGGCCTCTCCGGTCGCGTTGCCGTCGACGAACCGCATCCGGCGTACGACGAGGCGCGGCTCGGCCTGGTCGTTGCAGTGCGACGTCGTCCAGACCTGCGCGCGGTCGCAGGTGTTCAGGTACAGGATCCGGCGCTCGCCCTGCCCGCTCAGCGTGACCAGCCCACCGCCGTCGAGGACGACCCGCGCCGAGGTGTTGACGACCTTCGCGGTCCTCCGCATCGCGATGGTCACCGGCTGCGGTCCGCAGTCGAAGGAGACCACGCCGCCCGCGGCGACCGCCCGGACGACCGCCCGAGAGGTGCACGAGGCCGGGGTGCCGGTGCCGACCACCGTGTCCGCCGACGCGGCGGCCGGCCGAGGTCACCGCCGAGGCGACCAGCGCCGCGACCATGACCCCGGCGCGGATCACAGCGCCTTCTCGATGTCCTTGCTCAGCTTCTCCGGCTCGGTGGTCGGCGCGTAGCGGCTGATGACCTGGCCGTCGCGACCGACGAGGAACTTGGTGAAGTTCCACTTGATCTTGCTGCCGAGCATGCCGCCCTTGGAGTCCTTCAGCCAGCCGAAGAGCGGGTGGGCGTCGTCGCCGTTGACGTCGACCTTGGAGAACAGCGGGAACGTCACGCCGAAGTTGCGCTCGCAGAAGTCGGAGATCTCCGCCTCGTTGCCGGGCTCCTGGTTGCCGAACTGGTCGCAGGGGAAGCCGAGCACGACCAGGCCCTGGTCCTCGTACGTGTCGTGGAGCTGCTGCAGGCCCTTGTACTGGCCGGTGAAGCCGCACTGCGAGGCGGTGTTGACCACGAGCACGACCTTGCCGTCGTACTGCGAGAGGTCGGTGTCCGTGCCGTCGATCGCGGGCGCCGAGAAGTCGGTGAGAGAAGTCATGCCTCCGAGTCTGCCACCCGACCCTCGCCGAACCCTCCCCAGAACGCCCACTCCGCCAGCGGCTTGCGCACCCGGTCGCGGTGGTCGCGTGCCGCGGTCCGCTCGTCGACGTCGGCCGGGTCGCCCGGCACGCCGACGGCGATGCCGGTCAGCAGCTGGTGGGTGGGAGGTACGCCGAGCGCGGCGGCGAGGGCGTCGTGGTCGAACCCGGCGAACTGGTGGGCGTGCAGCCCCATCGCCCGTGCCTGCAGGGTCAGGTGGGCCGCGGCCTGGCCGACGTCGTGCAGCGCGTAGTCGCTGAACGCCGGTGCGTCGGGCTCCTCGCCGGTGCGCACGTGGGCGGCGGTGAGGAAGACCACCGAGGCGCGCGGCACCCAGCCGGAGTTGCCCCGGCTCAGCGTCGCGACCAGCCGGTCGTGGTTGGCCGAGCCCGGGACGCACACGAAGAACAGCCACGGCTGGCTGTTGCCCGCGCTCGGCGCCCACTGCGCGGCGTGCAGCAGGGTCTCGATCTCGGCCTCGCTCAACCGGTGCGCGTCGTCGTACACACTGGCGCTCCAGCGCGAGCGCATCGGCTCGGCGAGGCCCTCGGCGGAGGGTCGGGGTGCCTGCTCGTGCGCGGGGTCGGTCACCTCGCGAGCATGCCAGCAGGTCAATCGTCGAGGGCGTCGAGGTCGTCGAGGTCGTCGCGGGTCCGTACCCAGGGCGGCGGCCCGAGACCCGTGCCGCCGGGAACGATCACCGAGACGACCGCTATCGCTCCGTCGTCGTCCTCGAAGAGGTCGATCGTCAGCTGGCACGCGTGCTCCGGTCCGTCGCCCGGTCCCGCGCTGGTGGTCGTGAGCACGACCCGGATGGGGGCTGCTGCGACGCCGGACGGCCTCTGCGTGGGGCGTCCGCACGTGGTGGGCGGCGGCGGTCCCCGCGTGATCGAGACGACTGGCTGTCCGAGGTCGTTGGCCACCGGGCGCACCGCGAACGCCACGACGGGATCGCGCACGCGCCAGCGCCAGTCGGGCGAGGTGGCCGACCGGGACCCGTCGGCCGTCCCGGCCGCCTGGCCGTCGACGTACAGCCGCACCTCGGGCGCGAGCCGGGGGCGGACCGAGCCGGAGACGAGGAACCTCAGGAACGCCCAGGCCTGGGCGCGGCCGACGGCGTCGGCCGGGCAGCTCCACGTCGGGGTCGCTGTCGCGATGACGGTCACCACCTCGTCGGGCCGGACCGTGTCACCGGACGGAGGTACGGACCCGAGCACCTGCCCGGCCGGGTCGCACTGGGGCACCGGATCGACTCGCGTCGCGATGCCGGCACGCCCCAGCTCACGGACTGCCTCGGTGGAGGTGAGGCCCACCAGCGAGGGGATCGTCGCGACCCTCCGCTCGACCTCCTCGCGGTCGGGGGGACCGGTCAGGAGCGGGACCGCGAACGTCGCCGCGACGACGGCGACCAGGGCGGCGACGGCGAGCGAGGGACCGCGAGACCTCCCGCCGAGCACCTCCTCGCGGAGTGCGGGGACGACCACGTCGTCGGGGTCTGCGGCCCGGAGGATGCGACGTCGCTGGTCCTCGATCACCCGGTCGACCACGCCCGCGGCACGGTCCGTCGGCACGCCGAGCTCGATGGCGATCTCGACGAGCCGCCGATGGCGCGCAGCGCGGTAGTCCTCGACGTCCATCAGCCGTCCCCGTGGTCGAGGGCGTCGAGCTCGGCCAGCGCCGACTCCCAGCGCTCGCGCCGCTCGTCGTCGGTCTGCTCCCACCACGCCGTGCCGCGCTCGCCGAGCCCGACCTTCGCGAGCTGGGTGCGGTGCCGGGTCGCGGCGAGCTCGTCGTCGGAGTCGGCCGTCCGGACGCCCGACCGGCCCCGCCCGAGGTGGGACTTCAGCCGCGCGAGCTCGTCCGGCGGGATCGCCGGGTCCGTACGCCGCCAGCGCCGGCCGTCGACGACGAGCCACTTCTCGTCCTCGGTCGGCGCCACCTCCCGAGGATGGCAGAGGCCGAGAAATGCACGAAGGCCCCGGAGATCCGGGGCCTTCGTCACTGTGCGCGAGGGGGGATTTGAACCCCCACGCCCTTTCGGACACTGCGACCTGAACGCAGCGCGTCTGCCGTTCCGCCACTCGCGCATTGAAGCGGGCTCAGGCTACCCCAATGGTTTCGGGCCCTCCCAATCGGCTGAGGGTGCCCGCGGCTTCCAGTCCCGAACTGGAGCCTCACCCCCGAAACTTCGCGGTGGCGGCTCCAGTTTCCCCGGGTACCCGGGGAAACTGACGGCGCAGGCCTGTGCAGATCTGCCGCCACCCCCACGGCGGGGCGGCACCGTCGCCCGACCCGACCGGCCGGTACGCTCGTCGGCACCGGTCGGGCGGTGTGTGACGCCTGCCCACCACGAGCCCCGACCAGACAAAGATCCGAGCGCGAGGAGAGGAGGACCGGCATGAACGCCCTGCAACGCTTCGAGCAGCGCCTCGAGTCGGTGATCTCCGGTGTCTTCGCGCGGGCCTTCCGCAGCGCCGTCCAGCCGGTCGAGATCGCCGCCGCGCTCCAGCGCGAGTGCGACAACAACGCCCAGGTGCTGAGCCGCCAGCGCCGCTCGGTGCCCAACGACTTCCACGTCCAGCTGTCCCCGACCGACCTCGACCGGATGCTCGGCCTCGGCCGCGCGCTCGAGCAGGACCTGGTCGACCAGCTGCAGGACCACGCCGACGCGCAGGGCTACGTCTTCACGGGTCCGATCACGGTGGCCTTCGAGTCCGCCGACGACCTCACGACCGGCCGCTTCCGGATCCGCAGCAAGGCCCAGGCGAGCGTCACCGACAACGACCAGCGCACGCGCACGCGGTCGTCGCACGCCACCCTCGAGGTCAACGGCACCCGCCACCCGCTGCGCCCGCCCGGCCTGGTGATCGGCCGCGGCACCGAGGCCGACCTCCGGATCAACGACCCGGGCGTGAGCCGGCGCCACCTCGAGCTCGAGGTCAGCATCGACGGCGTCGAGGCGGTCGACCTCGGCTCCACCAACGGGATCCTGGTCGACGGCACCAAGGTCCGCCGGGCGCGCCTGCGCGACGGCTCCACCATCAAGATCGGGCACACCGAGATGACGGTCCGCATCGACGGCGGCCGCGACGAGGCCGGGGGCTGGAATGTCTGAGCTGACCCTCTTCCTGATCCGCGCGGCCTTCCTCGCGATCCTCTGGATCTTCGTGCTCTCCGCGATCTCGGTGATCCGCTCCGACATGTTCGGCGCGCGCGTCCCCGAGACCGCCCGCGGTGCCGCTCCCGCACCGGAGCGCCGCAAGAGCGCCAGGGCCAACAAGAAGCCCCGTCGCGGCGCGCCGACCCACCTGCTCGTGGTCGAGGGCGAGAACCCCGGCACCCGCGCCGAGCTCGCCGACGCCCCGCTGCTCATCGGCCGCGGCAGCGACGCGGCGATCAAGCTCGACGACGACTACGTCTCCACCCGCCACGCCCGTATCGCCGCCAGCGGCGACGACTGGTTCGTCGAGGACCTCGGCTCCACCAACGGCACCTACGTCGGGCCGGTCCGCATCACCCAGCCCACCACCATCGGCCTCGGGGTCCAGGTCCGCGTCGGCAAGACGATCCTGGAGCTGCGGAAGTGATGTTCCTCCACTACTCCGCGATCTCCGACGTGGGACGCGTCCGCCGGGAGAACCAGGACAGCGGGTACGCCGGCCCGTGGCTGCTCACGGTCTGCGACGGCGTCGGCGGAGCGGTCCGCGGCGACCTCGCCTCGAGCACCGCCGTGCAGGCGCTGCGCAAGCTCGACCAGCAGCCCGACGAGGACCTCCTCGGCCAGGTCGCCGGTGCGGTGCACCGCGCCGACGACCGGATCGCCGAGATCGTCGAGGAGGACCCGGCCCTCAACGGCACGTCCACCACGGCCACGGTCGTGCTCTTCGACGGCACCCGCTTCGGCGTCGGCCACATCGGCGACAGTCGCGCCTACCTCTACCGCCGCGGCGAGATGCGGCAGCTCACCCACGACCACACGTTCGTGCAGTCGCTCATCGACGAGGGCCGCATCACCGAGGAGCAGTCGCGGACCCACCCGCACCGCAACCTCATCCTCAAGGCCCTCGACGGCATCCGCCACGAGGAGCCCGACCTCTTCGAGTTCCCCGCCGAGGTCGGCGACCGGGTCTTCGTCTGCAGCGACGGCGCCTGCGGCACCCTCACCGATGCGCGGATGGCCGACATCCTCGGCACCGGCACCCCTGACTTCGCGGCCATCGAGCTGGTGCGCGCCAGCCTCGAGGCCGGCAGCACCGACAACGTCACCTGCATCGTCGCCGACGTCGCCGAGGACGCTCCGCCCGACGACCTCCAGCCCCTGCTCGTCGGCGCCGCGGCCGACCTGCCCCGCCGGCTGCCGCTCGCCGGCGCCGTCGGCGGCCTCTTCCGCGGGCACCGCTCCGGTGACACCGGCGAGATCCCGCCGGTGCCCAGCGACGTACCCCCCGGGGCGTTCGCCGGCGACCCGATCGACCCCGAGGCGGCGCGCTACGCGCCGCGCGCGCCCAGCAGCTACTCGTGGCTGCGCCGGCTGTTCGTCGCCGCGGTCCTGCTCGGCCTGGCCTGGGTCGTGCTCGCGGCCGGGTGGTCGTGGAGCCAGCAGCAGTTCTACGTCGGTGAGCAGGACGGCAACGTCGTGATCTTCCGCGGCATCGACGCCGACCTGCCCGGCATCTCCCTCTCCCACGCCTACGAGGAGTCGGACGTGTCGCTCGACCGGCTCAGCGACATCGACGCCGAGACCGTGCGCGAGGGCATCGACGCCGACGACCTCGACGACGCCCGCTCGACCGTGGACAACTACGCCGCGATCCAGGACGTCGAGGCGGAGTGACGGGCGGGCTGCGATGAGTCAGACCGGATCCCTCATGGGCTTCGTGCACCGGCGTCGCCGGGGTGCGGAGCTGTTCCTGCTCGTCCTGGCGCTGGCGGTCGGGATCGGGGCGTACGCCGCGGTCGGCCTCGGTGTCGAGGGCGCCGTGCCCACCGACCTCGTCGGCTACGGCGGCTGGCTCACCGGGCTGATCGTCGCCGCCCACGTGACGGTCCGCGTCGTCGCGCCGTACGCCGACCCGGTGCTGCTGCCGCTCGTCGCCGCGCTCAACGGGCTCGGGCCTCGCGGTGCATCCGCCGCCTCGACCTGACGTACGAGGCGCTCGGGCGAGCCCAACGACACCTTCGCCCGCCAGCAGCTGATCTGGATGACGCTCGGCGTGATCCTCTTCATCGCCACGCTGGTGCTGCTGCGCGACCACCGCGTCCTGCAGCGGCTGACCTACACCGCCGGCCTGGTCGGCATCGTGCTGCTGATCCTGCCGTTCCTGCCCGTCATCGGCAGCGACAAGAACGGCGCCAACATCTGGATCAACGTCGCCGGCTTCTCGCTTCCAGCCCGGCGAGGTCGCCAAGGTGCTGCTGGTGATCGCGTTCGCCGGCTACCTCGTGCTGCACCGCGACGCCCTGGCGCTCGCCGGACGGCGCGTGGTGTTCATCGACCTGCCTCGCGGTCGCGACCTCGGCCCGATCCTGGCGATGTTCGGCGTCTCGATGATGATCCTGGTCGCGCAGAACGACCTCGGCTCCTCGCTCCTCTTCTTCGGCCTCTTCCTCGTCATGCTCTACGTCGCCACCGAGCGGGCGGGCTGGCTCGTCGTCGGCGGGCGTGCTGTTCGGCGGCCGGCGCGCTGGCGGCGTACACCTTCGTCGGCAACGTGCAGAACCGCTTCAACTTCTGGCTCGCACCCGCTCGACTACTACGACGAGACGCCGGGCAGCTACCAGCTCGGTCGAGGCGATGTTCGGCATGGGCTGGGGCGGCCTGATCGGTCGCGGACTCGGCAACGGGTTCCCCGAGCGGGTCACCGTTCGCCTAGTCCGACTTCATCCTCGTCCACCATCGGCGAGGAGCTCGGCCTGACCGCGGTCATGGCGGTCATCCTCTGCTACGGCCTCATCGTGGAGCGGGCGCTGCGCATCGCGCTGATCTCGCGCGACGGCTTCGGCAAGCTGCTCGCCGTCGGGCTCGGCTCGATCGTCGCGCTGCAGGTCTTCGTCGTCATCGGCGGCGTCACCGGCCTGATCCCGCTGACCGGCCTCACCACCCCGTTCCTGTCCTACGGCGGCTCCTCGCTGGTCGCCAACTGGGTGATCATCGCCCTGCTGCTGCGGATCTCCGACCAGGCCCGCCGCCCCGCGCCGCGGCTCGAGCCGGCCGACGACTCCTCCGACGACAGCGAGACGACCCAGGTGGTGAAGCTCCGATGAACAAGCCGATCCGCGTCGTGTCCGTGTTCTGCCTGGTGCTCTTCCTCGCGCTCATGGTCAACGCGACCTACCTGATGTACGTCCGCGCGGACGGGCTGTCCGACGACCCGCGCAACCGCCGCATCATCACCGCGACGTTCTCCCGCGAGCGCGGGGCGATCCTCGTCGGCAAGGAGGCGATCGCGCGCAGCGTGCCCTCGAACGACAAGTACAAGTTCCAGCGCACCTACTCCGAGCCCTTCAAGTACGCCCCGATCACCGGCTACTTCTCGTGGTTCGACCAGACCGGCGTGGAGCGCTCGCAGAACGCCGTGCTCGCGGGCGACGACTCGCGCCTCTTCGTCACCCGCCTCGTCGACCTGCTGAGCAACACCGACCCCAAGGGCGGCAACGTCCAGCTGACGATCAACGCCGCGGCGCAGGACGCCGCCTGGGCCGGGCTGGAGAACCTGCCGGGCGACGCGCAGGGCGCCGTGGTCGCGCTCGAGCCGACGACCGGTCGGGTGCTGGCGATGGCCTCGACCCCGACGTTCGACCCCAACGGCTTCGCCTCCCACGACTTCACCGAGGTCTCCGAGCTCGGCAAGAGGCTCAACGCCGACGAGCGCGAACCGCTGATCAACCGGGCCATCGGCACCACGCTCCCGCCGGGGTCGACGTTCAAGCTGGTCACGGCCGCCGCGGCGATCGAGTCCGGCAACTACGACGCCGACTCGATGGTCCCGGGCGGCTTCCGGTTCCAGCTGCCGCAGTCGGAGACCACCATCGGCAACTACGACGACGGCAACTGCGGCGGTCGCCGGATCACCCTGACCCAGGCCCTCCAGGTCTCCTGCAACGTCACGTTCCTGACGCTCGCCAACGAGCTGGGCAACGACGCGATGGCAGAGCAGGCGGAGAAGTTCGGCTTCAACGACACCTCGCTCGAGGACCTCGGCGGGCAGGCGCAGTCGCTCTACCCGCGTGACATGGACGCCCCGCAGACCGCGATGTCGGGCATCGGCCAGTCGAGCGTCACCGCGACGCCGCTGCAGATGGCGATGGTCGCCGCAGCGATCGCCAACGACGGCGACGTGATGCGCCCGTACGTCGTCGACGAGGTCCGCGCCCCCAACCTCTCGGTGCTCGACCGCACCGACCCGCAGAGCATCAGCAAGGCGATCTCCAGCACCACCGCCGACGAGCTCACCACGATGCTCGTCGCGACCGTCGCGGACGGCACTGCCTCGCCCGCGCAGATCCCCGGCGTCGAGGTCGCGGGCAAGACCGGCACGGCCCAGTCGTCCGGCGACCGCCCGCCGTACGCCTGGTTCGTCTCGTTCGCCCCCGCCAACGACCCGAAGGTCGCCGTCGCGGTGCTCGTCCAGTCGAGCGACACCTCCCCGGACGAGATCGGCGGCGGTGTGCTCGGCGGACCGATCGCCAAGGCGATCATGGAGGCGGTGATCACCCGGTGACCGCGCTGACGCCCGGTGGCCACGTCGACGAGGCCCGCCGCTACGTCCTGGAGTCGCGCATCGCCACCGGCGGGATGGGCGAGGTCTGGTCGGCGCGCGACACGGTGCTCGACCGTCCGGTCGCGGTGAAGGTGCTCAAGACCGAGTACGCCGACGACCCGCTCTTCCGGCAGCGGTTCGAGACCGAGGCGCGGCACGCCGCCGCCCTGCAGCACCCCGGCATCGCCTCGGTCTACGACTACGGCGCGAGCTCGCTCGACGACGGGTCGTCGACGCCGCGGCCCTACCTGGTGATGGAGCTCGTCGAGGGCCAGCCGCTCTCCGCGCTCCTGCGGCCCGGCGCCCCGCTCGACCCCGACGTGGCCCGCGACCTCGTCGCGCAGGCGGCCATCGCCCTCGGCGTCGCGCACGCCGCCGGCATCGTGCACCGCGACGTCAAGCCGGCCAACCTGCTCGTCACGCCGGACCGGCGGGTCAAGGTCACCGACTTCGGCATCGCGCGGGCGGCCGAGGGGATGGGGCTCACGCAGACCGGCGAGGTCATGGGCACGCCGGCCTACATCAGCCCCGAGCAGGCCGAGGGCGGGACGGCCACCGCCGCCTCCGACGTCTACTCCCTCGGCGTCGTCGCCTTCGAGTGCCTGGTCGGCGCCAAGCCCTTCGTCGCCGACAGCCCGGTCGCCACCGCGATCGCCCACCTGCGCAACCCCGTGCCCGAGCTGCCCGGCAGCGTGCCCGCCGACCTCGCCGCGGTCGTACGCCGCTCGCTGTCCAAGGCGCCCGGCGAGCGGTACGCCGACGGCGCGGCCTTCGCCCGGGCGCTGCGCGACCCGGGGTCGGCGGCCGCCACGACCGTGGTCGCGCCCGCCGTGGCACCGGTCGTCGCCGACGGCACCCAGGTCATGCCGGCGGCTCCCGCCGCCCGGCCCGCTCCCGCCCGGTCCCGGCCCCGGTCCCGGCCGCGCGCGGACGACGTACGCCGTCGGCAGTGCCGTGGCCCCTGGTGCTCGGGATCGCAGCGGTGCTCCTCGCGGTGCTGGTGGCCGTCTGGCTGGGCTCCCGCGACGCGGAACCGACGTCCGGCACGGACGACCCGAGCCGGACCCCCGACCCGACGCCGAGCCAGACGAGCGAGACCCCGTCCGAGACCCTCCGAGACCCCGAGCGAGACTCCTTCCGAGACGCCGTCGGAGACACCCAGCGAGACCCCGACCGAGACCGAGCCGGCCACCGTCGAGGTGGACCCCGCGTCCTACGTCGGGCGCGACCGCAAGGACGTCGAGAAGGAGCTCCGGGACCTGGGCCTCGAGCCGGTCCCGGTGGAGCTGGAGAACCCCGGAGACCAGCCGGACGGCATCGTGGAGTCCGTGGAGCCGTCGGGCACGCTGCAGCAGGGCGACTCGGTGACGGTCAGCTACTGGGCCAAGGTCCCGCCCGGGCAGCAGAAGGACGACGACGAGGAAGAAGGCGACGCGGGATGACGCAGCCGGAGCCGACGCTGATCGGTGGCCGCTACGAGCTCGGTGAGACCCTGGGCCGCGGCGGCATGGCCGAGGTCCGCAAGGGCAAGGACCTGCGGCTCGGTCGTACGGTGGCGGTCAAGCGGCTGCGCACCGACCTGGCCAGCGACGCCACGTTCCAGGCCCGATTCCGACGCGAGGCGCAGTCGTCGGCCTCGCTCAACCACCCCGCGATCGTGTCGACCTACGACACCGGCGAGGAGATGGCCACGGACGGCTCGGGCGTCGCCCAGCCCTACATCGTCATGGAGTGCGTCGAGGGCCGCACCCTGCGCGACATCCTGCGCGAGGGTCGCAAGATCCTGCCCGAGCGCGCACTCGAGATCACGAGCGGCGTGCTGTCGGCGCTCGACTACAGCCACCGCGCCGGCATCATCCACCGCGACATCAAGCCCGGCAACGTGATGCTCACGCCGTCCGGCGACGTCAAGGTGATGGACTTCGGCATCGCCCGCGCGATCTCCGACGCGTCGTCCACGATGACCCAGACCGCGGCCGTCGTCGGCACCGCGCAGTACCTCTCCCCCGAGCAGGCGCGCGGCGAGACCGTCGACTCGCGCTCGGACGTGTACTCGACCGGCTGCCTGCTCTACGAGCTGCTGACCGGCCGCCCGCCCTTCGTCGGCGACAGCCCGGTCGCCGTGGCCTACCAGCACGTGCGCGAGCAGGCCTCGCCGCCGTCCGACCTCGACGACCAGCTCGATGCCGAGATCGACGCGATCGTGATGAAGTCCCTCGCCAAGCGCGTGGAGGACCGCTACCAGAGCGCCGCTGCCATGAAGGCCGACATCGAGCGCTACCTCGCCGGGCACCCGATCCAGGCCCCGGCCGTGGTCGCGGCCGCCGAGACGGCGTACGCCCCTCCGCCTGCCGACGCGACCACCACCATGGCGGCGGCTGCTGTCGGCGCCCCGCCGCCCCCGGCCGGGACGAGCGGCCCCGCAGCCGGGCCGGCTGGTGGGTCCTCGGTGGCCTGCTGGTGGTCCTGCTGCTGCTCGGCGCCTACCTGATGAACGACCTGCTCTTCGACGACGCGCCCACCCGCGAGGCGGTGCCCAACCTGGTCGGCATGACCGAGGAGGAGGCCGGGCTCGCGATCGTGGACCGGGGCTTCGACGTCGGGCGGGTCACCCGCGAGCCCTCCGACACCGTCCCGGCCGACACCGTGATGGAGCAGGACCCCGACCGCGACACGTTCCAGGAGCCGGGGACGTCCATCGACTTCGTCCTCTCCCTCGGCAAGCCGGAGGTGGAGGTCCCGTTCGTCGTGGGCCGGCCCCGCAAGGAGGCGCGCGAGCTGATGGTCGCTGCCGACCTCAAGGTGCGCTTCGAGGAGGCGGAGTCCGACGAGGAGAAGTTCCAGGTCCTCGGCACGACCCCGGCCGCCGGCACCTCCGTCGCGGAGGGCACGACGATCGTCCTCACCTACTCGGACGGCCCCGAGAAGGTCCCGGACGTCCGCGGCCTCAAGCAGGGCGCAGGCCGAGCGGACGATCCGCGAGGCCGGCTTCGTGCCCGACGTACGCACCGACGCGACCTCCGTCGAGCCCAAGGGGACGGTCGTCGACCAGATCCCGGCCGGTGGCACGGAGGACCAGGGGACGACGATCGTGATCTTCGTGTCCGCCTACGAGGAGCCCGAGGTGCCCACGGAGACGCCGACCGAGACGCCGACCGAGACCCCCACCGAGACGCCCACGACTCCTGTGGTCCCGACCGAGACGCCGACCACCACGCCACGTGCGCAGGTCACTCCGGGATCGGCGTCGCCCAGGTGAGGTCGAGCAGGCCTTCGTAGGCCGGGGCCACGGCCGAGTCGAGCGCGGTCATGTCCCAGGTGACGCCGCCGCCTGCGATCTCGGTGTAGTCGCGGTAGGTCGCGAGGATCGGGTCCGTGACCAGCTCGGCCTCGATCCGCGCCTGGTCCCCGATGCCCACGATGACGTAGGGCGGGGAGTAGGGCAGCCCGTGGAGCGTCACCTGGTTGCCCTCGCACTTGATCCCGGTCGTGGAGATCAGCCGCTGGCCCTGGATCGTCACCGCGGTGGCGCCGGCGTTCCACATCGCGTTGGCCACCGCCTGGATGTCCTGCTGGTGGACGACGAGGTCGTTGGGGTCGTCCTCGTAGGCCGCGCGCGCCTCGAACGAGGCGTCGTCGAGGGTGACCTGGATCGCCGACCCCGACCTCTCGGTCAGCCCGGCCGGGTCGACGAGCGTGGCGATCTCGTCCTGCACCCGCGAGACCGAGCGGTCGCCGAGCTGGGTGCTGAGCGCCTCGACCTCGGCGTTGAGGGCGGCTGCCTGGGCGGTCAGGTCGCCCGCCTCGTCCCGCTCGGCACGGACGACGGACGCCAGGTCGGTCAGCCGGCCGCCGCGCAGGTCCAGCCCGTCGCTCTGCTGCGCGCTCACCCCGAACAGGGTCCCGCTCATCAGCACGACGAGCGGCGTCGCCACCCGCCAGACGCGGCGACGTCTGGGGGATGAATGGGGCTCCGGCGACATGCCGACTACGCTAACCCCCCGGCGGGCGCCCCGGCGCCCCGGAGCGGCGCGCCACTGCGCCCCACCCCCGCCCACCACGTCGTCGAACCACAGGAGCAGCAGTGTCGAAGTCCAGCGCGATCACCACCGAGGAGAAGAGCACGCTCTTCACCGTCAGGTTCCTGATCAGCCTGCTGCTGGTCGTGGCCGGCATCGCCTGGCTCGTCTTCTACTACGCCCAGGCCCGCGGCAACCCGCTCGCCTTCCCGCCGGTCGAGGGCTCGCCCCAGGCCGTCGCCGACCTGGGCAGGTGGAACTACGCCATCGGCTTCGGGCTCCTCATGCTCGGGCTCATGGTCTCCGCGCACCCCTCGACCCCGCTGGGCCGCGGCCGCGGCGTCGTGGTCGGCATGCTGGCCTGCTTCCTCATCGGTCTGCTGTGGATCTGCACGTTCTACGTCTTCTCCGACGACCTCTCCAGCATCTGGCTCTTCAACGACCTCGGCCAGTGGAACCTCGTCGTCGGGATCGCGTTCATGGCGGTCGGGTTCAGCTTCGCGACCAAGTGGGAGTAGGTTCTCCCTCGGCCCGGTGATCCTGCGTGGTGATCGGGCCCCGCGCCTCGAGCGGTGAGTGAGGCGCCTTCCTGGGGAAGGGAAGGCGTCTCTCTCACCGCTCGAGTCGATTTCGGGGGTCCTGTCAGGCTCTCGCTGAAGTTGTCAGGCCGTGCACGGGCCGACAAGTTCAGCGATCCCCGGTCAGCCGGGGATCGCTGAAGCACGCGTCGGCTCTCCACACTGTGGAGAACCGCTGTGGAGAATTACACGCGTGTAGTTATCCACAGCTGTGTGCACACCTGTGGGTAACTCCCGCGTACGACGGAGCCCCCGCCACCGGCGTCGTACGACGGGGTGCGGGGGCTCCGGGAGGGCGGCGGACGGCTCAGGCGAGCAGGCTGATGCGCAGCCCGGTGAGGACGAGCAGGACGCCCGTGAGGATGGCGAGCCCGCTCCACTGGACGACCGAGCGGCTCGACTTCGGCGCGTACGCGATGATCGCCGCCGCGACCAGGCCGCCGATCAGGCCACCGAGGTGTCCTTGCCAGGAGATGTAGCGCCAGCCGACGACCGTGATCACCACACCGAGGGCGAGGTTCTGCATCAGCCAGGAGGTGTCCAGGCGCGCCTTGCGGAAGGTCACGAGCAGGCCGCCCAGCAGGGCGTAGATCGCCCCTGAGGCGCCCAGCGTGGAGCCGCCCGGATCGGAGAGCCACAGGACCATGACGCTGCCGGCCAGTCCCCCGACGAGGTAGACCACCAGGAAGCGCGTACGTCCCATGATGCGCTCGAGGGCCGGCCCGAGGATGTAGAGCGCCATCATGTTGAGCCCGATGTGCCACACGTCGACGTGGGTGAACATGCTGCTCACCAGCTGCCACCAGGCGCCGTCGGCCACTCCCGCGTGCCACTCGGTGATGGGGAGGGTCGAGCACGTCGCCTGGCTCATCACGTCCGGGTAGTAGCGACCCGAGCCGTCGGTGAGCTCGCACCGTCCCGTCGGCGACAACGAGAACAGGCTGGCGAGTCGCGAGGATCCGCCCCCCGTCGCGGTGATGGCGAGCCACACGAGGGCGTTGAGGCCGATCAGGACGTACGACGTCAGGCGCGGGTCGGTGCTGCGCTCGCCGCCGTACATCGCCTTGTTCTGCCGCGAGCCCTTGTTGGCCGCCTTGACGCAGTCGGGGCAGTGGAAGCCGACGGCCGCGTCGCGCATGCAGTCCGGGCAGATCGACTTGTCGCAGCGCTGGCAGCGGATCCAGGTCTCGCGATCGGGGTGCCGGTAGCACGTCGGCACCCCGGTCGCGGCCACGCCCTCGGTCGGTTCGGTCACGGCGTCAGTGGCTCGGGGCGGTGTGGGTGGTCGGTCAGCGCTCGATGGTGACGGACTCGATCACCACGGCGTCGGTGGGACGGTCCATGGCGCCGGTCGCGGCGGTGCCGATGGCGTCGACCACGTCGCGGCTCGACTGGTCGGCCACCTCGCCGAAGATCGTGTGCTTGCGGTTGAGCCACGGGGTGGCGCCGAGGGTGATGAAGAACTGCGAGCCGTTGGTGCCGGGGCCGGCGTTGGCCATCGCGAGCAGGTAGGGCTTGTCGAAGACGAGCTCGGGGTGGATCTCGTCCTTGAACGTGTAGCCCGGACCGCCGGTGCCGGTGCCGAGCGGGCAGCCGCCCTGGATCATGAAGCCGTCGATCACCCGGTGGAAGCCGAGTCCGTCGTAGTACTTCTCCCCGCTGCGGCCCGCGTCGTCGCGGTAGTCCTTGGTGCCCTCCGCGAGGCCGACGAAGTTGTCGACGGTCTCGGGGGCGTGGTTCGGGAAGAGGTTGATGACGATGTCGCCCCGGTTGGTCTTGAGGGTCGCCTTCTGGTCGGCCATGGGATGTGCCTCTCGGATGTGGGTCAGGTGCTGAGTCTGGGTGCACGCCAGGCGTGCGCCTCGATCCTGCCACGCGGCACCCACGCTCCGGGCCGTGCCCCGGCCGGTGCCCGGTCCCCCACCCGGACGGGGCTGGTCGCCTCAGGGTGGGCATGGTGAGATGGAGGCTCACAGACTTAGGAGGTCACGCATGCCTTTCGGCCGCAAGAAGTCCCTCATGGACCGCGCCCACGACTACGTCGACCAGCTCTCGGACCAGCTCACGGAGACCGTGATCCCGCAGCTGGAGTCGGCGTGGGAGCAGGCCGTGGACAAGGCCGGCCCCGCCCTCACCGACGCTCGCGACAAGGCGACGCCCCTCATCGAGGAGGGTCGCGCGCGCGCCGCCGAGGCCGCCACTGCCGGCGCTGCGGTCGCCGCCGCCAAGGCGGGTGAGGCACGCGAGAAGGCCGCACCGCTGCTCGCCGACTACCGCGCCAGCGCCGCCGAGCGGGCCTCCGCCGGTGCCACGATCGCCGCCGAGCGCGCGGCCTCCGGCCGGGACGCCGCGATCGCCAAGGCCAACGAGCTGCGGGGCATCGAGCCCGAGCCGAAGGGCGGCAAGCTCAAGAAGGTGCTGCTGCTCGGTGGGCTCCTCGCCATCGGCGGGGTGATCTTCAGCAAGCTCAAGGCCAAGCAGGACGAGAGCGCCAACTGGCAGTCGACGTACGTCCCGCCGGCCCCGCCGAAGCCCGCCGCTCCGGCAGCGCCGGTGACCCCGGCCACGACGTCCGTCGACCCCGACGCCGACCCGCTCAACGACCCGATCGAGGAGGTCACCGCCGACGACGTGGTGACCGCCGAGCCGCCGGCCACCGACGACATCGGTGGCGGCGCCCCCGGTGAGGCGATCAGCGACTCCGTCGAGGAGGCGCACGACGCGACCACCCCCGACGAGCCCGCCGAGGTCATCGACATCGAGGACGTCCCGAAGAAGAAGTAGTCCCCAGCTCCACGTCGCCTCGGGCGGTGTGTGAGGAGGAATTCGGATCCCGAGTTTCCTCCTCACACACCGCCCGTTGGCGTGTCGGGGGTCGGCACGCCGGTGAGCGGTGTCCCAGGGGTTTTCGACGGTCGCAGAATCCCCCTCACGCACCGCTCGGGGCGTCGGCGCGGTTCTCCTCCACCCACGCGTCGACCCGCTCCCACCAGCCGTAGAGCCACTCGATCCGCTCGTCGCGGCCCTCGGGGATCTCGTCGCGGGAGACCTGCCACCAGCGCATGGTGATCTGCTTGTCCATCGGCAGCTCGCGCCACAGGTCGCTCACCGTCACCAGGTGGTCGAGCCCGGTGTGCGCGACCATCAGCACGTCGGCGTCGGGCGCGGCGTCGAGCGCGGCCAGTACGCCGCCGGGGCGCGGCGCCAGCACGTGGGTCATGTCCTCGGCGCGCACCGCCATCCGCTCGAGGCCGAGCTTGCGCAGCCGCGCGATGGCCTTCTCCCGGCGCGCGGCCGTGAAGTTGCCGCCCTCGGGGAAGATCACGAAGGCGTCGTTGTCGTCGAGCCCGGTCGCCAGGTGCGCGATCTGCGACTCGAGGTCCTCCCCGGCCTCCGGGTTGGGCGAGATGAAGCGGGCCGGGATGCGCCGCAGCACCACGTCGATCGCCGGGTCCCACGCGAGGGTGTTCTTCAGCACGACGCGCGGCTCGCGGGCGTACCAGTGCAGCAGGGCGTACATCAGGATGAACGAGTCGCCCGGCCCCGCGTGGCGGCACATCACCAGCACCGGCCCCGCGGGCACCCGCGGCGGGTGCGGGCCGTCGGTGCGGATCCGCAGCGCCAGGACGCGCCGCGCCTCGCGGAAGAAGACCAGCAGCGTGCCCTGCACCAGGTCGTAGTGGATGCCGGCGAAGTACGGCGAGCGGATCCGCCAGCCGAACCCGCTGGCCAGCCACAGGCCGAGCATCACGGCGAGCAGCAGCGTCTCGAAGGTCAGGTAGACGACCACGACCCACAGCAGCCGCAGCGCCCGCCACCGCCCCGGCAGCACGGGCGACAGGGCGGCGGCGCCGAGGAGCCACAGCGGCAGGGTCACCCACAGCCCGATGGTCAGGGCGATCACCGCCGGTGCGACGACCAGCCGGCGCAGCGCCCAGACGGCGGGGTGGTTCACGACCGGCCGAGCGCGTCGTCGAGGTAGGCCCGGGAGGCGGCGTACGTCGCGTCGATGCGGGCCTGGACGCTCGAGAAGTCCCGGTGGGCCAGCAGGGAGTCGTCGCGCGACGACGTGCCGCCCGCCGGCAGGACGTGGGCCTCGACGCCGTCGGGGATGGTGGCCATGTCGCGCATGAACCGGTGGCGGCGCGCGACCTCGAAGCTGACCCGGGCGACCTCCCAGGGTCGCTTCGGCGGGGTGAGCGGCCGGTCGATCCGGCCGACCTGGAGGACGAAGATGCGGGTGGCGCCGAGCTCGACCGCGCGACCGACGGGGACGGAGTTCACCAGGCCGCCGTCGAGGAAGTGCTCGCCGTCGATCTCGGCCGGCGGGAGCAGCCCGGGCACGGCCGCGCTGGCCAGGATCGCCGGCACGACCGGGCCGGTGGTGAACCAGTGCTCGGCGGCGCGCTCGATGCTCGCGGCGCAGACGCCCAGCCGCACCGGCAGGTCCTCGAACCGGGTGTCGCCGAACTCCTCCTCGAGCCGCGTCCGCAGCGGCCTGGAGGAGTAGATGTGCGTGCCGGTCGACACGGCCCGGCGGACCGTGCGCAGCGGGCGGTCGCCGTACACGTCGCGGCTGCGCGCGGTGGCGACCCACAGGTCGGTGAGGCGCTCCACCACCGCGAGCTCGGGCTGGCGCGCCACCATCGCGCCGTTGAGGGCGCCGACGCTGGTGCCGAGCACGAGGTCGGGGACGATGTCGCGCTCGAGGAGCGCGCGCAGCATGCCGACCTCGACCGCGCCGAGGACGCCGCCGCCTCCGAGCACGAAGGCGGTGGTCACGGGACTCAGACCAGCTCGGGGTGCTCGGCGCGCACCCGCTGCGGTCGCGCGGTGCTCGGCCCAGAAGGACAGCAGCGGGATCGTGCCGCACACCAGGGTGACGAGCGTGAACGGCAGGTCCCAGCCGGCGCGACGCGAGAGCAGGAAGGCGCTGAGCAGGAAGATCATGTAGAGCCAGCCGTGCGCGACGCCGAGGTACGTCGTGATCAGCTCGCCGAGGTTGTTGGCGTCGGAGCCGGTGGCGACCCACGCCGGGGTGCTGTCGAAGACGCCCCACATGGGCGAGCCGTCGAAGTTCGCGAGCGGGACGCCGACGAGGATCAGGACCACGAGCAGGAGGCCGACGATCGTGGCCATCACGCGGTAGGCGGTGAGGTTGCGGGACACGGCAGCCAACTTATCCGTCGACCGGTTGCTCGAGCGGGGCGACCTCGGGGGCCGTCGCGTCCTGGCGCCAGCGCCACCAGATGAAGGCCGCGAACGCCCCGAAGATCCACCACTCGACGGCGTAGAGCAGGTTGCGGACGCCGGTGAACCGGCTCGGGCTCGGCAGCGCCTCGAGCTCCGCGGACTCCAGCCCCTCGGCCGGCTGCTGGCTCACGGCGTAGGCGGAGTAGAGGTCGACGTCGACGCGCTGGATGGCGTCGGCGACCCGGATCTCGGGGAACACGTCGTCGCTCGGGTCGTCGTCGGTGACCATGCTGCCCTCGGGCGCCTGGAGCCAGCCGGTGACGTCGGCCGCCCCGGTCGCCGCGAGCAGCGCGGGGTCGGGCTCGGGTGCCCAGCCGCGTACGACGAGCAGCGCGGCGTCGCCGACCTGCAGGGGCGCGACGGCCCAGTAGCCCGGTCGGTCGCCGAGCGCGCGGTCCTCGACCCAGAAGCCGCCGTCGATCCACGTGCCCGACAGCTCGACCGGCCGGCCCACGTCCTGACCGGGGAACGGGTCGTCGCTGCCCATCACGTCGGTCAGCGGCACCGGGGCGATGTCGGTCAGGTCGCGGGCCTCGGCGTCGCGGTGCGCCTGCCACGCGTCGTACTGCCACAGCCCGAGCGCGCCGGCGATGCCGACCAGCACCAGGGCCAGGACCGCCGCGCCGAGGTCGGTCAGCAGGCCGGGTCGGCGGGGGGCGGTCACGGCTCGATTGTCCCAGCCGCCCGGTGAGCCGGGCTCAGCGCGCCAGCTCGTCGCGCCGTCGGGTGAGGTACGCCGCCTCGGCGCGTGTTGCCGGCGAGCCCGATCGCCCGGTCGTACGCCTCGCGCGCCTCCGGGCTGCGGCCGAGCCGGCGCAGCAGGTCGGCCCGGACGGCGTGGAACGCGTGGTAGCCGTCGAGCGGCGCGGCGAGGCGCGTCGACCTGGGCGAGCGCGACGTGCGGTCCGTCGAGCTCGGCGACCGCGACCGCCCGGTTGAGCACGACGACGGGCGAGGGGTCGAGCCGGACGAGCTGGTCGTAGAGCGCGACGACCTGGGACCAGTCGGTGTCGCGGGCGTCCCGCGCGTCGGTGTGCACGGCGTTGATGGCGGCCAGCACCTGGTAGCGGCCGGGCGCCTGGCCGGAGGCCGAGCCGCTCGCGGACGAGCGCGTGGCCCTCGGCGACCAGGTCGGGCGTCCCAGCCGCCGCGGTCCTGCTGGTCGAGGGTCACCAGCTCGCCGGCGGCGGAGACCCGCGGCGGTGCGCCGGGCCTCGGTGAGCAGCATCAGCGCGAGCAGGCCGACGACCTCGCCGTCGTCGGGCAGCAGCTCGCGCACCAGGCGGGTGAGCCGGATCGCCTCGGCGGTGAGGTCGGCGCGCACCGGGTCGGTGTCCTCGCCGGTCGCGAGGTAGCCCTCGTTGAAGACGAGGTAGAGCACGGTGAGCACGCCCGCGACGCGCGCCGGCAGGTCGGCGGCGGCGGGCACGCGGTAGGGGATGCCGGCGGCCTTGATCTTGGCCTTGGCGCGGGTGATCCGCTGCGCCATCGTCGTCTCCTGCACGAGGAAGGCGTGCGCGATCTCGGCGACCGTCAGGCCGCCGACCATCCGCAGGGTGAGCGCGACCCGCGCCTCCATCGCGAGGGCGGGGTGGGCGCAGGTGAAGAGCAGCCGGAGCCGGTCGTCGTCGATCGGCGCCGAGCGGCTCGGGCGGTGCGGTGTCGTCGATCATGAGGGCCTGCCTGTGCTTGTCGTCGCGCTTGCCCTCACGGCGTACGCGGTCGAGCGCCTTGTTGCCGGCGGTGGTGGTCAGCCAGCCGCCGGGATTGGGGGGTACGCCGTCGGCGGGCCAGCGCTCGACCGCGGCCGCGAAGGCCTCGGCCGCCGCGTCCTCGGCGATGTCGAGGTCGCCGAACCGACGGGCGAGGGTGGCCACGACCCGGGCCCACTCGTCGCGGTGGACCCGGGCGAGGACCTCGTCGACGTCGGGCATCGGCTCGGGCTCAGGCGATGCCGTCGAAGGGCCGGACCTCGATCTTGCGGTGGCAGGCCCGGGACGCGTCCGGCCGACAGCTCGAGCGCCACGTCGAGGTCGTCGGCCTCGATGCACCCAGAAGCCGGCGAGGTACTCCTTGGACTCCACGAAGGGACCGTCGGTGAACACCGGCTCGCCGCCGCGGCTGTCGGTGACGGTCGCGTGCTCGGGGGCGGTGAGACCACCGGCGAACACCCAGCGGCCCTCGGCCTTGAGCCGGTCGTTGAACGCGTCGATCGCGCCGGGCGCGGAGTCGTCGATCGGGTTCGTCGGTGTCTCCGATGACAGTGAGGAGGTAGTGCATGTCAGGTCATCTCCAGCGGTCGTGGGCCGCCCCTGCTGGGCGGCCTCTCACCCCTACCTACGAACG
>CAVYGL010000014.1:0-41772 GCA_963767995.1 uncultured Actinomycetota bacterium
CGCCTGGCCGACCGCCGCCGACCTCGGCTCCGCAGCCGCCGCCCAGCCGCTCGTGCTCGACGCGGTGGCCGCCGCGCTCACCGGCATCCGGGGCGCCAAGTCGCAGGCCAAGGCGAAGATGCGCGCCCCGCTCTCCCGCGTGGTCATCACCGGCCCCGCAGCGCTCGTCGACGCCGCCCGCGAGGCGCAGGACGACCTGCGCGCGGTCGGCACGATCGTCGGTGACCTCGAGTTCGTGGCGGACGAGTCCGCCACCGAGCTGCGGGTCAGCGCGGAGCTCGCCCCGACCGAGGACTGAGCACCGCCCGAGCGGTGGTTCGTACGCGCCGCGCCGGGCGGTGAATGAGGGGCATTCCGGCGACCGCGAAACCGCCTCAGCCACCGCCCGCGGGCGCGCCTCGTACGACTCGCGCGGGCGCGGTGTGTGAGGGGCATTCCGGCGACCAGGAAGCCGCCTCACGCACCGCTCGGGGCGGCGGGCTCAGCCCTTGCGCGCGGCCTTCGCGGCGTCGCGGGCCGCCTTCGCGGCGTCCTTCGCGGCGTCGCGCGGCGCCTTCGCGGCGTCCTTCGCGGCGTCGCGCAGCAGCCTTCTCGGCGTTGCGGGCGGCCTTCTCAGCGGCCTTCTCGGCCTGGCGCTGGGCCTTGACCGCGGCCTTCTCGACCCGACGCTCGGCCTTCAGCAGCTCGCGCTGGGCCTTCGCCGCCAGGCGCTCGGCCTGACGCTGCGCCTTCGCCTCGAGCCGGGCGAGCCTGCGCTCGGCGCGGGCGGCGGACCTCTCGGCCCTGCGGTCGGCCTTCGGGTCGACGGTCGTCTCGACCTTCACCTCGACCTGCTGCTCGGGGACGGTGCTGCTGCGCGTGTCGCCCCCGGACGAGTCGTGGGAGGACGCGGCGGCGGCCTTCGCCGCCTTCTTCTTCTCGGGCGCGCCGGGGGTGATCCCGAGCGGGGCGGTGCTCAGCTGGACCGGGAAGCCCACCGCGACGGGTGCGGCCGCGTCGAGCGGCGGGGCAGGCGCCCGCTCGACGTGACCACCCACGGACGACGCGATGGGCTTGCCCGGCTGCAGGAAGTCGAAGCTCCAGCCCTTGCCGACCGACAGCGTCATCAGGACGGCGCAGAGCACGGCGACGAGAGCGAACCCGACGAGCGGCCGCTTCGGATCAACCCCCACGGGGTCCCCTTCCCACATGCAGACGAGACGTCAGTGTGGACGGGTCATGACGCCTGATCACCGTCGATGATCCGGAATAGTCCGAAATGACTAGACCGACATGGTCACGACGGGCCAGGTGGACGCGGCAGGCGTCAGGCCGACTTCTTCTTCCGGCCCTCGGACTCGCGCAGGATGAAGGTCGGGGCGACCTCGTCCTCGACGACCTCGCGGGTCACGATGACCTTCGCCACGTCGCCGCGGGACGGCACGTCGTACATCACGTAGAGGAGGACCTCCTCGATGATCGCGCGCAGGCCGCGGGCCCCGGTGCCGCGCTCGAGGGCGGCGTCGGCGATCGAGTCGATGGCCTCGTCGGTGAACTCGAGCTCGACGCCGTCGAGGTCGAAGAGCTTCTGGTACTGCTTGACCAGCGCGTTGCGGGGCTCGGTGAGGATCTGCACGAGCGCCTCGCGGTCGAGCTTGTTGACGCTCGCGATGAGGGGCAGGCGCCCGATGAACTCGGGGATGAGGCCGAACTTGGTGAGGTCCTCGGGACGTACCTGCGCGAGCAGGTCGTCGGCGTTGCGCTCGGCGGCGCCGCGGACCTCGGCGGTGAAGCCGAGGGACTTCTTGCCGACGCGCTGCTCGACGATCTGCTCGAGGCCGGCGAAGGCACCACCCACGATGAAGAGGATGTTGGTGGTGTCGATCTGGATGAACTCCTGGTGCGGGTGCTTGCGACCGCCCTGCGGGGGCACCGACGCGGTCGTGCCCTCCAGCATCTTGAGCAGCGCCTGCTGGACGCCCTCACCGGAGACGTCGCGCGTGATCGAGGGGTTCTCCGACTTGCGGGCCACCTTGTCGATCTCGTCGATGTAGATGATGCCGGTCTCGGCCTTCTTGACGTCGTAGTCGGCGGCCTGGATCAGCTTGAGGAGGATGTTCTCGACGTCCTCGCCGACGTAGCCGGCCTCGGTCAGCGCGGTGGCGTCAGCGATCGCGAAGGGGACGTTGAGCATCCGGGCGAGGGTCTGGGCGAGGTAGGTCTTGCCGCAGCCCGTGGGGCCGATGACGAGGATGTTGGACTTGGCGACCTCGACGACGTCGTCCTTGGCCTTGCCGCTGACCGGCTGGAGGCCGGCCTGGACGCGCTTGTAGTGGTTGTAGACAGCGACGGCCAACGACTTCTTCGCGTGCTCCTGGCCGATGACGTAGGAGTTGAGGAACTCGAAGATCTCCTTGGGCTTGGGCAGCTCCTCGAGGCTGACCTCCGAGCCCTCGGCGAGCTCCTCCTCGATGATCTCGTTGCAGAGCTCGATGCACTCGTCGCAGATGTAGACGTTGGGTCCCGCGATGAGCTTCTTGACCTGCTTCTGGCTCTTGCCACAGAAGTTGCACTTCAGCAGGTCGCCGCCGTCACCGATACGTGCCACGAGTCGTGTCCTCCAGTCTTGCCGGGAAAGGGTCCCGGCAATCAACACCTTGCGCTGTGCAGTCTTGCAATGGGCCCGACGAAGGTACCCCGTGCCGGCCCCCGGCGGGGGCCGGACACGAGATGTCGCGGGTCATGTTTTGCGTCGGCCGGGTCGGGCTCAGACGAGCGCGGGAGTGGCCTTGCGGGACTCGATCACCGCGTCGATCAGGCCGTACTCCACGGCCTGGGCGGCGGTCAGGATCTTGTCGCGCTCGATGTCCTTGCTGACCTGCTCGATGTCCTTGCCGCTCGAGTCGGCGATCATCCGCTCGAGGAGCTCGCGCATCCGGAGGATCTCGTTGGCCTGGATCTCGATGTCCGAGGTCTGGCCGAAGGTGCCCTCGGTGTACGGCTGGTGGATCAGGATGCGGCTGTTGGGCAGCGCCATCCGCTTGCCCTTCGCGCCGGCACCCAGCAGGATCGCGGCCGCGGAGGCCGCCTGGCCGATGCACACGGTCTGCACGTCGGGCTTGATGAAGTTCATCGTGTCGTAGATCGCGGTCAGCGCCGTGAACGAGCCACCGGGGCTGTTGATGTAGATGCTGATGTCGCTGTCGGGGTTCATCGTCTCCAGGCACATGAGCTGGGCGATGACGGCGTTGGCGACGTCATCGCTGATCGGGGTGCCGAGGTAGATGATGCGGTCCTCGAAGAGCTTGGCGAAGGGGTCGATGCGGCGGAACCCGTAGGAGGTCCGCTCCTCCCACTGGGGGATGTAGTAGTTCATGTTCAGTCCTTCTGCGTGGAACTGGATTGGCGGGCCGGGCGACCCTCGTCGGCGGCCTCGCGGGCATTGGTGACGACCTTGTCGACCAGGCCGTACTCGACGGCCTGCTCGGCGGTGAACCACCGGTCGCGGTCGGCGTCGGCGACGACCTGCTCCACGGTCTGGCCGGTGTGCTCGGCGATCAGGTCGAGCAGCACCTTCTTGATGTGGAGCGACTGCTGGGCCTGGATCTTGATGTCGGAGGCCGAACCGCCCATGCCCGAGGAGGGCTGGTGCATCATGATGCGCGCGTGGGGCAGGGCGTAGCGCTTGCCCTTGGTGCCGGCGCAGAGCAGGAACTGACCCATCGAGGCGGCCAGGCCCATGCCGACCGTGGCCACGTCGTTGGGGATGTAGTTCATCGTGTCGTAGATCGCCATGCCGGCGTCGACGGAGCCGCCGGGGCTGTTGATGTGGAGGAAGATGTCGGCCTCCGGGTCCTCCGCGGACAGCAGCAGGAGCTGGGCGCAGATCGCGTTGGCGTTCTGGTCGCGCACCTCGGAGCCGAGGAAGACGATGCGCTCGCGGAGGAGCCGCTGGTAGATGTGGTCGTCGAGGCCATACATCCCACCGGCGCCGTTCATCTCGGGCGAGAGGACTGGGTTGGAGTTCTGGTTCACGCTGGCGACATTAGCCGGAAGGTCGGACAGTTCCACGCGACAACCCGCCCTGTTCGCCCACAGCGGATTCAGCCGAGCGCGACCTCGGCCAGCACCTCGCGGAACACGCCGTAGCGCTCGGCCCCGACCCGGTCGGCCCACTCCTCGTCGCAGGCGTCCAGCACGCGCCTCGCCCGAGCCACGGCGTCGAGCCCGCGACGGGTGATGCGTACGCGCCTGGCGCGGGCGTCGTGGTCGGCGACCGCCACCTCGACCATGCCGAGCCCGGCGAGCTGTCGCACGAACTGCCCGCACCCCTGCGTGGTCATCTCGGCACAGACCGGCGAGCTCGGTGATCGTCAGCCCCTCCGGCGGCAGCCACTCCAGCACCCGCAGCTGCGAGGTCCTCAGCTCCGGTGCCTCGTCGGCGAGCCGGTCGCGCAGCTGGGCGAACACCAGTCCCATCAGCATCGGCAGGTGCGGCTCGACGGCGGGAAGTCTGCCCTTGACGTCAGTCATGAAAGCAACTTACCTTTTCTTACCATGAAAGCAACTTTCACTCCCTCGGGCGCAGGCGTCCACGACCGTGCCCTCCTCGGTGCCGACGACGTCGACGACGCCGCGCTCGCGGCGATGGTGGCCGACCTGTGGGAGGTGCCGTCGGTCGAGCTGCTCGACTCCGTCGCGGAGATCGTCGCCTACGACATCCCGTCCATCCTCACCGGCGCGCGCACCTGGGTCCGGGGGCGAGCGGATGCCGGCGACGGGCCGCGCGACTTCACGTTCTTCGTCAAGCGCGTGCACCACTGGCGCCACTCCCCCGCGTTCGCCTTCGTGCCACCGGAGGTCGGCGAGTGGGCGGCCGCAGCCGTCCCGTGGCGGGCGGAGGTCCTCCTCTACGGCTCCGACCTGGCCGACCGGTTGCCCGACGGACTCGCGGTGCCGCGGGCGTTGCACATCGACGACCGTCCCGACGAGACCGCCGTGCTGTGGCTGGAGGCGGTCGAGCACCGACCGGACCCGTGGGGCCGGGAGACGTACGTCGAGGCGGCCGGCCTGCTCGGGCGCCTCACCGGCAGCCCACGGGTCGCCGAGCTGGCGGCGATCGATCCGCTGCCCTGGCACATCCAGTACTTCGTCCAGGGGCGGATCGCCCACACCGTGCTGCCGGGACTCTTCGACGACGCGACCTGGCGACACGAGCTGGTCGCACCGCACTTCGGCCCGATGCGCGCCGAGCTGACGGCGGTGGCCAACCACCTCGACCCCCTCGCCGAGGAGTTCGCGGCGCTGCCGCACCGTGCCTCGCACGGCGACGCCTGCCCCAACAACCTGCTGCGTCGCCCGTCCGGCACCGGATTCACGCTCATCGACTACGGCTTCTGGCGACCACAGCCGGTCGGCTTCGACCTCTCCCAGCTCCTGGTCGGCGACATCCAGATCGGCCGGCGCGACGCGGACGACCTGCCCGAGCTCGCCGACGCCTGCCTGACCGCGTACGCCGACGGGCTGGCGACCGAGGGCCTCGACGTGCCGGACGCCGTGCTGAGGCGTGGCCACGCAGTCAGCCTGATGCTGTTCAACGGCCTGCCCAGCCTGCCGCTGGAGCTGGTGGCCGAGGCGGAGCAGCTGGCCGCCGCCGGGGAGCTCACGGACGAGCGCCGCGCCGCGATGGACCACTGGTCACTGCAGCGCTCGCGCATCGCGCGCTACGCGCTCGACGTGCTGGCGCGCACCGACCCGGCCTGAGCGGCCGCGACACGGCGACGACCGGCGCCCACCCGAGGGTGGACGCCGGTCGTCAGGGGCCGGTGGAGCGAGGAGGTCAGGCCTTCTCGGCGTCCTCGTCGGTCGACTCGACAGCCGCCTCGTCGGCGGCCTCGACAGGCTCACCGATGGTGCCGTCGGGACGCAGGTTCTTCAGCTCGACCACGTTGCCCGAGGCGTCGGTGACGGTCGAGGACTCCACGATCGTCGCGAGCGCCTTGCCGCGCAGGATCTCCTGCACGAGCTCGGGGATGTGGTTGTGCTCGAACATGTGGTTGGCGAACTCCTGCGGGTCCTGGCCGGACTGCTGGGCACGCCGCACCAGGTGCTCGGAGAGCTCGGCCTGGTCGATGCCGTACTCCTCCTTCTTGGCGATCTTGTCGAGGATGAACTGCGCGGCGACGGCGTCGCGGACGCGACGCTCGAGGTCGGCCTCGAACTCCTCGGCGGTCTGGCCCTCGTCCTCGAGGTACTTCTCCATGGTGATGCCGGCGAGGCCGAGCTGCTGCTCGACGTTCTGGCGACGGGCGTTGAGCTCGTCGGTCACCATCACCTCGGGCAGCGGGATCTCGACCTTCTCGAGGAGGGCCTCGAGGACCGCGTCGCGCGCGGCGGCGGCCTGCTCGAGGCGCTTGCCGCGACCGAGGCGCTCGCGCACGTCGGTGGTGAGCTCCTCCGCGGTGTCGAACTCGGAGGCGAGCTGCGCGAACTCGTCGTCGTACTCGGGGAGCTGCTGCTCCTGCACGGCGGTGACCTTGACGGTGACCTGCACGGCCTGGCCGACCAGGTCGCCGCCCACGAGCTCGGAGTCGAAGGTGGCGTCCTCGCCGGCGGACAGGCCGGCCAGGGCCTCGTCGAGGCCGTCGATCATCCCGCCGCGGCCGACCTGGTAGGACATGCCGGTGACCTCGCCGCCCTCGACGGCCTCGCCGTCGGCGGCCGCGAGCAGGTCGATGGTCACGAAGTCGCCGTCGGCGGCAGCGCGCTCGACCGGGACGAGGGTGCCGAAGCGCTCACGGAGCGCCTCGACCTGCTCGTCGACGTCGGAGTCGCTGATCTCGATGTCCTCGACGCTGGCCTCGAGGCCGTCGTAGGAGGGCAGCTCGAAGTCAGGCTTGATGTCGACCTCGGCGGTGAACTCGAGGGACTCGTTGTCCTCGAACTTCGTCACCTCGATGTCGGGCTGGGCCAGCGGCTCGAGGTCGTGCTCCTGCAGCGCGGCCATGTACTGCTGCGGGACGACGGCGTTGATGGCCTCGTCGAGGACCGGTCCGCGACCGACCTGGCGGTCGATGACCGCCGGCGGGACCTTGCCCCGGCGGAACCCCGGGACGTTGATCTGCTTCGCGATCTTCTGGTACGCCGCGTCGAGGCTCGGCTTGAGCTCCTCGAAGGGCACCTCGACGGTCAGCTTGGCCCGGGTGGGGCTCAAGTTCTCGACGGCGCTCTTCACAAATGTCTCCTGATGCATCGGTTATGAGTGGTGCTGCGTCATGGGTGTGCTCGCGCGCGCGTCGGGGGGAAGGAGCGCCGCAAACCACACGAGTCTATCGGCGGCGCGGGCGCAGGCCGAATCACGGTCTCGGGGTCGGGGCGACAGGACTCGAACCTGCGGTCTCCTGCTCCCAAAGCAGGCGCGCTAGCCACTACGCTACGCCCCGTCAAACGGGCCGACGAGTGCCCGTTCGGGCGACCCGGAGGCCTGTTTGGAGCGGATGACGGGAATCGAACCCGCGTAGCCAGTTTGGAAGACTGGGGCTCTACCATTGAGCTACATCCGCGCGTCACCGGCGCTGCTCGTACGAGGTCGTACGACGCCTGTGCGGGAGTCATGGTGCCACAGGTGCGCACGTTGTTCGGCGTCGGCGTTCAGCGTCGGTGGACCAGGAGCAGCGCGCGGTCGTCGTTGCGCGAGCCGAGCGAGTCGATCAGCCGGGTCGCCCCGCCCTCGAACTCGCCGCGGAGGAGGCGCTCGGCCTGCCCGAGCATCTTGTCGATCCCGGAGGCGATGTCACGGGTGCGGGTCTCGACCATGCCGTCGGTGTAGAGCAGCAGGGCGTCGCCCTTCCGCATCACGCCCGTGATGGCGTCGAAGGCGGCGCCGTCGATGAGGCCGAGGATCGGACCCTCGGTCTCGACGACCTCCCACCTCCCCGAGCCCGCGTGGCGTACGGCGGCGGGCGGGTGCCCGGCGCTGCGCAGGTCGTAGCGGCCGGTGCTGAGGTCGAGGGACAGGTGGATGGCAGTGGCGAAGCCCTCGTCCCAGTCCTGCTGGAGCAGGAAGGTGTTGGCGCCGGCGAGGAACTCGCTCGGGGGCAGCGCGCTCAGCAGCCCGCCGATCGCCCCGGAGAGCAGCAGGGCCCGGGTGCCGGCACCCTGGCCCTTGCCCGAGACGTCGACGACGGCGACGTCGAGGCGCTGTCCGACGCGTGAGGCGACGACGAAGTCGCCCGCGAACGGGGTGCCGCCCGCGGAGCGGAGCTCGGCGTCGGCGTACCACTCGTCGGGGAGCGCGGGGATGCCGCCCTGGCGCAGGATGCGGTCGCGCAGGTCGATGAACATCTGCTCGCCCTGGATGCCGGCCACGCCGAGGCGGGAGCGCCGAAAGGACGACAACAGCGTGATGAAGCCGAGGCCGAAGATGATGACGACCACCACCCCGGTGCGGAAGGTGATCTCCTGGGTCGGGGCGGTCACAGCCAGCACCAGGAGAACGAACACGACGAACCACGGCAGCTGACGTGGACCGAGCACCAGGCTCGAGAGCACGAGCGGGACCAGCAGGGTCACCAGCGGCGCGTAGTCCGGGAAGTACCAGATGGCCCCGCCGATCGCGACCGTGGCCACGACCAGTGCCGCGAGGATCCGAGACCCGCGCGGCACGACCCGGTTGAGGCCCGCCTCGAGCCAAGGAGCAGTCATGCCCGAGCTCCTCCCGATGCGCCAGGCTTCCTGGTCGCAGACTGTACGGCGCGGGAACGGAATGTGGGCTGACATCGCGGACACCAGAAGATGTTGCGTCCGACCAGCTGACCGGTCCGGACCGTCGCCCCGCAGACGTGGCACGGCATCGACGTGCGGCGGTAGACGTAGACCTCGCCGCCGTGGTCGTCGGCCCGCGGCGCCCGCCCCATCGCCTCGGGCAGGTGCTCGGGCCGGACCGTGTCGATGCGACCGGTGCGGACGCCCTCCGACATGAGCTCGACCAGATCCGCCCACATCGCGCGCCACTGGCCCACGCGCAACGTGGTGCCGGGTCGCAGCGGATGGATGCGGTGCCGGAAGAGCACCTCGGCGCGGTAGACGTTGCCGACCCCGGCCAGCACCTTCTGGTCCATCAGCAGGTCGCCGATCGCCCGGGGGCTGCGCGAGATCCGGCGCCACGCCAGGTCGGGGTCGGCGTCGCTCCGCAGCGGGTCGGGGCCGAGCCGCGCCAGGATCTCGTCCCGTCGGACCGGGCCGACCAGGTCGCACAGGATCGCGCCGCGCAGGTCGGCGTACGCCGTCCCGAGGTGGTCAGCAGCGACCAGCCGGAGGCGTACGGCGCCCCGCGGGGCCTCGACCCGGTCCACCGATGCGTGCACGTCGAACGACCCGATCAGGCCGAGGTGGACGTGGACGAAGCGCTCGTGGTCGAGCTCGACGAAGAGGTGCTTGCCGGCCGAGTCGGCGCCGAGGAGGGTCGTGCCGTCGAGCTCGGCCGCCTCGGCGGCGAAGCGTCCCTGCGGTGAGGAGACGCGGACGGCCCGCCCGGCGAACGCCGCGACCAGGTCGTCGGCGAGTCGGCGGAGGGTATGGCCCTCAGGCATCCGCGACGGTCGTCGCGTCCGGGCCGCGCAGGGCCGACTCCGGCAGCGGGGGGAGCTCCCGGGTCTCGTCGTACACGGAGAGCTGGCCGATGCGCCGGACGTGGCGCTCGTCGCCGGAGAACGGTGTGGTGAGGAAGACCTCCACGAAGCGCGTCATGTCGTCCACCGAGTGCATCCGGCCGCCGACCGAGACCACGTTGGCGTCGTTGTGCTCGCGGGCGAGGGACGCCGTCTCCTCCGACCACGCCAGCGCGCAGCGGACGCCGGTCACCTTGTTGGCCGCGATCTGCTCGCCGTTGCCCGAGCCGCCGATGACGACGCCGAGCGAGTCGAGGCCGTCGGCCCTCTCGGCGGCGACGGCCTCACCGGCGCGCAGGCAGAAGACGGGGTAGTCGTCGACGGCGTCGTAGACGAACGGGCCGTGGTCGACCGCCTCGTAGCCGTGGTCGACGAGCCAGTGGAGGAGGTGGTCCTTCAGCTCGAGTCCAGCGTGGTCGGAGCCCAGGTGAACGCGCATGGGGAAAGTGTTCCAGAGGGGACAGACGATCGCGCACCGACATGTGCTGGAGTGGCGGCATGGTGATCGTCGCTCACCGAGGTGCGTCCGCGGTCGCGCCCGAGAACACCATGTCGGCGTTCCTCCGGGCCATCGAGGCCGGGGCGGACGCGATCGAGTTCGACGTTCAGGCCTCGTCCGACGGGCAGCTGGTGGTCATCCACGACTCGACCATCGACCGGACGACCGACGGGACGGGCGCGGTCTTCGAGACCGACGGCGCCACGATCGCAGGGCTCGATGCGGGCAGCTGGTTCTCACCCGACCACGCAGGGGAACGCGTCCCGACGCTGGCGGACGTGCTCGACCTCGACGACCTCGGCTTCGAGCTCGAGCTCTACGGCGCGGACTTCCTCGACGGCGTGATCGCCACGGTGGCGCTGCCCACGCGCTGGACCGCCGACGCCTCCACGGTCTCGGCCTCGAGGTCCACGCCAACGATGCCGCCTCTGCCGAGGACGTACGCCGGGCGATCGAGGCAGACGCCGACCGGATGTCCGCGAACGACGTCGACCTCGCCCTGAGCGTCATGCAGCACTCGTCCTGAGACATCCCCGAGATGTTGACGGACGCACGCACTCGTGGCATAATCGAACATACGTTCTACTCAGGAAAGAGGCAAGCAGATGGAACAGCAGCCGACCAGCAGCACGTGGCCCGCCGCTGAGCTCCACGCACTGGCCGACCTGCTGGCCGGGCTGACACCGGCCGAGCTGCCGAGCGAGCACCTCGACCAGCTCGAGGCCCTCCAGAGGATCAAGGCGGCTGCAGCGGCAGCCCAAGTCACGGTGGCGGCCACCTTCGCAGACGCCGCGGACAGCGAGGACGTCCCCGGCACTGGCCGGCGTGGGACGTCACGCGCGCTGTCGGTCGGTGCCGAGGTCGCCCTAGCGACGCTCGCCAGCCCGCACACCGGGGAGCAGCGAGTGCTGCTGTCGCGCCGGCTTCGCGATGACCTTCCGCAGACCCTGACCGCGCTGGGTCGCGGCGAGCTGACCGAGGACCGGGCATTCACGATCGCTCGCGAGGTCGCGCACGTGACGCCCGAGCAGCGCCGCCTCGTCGACGGCGACATCGCACCGCGGCTGGTCGGGCTCGGGGACGTCCGGCTGCGCGAGGCCGTCCGCCGCTCCTGCCTCACGACCGCGGCCGATGCCGAGGCCCGCCGTCACCGCCGCGCCCGAGCCGACCGGCGCGTCACCAGCCGCCGCCTCGACGACGGCACCGGCCAGCTCACCGCCACGCTGCCCCTCGAGGTCCTGGCCGCGGTCCGCGCCGCCCTCGACGACGCTGCCGCCAAGGCCCGCGCCGACGGGGACCCCCGCACCAGCGGCCAGGTTCGCGCCGACACCCTCGCCGCGCGGATCACCGGCCACGACCTCGGCGCCGACGCACCTGCTGTGCGGATCAATCTCGTCATCGGCGTCGAGTCGCTGCTCGGCGACGGCACCGAACCCGGCTTGGTCCCAGGCGCTGGCTACCTCCCCGCCGCGTTGTGCATCGACCTGGTCCGCCGCGCCAGCGCCGCCGCGAAGGCCACCCTGCGTCGGTTGTTCGTCACCCCGTCCGACCGAGGCCTCGTCGCGATGGAATCAGCCAGCCGTCGCTTCGACGGGCTCCTGGCCGAGTTCCTCGACCTCCGCGACGGCGGCGTCTGCCGCACCCCGGGGTGCAATGCCCTGATCCGGCACCACGACCACATCCAGCCGGCGAAGGAGCACGGCCGAACGACGGCCGTCAACGGCCAAGGACTCTGCGAACGCTGCAACTACGTCAAGGAGAGCCCGGGCTGGACCTCGTGGGTCCCCGACCTCCCCCCGGACGCACGACACGAGGTCCACGGAGTGACGGAGCACCTGCGCATCCTTCGGTCCACCGCCCCACCGCTACCCGGCGGCCCCACCGGCGGGATCGACTACTCGCCCTACGAGCTCCGCCTCGCCAGCAGCTTCACCCTGGCTTCCTAGGCGTCCACGTCCTGCCGCCCGAACCTCGCCAGACAGTGCCACAGCCACTTCAAGGCCTGAGGGTCGTGCTGTCCACTGCGCGGGCAGTGACGTCCGGCACCAGCCGGAGTACGCAGAACCGAAGCGCGCCGAGGCGCCGTACGGGTCGTCGCGTCGGTTTCAGGCGCCGTGCACCGGCCGGTCCGATGCGGCGGCTGAGTCGTAGCGACCTTCGAAGATCCGGCTCTCCCACCGCCAGCGATCCCCGCCCGGACGAGCGGTGAGACCGCCGTTGGACGTACCGGTCTCCCACTGGGTGCGGTACACGCCCGTCGAGGCCAGCGCCCGTTCACGGTTCCTGCACCGAAGCCCCAGCCCGGATGGAAGTGGACGGTGATCGCGGGAGTCACGGCTCAGGCGGTCGTCAGGTGCTGGTCGAGGAAGCCCGCCACCTGGCGGACGAGCGGCTCGGAGGCGGTGAGGTGGTCGTGGCGCCAGAAGCCGTGCACCTGGCCGAGGCAGCGGACGCCGACGGTCTCGACGCCGGCCTCGGCGAGCAGGCGGGCGAGCTCCTCGCCCTCGTCGCGCAGCGGGTCGTGCTCCGCAGTGGCGACAAAGGTCGGCGGCAGGGTGTGCAGCCGGTCGGAGAGGAGCGGGGCGAGGTCGGGGTCGTCGAAGTCGGCCTCGGTGCGGGCGTACTGCTCCCAGTACCAGTGGGCCTCGGCCGGGTCGAAGCCCGTGTCGGCAGCCTGCTGCCAGGACGGGAAGGCGCCGCGCGGGTCGAGGAAGGGTAGACGAGCGCGACCACGGCGAAGAACCCCGGGTTACGGAGCGCCGCCACGAGCGCGAGGTTGGCTCCGGCGGAGTCGCCATGGGCGGCGTACGGACCGGCCAGGTCGGGGTTGGCGCCCTCGCGGCGCAGCCAGCCGACCACCGCGTCGAGGTCGTCGGGCGCGGCCGGGAACCTCGCCTCGGGCGGGCGGCGGTAGTCGACGCTCAGCACCGCGCGCCGTCCCCGGTTGGCCATCCGCCGGCAGATGCCGTCGTGGACGTCGATGTCGTTGAGGACGAAGCCCCCGCCGTGGGCGTGCACGACCAGTCCGGGCAGCGCGTCCGCGGGCCTGTAGAGCCGGCACCGGACGCCGTCCGCGTCGAGGTCGGTGACCGACGCGACGTCCTCCCGCGGCTGGCGCAGGTTGGCCAGGCGGACCTCCTCGCGGTAGCCGGCGATGTCGAAGCCCGGCGCCGTGATGTCAGGGCCGGCGTCGGCCGCGACCTCGGCCCGCACCTCGGGGTACATCACGGCACGCCTCAGCGCGACATCAGTGCGTCGAGGCCGACCGCGACCGCGGCAGCGACCCGGAAGTCGACACGCTCGTCCGGCACGGCCACCCGGTAGCGGTCGCCGATCGACATCTTGCGCTCGACCGAGAAGAGCGCGTTGCCCTCGGCGTCGACGAAGTCGAAGTGGATCGGGATGAAGTCGAGCTCGGTGAAGCGGCGCAGCAGGCCCACCACCTGGTTGCGCTCGCGCCCGGTGCCGGCGTAGCCGGGGCCCTCGATGTGGAAGGTCGAGCGCAGCAGCGAGGCGCCGAAGTCCTTGCGGAAGAAGCCGAGCGGTCCGCCGCTCTCGTCGGTGATGTCGTAGCCGGCGTTGAGGTCGAGCTTGCGGCGGGCCTTGAAGCCGAAGACCGCGCGGGTCTTCGAGGCGTCGGAGTAGAAGGTGACCTGCTCCTTGAACGCCATCCGCTTCTGCTCGGCCAGCGCCATCAGCCGGGTCGGGTTGCCGGCCGCATCGGACTCGGAGACCTCGTAGCGGTTGATCATCATGGTGAGCTTCTGCTTCACCACGAAGTGGGGCAGGTACATCTCGGCAGGCATGGCGACCACCCTAGCCAGCGGCGTACGCGCCTCAGCCGCTGACGCGGGCCAGCTCCTCGTCGACCACCGAGGGGTCGAGCTTGGTGAAGACCGGCGTCGGCTTCTCGACCTTCGCCCCGACCGTCACCGGCCGCGACTCCCACCGCGGCGTGCCGGTGTAGTCACCCGTGATGACCGGGTAGGACAGCAGCCCGGCGCCGTTGTCGGGGTCGAGCTCGTCGACCTGCTCGATGCGCGGCATCGGCACGAACTCGCCCTCCCCACCGAGGACCAGGTGCACCTTGTTGGCGGCGTGCGGGAGGAAGGGCGCGAGCAGCGTGTTGCAGTCGCTCACGCACTGCACGGCGACGTGCAGCACGGTCGCGAGGCGCTCGCGCTGCGACTCGTCCTTCATCTTGTAGGGCTCGGTCACCGTGAGGTACTTGTTGACGTCGCCGACGATGCGCATCGCCTCGGCGGTCGCGGCCCGCAGCCGGTGGTGGCCCAGCAGCCCGCCGACCGTCTCGAACCCGGTGCGTACGGCGGCCAGCACCGCCTCGTCGACCTCCTCGAGCTCGCCGCAGGGCGGGACCTCGCCGAAGCTCTTCGCGACCATCGTCGCGGTGCGGTTGACCAGGTTGCCCCAGCCGGCCACGAGCTCGGAGTTGTTGCGGGTGACGAAGTCGGCCCAGGTGAAGGCGGCGTCGGACGTCTCCGGACCGGCCGCGCAGATGAAGTAGCGCAGCGGGTCGGGGCCGTAGCGGGCGAGGAAGTCGCCGACGTAGAGCACGTGACCGCGCGAGGTGGAGAACTGCTGGTCGCCCATCGTGAGGTACTCCGAGGAGACCACCTCGGTGGGCAGGTTGAGCAGTCCGTACGCCCCGGGCTCGCCGGCCGCGCGAGCCCTGCCCGTTGTACGCGAGCAGCTCCGCCGGCCAGATCTGGGAGTGGAAGACGATGTTGTCCTTGCCCATGAAGTAGTACGACAGGGCGTCGGGGTCGTTCCACCACGCGCGCCACGCATCGGGGCTCCCCCCATCCTTGTCGGCGGAGCGGCGGGCCCACTCGATGGAGGCCGAGAGGTAGCCGATGACGGCGTCGAACCAGACGTAGAGCCGCTTGGTCGGCTGGTCCTCCCAGCCGGGGACCGGGATGCCCCAGTCGATGTCGCGGGTCATCGCGCGCGGGCGGATCTCCTTGAGGATGTTCTGGCTGAACTTGATGACGTTGGGCCGCCACGTGCCGCTCGCCTCGCGCTCGTCGAGCCACTCCCCCAGCGCGTCGGCCAGCGCCGGCAGGTCGAGCAGGAAGTGCTGGGTGTCGACGAAGCTCGGCGTCTCGCCGTTGATCTTCGACCTGGGGTTGATCAGGTCGGTGGCGTCGAGCTGGTTGCCACAGTTGTCGCACTGGTCGCCCCGCGCGTCGCCGTAGCCGCAGATCGGGCAGGTGCCCTCGATGTAGCGGTCGGGCAGCGTGCGTCCCGTGGAGGGGCTGATGGCCGCCTGGGTCGTCTGCTCGACCATGTAGCCGTTGGCCAGCACGGTCCGGAACATCTCCTGCACCACGCCGTAGTGGTTGCCCGTCGTGGTGCGGGTGAAGAGGTCGTAGGACAGGCCGAGGTCCGCGAGGTCGTTGACGATGATCGCGTTGTTCTTGTCGGCGAGGTCCTTGGCGCTCACGCCCTGCTGGTCGGCCGTGACGAGGATCGGGGTGCCGTGCTCGTCGGTGCCGGAGACCATCAGCACGTCGTGGCCCGCCATCCGCATGTAGCGGCTGAACACGTCGGAGGGCACACCGAAACCGGCCACGTGGCCGATGTGGCGCGGGCCGTTGGCGTACGGCCAGGCGACGGCGGACAGGACATGAGTCATGGAGATGAGCCTAGTGACCGGGCGCGACCCGATCTCCGCGGGTCGCGCCGGGCCTCACCCGACCTCTCAGGTGAAGTCGAGGTCGCCCGTGCGGGAGCGCTTCAGCTCGTAGAAGTAGGGGAACTTCGCCAGGGCGACCGCACCGTCCCAGATCTCGCCGGCGTCCTCGCCGCGCGGGATCTTCGACATCACGGGGCCGAAGAAGGCCGACCCGTTGATGTGGATGGTCGGCGTGCCGACGTCGTCACCGACGGCGTCCATGCCCTCGTGGTGGCTCTTGGCAACGGCGTCGTCGAGCGACGCGTCGTCCCAGGCCTCGATGAGGTCGGCCGGCAGGCCGACGTCTGCCAGCGACGCGGCGACGGTCTCGCGGGTCAGCTCCTCGCCGTTGTTGTGGCGGCGGGTGCCGATCGCGGTGTACCACTCGCCGAGCCTGGCGTTGTCGTAGTCCTCGGCGATCTTGATCGCCACGCGGACGGGCTTCTCCGTGCCCGCCAGCATCTCGCGGTAGCCGTCGGGGATGTCCTTGTCCTTGTTGAGGTAGGCCAGCGACATCACGTGCCACTGCACGTCGATGTCGCGGACCTGCTCGACCTCGCGGATCCAGCGCGAGGTGATCCAGGCGAACGGGCAGAGCGGGTCGAACCAGAAGTCAGCAGTAGCCATACCTTGCGACAACCACTGGTCCAGACCGGCTATTCCACGCTGCCCTCACCGCCCGGACCGCACGCACCGGTGTGGGCGAGGCCACCGGAGCGGTGGCAGGATGCCGCTCATGCCTGGAACCAACCTCACCCGGGACGAGGCCGCCACCCGCGCCTCCCTCCTGGACGTCACGTCGTACACCGTCGACCTGGACCTGATGAGCGCGACCCGTCCCGACCAGGGCACGTTCGGCTCCGTCACCACCCTCGAGTTCACCTGCCGCGAGCCCGGGTCGAGCACCTTCGCCGACCTGGTCGCGCCGCACGTCCGGGAGATCACGCTCAACGGACGGTCGCTCGACCCCGCGACGGCGTACGCCGACAGCCGCATCGCGCTCGACGACCTCGAGGCGACCAACACGCTCGTCGTGGTCGCCGACTGCGCGTACTCCAACACCGGTGAGGGCCTGCACCGCTTCGTCGACCCCGCCGACGACCGCGTCTACCTCTACAGCCAGTTCGAGGTGCCCGATGCGAGGCGGGTGTTCACGACGTTCGAGCAGCCCGACCTCAAGGCGGTCTTCACCTTCAACGTGACCGCCCCCTCCCACTGGGTGGTCGTCTCCAACGCGGCGACGCCCGAGCCGGCGGAAGCGGCCGACGGCGCCTCGGTGTGGCGGTTCCCGACCACGAAGCGGATGTCGACGTACATCACCGCGATCGTCGCCGGTGAGTACCACGGCGAGTTCGACACGTACGAGGGCAAGTTCGGCACGATCCCGCTCGGCCACTACTGCCGCCAGTCGCTCAAGGAGCACCTGGACACGGCCGAGCTGGTCACGCTCACCAAGCAGAGCTTCGCGTGGTTCGAGGAGCAGTTCGACTACCCCTACCCCTTCGGGAAGTACGACCAGCTCTACGTCCCGGAGTACAACGCCGGCGCGATGGAGAACGCCGGCTGCGTGACACTGCGCGACGAGTACCTCCCCCGCAGCCGCCAGTCGCGCTCCTTCTTCGAGTTCCGCGCCTCGGTGATCACCCACGAGATGGCGCACATGTGGTTCGGCGACCTCGTCACCATGAAGTGGTGGGACGACCTCTGGCTCAACGAGTCCTTCGCCGAGTGGGCCTGCTACTGGTGCGAGGCGAATGCCACCGAGTTCGACGACGCGTGGACCGGCTTCGCCAATGCCCGCAAGCAGACCGGCTACCGCGCCGACCAGCTGCCCTCGACCCACCCGATCGCGGCCGACAACGTCGACCTGCACGCGGTCGAGGTCAACTTCGACATGATCACCTACGCCAAGGGCGCCTCGGTGCTCAAGCAGCTCGTCGCGTGGGTGGGCATCGACCCGTTCCTCGAGGGCCTGCGCGCCTACTTCAAGGAGTGGGAGTACGGGAACCCCGAGTTCAAGGACCTCCTCGCGACCCTCGAGAAGTCCTCGGGCCGCGAGCTCGAGGGCTGGGCCCAGGAGTGGCTCCAGACCGCGGGCGTCAACACCCTCGCGCCGGCCTTCACGCTGGACGACGACGGCGGCTACGCGTCGTTCGCGGTGACCCAGACCGCCCACGAGGACCGGCCGACGCTGCGTCGCCACCGCCTCGGCATCGGCCTGTACGACGAGACCGGCGACGGCCGCCTGGTCCGACGTGACTACGTCGAGATCGACGTCGAGGGAGCCAGCACCGACGTTCCCGAGCTGGTCGGCGTGAAGCAGCCGGCCCTGCTGCTGCTCAACGACGAGGACCACGCGTACGCGAAGATCCGCCTCGACGAGCGGTCGCTGGCCACGGCGATCTCCTCGCTCTCCGCGTTCGAGGACTCGCTGCCGCGCGCCCTCGTCTGGGGCGCCGCCTGGGACATGACCCGCGACGGCGAGATGCGCACCCGTGACTGGACGGACCTGGTGCTGGCCAACATCGGCCAGGAGTCCGACGCGTGGGCCGTGACCCGGATCCCGTCGTCGACGGCGCTGGCGGTCAACTTCTACTCCGCCCCGGACCACCGCGCCGAGCTGCGCGCCACGTGGGAGTCCGGCCTCCGCGAGCTGCTGCTCGCGGCCGAGCCGGGCAGCGACCACCAGCTGACGTTCGCCCGGTCGTACGCCGGAGCGGCGCACCACGACGCCAACCTCGACGACCTGATCGGGCTGCTGGACGGGTCCCTCACCATCGACGGCCTCGTGATCGACCAGGACATGCGTTGGGTGATCATCACCGCGCTCGCCCGGGCCGGTCGCTTCGGCGACGCCGAGATCGACGCCGAGCTCGAGGTCGACAAGACGATCTCGGGCCAGGAGCAGGCCGCCTCCGCCCGGGCGTCGCAGCCGACCCCCGAGGCCAAGCAGGCCGCCTGGGACGCGATCGTCGACCCGGCCACGCCCAACGAGACCTCGCGCGAGATCGCCTTCTCGATCTTCCGCTTCGGCCAGGAGGACGTGCTCGAGCCCTACCTCGAGAAGTTCCTCACCGCAGCGGAGACGCTCGTCGACACCCTCGGGTTCCACAAGGCCTCGACGGTCCTCGAGTACTGCTTCCCGATCGCGCTCGGCTCGGCAGCCACGCTCGCGCGGGTCGACGAGTGGCTCGCCGACAACAACGCGCCCAAGCAGGCCGAGCGCTACATCGGGGAGGCGCGCGCCGAGATCGCTCGCGCCCTCGCCGCCCAGGACTACGACGCGAGCTGACCGGTCAGGCGTGGAGGGTGTTCTGCGGCCGGGCGTGGTCGGCGAGCATCGCGATGCCACGCTGCAGGCCGGCGAGCAGGTTGCCGGCGCCGAACTCCGACGACATGGCCAGCACGGCCAGCTCGACCTCGGCGTCGGTGAGGTGGCGGCGTACGTCGCCACCGGTCACGACCTCGGTCACGCGCCGGGCAGGGTCGACGAAGACGAGGACGCTGCGCGACGGCACCACGAGGCGGTTGTGCAGCCGGGTGGCCCAGGCGCGGGTGTCGTCGCCGTCGGCGGAGCCGACGTAGACCGAGAACTCGAAGCGGCAGGACTGCTCGGCGAGGCGGATGGTCCGGTCGAGGGAGAGCCGGTCGGCCTCGCTCAGCTCACCAGTTGCCACGTGCGCCACCGGCCCGCGAGTCGTCGCCGTCGGCGGCCGGGAGCTCGGCGACGCCCTGGCGGGGTCCGCCGATCCACTGGCCCTCGGGCAGCGCGTTGCCGCCGGAGTGGTCGGGCAGCAGCTTCTCGCCGCGAGCCATCGCCGGGACGTAGATCGCGAGGGCGATGAGCACGAACAGCAGCAGCGGTGCGCCGAGGTAGAGGCCGAGCGCGTGCAGGGCGTCGAGGCCGTTGTGCTCGGTCTGGTCGCCCCAGCCCTCGGGCACGTCGGCGTGGGCCGGAGCCGTGAGGAGGGCCAGCACGGGAGCGCTGGTCAGGACGAGGGAGCGGACACCTCGACGGGACGAGCGCGGACGGCTGAGGTGCGTGGTCACGGTGCACAGGCTATCGCCATACTGGCGGGCATGCCTCACCCCCTCACCACCCCGATCATCAACGTGACCGAGGTCTCCGGGAGCGAGACCAACCCGCTCACGACCTGCTCGAGCCGGCAGCCTGTGCACCTGGGTCCTCGAGCGAGACCGGCAACAGCACGCTGGCCAACGTCGTGGACTGGATCGTCGGCAAGCCGAGCGCCCTCGTGGGACTGATCCTCATCGGACTCCTGGTCCGGTGGCTGCTCCACCGCGTCATCGACCGCGTCGTCAAGCGGGCCGAGGTCGGCGTGCTGCCCGACCGCCTCAGCCGCGCGATCACCGGCGGCAGGATGGGCACGGCGCTCAACCTCCGCGAGGACGCCGGCTACAACCGGCGCGTGCAACGCGCGGCGACCATGGGCACGCTGCTCAAGAGCATCGTCAGCGGCGTCGTCTTCACCGTCATCGCCCTGATGGCGATCTCCGAGCTCGGCTACGACATCGCCCCCCTGATCGCCAGCGCGGGCATCATCGGCGTGGCGCTCGGCTTCGGCTCGCAGGCGCTGGTGAAGGACTTCCTGTCCGGCATCTTCATGATCTTCGAGGACCAGTACGGCGTCGGCGACGTCGTCGACCTCGGCGAGGCCTCCGGCACCGTCGAGGCCGTGAGCCTGCGGGTCACGCGGCTGCGCGACGTCAACGGCACGGTCTGGTACGTCCGCAACGGCGAGATCCTCCGGGTCGGCAACATGAGCCAGAACTGGGCACGCACCGTGCTCGACGTGACCGTCGGCTACAAGGAGGACCTCGTGCGCGTGCGGCGCACGCTCGAGGAGGTCGCCCACGACCTGTGGGAGGACGAGGACTTCCAGGGCCTGATCATCGAGGAGCCCGAGGTGTGGGGCGTGGAGTCGCTCGGCGTCGACGGCATCGTCGTACGCGTCACCCTCAAGACCGCCCCCATGGAGCAGTGGGGCGTCGCGCGGGCGATGCGCGAGCGGGTCAAGGCGCGCTTCGAGCACGAGGGCATCGACCTGGCCGTCGCCCAGCGGGTGATGTGGCAGGAGAGCGCTCCGTCGGCGGCCTCCGCCGAGCCCACCGAGGAGGCGTAGCCCCCCGACCGGGACAATGGGTCACGTGACCACCACGTTCTACGACGAGATCGGCGGCGAGGAGACGATCCGCACGATCGTCCACCGCTTCTACGAGGGCGTGGCGGGCGACGAGGTGCTGCGCCCGATGTATCCCGAGGAGGACCTCGGTCCGGCCGAGGAGCGCTTCACGCTGTTCCTCGTCCAGTACTGGGGCGGACCGACGACGTACGGCGACACCCGCGGGCACCCGCGCCTGCGGATGCGCCACGCGCCCTTCGAGGTGACACCGGGCGCCGCCCAGCACTGGCTGACCCACTTCCGCGCCGGCCTCGACGCGGCGGACCTCACCCCGGAGCAGGACGCCCGCTTCTGGGACTACGTCACCCACGCCGCGCAGTTCATGGTCAACACGCTCGAGTAGGCGCTCAGCCCGCCGCGAACTCCCGGAACGCGTCGGGCACCGGGGCCGGCCGGCCGGTCTCGTTGTCGAGGCACACGCCGACGACCCTGGCCCGCGCGAGCACCTGTCCGTCGGACTCGCCGTCGAGCACGACGGACTCGAAGACCACCGACGTGCTGCCGATCCGCGAGACCCACGTGCGGCAGTCGTAGGGCTCGGGCCGGAACAGGATCGGTCGCCGGTAGTCCACGTCGGTCTGCGCCACGACGAGGTGGTAGCCGTCACCGAGCTCGCGGCCCTGCGCGACCATCAGCTGGATCCGGGCCTCCTGGAAGTACTCGAAGTACTTCACGTTGTTGACGTGGCCGTAGACGTCGACGTCGCTGAAGCGCACGTGGACGGGGTAGCGCCCGCCGGGCACGTCGACGACCTCGACGGCGGGCGGCGACCGGACGGGCTCGTCGGGCTCCAGCAGCCGGGAGAGCGACTCCTTCTCCTCGTCGTGGAGCCGGCGCGGACGCTCGGTCGCGAAGACGTACGGCGTGAGCACGGTGCGCGCGCGCAGGTAGACCGTGCGCTCGCCCGCGTCGTCCTCGGCGAAGATCTCGTACGCCATCGTGAAGCTCGCCGCGCGGATCTCGGTGACCCAGCACTCGATCGCCACCGGCTCGAAGCCGAAGGTGAGCGAGGAGACGTACGTGACCTCGTGGCGCACCACGACGACGCCCTCGGCCAGGTCGTCGGCGCGACTGTCCGGGGCGTGCGTGCGGAACATGTCGACCCGCGCCTCCTGGAGGTAGTCGACGTAGGTGACGTTGTTGACGTGGCCGAGGAGGTCGAGGTCGGCCCACCTCAGCGGGCAGCGGTAGAGATGGCGCACGCCGTCGATCGTCGCAGAACCGCGCGGACTAGGGTTTCGGGCGTCCGCGCAACCGACCAGTAACCGGAGTTCCCCATGCCCGAGGCAGTGATCGTTTCCGCAGCGCGCTCCCCCATCGGCCGCGCCAACAAGGGCTCGCTCAAGGACTTCCGCCCCGACGACCTGACGGCCCTCGTCGTGCAGGCCGCACTGGACAAGGTCCCCGACCTCGACCCGACGACGATCGAGGACCTGCTCCTCGGCTGCGGCCTCCCGGGCGGCGAGTCCGGCAACAACATGGCGCGCGTCGTCACCACCCTGCTCGGGCTCGAGGTGCCGGGCGCGACCGTCACCCGCTACTGCTCGTCGTCGGTGCAGACCACGCGGATGGCCTTCCACGCGATCAAGGCCGGCGAGGGCGACATCTTCGTCTCGGCCGGCGTCGAGACGGTGTCGCGCTTCGCCAAGGGCACCTCCGACCACATCCCCGGCACCCGCAACCCGCTCTTCGAGGACGCCGGCGCCCGCACCGACGACTACGCCAAGGGCGGCCAGGACTGGCACGACCCCCGCGAGGACGGCCAGCTGCCCGACATCTACATCGCGATGGGCCAGACGGCCGAGAACGTCGCCCGGCTGCGCGGCCTGGACCGCAAGGAGCTCGACGAGTTCGCGGTCCGCTCGCAGAACCTCGCCGAGAAGGCGATCGCCGACGGCTTCTGGGAGCGCGAGATCACTCCCGTCACGACGCCCGACGGCACGGTCGTCACGCAGGACGACGGCCCGCGCGCGGGAGTGACGTACGACGCCATCGCCGGCCTCGACCCGGTGTTCCGCCCCGACGGCGTGGTCACCGCCGGCAACTGCTGCGCCCTCAACGACGGCGCGGCGGCCGTGGTGATCATGTCGGACACCAAGGCCGCGGAGCTCGGCCTCACCCCGCTCGCCCGCATCGTCTCCACCGGCGTCTCGGGGCTCTCCCCCGAGATCATGGGCCTCGGCCCGGTCGAGGCCACGAAGAACGCCCTGAAGCACGCCGGGATGAGCATCGGCGACATCGACCTCGTCGAGATCAACGAGGCCTTCGCCGCCCAGGTCGTGCCGTCCTACCAGGACCTCGGCATCGACCTCGACCGCCTCAACGTCAACGGCGGCGCGATCGCGGTCGGCCACCCGTTCGGCATGACCGGCGCCCGGCTGCAGAACACGATGCTCAACAGCCTCGACTGGCACGACAAGTCCACCGGCCTGATCACGATGTGCGTCGGCGGCGGCCAGGGCATGGCGATGATCCTGGAGCGCGTGGGCTGAGCCGGATCACGCGTCTCGCCCCTTAGGGTGATGCCATGACCGTGACCGGGGAGGCGCGCTGGCTCGACGACGGCCAGCAGCACTCGTGGCGTGCCCTGATGATGGGCATCACGCTCCTGATGGAGCGCCTCGACGACGACCTGCGGCGTGAGTTCGCGATGTCGCTCACCGAGTACGAGGTGCTGGTGCGGCTCTCCGAGCGCCCGGGGCGCGCGATGCGGATGGCGCAGCTGGCCGACGCGATGGCGCACTCGCGCAGCCGGGTCACCCACACCGTGGCGCGGATGGAGGCCGTCGGCTACGTCACCCGCGGCACGACCCCGGAGGACGGTCGCGGGGTCGTGGCGACGATGACCGAGCAGGGCTACGAGCTCCTCGTGAAGGCCGCGCCGTGCCACGTCGAGAGCGTGCGTCGCAACATCGTCGACCTCGTGTCCGAGGACGACTTCGCCGCGGTGGGACGGGTGTTCGACGCGGTCGCCGACCACCTCGTCACCCGCCACCCGGAGTCCGAGATCCGGTAGCCGCCCGGCTCAGTCGCGCGTGAGGCGGCGGTGCGTGACCCGGTGGGGACGCGCGGCCTCGATGCCGAGCCGCTCGATCTTGTTCTCCTCGTAGGCCGCGAAGTTGCCCTCGAACCAGAACCAGTTCGCCGGGTCCTCCTCGTCGCCCTCCCAGGCGAGGATGTGGGTCGCGACGCGGTCGAGGAACCACCGGTCGTGCGAGGTGACCACGGCGCAGCCGGGGAAGTCGAGCAGGGCGTCCTCGAGGGAGGACAGCGTCTCGACGTCGAGGTCGTTGGTGGGCTCGTCGAGGAGCAGCATGTTGCCGCCCATCTTGAGGGTCAGCGCGAGGTTGAGGCGGTTGCGCTCACCACCGGAGAGCACGCCGGCCTTCTTCTGCTGGTCGGGTCCCTTGAAGCCGAACGAGGCGACGTAGGCACGCGAGTTCATCTCGAAGTTGGCGACCTTGATGAAGTCGAGCCCGTCGGAGACGACCTCCCAGACGTTCTTGTTGGGGTCGATGCCGCCGCGGCTCTGGTCGACGTAGGAGATCTTGACCGTCTGGCCGACCTTGAGCTCGCCCGCGTCGGGCTGCTCCTCCCCCGTGATCATCCGGAAGAGCGTGGTCTTGCCGACGCCGTTGGGGCCGATGACGCCGACGATGCCGGCGCGCGGCAGCTTGAACGAGACGTCGTGCATGAGGGTGCGTCCCTCGAAGCCCTTGGTGAGGTCGTCGGCCTCGAGCACGATGTCGCCGAGGCGCGGACCGGCCGGGATGTTGATCTCGGACGTGTCGATCTTGCGCATCCGGTCGGCCTCGGCCGCCATCTCCTCGTAGCGCGCGAGGCGCGACCGGCTCTTGGTCTGGCGGGCCTTGGCGTTGGAGCGCACCCACTCGAGCTCGCGCTCGAGGACCTTGGCGCGCTTGGCGTCCTTCTGGCCCTCGATCTTGAGCCGGCTCTGCTTGGTCTCGAGGTACGTCGTGTAGTTGCCCTCGTAGGGGTGCGCCTTGCCGCGGTCGAGCTCGAGGATCCACTGCGCGACGTTGTCGAGGAAGTAACGGTCGTGGGTCACGGCGAGGACGGCGCCGGGGTAGCTGGCGAGGTGGCCCTCGAGCCACTGCACCGACTCGGCGTCGAGGTGGTTGGTGGGCTCGTCGAGGAGCAGCAGGCTCGGCTGCTGGAGGAGCAGCTTGCACAGCGCGACCCGGCGGCGCTCACCACCGGAGAGGTTGTCGACGAGCACGTCCGGCGGAGGGCAGCGCAGCGCGTCCATGGCCTGGTCGAGGCGGCTGTCGAGGTCCCACGCGTTGGCGTCGTCGAGCTCGGTCTGGAGGTTGCCGGTCTCCTCCATGAGCGCGTCCTGGTCGGCGTCGGGCTCGCCCATCTCCATGTACGCCTCCTCGAGGCGCTTCATCTTGCCCTTGAGCTCGCCGACGGCCTCCTCGACGTTCTCGAGGACCGTCCTGCCCTCGCTCAGCGGCGGCTCCTGCTGCAGCATCCCGACCGTGGCGCCGGGGTCGAGGATCGCGTCGCCGTTGTTGGCGTGGTCGAGCTGCGCCATGATCTTGAGGAGCGAGGACTTGCCCGTGCCGTTGGGTCCGACGACGCCGATCTTGGCGCCGTGGAGGAACGAGAGGGTGACGTTGTCGAGGACGACCTTGTCACCGTGGGCCTTGCGCACATTGCGCAGTGTGAAGACGTACTCAGCCATGCGGACGAGCCTACGGTGAACGGCGCTCCCGTCGACAATCGCAGTCGCGGGCGACCGGTCCATCGGGACGTGTGGCGATCCGGCTGCCCCGGACGACCGGATCGTCACACGTCCGGCGAGTGCCTCACGCGGCCCTGGGCCCCGCCGCCTCCGGGACGAGCTCGGCGACCACCGGCTTCGTGAACGCCGTCGTGCCGTGGGCGAGGTCGTGCCCGACGGAGGTGGCGACCACCTCCCACGACGTCTGCGGCTTGCCGTCGCGCTCCCAGACGTCGGCGACGAGCCGGCCGTGGACGACCACGGGGTCGCCGCTCTGGAGGGACGCCGCGACGTGGCGGGCGAGGCGGTTCCACACCTTGACGGTGTGCCAGGACGTGCTGGCCCTTGACCCACTCGCCGTCGCGGTAGCGGGTCGGCGTGCAGGCCACGCGGAAGGACGCGACGGCGCGGCCCTCGGCGACCTCGCGGAGCGTGACCTCGCCGCCGATCCAGCCGGCCAGGGTGATCTGGGTGTCGTACATCGACGTGCCTCCTGTGTCGGCGGCGGTGGTTCCGCCGCGATCACCCAAGGCTCGGCACCGCGACCGACAATCGCGTCGCGACTGCCCAGACCCTGTGGACGACAACCGATCCGTCCTCTCTGTGGACGGAATCCGGCCTCCGACCACCGCTCGGCCTGCCGCCCCTTGGGGTGGCGGCATACGACATGTCCGCCGACGAGGGTGGCGGCACATGACCTGATTTCGCGGCGATTCCGTGTCGTCGTGCCGCCACCCTCACCGGCGCGGCTGTTGTGTGCCGCCACCCTCCGCGGCATCCGATGTCGGATGCCGCCACCTCTCAGCGCAGGGCGGCGGTGAGCCCGTCGCGGACCTCGGCGTAGGAGACCAGCTCCGCCTGGATCGGCGCGACGACCATCTCCTCGGACACCTCCGAGATGGCGTCGCGCAGCCGCTTGTCGGCCTTGCGGGCCCGCGACCTCGCGGTCAGCGACACCAGCCACCGGCACACGAGCGCGAGGAGCAGGCCGAGTCCGACCCCGCCGAGCAGCAGCAGGGTCGGGAGCGGGAAGGCCCCCACCTCGGGCGTCGGCGGCTCGGGCAGGCGGGCGTACGAGCCGAAGGCCAGCAGCGCCAGCCAGCCCGCACCGACGACCGCTGCGACGATGAGGACGTACTGGAGGACCCGGACCAGGCCGGCCCACACGGGGATCTTGTCGGCGCCGAGGTCGGTGGAGGACACCGCCCGGTCGAGCCGGTCGCCGAGGTCGGGCAGCCGGGACACCGAAGCGGCCCGCACGGCGTGGGCCCAGGACGGCGCCATCCCGTCGCCGACCTGGTCGGCGAGGGCGCGGACCTCGGTGTCGACGCGCGCGCGCTGCACACCGGTGGCCTTCGGCACCGACGTGCGCGACGCACCGGTGAGCTCCTTGCCGGCGGCACCGAGGTCGAGGTGCAGCCGCTTGAGCGGGTCGGGCTTGAGGCGGGAGAACCACGCAGTGACCGGCCAGCCGGTGGCGCGGTTGGCGCGCAGGCGCGTGGAGTCGGCGACCGCCTTGACGACGGTCGGCACCCCGGCCGCGTCGGCGAAGGCGCTGTCGAGCGCGGCGACGCGCTCCTTCGACAGGGTCGGCGCCTTCCCGCTCCCGGCCGCCTCCTGGAGGCGCTCGGCGGCGGCCTTCACGTCGGCCTCCAGGCGCGAGCGCGTCACCTTCTTCTCGGCGACCCGCTTGACGACCAGGCCGCGCAGCTCGTCGATGCCCCAGCCGTGGCGCGCGCTGATCGGCAGCACCGGCACGCCGGCGAGGCCGTCGGCCTCCAGCAGGCGGCGTACGTCGTCCACCATGCTGGCGCGACGGTTCTCCGGGACGGTGTCGATGTGGTTGAGGACCACCAGCATCACGTCGCGGTGGCCCGCGAGCGGCTTGAGGAAGCGGTCGTGGATGGCCGCGTCGGCGTACTTCTGCGGGTCGAGCACCCAGATCAGCATGTCGGCGAGCTGCACGAGCCGGTCGACCTCGAGGTGGTGGGACACCTCGGTGGAGTCGTGGTCGGGCAGGTCGAGCAGCACGACGCCGCGCATCTCGGCGTCCTCGTCGGCCTGCGAGAGCATCGAGTCGCGCGTGACCTGGTGGCGGGCCGGGATGCCGAGCCACTCGAGGAGCTCCTCGGCGCCCTCCTTGCCCCAGACGCACGCGGTGGCCCACGACGTGGTGGGGCGGCGGACGCCGACCGCGGAGAGCTCGAGCCCGCTGAGCGCGTTGAAGGTGGAGGACTTGCCGGAACCGGTCGCGCCGGCCAGGGCGACGACGGTGTGGTCGGCGGAGAGCTTGAGGCGCCCGGCGGCGCGGGCCGCGACGGCAGCGGCGTCGTCGACGACGGCGTCGTCCACCCGGCCACGCGCACCCGCAGCGGCGCGCTCGAGTCCGTCGACGCGGGCGCCGATGTCAGAGCTCCTGGCGACCAGCTTCTTGGCCCCTTCGAGCAACGACGTCATGACGCCAACATTAAGGGGACGTGTCGCCCGACTCGGACACCCACTCCGACACGGGGTCCGCGACCACCGCGGGCCGCGCCGCGGCGAAGCGCAGGTCGTCGACCTTGCGGGCGGCCTTGCGCAGCCGCTCGGGCGCCTCGGGCGAGATCTGGAGGCTGTCGAGCAGCTCGGTGTAGCGACGGCGCTCGGAGTCCAGCAGCTCGCTGACCGACGCCTCGAGCCGACGCTTGGCGCGCTCGGCCAGCGACCGGACGGCCTGGTCGCCGAAGACGGCCTCCAGGAGCTTCTGGCCGAGCACCGCGGACCCGCCGGCGATGCCGGCCTCGGCGCCGGTGACCCCGGCCGTGTGGGCGAAGACGACCACCATCAGGGCGACGGACAGGCCGTTGACCCCGAAGGCGAGGAACCGGGCCGTCGAGCGCTTGTCGGCGCCCTCGGTGCGGACCATCTCCAGCACGTCGGACTGCCAGTCGCGTACGACGCGCTCGGCCCGTCGCCGGAAGTCGCGCGAGGCGCGACCGAGGTCCTCGCCGGCGTCGCGGAGCAGGATCTGACCGGCCGCGGTGCCGCGCCACGACGCCTCGGCGCGCTCGGCCGCGGCCTCGGCGTGCTCGAGGATCAGGGTCTCGAGGCCGGACTCGACGGCGACGGTCACGCGCTCGGCCTGCTGGGGCTTGCCCTTCACGGCGTTGACGACGCGGTCGCGCAGCCAGCCGACGCGGGTCTCGAGCGACTTGAGCAGCTCGCCGGTGCCGACGAACTCCTGCCACCGCGCCAGCACCTCGCCGCGCAGCAGGGTGCCGTCGGCCGATGCCTCCGCGATCGCGACCTCGGCGCGGTCGTACGCGGCGTTGGCGTCCTCGCGCAGCCGGCGTACGGCGTCGGCCTGCTCGGTCGCCGCGTCGGCCACGATGTGGGTGTGCCGCGCCAGGGTGCGGACGGCGCCGTCGATGGTCTGCTGGACGACCGCGGCCCGCGCCTCCTGGTCGTCGGCCAGCGCCTGCAGCCACTGGCGGATCTCGATCACCGCGGAGGAGCGCAGCAGCCCCATCTCGGAGACCTCGCCCTCCTCGACGGTGAAGAGCGGGGAGTCCTTGAGGCCGCGGCTGGCGAGCATCCGGGCGAGGTGCGTGGTGATGGTGTCGACGGCGTCGGGCGGCGTCCGGTCGAGCACGATCGCGACGGCGGCCGAGCGCTCGGCGGCCTTGCGCAGGAAGTCCCACGGCACCTGGTCGGCGTACCTGGCCGCCGAGGTGACGAAGAGCCACAGGTCGGCGGCGGCGAGGAGCTGCGCGGCGAGCACCCGGTTGCGCTCCTCCACCGAGTCGATGTCGGGCGCGTCGAGGATCGCGAGGCCCGGGGTCATCGCGGGCGAGGACACCAGCTGGAGGGCCGCCGGGTCGTTGGTCTGGCGCTGGACGCGCTCGAGGTCGGGCAGCAGGCGGTCCTGGCCGAACCAGTGCGCGTCGTCGGGGTGGTGGACCAGCACGGGCGAGCGCGTCGTCGGCCGGAGCACGCCGGGAGTGGTGACCCGCGTGCCGACGAGGGAGTTGACGAGGGTCGACTTGCCGGCCCCGGTCGAGCCGCCGACCACCGCGAGGAGCGGGGCGTCGAGGGTCATCAGGCGCGGGATGACGTAGTCCTCGAGCTGGTCGACCATCTCGGCGCGGGAGGCGCGCTGCTCCTCGGCGCCGGGCAGCTCGAGCGGCAGACGGGTGTCCTGGAGGGCGCCCCGCATCCGCACCAGGGCGTGCACCATCGGCATCGAGGACTCGTCCGGAGCGTCCGGCCCGCCGTCGGGTCGGCGTCGCCGTCGTGCTCGGTCATCGGGTCGGGACCACCTGTCCGGGGAAGGAGATGTAGGGGCGCACCCGGCGCAGCTCCTCGACGTGCTCCTGGCCGCGCACCGAGAAGTCGCTGGGCGCGGTGCCGCGCAGGTAGCGGTGGTGGAGGTAGCCGAGCTCGATCGCCGCGGCCTGGTACTCGCGCATGCCGCGCTCGGCCTGGGTGCCGCCCTGCGACTTCGCCCAGCGGCGCGCGTGACGGCGTGCGCGCAGGTCGACCAGCCACGGGATGTCGGTGGCCGGCAGCAGACCGCGGTCCGCCGCGTCCTGGAGGGCCTCGACCAGCAGGGGCCGCTCGGAGCGTCGCCGGTAGATCGCGAAGGCCGCGACCCCCACGAACGCCGGCAGCATCAGGGTGCCGTACACGAGGAAGAACTGCCCCGTCCCGTAGAGGGTCGAGGCGTTCCACAGCCCGTGCAGGAGGGCGGCCACCGCGAAGCCGACGAGGGGCGCGAGCAGCCGCACCCAGGTGCGGCGCGAGGAGATCGCGAGCCCGACGCCGATGCCGGTGAAGACCGTGAACAGCGGGTGGGCGAAGGGACTGATCAGGCAGCGCAGGATGAACGTGCCGGTGAGGGCGGTCGTGCCTCCGGGGCCGAGGCCGTCCGTGCCGTCGTACGCCGCTGCGAGGTAGAGGATGTTCTCGGTGAAGGCGAACCCGATGCCGACCATGCCGGCGTAGACGATGCCGTCGAGCACCCCGTCGAGCTCGGCGCGGCGCCACCACAGCAGCAGGAGGAGGAAGGCGCCCTTGGTGGCCTCCTCCGTCAGCGGGGCGACCACGGCGAGGCTGTCGCGCTCGCTGGCACCGCCGACGAGGCCGATGCCCTGGAAGACCAGGGCGGCCGCGGTGGCGACGAACGCGCCCCACAGCAGGCCGGCGGCGAGCAGGTTGCGCGGCTCGGGCTCGTAGCGGTCCAGCCACATGAAGCACCCGACGAGCGGGCCCACGGGCACGGCGGCCAGGAGCGCAGCGAGCGCGAGCGACCCGGGCGCGCCCGAGAGGCCGATCACGAGCGCCATCGCGAGGCCGCCGAGCAGGACGAGGATGCCCACCACGACGGTGAACGCGACACTGTCGCGACGACCTCGATGCATGGCCCGACACTAACGGAGCAGCGTCGTCCGACCGGCTTCGCCGCACCCCAACGGGCGACCCCGCGCACCCCCTCGCACGCGGCGCCGGGACGGTTAGAGTGACGGCGTGAGCGAGCCGACTGCCGAGATCCCAGCCGAGAACCCTGCCACCAGCACCGCCGGCGGCGACGAGCCGAAGACCGAGTCGCACGACCCGGCCGTGCCCGCCGCCTACGCGGCGTTCATGCGCGAGGGCTGGGGCGACCGCGCCCTCGACGTGCCGCGGCATCCGGTCGCCGACCTGGCCGCCGCGCGTCGCGCCAAGCTGGCGGAGGCCTTCCCCGGCGAGCGGCTGGTGCTCCCGGCAGGCACCTACAAGGTGCGGTCCAACGACACGGACTACCGGTTCCGCCCGGACACGGCCCACACGTACTTCTCCGGCAACCAGACCTCCGACGCCGTGCTCGTCATCGACGACGGCGAGTCGGTGCTCTACGCCCGCCCCAGGTCCGAGCGCGACACCGACGAGTTCTTCCGCGACCGGCAGTACGGCGAGCTGTGGGCCGGGCGTCGCCCGTCCGCGCAGGAGATCTCCGACTCCCTCGGCATCGAGGTGCGCCACGTGAAGGACCTGCCGTCCTTCGACGACGACCGCAAGAGCCGCGACCTCACGACCGACGAGGACCTCGGCCGGGTCGCCGACGAGCTGCGGCTGGTCAAGGACGACTGGGAGGTCGCCGAGCTGCAGGAGGCGTGCGACATCACTGCCCTCGGCTTCGAGGACTCGGTGCGCGACTGGGACCGCGTGCTCGAGTTCGGCGAGCGCTGGATCGAGGGCACGTTCTTCCGCCGGGCCCGCGCGATGGGCAACGACATCGGCTACGACTCGATCTGCGCCGGCGGCTCGCACGCCACGACGCTGCACTGGATCGACAACACCGGGGCGATCGAGCCCGGCAAGCTCGTGCTGCTCGACATGGGCGTGGAGGGGCACAACCTCTACACCGCCGACGTCACTCGCACGCTCCCGGTCGACGGCACCTTCACGCCGCTGCAGCGCGAGCTCTACGACCTCGTCCTCGCCGCGCAGCAGGCCGGCATCGAGGCCGTACGCCCGGGGGCCGCGTTCCTCGCCGCCCACCACGCCGCGATGGCCGTGCTGGCCCACGGCCTCGAGGACATGAAGCTGCTGCCGGTCTCGGCGCAGGAGGCGCTCGACCCGGAGTCGAAGGTGTACGCCCGCTGGACCCTGCACGGCACGTCGCACATGCTCGGCATGGACGTGCACGACTGCGGTCGCACCTCGGTCGACATCTACCCCAAGGGCGACCTCGCCGAGGGCATGGTGCTGACCGTGGAGCCCGGCCTCTACTTCCAGGAGGACGACCTGCTCGTCCCCGAGGAGCTGCGCGGCATCGGCATCCGCATCGAGGACGACATCCTCGTCACCGCCGACGGCAGCCGGAACCTCTCCGCATCCCTCCCCCGCACGTCGGCCGACGTCGAGGAGTGGATGGGTCGGCACCGCTGACCCTCCGGATGGACTGCCACCACTACGACGCCTTCCGCTGCCGCTCGTGCAGCCTGCTCGAGGTCCCGCGCGCCCGCCAGCTCTCCGACAAGGAGGCGCACGCGCGGTCGCTCGTGGACTCTCCGGTCTGGCTGCCGACGGTCGCCGGCGTCGAGTCGGGCTTCCGCAACAAGGCCAAGATGGCGGTCGGCGGGACCGTCGAGTCCCCGACCCTGGGGATTCTCGACCGCGACCTCGCCGGTGTCGACCTGCGTGACTGCGGCCTGCACTCCCCCGCGATCACGGTGGCCCTGGGTCGCATCGCCGACTGGATCGGCGCGGCCGGACTGACGCCGTACGACGTCGCGACGCGCAGCGGCGAGCTCAAGCACGTCCTGCTGACCGAGTCACCCGACGGCGAGCTGATGCTGCGGTTGGTGATGCGCTCGACGGCGCTGGAGGCGCGGGTCCGCTCCCGCCTGCCCGACCTGAGGGCGGCGCTGCCGGACCTGCGGGTGGTGACGATCAACGTCCAGCCCGAGCACAAGGCGGTGCTCGAGGGCGAGCGGGAGATCGTGCTGACCGACAGCTCGACGCTCCCGATGCGGCTGGCCACCGGGGTGACGCTGCGGCTGGGACCGCGGTCGTTCTTCCAGACCAACACGGCGATCGCCGAGGCGCTGTACGACCAGGCGCGGGCGTGGGTGGCGGCTCTGCCGGACGTACGGACCGTCTGGGACCTCTACTGCGGCGTCGGTGGCTTCGCGCTGCACCTCGCCGGCCCCGGGCGGGAGGTGCGCGGGGTCGAGGTGTCGGCCGACGCGATCGACGCCGCGACCGCCACCGCGGCCGAGCTGGGCGTGGCCGCCGAGTTCGTCGCGGGGGACGCGACGACGTACGCGCTGGCGCAGGACACCACGCCCGACCTCGTGGTCGTCAACCCGCCCCGGCGCGGCATCGGTGCGGACCTCGCGGGCTGGCTCGAGGAGTCGGGCGTGCGCCACGTCGTCTACTCCTCGTGCAACGCCGAGTCGCTCGCGCGCGACCTCGCGCTGATGCCGTCGCTGCGGCCGGTCGAGGCCCGGGTGCTCGACATGTTCCCGCACACCACGCACTACGAGGTGCTGGTGCTGCTCACGCGGTGAGTCAGCCGCGGCGGACCTTCGGGCCGAAGGCGATCGCGTCACGGATCTCGCCGACCCGGTGGGCGTCGTCGGCCAGCACCAGGGCCTGCTCGACCCCCTCCGGGGTGGTCACGGACTCGACGGAGGCGATCCCGGCGCCGACCTTGACCCACCGCGGGTCATCGAGGCAGGAGGTCGGGATCGTGATGACCGCTCGCGCCGCGGCAGGGTCACTGTCGGCTCGCAGTCGCGGGCACTCGACGGCCCGGCTCCTGCGCGTCATCTCGACCTGCGGGCGACGGGCCAGCCTGTCGGTCTCGACCTCGAACGTGCCCGCGGGGGTGCGCACCCGCAGCGACCGCGAAGTAGGTGCGGGACCGGCCCAGCTCACGGAGGTCGATGCGGACTCGGAGACGCGACCCGGCGTGGTCGACGACGGTGCGTACGACATCAGCGGTGAGGTTCTCGGGCGCCGGCACGAGGTTGTCCAGGTCGTCGGCGCCCTGCTCCGTCGGTCCGAGGCTCACGACGTCCGCAGCGGGATCGATCGTCTCGACCCGTCTCGGCATGGGCGGACGTGGGCAGGAACAGCACGGCGGGAACCAGTGCGCGCCCCGCGGGCCAGCGACGCGGAGACGTCCGGCGCGACGTGAGCTCACCCGCGTCGCACCTTCGGGCTGCGGCCGATGCTCCGCACGCTGATGCTGGACCGGAAGGCGTCATCGGCCCACTGGGCGAGGTTGACCGAGCCGTCGGCCAGCGGGGTGACCTTGGTGCGGCTGACACCGGCACCGACCTGCACCCACTTCGGCGAGCCGAGGCAGGAGGTGGGCGCCGACGCCGTCAGCGTGTCCGCGGCGACGTCGTAGCGGGCGCGCACGGTGCGGCAGGGCTTCGGACCGCTGCCGAAGCTGTCCGTTCCGCCCTCACTGATCGTGACCACGCTGCCCCCGCGCCGGGTAGAGGTCGGCACTGTCTCGCCGCCGAACACGCCGGCCGTCAGCACGTACCGACCCTCGGGCGTGAAGATGCGGAACTCGACCGAGTGCCCCTCGTGTCGACGAGGTCACGGAACTGCACGGTCAGCGTGAGCCGCTTGCGCGCGTGGTCGATCGTCGTGCCGACGACGTCGGTCGACGTCTCGGCAGGGGCGTCGAGGAAGAACGGGGCGTCCGCGGCCGTGCCGCTGAGCAGGTCGCCGAAGATGAGGCCCACGTTGACTGCCTTGGCATCACCGGGGCCGTCGCTGAAGGTCACCGTGTCTGCGAAGGACGCCGTGGGGACGAGCATCGCTGCAGGGACGAGGACGGCGAGGATGCGCGTGGCGAGACGGGTCACGAGCCGCACTCTAGTCAGGCGCCACCTGACTGTGACCCGAACCACGGAATCGGTGGCCGCTGACCCCACTCGTCCTCCGGCCGTCGCTGTGACGCGACGCCGTTCCCAAAGGTGATTTTTTCACTATGGTTACTACCGTTGAATCCTCAGCACCGTCGGCGGCACCTTCGTCAAACGTCGGCCTGCTGCTCGCGATCGACCCGATCCTCGACCTCCCGACGTACGACGCTCCCCGTGGGCGTACGGCGTGGCGCGAGGAGCCCGGCACCGAGGTCGTCACCTCCGCCTCGGAGCCGGTGCCGGCTCCAGCCTGAGCAGCTGTACGACGTGTGACGATCCGGTCGTCGGAACGGCCGGATCGTCACACGTCCCTGCCCGCTGGGATACTGGCTGCCGCCGGCCCCCGTAGCTCAGCGGATAGAGCAAGAGCCTTCTAATCTCTAGGTTGCAGGTTCGAATCCTGCCGGGGGCGCCATCGTGATGTCGCCCGACATCGGCGACCGCTGGTGTGCGCTGGTAGGTGTGCTCGACGTCGGACGGCCCCCGTCCCTGCAAGCAACGTTGCTTGCACCGCGTGTCGGTCCCGCGCGGTCCTGCCGCGACGTCTCGGGGCCACGACACGCCTGGCGGCCTCCCGCGCAAGGAAGCCGCGTCACGTCAGGATGGACGCAGGCCCCGCCACGTATGAGGTTGCGGGGCCGAACACATTTCCGGCGCAGCTGCCCGGGTCCGAAATAGGTGAAACCCCGGCAAGTATGAGTTGCCGGGGTTTCGGTGTCTTCCGGACCGAAGTCCTTCCGACACGAGAAGTTCTATCCCGAATGTGACGCGTGCCACAAGCCCCCGAAAGGGGGTGAAACGACTGCCTACGGCGTGTCTCCCGCGACACGCCGGCGGACCATCGAGGTGGGCGTCGATCTCGGCCCCGATCCGGGCCTTCACGTCCTCCGGCGCGTACGACGCGTCGACCGCCGCGCGGGCCAGGTCGGCCACCCCGCGCTCGTCGAGGTCGAGCAGCCCGGCAGCCACCTCGTAGTCGTGGTTGAGCGTGGTGGCGAACATCGGCGGGTCGTCGGAGTTGATGGTCACCGTGACGCCGGCGTCGACGAAGGCCCGCAGCGGGTGGTCCTCGATCCGGTCCACGGCACGGGTCGCGATGTTGGAGGTCGGGCAGACCTCGAGCACCACGCCGGTCCCGGCGAGGTGGGCCAGGAGCTCGGGATCCGCGGCGGCGGAGACGCCGTGGCCGATGCGCTCGGCGCCGAGCAGCCGCACCGCGTCCCACACGGTCTCCGGCCCGGTCGTCTCGCCGGCGTGCGGCACCGAGTGGAGCCCGGCGGCACGAGCGGCGTCGAAGTGAGGCTGGAACTGTGCCCGCGGCACGCCGATCTCGGGCCCGCCCAGCCCGAAGCCGACGAGCGCGTCCGTGCGGTGCTCGAGGGCGTACTCCAGCGTCGCGTCGGCCGCCGGGATCCCGGACTCGCCCGGGATGTCGTAGATCCAGCGCAGCACCAGGCCGAAGTCGCGCTCGGCCGCCACGCGCGCGTCCTCGATCGCCTCCGTGTAGGCCTCGATCGGGATCCCGCGCACGACGGAGGTGTACGGCGTGCAGGTGAGCTCGGCGTAGCGCAGGTGCTGCCCCTCGGCCATCTCCCGCGCCACCTCGTAGGTCAGCAGCCGGATGTCCTCCGGCGTGCGGATCAGGTCGACCACGGCGAGGTAGACGTCGATGAAGTGCGCGAAGTCGCGGAACGTGAAGAACTCCCGCAGCCCGTCGAGGTCGCTCGGGACGCCCGCGTCCGGGTGGCGCGCCGCGAGCTCGGAGACGATCCGCGGCGACGCCGACCCGACGTGGTGCACGTGCAGCTCGGCCTTGGGCAGCCCGGTGATGAACGACGAGAGATCCACGCCCGGGAGTGTGTCAGGTGGCGGGCCCGACCATGGCTTCGGCGATGTCGGCGATCGTGAGGTTGTCGCCCTCGACCTGCTCCCCGTCGACGAACACCGAGGGAGTCGCGCGGATGCCGGCCTTGGACGCCGCGTCACCGGCCGCCTCGACCCAGCCCTCGAACGCCATGTCCTCGATGCCGGGGCGTACGTCGCCCTCCGTCGCGCCGGCCTCGACGGCGAGGTCGACCAGGTCGTCGCTGCTCGGGAACGGGCCCTGCTCCGACGGCTGGTTGTCGAAGAGCAGGTCGTGGAAGGTCTTGGCCACCTCGGGTCCGGCCGCGTCGAGCACGACGGCGAACGCGTTGGCGGACTCGGGCGAGTAGTCGTCGACGTTCTCGAGGAACGGCAGCGGGCGGTACTCGATGCTCACCTCGCCGGCCTCGACCGCTGCGTCGAGCTGGTCGCGGACGGTGAGCTCGAGCTGGCCGCAGAACGGGCAGAGGAAGTCCTCGTAGACGACGACCTCCTTGGGTGCGTCGGCGTCGCCGATGCGCAGGCCGTAGTTCCCGCTCGCGCCGGCAGGCGCGGTGTCGGGCTTGTCCGAACCCAGGCTGGTGACGAGGAAGTAGCCCGCGACGATCAGCACGAGCACACCGGCGACCAGGCCGGCGCGGGTCAGCTGCTGCTTGCGCTGCGCGGCCCTGCGTCGCTCCTCCGCCTGCTCCTTGGCACGCTCGGTCCGGGCACGCCTGGCGTCACGCTTCGCCTGGGTCGCGGCCTTCTCCTCAGCGGTCCTGTGCGAGCTCTTCTTCTGCGCCATCGCGGCTTCCTTCGGATCGGTCGTCATGGTCATCGGACGGGTCAGGGGTCGGGTCTGGGTCCGGGTGGCTGGGGAACAGGACCGAGTCGAGCGCCAGCCGCGAGCGGGGGCGTACGACCAGCCAGAGGCTGAGCGCCAGCAGGCCGATGTCGCGGGCGATCTCGCCCGGGTACTTCTCGGCGGCGTCCGGGATCTGGCCACCGCCGCCGAAGCAGCCGCAGTCGATCGACAGCCCACGCGCCCACGCGCTCGAGATGCCGATGACGAACGCGACGAACAGGAGCGCCGACACGACGGACGTGCCGCGCACCAGGACGCCGAGGACCAGGCACAGCCCGATCACGACCTCGAGGACGGGCAGCAGGTGGCCGACCGCGGGGACGATCGCCTCCGGGAGGAGCTCGTACGCCCGCACGGCGCGCACGCTGTCCGCGGGGTGGGGCAGCTTGAGCGCGCCGGCGACGATCCACACGCCGCCGGTCAGCAGGCGCGCGACGAGGCCGAACCAGTCCTTCACATCCCGAAGGTTAGGAGGTGAGCCTGAATCGCGCCTGAGAGGGCGTCGCACGGCATGGGTAGGGTGGCCGATCGTGAGCGACAGACTGGTGTGGATCGACTGCGAGATGACCGGCCTCGACCTGGGCGCCGACGCGCTGATCGAGGTGGCGGCGCTCGTCACGGACTTCGAGCTCAACGTCCTCGGCGAGGGCATCGACGTGATCATCAAGCCGTCGCCGGAGGCCCTCGACCAGATGATCGACTTCGTGCGGAGCATGCACGAGAAGTCCGGCCTGCTCGACGAGCTCGACGCCGGCACGACGCTCGCGGACGCCGAGGAGCAGGTGCTGGCCTACATCAAGGAGCACTGCCCCGACGGCAGCCGCCCCCCGCTCGCAGGCAACACGGTCGCCACCGACCGCGCGTTCCTCGCCCGCGACATGCACGCCCTCGAGTCGTTCCTCCACTACCGCATCGTCGACGTCTCCTCGATCAAGGAGCTGTCGCGGCGGTGGTTCCCCCGTGCCTACTTCGCCGCTCCGACCAAGCGCGGCAACCACCGGGCCCTGGCCGACATCCAGGAGAGCATCGAGGAGCTGCGCTACTACCGCGAGGCCGTCTTCGTGCCCCAGCCCGGCCCGGACAGCGCCCAGGCCAAGGAGATCGCCGCGCGGCACGGCGGACAGCTGACCGGCCTCGGACTCGATGCGGACCCAGATTCCAGTCCTGGCGCCTGATTGCCCTACACTTCACGTCGTCCTCGCCCACTGGGAAACCGTGACGGGCGAGAAGACATGGTGGGTATAGCTCAGCTGGTAGAGCGCCGCCTTGTGGTGGCGGATGTCGCGGGTTCAAGTCCCGTTACTCACCCCAGACGCTCGAGGCCCTGACCGGACACGGTCAGGGCCTCGAGGCATCTCCGGCGGCGACCGCGTGCCGCGCCGTGGACATCTAGACCAGAGGGACGGTCGCCGTAGCCCGCGGCGCCGTCGCAGGTTGTGCGGTGCAGCGCGCGAACTCTCTCCAGGGGGCGTGCGTCAGGCCCTGCCGGCCCACCCCTCCCGTGGTGCTCGGCAGGGCCGCCGCCGGTCACGCGACGAGCAGCCGTTCCACCCGCCGGACCGTTCTGCCTTCCTCAGACGTCGACCACCACGACCCCGTAGTTGTCGGGTGCTCCGGCCGCCAGCACCGCAGCCTCGACGGCAGCCGCGACGTCGTCGGGCGCGCCGGGTGCGAGGAGCAGCTCGGCGAGGTGGCGCGGCTCGAGCACCGCGTGCACGCCGTCGGTGGTCAGCACGAACCGGTCGCCCGGTCGCGCGGGGCGCACCGCGAGGTCGGGGGCCGCGGCCGCTCCGGGCGCGAGGGCGCGGTTGAGCAGGTTGCGGTCGGGGTCGGCCCGCGCCTCGTCGTCGGTGAGCCGGCCCTCGTCGATGAGCGACTGCACGACCGTGTGGTCGCGCGTCAGCCGCTCCAGCCCGCCGTCGCGGACCGCGTACGCCCGCGAGTCGCCGACGTGGGCGATCAGGGCGCGCTCGCCGACGAGCAGCAGGGCGGTGAGGGTGGTGCCGCCCTTCGCCGAGGCACGCGCGGTCACGGCCTCCGCCGCCCGGCCCACTGCCGCGTCGAGCTCCTCGAGGGGATCGGAGGACGGGTCGGCGTCGTCGAGCTCGGCGAGCACGTGAAGCGCGGCCGCCGAGACGCCCGCGTCGTCGCCGGCGCCGACCCCGTCGGCGACCGCGAACAACCGTTGGCCCCTGATCTGCGTGGCCCACCGGTGGACGTGCGGGTAGACCTCGTCGAGCTGGGCGGTGCGTGCGCCCTGCCCGGCGCGGTGGGCGGAGCGGGCCGAGCCGGGCTCCGTGGTGGCGGTGTCGTTCGTCGGTTCCATGGTGGTGTCGTGTCCTCTCATCTGCGACACGAGGGCGGCGACGACGTCGCGGGCCGAGGCGGTGTCGGCCTCGACCTGGCGCCAGTAGGACAGCAGCTCGGCCGCTGCAGCCTCGCTGTCGTCCAGCTCGACGATCGTCGCGATCCTGCGCAGCGGGACCCCCGCCGCCCTCAGGCGTGCGACGAGCCGGGCGCGGTCGACCTGGGCAGGTGCGTAGCGGCGGTAGCCGGTGCGGTCATCGACGTCCGCCGGGGCCAGCAGCCCCAGGTCGTCGTACAGCCGCAGGGCCTTCGCCGTCAGCCCGGTCTCCCGCGCGAACTCGCCGATCGTCAGCATCGTCGTCCTCTCGTGACCGGGACCCGTCGTCGCCGGCGAGCCGACCATCCGGCCTGCCCCAGGGTCAAGGTCAAGGCCACGTCCAACGCCAGGTCAGCGGGCGCGTCGCGAGGGCAGCCGGACAGGCAGCGGACTGCCAACGATCGGGTTGGCCTCGGCGACGACGTCCATCGCGTCGACGATGTTGCGGAGGTTGATGATGAGCGCGCCGTAGATCGCCCAGTCGGGCGAGCGATCGGTGGACCGCAGCTCTTCGCTGAAGACCTCGAGGCGACGGCGTACGTCGAGCAGCGCCGCTGGGTCTGCGCCGCGCGCGGCCCGCCCGGCGTCGCCGAGCATCGCGATCCACGGGACGGCGAACGCCTCCCCCCACGTCTCGCGGTGCGCCTGCTGGCTGCCAAGCGTGCGGGCCAGGCTGCGGGTCTCGGCGACGGCCTGCTCCATCCGTCGCAGCAGTCCGAGCCACTGCTTCGGGTCCTTCATCGACCGCGCCGACCGGCGCGGGTTCATCCGTGCGCTCTCCTGGGCCACCCGCACGAGCGCCCACGCCTGGTCGAGGTCCTCGTCGAGGTCGCGGGTGCGGTCGATCCAGGCGGCGACGGCCTCGTCGGGTGCGGCGTCACGCAGACCGGCCGCCATGTCGACCAGCAGTGCACCGATCCCGTCGTCGATGCGGTCGAGTGCCTTGGCCGCTGTGCTCCGTCGCAGCGGAGGCCACACGATCACGTTGACCAGCAGGCCGACACCCACCCCGATCGCCGTGTCGTAGAGCCGCGAGAGGAGCATCACGTCGTCGTCGAAGCCGGTCGTGAGCACGACCAGGCCGGTGGTGGCGATGGTGGTCGCCTCGGTGCCCAGCCACGGGACGGACCCGAGCACGAGCGCGACGACCAGCAGCAGCGCGATCGCCTCCGTGGTCAGCCCGAACGCCTCCCCCACCGCCGTGGCGAGCAGCACCGCGACGACCGTGGCGACCACCTGCTGGGTGCCCTTGGAGAACGTCCGGTAGACGGTGGCGTGCACCACCAGCAGCGCCGCCCACGGCGCCAGGAACGGCTGCGGCAGGTCGAGCACGCTCGACGCGATCACCCACGCGGCGACCGCGGCCAGCACGGTCTTGACGAGCTGCAGCACGTCGTTCCACCAGATCGGGTCGCCGAGGCGCCTGTCGATCCGCTCCCTCGCGGTCTTCCACATC
>CAVYGL010000015.1:0-63008 GCA_963767995.1 uncultured Actinomycetota bacterium
GGGTGTCACCAGCTGGATCCGGGGTCCGTGACCGGGCTCGGGACGCGCGTCGTAGTCGGGCGTCGCGACGTACGGCTCCCAGGCGAGGTACGCCGACAGGTGCCGGCGCACGCTCGGCAGCACGTCGGCGACGGTGACGTCGCGGCCCAGCTCCGAGGAGAGCGAGGTGACGCCCGCGTCGGCGATGCCGCACGGCACGAACCGGTCGTACCAGCCGAGGTCGACGTCGCAGTTCAGCGCGAAGCCGTGCATGGTCACGCCGCGGCTCACCCGGATGCCGATCGCCGCGATCTTGCGCTCGGGGGGTCCGCGCGGCCGAACCGTCTCGTCGGCGCGCAGCCAGACGCCGCTGCGCCCCGGCACGCGTGCGGTGGTCACGCCGAGGTCGGCGCAGACCGCGATCAGGGCCTCCTCGACCCGGCGCACGTAGTCGACGACCTTGACGTGGTCGGGGAGCGTCACGATCGGGTAGCCGACCAGCTGGCCGGGACCGTGGAAGGTGATCTTGCCGCCGCGGTCCACGTCGATCACGTCGGCGCCACCGGGGTCGGCCGGCCGCTCGTGCGGGTCGGTGCGCTTGCCGGCGGTGAACACCGGCGGGTGCTCGAGCAGGAGGACCGAGTCGGGGCGGGTGCCCGCCACGACGGCCTCGTGCACGCGGCGCTGGAGGTCCCAGGCGGCGAGGTAGTCGACGGCGTCGTCACCGAGACCGGCGACCTCGTAGTCCAGCTCCAGCGGCATGCCCCGATCCTACGTCTCGCACGTCGCACGTCTGCCTGTGGATGAGCCGACGCACGAACGGCCGGGATCGGCGAGGGTGGCGGGGTGGACCCACGCCGACTCCTGCCCGCCCTGGCCGCCGTCGCCTGCGCCTGCGTCGTGGCGACGCTGGTCGTCACCCTCGTGCCGCGGCCGGGCCGGCCCGCTGTCGACCCGGCGCGCCAGGCGTCGGTGTCGGAGCCGGCTCGATCTGCCCCCGCCCGGATCCTGGCCGCGTGGGACGAGGCGCGGGCCGCAGCGTGGGAGGCGGGGGACCCAGCCGCGCTGCGGGAGCTGTACGCCGCCGGGTCGCGCACCGGGGCCGCCGACGTACGGCTCCTCCGCGACTACCGCGAGCGCGGGCTGTCCGTGGCCGACCTGACGACGCAGGTGCTGGCGATGGACGTCGTGGCGCAGTCGCCGTCACGGCTGGTGCTGGTCGTCACCGACCGGGTGGTCGGGGGTCGTGCCGTGGGCGTGGGCGCTCCGGTCGCGCTGCCGGCCGACCGGGCCTCGACCCGCCGGGTCGTGCTGCGGCGCGAGGCCGGGCGCTGGCTGGTGGTCGAGGCGCGCGATCAGGCGAGCGCGGCGGCGAGCACGCTGCGGACGTCCTCGTCCTCGAAGTCGTAGCCCGCGCGCTCCAGCGCCGCGGGGCGGGCGTTGACCGACCCCAGCAGCTCGGGCGCGAGGTCGCCGGCGGCGTGCTTGAGGATCGGTGCCGGGACCGCGAGGAACGCCTTGCGGTGCAGCGCCTTGGCGAGCGCGTGGGTGAACTCGGCGTTGGTGGGCGCGTGCGGGCAGCACAGGTTGAAGGCGCCCGACACGTCGCGCGACTCGATGAGATAGCTGACCGCGCCGATCCAGTCGCGCAGCGAGATCATCGGCATGTACTGCTCGCCGGAGCCGAGCCGGGCGCCGCCACCGGCCTGGAAGAGCAGACGCAGCTGCTTGAGCGGGGGAGACGTCCGATCCATCACCGGCGACGTGCGGAGCACGCAGACCCGGGCGCCGGCGTCGTGCGCCGCCGTGGTGGCCGCCTCCCACTCGCGGGAGACCCGGGTGAGGAAGGCAGATCCTTCCGAGTCGGACTCCTCGGTGACCGGGGCCCCGCCGTGGTCGCCGTACCAGGCGATGCCGTTGCCGGCGAGGAACGCGGGCGGCCGCTCGCTCGCCGCGATCGCCTCGGCGAGCACGCGGGTGGTCGACACCCGCGACTCGAGCACCTCGGTGGACCACTTCTTCGAGTGCGGGTTGCCGGCGATGCTGGCGCCGGCGAGGTTCACCACTGCGTCGGCCCGGCCGACCACTGCGGTGTCGACCTCTCCGGTGCTCGGGTCCCAGCGCGACTCGCGTGAGGAGGTCGGCTCGCGGCGGACGAGAGCGGTCACCTCGTGCCCGTGCACCCGGAGGTGGTCGGACAGGTGGGTGCCCAGGAATCCCGAGGCTCCGGCAATGACGACGCGCATGCCTCCACCCAACCATGAGGGCAAAGCGGGTCGACCCGGTCAGCCGGCCAGGTGCGCCCATCGGGCCGACAGCTCGCGCCACGGTCCGTCGTCGACCACCCGCCCGGAGTCGAGCACCACCACGCGGTCGGCCTGCGCCAGGGCCGCGGCCTTGCTCGTCGCCCCGATCACCGTCGCGCCACGCTCGCGCAGCGCCTGCCACAGCTCGACCTCGGTGGCGGCGTCGAGGGCCGACGAGACGTCGTCGGCGAGCAGCACGTCGGCGTCGGTCGCGAGGGCTCGCGCCAGGGCGAGGCGCTGCACCTGGCCGCCGGAGAGGCGTACGCCGCGGTGGCCGACCAGCGCGTCGGGTCCGCCGGCCTCGGTCACGTCGCGGCCCATCCGCGCCGACTCGAGGGCCGGCACGACGGACCGCTGGGGGTGGTCGAGGCCGACGTTGCCGGTGAACGAGCCCGACAGCACGCGCGGCACCTGGGCGACGTGGGCGACCCGCGCCGGTCGCAGGACGGTCTGCGGGTCGGCGACGACCTCGTCGTTCCAGCGGATCTCGCCGGTGCTGGTGACGAGCCCCGCGAGCGCGCCGAGCAGGCTGGACTTGCCGGAGCCGACCTGGCCCAGGAGCAGCACGAGCTCGCCGGCGGCGACGTCGAGGTCGACGTCCTGGACGCCGAGGGTGCCGTCGTCGTGCACCGCGCTCAGGTCGCGGATCGTGAGCGTGCGGAGCGGCTCGCGGGTCGGTGCGTCGGGTGCGGTCGCGGTGCCCTCGGACAGGTCCATCCCGCCCGGCAGCTCCATCAGGTCGCCGCCGCCGGCGAGCGCGCTGGTGGCCTCCATCCACGCCCGGGTGCCCGGTGCCTCGGTGACCACGGCACCTGCCACCCGGCCGAACCAGTCGAAACCGCTGACGGCGTTGGCGACGAGCAGGGCGGTGGCCAGCTCCCAGCGGCCCGGAGAGCAGGCCCGCCCAGGCGGCGACCACGCCGCACTGGACCATCACGACCGGCACGCCGTCGAGGAGGGACTGGACGCGGTGCTCGCGTACGGCGGCGTCGACGCGACCGCCGTCGACGGCGCGGAGGTGGCGGTGGAGGTTCGGCGTCGCGGCGGCGAGCTTGACCGTGCGGATCGACTCGAGGGTCGACACGAGGGCCTGTCCGAAGGTGGCGCGGGCGGTCGAGGCGGCGGTCGCCGAGCGTCCGGCGACGGGGCGCCCGAGCGACGACGCCAGGGCCGAGGCGACCATCACGGCCAGCAGGACGGCTCCGGCCAGCCAGGTGCCGGCGATGGCGGCGGTGAGCGCCGCGACGAGCAGCCCGTTGACGAAGTCGACCCAGCGGTCGGTGTAGCGCGCGATCCGGTCGGCGTCCATGGCGCGGGCCACGACCTCGCCCGGCGGCGTACGGACGAGGCGGCGCTGGTCGGTCTGCCCGGCCAGCACGGCCGCGCGGACCCGCATCCGCACCTCGACCCACCAGTGGGGGTAGGTCCAGAACGCCTGCGAGAGCAGCAGCGGCCCGATCATCAGCGAGGCGACGAGGGCGACGACCAGCAGGCCGGGGGACTCGCCCCGCTGGAGGCCGGTGACGATGTGGCCCCAGACGAAGCCGGTGATCGCCCCGTAGGCCCCGGTGATGGAGGCGACGAGGAACAGGGCGGCTCCGAAGAGGCCCCACTCGGGCTTGAGCCGGATGCAGTGCCAGACCTGGCGCGCCAGGCTGAGGGGCGGGTCGACGTGCGGCGGCTCCGGCGGTGTGGTGCTGCGGCGGATCGACCCGATCGAGGAGTCGTCGTGGTGGTGCTCCTCGACGGCCACCTCGTGGGCGGCGGCGTCGAGCAGGCGGCGGAACGGCCCGTCGGCGGCCGCGAGGTGGGCGCGCGGACCCTGCTGGACGATGCGACCCGACTCGAGCACCGCGACCTGCTCGGCGCGCTCGGTGGTGGAGAGCCGGTGGGCGACGAGGATGCCGGTGCGACCGCTGATCAGCCGGTCGGCGGCGCGGACCACCCGGGCCTCGGTGACGGGGTCCATGCGGGCGGTCGCCTCGTCGAGGACGACCACGCTCACGTCGCGCACCAGCAGGCGGGCGAACGCCACCAGCTGCTCCTCGCCGGCCGACAGGCTGGTGCCGCCCGGGCCGAGCATCGTGTCGAGGCCCGCGGGCAGCCCGGCCACCCAGTCGGTGAGGCCGAGCTCCTCGACCGCGGCGACGACCTGCGTCACGCGGGGCGTCACCGAAGAGCGTGATGTTGTCGGCGAGGCTGCCGGCCAGGACCTCGGTGCGCTGGGTGACCACGCCGACCGCGGACCGCAGCTGCTGGAGGTCGAGGTCGCGTACGTCGACCCCGCCGAGGAAGACCGAGCCGCGCGGCGGCTCGACCCCGCGTGACAGCAGGGAGGCGAGGGTGGACTTCCCGGACCCGGTCCGGCCGACGAGCGCGCACGTGTGACCGGCCGGGACGACGAGGTCGACGTCGCGGAGCGCGAAGGTGCCGGTGCCGTAGGAGAAGGCGAGGCCGCGGAGCTCGACGTCGAGCGGACCGTGGGGGACCGGGAGCCCGCCGGTCGGCTCGGCGGCGACGGACATCATGCCGCGCAGGCGCAGCACCGCGCCCATGCCCTTCCTGCAGGTCGGGCAGGTGGCGGGCGAGCATGTCGACCTGGCCGACGAACATCGTCGTGACCAGGAACAGCGTCACCAGCCGGGCCGTCGACAGGTCGCCGTGCAGCACCAGCGCGATGCCGATCAGGCCGGTCCCGGCGAGCACGGCGTGGAGCAGGGAGCCGCTGCGGCGCGTGATGCTGACCTCGACCGCGAGGACCCGCCGCAGCCGACGGTGGATCTCGGCGGCGAGCTCGGCGTTGCGGCGCAGCACGTGGGGCTGGCCGAGCGAGGTGCGGATGTCGTCGCGGGCGGCCACGCCCTCCTCGGTCGAGGCAGCGTGGTCGGTCCACGCCGTCTCCTCGAGGACCTTGCGCTCGGCGACCTGCGGCAGCAGGCGCCGGATGAAGAACCAGACGACGACGCCGCACAGGGGGAACAGGAACGCGGCGGGCCACCAGGTCACGCTCGCGACGATCCACAGCGGACCGGCGGACAGGAGGGTGCGCAGGGCCATCCACACGCCCCAGCGCATCAGCTGGCCGACCTCCCAGGTGTCGTCGTCGATCCGGTCGAGGACCTCGCCGACGGCCTGCTCGGACAGCTCGGCGAGCGGCTGGGCCATCGCGGCGTCGATGAGGTCGGCGCGCAGCTGCCCCTCGGCCCGGTCGACCACGACACCCCAGATGGTGCGGGCGGCGGTGTCGACGAAGGCGCCGCCGACGACGCACAGCGCGAGGATCGTCAGCAGCGCCGAGGTCGGCGAGTCGGCCAGCCGGCCGGCGGCGACGCTGCCGAGCGACGAGGCGATCGCGCCCACGAGCGCCAGCGCCAGGGCCACGACCGTGAGCGGGCGGCGTACGCGGCGCCAGTCGACAGCGACCCGGCCCGGGGGCGGGTCGGGTGTCGGAGCTGGTGGAGCCGCGGAGGTGTGCGCGGTCAGGTCGGTCGCAGTCACGGTGCTTCCACGGTAGAGGTCGGGTAGGACACTGCGCCTCCGGTTTACGCAGCCGGGACCGGACGCCGCGACGCCCCGCCCGCACGTGGCGGACGGGGCGTCGTACGGACGTCGGTCAGACCTCGAAGCTCCCGGACTCCAGGCGCTTCTTGACCTCCTGGAGGAACCGGCCGGCGTCGGCGCCGTCGACCAGGCGGTGGTCGTACGTCAGCGACAGGTGGACCATGTGGCGCACCGCGATCGTCTCGCCCAGGTTGGGGTCGTCGATCACGACGGGCCGCTTGACCACGGCACCCGGGCCGAGGATCGCGACCTGCGGCTTGTTGATGATCGGGGTGTCGAAGAGCGCCCCGAAGCTGCCGAGGTTGGTGATCGTGAACGTGCCGCCCGACAGCTCGTCGGGGGTGATCTTGTTGGTGCGCGTGCGCTCCGCGACGTCGGCGATCTTCTTGGCCAGGCCGGCGATCGAGAGGTCACCGGCGTCCTTGACGACGGGCGTCAGCAGGCCCTTCTCGGTGTCCACCGCGAACGCGATGTTCTCGCGGTCGTAGTAGGTGACCTCACCCTTCTCCGAGTCGATGGCCGCGTTGAGCTTGGGGTGCAGCTTGAGCGAGTCGATCGCCGCCTTGGCGAAGAACGGCAGGTAGGTCAGCTTGACCCCCTCGCGCGCCAGGAAGTCGGCCTTGGCGGACTCGCGCAGGCGGGCGATCGCCGTGACGTCGACCTCCATGACCTGCGTCAGCTGGGCGGCCTCCTGCAGCGACTCGACCATGCGCTTCGCGATCACCTTGCGCAGGCGCGAGAGCGGCTCGGTGGTGCCCCGCAGCGGCGACGGCGTGGACGACGTCGGAGCAGCGGCAGCCGGCGGAGCACCCGCGGCGGCCGGAGCGGCAGCGGCGGGGGCCGGGGCAGCGGCCTCCTTCGCCGCCGCGGCGGCGTCGAGGACGTCCTGCTTGCGGATGCGGCCACCGACACCGGTGCCCTGCACCGTGCTGAGGTCGACACCCTGCTGGTCGGCCATCTTGCGCACCAGCGGAGTGACGTACGCCGTCTGGTCGCGGCCGCCGCCCTCGCTGGCAGCAGGTGCGGCGGGAGCCGACTCCGTCGCCTGGGTGGCCTGGGTCGCCGGCTCGGCCTGGGGCTTCGACTCCTCCTTCGCCTCGGGCTCGGGCTCGCTGCTCTCGGACTCCTTCTCCGACTCCTTCTCCGACTCAGGGGTCTCGTCGCCGGGCGGCAGGTCGCCGGTCTCCTCGACGACCTCCTGCTCCTGCTCGGCCTTCTTCTCCGCCTGCTCCTCGTCCTTCGGCTGCGCCTCGGGCTCCGCCTCGGCGGGAGCGTCGCCGCCCGAACCGATCACGGCGAGCTCGGCGCCGACCTCGACGGTCTCGTCCTCCTCCGCCTTGATCTCGAGCAGCGTGCCCGCGACGGGCGAGGGGATCTCGGTGTCGACCTTGTCGGTGGAGACCTCCAGCAGCGGCTCGTCGACCGCGACCTCGTCGCCGACCTTCTTGAGCCAGCGGGTGACGGTGCCCTCGGTGACGGACTCGCCCAGCGCGGGCAGCGTCACCGACGTGCCGGACCCGCCGCCGGACCCGGAACCGCCCGACGAACCGGAGTCGGCCGCCTTCTCGGCAGCGGGCTCCTCCTGTGCGGGCGCATCGTCCTTCTCGGACTCGGGGGTCTCGTCGCCGGCGGGCAGGTCGCCGGTCTCCTCGGCGACCTCCTCCTCCTGCTCGGCCTTCTTCTCCGACTCGTCGTCGTCCTTCGGCTCCGCCTCGGGCTCGGCCGACTCGGAGGCGTCGCCCGCGGACTCGCCCTCCTCACCGATCACGCCGAGGACCGCGCCGACCTCGACGGTGTCGTCCTCGTTGGCCTTGATCTCCAGCAGGGTGCCGGCGACGGGGGAGGGGATCTCGGTGTCGACCTTGTCGGTGGAGACCTCCAGCAGCGGCTCGTCGACGGCAACCGTGTCACCGACCTGCTTGAGCCAGCGGGTGACGGTGCCCTCGGTGACGGACTCGCCGAGTGCGGGGAGGGTGACTTCGGAGGCCATGTGGTTCCTTCGCTCGCGTGTGTGGTTGGGAAGACTGGGAATTCAGGAGTGGGCGTGGAGCGGCTTGCCGGCCAGGGCGAGGTGGGCCTCGCCGAGGGCCTCGTTCTGCGTGGGGTGCGCGTGCACGAGCGGCGCGACGTCGTCGGCGTGCGCCTCCCAGTTGTAGATCAGCTGCGCCTCGCCGATGAGCTCGCCGACCCGGTCTCCCACCATGTGGACGCCGAGCACGGGGCCGTCGACCAGCCCGACCAGCTTGACGAAGCCCTGCGTCTGCAGGATCTGGCTCTTGCCGTTGCCGCCGAGGTCGTAGGTCACCGTGGTGACCGCGTCGCCGTGCAGCTCGCGGGCCCGGGCCTCGTCGAGGCCGACCGAGGCGACCTCGGGGTGGGAGTACGTCACCCGCGGGATGCCGGCGTCGTCGACCGGGCGCGGGTCGAGGCCGGCGATGTCCTCGGCCACGAAGATGCCCTGCTGGAAGCCGCGGTGCGCGAGCTGCAGGCCGGGCACGATGTCGCCGACGGCGTAGACGCCCTCGACGTTGGTGCGGCAGCGCTCGTCGGCGAGCACGAAGCCGCGCTCCATCGCGATGCCCTGCTCGGCATAGCCGAGGCCGTCGGTCGACGGACCGCGCCCGACCGCGACGAGCAGCAGCTCGGCCTCGATCACGTCGCCGCCCTCGACGGTCACGGCGACGCCGGTGTCGGTGGTCTTGACGCTCTGGAAGGGGGTGCCGGTGAGGAAGCTGATCTTCCGCTTGCGGAAGGCACGCTCGAGGGCCTTGGACGACGCCTCGTCCTCGCCGGCGACGAGGCGCGGGAGCGCCTCGATGATCGTGACGTCGGCGCCGAAGGACTTCCAGACGCTGGCGAACTCGCAGCCGATGACGCCGCCGCCCAGCACGATCGCGGAGGCGGGCACGTGGTCGAGGCGCAGGGCGTGCTCGGAGGTGATGACCCGCGTGCCGTCGACCTCGAGTCCGGGCAGCGTACGGCTGTACGAGCCGGAGGCCAGCACCACGTGGGTGCCGGTGTGCTCGGTGCCGTCGACGGTGATCGTCCGCGGGCCGGTCAGCGTGCCGGTGCCCTGGATGACGGTGATGCCGCGCGACTTGATCAGGCCGGTGAGGCCCTTGAAGAGCCGGTCGACGACCTTGTCCTTGTAGGCGTTGACGCCGGGCATGTCGATGCCGTCGAGGGTCGCGGAGACGCCGAACTGGGCAGCCTCGCGGGCCGAGTCGGCGACCTCGGCGGCGTGGAGCAGCGCCTTGGTCGGGATGCATCCCACGTGGAGGCAGGTGCCGCCGAGGTTGCCCTTCTCGACCAGTCCGACCTTCAGGCCCAGCTGGGCCGCGCGCAGGGCGCAGGCGTATCCGCCCGACCCTGCCCCGAGGACGAGGACGTCGAACTCAGCGTCCGCCACAGACTTTCCTCCACACGCTCGATCGTTGGTGTGCACTGCTCTGCTCATCCTTGCACTTCTTGCGGGGCTGTCCACACCGGGTCGCGGTCGACCCGGCGGCGCGTTCGGTGGTCGCGGTGAGGTGCCTCCCGGCAGAATGTGCGCCATGGGCATGTTCGACCGATTCCGGCGCAAGGGGCGCACCAGCCGTCCGGCGCGGGACGCCGCACGCACCGGCTCCACCACCGTCCGCGCGTCCGACGGTGAGGACGTGCGGCACCTCGAGAAGTTCGTGACGACCCGACAGGGGGTCGAGGGCTTCGTCGAGCCGCGCACCGCGGTCAGCGACGTCACCCTCCTGCTCGTCGCCCACGACGGCGAGTGGACGCGGCGGCGCGTGCCGAGCGTCAAGTGGGCGCACGACTTCGCCAACCGCCACCGCGTGCCGTCGTACGACGCCGCCGTGGTCGGCGTGCCGCAGCGGATGCGCGACTACAACGCGCGCAAGAAGGCGCAAGGCATCTAGCGCGGCCGGGATCAGCCCTCGGCGAGTGCCCGGGCGAACGCCACCAGGGTGGTGACGCCGAAGCCGGTGGCGCCGCTCGGCACGTGGCCGTACGGGGCGCCGAGGTTCATCTCCTTGCCGGCGATGTCGAGGTGCGCCCAGGGCAGGCCGCCGGTGAACTCGCGGAGGAAGGCCGACGCGTAGAGGCCGCCACCCCACCGCACCCAGTCGTGCTGGAGCAGGTCGGCGACCTTCGAGCTGGCGATCCGCTCCGACATCTCCTCGGGGATGGGCATCCGCCAGTGCTGCTCGCCGGCCGCGACGCCCGCCGCGAGGATCGCGGGCACCTGGTCGTCGGTGCCCATCACGGCACCGACCTTGTCGCCGAGCGCGAGCTGCATGTGGCCGGTGAGGGTCGCGATGTCGATGACGACGTCGGGCTTGTCGTCCACCGCCAGGGACAGCGCGTCGCCGAGGAGCATGCGGCCCTCGGCGTCGGTGTTGGCGATCTCGACGGTGCGGCCGTTGTGCATCGTGATGACGTCGCCGGGACGCGTCGCGGTGGCCGACACCATGTTCTCCGCCATCGGGGCGAAGGTCGTCACCTTGATCGGCAGGCCGAGGCGCGCGATGGCGAGCGTGGCGGCGACGACGCTGGCCGCACCGGCCATGTCGCCCTTCATGTTGACCATGCTCGACGACGGCTTGATGGTGAGGCCGCCGGAGTCGAAGGTGACGCCCTTGCCGACCAGCGCGAGGTGCGCGACGGCGTTCTTCGGCGCCCAGGTGAGCTTGGCCAGCCGCGACGGCGACTCCGAGGAGTTGCCGACGCTGAGGATGCCGCCGCAGCCCATCTCGGCGAGCTGCTCGTGGTCGAAGACCTCGAGCTTGATCCTGGGTGCGCCGCGGCCCTTGGTGGTCGCCTTGTGCGCGGCCGTCACGAGGTCGGCGAGCAGCGGGGGAGTGCAGTCGCGCGGCGGCATGTTGACCCAGTCGCGGGTCAGGGCGACGGCGTCGGCGAGCACCTCCGCGCGCTCGAGCGCCTCGACGGCCTCGCTGCGCCGGGCGATGCCGGTCAGCACCACGACGTCGGACGGCTCGGTGGTCTCGCTCTTCCTCGACTTGTAGGCGGTGAACGTGTAGCCGCCGAGGCGGTGGCCCTCCACGACGGCGGCGACCAGCTCGGGCGTCTCGCTCGGCAGCGCCAGGGCGACCGAGGCGGCGTTGGGCACGCTGCGGGCAGCGACGCCCGCGGCACGGCGTACGGCGACGGGGTCGCCTGCGTCGTCGCCGAGGCCCACGAAGACCAGGAGGGGGGCGTTGACCTCGTCGCGGCTGGGGGCCTTGACCGCCTCGCCGGCCTTGCCGGTGACGCCCATCGTGGAGAGGAAGGGGCGCAGGCGGCGGCCGTAGGCCTTGCTGACGTCCTCGGCCGCGTCGCAGAGGCGGGGGCCCTTGTCACCCGCGACGACACCCACGACGACGGCGTCGGCTCGGGTCTTGGCGGGGCTGGCGCTGCGGAGCGAGTAGGTGGTCACCCGCGCATGTTAGGTGAGACCGGAGGCGTCGGGGCGCTGCGGTAGGTTTCGCGCCATGGCCGCAACGCTCAAGCAGTCGCCCCTCCACGACCGCCACGAGGCGCTCGGTGCGAAGTTCGCCGAGTTCGGCGGCTGGTCGATGCCCCTCGAGTACGCGACCGGTGTCGTCAAGGAGCACACGGCAGTTCGCGAGGCCGTCGGCATCTTCGACGTGAGCCACCTCGGCAAGGCGATGGTGTCGGGTCCCGGGGCCGTCGACTTCGTCAACGCGACCCTCTCCAACGACCTCGCCAAGATCCAGCCGGGCAAGGCGCAGTACACCCTCTGCCTCGACGAGTCGGGCGGCATCGTCGACGACCTCATCGCCTACTGGCACGACGACGAGCACGTGCTGCTGATCCCCAACGCGGCCAACACCGCCGAGGTGGTCCGCCGACTGCAGGCCGAGGCGCCCGAGGGGATCAAGGTCGTCGACCACCACGACGACTACGCCGTGCTCGCGGTGCAGGGCACCCGCTCCGACGAGGTGCTCGACGCGGTCGGCCTGCCGACCGGGCACGACTACATGTCGTTCGTGGAGGCGGAGCTGCACGACAGCGGGGTCGGGGTCGTGGTGTGTCGCACCGGCTACACCGGCGAGCGCGGCTACGAGCTGGTCGTCGTCAACGACGCGGCGGGTGACCTCTGGGACGCGCTGATGGCGGCCGGGGCCGAGCACGGCATCGCCGCCTGCGGACTGGGTGCGCGCGACACCCTCCGCACCGAGATGGGCTACCCGCTCCACGGCCAGGACATCAGCCTCGACACCAATCCGGTCGAGGCCGGGCTGTCCTGGGCCGTCGGCTGGAAGAAGGACGCCTTCTGGGGCCGCGACGCGGTGATCCGGGTCAAGGAGGAGGGGCCGACGCGTCGCCTGCGCGGCCTCGTCGCCGTCGGCCGCGGCATCCCGCGCCCCGGCATGGGCGTGACGCTCACCCACGACGTACCCCTCGCCGACATCACCTCCGGCACGTTCTCCCCGACCCTCAAGAAGGGCATCGGCCTCGCGCTGATCCCGACGATGGTCGCCGAGGACGCGCAGGTCGGCGTCGACGTCCGCGGGCGCCGCGAGATCTTCCAGCTCGTCAAGCCGCCGTTCGTCGACCCGTCGGTCCGGGAGGCCTGACGTGCTCCCCGGCCAGCCGCCGACCTTCCGGCAGCCCTCCGCCTCGGACCGGCCGTGGTGGTGGCGGATGGAGGACGCCTCGGGTGAGGTGGTCGAGGTCCCCGACCACGCCGACCAGCGGTTCGCCAACCAGGGCGACGCCGAGTCGTGGGTCGGCGAGACCTGGGCCGAGCTCGCCGAGCACGGTGTGGCAGCGGTGACCCTGTTCGAGCACGAGCGCCAGGTCTACGGACCGATGTCGCTCAGCGCCTGAGAACATCCACGGTCGGTCGCGGCTCCGAAGCACGCACGTGGGCATGGGAGACCGATCAGACTTCGCGGCCTACGTCGACGCGCGCTGGCCCGACCTGGTCGGCGGCCTCGAGGACGAGGGCGTGCCGGCCGACGACGCCCGACTGGCGGTGGCCGAGACGCTGCTCGCGAGCCGTCGGTCGTGGTCGCGGCGGGTCCGTGACGAGAACGTCGACGTCACCCTGTGGGCCGAGGTCCGCGAGCGCGTCGGCCTGCCGCCCAGCGGCCGGGCGAGCCGGCGCCCCACGGCGTACGCCCCTTCGATCCGCAGGACCCACCGGAGCGCCTGGTTCGCCCGTGCGGAGGCGCTGCGGGGTGCGCGTCGTCGTCGGGGGCTGCTGAGAGGCGCTGCCGGCGTGGTGGTGCTCGCCGTGCTCGCGACCGGCTGGCAGTGGTGGGCGTCCCGGCCGCCGGAGGCCGAGGTGCGCAGGGAGGCCAACACGCTGCCCGTCGTCTGGTACGCCGAGGGCGAGCTCCACCTCGAGGACGTGGTGGTGACGCTTCCGGGGATCGAGGAGTTCGTCGCATCCGGGACCGGGGCCGTCGCCCGGCTCCGCACGGGCTCGGTCGTGCACGTCGCCGCCGACGGCGAGGTGACGGGCGACGCGTCGGAGGACGAGCTGGACGACCTGCCGGAGCCGCCGAGGTTCACCGCCTTCACCCAGTACGACGTCGTGGTCCAGGCGGTCCCCGTCCCGGGCGGCGGGTGGGCGTACCTGCTCGACTCGTCTCGTCGCGACAGCGCCCAGGACGCCATCCGCCAGTCCGAGTCGGGCCGTCGGGCCCTCGTGGTCTGTGCCGCCGAGCGGGCGTGCAGCGACCCTCGGACGATCATCGAGTCGGGCGGGACCATCCGGCTCGGCTGACGCCACGTCGTAGGGTCTCGCGCCGTGGCCGAAGATCTGTGGACCGGAGTTGCCGAGACGTACGCGCGGAGCTTCGCGGGCCTGTGCGGGGGTGCCGTGCCGGCGCTGCTCGCCGAGCTGCCGTCCGGCTCCCGCCTGCTCGACGTGGGCTGCGGCACGGGCGAGCTGGTCGGTGCGGCCCGCACGGCAGGACACGACGCGCTCGGCGTCGAGCCGGACCCGGAGATGGCCGCGCTGGCCGGCACGGTGGTCGGCGAGGACGTCGTCGTGGCGGGGCTGCCGGACCTGCCGTGGGCCGACGACGGCTTCGACGTCGTCGTGGCCAGCTTCGTGCTCAACCACGTCGACCACCCGCGCGACGGGGCACGCGAGCTCGCCCGGGTCGCGGCGCCCGGCGGCGTCGTGCGCGCGACGATCTGGGGACGTACGCCACCCCCGCAGGCGGTCATGTGGAACGGCCTCCTCGACGAGGTCGGCGCCGTCCGCCCGCCGGTGCCGCGGCTGTCGGCAGAGCGTCGACTTCGACCGGTCGCCCGACGGGCTGGCCGACCTCCTCGGCGAGGCCGGGCTCGCCGTGACCGCGGCCGGCACGCTGGCCTGGCAGTGGCGGGTCGCCGCCGACGACCTGTGGGCCGGGCTCACCTCGATCGGCAACTTCGGCGTCCTCTGGCGGGCCCAGTCCGCGGACGTGCAGACCCGCCTGCGGGCGGCGTACGACGCGGTGCGCGGGCCGTGGCGCGACGGCGAGGACTTCGTCGTTCGACGTCGAGTGCGTGTCGGTCGAGGCGCGCGTGCCCAGGTCCTCGAACAGGTCGTAGAGTCGCCCTGTGCGCGCCTACCTCGACCTGCTGCAGCGGATCCTCGACGAGGGCGTGGAGAAGACGGACCGCACCGGCACCGGCACGCTGAGCGTCTTCGGCCACCAGATGCGCTTCGACCTCGCCGACGGCTTCCCGCTCGTCACCACGAAGAAGGTCCACACGCGGTCGGTCTTCGGCGAGCTGCTGTGGTTCCTGCGCGGCGACACCAACGTGAAGTGGCTCCAGGACCGCGGCATCACGATCTGGGACGAGTGGGCCGACGCCGACGGCGACCTCGGGCCGGTCTACGGCTACCAGTGGCGCTCGTGGCCGACGCCCGACGGCCGCCACGTCGACCAGGTCGCGCGGCTGGTCGAGGGCATCCGCTCCCACCCCGACTCGCGCCGCCACATCGTCTCGGCGTGGAACGTCGCCGACGTCGACGACATGGCGCTGCCGCCGTGCCACACGCTCTTCCAGTTCTACGTGGCTCCCTCCGAGACCGGTCCGGGCAAGCTGTCGTGCCAGCTCTACCAGCGCTCGGCCGACACGTTCCTCGGCGTGCCGTTCAACATCGCGTCCTACGCCCTGCTGACCCACATGGTCGCGCAGGTGACCGGCCTCGAGGTCGGCGAGTTCGTGCACACGATGGGCGACGCCCACCTCTACCTCAACCACGTCGAGCAGGCGCGGCTCCAGCTCTCGCGCGACCCGCGACCGCTGCCCCGGCTCGTGCTCAACCGCGACATCACCGAGCTCGACGGCTTCGACCTCGAGGACATCGCGGTCGAGGGCTACGACCCGCACCCGGGCATCAAGGCGCCCATCGCCGTATGACACCCGGCGGCAAGAGGGTCGTGATGGTCGCGGCCGTGGCGGAGAACGGCGTCATCGGCAACGGCCCCGACATCCCGTGGTCGATCCCCGGTGAGCAGGCCGAGTTCAAGGCCCTCACGCTGGGCCACACCCTCGTCATGGGGCGCACGACCTTCGAGTCGATCGGCCGCCCGCTGCCGGGCAGGACCACCATCGTGCTCACCCGTGACCGGGGCTGGTCGTTCGCCGGGGTGCTGGTGGCCCACACCCTCGACGCGGCGCTCGCGCAGGCCGACCTCCTCGACGGCGACGTCGTCGTCGCCGGCGGCGGGCAGGTCTACGCCGACGCCCTGTCCTTCGCCGATGCCCAGGTCCTGACCGAGGTGCACCAGTCACCGGACGGCGACGCGTTCTACCCCGACTTCGACCGCGGTGAGTGGGAGGAGTCGCGACGCGACCACCACGACGGCTACGACAGGGTGTGGTGGGAGCGGATGGACCCGGCGGCGTGAACGTCTCCGTGGACCCCGCCTCGGGCGTGCCGCCGTACGAGCAGGTGCGCGAGTCGGTCCGCGCGCCAGGTCGAGTCGGGCACGCTGGCGCCGGGGTTCCGGCTGCCGCCCGTGCGTTCCCTCGCGGCGTCGCTCGACCTCGCGCCCAACACCGTCGCGCGGGCCTACAAGGAGCTCGAGGCGCTCGGCGTCGTCGAGACCCGCGGCCGCGCCGGGACCTTCGTCGCCGGCCGGGGAGTCGGGTCGTCGCTGCGCGCGGCCGCGTCGGCGTACGCCACCACGGTGCGGTCCCTCGGCCTCACCGACGGCGAGGCGCTCGACGCCGTACGCCGGGCGCTGGGGTCGTGACCGGCGTGGATGACAGCCGCTGGGACGCTGTCGACCGGGCCGTGGCGGCCAACGAGCTGCACCGCCCGCGTCGTGCGTGGGCGCCCCGAGGTCGTGACGCGGCCGGCGGGCGAGCACACGCCGACCGTGCACGAGCTACCTCCGCCACCTCCGGGCGAAGGGGCTGGACTGCGTGCCCGAGCCGCTGGGCATCGAGGACGGCGTCGAGCACCTGCGCTTCATCGACGGCGAGGACGGCGGCCAGGGCTGGTACCACCAGCACACCGACCAGGGCCTCGGGTCCGCAGCCCGGCTGCTTCGGCGCATCCACGACGCGGGAGCCGACTGGGAGCCGCCGGCGGGCGCCGTCTGGGGCGCACCCGCCGAATCGGGTGACGACGTCGTCCTCTGCCACGGCGACCCCGGGCCCTGGAACTTCATCTGGCACGACCACGAGGCCGTGGCACTCATCGACTGGGACTTCCTCCATCCCGCCCCGCGCCTGAGCGACGTGGCGTACGCGCTGCGCTGGTTCGCACCGCTGCGCTCCGACGAGCTCGTCCTCGAGTGGCACCACTTCCCGGTCGTCCCGGACCGGGCCGCGCGCGTCCGGACCTTCGTCGCGGCGTACGGCGACCTTCCGCCCTTCGACGTCGCGGACGCGGTGATCCGGAGGATCCGGTCGGTGATCGAGCTCGTCGCCGAGCTCGCCGAGCGCGGCGTCGAGCCGCAACGGACCTGGGTGGCGGACGGCGCCAACGATCGCGAGCTCGAGGAGATCGCGTGGATCGAGGCGCACCGCTCGGAGCTGTGAGCGCCGGGATGCGGTGCGAGTACCCTCGGGCTGTCTCGGGCGCACGTCCCGACTGACGTCAGGAGCTCAGGGTGGTGGCGACAGACCGGCACATCGTCGTCGCAGCGGTCGCCCTGGTGCGACACGACTGCGTGCTGACCGTGCGCAAGCGCGGCACCCAGCGCTTCATGCTGGTGGGCGGCAAGCTCGAGCCCGGGGAGTCGCCGCTCGAGGCGGCACTGCGCGAGACGTACGAGGAGGTCGGCCTCCGGATCGAGACCGCCACGTTGCTGGGCGACTTCCACTCCGAGGCCGCCAACGAGCCGGGCCACACGCTCCACTCCACGGTCTTCCTCGTCGAGTCCGACGAGGAGCCGATCGCCGCCGCCGAGACGCCGCCACCCGCCGTCACCCCGACTCGCCCACCACCGCGACCTCCACGTCGACGGCCTCGTCGATCGCCTTCGTCACCACACGCTTACCGGCAGCGCACGCCGGTGCGCGATACCGCGCCACCATCCGGTTCAGGGGCCCGGTGTCGGAGGCACGCGTCGACTGGCGGCTCCCGAGGGGGCTGAGGTGGGCGGTCGTCGGCGACCGCGTCGTGATCCGCGGCAAGGTCCGGCGATCGTCGGCCGGCCGCTTCGCGACGGTGCTGTCCGGCGACGGTGGCTCGGTGCGCCGCGTGTTCCGCCTCGTCGTGCGCTAGCCCGCGGCCGTCACTTCGGCGGGAGGGTGCGCACGTAGGTCGCACCGCGGTCGACCCACAGCTGCAGCTGCTCGTCGCCGGCGAGCGCGTCCTGGGAGACGAGGAGCCACCCGGCCATCGGGCGTCCGCGCATCTCCATCGGCTGCACCCACTCGCCGTCGACCCACTCCTCGCCGTCGGCCGGGTCGGCGCGGACCATCAGGGCCCCGCTGCTGCCCGCCGCGACGGCCATGTGGCCGTCGAGCATGAAGCCGAGGCCGCCGAACATCTTCTTCGACGTCCAGCCCGCCTCCCCGTCGACCAGGTCGTGGATCCGCTGGGCCAGCTCTTCGTCGTACGCCATGCTCGCGACGGTAGACCAGGCCTCCGACAACCGTCCGCGGCTCGTCGCTGACGGCTCCGCGCGCGAGGGGCGTTAACCTTGGCTGCATGAGCTCCGACGCACCGTTCGGCCGCCTCCTCACGGCGATGGCCACCGCGTTCCACGAGGACGGCAGTGTCGACCTCGACGCCACCGCGGCCATCGCGGTCCACCTCGTCGACCACGGCAACGACGGAGTCGTCGTCAGCGGCACCACGGGGGAGAGCCCTACGACGTCCGTCGCCGAGGACGGCGAGATCCTGCGCGCGGTCCAGGACGCGATCGGCGACCGCGCGAGCGTCATCGCGGGCGTCGGCACCAACTCCACGGCCCACTCGGTCGAGCTGGCCCGGCAGGCGGAGAAGGTCGGCGTCGACGGGGTGCTGCTCGTCACGCCGTACTACAACCGCCCCGGCCAGGTCGGCCTGCGTCACCACTTCTCCACCGTCGTCGAGGCCACGGACCTGCCGGTCATGCTCTACGACGTCCCGGGCCGGGCCGCGAGCCTGATCGAGCTCGACACCTACGAGGCGATGCGTCGCTACGACCACGTCACGTCGGTCAAGGAGGCCTCCGGCCTCCTGGCCCGCACCGCGCAGCTGGTCGACCTGGGCTACTCGGTCTACTCCGGCGACGACGTCAACACGCTCGGCTACCTCGCCTACGGCGGCGTCGGGCTCGTCTCGGTCGTCGCCCACGCCGCCGGCCCCCAGCTGGCGTCGATGGTGGCCGCCTGGGTGCGGGGCGACCACGCCGAGGCGCTGCGGATCCACACCTCGCTGGTCCCGGCCTTCGACGCCATCATGGGCGTCCCCAACTACGGAGCCACCACCGCCAAGGCAGCCCTCGAGCTGCTCGGCGTGCTCGACAACCGCCGCGTGCGCGGCCCACTGGTCGCCCTCGACGACGACGAGGTCTCGGCGCTCCGCGCCGGGCTCGCCGCCGCCGGCCTCCTGTGACCTCCCAGACACCTCTCACTGACAACTGAAGGATTCCCTTGAGCCACCCGCACCCTGACCTGAGCCCGCCCGCCCCCCTCCCGGCCGGAGGCCTCCGGGTCATCCCGCTCGGCGGGCTGGGCGAGGTCGGTCGCAACATGACCGTCTTCGAGTACGACGGCCGCCTGCTGATCGTCGACTGCGGCGTCCTGTTCCCGGAGGACCACCACCCCGGCGTCGACCTGATCCTCCCGGACTTCGACCCGATCCGCGGCCGCCTCGACGCCGTCGAGGCACTCGTGCTGACCCACGGCCACGAGGACCACATCGGCGCGACGCCGTACCTCCTGCGCGAGCGCGGCGACATCCCGCTCGTCGGGTCCAAGCTGACCCTGGCGCTGCTCGGCTCCAAGCTGCGCGAGCACCGGCTCAAGGAGACCGCGCAGTACGAGGTGGCCGAGGGCCAGACCATCACCTTCGGGCCGTTCGTGCTCGAGTTCGTCGCGGTCAACCACTCCATCCCCGACGCGCTCGCGGTGGTCATCCGCACCGGTGCCGGCGTCGTGCTGCACACCGGCGACTTCAAGATGGACCAGCTCCCGCTCGACGGCCGGATCACCGACCTCAACGAGTTCGCCCGCCTCGGCGACGAGGGCGTCGACCTCTTCCTCACCGACTCCACCAACGCCGAGGTCCCCGGCTTCACGACGTCCGAGAAGGAGATCGGCCCGGTCCTGGACCGGGTCTTCGCCAAGAGCGAGCAGCGGATCATCGTGGCCTGCTTCGCCTCGCACATGCACCGGGTCCAGCAGGTGCTCGACGCGGCCGTGGCGCACGGGCGCAAGGTCGCGTACGTCGGGCGCTCGATGGTGCGCAACATGGCGATCGCCCAGGAGCTCGGCTACCTCACGGTGCCGCCGGGCGTGATGGTCGAGGCCAAGGAGCTCGCCGACCTCCCGCCCCACAAGCAGGTCCTGATCTCGACCGGCTCGCAGGGTGAGCCGCTGGCGGCGCTGAGCCGGATGTCCCAGAGCAACCACCACTTCGTGAGCCTCGAGCCGGGCGACACCGTCGTCCTCGCCAGCTCGCTGATCCCGGGCAACGAGAACGCCGTCTACCGCGTGATCAACGGCCTCTCGCGCCTCGGCGCCAACGTCGTCCACAAGGGCAACTCGCTGGTCCACGTGTCCGGCCACGCGAGCGCGGGCGAGCTCCTCTACTGCTACAACATCGTCAAGCCGCGCAACGTGATGCCCGTGCACGGCGAGGTCCGCCACATGCGCGCCAACGCCGACCTGGCCCGCGCCACCGGTGTCGAGAACGTCGTGCTGGCCGAGGACGGCGTCGTCGTCGACCTGATCGACGGCGTCGCCCGGATCGTCGGCAAGGTGGACGTCGGCTACGTGTTCGTCGACGGCACCACGATCGGCGACATCAGCGAGGCCTCGATGAAGGACCGCCGGATCCTCGGCGAGGAAGGCTTCCTCTCCGTGATCGTGGTCGTCGACTCGGTGACCGGCAAGGTCGTGTCCGGCCCGGAGATCCACGCGCGCGGCTTCGCCGAGGACGAGACGACGTTCGACGAGATCAAGCAGCCGATCATCGACGCGATCGCTGCGGCCGTGCAGGAGGGCACCACCGACGCGCTCCAGCTGCAGCAGACCGTACGACGCGTCGTGGGCCGCTGGGTCAACCGCGCGCACCGTCGCCGCCCGATGATCATTCCTGTGGTGATCGAGGCCTAGGTCAGGTCCGCTGGTCCTAGAATCCAGCGGGGACCGGGAGCAGGCGCTGCCGGCGGGTCGAGTGGGGGGAGGTGGACATGCCGCGCAACCACGGCGCGCTGAGCCGGCTGGCCGAGCTGATGCGACGCGTCAACTCGTCCACCGACACCGAGGTGATCCTCGAGGAGATCGCCCACGGTGTCGTCGACGTCCTCGGTTACGGGGTGGCGGCCATCGCCCGGCTCGAGGGCGACACCCTGGTGATGACCAACGTCGCCGGGCCGCCCGAGGTGGTCGCGCAGATCCTGCACCGCCGCACGCCGGCCGAGCAGATCCTCGACGAGTTCCGCGAGGCCGACAGGTGGGGCATCCTCCGCTTCGTGCCGGCCGGCCGGATGTCGGAGGAGCGGCTGCGGGCCGCCTGGATCCCCGAGGTGCCGCTCAGTGACGACCCCGACGCCTGGCACCCCGAGCACGCCCTCTACGCACCGCTCTACTCCGCCGGCGGCGAGCTCCTCGGCAACATGGCGGTGGACCTGCCGCCCGACGCCCGCGTGCCCAACCTCGAGGACCGCGAGCTCCTGGAGATGTTCGCCGTCCAGGCGGGCGTGGCGCTGTCCAACGCACGCGAGCGCGAACGGCTGACCGACCGCCTGCGCCTCGACCGGATGCTCACCGCCGTGGCGGGCGCCGGCACCCAGCACGGACTCACCAAGGCCCTCACCACAGCGGTCGCCGCGGTCGCCGAGGCCTTCGGCACCGTCCAGACGGTGGTCCGTACGTTCCCGGCCGACGCGCAGGGCAACCAGGTCGGCATCGCGACGCCGCTGGCGTTCACCCCCGCCGACGACGTACCGGAGATCCGCACCGACCTCAGCGAGCTCGACGACCTCCCGATGCTGATCGAGCTCGGCGTCGCCGACCCCGAGTCGGCGAGGCTGCCGCGCAGCGCCCCGCGGATGCAGCGGCTGATGCGGGGCATGCGCGTCGAGCGCGCCCTGGTGTGCCCGCTCATCTCGCAGGAGGAGCTCGTCGGCTACCTCGTGCTCGGGTTCGCCCGCAACGCCCGGCCCCTCACGACGGCCGAGGCCGACGCGGTGCTCGAGGTGGGACGCCTGCTGGCGCAGACGGTGCGCGCGTCACGCGTCCTGGAGACGGAGCAGCGCCTGGTGCAGGAGCTCCGGGAGCTGGCGCGCTACCGCAGCGAGCTGATCGCGACGATCTCCCACGAGCTCAAGACGCCGCTCACCGCGATCCTGGGCCACGCCGAGCTCATCGCCGACCGGCACCCCGACCTGACGTCGATCGACGCGATCATCCGCAACGCCCAGCGGCTCAACAACCTCGTGGCCAACCTGCTGCACTACTCCCGGATCCAGGGCCGGCGCGAGACCGTACGCCGTGCCGTCGACCTCGCCGAGCTCTGCGAGGCCAGCGTCGACCTGCTCGGCATCCGCGCCAAGCAGGCCGGTGTCGGCGCTGAGGTTCACCTCCGTCGGCATCGCCCCGGTCGTCGTCTTCGGCGACCCCGAGGAGCTCGCGCGGGTGATCGACAACATGGTCGACAACGCCGTCAAGTACACCCCCGAGGACGGCTCGGTCGAGGTCTCGATGGCGGTGAGCGACGACGAGGTCACCGTCGACGTGACCGACACCGGTCTCGGCATCTCGGCCACCGACCAGGCGCACGTCTTCTCCGCCTTCCACCGCTCCACCAACCCCAACGCGCTGTCGGTGCCCGGCACCGGCCTGGGCCTGCCGATCGCCCAGCGGATCGCCGAGTCGCACGGCGGCACGCTGTCGGTCACCTCGGAGCTGGGCAGGGGGAGCACCTTCCGGTTCACCCTCCCGCTGCGCTCCGCGCGCGACGCTTCCGCCTGATCGGCGAAGACACGCACCCGTGTGATCCCTGTGACTGGTGTGACTTGGCCGTAGGGTCACAGCATGGCGACCCGTACGTCTTCCCCGCCGGGGTCGCGGAGCTCGAGCACGTCCAAGCGCACCACCAAGGGTTCGAGCACCCGATCACGGAGTACCAGCAAGCCCCCCGCCCCTCGAGCGAGCTCGAGGGGCCGGAGCGGCTCCAGCGCGTCCAAGCGACGTCCCGCGGCCCGGCCGGCTCCCCGAGCCGTGCGCAACGGCCCGGGTCCGGTCTCGCGGACCTTCGGCGCGATCGGACGCGCGGTCGCGGCGGTCTGGCTGGGCATCGCCCACGCCGTCGGTGCGGTCGCGCGGTCGATCGGGCAGTCGGCGCGCGACCTCGACCCCGAGCACCGTCGCGACGGTGCGGGGCTGTTCCTCCTCGGGCTCGCGACCGTCGCCGCCGCAGCCGTCTGGTGGCAGCTGCCCGGTGGCGTCATGGACGTCGCCCGCTCGATCACCTCCGGAGCCGTCGGCAAGGTCGGCTGGTTCGTGCCGCTGTTCCTCGTCTACGCCGGGTGGCGCACGATGCGCGACCCCGAGCGCAACGGTCCTGCCGGCCGCCAGGTGATCGGCTGGGTCGCCTTCGCCCTCGGTCTGCTCGGCATCGTGCACATCGCCAACGGCAACCCGCAGCCCGTCCTCGGTGACGCCACCAACCTCCAGGAGGCCGGGGGAGCGGTCGGCTACGTCACCTCGAGCCTGCTGCTCGACCTCATGCAGACGCCGTACGTCGTGGTGCCGCTGCTGGCGCTGCTGGCGACCTTCGGCATCCTCATCATCACCGCGACGCCCGTCTACCAGATCCCGGTCAAGCTGGCCGCCCTGCGCGACAAGGCCCTGGGCCGCACGGCTCCGGACCCCGAGGCCGAGACCGCGGCAGACGACACCACCCGCCCGGTGCGTACGCGCCGCCGGTCGATGCTGGACGACGAGATCGACCCCGACCTCGGCGACCCGGCGTACGACAGCCCGGTGCTGTCCGACCGCGAGCTCAAGAAGCGCCGCAAGAAGGGCGGTGGAGAGCCGGGCGAGGACTACGGCATCGACCTGTTCGCCGACGCGCCCACCGAGGTCGCTCCCGCCATCCCTGCCGTGGCCGACACCGGCCCGGTCGAGCCGCCGCCGCACACCCCGCTCCCGCAGCGGGTGGAGCAGCTCGCCCTGTCCGGCGACATCACCTACTCCCTGCCCGACAACTCCTCGCTCAAGCCGGGTTCGGTCCACAAGGCCCGGTCCAAGGCGAGCGACGCGGTCGTCGAGCGGCTGATGCAGGTGATGGAGGAGTTCAGCATCGACGCCGCCGTCACCGGCTACACCCGCGGCCCGACCGTCACCCGCTACGAGGTCGAGCTGGGCCCGGCGGTGAAGGTCGAGAAGGTCACCGCGCTGTCGAAGAACATCGCCTACGCCGTCGCGTCCGCCGACGTACGCATCCTGAGCCCGATCCCCGGCAAGTCCGCGATCGGCATCGAGATCCCGAACATCGACAAGGAGATCGTCTCCCTCGGCGACGTCCTGCGCTCCAACATGGCGCGCTCGGACCACCACCCGATGGTGGCCGGCCTCGGCAAGGACGTCGAGGGAGGCTTCGTCGTCGCCAACCTGGCGAAGATGCCGCACCTGCTCGTCGCCGGCGCCACGGGATCCGGAAAGTCGTCGTTCATCAACTCGATGATCACCTCGATCCTGATGCGCTCGACGCCCGACGAGGTCCGGATGATCATGATCGACCCCAAGCGGGTCGAGCTGAACGCCTACGAGGGCGTGCCGCACCTGATCACCCCGATCATCACGAACCCCAAGAAGGCCGCCGAGGCGCTGGCGTGGGTCGTGCGCGAGATGGACATGCGCTACGACGACCTGGCCAACTTCGGCTTCCGCCACCTCGACGACTTCAACAAGGCGGTGCGGGCCGGCAAGGTCGAGGTCCCGCCGGGCAGCGAGCGGGTGCTCACGCCGTACCCGTACCTGCTGGTCATCGTCGACGAGCTCGCCGACCTGATGATGGTCGCGCCGCGCGACGTCGAGGACGCGATCGTCCGCATCACCCAGCTCGCGCGGGCGGCCGGCATCCACCTGGTCCTCGCCACGCAGCGGCCGTCGGTCGACGTGGTGACGGGCCTGATCAAGGCCAACGTGCCGTCGCGACTGGCCTTCGCCACCTCGAGCGTCACCGACAGCCGCGTGATCCTCGACCAGCCCGGTGCGGAGAAGCTGGTCGGCCAGGGTGACGGACTGTTCCTGCCGATGGGTTCCAGCAAGCCCGCCCGCATCCAGGGGGCATGGGTCACCGAGGCGGAGATCGCCACGGTCGTCAAGCACTGCAAGGACCAGCTCGAGCCGACGTACATCGACGACGTGACTGCGCCGCAGGCGGCCAAGCGCGACCTCGACGACGACATCGGCGACGACATGGACCTCGTGGTGCAGGCCATCGAGCTCGTGGTCTCCACCCAGTTCGGCTCGACGTCGATGCTGCAGCGCAAGCTGCGCGTCGGCTTCGCGAAGGCCGGACGACTGATGGACATCATGGAGAGCCGCGGAGTGGTCGGCCCCAGCGAAGGATCCAAGGCTCGCGACGTGCTCGTGAAGCCCGATGAGCTTGATTCCGTGATCGCCACGTTGGAGGGGGGAGCCTGATGGGTGCCAGCTCGGAAGGACTGCTGAACGAGACCGAGGTCGACAGCTCGCACGAGAGCGAGGACGTCCTGTCCGTCGCTCCCGACGGCATCGAGGTACGCCGGCACGCCGGCGTGGCCGCGGGTGTCGGGCTCACCGCCTCCGCGGTCGCCATCGCCTACCTGGGCCGTGCGACGCAGAGCGGCTCCGCCCTCGACTGGGCGTTCGTGGTCGCGATGGGCCTGCTCGGCGCCTACTGGCTCGCCAGTCTCGTCGACGCGCGTACGCCGCTGCTGGTCGCCGACGCCCAGGGCATCCGGATCCGCCTCGGCCGCGCCTGGCGCGGGCTGCCGTGGACGGCCGTCCACCACGTCGAGCACACCCCGCGCCGCGGCCCGCTCCGCGACGGACGCCTCGTCGTGGTGCCCCACAACCTCGAGCTGATCGAGGCCGAGCTCACCGGCGCCGGCAAGCGCCACACGACCATCTCCCGGATGCTGCACGGCGCCCCGTTCGCGGTGCCGCTCGGCCTGTCCACCCGCGTCGTCGGCGCGGGGGAGGACCTCACGCTCGCCCTCGGCCGGGTGGCGCGCGACGCCAGCCAGGTCGTGCTGGTCGAGCCCGACGACCTCATCGAGGCCGGCGAGGGCGACGATGTCGACACGTCCGAGCCCGAGGTCGAGGAGGCGCTCGTCGCCAGCCCGACGCCCGCCGCCCTGCGCGAGACCGGAGCGGGCCGTCGCTCGGAGGTCCGGCGCGACTTCGTCGAGACCGCCCAGCCGGGCGAGCCCGCACCCGAGGGTCGGGAGATGCACCGTCCCGGCCGGGTCAGCATGGTCGAGGAGACCCAGTCGTGGGGCGATCGCGTCCGCGCCATCGCGCGGCCCGGTGAGCCGGTCGAGCCGCTCGTGCTCGACGACTTCGAGGTCGAGCCCGCCGAGGACCCGGTCATCGGTCCCGAGCTCGCCGCGGCCCGCACGCGGCTCGGCCTGACCGTCGACCAGCTCGCCGACCGCACCCGCATCCGTCCGCACGTCATCGAGGCCGTCGAGGTCGACGACTTCGAGCCCTGCGGTGGCGACTTCTACGCCCGCGGCCACCTGCGCACCCTCGCGCGGGTGCTCGGGGTCGACGTGGCGCCGCTGCTGTCGTCGTACGACGAGCGCTACGCCCACGCCCCGATCAACCCGCGTCGGGTGTTCGAGGCGGAGCTGGCCACCGGTTCGCACGGGTCGATCCGCGGCACCCGCGGCGGGCCCAACTGGTCGGTGCTGGTCGCCGTGGTCATGGCGCTGGTCCTGTGCTGGTCGATCGCCCGCCTCGTGATGGACACCCCGCCCGAGCTCCGCGGCTCGACGCCGGTCCTCAACGGCTCCGGTGGTCCGCAGGGCGCCGGCAACGCGCCGGTCGCCGACCCGGTGGCCGTCGTGGTCACTGCCGCGGCCACGGGCGGTGCGCGGGTCGTCGTGCGCGATGCGTCGGGCGAACAGATCTTCAAGGGTGACCTGGCCGTGGGTCAGTCCCGCGAGCTGAAGGCGTCGCCTCCGGTCCGCGTGGACTCGACCGACGGCGCCGTCACCGTCTCGCTCGCCGGTGGCGAGCCGCGCCCTGTCGGCGAGGCCGGCGTCACGGGCCAGGGCACGTTCGTCGCGGGCTGACGCGCGGTGGGCTACCTGGTGGAGACGACCGGTCGGGTCCTGCTCCCAGTCGATCGCGAGGACGCTGCCGTCGAGGCCCTGACGGCAGCGCTGGCGGAGCGCGACGGCTGGTTCCACCCCGACGAGGAGTGGCCGGTCATCACCCTGGCCGAGGTGGCGTCGTTCGCCGCCGCGGCCGTCGAGCGCACGGGTGACTGGCTCGTCCTGGCCACCGACGAGGACGGCGACCCGAAGTGGTCCGAGCAGGCGACGGCGTTCTACGTCGAGCTGGCGAGCTGGGTCACCGAGGGCATCGTCCACCTGTCCGGCGAGGACGGGATGGAGTGGAGCTACTCGTACGCCGACGGCCGGGTGAAGCAGTCCGGCATCAACGGGTGGGACGGGGCGAACGAGCCGTTCGGGGAGCCGGTCCAGGAGGAGCCTCCGGCACCGTCACCTCAGCGTCGGGGTTGGTTCCGCCGACGCTGACGGGGAGAGCTGAGCGTCAGAGCTCCTTGCGCATGTGTACGTCGTCGCGGCCCGGGGTCGGGACGGACTCCCAGCGGAAGATCTCCTCGTAGCCCTGACGCTGGTAGAACTCCGGCGCCTGGAACGTGAACGACGTGACGAACACGTGCGTGCAGCCCCGGTCGACCGCCTCACGCTCGAACGCAGCCAGCAGGCTCGCCCCGACGCCCGTGCCGCGCTGGTCCTCGCGGACCCAGGTCAGCCCGATGCCAGCGGCCCGGCCCCAGGTCCACCCGGAGACCCCGGCGATCAGCTCGTCGTCCTGCTCGACGCGGACAGTGAGCTCCTCTGCGGCAGCGACGTCGGGAGTCGCGGCCGCGTTGAACCGGTCCAGCTCTTCGGTGAGGCGCTCGTCGAGGGCCGCGTCAGCCTTGCCCACCGTCGTCCGTACGTCTCCCACGCGGCCAGCGTATCTGCGCGTTCAGACGTGCCCGTGACCCCGCCGATGGTGGTGCGGCGGGGTGTGGGGCGGGGTCAATGTCGGTCGGGTGGTTCGGGTTCGTCGGTCCGGGTGGTGCCGGTGTGGTCGCGTCGGTAGCGGTGGCCGTGAGGGCAGGTCCACTCGAAGACTCCGGGCGCGACCATGCGGTAGTGCCAGGCGGTGAAGGTCTTGAGCCGGTGGTGGTAGCGACACAGCGCGGCCGAGGTTCGAGCGTAGTGGTGGGTCCGGGTTGTGGTCTGCCTTCGGCTGCGGCGTCGTGGTCGTACTCGGTGATGTGGTCGACGTCGCAGCGCCGGGCGGGTCGGGTGCACCACGGGAACACGCAGGTGCGGTCGCGGAGAGTGATCTGGTCGCGGATGCGGTCGGGGATCTCGTACGCCGGGGTGGAGAGCTCGGCGGTGAGGTCGATGACGGGCTTGATGGTGACCGACGTGCGGGAGTCACCGCACCAGCTGCTGATCTGGTCGAGGAGGACCAGTCGCTGGCCCTGCTCCATGCGGCCGGTGGGACCGAAGACCGTCTGCTCGCCCACGACGGAGGCGTCGAAGTGGGCGTGGACGACGACCTCGCGGGCCGGCGGCAGTCCGTCCCCGTCCGTCGCGCCGGTCGTGACCTTGGTGGAACAGGTCGAGCGCGGTCTGGGTGCGGGCGAGGTCGCCGAGGGCCTTGGCGCGGCGTACGTCGAGGGACTCGGTCGAGCCGAGTGCCTTCTGCAGTCGCGGCGCCGTGGGCGAGGGCCTGGTCGAGGTCGAGGGCGTCGGCGAGGTCGAGGTCGGCCTCGAGGTGCAGCGTGCCGGCGTAGTGGACGTCGTCGCGGTTGACCGTGACGTGGCGGGGGTCGACGGAGAGGTAGCCGTCCTCCGGATCCGCGGCCGGGTCCGCGGCAGCGAGGTCGTACCGCTTGATGGTCTCGGCGACGAGCCGGTCGAGCTGCGCGGTGCCGATCCGCCCGGCGACAGCAGCGACCTGCGAGTCGATCCAACGCGCCGCCTCGACGGTCAGCGCGGGAGAGGTGTGGATGGTGGTCTCGGCGACGATCCGGGCCCGCCAGGACGGAACGGCACCGGCGTGGACCTGCGCCCAGAGGCGGGGGAGGCGGTGGCGCAGCTCGAGGGCGTGCCCGATGAGCTTCTTCGCCGCCGTGGACGAGATCCCGAGGACGGCGCCGAGCTCGGCGATGCAGAACTCCGCGACGAGCGGGCAACCGGGACCGGCGATGGGTTCCTCGTGCTCGCAGCCGGGGACGGTGAACGCGGCGGCAGTGTGGATCGACTCGGGTGGGTGGAGGTCGGCCCACCGGGCCGCGAGGTCGAGCTGGTCGGCGGCTGCTCTGTCCTCGGATGCGCGGCGCTCGCGCAGGGCTGACAGCAGCTCGGAGGCGGTGAGGTCCTCGACCCCACCTGCTTCCTGCGGCTGCGCCAGCGTCTCGATCATGTGTTCGATCCTACGGAAGCCCACCGACAACGGCGAGGGGTCGGAGATGATCTGTGGAGCGGGCCCGAGAGATCGGGTGAGGCTGCTCACCGCACTGTCGTTGCGGGTCCGCGTCCGGCGAACCGGCATACTCACGGTGCGATGACCACCACCGAATCCGAGACCCCCGCCGTCGAGACACCCGCGCCGCTCCAGGTCGCGGTCGTCACGCTCGGTTGCGCGCGCAACGAGGTCGACTCCGAGGAGCTGGCCGGGCGGCTGGAGGCGGGCGGCTTCGTGCTGGTCGCCGACGCCGAGGACGCCGACACCGTGGTGGTCAACACGTGCGGCTTCGTCGAGGCGGCCAAGAAGGACTCGGTCGACACGCTGCTCGAGGCCGCTGACCTGAAGGTCGAGCACGGCGGCCGCGCCAAGGCTGTTGTCGCGGTGGGCTGCCTCGCCGAGCGCTACGGCAAGGACCTCGCCGACTCGCTGCCCGAGGCCGATGCCGTGCTCGGGTTCGACGACTACCCCGACATCGCGGCCAAGCTGCGCGCGATCGTCGGCGGCGAGGTGCACCACCCGCACACGCCGTCCGACCGCCGCCGGCTGCTGCCCATCACGCCGACCGAGCGCGACGCCTCCACCATCTCGGTGCCGGGCCACCAGGTCGAGGTCGCGGACGTGACCGACATCGGGGCCGGCGCACCGGCGACGGGACCCCGGGCCGTACGCCGTCGCCTCGACGCCGGCCCGATGGCACCGCTCAAGCTCGCCAGTGGCTGCGACCGCCGGTGCACGTTCTGTGCGATCCCGAGCTTCCGCGGCTCGTTCGTCAGCCGCCGGCCCAGCGACGTCCTGCAGGAGGGCCGGTGGCTGGCCACCCAGGGTGTCAAGGAGCTCTTCCTCGTCAGTGAGAACTCGACGTCCTACGGCAAGGACCTCGGCGACCTGCGGCTCCTCGAGACCCTGCTGCCCGAGCTGTCCGGCATCGACGGCATCGAGCGGGTCCGCGTCTCGTACCTCCAGCCGGCCGAGACCCGTCCCGGCCTGATCGAGGCCATCGCCGACACTCCCGGCGTCGTGCCCTACTTCGACCTGTCCTTCCAGCACGCGAGCGCCACGGTGCTGCGCCGGATGCGTCGCTTCGGCGACCCCGAGAGCTTCCTCGACCTCCTCGCGCGGATCCGTGCGCAGGCGCCGCTGGCCGGCGTACGGTCCAACGTCATCGTCGGCTTCCCCGGCGAGACCGAGGACGACCTCCAGGTGCTCTGCGACTTCCTCGAGGCCGCTCGGATGGACGTCACCGGCGTCTTCGGGTACTCCGACGAGGACGGCACCGAGGCAGCGGCCTTCGACGAGGCCCTCAAGCTCGACGAGGACGAGATCCGCGCCCGCACCGAGCACGTGACGGCGCTCGTCGAGGAGCTCAACGCGCAGCGGGCCGAGGAGCGCGTCGGCGAGCACGTCGTCGTGCTGGTGGAGTCCGTCGAGGACGGCACCGTCGAGGGTCGGGCCGCCCACCAGGGCCCGGAGGTCGACGGTACGACCTCGCTGACCGGCCCCGTGGCCGCCCGCGTCGGCGACCTGCTGAGCGGCCACCGTCGTCGGCACCGACGGCGTCGACCTGGTCGCGCGAGTGGACGGAGCGACCGGATGAGCGACCCGAGGAGCGATCCGACCAGCACTGAGCCCCGTCAGGTGTCCAACTGGAACATCGCCAACGTGCTGACCGTGCTGCGCATCGCCATGGTGCCGCTCTTCGGCTGGGCGCTGCTGCACGACGGGGGAGACGACCCGCTCTGGCGCTGGGTGGCGTTCGCCCTCTTCGCCGTCGCCATGATCACCGACAAGATCGACGGCGACCTCGCCCGCAAGCACGACCTCATCACGGACTTCGGCAAGATCGCGGACCCGATCGCGGACAAGGCGATCACGGGCATGGCCTTCATCGGCCTCTCGCTCGTGGGCGACATCTGGTGGTGGGTCACGGTCGTGGTGCTGCTGCGCGAGTGGGGCGTCACCCTCCTGCGGTTGTCCGTGCTCAAGTCGGTCGTCATCCCGGCCGCGATGAGCGGCAAGATCAAGACCGTCCTGCAGGCCATCGCGCTCGCCGGCCTGACGTGGCCGCTGCCGCACGGCGACGCCCACGGCGGCGCCTTCGACTTCTGGCCGGGCCCGCTCGGCGAGGTGCTGTTCTACCTCGGCCAGGTGCTCCTCGCGGGCGCCGTGGCGATGACGATGTGGTCGGGCTGGGAGTTCGTCCGAGAGGTCCGCAAGCAGCGACCGCAGTCTTCGTGACGACCGGAGGTGCCGAGCGACACCTCACAAAATCCGGCGTGAACTTTTGTCAACACTGGCAAGAATTGGTGCAGCCCGGTGTCCCACACGGGCCAGCCGTGGGCAAGGATGCGTGGGTCAGTCACCCCTGGACACTCGGGCTCGCTCGCGCTCACCCGCGCTCGCCGCACCGGCCGTTCTGCCGGCGCGACTCGACGACCGACGACACCAGTGCAGGCGGTCGCCGGCAGTCATCGACGTCGGTCGGGGTCACGCGGACCCCGACAGCTACTCGCCGACGCGACCACGACCGGCACGGCACTCAGACCACCGCGAGGACGTGCGTACCGCACCGCGGCCGACGCCGACACAACCGCACGCGAGTTCGCCGCGCGGCGACGCCGACCTCGCGGACCGACGGCGGCCACGACGGTCCGCGCGCAGGCGGGACCTCGCCCGGGCGACAACTCCGGTCCAGGTCGGGTCGCCGATCACGCCGGTCACGCTCGACCGCGACGCGGCGGCACCTCGCCGTACACCTGGGCGCCACCAACCTCCCCGCCGGAGTCACCCTCGACCCCGCCACGGCGACGTGTCCGGCACGCCCGACGGCAGGCCGGCACCTCGACGGTCACGCGACGGCGACCGACGCACGCCGCACGGCCGCCACCGACGACGTCACGTTCGCGTTCACCGTCGCCGCGCCGGCGTCGCTCACCCCGATCGCCGAGGTCCAGGGCACCGGGGCCACCTCGCCGCTCGAGGGCCAGACCGTCACCACGCGCGGCGTCGTCACCGCCGCCTACCCGACCGGCGGCTTCTTCGGCTTCTACATCCAGACGCCCGGCACCGGCGCGGCCGACATCGACCTCGCGCACGCACACCGCGTCGGACGGCGTCTTCGTGCGCCAGACCGCGCGGATCGGTCACCGCCGCCCCGGGCGACTACGTCGAGGTCACCGGCGAGGTCGCCGAGTTCGCCGGCGCGACGCAGGTCGAGGTGCAGCCCGCCGACATCGAGGTGCTCGTCCGAGACGCCGGCGCCGGTCGTCACCACCACCACCGCCAGCTGGCCCCGGTCCGCCGCGGCGAAGGAGTCGCTCGAGGGCATGCGCTACCGCCCGACCGGTGCCTTCACCGTGAGCAACACCTTCTCGACCAACAGCTTCGGCGAGGTCGGGCTGGCCAACGGCACCAAGCCGCTGATCCAGCGCACCGAGGTCGAGCTGCCCGGCCCGGCCGCCTCCAGCGCCGACCGAGGCGGACAACGTCGCCCGCGCAGTCGTCCTGGACGACGGCGCCTCGACGAACTTTCTGCTGACGGGCAACGCGTCGCGTGCAGCCCGCGTCCGAGCGGCTGCCTGCTCAACGGCGACCTCACGCCGCCGTACATCTCGACCACCGAGCCGGTTCAGTCGGAGCGCGCACGACGTTCGTCGACGACGTCATCTTCACCGAGGGCGGCTCGCCGAGCGCGCCGACCTACCGGTTCCAGCCGCTCACGACGGTCGTCGGCCCGGCCAACGCCGGCTCGCCGGCGACGTTCGAGAACACCCGTACGGCCGCTCCGGACGAGGCCCTGATCAGCGAGACCGGCGACGCCGACCTCAAGGTCGCCTCGTTCAACGTGCTGAACTACTTCACCACGCTGGGCGACGCGGACGACGACAACGTCGGCGACGGCGGGTGCAGCCCGTTCCGTGACCGCGACGGCGACGGCAACACCGTCAGCGGCGGGTGCGACCAGCGCGGCGCCTGGGACCCGCAGGACTTCGAGCGGCAGCAGTCGAAGATCGTCTCGGCGATCAACGCGCTCGACGCCGACGTCGTCGGACTGCTGGAGATCGAGAACTCGCTGACCCTGGGCGAGACGCGGACGAGGCGACCAACAGCCTCGTGGCGGCGCTCAACGCCGATGCGGTGCCGGCACGTGGGCGGCCAACCCGTCGTCGACCGAGCTCCCGGCCGAGCGGCATGGACGTGATCACCAACGCGATCATCTACAAGCCGGGCAGCGTCGACCGCGTGGGCCAGTCCCGCGCGCTCGGCGCCCTGAGCGACGCCGGCGAGGCGTTCGACAACGCGCGCGAGCCGCTCGGCCAGGTCTTCAAGGCCGACGCCGGCGGCGACCCGTTCCTGTTCGTGGTCAACCACTTCAAGTCGAAGGGCTCGGCCGGCCCGAACCCAGGCGACGCGGACAGCGGTGACGGTCAGAGCGCGTCCAACGGGTCGCGCAAGCTGCAGGCCGCGGCGCTGGCGGATCGCCGACCACCACCCCGAGTCGCTCCGGAACCCGACCGCTCATCGGGTCGGGTTAGGGTGACCCGACTCACACCGCACCATCCCCTGACGAAAGGCCACCCGTGCCAGCTTCTCGAACCGGTCGCAGACTTGCTCTCGCGACCTCGCTGACCGGGCTGCTCGCAGCCCCTCTCGCCGTCGTCGCGACGGCCGCCCCCGCGCACGCCGCAGACGGTCGACGTCCAGATCCTCGCCACCAACGACTTCCACGGACGGCTGCGGCCGCCGACGGCGCCGACGGCCGGAGCCGCGCAGTTCGCCGGCGCGATCGGCGCAGCTCGAGTCGGACGCAACCCGAACACGGTCTTCGCTGCCGGCCGGCGACCTCATCGGCGCCTCGACCTTCGAGTCGTTCATCCAGCAGGACAAGCCGACCCTCGACGCGCTCAACGCGGCCGGCCTCGACGTGTCCGCTGCCGGCAACCACGAGTTCGACGCGGGCTACGACGACCTGATCAACCGCGTCATGAAGCCCTACGACGCCACCGACGAACCCCGAGGGCGGCGCCGACGTGGCAGTACCTCGCGGCCAACGTGCGCAAGAAGTCCGACAACTCGTACGCCCTGCCCGACGTCGCGCGCACTCGCCCGGCACCGTCGGACGGCGGCACCTGGACGACACGACGGTCGGCGGCGTCAAGGTGGGCTTCGTCGGTGCGGTCACCGAGGAGCTCCCCTCCCTCGTGAGCCCCGCCGGCATCGCCGACCTCAAGGTCACCAGCATCATCAACGAGACCAACGCCGCGGCCGACGCCCTCAAGGCGCGAGGGCGCGGACCTCGTCATCCTGCTCGTCCACGAGGGTGCGCCGACGACGTCGCCTGGCTCCGCCACCGCAACGACAACGCCGTTCGGTCGGATCGTCAACGGCGTCGACTCGCGACGTCAACGCGATCGTCTCCGGCCACACCCACCTGGCGTACAACCACACGCATCGACGGTCGCCCCGTCGTCTCCGCCGGCCAGTACGGCACCAACCTCAACCAGCTCGTCTTCTCGGCGTCGACCCGGTCGACCGACGCAGGTCACCGTCGAACGACCAACGACAGACTGCGTCGGCCGACCGGCCGACGGACTGGCGCTCAACCGACCCAGGCCAGCCACCGCCAAGCGCGGCCGAGGTGCAAGACGATCGTCGACGCCGCCGTCGCCAAGGCGGACGTCCTCGGCGCGGTCGGAGCTGGGCAAGATCGCCGGTCCGTTCAACCGGGCCAGGCTCGCCAACGGCGACGGAGAACCGCGGTGGTGAGTCCACCCTCGGCAACCTCGTCGCCGAGGTCCAGCGGTGGGCCACGTCGACCCCCGAGGCCGGCGCGGCGCAGATCGCCGTTCATGAACCCGGGCGGCCTCCGCGACGGACATGCCGGTGGCGTCCGGCGGCTACCCCGCCAACGCTGACCTACAAGCAGGCGGCGGTCGTCCAGTCCTTCGCCAACACGCTCGTCAACATGAAGCTGACCGGTGCCGCAGATCAAGACGGTGCTCGAGCAGCAGTGGCAGCGCGACCCGACGGAACGTCGTGCCGATCGCGACCGTTCCTGCGTCTCGGCGTCTCGAAGGGCTTCTTCGCCACCTACGACCCGACTCGCGCCCGAGGGCGACCGGGTCACGGGCATGTGGCTCAACGGCAAGGCGATCGAGCCGGCCACCGTCGTACTCCGTGACGGCCAACTCGTTCCTCGCCAGCGGTGGTGACAACTTCCGCGCGCTTCAACCAGGCGACCGGCAAGCGCGACACCGGCAAGGTCGACCTGCAGGCGATGGTCGACTACATGGCGGCCAAGGCCGCCACGACGCCGCTCGCGGTCAACAACGAGCAGCAGCCAGGTGGGCGTCACCTGGCCGGCCGACAAGCCGCGCTTCTACCGCATCGGTCAGAACGTCGAGGTCACGCTCGTCCTCGCTGGCGATGACCGGCGCAGGACGGACGCCCGTGACTCCGTGCTCAACATCAAGGTCGGCGACAGGACGCTGAACCCGACTCCGGTCGACAACACGCTCGGCAGCGACCCTGTTCGACGAGCACGGCAAGAGCGCCGTGTCGGTCAAGCTCAAGGGCAAGACCCGCACGGGCGAGCAGATGCTGACGTTCACCGGTCCCACGACCGGCACGACGTTCTCGCTGCCGATCGAGGTGCGCAAGGCCAAGGGCGTGCTCAAGGTCCGCACCAAGCCCGGACGCATCGTCCGGGGCGAGACCCGCACCCGGGTCAAGATCAAGGCCTCCGCGCTCGGCATCTCGAAGGTGACGGGCAAGATCAAGGTCAAGGTCGCCGGACAGGTCTACAAGGTCAAGCTCAAGAAGGGCAAGGCGTTCCTGCGCCTCGACCGCTTCGAGAACACCGGCAAGAAGCGGATCGTGGTGTCCTACCTGGGCAACCGCAAGGTCCGCGGCACCCAGCAGGTCGTGAAGATCAAGGTGCGTCGCAACTGACGCACCGCTGAAGCAGTCCCGGAGGCCCGGTCATCGTCCGCGATGGCCGGGCCTCCGGCCGTTCACGGCGAGGCGCCTCAGCGCAGCGCCAGCGCCGCCTGCACCAGCGTCAGGTGGCTGAACGCCTGGGGGAAGTTGCCCACCATCCGCCCGTGCGCGGGGTCGTACTCCTCCGACAGCAGGCCGACGTCGTTGGCCAGCCCGCACAGCCGGTCCATCAGCTCGTTCGCGTCGTCGCGGCGACCGGCGGTGGCCAGGGCCGAGACCAGCCAGAACGAGCAGGCCAGGAACGGGTGCTCGTCGCCGGCGAGGCCGTCGACGCCCGACTCGGTGCGGTAGCGCAGGAGCAGTCCGTCGGACATGAGGTCCGCGGTGATGGCGTCGATCGTGCCGAGCACCCGCGGGTCGTCGCCCGGAAGGAACCCGACGAGCGGGATCGTGAGCAGCGAGGCGTCCACCTCGCGGGTGTCGTAGTGCTGGGTGAAGGTGCCGCGCTCGCTGTCGAAGCCCTTGTCGAGGACCTCCTCGCGCACCCGGTCGCGCAGGTCGCGCCACCGGTCGACCGGCCCCTCGAGGCCGTGGTCCTCGACCGCCTTCACGGCCCGGTCGAAGGCGACCCACACCATCACCCGCGAGTGGGTGAAGTGCCGCTGCGGGCCGCGGATCTCCCAGAGTCCGTTGTCGGGCTCGTCCCAGTGCTCGGCGAGCTCGTCGACCAGCGCGCGCTGCAGCGCCCACGAGTTCCGGGTCTCGTCGAGGCCGGCCCGCCGGGCCAGCTCGAGGGCGATCATCACCTCACCGAGGACGTCGTTCTGCCGCTGCGAGACGGCCCCGTTGCCGATGCGCACGGGCCGGCTGTCGGCGTACCCCGGCAGGTGCTCCACGACAGCGCTCGGGCAGCTGGCGGCCGCCGTCGACGGTGTACATGATCTGCAGGTCCGCGGGATCACCGGCGACGGCACGCAGCAGCCACCGGCGCCAGTGGTAGGCCTCCTCGGCGAAGCCCGCCCCGAGCAGCGACTCGAGGGTGAGCGCGGCGTCGCGGAGCCAGCAGTAGCGGTAGTCCCAGTTGCGTTCGCCACCGAAGTCCTCGGGCAGGGACGTCGTCGGCGCCGCGACGATGCCACCGGTCTCCTCGTGGGTCATCAGCAGCAGCGTGAGCAGGCTGCGGCGGACCATGTCGGCATGCGGTACGTCGTCGGGCGAGCGCGCCGACCAGTCGCGCTGTGCGTCGGTGGTCGCGGCGATCCGCTCGTCGAAGCCGAGCGGCTCGGGGATGTCGCGCCACGAGCGGACCCAGGTCGTGGAGAAGGTGACCTCGTCGCCCTCGGTCATCTCGAACTCGTCCGTGTGGTGGCCGTCCTTGCCGCGGGGCAGTGCGCGGGCCACGCAGGATCAGCTTGTCGGGCCCGGCGACCGCGACGACCAGGTCGTTGCCGTGGGCCTTCTCCCGGGTGACCCACGGCCGGATCCGGCCGTAGTCGGTGCGCACCACCCAGTCGTGGCGGATCCGCACGGTGCCGCGGGTGCACGTGAGGCGGCGTACGACGTCCGCGCGGTCGTCGCCGGTCGGCATCACGTCGAGCAGCACGACCTCGCCGCCGGCGGTGGTGAACGTCGTCTCGAGCAGTGCCGTCCCGTCGACGTACCTCCGGCTCGTGGACTCCACCTCGTCGGCGGGGGCCAGCAGCCAGCGGCCGTTGTCCTCGGTGCCGAGCAGCGCGGCGAAGCAGGCGGGCGAGTCGAAGCGGGGCAGGCACAGCCAGTCGATCGACCCGTCCTTGCCGACCAGCGCCGCGGTGCCTCGGTCGCCGATGAGGGCGTAGTCCTCGATGGGGAGTGCCATGCGGCTAGTCTCGCCGACGTGTGGTCACAGGTGTCCGCGGCGCGCGTGCTCGACGCTCTGGCCGCGCGGGACGAGACGGTCGCGACGGCAGAGTCGCTGACGGGCGGGATGCTCTCCGCGCTGCTCACCGACGTGCCCGGGGCGTCGCGGAGCTTCGTGGGCGGTGTGGTGTCCTACGCGACGCGGGTGAAGGTGTCGGTGCTCGACGTGCCGCCCGACCTGGTCGAGCGCCACGGTGTGGTGTCGGAGGAGTGCGCGGTCGCGATGGCGCGCGGTGTACGCCGACGGCTCGACGCCACCTGGGGCGTGGCCACGACGGGTGTCGCCGGACCCGACCAGCAGGACGGGCAGCCGGTCGGGACCGTGTGGGTGGCCGTGTCGGGTGCCGGCCTCCTCGAGGCGCGGCGGCTGGCACTCACGGGCGATCGGCGCGAGATCAGGGAGGCCACCTGCGAGGCCTCGCTGTCCCTCCTGCAGGACCTCCTGCGGGAAGAACCGGGCCTCGGGTAGCGTTGGGCCAGACGACCTTCCCTCTTCCCGAGACATCTCACAGAGCAAGGACCTCGCGCATGGTGATCTTCCGACGACTGCTCGGCGACGTGCTGCGCAGCGCCCGGATGCAGCGTGGGATGACCCTGCGGGAGCTGTCGGCCGAGGCCCGGGTCAGCCTGGGCTACATCTCGGAGATCGAGCGGGGACAGAAGGAAGCGTCCTCCGAGCTGCTCGCGTCGCTGTGCGAGGCGATGGACCTGCCGCTCTCCGACGTGCTCCGCGACGTCGCCGACGCGGTGGCGATCGAGGAGCTGGCGATCGGGATCGTGGCGAGCACGCCCATCACGGCTGGTCGCCCCAGCGGCGACGTCGTCGCCTCCGCCGCCTGACCCCGCCTGACCCTCCGCCTGACCTAGCGCTCGGGCTGGCAGCTCGGGCACCAGTACGCCGCGCGCTCGCGGCCGGGCTCGCCCAGCATCGTCACCAGGATCGAGGTGGCGCAGCGACGGCAGGGCGACGTGTCGCGGCGGTAGACCCACATGCGCTCGCGCTCGCGCAGGTTGCCGGTGGTGGACTGGATCGCGCGGTCCTTGTTGAGCTCGAGCATCTGCTTCGCGCGGCGCAGGAGTCGGGTGAGGTCCGGGACGCGGCCGACAGGGGTGGCGGGGCTGACCCCGCTGGTGAAGCAGAGCTCCGCCATGTACATGTTGCCGATGCCCGCCAGGTTGCGCTGGTCGAGCAGCGCCTGCCCCAGCGGACGCGCGGGCTCGTCGCGCAGGTTGGCCAGCGCGCGGTCCTCGTCCCAGTCGGGTCCCAGGAGGTCGGGGCCGAGGTGGGCGACCAGGCCGGCCTCGGCCTCGCGCGGGACCAGCTCGACGATGCCGAGCTGGAAGCCGACGGCCTTGCGGCCGTCGATGCCGAGCAGGAGGCGGACCTGGGTGTCCGGGCGGCGCCACCGCTCCCCGTCGGGATAGACGTGCCAGGACCCCTCCATCTTGAGGTGCGTGTGGATGGTCCAGGCACGCTCGTGGTCGATGCGGGTGAGGATGTGCTTGCCGCGCGAGAGCGTACGGATGACCTCGCCGCCGGTCAGGTCGACCGTCGCGAAGGCGGGCACCCGGAAGTCCGTGACGGTGAGTCGGTGCCCGGTCAGGGCACGGTCGAGCTTCGCTGCGGCTCGGTAGACGGTGTCGCCCTCAGGCACGCAGCCTCAGTCCCTTCGGTGAAGCGATGAAGCCGGCCGCCGACAGCGCCAGCCTGATGGGGGTCTCGCCACCGCTGCCGATGAGCGCCTGGCCGTCGGCCTTCTCCACCGTGAGCCTGCCCAGGGCGCCCCGCCGGGCGGCGTCGGCCAGCGCTGACATGGCAGGCGTCAGCACGTCCTGGTCCTCGGTCCACGTGAGCAGGGTGCGCCCGCCGCGCTCGACGTACACCGTGAGCGCGCCGTCGACCGTCACCACCAGGGCGCCGGCCTTGCGCCCGGGACGGTGTCCCGCGCGCTCGGCGTCGGCGGGCTCGGGCCACGGCAGGGCGGCGCCGAAGACGTTGGCCGGGTCGGTCGCGGCGATCGCCACCACGGTCGGCTTGCCGCCGGTGGTGCTCTCCGGCTCGGCGAAGGTGCGGAGCCGGTCGATGGCGCCCGCGGAGCCGAACTGGGCTGCACCGAGGCCGTCGATGAAGTAGCCGCGACGGCAGCGGCCGGTGTCCTCGAAGGCGCTCAGCACCTTGTAGACGCCGGCGAAGCCGCCCGCCACCCGCTCGCTCACCACGGCTCCGCGGGTCACCACGCCGTGCCGCTCGAGCAGGTGCTCGGCGCGGGCGTGGGCCCGGCGGGTGGGGTCGCCGTCGCGCTCGGGCAGCACCGCCCACCGTCCGGCCGTCTCGGGCGGGCCGGTCCGCACGGGCATCCGGCCACCGGTCGACCTGCCGAGCCGGGGCGGCGTACGCCGGGTGCGGTGCGACGGCGTGCCGCTGCGGACCAGTGCGCGCAGGGGAGCGAGGGTGTCGTTGGTGACGAGGCCGCGCCAGACCAGCTCCCACAGGGCGGTGCTGAGCTCGGCGTCGGTGGTGGAGCCGACCCGGTCGGACAGCTGGCGGAAGAACCAGGCGCCGCCGGGCTCGAGGGCGTCGAGGACCGCGCGGTGGAGCCCGCTCGGCTCGCCCGTCTCCTGAGGCTCGACCTCGGGGAGGGTGAGGTGGGCCTGGTCGGCGAGGTGGAGGCTGACCCAGCCGTCGCTCCCGGGCAGCGGCGCGTGGCCGGCCCAGATGACCTCGCCCGAGGCGGTGAGCTCGTCGAGCATCGAGGGCTCGTAGTCACGGACCCGGGAGGCGAGGACCAGCGGCTCGAGCGCGCTGGCGGGCACGGGGCAGCCGGCGAGCTGGTCGATCGCGGCGATGACGCCGTCGAGACCGCGGAGCGCTCCGCCGACCTTCTGCCAGGCGGGCAGGAAGCGGGCGACCGCGTCGTGGGTGACCGGCTCGATCTCCTGGCGCAGCCGGGCGAGCGAGCGGCGCCGGAGCTTGCGCAGCACCTCGGCGTCGCACCACTCGGTGCCGGAGCCGGACGGCCGGAACTCACCGTCGAGGACACGGCCGCGATGGGCGAGCCGCTGCAGGGTCTGGCGGGCGACGGCCTCGCCGAGCCCGAGCCGGCTCGCGACCTCGGCGGTGGTGAACGGGCCGTGGCTGCGGGCGTAGCGGGAGACGAGGTCGCCGAGCGGGTCGTCGGGCAGCTCGAGGAAGGCGTCGGGGGTGCCGACCGGGACGGGCACGCCGAGCCCGTCACGCAGCCGGCCGATGTCCTCGATGGCGGTCCAGCGGTCCTCGCCGGCCATCCGCACGGGGAGGACCCGTCGGTCGAGCATCGCCAGCCACTCGGCGACGTCCGCACCGTCGACCGACCGTTCGGCGATCTCGGCGACCGACAGCGGTCCGACGAGGCGCAGCAGGTCGGCGACACCCTCGGCGTTGCGGGCGCGGCGGTCGGGTGCGAGCCACTGGAGCTCGGCCTCGACCTCGGTGAGCACCTCGGGGTCGAGCAGCTCGCGGAGCTCGGCGCGACCGAGCAGCTCGGCGAGCAGGCCCTGGTCGAGCGACAGCGCGGCGGCGCGTCGCTCGGCGATGGGGGAGTCGCCCTCGTAGACGAACTGGGCGACGTAGCCGAAGAGCAGGCTGCGGGCGAACGGGCTGGGCGAGGTGGTGGCGACGTCGACGACGGTGACCTCGCGCCGCTGGACGCGGCCGAGCAGGGCGACGAGGGCGGGGAGGTCGTACACGTCCTGGAGGCACTCGCGCACGGCCTCGAGCACGATCGGGAAGGACGGGTACTGCGAGGCGACCTGCAGCAGCTGGGCGCTGCGCTGGCGCTGCTGCCACAGCGGGCTGCGGCGGCCGGGGTCGCGACGGGGGAGCAGCAGGGCGCGGGCGGCGCACTCACGGAAGCGGCTGGCGAAGAGCGCCGAACCGCCGACCTCCTGGGTGACGAGCTGCTCGATCTCCTCGGGCTCGAAGACGATGACCTCGCCCGTGGGCGGCTCGGCGTCGGTGTCGGGGATCCGGATGACGATGCCGTCGTCGGAGGCCACGGCCTGGCCGTCGATGTCGAAGCGCTCCCGCATCCGGGCGTTGATCGCGAGCGCCCAGGGCGCGTGGACGGGCGTGCCGTAGGGGGAGTGGACGACGAGTCGCCAGTCGCCGAGCTCGTCGCGGAACCGCTCGACGACGATCTGGGTGTCGTGCGGGACGACCTGCGTCGCCTCGCGCTGCTCGGTGATGTAGGTGACGAGGTTGGTGGCGGCGTTGGCGTCGAGGCCGCGCTCGCGCACGCTCGCGATGGCCTTCGCCTGCGGGGCCGCCGCGAGCTCGCGGGTGAAGGCGCCGACGGCGGCGCCGAGCTCGGCGGGCCGGCCGAGGGCGTCGCCCTTCCAGAACGGCAGCCGCCCGGGGATGCCCGGGGCGGGCGTGACGAGCACCCGGTCGTGGGTGATGTCCTCGATCCGCCAGCTGGTGGCGCCGAGGGCGAAGATGTCGCCGACGCGCGACTCGTAGACCATCTCCTCGTCGAGCTCGCCGACCCGGCTGGCCTTCTCGCCGACGAGGAACACGCCGAAGAGCCCGCGGTCGGGGATGGTGCCGCCGCTGGTGACGGCGAGCCGCTGGGCGCCCGGCCGGCCGCTGAGGGTGCCCGGTGACGCGGTCCCAGACGATGCGCGGGCGCAGCTCGGCGAACTCGTCGCTGGGGTAGCGACCGCTGAGCAGGTCGAGGGTGGCGTCGTAGGCGCCGCGGGGGAGCTGGGCGTACGACGCCGCGCGGGTCATCAGCGCGAACATCTCGTCGACGTCCCACTCGTCCATCGCCAGCATCGCGACGACCTGCTGGGCCAGCACGTCGAGCGGGTTGGTCGGGACGGAGAGCTTCTCGATCGCCCCGCTGCGCATCCGCTCGACCGACACGGCCGTCTGCGCCAGGTCGCCGCGGTGCTTGGGGAAGAGGACGCCCCGACTCACCTCGCCGACCTGGTGGCCGGCGCGGCCGACGCGCTGCAGGGCGCTCGCGACGCTCGGGGGCGACTCGATCTGGATGACCAGGTCGACCGCGCCCATGTCGATGCCGAGCTCGAGGCTGCTGGTCGCGACCACGGCGGGCAGGCGGCCGCGCTTGAGGTCGTCCTCGATGATCGCGCGCTGCTCCTTGGAGACCGAGCCGTGGTGGGCCTTGGCGATGATCGTCCCGGCACCGCTGCTCTGCCCCGACTGGGCCATGACCTGGGCGGGCGGCTCCTGGCTCCTCGGCTCCGAGTCCTGCCCGTCGCGCTCCTCGGCCCGCGTCGTCGCGATCTCGTTGAGCCGGGCGGTGAGCCGCTCGGCCAGGCGGCGCGAGTTGGCGAAGACGATCGTCGATCGGTGCTGCTCGACCAGGTCGACCACGTGCTCCTCGACGTGGGGCCAGATGCTCGTCGACCGGCCGGGATCGCCCGACGTCTCGTCGTACTCCTCCGGCATGGTCATGTCCTCGACCGGCACCACGACCCGGAGGTCCCACTGCTTCGTGCTGGGCGGCGACACGATCTCGACGGGCTGCGAGCCGCCGAGGAAGCGCGCCACCTCGTCGAGGGGGCGGACCGTCGCGCTGAGGCCGATGCGCTGCGCGGGCTTGTCGAGGAGCGCGTCGAGGCGCTCGAGGCTGATCGCGAGGTGCGCGCCGCGCTTGGTGCCGGCGACGGCGTGGACCTCGTCGATGATGACCGTGTCGACGCTCCGCAGGGTCTCGCGCGCCTGGCTGGTCAGCATCAGGAAGAGCGACTCGGGCGTCGTGATGAGGATGTCGGGCGGCGTGGTGCCGAGCTTGCGCCGGTCGGCGGGGCTGGTGTCGCCGGACCGCAGCCCGACCGTCACCTCGGGGACCGTCGTCTCGAGCCGCTCGGCGGTGTGGCGGATGCCGGTGAGGGGAGCGCGCAGGTTGCGCTCGACGTCGACGCCGAGCGCCTTGAGCGGTGAGATGTAGAGGACCCGGGTGCGGCGGGACTTGTCGTCGGGCCGCTCGGTGCTGAGCAGCCGGTCGATCGCGTGGAGGAATGCGCTGAGCGTCTTCCCGCTGCCGGTGGGCGCGACGACCAGTGCGTTCCTGCCCTCGGCGATGCTCGTCCAGGCGCCCTCCTGCGCCGGCGTCGCCTCGGCGAACGACGCCGTGAACCACTCCCGCGTCGGAGCGCTGAAGCGATCGAGGGCAGACATGCCGTGCAGTCTGTCATCGAGGTGCGACATCGGGCTCGCCCTTTGGGCGGAGGGGTCTGCTGGAACGCGGTGCACGCGTCGCCGGACGTCATCCGGACGGGTCAATGGCTTGACGCCATCCGTATGACGTCACGGCAGCTGCCGGTGAGGAGGCCGCCGACCTCCAGATCGGCCTTCGTGCCGTGGAAGAACGGTCCGCCTAGGACGAGCTCTGGCTGTGCGGTGTCCGTGGTGCGGATGCCGCACCATGATCACCGCACTAGTCGTCGACCCCAGCCGCGCGCCGGTGCAGCTCCCGGAGCTCGACGGCGAGCTCGGGTGCCGGCCCGGAGACGGGTACGCCCGGCGCGACCTCGTTGATCGACAGCGGCAGGACCGGTCCGGCCGGCAGGCCCCAGCCCGCCCGCCACTCGCGAGAGCTGCGCGGTCGAGGCGGCGTACACGATCCGGCCGAGTCCGACCCACGCGTGCGCGGCCGAGCACATCGGGCAGTGCTCGCCCGAGGTGTAGACGGTGCACCTCGGGCGTACGTCCTCCGCGACGTGGTCGGCGGCCCACCGGGCCAGCTCGAGCTCGGGGTGCCGGGTCTGGTCGCCGCCAGCCGTGCGGTTGCGGTCCTCGCGCAGCACGACGCCGTCGGGATCGACCAGGAGCGAGCCGAAGGGCTCGTCGCCGTCGTCGAGCGCCTCGTGCGCGAGGTCGACGCAGCGGCGCAGGTGGGTCAGGTCGTCGGGCGTGAGCGGGTCCATCCGCCGACAGTAGGACGGTCCGCGGCAAACCGGGAGGCGGTTGTCACCGACCCCGCCTACGCTCGCCCGCATGACTGACACGGGGGACACGCAGGACGACGACTTCCGCAACGCACTCGGCCGACTGGTCAAGCAGCTGCTCAGGGAGGAGCACGGGGAGCAGCGCGGCACGCCGATGCTGCCGATCCTCGACGCCCACTTCGGGCAGCCCGCCGACGACCTCCCGGTCGTCCAGGAGTCGATAGACGCCCACCGCATCGTCGACGTCGACCTGGCCCTCGCCGAGATCGCGGGACGCGACCCCGACAGCCGGCTGCTCGGGATCGGCGGCGGCGACCAGCGGCACCACAGCTCCCTGAGCGACCTCATGGCCCAGGCCGAGTGGGGCCGCTTCCGGCAGGGGCAGGTCGACCGGCTCAACCTCGCGACGGGGCCCGACAGCGACCGGGCCACCGTCGCCTTCGGGCTGCACCTCTTCTCGTACGACGGCGCGCCCGTCGCCGTGCTGCAGCGCGCCGCCAACCCGCAGTACGGCGGCCAGCCGCGGCTCGAGCTGCTGACGCCCACGCCCGAGGTGGCGACCGCGCTGCTCATCGAGGTGCGTGAGCTCTCGCTGGCGCTCAGCGTGCTGCGCGGCCAGGTCATCACCTTCAGCGGGGACCCCTACGAGCACTCGCTGAGCGGCATCACCTTCGTCCGCCGCCCGGACCTGCCCGCCGACCGCGTGATCCTGCCCGACGGCACGCTCGACCAGGTGCGCGCCCACGTCGTCGGACTGGCCGAGCACCGCGAGCAGCTGCAGGACTAGGGGCAGCACCTCAAGCGCGGCGTGCTGCTCTACGGGCCGCCCGGCACCGGGAAGACCCACACTGTCCGGCACCTCATCGGGGCCGTACCGGGGACCACCGTCGTGCTCCTCACCGGGACGCAGATGCGCTTCGTGTCGTCCGCCGCCCAGATCGCGCGCGCCCACCAGCCGGCCATCGTCGTGCTGGAGGACTGCGACCTCATCGCCGAGGACCGCGAGCACGGACACTTCGGCGGCGGCCCCTCGCCGCTGCTCTTCACGCTGCTCGACGCGATGGACGGCCTCGACGCGGACGCCGACGTGGTGTTCCTGCTGACCACGAACCGCGCCGAGGCGCTCGAGCGGGCTCTCGCCCAGCGGCCCGGCCGCGTCGACCTCGCCGTCGAGATCCCGCTGCCGGACGAGGCGGCCCGCCGGGAGCTCATCGCGCTCTACGCCGCCGAGGTCGGCTTCTCGACTGTCGCCATCGAGGAGGCAGCGCTCGCCGCGGCGGGCACCACGGCGTCGTACGCCAAGGAGCTGGTGCGGCGAGCGGTGCTGATCGCGGCGATGGACGGTCGCGAGCCGGCCGACGCGGACCTGGCCGCGGCCACCGCGCAGCTGCAGGCCGACGGAGCCTCGCTCACCCGGGCGCTGCTGGGTTCCGCGGGCTGACGCGGCCGCGGCGGGCGTCGACGGGGAACCCGAAGTCCGTGTGGACGCCCGGGACTGAACCCGACGTGGTCGGGTGGCCGGTCGGCCAGGCCCGGCAGCCCGACGGAGGCCATCAGGTCGTCGTCGAGCTCCAGCAGATCGGCGTCGTGGACGGGCCAGGGCTCGTGGTGGTTCGGCACGTAGAGCGTGCGACCGGCCCAGCGCGTGTGCAGGCCCCAGCGGGCACTCAGGAAGTGGTCGAGCTCGGTGCTCGCGCGCGCCGCCCCGGCACGGACGACCACGTGGCTGGAGGCGCGTACGCCGGGCCAGCGCAGACGGGCGTCGTAGGTGTGCTCGTCGCCCTGCACGCGATAGCGCATCCGCGCCCAGCGGTAGGGGACGCCGAAACCGGCGCGGGCGCCGGCGACCACCGCGGCGCGGTCGGTGTCGAGACTGAGGAAGACGATCCCGCGGCGGCCGGTGTCGTCGACGGAGTAGAGCCGCACGTTGGTCTCGAGGAAGGACCCCAGCCACGGGACGGGGTGGTCGCGGCCGAACCCGGCACCGACCATGCGGAACGGGATGAGGCCGACGTAGGTGCGGCCCTCGAAGGTGTCGGGCCGTACGCCCGGCGGCATCCGGTCGGCCACCAGCCCGGGGTCGACCGCCCAGTGCAGGAACGTCAGGTCGCGCCAGCCCTGGCTCATCAACACCCGGCCCGACAGGTCCGGTGCCTCGGGGGACACGGGCTCGATCACTCGCCCAGCCTAGACAGGCGGTCGCGGCCCACGCGTCGGGACGGCTGTGCGCGACCCGGTTGCCCGACCTAGGCTCGGGCCATGACGGAGTTCCAGGTGACGCGGTGGCGCGAGCTCCCGTCGATGGTGGCGGCGAGAGACGGCGACGAGAGCGCGAAGGTGCAGCTCGCGGCACGGTTCCAGGAGGCCATCGACGAGGCCGCGATGCGGCTCGGCGACACCGGTGCGACCGACTACCTCGAGGGCTGGGAGCGATCGCCCTGGACCGAGTCCGCCGGCTCGCCGGCGGAGGTGCTCGACCGCGTGGTCGCCGACCTCGACGCAGACTGGCCCGCCGAGCGGATCGCCGGCTACCTCGACGGACTGTCCGGATGAACCGCCTCGCAGCGCTGCTCGGCGACCACCGCCCCGTCCTGCTGGACGGCGGCATGGGCACGCTTGCTCCAGGACAGCGGTCTCGAGGACGGCGCTCCCGGCGAGCTCTGGAACCTGGAGAACCAGGATGCCGTCCGCGCGGCGCACACGGCGTACGCCGAGGCGGGCGCGCGCGTGCTGACCACCAACACCTTCGGTGGGACGCGGCCGCGCCTCGACATGCACGGCCTCGGCGACCGCCTCGCCGAGGTGAACCGGTCGGCCGCGCAGGTCGCGCGATCGGTCGCGGACGAGCACGGCCTGCTCGTCGCCGGTGACCTCGGGCCCACGGGCGAGCTGCTCGCACCGCTGGGCGTGCTCACCGGCGAGGAGGCGCAGGCGCTGTTCGCCGAGCAGCTGACCGCGCTGGTCGACGGGGGCATCGACCTCGTCCTCATCGAGACGCTCAGCGACCTCGCCGAGGCGGACGCAGCGCTCGCGGCGGCGCGCGAGGTCGCGCCCGACCTGCCGGTCGTGGTGACCCTGAGCTTCGACACGAACCTCCGCTCGATGATGGGCGTCCGGCCCGGCGACGCCGTCAACCACCTCGCGGCAGCCGGAGCGGACGCCGTCGGGGCCAACTGCGGCCGCGGCCCCGAGGAGATGGAGCTCATCGCCGCGGAGCTGGTGGCCGCGCGACCCGACGGCCTGCTCCTCGTCGCGCAGTCCAACGCGGGCCTCCCGCAGGTGGTCGGCGACCACTTCGAGTACGACGCCAGCGCCGAGGACATGGCCACCCACGCCAGTCGGCTCGCGGACCTCGGCATCGACCTCGTGGGCGGGTGCTGCGGCTCGACGCCGGTCCACATCGCGGCGATGGCCGCCCTGCTCGGGCAGGCCGGCGCGCGACGCTGACGGCCGACCGGGCTCAGGCCCGGGGATCGTCCAGCACGTCGCGCCAGGAGTGCTGCGGGTCGAACCCGACCAGCTCCCGCGCCTTGTCGATGGAGTAGAACGTCTCGTCGCGCCCCATCTCGCGGCGCACCTCGACCCCGTCGTAGAACTGCTCGATGACCTCCGAGGTCGTCGCTGCCACGGACATGTCGGCGTTCGCGACGTTGAAGACCTCGTAGCCCAGGCCGTCGGTCTCCAGGCAGCGCTGCACCATCTGGCCGAGGTCGCGCACGTCGATGTAGGCGAACAGGTTGCGACGTCGCAGCGACGGGTCGTCGAGGAACGGCGGGAACATCTCGGCGTACTCGTGGGGCTCGATGACGTTGTTGATCCGGAGGCCGTAGATGTCGGCGCCCGACCGCGCGTGGAACGACCGCGCCGTCACCTCGCCCGCGACCTTCGACATCGCGTACGAGTCCTCCGGGACCGTCGGGTGCTCCTCGTCGACGGGCACGTAGAGCGGTTTCCGCTCGCCCTGCGCGAAGCAGACGCCGTACGTCGTCTCCGAGCTCGCGAAGACGACCTTGGGGATGCCGAGCCGGGTCGCCGCCTCGAGGACGTGGTAGGTGCTGAGGACGTTGATGGCGTACGTCGCGGCGTCCGGCTGCCGGAGGATCGCCGGGATCGCGGCGAGGTGCACCACCGCGTCGTACGACGGCTTCTCGGGCAGGTCGAGCTCCTCGAACGTCGCCAGGCCGGCGAGGGCGGAGTAGACCTCGCCGGCGTCGGTGAGGTCCACCCGGAGGTCGGCGACGTCGGGGTGGTCGAGCGGCACGAGGTCGGCGTTGGTGACCTGGTGGCCCTGCTCGGCGAGGTACGGGGCGACGTGCTTGCCGGCCTTGCCGCTGCCGCCGGTGAGGAAGATGCGCATGCTCCCTTCCTACCCGGCGGATCCTCATCGGGTTGGCGGCGGCGCGCACGATGGAGGCATGAAGCCAGCGCCCCTCGTCCTCGCCGGGCTCGTCGCGGCGTTCGCGGCCGCGTGTGCCGACAGCGCCTCCTCCGGAGCGCTGGGCGAGGTGACGAGCGCCGCCGACGATGCCTGGCCCTTCGCGGTCGAGGAGATCGACCGGTTCGACGAGCCGTGGGCGATGGCGTTCCTGCCCGACGGCGACCTGCTGGTGACCGAGCGCAGCGGCACCCTCCACCTCCGTGACGCCGAGAGCGGGGAGCGGGTCGAGGTCGCGGGCACGCCGACCGTGGTCGACAGCGGACAGGCGGGGCTCGGCGACGTCCTGCCGGGCCCGACGTACGCCGAGGACGGGACGGTCTACCTGAGCTGGGCCGAGGAGGGCGACGGAGGGACGGGGGCTGCCGTCGGCCGGGCCCGGCTCTCGACCGACGGGGACGAGCCGAGGTTGGTGGACCTGGAGGTGATCTGGCGCCAGACGCCGAAGACCGACGGCGACGGGCACCTGAGCCACCGGCTGGCGATCGCACCCGACGGAGAGCACCTCTTCGTGTCCTCCGGTGACCGGCAGCAGGGAGCCCCGGCGCAGGACACCAGCAACACCCTGGGCACGATCGTGCGCCTGACCCTCGACGGCGACCCGGCCCCGGGCAACCCGCTGGCGGACCGGGGCGGGGTCACCGCGGAGATCTGGAGCTGGGGTCACCGCAACCCGCTCGGGCTCGAGCTGGCGCCCGACGGGACGCTGTGGTCGTCGGAGATGGGTCCCGAGGGCGGCGACGAGCTCAACCTGGTCGAGGCCGGCTCCAACTACGGGTGGCCGGAGGTGTCGAACGGCAGCGACTACGGCGGCGGGGAGATCCCCGACCACTCCGAGGGCGACGGCTACACCGCCCCTGCGATGTCGTGGACCCCGAGCATCTCCCCGGGGAGCCTGATGCTCTACGGCGGCGACAGCTTCGCCGACTGGCAGGGCGACGCGTTCCTCGGTGCGCTGTCCGGCGAGGCCCTGGTCCGGGTCGACCTCGACGGGACGAGCGCCGGCGAGGCCGAGGTCTACGACCTGGGTGAGCGGATCCGGGCGGTCGAGGAAGGGCCCGACGGAGCGATCTGGCTCCTGGAGGACGAGGGCGCGGGGCGGTTGCTGCGGCTCACTCCCGCGCCCTCCTGATCGGACCGGCGCCACAGCGACGTACGAGCCCGTCTCCCACACCTGCACCCAGTCCGCGCCCGAACGTGGACTGGACCGGTTCCCGCGCGCGCGGGGTGGCCGCGGCGCGAAGGTGCTCGACGATTGCCACCGGTGAGGATCTTGGGCAGACTCGAGGATGCATCGCCAGGGCTTGAGGGGCGAGGAGGCACGCATGCTCGAGCAGGCGCCGGACATCGGTTCTGTGGAGGTCGCCGAGCGCGAGCAGCTGCAGCAGAGTCACGCGGCTCTGAGCGACCAGTTCGAGGCCGCCAACGAGGTCCTGGTCGCCCTCGGCCGGTCTGCTGGCGATCCGGACACCGTCCTCACCACCGTCGTCGAGAGTGCTCGGCGCCTGTGTCAGTCCCAGGCTGCCCACCTCTACCTGCTCGAAGACGGCGTCTACCGGCTCATCAAGGCCGTGGGACTGTCGCAGGAGTCGGTCGCCTACATCGCTGAGCACCCCATGCCGATGGACCGCGACACGCTGATCGGGCGCGTCGGGCTCGATCGCACGACGCAGCAGATTCCCGACGTCCTCGCCGACCCGGCGTACGGCCGGCGAGACCTCCAGCGGGTGGCGCACTTCCGCACGACCATGGCTGCGCCCCTGGTGATCGACGACGAGGTCGTGGGCAGCATGTCGGTCTGGCGCAACGAGGTCAGTCCGTTCAACGAGCGGGAGATGGCCATCGTGACCGCGTTCGCGGGCCAGGCGGCGATGGCCCTCAACGGGGTCAGGCTCGTGCAGGAGCTCGAGGCGCGCCGAGCCGAGCTCGCCAGGAAGGTCGAGGAGCTCGAAGCCCTGCGCGAGGTCGGCGAGGCCGTGGGATCCAGTCTCGACGTCGAGCACGTGCTGTCGACGATAGCCATGCACGCCGTCGAGCTGTCCGGGACCGATGGCGGTTCGATCCTGGAGTACTACGAGCAGGACCGATGCTTCCTGGTCCGGGCAGCCTACGGGACCGAGCCCGCGGTCATCGACCGGCTACGCAGCATCCGGATCGAGCTGGACGAGACGTTGGTCGGCCGGGCGACCAAGGAACGCAGGCCGCTGGTCGTCAAGGATCTGAGCGCGGTCGACCTGGACGCCCACCTACAGATCCTCTTCGACTCGGGGTGGCGCTCCGTGCTGGCTGTCCCGATGCTCAGGGACGAGCACATCGTCGGCGCCCTGGTCGTGCGCAGGAAACGCACCGGGACCTTCACCGAGGAGACGGTCGAGCTGCTCGAGACGTTCGCAAGCCAGTCGGCCGTGGCGTTGCTCAACGCTCAGCTGTTTCGCGAGCTGGAGCAGCGCAGCGCCGAGCTGGAGATCGCCAGCAGGCACAAGTCCGAGTTCCTGGCGAGCATGTCCCACGAGCTGCGTACGCCGCTCAACGCGGTGCTGGGGTTCTCAGAGGTGCTCCTCGAGCAGATGTTCGGGACGATCAACGAACGCCAGGAGGAGTATCTCCGCGACATCCACGGGTCGGGCAAGCACCTCCTCGAGCTCCTCAACGAGATTCTCGACCTGTCCAAGGTCGAAGCGGGCCAGATGGAGCTCGGGTACACCACCTTTGAGCTGGCACCCGTGCTCGACCACGCCGCCTCGATGCTGAGGGAGCGGTCCGCCGTCAAGTCGATCGACATCGCCGTCGAGGCCCATGACGTCGGCGCGGTGGAGGCCGACGAGCTGAGGCTGAAGCAGGTGGTGATCAACCTGCTGACCAACGCGGTCAAGTTCACCGGCGAGGGGGGGTCGGTCGTGGTGCGTGCGACCAGATCGGCTTCGGAGATCGTGACCATCACGGTCGTCGACTCCGGCATCGGTGTTCCCCCGGAGGATCGAGAGCGCATCTTCGAGTCCTTCCAGCAGGGTGGCCGCGGGGCCTCGCGGGAGGAGGGAACCGGTCTGGGTCTGACCCTGTCTCGGCGGCTCGTCAAGCTTCTCGGCGGCAGGATGTGGCTCGAGAGCGAGGTCGGGATCGGCAGCACGTTCGGGTTCTCCTTCCCGGCGTACCGACCGAGCGTCGCGGGCTGGGCGGGTGACTCGGGGACCGCGTCCGGGACGGCCGATGTGGTCGTGATCGACGACGACCGACCGTCCCTGGACCTCCTCACCGCCTACCTCGCGGGCGATCACCTCCGGGTCACCACCGCCAGCGATGGCCCGTCGGGACTGGACGCGGTGCGCAGGACCAGACCAGCCGCGGTGCTCCTGGACATCCGGCTCCCGGGCATGGACGGGTGGGCGGTGCTCGAGGCACTCCAGCGGGACGTCGCGACCCGCGACATCCCCGTCGTCGTGGTGTCGATCGTCGACGAGCATGCCCGTGGCACAGCGCTGGGGGCCGCGGCGTACCTGGTCAAGCCGGTGGGCCGCGACGCGCTGCGCGGCGCCCTGAGGTCTGTCGGGGTGCTCGCCGACCCGGCGGACACCGACTCGTCCGGAGCGCCGTCGTGAGTGGCGAGCGCATCCTCGTCGTCGAGGACAACCCGAAGAACCTGAAGCTGGTCAGGGACGTTCTTCAGTACTCGGGCTACGACGTGGTCGTCGCCACGTGCGGGGAGGACGGTGTCCGACTCGCGGCGCAGCGGCACCCCGACCTGATACTGATGGACCTGCAGCTGCCCGGCATCGACGGGACCGAGGCGCTGCGACAGATCCGTGAGAGCGACGCGGGCCGCACCGTGCCCGTCGTGGCAGTCACTGCGTCCGCCATGAACGAGGACCGCGACCGCGCCCTTGCCGCGGGCTTCGACGGCTACGTGGACAAGCCCATCAGCGTGCGAGGTCTGCAGCAGCAGGTCGACGACTTCCTCACCACTCGCGGGAGCAAGGGATGACCGACGAACCCGCAGCGCGAGCCACGGTCCTGGTGGTCGACGACCAGCCCCAGAACATCAGGCTGCTCGACGCGGTCCTGACCCCCCACGGCTACGACGTCAGGACCGCTGCCTCGGGTGAGGAGGCGCTTGCCGTGCTGCGCGGCACCGACATCGACCTCGTCCTCCTCGACATCGTCATGCCCCTCATGGACGGCTACGAGGTGTGCCGGCGCATTCGCGAGCAGACCGAGACGGCCTACCTGCCGGTCGTGATGGTGACTGCCAGCGGCGACGAGCAGAAGATCAAGGCCCTCGAGGCAGGGGCTGACGACTTCCTGACCAAACCGATCGACCGGAGCGAGCTCCTCGCCCGGGTGGCGTCGCTGGCACGCGTCAAGCGGTACCAGGACACGATCCAGCGTCAGGCCGCCGAGCTGGCTGACTGGAACCGCGAGCTGGAGTCCCGGGTGGACTCCCAGGTCTCCCAGCTGGAGCGCATGGGCCGGCTCAGGAGATTCCTGTCACCGCAGCTCGCCGAGCTCATCGTGGACTCCGGCGACGAGACCTTCCTGGAGAGCCACCGACGGGAGATCGTGGTCGTGTTCTGCGACCTCCGCGGCTTCACGGCCTTCGCGGAGTCGAGCGAGCCGGAGGAGGTGATGGGCGTCCTCCGCGAGTACCACCAGGCGCTGGGCGACCTGATCTTCCGGTTCGAGGGGACCCTGGAGCGCTTCACGGGCGACGGCCTGATGGTGTTCTTCAACGATCCGGTCAGGTGCGAGGACGGGCCGCTGCGCGCCATCCGGATGGCAGTTGCCATGCGAACGCGGGTAGCAGGGTTGGCGGAGTCCTGGGTCCGACAGGGTCACGACCTGGGGTTCGGCATCGGGATCGCGCAGGGCTACGCCACGTTGGGCACGGTCGGCTTCGACGGTCGGCACGACTACGCCGCGATCGGTAGCGTCACGAACCTCGCCGACCGACTCTGCGCAGACGCCGCGTCGTGGCAGATCCTGACCACGGAGCGGGTCTTCACCGCGGCGGGACCCTCCGTCGTCGGTGAGGACGCCGGTGATCGCCAGGTCAAGGGCTTCAGTCGCCCCGTGCACGCCTTCACCGTCAAGGGGCTCGACAGCGCCAGGACCCTCTCATGAGCGGAGACCTCTGGACCGCGCCCGCCAAGCGCCCCGACCTGCTCTCCGGACTGACCGAGGACGAGCGGTACAGACGCTTCGACGAGCTGCAAGCACGCATGCCCGGTGTGTGGGACGCCATGCGCCTCAACCACGACGACGAGTCGGTCGTCGTCGTACCGTCGATCTCGCTCGACCGAGCCGTATCGGCCAGCGGCAGCCTGTCGCAGGCCTTCGAGGAACGGTTCCTGTTCCTGCTGGTCCTGCTCCGCCAGCCACGGCTGCGCATGGTCTACGTGACGTCGATGCCGATCGCGCCCGAGATCGTGGAGTACTACCTCGCCCTCCTCAGCGGCGTCATCCCGAGCCACGCCAGGGCACGCCTCTCCCTCGTGTCGGTCAACGATGCGTCAGGACAGTCGCTGAGCGAGAAGCTGCTGGCGCGGCCCCGGTTGCTGCGCCGCATCGCTGACATGGTGCCCAACCCGGCTCGCTCGCACATGATCCCGTACAACACCACCGAGCTCGAGCGCGACGTCGCGCTGAGCCTCGGCATCCCGATGTACGGGGCCGACCCGCGTCTGGCTCACCTCGGCTCGAAGACCGGGTGTCGACGACTCTTCGCAGAGGTCGGCGTCCCCCACCCGCTCGGTGCCGAGAACCTCCACAGCCTCGACGAGATCACCGGTGCCCTGATCGAGATGAGGCGCGAACGCCCGTCCATGACCAGCGCCATCGTCAAGCTCAACGAGGGTGTCTCGGGCTCCGGCAACGCGGTCGTGAGCCTGACCGGGTTGCCGGGCCCCGGCTCGCCGGACGAGAGGGCGGCGGTGATGACGCGACTCCAGGGCATGGAGCTGGAGTCGGAGTCCACGCCGTTCGATGTCTACGTCGCCAAGTTCGCCGAGGGCGGCGGCATCGTCGAGGAGCGCATCACCGGACAGGAGCTGCAGAGCCCCAGCGTCCAGCTGCGGGTCCTGCCCGGCGGCGAGGTCGAGCTGCTCTCGACCCACGACCAGCTGCTCGGGGGGCCCAGTGGCCAGAAGTACCTCGGGTGCGTGTTCCCCGCAGCCCCCGCGTATGCGCGGCTCATCACGGGGCACGCCGAGCGGATCGGGCAGCGGCTCGCCCGGGAGGGCGCGCTCGGCCGATTCGCTGTCGACTTCGTCGTCGTGCGTGACGCGGACGGGTCGTGGACGCCGTACGCCATCGAGCTCAACCTGCGCAAGGGCGGCACGACGCACCCGTTCCTCACCCTGCAGTTCCTGACGGACGGTCGGTACGACCCAGCGACGGCGTTGTTCACCACTCCGCGGGGTCACGAGAAGCACCTGGTGGCGACGGACCACCTCGAGTCCCCGATGCTCCGCAGCCTCGTACCGGCGGATCTGTTCGACATCGTGGCCCGCCACGGGCTGCACTTCGACCAGTCGCGCCAGGAGGGCATCGTCTTCCACATGATCAGCTCCCTGACCGAGCACGGCCGCCTCGGCATGACCTCGGTGGGCGACACCCCCGAGAGGGCACGTCGCCACTACCGCGAGGCCGAGAGCATCCTGCTGGACGAGGCCCGGCTGGCGCTCGACGAGCTGCCACTGGGTGTCTGAGCGGATCGCGGTGCAAGCGGTCTGGTACGTCGCCTACGGGTCGAACCTCGCTCGCGACCGCTTCCGGTGCTACCTCCGCGGCGGGCGACCGTCCGGCGGGCTGCGCGCGTACGCAGGCTGCCGCGATGGGCGCGACCCGGCGAGGGTCATCTCCCTGCATGTGTCGGGCAGGCTCGTCTTCGCCGGTGCCTCGACCGTCTGGGGCGGCGGCATGGCGTTCCTCGACCGCAGTGCATCCGGTCGGGTCGCGTGCCGCGCCTACCTCATCTCGACCGAGCAGTTCGCGGACGTGACGGCCCAGGAGATGCGCCGGCCCTCGGGAGGCGAGTTCGCCAGAGAGCTGGAGGGCAAGCTGATCGACGTCCAGTCATGGCAGACACTGGGGCCGGGCTACTACGAGACCATCGTCCGGCTGGGGGTCTGTGACGGTGCCCCTCTGCTGACCGTGACCCACGGCGACGTCGCGGATCTCGTCCCCGCCGCCCCCTCGAAGACGTACATGTCACAGATCTGTGCTGGTCTGCACGAGGCCCACTGCTGGGGCGCGGAACACATGGGCCAGTACCTCGCACCCGTACCCGGAGTCAGCCGTGCGTGGACGGAGCACCAGATCGAGGAGGTCGCGCGCGCGGTGATCGAGGCGGACGCAGGCAGATCGGTCGGTGAGTGACCGCTACCGAGCGGTCACCGAACATGATCTAGTGTCGGCCGACGTGACGGAATCCATGATCTCGGCGCGGAGACTGCGCAAGTCGTTCGGGGACTTCGAGGCGGTGAAGGGCATCGACGTCGAGGTCCGCAAGGGCGAGGCCTTCGGCTTCCTCGGCCCCAACGGAGCCGGCAAGTCGAGCACGATGCGGATGATCGCGTCGGTCAGCCCGGTCACCTCCGGCGAGCTGCGGATCCTGGGCATGGACCCGGCCACCGACGGTCCGGCGATCCGCGGGCGCCTCGGCGTCTGCCCGCAGGAGGACACGCTCGACAACGAGCTCAACGTCTTCGACAACCTCTACATCTACGGCCGCTACTTCGGCATCGACCGCGCCACCTGCCGCGACCGCGCCAACGAGCTGCTCGCGTTCGCGCAGATCACCGAGAAGGCGAAGTCCAAGGTCGAGGACCTCTCCGGCGGCATGAAGCGGCGCCTGACCATCGCCCGCAGCCTGATCAACAACCCCGACCTCCTGCTGCTGGACGAGCCGACCACGGGTCTCGACCCGCAGGCGCGCCACGTGCTGTGGGACCAGCTCTTCCGGCTCAAGCAGGCTGGTGTGACCCTGGTGATCACGACCCACTACATGGACGAGGCGGAGCAGCTCTGCGACCGGCTCGTCGTGATGGACAAGGGCCTCATCGCGGCCGAGGGCTCGCCGCGCGAGCTCATCGACGCGCACTCGACCCGCGAGGTCGCCGAGCTGCGCTTCGGGGTCGGCGAGCACGAGGGACTGGCCGGCAAGGTCGAGGACCTCGGCGAGCGCGTCGAGGTGCTGCCCGACCGGCTGCTCGTCTACAGCGACCACGGCGAGGAGGTCGTCCAGGCCGTGCTCGACCGCGGCCTCCAGCCGATCGCGACGCTCGTACGCCGCTCCACCCTCGAGGACGTCTTCCTGCGCCTCACCGGCCGGAGCCTGGCCGACTGATGGCGACCGACACCAGCCCCGCGACGTCGCCACCGACGGGCCGGCCCGCCGGCACCCTGTCGGCGTACGAGGGGTTCACGCGGCAGTACGACTACTGGCTCACCGTCTACAAGCGCACCTGGCGCGGGGGAGTGGTGAGCTCGTTCGCGACCCCGCTGTTCTACGTCGTCGCGATGGGCGTGCTGCTCGGGGGCTTCATCGACGCCGATCCGGAGCGGCTCGAGGGCGCGACGTCCTACCTCGCCTTCATCGTGCCCGGGCTCGTCGCGGCTCACGCGATGACGATCGCGGTCAGCGAGTCGACGTACCCCGTGATGGGCGCCATCAAGTGGCACAAGACCTTCTACGCGCAGCTCGCGACGCCTCTCGCCGTGCGCGACCTGGTCAACGCGTTCCTGGGGTTCGTCCTGTTCCGCGTCGCGTCGGCGTGCGCGGTCTTCATGCTGGTCCTGACCCCGTTCGGCGTCTTCGAGAGCTGGTGGGGACCGCTGCTGGCGTGGGTCTCACAGGTGCTGGTCGGGACGGCCTTCGCGACGCTGACGTTCGGCTACTCCGCGCGGCTGAGGTCCGAGGAGGGCTTCGGCGTCCTGTTCCGGCTCGGCGTGCTGCCGCTGACGCTCTTCTCCGGGGCGTTCTTCCCGATCGCCAACCTCGGGCCGGTGCTGGAGTGGGTCGCCCGGCTGACCCCGCTGTGGCACGGCGTCTCGCTGTCGCGGATGTTCTGCCTCGACACGGTCGACTGGCGGCTCGCCGCGGTCAACGCCGGCGTCCTGGTCGTCCTCTCCGTCGTCGGCTGGCGCTGGGCCGTCACCGGCCTCGAGAAGCGGCTGGAGTCCTGACATGGCCCTCGTGACCGCGATCCCCGCGCCGCTGACGCCGGTGCACGCCGCTCGCGTGCTGGTGCTGCGCAACTTCGTCGTCTACAAGTCCGCGTGGAAGCTCTTCCTCACCGGCTTCCTCGAGCCGGTGCTCTACCTCTTCTCGATCGGCATCGGCGTGGGCCAGCTGATCGACTCGTTCGAGTTCCACGGCGAGCAGGTTCCCTACGCCGCGTTCGTCGCGCCGGCGATGCTCGCCACGTCGGCCTTCAACGGCGCGCTCCTCGACAGCACCTTCAACGTGTTCTTCAAGCTCAAGTACGAGAAGCTGTACGACCAGATGCTCGCCACGCCGCTGACCACCGGTGACATCGCGCGCGGCGAGATCACGTGGGGCCTGCTCCGCGGCTCGGTCTACTCGGCCGCCTTCCTCGTCGTGATGCTGGTGATGGGCCTGGTCGACTCGTGGTGGGCGGTCCTCGCGCTGCCCGCCGCCATCCTCATCGCGTTCGCCTTCTCGGCGGTGTGCATGGCGCTGACGACGTGGATGAAGAGCTGGCAGGACTTCGACAAGATCACGCTCGCCCAGATGCCGCTGTTCCTGTTCTCGGCGACCTTCTTCCCGGTGGAGGCGTTCGGCAACGGCATCGTGCGCTGGATCGTCGAGGCCACCCCGCTCTACCGCGGAGTCGTGCTGTGCCGCGAGCTCACGACCGGCGTGGTCACGTGGGAGTCGGCGGTCTCGGTCGTCTACCTCGTCGTGATGGGCATCGTCGGCCTGCTCGTCGTACGCCGTCGCCTCGACAGGCTGCTGCTGACCTGATCCGTCGCCGGAGGCTCAGCTCGCGACCGGCCGGTGCGAGGGTGGCGGCAGATCGCAGTTCTGCCGGTGGTGTACGCGCAATGTGCCGCCACCTCCCGTGGGCCGGCTGCCCGGGTGGCGGCAGATCGCAGTTCTGCCGGTGGTGTACGCGCAATGTGCCGCCACCGCCTGTGGGCCGGCTGCCCGGGTGGCGGCAGATCGCAGTTCTGCCGGTGGTGTACGCGCAATGTGCCGCCACCAGGAGCGGACCCCGACCAGACCACCAGCTCACCTGACCCCTCTGGTCAGGTGTGCCTGTCGCGCCTAGGTTGCTGGGCATGGACTCCTACGCACAGGGCGACGCCGCACCCGCACTGCTGGAGGAGACGATCGGCGCCAATCTCGAGCGGACCGTCGCGGCCTACGCCGACCGCGAGGCGCTCGTCGAGTGCGCGAGCGGTCGCCGGTGGACCTGGGCGGAGCTCGACCGCGACGTCGACGAGGTCGCCCGCGGCCTCATCGGTGCGGGCATCGAGAAGGGCGACCGCGTCGGCATCTGGGGACCCAACAGCGCTGAGTGGACGCTGGTCCAGCTCGCGACCGCCAAGATCGGCGCGGTCCTGGTCAACGTCAACCCGTCCTACCGCACCCACGAGTTCGCCTACGTCGTCAACCAGAGCGGGATGCGGTTGCTGGTCAGCGCGACGACGTTCAAGACGAGCGACTACCGCGCGATGATCGCGGACACGGCCGAGCAGAACGCAACCCTGGAGCGCGTCGTCCACCTCGACGACGCGCACAGCTGGGCGGGCCTGCTGGCCGCCGGGGAGAGCGTCGGGCCGGACGACCTGCGTACACGCGCGGCATCGCTCGACCCGCACGACCCGATCAACATCCAGTACACCTCGGGCACGACCGGCTTCCCGAAGGGAGCCACCCTGAGCCACCGCAACATCCTCAACAACGGCTACCTCGTCGGCGAGACCTGCCGCTACACCGAGGAGGACCGGGTCTGCATCCCGGTGCCCTTCTACCACTGCTTCGGCATGGTGATGGGCAACCTCGCGTGCACCAGCCACGGCGCGACCATGGTCATCCCGGCGCCCGGCTTCGACCCGTCCCTCACGCTGCGTGCGGTCTCCGACGAGAGGTGCACGTCGCTCTACGGAGTGCCGACGATGTTCATCGCCGAGTGGGCGCTGCCGGACCTGTCGGCGTACGACCTCGGCACCGTGCGCACCGGCATCATGGCCGGCTCACCGTGCCCCGAGGAGATGATGAAGAAGCTCATCGACGCGGGCATCGACGAGATGACGATCGCCTACGGCATGACCGAGACGTCGCCGGTGTCGACGCAGACCCACCCCGACGACTCGCTCGAGCGGAAGGTCGGCACCGTGGGGCGCGTCTCCCCGCACCTGGAGGTCAGGATCGTCGACCCGGTCACCGGCGACACGCTGCCGCGGGGCGAGGCGGGCGAGTTCTGCACCCGCGGCTACTCCGTGATGCTCGGCTACTGGCAGGACGAGGAGAAGACGCGGGAGGCGATCGACGCCGACGGCTGGATGCACACCGGCGACCTCGGTGTGATGGACGACGACGGCTACCTCCGGATCACCGGACGCATCAAGGACATGGTCATCCGCGGCGGGGAGAACATCTATCCCCGCGAGATCGAGGAGTTCCTCTACACCCACCCCGACATCGAGGACGTGCAGGTCGTCGGCGTCCCCGACGACACGTACGGCGAGGAGCTGTGCGCGTGGCTGCGGATGCGTCCTGGCACCCAGCCGCTCGACACCGACGCGGTGCGCGCGTACGCCGCCGGCAGGCTCGCGCACTACAAGATCCCGCGCTACGTCATGGTGGTCGAGGAGTTCCCGATGACCGTCACCGGCAAGGTGCGCAAGGTCGAGATCCGTGAGGTGTCGACGCGCGAGCTGGGCCTGGCCTGACCGTGCGCGCGTGGCTGGTTGGATGGCGGCCATGAGCATCACTCCCGACACCAAGGACTGGACCTGGGTGCTCGAGCGCCCGTGCCCGGAGTGCGGCTTCGACCCCGCCGCGCAGGGACTCGGCGACCTGCCGCGGCTCGTGCACGACACCGCGATGGCGTGGTCGGAGGTGCTCGGTCGTTCCGGCGTGGCGGAGCGGCCGACACCGGACGTGTGGTCGCCCCTGGAGTACGGCTGCCACGTCCGCGACGTGCACGTCCTCTTCGCCCAGCGGCTGCGGGCGATGCTCGACGAGGACGAGCCGACCTTCGCCAACTGGGACCAGGACGCCACGGCGCTCGAGAGCGACTACGCCGGCCAGGACGCCACGGCCGTCGCCGTGGAGCTGATCGAGGCGGCCGGCACCGTCGCCGGGATCTACGCGTCCGTCACCGACGCCACGCAGGGGCGGCCGGGCCTGCGCTCGAACGGCGACCGGTTCACCGTCGCGTCGCTCGGCAGCTATCACCTCCACGACGTGGTCCACCACCTCCACGACGTCGGGGCGGGCGATGGGTGACGCCGTCGACGAGACCGTCCGCGCGTACGACCTCGACGCGGAGGCGTACGCCGGCCGCACCCAGGTGTCGGACGGCGTCCGGGCCGACCTCGAGGAGCTCGGGCGTCAGGTGCGACGCACCGAGGTCAAGCCCGGCTTCGTGGCGCTGCTCCGGGGGCAGGGACATGCCTGCTGGTCGTCGGTGTCCGTCCGCTCCGGCATCGCGGGCGCCCAGGGGGAGACCTGGCTGGAGCTGTCGGCGGCCCGTGATGAGGTGTCCCGGTGAGGCACACGGAGTTCTGGTCGCGGCTCGACCACGCGCTGGGTCTCGCCTACTCCCGCACGTGGGCCGAGGTCACCGTCGTCCGCGACCTCGACGGGCGTACGACCCGGGAGGCGCTCGACGCCGGCGTCCCGCCCAAGCAGGTCTGGGCGGCCGTGTGGCGTCACCTCGAGCTCCCGGACGCCGAGCGGTGAGCAGCCGGGTCGACACCGGCCACGACCTCGAGGCCGTCCAGCGTCACACCGTCCGCACGCTGGTGGTCTCTCAGGCCGTCGGCGCCGTAGGTGTGACCATCGGCGTCGCGACCGCGTCGCTGCTGGCGCGCGACATCTCCGGCAGCGAGACCTTGGCCGGGCTGGCGCAGACCTTCCAGGTGCTCGGCACCGCCGGGGCGGCGTACGGCCTGGCGCGGACGATGCGCCGCCGCGGGCGGCGGGTCGGCCTGGTCACCGGCTACCTCCTGGGAGCGACCGGCGCAGTGCTCGCCGTGGTGGCCGGTGTCGTCGACTCGATGCTGGTGCTGCTCGCAGGTGCGCTGCTGCTGGGCGCGACCACGGCGGTCAACAGCGCGTCGCGCTACGCCGCCACCGACCTCGCGACCGAGGAGCACCGCGCGCGGGCGCTCTCGGTCGTCGTGTGGGCCACGACCATCGGCGCGGTCGCCGGCCCCAACCTCGTCGGCGTGGGCGGCTCGACCGCGCGACAGCTCGGGATCCCCGAGCTCACGGGTGGCTTCGCCATCGGGGCCGTCGTGCTCGTGCTCGCGGCCGGGTGGGTCTGGGTGCGGCTGCGGCCCGACCCGCTGCTCGTGGCGCAGGCGTCGGCCGGCCTGACGCCGGC
>CAVYGL010000016.1:0-47247 GCA_963767995.1 uncultured Actinomycetota bacterium
GCCTCGAGCAGGACGCCGACATGGTGATCCTGCTCCACCGCGACGACGTCTACGAGAAGGAGTCGACGCGCCCCGGCGAGGCCGACCTCATCGTCGCCAAGCACCGCAACGGCCCCACCCGCGACCTCACGGTCGCCTTCCAGGGCCACTACTCCCGCTTCGTGGACATGGCCCAGGGCTGACGCGGTGTCCGATGAGCAGGTCGCACTCATCGACGGCTGCCGGAGGGTCTTGGCTGACGACCCTCGCATGCGCGGCGTCTGGCTGGCCGGGAGCTTTGGCCGGGGTGACGAGGACGACCTGAGCGACGTGGACCTCTGGGTCGCTGTCGACAGCGCCGAGCTCGACTCGGTGCTGGCCGACTGGCCCGAGACCTCTGACCGGATCGCGGACTTCGTCCTCCGCCAGCAGGTCGGGACCCTGCCGATCTGGCACCAGGTCACGCCGACCTGGCTGCGCCTCGACGTGTCCTTCGGCACGATCGAAGACGTCGCGACCCGCACGCGGACGGGCAACCGCGCCCTGCACGACCCGGACTCGCTCACCGAGCAGATGGCGGCGCACGGCGAGGCGCTGCAGCCCGATGTCGACCGGGTGCGCGGGCTGACCACCGAGTTCATCCGCGTGCTCGGCCTGCTCCCGGTCGTCGTCGGTCGTGGGGAGCACGTCGTCGGCGCGTCCGGTGCCACCCTCCTCCGCACCATGCTGGTGCAGCTCGCACTCGAGGACGTGGCCGTCGAGGACCGTGGCGGCGCGCTGCACCTGCGCGCGCTGCTGCCCGACGAGCGGTACCAGGAGATCGCCGGGCTGCCGCCCGTCCTGGCGACCCGGGACGCCGTCGTCGAGGCGCACACCGCCGTTGCCCACATCTTCATCCCGCTCGCCGAGTCGCTCGCCGCCCGCTGCGGCATCGAGTTCCCGGCGGACTTCTACGCCGTCACCCGCGCACACCTGGTCTCGCGGCTCGGCGTGGAGCTGCCGACGCTGAGCGCCTGGGCCCCACGTGGGCGTGGGTCGCGCGACAGTGGAGCGCCCGGACGCTAGGTCGGTCGTGGGGCTCCACCGTCTGCGACGATGCCGGTGAGCGGCGCGACGGTCGCGGCCACTCCGCTGCGGGCGAGCTCGTCACGGACGAAGCCGGACGCCTTCAGCACCTCGACCCTGGCGGCGACCGCCGCGACGGCACCGGGGTCGAGCGCGCGGGGCAGGCCGACCGACTGCTGGATCTCCATGAAGGCAGGCTCGAGGATCCGCCGACCGGTCGCGGCGACGTACTCCTCCATCGGCTGGCGCACGCCGGCCGCCACGTCGAGGCCCTGCTCCTCGTAGACGTCCGTGGCCTCGCGCGCCCGGACGATCTCGGCGTGCTCGATGGTCCGGGTGAGGTAGAGGTCGTACGCCGAGCCCTCCCGCACGCCGATGCGCTGCCCGGCGCGGTCGACCTCGTCGGACGCCTGGAGCGGAGAGTCGCGGCGCGGTGACGTAGACGCCCTCGATGGTCAGGACGTACGGAGCAGTGAAGGCGACACTCTCCTCGCGCGCGGGCTCGTTGGCGAGGAAGCAGAGGTCGACCCGGCCCTCGGTGATCGCCGCGATAGGCGTCCCGAGCCGCGTCCACGCACTCGAGCTGGAGCGGGACACCCAGCCAGCGCGCCAGCTCGCGGGCGATCGCGACCGTGACGCCGCGCGGGTCGTCCGCCGTGCCGTGGGCGAGGACGGGGTTGCCGAGGTTGATGACGGCCCGCAGGGTGCCGGTGGGTGCGACCCGGCTGGCCAGGGTGGTGTCGGACATGGGACTCCTCGTGGTGGGACCTCAGGCTGGGACGCGGCCACGCAGCTGCCGGGCGAGGAGCACGCGCGTCGGGGGCGAGGTCAACGGTCGACGATCGCGAAGACGCGCGCCGGGAAGCCCGACCCCTCGCGCGGCTTGGGCCACGTCGCGACGACGAGGGCGCCCGTGGCCGGCACCCGGTCGAGGCCGGCAAGCATCTCGATCTGCCACTTGTCGGCGCTGAGGATGTAGGTCTCCGCCGGCGCGGAGCCGGCACCGACGACGGCCCCGGGGTCGGTGTCGGTCGTGTCGTGGCCGACGGCGGACACGTCTCGCTGCTCGACCAGGAACCGCAGCGCGTCGACGCCCCAGCCGGGGTAGTGCGCGAGACCGTCGGCGTCCCGGTTGGCCATCGCGTCGCTGTCGGGCCACCGGTCGGCCCACCCGGTGAGCAGCGCGACGAACGCGCCCTCGGGCACCGCACCGTGCTGGGCCTCGTGGGCCTCGAGGTCGGCGACCGACACGAGGTGGTCGACGTCGGCCGCCGCCTGCGGACGTACGTCGACCACGACGAGCGGCAGGATCATGTCGGTCACTGGCAGCTCGTCGAGGAAGCGGCCCCCGCGCGCGAAGTGAGCGGGCGGGTCGACGTGGGTGCCCCACTGACCGATGTGGGTGAAGCGGTGCGCCAGGAAGCCGGTGCCGGACGAGCCGACGCCCTCGTCGAAGTGGAAGAGGGTCTCGCGCTCCTCGTCGGGGAAGGCGGAGTAGTGCGGGATGCCCGGCCCGAACGTGTGGGTCAGGTCAATCCACTCGCAGGACCGGAGGCGGGCGAGGACGTCAGCGAGGGAGTCGGCCATCCGGGGATGCTAGCCGCAGCGGTCAGGCCGCCTCGACGATCTCCTTGATCGCGGCGAGCGTGCGGGGGATGCCGGCGTACGCCTGCCGGGTGCGGTCGTCGATCTCGTCGGAGGCCCGGTCGCCGAACTTGTCGGCGAACATCGCCAGGCCCTCGGGGGTGAACTCCCAGGTCTCGGTGAGGCGGGTGCCGGTGCCGTCGGGTTCGAGGACGAAGCCCCACCGGACGAAGGCGCCGCCCACGAGCCAGGCGAACTCGCGGCCGCGGTCGGCCGCGACGACCTGCGACCGGGTCTCCCACGTGCGGTCCGGGAGCTCGTTGTGACCGGTGAACCAGGCGCCCACCCGGCCCGCCTCGGACTCGTCGTCCCACCAGCACGACGTGCACACCGGGCTCCACTCACCGGTGCGGGTGATGTCGCTGACGACGGCGTAGACGGCGTCGGGGGTCGCCCCGACGATCATCGACTCCTGGTGGGTGCGTGCCTCGAGCTCGGTCATCCGCGTTCGCTCCTCTGTCGCCGGCTGCCGCCGTGCCAGTCCTCCTGCTTGCCGATGCTGTCGGGGTCCACCCCGAAGCCGAGCAGCTGCGGCTGCTCGCGCAGGCTGCGCTTCAGCTCGGCGAAGCCGGGGAAGCGGGACAGGCCGACCACGTGGTCCCACAGCTCGACCGCCCGGTCCGGCTCGGGCAGCCGGCTGATGACTGGCCCGAAGAACGCCACGCCGTCCGGCGGCTCGAAGTGGATGATCGGCGTGCCGACGTCCTTGCCGGTCAGCGCGAGCGCCTCTTCGCCGTCGGCGCGGATCGCGTCGTCCCGTGTGGCGTCCTCGAGCGCGTCGGCGAGGTCGATCGGCAGGTCCGCGTCGCGGAGGACCGGCTCGAGGAACGAGCGGGTTCCGCGCATCTCGCGGTTCGTCTTCTCGTCCGCACCGTCGGCGGGCGGGGTGTCGAAGATGTGCGCGCCGAGGGCGGCTTGCAGGGAGTCGACGGCGGTGGCGCCGTGCTCCGCACGCGCTCGGGCCACCACGCGCAGCAACCGGAGCCCGGCCGTGTGCCCGGCCTCGTACTCGGGCGGGAAGTGGGCGTCGTAGTCGATGTGCTCGTTGATCAGCCGCAGGGAGATGAACCGCCAGTCCACCGTCAGCCCGCGCTCGGCCCGGACCATCCGGATCCACTTGCTGGTCAGCCAGCAGAAGGGACAGACCGGGTCGAAGTAGAACCGGATGTCGGTCGAGGTCGAGGTCGAGGTCGTCATGCGAACACCCCCGCAGGAAAGGCGCCGTTGGTCAGGGCCGTGGTGACCAGGGGTCGGCAGAGCTCGGTCAGTCGCGCGGTGCCGGAGTCGCCGAGGTGGTCCCACGGGGAGAAGGCCATCTCCTCCGTGCGGTGCTCGATCGCCTTGCGGAGGGCCGTGCCCTCGTCCGTCAGGTCTCCGTCGGCGGTCATCAGCCCGCGCTCGGCCAGCTTCGCGACTGCGGCGGCCCACTCCTCGTCCGACCAGCCGCGGGTCGCCTGCGCGGCCGGCTGGGTGAAGCCCCTGCCGGTCGCGGTGTGGGTGGCGAGCGCCTCGATGCCGGAGAGGTCGGCCCCGATGAGCGCCGCGACGTGCCCGTCGCCGCGGTGCTCGCGGAGCAGGGTGAGGGCGTGGAAGAGCACCATGTGGGGCTCGTCCGGCCAGGCCAGGTCGGCGTGCGCCGCGAAGAGGGGACGGCCCGCGACCTCGCAGCCCGCGGACGCCGTACGCGCCAGGTCGGCCGCCTCCCGCACGTCGTCGGAGGCGAGCAGCTCCTCGCCGAGCAGCCGCGACCAGGCCGCGGAGACCCCGCGGTAGCGGGCGGCCACCACGTCCTCGGGGCTCGCCGCCTCCCAGGCCGCCGGGATGAAGTGCGCGACCAGCGACGGGTTGAAGACGTAGAAGGTCGCCGCGACCGGGCCGGCGCCGACGCGACCCATCGCCGCGGAGCGGGACGCGAAGTAGGTCGCGCGCCCCCGGCGTACACCGAGACCGCTGACCTCGGCATCGACCTCCGGGGCGAAGTAGCCCAGCGCGTGGAGGGGCTCGAGCAGGCGGGCCGTGCGGCCGGCGAGGTGGGGATCCATCCCCCCTTCCTACCTGACGCGGAACAGACGAACGGGCGCGGCTCCCGGAGGAGCCACGCCCGTGCGTGGTGGGCTGTGCTGTCAGCGAGCGGTCAGGGCACCGACACCGTGACGTACGTCGGCGACAGGGCGCCGTCGTACTCCATCATCCCGAGGTAGCGGCCGGTGGTGAGGCCGGACCACACCGCGTCGTAGGACGTGGTCTCGCCCTGCTTCACGGGCACCGGGTCGGGCTCGGCCTTGAAGCTGCCGAGCGTCGCGGTGGCGTCGACGAGGTACTCGTCGTACGTCGTTGCGATGGACGTCTCGCCCGGCGCCGCGGCGTAACCGTGGATCTCGACGAGGTACTTCGCGCGGAACGGGAGTTCACCAGGGTGACCGTCTCGTCGGCCGCGCCGGTCGCGGACTGGCCCGCCACCGCTACCAGTGCCGTGCCGGCCGCGTTGTAGCGGTAGACGGTCAGGTCGAGGTCGGCCGCGTTGTTGGTGGCGTCGGCGACGAACCGGGCCACCTTCGTGCCGGCTGTCGACGTCGACGTCCCTCTCGAGGTACGCGTTCGAGGCGATCGTCGTCGCGACCGTGGTGGCCTTGGCCAGGCCGCTCGGCTTGACGTCGAGGTCACCGGTGAAGCCGGCAGTGATCTCGATCGGGGTGCGACCCTCGGCGCCGGTGCCGGCGACGGACGCCGGTGCCTTGACCGCGACCGGGCGCAGGGCGACCGGCATCCGGACCCGGGTGGGCCCGGTGAGGGTGACGAAGCCCTTGGCGAACTCCGCCAGCGGAGCACTGGTCCGAGTGAACGTGAACGTCACCGGGACGCTCTTGCCGGCCGCCTTGATCGTCACCGACGGCTTGTCGGTGGTCACATCGAAGCCCGGCAGGGCGACGGCCACGTTCCACGTGCCCGCGCTGGAGACCGGTGAACGTACGGGTGATGGTGGTCGTGGCGGCCACCTGACCCTGGGCGATCGACGGCGTGTTGAGGGCGTTGGCCTCGATCGGCTCAATGCCGGGGAAGCCTGCTCCCTGGCCGTTCATGAAGCTCAGCCAGTCGTCCTCGTCAGAGGTGACGACGAGACCCGGGTTGAAGAACTTCGTCGGGTCGACGTGACCGGCACCCTGGGCGAACGGGTCGGTGTCAGGACTGCCATCGGCCTTCTTGAGGTCGTAGGCGGTCGTCATCATCGCCGACTTGACGGTCATCGGCGACCACTTGGGGTTGCGTCGCCGAGGATGAACGCAGCGAGACCGGCGATGTGCGGGCTCGACATCGACGTGCCGGAGTAGAGGTCGAAGTCACGGCCCGCGCCCGACGGCGGCGCCACGGCAGCGAGCACGCTCACGCCGGGACCGGTGATGTCGGGCTTGATGACGTCGGAGTCACTGGCCAGGGCCGGTCCGCGCGAGGAGAATCCGGCGATCTGCGGCACCACGGTCGGCGAGCCGCCAGCGGTGTCCCCGAGCTCGAACGCTGCGGTCGGGGCCGCGGCCGAGGCGACGTACGCCTTGATGGCCGCACCGGCGACGTCGTCGACGTGCACCGTCGGGCACCGCGTGGAAGTCGGCGTCGAGGCTGTTGGGGCGTCGTGTTGGTGAGCACCATGCCGACGCCACCCGCCGTCTTGACGGCGCCGCTCTTGGCGACGCGGTCGTAGACGCCGCGGTCGCAGACCACGATCTTGCCGGTGACCTGGGCGGGGTCGAGACTGCCGGGAGCGCACAGGCGCACGTCCTCGGCGGGCTGGCCGGCGCGAGCCCGGCGCTGGTGGACAGTCGACGAGAGGCGTCGCGGCCAGCGGCGTGCCGTTGATCGAGGCGCCCTTGTACTTCGTGCCGTTGCCCAGCACGACGGTGTTCTCGAAGACGGCGTGCGTCGACGCGGCCACCGTGGTCACCCACGGGCTGTTGTGCGCGACGGTCGAGGCGGTCGGGCCGCTGTTGCCGGCAGACGCGGCGACGAACACGCCGGCGGCGGCCGCGCCGAGGAAGGCGTACTCGACCGGCGTCGACGACCGTGTTCGGTCGCGCCCGAGATCGAGTAGTTGATGACGTCGACGCCGTCGGTGATGGCGTCGTCGACCGCGTCGAGCGTCGACGAGGTGTAGCAGCCGCCCGTGTCGGGGTCTGTGTCGTTGAAGCACACCTTGTAGGCCGCGATCTTGGCAGCCGGAGCCATGCCGCTGATCTTGCCGAAGCTGCGACCCTCGACCGATGCGGGGACGCCGAAGTTGCCGGCGGCCGTGCTGGCGGTGTGGCTGCCGTGGCCGTCGCCGTCACGCGGTGAGAGGGACTCGTTGGGGTCGCGCTCCGGCCCCGGGACGGTCGCGACGAATGCCTCGGGGTAGGAGCGGGCGCCGATCAGCTTCTCGTTGCAGTTCGCAGCGGTGAACTCAGGGCTGGTCTCGCACTCGCCGCGGAAGAAACTGCCGTCGGCCTTCTTCATGTGACCGTGGTGCCGGTCCGGTAGGGCGTGTACTTGCCGCTGGGCCTGGTCTTCAACGGCGCACCGGCGAAGGACTTCGACTCGGGCCAGATGCCACTGTCGAGGATCCCGACCACGACGCCCTTGCCGGCGTTCTCGACGCCGCCGGTGGCGGCCCAGACGCCACCGGTCCCGGTGCCGGACGCGGACTCCAGCCCCAGGAAACGGGGGGTGTTCCACGTGTCCATCGCGAAGGCCGTGTCCTTCGTCAGCATCAGCACGTCGCGGTCGGCGGCGAGCTCGCTGGCCTGCTCGGCCGTGAGCTGCGCAGTGAACGAGTTGGAGGCAATGGTGGTCTCGGTGAGCACGTCGGCGCCCACGGAGCCGGCGACCTGGCCGTGCTTGCGCTCGAGGAACCGGGCGTACTGCTTCACCTTGTCGGAGTCGGCGGCGAACTTCTCCCCGGGCGGCGCCTGGGTGGGTGCCAGGCCGTTGACGCCACCGTCGTAGCGGGTGGCCCCCGGCTCGTTGAGGAGGACGACGTAGCGGCCGGCGCCGAGCACCGTCTCCGCGGACGCGGTGCTGTCGGGGGCGGGCTCGGCCGGGTTGGCCGTCGCCGTCGTGGCAGACACGCCGGCGGCGAGAGCCCCGGCGGTGAGAATGGCCAGGGCGCGCTTGCGCGCTCCGAGGCCCCGTGTGGTGATGGGCAAGGGTGCTCCTTGTGTGAGGGAGGGAGCACGCTCGGGCCGCATCGCCGACGGATTGCGCCGAGACCGAGTCACCCCGAGGTGCCGACCAAGCAAACGTCACACAGGTCACACCGTCAAGACCCTTCCGGACGACGATGTTGCGGTGTCGGCCCGTGCAGACCGGACATCGTGCTGTCGCGGCCGGCCCCGGGACTCCGCTCAGCCGGGTCGCCGGGGGTGGGTCAGGTCGTACGCGCGGGCCACCTTCTGCGGCACGACCATCCGCCAGGCGTCGATGACCAGCTCGCGCGCCTCCGCCGGGTCGAGCTCGGCGAGGGTGGCGTGCACCCAGTGGTAGCGCAGGTCGGCGTGGCCGGGGAGGTGGAAGCGCGGGTCGCTCTCGATGAGGGCGTCGCGCTCCTCCTTGGGGAACGCGAACCCCATGATCGTCTCGTCGAGGGAGAAGGCCACGTAGACGATCGAGCCGACGCGGAACTTCAGCCGGCCCGCGACGTGCGCGATGTAGGACCGCTCCAGTCCCTCTCCCAGAGGCAGGACGTCCTCGACGACTGCCATCGGTGCCTCCTCCCCAGCACTTCGAGTATGCGACGGGGAGCGGGGAATCGCGAGGGGGATATGGGCGAGACTGAGCGGGTGCTGCTCCCCGACCCGGCCCTGGTGGTGCTCGTCGGCGCCTCGGGGTCCGGCAAGTCGACGTGGGCGGCCGCGCGCTACCGCGACCAGGAGGTCGTCTCCTCCGACGCGCTGCGCGGCGTGGTCGGCAGCGGACCGCACGACCTCGACGCCTCGGCGGACGCGTTCGGTGTCCTCGAGACGGTGGTGGCGGCCCGGCTCGGCCGCGGCCTGACGACCGTGGTGGACACGCTCGGTCTCGACTCCGTCAGGCGGCTGGCGTGGCTCGTGGCGGCGCGGGCGGCGGGTCTCCCGGCCGTCGCGGTGCTGCTCGACACCCCCGACGCCGAGTGTCGGCGCCGCAACGCCGCCCGCGACCGGCCGGTGCCGGCGCCCGCGCTGGCCGGGCAGCTGCGGTCCGCGCGCGACGTACGCGCCGCGCTGGACGCGGAGGGGTGGGACCTCGTGGTCGCGATCGCGGCCGAGGCAGAAGCCTCCGGGCCGGCGACCGACACCCCACGGCACACCCCGACCGACCGCACCTCCGGCCTCGGGCTGCGGGCCGTCCTCCAGGTCTCACGGTTCCCGTGGGGCGAGGACCCGCTCGCCTGGCTCTCCGGCATCGCGCGGGCGGCGGACGAGGCGGGCTTCGCCGGACTCGCGCTGATGGACCACCTGATCCAGGTGCCGCAGGTCGGCCGGGCGTGGGAGCCGATCCCGGAGCCGTGGGTGACCCTCGGCGCGATCGCTGCGCTCGGGACCGACCTCGAGCTCGGCACGCTCTGCACCCCGGTGACGTTCCGGCCTGCGGGCATCACCGCCAAGGCCGCCGCCACGTTGTCCGCGCTCACCGTCGGCCGAGCCTTCGTCGGCATCGGCGCGGGATGGTTCGCGCGCGAGCACGCGGCGTACGCCATCGACTTCCCGCCGGCGCGTGAGCGGCTCGACGACCTCGAGCGCGCGATCGTCACGATGAAGGCGCTCTGGTCCAGCGGCACCAAGGCGTACGACGCGCACGGGGTCGTGCTGCCGGAGACCACCTCCTACCCGAGGCCGGCGGCGCAGATCCCGGTGGTGGTCGGCGGGTCCGGCGAGCGACGCACGCTGCGGATCGCGGCGGCCCACGGCGACGCCTGCAACCTCCGCACCACCGACGAGGCCGAGCTCGCGCGGTTGGTCGGCGTGCTCCACGATCACTGCGACGACGTCGGCCGCGACCGGTCCGAGGTGGCGATCACCGTGCTCGACCTGCCGGTCGTCGGGCGGGACCGCGACGACGTGTGGTCCCGCGTCGAGCGGCACCGCGGCCGCACCCCGGCAGCGGCGTACGCCGCCCGCACCCACGCCGCGACCGTTGCCGGTCACCGCGACCGCTGGGCACGCCTCGCGGGGCTCGGCGTCAGCACCGTCTTCCTCGCGACGCCCGACCTCGACGGCCCCGACGACGTCCTCGCCCTTCGGGGTCTGAACACCTGAACGGGCGGCCCGTAGGGTCGAACGCATGCAGACTCGCACCCTCGGAAACCAGCAGGTCGGAGCCATCGGGCTCGGCCTCATGACCTTCGACCAGACCGGCACCCAGCCCCGCCAGCAGCTCCTCGACACCGTCACTGCCGCGCTCGACGCCGGCGTGACGCTCTTCGACTCCGCCGACGCCTACGGCCCAGGTGATGAGAAGGGGGCCGACGCGCAGGGCGAGAACGAGCGGCTGATCGCCTCCATCCTCGACGAGCTCGGCGTCCGCGACCGGGTGCTCCTCGCCACCAAGGGCGGCCACGTCCGCACCGACGGTGGGAACTGGGAGGTCGACAGCTCGGCCGCCCACCTCCACGAGGCCGTCGACGCCAGCCTCGAGCGCCTCGGCGTGGAGCAGCTCTTCCTGTGGCAGCACCACCGGCCCGACCCGAAGGTCTCCTACGACGACGTCATCGGCACGCTCAAGGAGATCGCCGACACCGGCAAGGTCGCCCACATCGGCCTCTCCAACGCCGACCCCGACCAGATCCGCGCCGCCCACGCCGTGCTCGGTGACGCGCTGGTCAGCGTGCAGAACCAGTTCAGCCCCAAGTTCCGCTCCAGCAAGCCGGAGATCGACGTGTGCGACGAGCTCGGGCTCGCCTTCCTGCCGTGGAGCCCGCTGGGCGGTCTGTCCGACGCCAAGGAGCTCGCCGACAAGCACCCCGCCTTCGCCGAGATCGCCTCCGACCGCGGCGTCAGCGCCCAGCAGGTCGCCCTGGCCTGGGAGCTGGCCCAGTCACCGGTCGTCATCCCGATCCCCGGCGCCAAGCGGCCGTCGTCGATCACCGACTCCGCGGCCGCCGCGGAGATCGAGCTGACCGACGACGAGCTGGCCCGCCTCGACGCGAGCTAGGCCTTGATGCACCGGTCTCTCGGCGCCGTGACCCGCCCACTGTTCACCCGCGCGGTCGACACCGCCATGGACCGCTCGCTGGTCCTCGGCTACACCTCGATCGGGCTGGCGGTGCGGCGGGCGCTGCCCGGCTGGCCCGCCGACCCGCTCCCGCGGTCGCTGGAGGGCCGGCACGTCCTGGTCACCGGCGCCAGCTCCGGGCTCGGCATCGCCACCGTCGAGGGCCTCGCCGACCTGGGTGCCACCGTGCACATGCTCGTGCGCGACGAGGCCAAGGGCGCGGACGTCGCGAAGCGGCTCCGGGTGAGCCGTCCCGGCGTCGAGCTGCGGCTCTGGCGCTGCGACGTCGGGGACCTCGACGACGTACGCCGGTTCGCCGCCGAATTCGCCGCCGAGGTGCCGAGCCTCCACGCGATCGTGCACAACGCGGGCGCGATGCCGCCCACCCGGAGCGAGTCGGCGCAGGGCCTCGAGCTCAGCATGGCCGTGCACCTCGTCGGTCCGGTGGTCATGACCGAGGCGCTGCGCGGTCCGCTGGCCTCGAGCGGCCGGGTCGTGCTGGTGAGCAGCGGCGGGATGTACGGCCAGCCGCTGCGCGCCGACGACCCGGAGTACGTGAAGGGCGACTACTCGCCGACCACGTCGTACGCCCGGTCGAAGCGCTGGCAGGTCGAGATGGCGCCGCTGCTGGCCGAGCGCTGGGGAGCCGACGACATCACCGTCGCCGTGATGCACCCCGGCTGGGCCGACACCCCCGGCGTGCAGGAGTCGCTGCCGCGGTTCCGCGCGATCACCCGCCCGGTGCTCCGCGACGACACGCAGGGTGCCGACACCAGCGTCTGGCTCGCGGCGGTCGACCCGGCCCCGCCGACCGGGCTCTTCTGGCACGACCGCGTCGCGCGGCCGACCAGCCTGTTGCCCTCCACCCGGCCGTCCGAGGCCGACAAGGCGACTGCCTGGGCGTGGCTGTCGGAGGTCGGGGACCTCGATGACTGACGTCTGGCCCCTCGTCCACGCCGAGCGCCACGCGCTGATCGCCGACCTCGAGGGGTTGAGCGACGAGCAGTGGCGGACGCCGTCCCTGTGCGACGGCTGGACGGTGCATGACGTGGCCGCACACCTCGTCGGCAACGCCAACGCCGTCTCGATCCCCGGCCTCGTCGTGGCCGTCGTCCGCGCGCGCTTCAGCTTCGACCGGATGAACCAGCAGGATGCCGCACGCGAGCGCGGCGACGGGCCGGCGTACACCCTGCGCCGGCTGCGCGAGGTCGCCGACCTCACCGAGGCCCCGCCGTTCGTGCCGCTCGACGTGCGCGTGGTCGAGGAGGTCGTGCACGGCGAGGACGTACGCCGCCCGCTGGGGCTGCAGCACGACTACCCCGTCGAGGCGCTGAAGGCCGCGCTCGAGAACCAGGTGCGCACCAAGGTGTCGATCGGCGGTGGCCGCGAGCGCGTCGCCGGCGTACGCCTGCGGGCCACCGACGCCGACGTCGCCATCGGTGACGGGCCCGAGGTCACCGGCCCGCTGGTGTCACTCCTGCTGGCGGTCTCCGGCCGCCCGGCCGCGCGGGCCGACCTGTCCGGTCCCGGCCTCGCGTACCTCGGCTGAGCGGTCGACCGAGATATCTGAGGACGTGGTGAACGTCCGCGAGAGAGCTCCACGTCCACCGTGTCCTCAGACATCCGATCGTCGGATGCCTAGCTCGTGCCGGCTGTCGTGCTCGTGGTCCGCTCCGCGTCTCGCTCGTCGCGGATCGGCCCGGGGCCGGCGCCGTTGACCCGGGCGATCTCGCCGGCGACCTCGGCGGCCAGCAGGCGACGCTCGGCCCGCTGGTTGAGCCAGTTCTCGTGGAGCAGGGCCTTGGCCGTCGAGACCATCATCCCGATCATCACCAGGCTGAAGGGCAGCGCGAGCAGGATCGCCATGGTCTGCAGGGCACCGAGCCCATCGCCTCCGGTGACCGCTCCTGCGATGAGCAGCGTGGCCGCGATGACACCCTCGAGCACGGCCCAGAAGACCCGGCTCCAGACGGGCGGCTCCGGGTCACCCCCACTGGCGAGCATGTCCACCACCAAGGACCCCGAGTCCGAGCTGGTCACGAAGAAGACGATGACCAGGATCATGGCCAGCACGCTGAGCAGGCCGGAGGCCGGCAGGCCGTCGAGGAACTGGAACAGCGCAGCGTCCGTGGAGACCGCACCGTCCTCGCCGACCAGGCCGCCGTTGCCGAACATCTCGCGGTAGATCGCCGAGCCGCCCATGACCGAGAACCACAGGAAGGTGACGAGCGTCGGCACCAGCAGCACGCCGGTGACGAACTCGCGCACGGTGCGGCCCCGGGAGATGCGGGCGATGAAGACGCCGACGAACGGAGCCCAGCTCATCCACCAGCCCCAGTAGAACGTGGTCCAGCCGGACAGCCACGCGGTGCCGTCCTCGCCCTGGAAGCTCATCGTGCGGAAGGAGAGCTCGAAGAAGTTGCGGGCGTACGAGCCGAGCTGCTGCACGAAGTCGCCGAGGATGAACACCGTCGGCCCGAGCACCGCCACGACGAGCAGCAGCACACCGGCCAGGCCCATGTTGATGTTCGAGAGCCACTTGATGCCCTTGTCGACACCCGTGACGACGGAGGCGATGGCGATGAGGCTGATCCCTGCGATGAGCAGGACCTTGAGGGTGGTCGACGCCTCGTCGACGACACCGAGGTAGGCCAGTCCGGCGCTGACCTGGCTGACGCCGAAGCCGAGGGAGGTGGCCACGCCGAAGAGGGTGCCGACGATGGCGATGACGTCGATGACGTCGCCCAGCCGTCCCTTGACCCGTTCGCCGAAGAGCGGCTCGAGGGCCCAGCGGATGGACACCGGACGGCCCTTGCGGTGCACGGCGTACGCGATCGCCAGCCCGACGACCACGTAGATGCCCCACGCGTGGAGACCCCAGTGCAGGAAGGTCGTGTCCATCGCCGAGCGGGCGGCGGCTGCGTCGCCGTCGGCCGTGCCGGGCGGCGGGGACGCGAAGTGGTTGAGCGGCTCCGCGACCCCCCAGAACACCAGCCCGATGCCCATGCCGGCGGCGAAGAGCATGGCGAACCACGACTTCAGGCCGAACTCGGGCTCCTCGTCGTCCTTGCCGAGCACCACGTTGCCCATGGGCGAGAAGGCGACCCACAGGGAGAACGCGATGCAGGAGCTGACCAGGAGGACGTAGAACCAGCCGAGGTCGCCGATGACGGTGTCGTTGAGCGTGCTCAACACGCTGTCGAGGCGCTCGGGCTGGAGCACCGCGAGCGCGACGAAGGCCAGCACGATGCCGGCGGCGGGCCAGAACACGCGCGGCGCGGTGACTGCGGCGCCGGGCCGCAGGCCGTCCTGGACCGGTACGTCGGCCTCCAGCGGTGTGGCGGGTGGACGGGTGGGGGTGGTTGACACGCTTGCTTTTCCTCACTTGTCGTTCGGTCGGGCTCAGCCCGAGAGCCGCCGACCCTTCCACAGTGAGGAGGTCGAAGCACATGCCCGTCAGATGACAGTTCCGAGAAACTTGACTCGTTCAAGAGAACGCGGCAAGGTGCATGACGATGGACGACAGCAACTTCGAGCAACAGCTCCGCAGCGTTGACCTGAGGGTCACCCGCCCGCGTCTTGCCGTCCTGCGCGCCGTCCGCCTACACCCCCACGCCGACACCAGCAGCCTGCTCGCCGCGGTCCGCACCGAGGAGCCGGGCGTCTCGCACCAGGCGGTCTACGACGTGCTCGGCGTCCTCAACCAGGCCGGCCTCGTCCGCCGCATCCAACCGGCCGGTTCCGTCGCGCGCTACGAGCTCCGCGTCGGCGACAACCACCACCACGTCGTCTGCCGCTCGTGCGGCGCGGTCGCCGACGTCGACTGCGCGGTCGGCGTACGCCCCTGCCTCGACGCCTCCGACACCCACGGCTTCGTCATCGACGAGGCCGAGGTCACCTACTGGGGCCTCTGCTCCTCCTGCGCAACCACCACCCCGTCAACAGCCACTGCCACCCGCAACTGAGAGGGACCTTCATGTCCGACGACCACACCACCGACGAGCTGCCCAACGACTCCAGCGCCTCCGTCGACACGGCCGACAAGACCGAGTCCAACGCCGAGGTCGCGGAGATGAACCAGGACGCGCCGGCAGGGCAGTGCCCCGTGCTGCACGAGGGCCAGAAGCACCCCACCCAGGGTGACGCCAACAGCGAGTGGTGGCCCGAGCGGCTCAACCTCAAGATCCTCGCCAAGAACCAGCCGGCCTCCAACCCGCTCGGCGCGGACTTCGACTATCCCGCCGCCTTCGAGTCCCTCGACCTCGGCGCCGTGAAGACCGACATCACCGCCGTCCTCCACGACAGCCAGGACTGGTGGCCCGCGGACTTCGGCCACTACGGCCCGCTGATGATCCGGATGGCGTGGCACAGCGCCGGCACCTACCGCGTCCAGGACGGCCGCGGTGGCGGCGGCACCGGCCAGCAGCGCTTCGCCCCGCTCAACTCGTGGCCCGACAACGGCAACCTCGACAAGGCCCGCCGCCTGCTGTGGCCGGTCAAGAAGAAGTACGGCAACGCCCTCTCGTGGGCCGACCTGATGATCCTCACCGGCAACGTCGCGCTCGAGGACATGGGCTTCGAGACGTTCGGCTTCGCCGGCGGTCGCGTCGACGCCTGGGAGCCGGACGACGACGTCTACTGGGGTCCCGAGACCGAGTGGCTCGGCGGGGACAAGGGCGGCTCGCAGCGCTACACGGGCGAGCGCGACCTCGACAACCCGCTCGCGCGCGGTCCAGATGGGCCTGATCTACGTCAACCCCGAGGGCCCGGAGGGCAACCCCGACCCGCTGCTCGCGGCGTACGACATCCGCGACACGTTCGGCCGGATGGCGATGAACGACGAGGAGACGGTCGCGCTGATCGCCGGCGGCCACACCTTCGGCAAGACGCACGGTGCCGCCGACCCGGAGGCGTACGTCGGCCCCGAGCCGGAGGCCGCGCCGATCGAGACCACCGGGATGGGCTGGCTCTCGAAGTACGGCTCCGGTGTCGGCAAGGACGCCATCACCTCGGGCCTCGAGGTCACCTGGACCGACGTCCCGACCCAGTGGAGCAACCGCTTCTTCGAGATCCTCTTCGAGCACGAGTGGGAGCTCTCCGACGAGCCCGGCCGGTGCCGCGCAGTGGGTCGCCAAGGACGCCGAGGCGATCGTCCCCGCGCCCGACGAGGGCGGCGCGAAGCGCAAGCCGACCATGCTCACGACCGACCTCGCGCTGCGGATGGACCCGGCCTACGAGCAGATCTCGCGCCGCTTCCTGGAGAACCCCGACGAGTTCGCCGACGCCTTCGCCCGGGCGTGGTTCAAGCTGACCCACCGCGACATGGGCCCGGTCGCCCGCTACGTCGGGCCCGAGGTCCCGTCGGAGGAGCTGATCTGGCAGGACCCGATCCCGGCGCCGGCCCACACCGCGTCCGCGGAGACGATCGCCGCCGTCAAGGCGAAGATCGCCGACTCCGGCCTGACGGTGTCTCAGCTGGTGTCGACCGCGTGGGCGGCCGCGTCGTCGTACCGCCACTCCGACAAGCGCGGCGGCGCCAACGGTGGTCGCATCCGGCTCGAGCCGCAGCGCAGCTGGGAGGTCAACGACCCGCAGCAGCTGGCCGGCGCGATCACGGTGCTCGAGGGCATCGCCGACGCGCACGACATCACGTTCGCCGACACGGTCGTGCTGGCGGGCAACGTCGGCGTCGAGCAGGCGGCGGCCGCGGCCGGCGTCGAGGTCGAGGTGCCGTTCACCCCGGGTCGCGGCGACGCCACCCAGGAGCAGACGGACGTCGAGTCGTTCGCGTGGCTCGAGCCGAAGGCCGACGGGTTCCGCAACTTCCTGCGCTCCGACGCCAAGCTGCCGGCGGAGTACCTGCTCGTCGACAAGGCCAACCTGCTCAACGTCAGCGCGCCGGAGATGACCGTCCTCGTCGGCGGCCTGCGGGTGCTCGGCGCCAACACGGCGGCGTCCACCGACGGCGTCCTCACCGAGCGCCCCGGCCAGCTGACGAACGACTTCTTCGTCAACCTCCTCGACCTGGGCACGGTCTGGGCGCCTGCGGGCTCCAACGACCGCTTCGAGGCCAGCACGGACGGCAACGCCTGGACCGGGACGCGCGCCGACCTGGTCTTCGCGTCCAACTCCGAGCTGCGCGCGGTCGCGGAGGTCTACGCCCAGGACGGGTCGCACGGAGAAGTTCGTGCACGACTTCGTCGCGGCCTGGGTCAAGGTCATGGACAACGACAGGTACGACGTCCGACGCTGACGCCGTGCCCGACACGAGGACTGCGCGGACGGAGCACTTCGAGGGGAGTGCCCTCGCGGCCGACACGTGGGTGCCGCACTACCTGCCCCACTGGTCGTCCCGCGAGGGCACCCGGGCGTCGTACGACGTCGCGGACTCGGTGCTCCGTCTGCACATCCCCACCGACCAGGGCCTCTGGTGCCCCGACCGGCACACCCCGGCGCTGCGCACCTCGACCATCGCGTCGGGGCTGTACGCCGGTCGGCTGGGCTCGACGGTCGGCCAGCAGCCCTTCGCCGACGGGCTCACGGTCACCGAGGAGCAGGACCCGTTGCGGGGCTGGTTGCTGACCGAGGGTTGTGTGACGGTCCGCGCGCGCGCCGACCTCACCGCCCGGTCGATGGTGTCGGTGTGGCTGACGCACTTCCGGTTCGAGGAGCGCACCCTCCTCGGGATCCTCGACCGGCTCGACCTCGACGCCCCGGTCGACCGACGGTCTACGGTCCGCTCTAGCGTGTCGTCATGGCCGACCGCGCGACGCCCAACCTGCCCTCCCGCGACCTCGACGCGACGGTCGGGTTCTACGCCGCGCTCGGGTTCGAGGCGACGTACCGCGACGCGGGCTGGCTCATCCTCGAGCGCGGCAGCCGTGATGCTGGAGTTCTTCCCCGACCCGGTCTCGACCCGGCCACCACCGCGGCCGGCTGCTGCCTGCGGGTCGACGACGTCGACGGGCTGTACGCCGCCTGCGTGGCGCGCCGGGCTGCCGGAGACGCACCACGGCTGGCCGCGCCTGCACCCGCCGCGGGTCGAGGACTCCGGGATGCGGATCGGCTACCTCGTCGACCCCGACGGCAACCTGCTGCGGCTCGTGCAGAATCCCTAGCCCGGCACCGCTTCGTCGCCGACCCGGATGGTGCCGGAGCCGAGCAGCCGGAAGACGGTGCCGCCACGCGGCGACTTCAGCGCCTGCATCGCGCCGGGGCCCAGGTCGTCGTCGAGCAGCCGGCACGGTGCGGCGATGCGCACCACCTCGAGCTCGACGTCGGCGATCCGCATCCGCTCGCCGGGACGGGTCGGGATCGGGCCGTGGTCGAGGGTGATGTTGCGCCGGGTCAGGCCCGGGTCGACCGGCCGGCCCAGCACCTCCGCTGCCGCCTCGAGGTCGTCGAGGGCCTGCACCGTGACGTGCCGGTGCCTGCTGCCGTGGTAGCGGTCACCGACCAGGCCGGCACCCGCCTCGGCCTCGACGGAGTCGACCGACTTCGTCGGCAGCCGGCGGCCGGGCGCGACGTGGATCGCGTGCACACGGGAGGTCACGACCAGACCGTACGGGCCATGCGGTCGCCGACCGTCCGGCTCCGCAGGCATGATCGACGGATGGACGACCTCCGCGACCCGAAGGCTGCACTCGCAGCACTACCTCCAGGAGGCCCGCGACGCGCTGGTGTGGAAGGTGGAGGGCGTCGGCGAGCGCGACCTGCGCCTGCCGCGTACGCCCACCGGCACCAACCTCCTCGGCATCCTGCGGCACGTCGCCAACGTGGAGATCGGCTACTTCGGTCCCACCTTCGGTCGCGTGTGGCCCGACCCCGACCATCCGCTCCTCGTGACCGACGAGGACTACGACGCCGACCCGCAGGCCGACTGGTGGGTGCCCGCCGAGATCCCGGCAGCCGACGTCGTCGCGTTCTACCGGCAGGTCGCCGTCCTCAGCGACGAGACCATCGCCGACCTCCCGCTCGACGCGGTCGGCGCCGTCCCGTGGTGGCCCGAGGAGCGGCGCGAGGTCTCGCTGGCCCGGATCATCGTGCACGTCATCTCCGACACCACCCGCCACGCGGGCCACGCCGACATCCTGCGCGAGACCGTCGACGGCGCCGCGGGGCTGCGGGTCGCCTCCACGAACCTGCCCGACGTCGACTGGCCGGCGTACGTCGCCAGGCTGACGCGCGTGGCGGACGAGTTCCCGCGAGGCGTAGCGCCCGCGCCCCCTCGAGTACGACACTGTGCCTCAGGACCGAGGAGGCACGGATGAGTGGACCGACGACCTGGCGGCTGCCCGAGACCGCGCGGGGCTGGGTGACCGACGGCGGCCTCGAGACCGACCTGATCTTCCACCGGGGCCTCGACCTCCCCGACTTCGCGTCGTTCCCGCTGCTCGACGACCCCATCGGGCTCGGGGTGCTCGACGACTACTACCGCGGGTACGCGGAGGTGGCGGCGCGCGAGGGCACCGGCCTGCTGCTGGAGACGCCGACCTGGCGCGCGAACGCCGACTGGGGCGACGCGGCTGGGCTACGACGCCGACGCGCTGCACCGGGTCAATCGGGACGCCGTCACCCACCTGCGCGGGCTGGCCGACGAGGTCGGCGTCGGTGTCGAGCAGGTGCTGGTGGTGGGCGTGGTCGGTCCGCGCGGTGACGGCTACCTCGCGGGCGACCTCGACGCGGACCGCTACGCCGACTACCACCGCCCGCAGCTGGCCGCCTTCGCCGAGGCCGGCGCCGACCTCGCGACGGCGTACACCCTGACGACCGTCGCCGAGGCGGTCGGGGTCGTCCGCGCGGCCCAGTCCGTGGGGATCCCGGTGGCGGTGTCCTACACCGTCGAGACCGACGGCCGACTGCCCGACGGCACTCCCCTCGGCGACGCGATCGAGCAGCTGGACGCCGCCACGGAGGCCGGCGCGGCGCACGTGCTCGTCAACTGCGCGCACCCCGACCACGTCAGCCCCGGCCTGTCGACGGCGGCACCGTGGACCGAGCGGATCGCCGGGATCGAGGTCAACTCGTCGCGGCTGACGCACGCCGAGCTCGACGAGGCGGAGGAGCTCGACGAGGGCGACCTGCCCGACCTCACCCGCCGCACCCGCGAGCTGGCCGAGTCGCTGCCGTCGGTGCGGATCGTCGGTGGGTGCTGCGGCACCGACGTGCGGCACATCGCCGCCTTCTGGGACGGCTGGTCGCCGGTCACCAAGTAGGAGGCGCGGTGTCGGTGCCGCGTCCTAGGGTTTCCGCATGCCCCTGGACGACCTCGACCCGGTCCCGGCAGACCCGGCCGCGCCGCAGGCCGAGGCCCACCTGCCGCCGGGTGTGACCCGCGGCGAGGAGACCCTGCGCGCCTTCCGGGCGCGTGCTCGCCAACACGCTCGTCGCCAACGTCACCTCGAGCTACCTGTGGTTCGCGCTGACCTTCTGGGCCTACCTCGAGACCCGCTCGGTGATGGCCACCGCGATCATCGGTGGCGGCTTCATGCTCTTCACCGCGATCGCCGGCACCTACTTCGGCACGCTGGTCGACCGCCACAAGAAGAAGCACGTCATGGTCGCCTCCTCGACGGTCACCCTGGTGACCTATGCGGCCTCGGGCGGTCTGTGGCTGCTCCTGGGCGAGGGCCGGCTGGCCGACTGGGAGAGCCCGTGGTTCTGGCTGTTCGCCGCGGTGATCCTGGTGGGCGGGGTGGTCGAGAGCCTCCGCAACATCGCGCTGTCGACCACCGTGACGCTGCTCGTGCCGGAGGACGGCCGCGACAAGGCCAACGGCCTGGTCGGCACCGTGCAGGGCATCGCCTTCATGATCACGAGCGTCTTCAGCGGGCTCAGCGTCGGCCTGCTCGGCATGGGCTGGACGCTGGCCATCGCGGTCGCGCTGACCGGTGCCTCGCTGCTCCACCTGCTGCCGCTCTCGATCCCCGAGCTCGACCCCGAGCCGGAGGAGGGCGGCTCGCGCTTCGACGTACGCGGCGCCGTGACCGCGATCCGCGCCGTGCCGGGCCTGGTCGCGCTGATCCTCTTCTCGACGTTCAACAACCTGGTGAGCGGCGTCTACATCGCGCTCATGGACCCCTACGGCCTCACCCTCTTCAGCGTCGAGGCGTGGGGGATCGTGCTCGGCGTCACCGGGCTGGGCTTCGTGGTCGGCGGCGGGCTGGTGGCCACGTTCGGCCTCGGCGCCAACCCGGTCCGCACCCTGCTGCTGGTCAACGTCGGCGTCGCCGTGCTGGGCATGACGTTCACGCTGCGCGAGTGGGCCTGGCTCTACGTCCTCGGCCTCTTCATCTTCATGGTCATCATCCCGGCCGCGGAGGCGGCGGAGCAGACGATCATGCAGCGGGTGGTGCCGTTCCGCACCCAGGGCCGGGTCTTCGGCTTCGCGCAGAGCGTCGAGCTCGCGGCGAGCCCGGTCTCGGCGTTCATGATCGGACCCATCGCCGAGTTCTGGCTGATCCCCTACATGGCGTCGGCCGAGGGCCGCTCGACGTGGGGCTGGCTCGTCGGCAGCGGCGAGGCCCGCGGCATCGCGCTGGTGTTCCTCGGCGCCGGCGCGATCATGCTGGTGACGGTGCTGATCGCGCTCGCGTCCGCGCCCTACCGACGGCTCTCGGCCGCGTACGCCGCCGCGCCACCGCAGCAGCTCGAGGCCGCCGCGGCCGACTGACCTTGCTCGTCAGGCGGGCATCCGCGCCCGCAGGAAGCGGACGGTGCGGTCCATCGCCGCGACGAAGGCCGGCCCGAAGGCATGCCCGTCGTCGTACCACTCCAGGGTCGAGTCGACCCCAGCCGCGGTCAGGGCGCGCTGGGTCGCCCGCGCCCACGGCGGCGGGCAGGTGTCGTCGAAGCGGCCGTGGACCAGCAGCACCGGCTCGGTGACCTGGTCGAACGCCGGTCGCGACGAGATCCCGCGCCAGAACTGGGGGTCCTCGCTCGGCAGTCCGTGCCGCCCGCGGAAGCCGGACTTCAGCTCCGCCAGCGGGGCGTCGGGGCGTTGGAACTGGGCGAAGTTCTCCGCCTCGAGGCTCGACACGGACGCCCACCCGACGCCGGCGGCGAAGAGGCCGGGCTCGGCAGCGAGGGCCCGGAGCATGACGCCGCCGCCCATCGACCGGCCGAACAGCGCGATCCTGTCGGGGTCGACCCGGACGTCCGTCGAGTCGCGCAGGGCGTGCACGGCGGCGGCGACGTCGGCGGCGTAGCCCAGGCGTACGGCCGTGTCGACGCGCGGGTCGTCGGTGGACTCGGCGTGGTTGCGGTAGTCGACGTGGAGCGCGACGAACCCGCGCTGGGCGAGGAACCCGCGCTCGCGGGTCATGCCCTGGCCGCGCACGTAGTAGGCCGGGTCGATGTAGCCGTGCGCGAGCACGACGGCCGGCCATCCCTGACCACCCTGCGGGCCGCGCCCGGTCGGCACGTTGAGCACCCCGCTGATCCGCAGTGGAGGCGTCCCGGCGCCGGCGGTCGTCGAGCGGAACGTGACGTCGTACGACGTGTAGCTGCTGGTGCGCTCGCGGACCGCGCCGAGCCTCAGGTCGCCGCCGGCGAGGTCGGCGTCCGCGAGGGCGGCCAGGGAGATGGGGTTCGGCGGCTCGGTCTCGGCTTCCTCGGTGGGCTCCTCCGTCGGCTCCTGGGTGGGTTCCTCGGCGGGTTCCTCCGACGGCGACTGCGACTCCGGTGTCGGCGACGAGGACTCCGGCGGAGCCGGCGAGGGGACCGGGTCCTCCGGCGTGGCCGAGCACGCGGCGAGCAGGGGAAGGCTGGCCAGGAGTGCGGTGACGCGACGCCGGGGGCGGTCCATGGACTCAGTGTGCAAGGCACCTGGTCACATCTGGCCCGCCTCGCGCGTCGAGTGATTGCGATGATGACGACCGGGAGGGTGGCGCACACATGGACCAGACGGAGATCTTCGAGGGCGAGCGGCCGCGGCTGCTCGGGATCGCGAGCCGGGTGCTCGGCGACCACGCCGAGGCCGAGGACGTCGTCCAGCAGGCGTGGCTGCGGCTCGACCGGGCGGTCACGCGGGACGACAGCGACATCGAGAACCTCCCGGCCTGGCTGACCACGGTGACGACCCGGCTCTGCCTGGACCGGCTGCGGGCAAGGACCCCGGTGCCCGTCGAGGAGATCGAGATCGCGGCGACGGCGCCCGACCCGGCCGACGACGTCGCGCTGGCCGACACCGTGGGCATCGCCCTGCAGGCCGTGATCGACCGGCTCTCGCCCCGCGAGCGGGTGGCCTTCGTGCTGCACGACAGCTTCGGCTTCGAGTTCGGCACGATCGCCGCGGTCCTCGACACGACGCCCGTCGCCGCGCGCAAGCTGGCCTCGCGGGCCCGGGCCAAGGTCGCCCAGCCGGCGACGGAGGACACGCTCGCGGACTGGGAGGTCGTCGACGCGTTCATGGCCGCCGCCCGGGGCGGCGACTTCCAGCGGCTGCTCGAGCTGCTGGCGCCCGACGCCGTGGTCGGCGCCGACGAGGCCGCGGTCCTGGCCGGCACCCCGGCCTCGATCGAGGGCCGCGACGACGTCGCCGCCTTCTTCAACGGCAGCGCGCACTCCGCCCTCGCCGTGTTCCTCGGCGACCGGCCCGACTACGCCTGGTACCTGCAAGGGCGAGGCCCAGGTGGTCTTCGACTTCGCGGTCGACCACGGGCAGGTCACGGGCATCACCTTCCGCGCCGCGCCCGACGTGCTCGCCCGGGTCGTACGCCGCGCCGGAGCCGAGCCGGTCACACCTCGTCCCCGCCGATCGTCGGATGACTGACACCTACTCGAGGAGAACCCATGAAGACCATGACCTGCCGCCAGCTCGGCGGCCCCTGCGACCTCGCGCACCGCGGGGAGAGCCACGACGACGTCATCAACGCCCAGGACAAGCACCTCAAGGAGGCCGAGAAGGCCGGCGACGCCGCCCACCAGCCGGCGCGCGACGAGATGAAGGGCCGCTGGAAGCACCCGAAGAAGTCGCTCGGGTGGTACCGCGACATGAAGCAGGCCTTCGCCGACCTGCCGGAGGACTGAGTCCCGGCACCGGCCGGCGTCACGGGACCGTAAGGAGCAGAACGGCCCCGAGCACCTAGCGTGGGAAGCCGGAGGTGATCGACATGATGGACATGTTGAGCCCGGGCGTCGCAACGGCCTTGCTCGTGATCGTGCTGCTGGCGGCTGCCGCCGGATTCGTCGTGATGCGCGTCCTCGGGGCTCGCGCGGTCGAGGGCGACCATCCCGGCGAGAAGGGCTATGCCAGCCACCCACGCACCACGCACACTGGGCTTCCACCTACAGACAAGGAACTCCCGTGAGTGATCTCCAGGTCGTCGCCACCATCCCCGCCAGCCCCGAGGCGGCCGATCAGGTCCGCGCGGCCCTGCAGACGCTCGCCGAGGCGACCCGCGCGGAGGAGGGGTGCCTCGCCTACGACCTGTTCGAGTCGGGCAGCACGCCGGGCACGTTCGTGACCGTCGAGCGGTGGACCGACTCCGCGGCCCTCGACGCCCACATGGCGACGCCGCACGTGGCCGCCGCGTTCGCGGCCGCAGCGGGTGCGCTCACCGGCGAGGTCGCGGTCCACCCTCTGCTGCCGGTGAGCTGAGCGCACAGGTCTGCGCCAGGCCCAGGGCCCAGCACGTCGGGCAGCCGCGCAGCAGCACGGCGGCCGGCACGATCAGCAGCAAGCGCCAACGGACCGAGCCACGGCACCAGCACGAACGCGGCCACCATCAGCGGCAGGCCGACCGCGCCTCGTACGAGGTGGCGCGGGACGCTGCTGCTGGCGAACATCGTGTCGGGCTGGCTCACGCCAGGGGTTCGGTGCCGCGGCCCGGGACGGATGCCTCAGCGGCGCCGGTCGGCCAGCAACCAGGCCGCCCCGGCGCTGACGGCGGTCACGCCGAGCACCGAGGGCCAGGTGCCGACCTTCTTGGCCAGCGGGTGCGACACGCCCATCGCCGTCCAGTAGCCCGCCGTCAGGCCGGCCGCCAGGGGTGCCCCGCCGACGGCGTACCACTGCCGGGCAGCGACCACGTTGGCACCGAGCATCGCGGCCCCGCCGAGCGGACGGACGCCGGTCTGCTGGGCCAGCGCGAAGCCGCCGATCAGGCCGACGGCGAGCAGGGGAGCAGTGGGGACGCGATCGAGGTCAGGCACGGCGTCGAGCCTAGCCAGCGCGGACGAGTGGGAACGATGGGGCAGCGGATCGTCCGGAACCGGGGTTAGCGTCGCTCCCATGAGCATCGACGAGAACGACGTCTGGGTCCCGCCGCCGTGGGAGCCGCCGATCGACGGCACCGAGGCCGAGCACCTGCTGGGCGCGCTCGGCCGGATGCGCGCGACGCTGCGCTGGAAGGCCGACGGCCTCGACGAGGCCGGGCTGCGGCACCGCCTCCCGTCGTCGAGCCTGTCGCTCGGCGGGCTGCTGCTGCACCTGGCGATGGGTGAGGACTACTACCTCGTCACCAAGCTCCGCGGCGAGGAGCTCGTCGAGCCGTGGCGATCACTGGGGCACGACGGCACCGACGAGTGGGAGTTCACCACCGAGGCGCTCAGCGCCGAGGAGGTGTACGCCGTCTTCGACGAGGCGGTCGTGCGCAACACCGCGCGGATCGAGGCGGCGATCGCCGACGGCGGTGGCGGGCTCGACCTCGTGGCCCACATCGACGACGGCAACGGCAACCACCCGCGGCTGCGCCGCCTGCTGACCGACCTCCTGGAGGAGTACTCCCGACACACCGGGCACGCCGACCTGCTCCGCGAGGCGGTCGACGGCCGGGTCGGCGAGGACCCGGCGGAGGACTGGCCGACGCCCTGGCCGGCCTGACGTGCCGGGTCCCGAGGGCTTCGCCTACGACGTACGCGGCGCCGACGTCGTGATCACCCACCACGGCCGACGCGCGACCGTGCTGCGCGGTCCTGCGGCCACGCGCTTCCTCGCCGACGTCGAGGACGGCGCCGACGAGCAGGAGCTGATGGCGCGGGTCACCGGCAACTACCGGCGCGGCAACGAGCGGACGGCCAGGGACCACCCGCGCAACAGGGGCCGCTGAGCGCTACTTCGACGGCTCCGGGGTGTCGACGTTGATGTCGGAGCAGTCCACCTGGGGGTTGACGCCTGCGTAGTTGAGCGGACCGGCCACGATGTTCAGCGCGATGTCGCCGGCCTCCGAGCAGTTCGTGTCCGTGTCGTTGAAGTAGCCGCGCTCGTAGGCGGCGAACGCTCCGATGATCAACCAGAGCACGAGCAGGATGCCGATCAGTCGTCCCATGGGGACCTCCTTTGGCGATGGCGGCGGGGTAGCCGTCGCGGCCGATCATGGTCTCGCACCGGCCGACCTGCCACCCTCCCAGGGGTAGGTCGGTCCTAGGGTGCGCACATGACGATCTTCACGGTGGGCTTCTCCCTGCTGGCCGCGCTGCTCCACGTCTACATCTGGGTGCTCGAGTCGTTCCGCTGGACCGAGCCGTCGACGCGGAAGACCTTCGGGGTCTCCGAGGCCGACGCCGAGATCACCAAGCCGCTGGCGTACAACCAGGGCTTCTACAACCTGTTCCTCGCGATCATCACGCTCGTCGGCCTGGCCCTGCTGAAGAGCGAGCACTGGGTCGGGTCCGCGCTCGCGCTGGCCGGCACCGGGTCGATGCTCGCGGCCGCCGTCGTGCTCGTCGCCCACGACCGCAGGATGGCCCGCGCCGCCCTGACGCAGGGCACGCTGCCGGCCCTGGCGGTGCTGTTCCTGCTGCTCGAGCTCTAGCGTCCTACTGGGCGAGCCAGGCGTGCACGGACGAGACGACCGACGCGCCCTCTCCGGTCGCCGACGCCACCCGCTTCATCGATCCCGAGCGGATGTCACCGCCCGCGAAGACACCGGGCAGCGTGGTGGCCAGGTCCTCCGGGGGCACGTCCTCGAGCCAGCCCTCGCGCGGGATGTCGCGGCCGGTCAGGACGAAGCCGCGCTCGTCGCGCAGCACCGTGTCGGGCAGCCAGCCGCACTCCGGCGCCGCCCCGAGCAGCAGGAACAGGCCGCGCGCGTCGACGCGCTCCTGCTCCCCGGTGTCGACGTCCTCCATCGTGATCCACGCGAGGTGGTGGACGTCGTCGGCGCCACCGTCGACGACGCACGTCGAGCCGCGCACGGTGATCCGCGGGTTCCACTCGATCTCGTTGATGAGGTACGACGACATGGTGGCCGTCAGGTCCGGACGGCGTACGGCGATGGTGACCTCCTTGGCGAAGCGGGCGGCGTGGATGGCCGCCTGCCCGGCCGAGTTGCCGCCACCGACGATGACGACGTGGTCGCCGGCGAGCTCGCGCGCGGCCGCCATCGCGGCGCCGTAGTAGACCCCGCGACCGAGGAGCTCCTCGAGGGAGTCGACCCCGAGGCGGCGGTAGTTCACGCCGGTCGAGACCAGCACCGTGCGGGCATGTACGTCGCCGCCCTCGGTGTGGACGATGTGGTGCCCGCCCTCCTCGCACGGTGAGATCCCGGTGGCCGGCCAGCCGGTGTAGAAGCGGGTGCCGAAGCGCAGCGCCTGGCCGCGCGCCCGCTGCGCGAGCCGCATGCCGGAGATGCCGCGCGGGAAGCCCAGGTAGTTGCGGATCATCGAGCTGGTGCCGGCCTGGCCGCCGATCGCCTCGGCCTCGAGGCAGACCGTCGAGAGGCCCTCGCTGGAGGCGTACACGCTCGCCGCGAGACCCGCCGGTCCGGCGCCGACGACCACGAGGTCGACCACCTCGTCGACGTCGATCTCGTCGGGACGGCCGTAGAGCTGGTTGGCGAGGGCACGCACGCTCGAGCAGTGGCCGCACCAGCCGACGAGCGACGAGACGACCGGCCACTTCCCCTCGTCCTCGGGGCACCGCGCCATCACCTCGCGACCGACCTCGCTGTCGGGGTGGTGCACGCCGGCGGGCATGCCGACCCGGCCGAGGTAGTCGAGCAGCTCGCGCGTGAGCGCGTCCTTCTCCGGCGTGATGATGCGGACGTTCTCCACGACCGGGGTGGCGACGGTGGCGTTCCACTCGTTCAGCATCTCGCCGACGGCGCCGTGGAACTCCTCGTCGCGCGGCCCCTGAGGCATCAGCAGCAGGGCGTCGACCTTGCCGGCGGCGACCGCGTGGCGGAAGTCGGCGTTGTCGGCCCGGAAGCGGCTGATGTGCGACACGATCAGCCGCCGCGCGGTCGGCACGGCCTTCCGGGTGCCGCCGATGAGGGCGTACAGCTTCTCCTGCTCGTGGTCGGTGTCGATCACGAAGAGGGCCACCTGGTGGCCGGACCCCATGAGCTCCGCGGCGGTCTTCTTCGCGGTGACCTCGTCGCTCACCAGCCGGACGTCGTACTCCCGTTCGTAGCGGCCGAACGCCTCGGCCAGCACGTCGCCGTGGTGGGCGGAGGCGATGACGATCGCGGGCGCTCCCATGTCGTCGAGCCTAGTCCCGGAATCTGAGGACGTGGTGGACGGAAATCGGGATCCGGGACGTTCATGGCGTCCTCAGACATCTCAGCCGGTGAGGTTGTGGACGAAGCACCAGCGCCACGACTCGCCGGGCTGGGCCGACTCCATGACGGGGTGGAGGGTCTCGTGGAAGTGGGCGGTGGCGTGCTTGCCGATCGAGGAGTCGCAGCAGCCGACGCTGGCCGCACTCCAGGCACTGGCGCAGCGACACCCAGGGGGTGCCGTCGGCGAGGCAGGGCGCGCACGCCGGGTCGGTCGACCGTGTCGATCGGCGGGGAAGGCCTCGAGGTCGTCGCACTGCCGACCGCCGGTGAAGGCGAGCGACCCGATGCGGGTACGCACCGGCGCCTCGGAGGCGGCGTCGAGCATGGACTCCTCGATGTCGAGCATGCGCGAGCACCTGGCTGACGACCTCGGAGGGCATGTTGCCCTTGCTGCGCACGAGCAGCACCTTGGCGCGCTCGGCGTCGATCATCTCGCCGCGGATGCGGGCGTAGAGCTGCGACGGGGTCTCCTGGTCCTCCGCCGTGGCGAGCTGCTCCCAGGCGGCGAACGAGCGCTGGTCGAGGCGCGGCCCGGATCTGGTCGGAGACGCCGTGGTGGTCGTCGTACTCCAGCTCGTCGAGCTTGGCGAGCCCGGCGTCGGCGGCCTGCTGCAGGAGCGCGGCCCGGGCGAGCGCGTCCTCGGCCGGGTCGGGAGCGGGTACGTCGAGGAGCCGCGTCGAGCAGCGGGAGGGTCAGCCCCTGGAGGAGCAGCGTGCCGGCCACGACGGTGAAGGCGACGAGGAGCAGCACCTCGCGGTGGGGCGTCGTCCTCGGGGATGACGAACGCGGCGGCGAGGGTCACCACGCCTCGCATCCCGGCCCAGCCGATGAGGAAGGTCCACGGCGGGCGGGATCGGGTCGCCGAGCGGCGGAACAGCCAGGTGAGCGTACATGTAGACGAGCCGGACGCACGACGACCGTCACCAGGGTCAGCAGGCAGACCGCCGCGATCCGGCCTGCCGGGAGGGTCGACTCGCTGACGTCCTCCAGGATCCAGTCGAGCTGGAGGCCGATCAGGAGGAAGACCGTGTTCTCCAGGACGAACGCCACCGTGCGCCAGGTGATGCGCTCGGTGATGCGCGACTGCGCGGTCTGGATGATCGGCGCCTTGTGGCCGAGCAGCAGGCCGGCGACGACGACCGAGATGACGCCGGAGGCGTGCACCTCCTCCGCCGCGACGAAGGCGGCGAAGGGCGTGAGGAACGAGATCGCGGTGTCCATGCAGCGGGTCGGTGATCCGCTTGCGGAGCCACGCGACGAGGAGGAAGAACGCGAAGCCGATGAGCGGCACCGCCTCCGGCCGCGCGGACGAAGTCGACGCCGACCTCGGCGAACGCCACGCCGCCCGACGAGGCGGCGATGGCGGTGCGCAGCGTCGACCAGCGCGGTGGCGTCGTTGAGCAGCGACTCGCCCTCGAGGATCGTGACCACCCGTCGCGGCAGCCCGATCCGCCGCGCCACTGCGGTCGCGGCGACCGCGTCCGGCGGGGCGACGACGGCGCCGATCGCGATCGCCGCTGCCCAGCCGATGCTCGGCACCAGCCACTCGACGACCGCCGCGACCGCCAGCGGTGGTGACCACGACGAGGACGACCGAGAGCCGCAGGATCGTGCCGCGGTTGGCGTTGAAGTCGACCAGCGACGTCTGGATCGCGGCGGCGTAGAGCAGGGGCGGCAGCAGCCCCAGCAGGACCACCTCGGACTCGAGGTGGATCGTCGGCACGCCGGGGACGTACGACGCCACGGCCCCGACCACGATCAGCAGGAGTGGCGCGGGGACGTGCAGGCGTTCGCTGACGGCGGTCGCGGCGAGGACGACGGCGGCCATCGAGACCAGCAGCAGGGCGAGTTCCACCGGGTGATCCTCGCCGCTGCGCGCCGGTCAGGCCAGCGCGTTCACCGTCAGCGGACGACGTCGTAGCGCTGGAGCGTGATCCCGTTGGAGTAGGCGGCGTGCTCGACGAGGGCGAGCCTGGTCTTGTCGGGACCGGCGCCGTCGGCGAAGAGGCGCTTGCCGCTGCCGAGCAGGATCGGGAAGACGAGCAGGTGGTAGCGGTCGACCAGGCCCGCGGACGCGAGGCCCTGGGCGAGGGTCGGGCTGCCGTGCACGTGGATCTCGCCGCCCTCGGTCTCCTTGAGGGCGGCGACCTCGTCGAGCGACCGGAGCACGTCGACGTGGCCCTCGCCCCACGGCGCCGTGTCGCCGGCCAGGGTGGTGGAGACGACGTACTTCGGCATCGCGTTGTAGGTCGCGAACTCCTCCATCGACGGCCACACGGGCGCGAAGTCGTCGTAGGACTGGCGGCCGAACAGGAGGGCGGTGGCCTCGAGGGTCTCGCGGCCCTTGATCTCGTACGCCGCCTCGTCGAACTCGACGTCCTGGAACGTCCAGCCGGCGTGCGGGTGGTCCCCGCCGCCGGGGGAGTCGACGATGCCGTCGAGGGTGATGAACTCGGTCACGACCAGGGTGCGCATGGCGGATCCTCTCTCGAAGCGGTGTGGGTCAGGAGGCGAGCAGCTCGTCGATCTGGTTGATGGCGAGGGTCGAGCCCTCGACCGCGCCCATGTCGAGCACCTTCTGCAGGTCCTCGGCGGAGGCGTACGTCGCGACGAACGTGGCGCGGGTGCCGCCGTCGCGCTCGGCGAACGCGTAGTCCTGCGCCGACTGCGGCAGCTCCGGGTTGGGCGCGAAGGTCTCGTCGACCGCGAAGCCGTCGGTGAAGGTGAAGCCGGTCGGCTCGTCGACCCCGTCGACGACCCAGTAGGCGTAGTACTTCTCGCCCTCCGGGCTGGTCATGTAGTAGTTCATCCGGCCGCCGGGGCTGAGCTCGTGGTCGACGAACGTGGCCGGGTAGCCGGGGGGACCCCACACGCGCTCGAGCTGCCGCGGGTCGGCGTACACCTGCCACACGCGGTCGAGCGGCGCGGCGAAGTCGGCGGTGATGGTGAGGGTGCGGGCGTCGGTGTCGTGCTGGACGTCGGTGACAGGCATGTCGATCAATCCTTCTCGGTGGTGGTGGTGGTGGTGGTGTCGGCGGCGAGGAGCTCGTCCATCCGGGAGATGCGGCCGCGCCAGAGGGCCTCGAGCTCGGTGAGCATCACGCCCACCGACCGCACGGCCTCCACGTCGCCGCTCGCCAGGGCCTCACGACCCTGCCGACGCTTGGTCAGCAGGCCGGCCCGTTCGAGCACGGCGACGTGCTTCTGGACGGCCGCGAAGCTCATGTCGTAGCTCTGCGCCAGGGCCGAGACGGAGTGCTCGCCGGCCAGCACGCGACGGAGGATGTCGCGCCGGGTCCGGTCGGCGAGGGCGTGGAACCAGGCGTCCGCCCGGGCCTCCTGCTCGCTGTCCCTCTCGGTCATGGGAGTAACGTACAACCAAACGGTTGTACGTTGTCAAGGGGTAGCGACCGAGTCTTTGCCGGGCGGTGCGCATGCCCCGGATGGCGCGGGGCACTGGACCTTCCTAGGGGTGGGAGGTCCGCCGCGGCGCGTAGCATCGACGCTGCGGTGCGGGTCTCGTGCCACGATCTCGAAGAGAAGTGGACTGCATCGTGGAGCGACTCGTGGAAGGTCTCCGTCTCGGCGACCGCTACGTGCTGGAGGAGAAGATCGCCTCCGGGGGCATGGCCCACGTCTGGAGTGCCGTCGACGACGTCCTGCAGCGCCAGGTCGCGGTCAAGGTCATGCGGGCCGACATGGACGACGAAGAGGTCTTCGCCGAGCGGTTCCGCGACGAGGCCCAGCACTCGGCCTCGCTGATGCACCCCAACATCACCACCGTCTTCGACTACGGCGAGGACGACCACCGGTCCTACCTCGTGATGGAGCTCGTCGAGGGCCTGCCACTGTCGGCGGTCATCCGCGACCAGGGCGCCCTCGACCACGAGAACGTGCGCTCGATCCTCGCCCAGGCCGCCCTCGCGCTCGGTACGGCCCACGAGGCCGGCGTCGTGCACCGCGACGTCAAGCCCGCCAACATCCTGCTCCGCAACGACGGCGTCGTGAAGCTCACCGACTTCGGCATCGCGCGCGCCATGGACGGCATCGGCCACACCCGCGTCGGCGAGATGGTCGGCACGCCCAACTACATCAGCCCCGAGCAGGCCATCGGCGAGAAGGCGACCGGTGCCAGCGACCTCTACGCCCTCGGCGTCGTGGCCCACGAGATGCTCACGGGCACCCGCCCCTTCGACCGCGGTACGCCGATCGCCACGGCGATGTCGCACGTCAACGAGCCGCCGCCGCCGCTGGGCGAGGACGTGCCGGCCGACCTGCGCGCCGTCATCGCGACGCTGCTGGAGAAGGACCCCGACAAGCGGCCCGCCAACGCCCGCACGGTCGCGGTGATGCTCGGGCGTGGCGAGCAACGAGCTCTCCGGCCTCGACCTCGGCCTGGCGGCGGGGGTCGACAGCGACTACGTCCTGCCGGTCACGCCGATCACCCCGGTGAACCTCCGGCGACCGGCGCCGCTCGACACCCCGACCGTCGCCGCCAGCGCCGACGAGCTGCTCGACCCGCCGCGCGACTGACGAGCTCGGCGCCTAGCGCCGCGCGGCCTCGTCGATCAGCGCTGCCAGCGCGGTCGGCTGGGTGAACATCGGCCAGTGGCCGGACTCGATGTCGAGGAAGTCGACACTGCGTCGCCTTGGCCAGCTCGGGGATGTCGCCCCCGTCGATCCACTCCTGGGCCTGGGCCGGGGTGAACTCGGGACAGATCATCGTCACCGGCACGTCGTAGCGGCGCGCGTCGGTGAGGTGGACGGTGCCCTGCGTGATGGCAGCGGGCACGGCGATGGCGCCGGCCGCGACGCTCGCCTTGACCTCGGCGGACATGTCGTCGGAGTCCGGGCCCTCGAACGGCTCCCACCCCGGGAACGGCACGACGCCGTCGACGGGCTCGAAGAAGCCGAAGTAGGTGTCGCCGTCGTTGTTGGGCATCCCGCCGACCAGCGCGACGCGCGCGACCTTCTCCGGTCGGGCGTCGGCGGCGACCCAGGCCAGGGCGCACGCCGCCGAGTGGCCGACCACGAACGCCGGCCCGTCGGTCGCGTCGACCGCGGCCAGGATCGCGGCGACCTGGTCGTCGTACGTCGCCTGGGTGTTGCCGTCGCCCTGCCCGGGCAGCGTGAGGGCCTGGGGACGGTGGCCGAGCCGCTCGAGCTCGGGGACGACGTCGTCCCACGCGGATCCGTCGAGCCACATGCCGGCGATGAGGACGATGTCCATGGTGTTCTCCCGTGTGAGTGGGGGGTGGGCTCGTCACGCTAGTGAGGATTCCGGACGCTCTACGACCGGATCCGGTGGCACGATCTGTCCATGAGCGAGATCAGTCCCACGGCGCGGGCCTTGCGCGCGCTGGACATCCTGCAGGGCCGGCCCGGCATCACGGCCGCCGAGCTCGCGCAGCGCCTCGGCGTCACCGAGCGCGCCGCGCGCCGCTACGTCGCGATCCTGCGCGAGGCCGACATCCCGGTGGAGTCGACCCGCGGGCCCTACGGCGGCTACACCCTGGGCCGCGGCCTGAGGCTGCCGCCGCTCGTCTTCTCCGCGACCGAGGCGCTCGGCCTGGTGATGGCCGCGCTCGACTCCCAGCACGCCGTCGCCGACCCCGACGACCCGGTCGGCTCCGCGCTCGGCAAGATCCTGCGGGTGCTGCCGAGCAACGTCGCCCGGCAGGCCGTCGCCCTCCGCGAGACCGCGCGCGCCGTGCCCGAGCGCTTCCCGGCCAAGCCCGACGCCACCGTGACCACCGAGCTGGTCGAGGCCGTGGCGGGCCAGCGCCAGGTGCGGCTCGGCTACCGCACCGCGGCCGGCAACGCTCGTACGTTCGAGGTCGACCCGTGGTCGGTGGTGGTCCGCTACGGCCGGTGGTACCTGCTCTGCCACTCCCACCACGCCAGCGAGCTGCGCACCTTCCGGATCGACCGGATCACCGAGGTCCACCTCCTCGACGGGACCTTCGAGGTGCCCGCCGACCTCGACCCCGCGGCCGAGCTCGAGGCCAACCTCGGCAAGGGCTGGGAGCACGAGACCCACGTCGTGTTCGAGGCGCCGCTCGAGGAGGTCAGGCCGTGGATCCGGCCCACGCTCGGCGACCTGCGCGCGCGACCCGGGGGCGGCTGCGAGCTGGTCGGCACCACGAGCAACGCGGTGGCGTACGCCGGCGAGTGGCTGGCCGGCGTGCCCTTCGCCTTCACGGTGGTGGGAGGCAGCGGAGCTGAAGGCTGCGGTGGCGGTGCTGGGGGAGCGCTTCGCGGCGGCCGTCAGCGACTGACCGCGACCTCCTTGCCGAGGGTCCAGCCGTCGGAGATGGGGAGGTAGTCGCCGCTCCAGAACGTGCCGGGGTCGTACCAGGTGGCGCGACGGTCGTCGCGCAGGATGCCCATCTCGATGTAGCAGCTCGCCACGATCTCGGCGCAGAACGCCGCCTCGGGGGTGACCCGACGGGCGCGCTTGCGGTGGGGGACGTACGCGTCGCGGCCGCGCAGCCAGCGCGCGCCGAGCTTGGTGAGGCTGGGGAAGGAGACGCCGTCGAGGCGCGCGACCGTGCGCAGCATGCCGTCCTCCTCTGCCTGGCCGATCTCGGGCTCGAGCTGGCGCAGCCACGCGTCCTGGCCGTACTCGGTCTGCCACCGCGACACCGCCTCGCGCAGGTCGTGGAGCTGGACGCCGCGGTGGTGGCCGCCGGTCCACATGTCGACCTGCTTCTTGCCGAGCTCGGCGTGGAAGATGAGCGGCGGCAGGTCGTCGACGACCACGGCGATCCCGACGTGGTTGACCGGCGAGTTCGTCACCGCGCGGATCGCCCGGTCGGGTGCGCGGCGCCCGCGGAACAGCCAGATGTCGCCGCTCCGGGTGAGTTCCACCGCCTGGTCGAGGGTCACCGACGTCGCCATGCCCGGAAGTCTGCCGCACGACCCCGCCGCGCGTGGCCGCGCGACTAGGATCGGGCCATGCGCGTGTGGAAGCTGCTCGGCCTGGCCGGGATCCTGGCCGGCGTCGCGACCGGTGCCGCGGTCGCCCGCGACGAGCGCGTACGCCGTCACTACGACGCCGGCGAGATCCGCGACCGCCTCCACGCCCGCCACGACGAGGCCGTCGCACGGGAGTCGTCGGAGGACTCGGCAGACCGAGTCCTGAGCCGGGTCAGCCCGGCTGGTGGTTCGCCTGCCAGGCGCGCTCGACGAGCTCGGTGAGCACCGCGGTGTCGACGGCCTCGAGGCGCTTGACGTACACGCAGCCCTTGCCGGTGGTGTGCGGCCCGAGGCGCTCGAGCAGGTCCTCGTTGGATCCGTAGAACGTCAGCCCGTAGAACGTCAGCGACGCCTTGCGCGGCGCCAGCCCGACGGCGAACCACTCGCGCTCCTTGCCGTCCGCGGTCGTGTACGGCTGCCGCCCGAAGCCGATCATCGAGGGACCCCAGACCACGGGCTCCGCTCCGGTCGCCGTACGGATCAGCTCGAGCGCCGCGCGCGCGTCCTCGCGCCTGCGCTCGTCGACGGTCGACTCGATCACCTCGTCGACGGACGCCTGGGTCGGGACGGTCTTCCGGTCGGCCATGGCGTCCATGATCGCCCGCCCGTCGCCCCTCGGGGTAGTCCAGCGGGAAATGGCTGTCGGAGAGGTCCTCGCGCGACCGGACCCCGCTGGACTACCCCGGCCGGGCAGCAGGATCCCACTGGAGTACGTCAGCCGCCGAGGGCCAGCCGGACCGCGATCGCGAGCATCACCAGCCCGATGAGGACGTCGAGGACCTGCCAGGCCCGCGGGTTCGCGAGGCGGGGCGCGGCCAGGCGGGCGCCGTACCCCAGGCCGGCGAACCAGCCGACGCTGGCCACGCACGCGCCGAGGGCGAACCACCAGCGGCCGGGGTCGCCGTGGGTGCCGGCGATCGAGCCGAGCAGCAGGACGGTGTCGAGGTAGACGTGCGGGTTGAGCCAGGTGAGCGCGACGGCACGCGCCACCACCCCGCGGCGGGAGTCGACCGCCGCGCCGTCGACGGCGAGGGCCTGCGGTCGGCGGGCCCGCAGCAGCGAGCCGGTGCCGTACGCCGTCAGGAACGCGACGCCGAGCCAGCGGACCACCTCGATCGCCCACGGCGCGCGGTCGACGACCACGCCGATGCCGGCGACGCCGGCCACGATGAGGACCGCGTCGGAGACCGCGCAGATCGCGACCACGACCGCCACGTGGCTGCGGCGCAGCCCCTGGCGGAGCACGAACGCGTTCTGCGCGCCGATCGCCACGATGAGGGAGAGGCCCGTCAGCAGCCCGGCGACGATGTCTCCCACGCGGTCAATCTAGGGGCGCCGACCCCCGCGACCATCCCTGACACATGTCAGGGTCCGGCTGAGGGCGATATCCCATGGCTGCGCGTTTCGCCGCCCTGCGAGACTCGCTGCCATGAGTGAGCAGCGGGTGGGGAGGCGACGGGCGTCGCGGCAGTGCGCGGGACCTGATCAAGGTCTACGGCAAGGGCGAGGCGGAGGTGCGGGCCCTCGACGGCGTGACCGTCGACCTGATGAAGGGTGAGTTCACCGCCATCATGGGGCCGTCCGGCTCCGGCAAGTCGACCCTCATGCACTGCCTGGCCGCCCTCGACACCCCCACGTCCGGCGAGGCCGTCGTCGACGGCACGTCCCTCGGCAAGCTCAAGGACAAGGACCTGACCACGCTGCGCCGCGAGCGGGTCGGCTTCGTCTTCCAGTCCTTCAACCTGGTGCCCACGCTCAGCGCCGAGGAGAACATCCTGCTGCCGCTGAGCCTCGCCGGTCGCAAGCCCGACCGCGCGTGGTTCGACCAGGTCGTCGACGCGGTGGGACTGCGCCCGCGCCTCGGCCACCGACCCAGCGAGATGTCCGGCGGCCAGCAGCAGCGCGTCGCCTGCGCCCGCGCGCTGGTCAGCCAGCCGTCGATCGTCTTCGCCGACGAGCCCACCGGCAACCTCGACTCCACCAGCAGCGCCGAGGTGCTCGGCTTCCTGCGCCGCAGCGTCGACGAGTTCGGCCAGACCGTCGTGATGGTGACGCACGACCCCGTCGCGGCGTCGTACACCGACCGGGTGCTGTTCCTCGCCGACGGCGTCATCGTCGACGAGCTGCGGGAGCCGGACCGCGACCAGATCCTCGCGAAGATGGCGGCCCTGCAGGACGCGGCCGTCAAGAAGGCGGCGAGCTGACGTGCTCCGCCTGACCTGGCGCAACCTGCTCGCCCGCAAGGTGCGCCTGCTGATGAGCACGCTCGCGATCGTGCTCGGCATCGGCTTCCTCGCCGGCGTGATGACGTTCAGCACCGGCCTCAACGCGACCTTCCAGAACATCGTCAGCGGCTCGACCTCCGACGGCCTGGTGCGACCGGCCGGCGACGTCTCGGCCGCCAACGCGGGGGTCGCCACCACCCAGCTGATCACCCCGCCGACATCGACAAGATCGCCGCGCTGCCCGAGGTGGAGGCCGCGACCGGCTCGGTCGACGGCTTCGGCTCGTTCCTCCTCGGCTCGGACGACAAGCTGGTCGGCGGCCAGGGCGCCCCGACGCTGGCGTTCAACTACGCGCCGGCCGACAACATGGCCGGCGAGGAGATCCTCGTGCTCAACGAGGGCGGCTGGCCGGAGCAGCCCGGCGAGGTCACCCTCGACACGTCGTCCGCCGAGCGCGGCGGCTACGAGATCGGTGACACCGTCACGATGATCGTGCCGACCGAGGGCCAGGACCCCCGGCGTACGTTCACCCTCGTCGGCACCGCCGACTTCAACGGTGGCGGCACGGCCGGCGCGACGCTGGTGCTGCTCGACACGGCCGAGGCGCAGGAGATCTTCCTCGGTGGCGAGGACGCGTTCACGAGCGTCGCGCTCACCGCCGCCGACGGCGTCTCCCAGACGGAGCTCGCCGAGGCCGCGGCCGCGGTGGCGCCGGAGGGCTTCACCGCGGTGACCGGCGACAAGGTGGTCGAGGAGACCCAGGACCAGATCGGCCAGTTCCTCGACGTCATCTCGATCTTCCTGACCACCTTCGCGGTGATCGCGATCGTGGTCGGCGCGTTCATCATCTTCAACACCTTCTCGATCCTGGTCTCGCAGCGCGTACGCGAGTCCGCCCTGCTGCGCGCGCTCGGCGCGAGCAAGAAGCAGGTCACCCGCTCCGTGCTCGTCGAGGCCTTCCTGATGGCGGTGGTCGGCGCGACGCTCGGGCTGCTGCTCGGGCTCGGCCTGTCCCGCCTGCTCGCCGGCCTCTTCCGCACGTTCGGCCTCGACATCGCCGGCGAGGTGCTGACCCTCACGCCCTTCACGATCGTCGCGGGCTACGTCGTCGGCATCCTCGTGACGATGGTGGCCGCGTTCGTCCCCGCCCGCCGGGCCGCGAAGGTCCCGCCGGTCGCGGCGATGCGCGACGACCTCGTGGTGCAGGAGAAGGGGATGGGCCGCCGGCTCGTCCTGGGCTCGATCGCCATGGCCGTGGGTGTGGCGCTCGCCGCCGCCGGGCTGGTCGGCGCACCCGGCACCGACGCCATCTGGATCGGCGCCGGCGCGGTCATCTGGGTCATCACGACCGCGGTGCTCGCGCCCGTCCTCGGCCACCCGGTGCTCGTCGCGTGCCGGGCCGTGTTCGGCCGCCTCTTCGGCACGGCCGGTCGCCTCGCCGGCGAGAACGCCCTGCGCAACCCGCGTCGTACGGGCGCCACCGCGTCCGCCCTGATGATCGGGCTCGCGGTCGTGTCGGCGGTCGGCGTGCTGGCCTCGTCGCTCAGCGCCACCAACGACTCGGTCGTCGACGACGCCTTCAAGAGCGACTTCCTCGTGCAGATGCCGACGTTCCAGGGCTTCCCGGCGGGGTTCGGCGACCGGATGGAGGACGTCGACGGCGTCGACCTGGTCTCCCGCCAGCAGGGCACCCCGGTGAGCGTCGACGTCGACGGCACGCCCGACCAGACCTTCGCGATCGGCGTCGACCCCGGCTTCTTCGAGATCTACGACCTCACGATGATCGACGGGACCGACCAGATCTCCGGCCACCAGGCGCTCCTCAGCGAGGGCCGCGCCGACGACCTGAAGGCCGGTCCCGGCGACACCATCGACGTGGAGTTCCCCGGCGGGAAGACGATCCCGCTGGACGTGGTGGGGGTCTTCGAGGACACCCCGACCACGGGCGGGATCACCTTCCCGCTGTCCGTGCTCGGCGACGCCGGCATCAAGCGCAGCGACTCGACCCTCAGCATCACCCTCGCCGACGGGGCCGACCGCGCCGCGCGTCAAGCAGGACCTCGAGGACGTGGTCAAGGACCTCCCGATCCTGTCGGTGCAGGACAAGGAGGAGTTCAAGGAGCTGATCAGCGGCCAGGTCAACCAGCTGCTCTACGTCATCTACGGACTGCTCGCCCTCGCCGTGGTCATCGCGGTGATCGGCATCGTCAACACCCTCGGGCTCAGCGTCCTCGAGCGGACCCGCGAGATCGGGCTGCTGCGCGCCGTCGGGCTCTCGCGCCGCAAGCTGCGCACCATGATCACCCTCGAGTCGGTGGCGATCGCGCTGCTCGGCGCGGTGCTGGGCATGGTGGTGGGGCTGGTCATCGGGGTCGTGCTGCGCCAGTCGCTCAAGGACGACCTCACCGTGCTCTCGCTCCCGCTGAGCAACCTGCTGATCTTCCTCGTCGTCGCCGTCATCTTCGGCGTGCTGGCGGCGATCGTGCCCGCCATCCGGGCGTCGCGGATGAAGGTGCTGGCGGCCATCGCGACCGAGTAGGCCTCAGTAGCCGCCCTCGGGCGGCACCATCTCCCCGCGCACGCCGAGCAGGCGTACGCGTCGCTGGTCGTCGAGGGCGAGGTAGAGGTCGTACGCCGTCTGCGTGATCACCTCGACGTCGTACGTCGGCTCCGGCAGCTTGCGCACCTTGGTGAAGGTGAAGAACGGCGCGAACCGGACCTTGAGGTGCACCCGCTGCACCGCCCGCTCCTCCTTGCGTACGTCGTCGACGACCCGCGCGGCGAGGTCGGCCAGCGCGGCCCGCACCTCCTCGGGCGTGGTGAGGTCGGCCTGGTACGTCGTCTCGCGGCCGTGCGCCCGGGCGACCCACGGGGTGTCGTCCGGCCGCGAGCGGCCGCCGCCGCGCCCGAGCCGACCGAGGTGGGAGCCGCTCGCCGGCCCGAAGGCGGCGACCAGCGCCTCCTCGTCGGCCGCGGCGAGGTCGGCGACCGTACGGATGCCGATCGCCTCCAGCCGGGCGCCGATCCTGGAGCCGACGCCCCACAGCGCCGTGGTCGGTCGCTCGCCCATGACGTCCATCCAGTTGTCGCGGGTGAGCCGGAACGTGCCCTGCGGCTTGCCGAAGTCGGTGGCGATCTTGGCGCGCACCAGCGTGTCCCCGATGCCGACCGAGCAGTGCAGCCCGGTCGCCGCGAGCACCGCCGCCTGGATCGACCGGGCCGCCGCGAGCGGGTCGTCGGTCTCGATGCCGACGAACGCCTCGTCCCACCCGAGCACCTCGACGACGGCGCCGGGCGTCGCGCGCAGCGTCGCCATCACCCGCGCCGACGCCGCCTCGTAGACCGGGAAGTCGACGGGCAGGAACACCGCGTCCGGGCAGCGCCGCTTGGCCAGCTTGAGCGCCAGCCCGCTGCGTACGCCGTGCGCCCGCGCCTCGTACGACGCCGTCGACACCACGGCCCGCTCGGTCGGGTCGCCCCGCCCGCCCACCACGACCGGCAGCCCCACCAGCTCGGGGCGGCGCAGCAGCTCGACCGCGACCAGGAACTGGTCCATGTCGACGTGGAGCACCCAGTGGGTCACGTCCTCATTGTGGCCGAGCGGTGCGACAGCGGTCCGCCTGCTGGGGGTGGCGGCACCTTGCAGGGTCCCGGCCGTCGGGAGTGCGATCTGCCGCCACCCCTGCGGGCGATCACGCGCGTACGCCGTCGGCGTAGCGTCGCGGGCATGAGCGACGACCAGCCCGGGACCGACCCCTACGCCGAGCACCCGGACGAGTCGGCCTTCCCGGCCGCCGGGGAGCGGGTCAGCGACGAGGACCGGCAGCGCGCCCTCGACGCCGAGCCGGCGGGCAACGCGTCCGTCGGCGACACCGTGGACACCGACGGCCTGGACTCGCGTGCGCACGAGGACGGCGCGGGATCGGAAGAGGTCGCGGAGCAGGCGCACGACGACTGAAACCCCGGTGCCGCCTCGGATGCCAAGGTCGCATTCTGCTCGTGGGATCCACGAGCAGAGCTCGAGTCAGCCGAGGAAGTCGGCCAGCCCCTCGAGCAGCCGGTCCACGTCCGAGTCGTCGGTGTAGGCCGCGAGCCCGATCCGCAGGCCGGAGTCGACCGGCAGGTCGAGCGCGCGGAAGGTCTCGTACGCGTAGAAGGTGCCGGCCGGGACGAGCACGTCGCGCTTCGCCAGCGCCTCGTACGCGTCCACGGGCAGGCGGTCGCGGAACGTGAGGAACAGCGTCGAGGTGCGATCGGCGGCACGCGAGTGCAGGGTGAGACCGTCCATCGCCGGCGAGGCCGTCCTCGATCCGGAGCCGCAGCCGCAGCTCGTGCTCGGCGATCGAGGCGGCGGCCGAGACGAGCCGCTCGCGACGGGTCGCCCCCGAGCCGAGGGACGCGATCAGGTCGACAGCCGCGGTCGCCCCGACGAGCAGCTCGTAGGGCAGGGTGCCGAGCTCGAACCGCTCGGGCACGGCGTCGCTCGACGGCAGCAGCTTGTCGGGGCGGAGCGTCTCCAGCAGGGCCGGGTCGGCGACGAGCGCGCCACAGTGGGGGCCGAAGAACTTGTAGGGCGAGCAGACCAGGAAGTCCGCGCCCATCGCGGTGAGGTCGGGGGCGGCGTGCGCGGCGTGGTGGACGCCGTCGACGTGGAGCAGCGCGCCCACGTCGTGCGCGCGGGCGGCGACCGTGGCGACGGGCGGGCGGGTGCCGAGCAGGTTGGAGGCCGCGGTCATCGCGACGAGCCGGGTGCGATCGGTGATCGCGTCGAGCGACGACAGGTCCAGCTCGGCGGTCTGCGGGTCGAGCCGCAGCCACCGCACGGTGACCCCGGCCCGCTCGGCGGCCTGGATCCACGGTCGCACGTTGGAGTCGTGGTCGAGCTCGCAGAGGACGATCTCGTCGCCGGGCGACCAGGTGCGCGACAGCGTGCGGGAGAAGTCGTACGTCAGCGCCGTCGCGCTGCGGCCGTGGACGACCCCCTCGGGCACCCCGCCGACCAGGTCGGCGATGGCGGAGCGGAAGCCGGCGACGGACTCCTCGGCGTTGCGCTGGCTCTCGGTCGCGGCGCCGCGCTGCGACAGCGGTCCGGTGAGCGTCCGGGCGATCGCCTCGCCGACCACCCGCGGGGTCTGCGTGCCGCCGGGGTTGTCGAAGTGGGCGATCCCCGACTCCAGCGAGGGGAACTCGGCGCGGAAGGCAGCGACGTCGAACGACATGCCACGCACGCTAGTTGGCGATGTGCACGACCGCGTCACCGGAGTTCACGAGGGGCGCCTCGGTGCGACCGATGACGATGCCGTCGCGACTGGCGTACACCGCGCGCAGCGTCTTGCCGAAGGAGTCGAAGAGGGTGCCGAGCCGCTCGCCGTCGCTGACCTTCTGGCCGAGCTGGACATCCAGGTGCAGGATCCCGGTGCGCCGCGCCCGCACCCACCCGCTCGACCGGCACTCCAGGCTCGGCTCGACGGCGGGCTCGTCGACGGGCTCGGTCATGCCGAGCGATGCCAGCACGCGGCGTACGCCGATCACGCCGGCGTCGACGGCGTACGCGTCGAACCGCAGGTTCTCGCCGGCCTCGTAGAGCAGCACCTTCGCGCCCTGCTCGCGGGCGGCGTGGCGCAGCGATCCGTCGCGGATCCTCGCGTGCAGCATGACGGGCGCGCCGAAGGACTGGGCGAGCTCGCGGGTGCCGGGGTCGTCGAGGTCGGCCCGGACCTGGGGCAGGTTGCTGCGGCGGTCGGAGCCGGTGTGGAGGTCGATGCCGACCTCGCAGCCGGCCACGATCTCGCGCATGAAGAGATAGGCGATCCGGCTGGCGAGCGACCCGCGCGCGGAGCCGGGGAACGAGCGGTTGAGGTCGCGGCGGTCGGGGAGGTAGCGGTCACCGTTCATGAAGCCGAGCACGTTGACGATGGGCACCGCGACGAGCGTGCCGCGGAACGTCTTGGGGTCGAGGCCGGCCATCACCTGTCGAACGATCTCGACACCGGCCACCTCGTCGCCGTGGATGGCGGCGTCGATCCAGACGCTCGGCCCGTCCTCGCGACCGTGCACGACCCGCACCGGGAGGGTGACGTCGGCGCCCGTCACCAGTCGCGTGATCGGCAGCTCGAGGGCCCGCACCGTGCCGGCGCGGATCCGGACGCCGCCGATGGCGAAGGACTCGCGGGCCACTAGGCGTCGAGGGCGGGAACGGCGGCGGTGGTCACGCGCTCAGGGTAGTCGTGGCCCGCGTGGGAAACTCGCTGGCATGAGCAACGTGATCGACCTGGCCGAGAAGCTCGCCGCGTTCTCCGAGCACTGGTCGCCCAAGGTCGTGGCGCGGCTCAACGACTACGAGATCAAGGTGGTCAAGATCCGCGGCGAGTTCGTCTGGCACACCCACGACGACACCGACGAGCTGTTCCTGGTCGTGGCCGGCGAGCTCACCATCCAGCTGCGCGACGGCGACGTCACGCTGGGCCCCGGACAGATGTACGTCGTGCCGCGCGGCGTCGAGCACTGCCCGATCGCCGAGGGCGAGGTGCACGCGGTGCTGATCGAGCCGGTCGGCGTGGTCAACACCGGCAACGCCGGCGGCCCGCTCACCGCGACGTACGACGACTCGCTGGCGTGAGGGGGGCGGGGCTACTTGCCCCAGTTCTTCCGGCGTACGGCCCGCCGCGGCCGGCCACCGGCGTACGACCGCGACGAGTCGACGAGGAAGCCGCGCTCCAGCGCCTCGCGGCCGATCAGCATCCGGAAGCCCATCTCGTCGCGGTTGCTCAGGGTCATCACCGTCGTGATGGTGCGCCCGGCGAGCGTCACGTCGAGCCCGACGGCGTACCTCTGCTCGACCTGACCGTTGCTCGAGCGGACCTCACGCCGGTCGAGGACCGGGAGGCTGAGCTCGACGCGGTCCTCGTCGGACTTCTGCCACGGGTGGAGGGAGAAGCGCACCCACTCGGCGCCGTCGCGGTCGAAGACCTCGAGGTCGAAGGCGTGGATCGCGGACGACCGCGCGCCGGTGTCGATCTTCGCCTTGACCCACTCGACGCCGGCCTGCGGAAGGGCCACCCACTCGCGCCACCCGACGACGGTCGGCGCGATGTCGGCCCCGGGTCGCGACGGCTCGGGGGTGGTGGACACCCGGCCATCCTGTCAGGTCGACGCGTGCTTGTATGAGGCCCGTGAAGCTCGCCATCCTGTCCCGCGCACCGCGCTCCTACAGCACCCAGCGACTCCGGACGGCCGCTGTCGACCGCGGCCACGACGTCAAGGTGCTCAACACGCTGCGCTTCGGCATCGACCTCACGGGCGACGCGCCCGACCTGCTCTTCCGCGGCAAGCAGCTGTCGACGTACGACGCGGTGCTGCCGCGCGTCGGCAACTCGATCACCTACTTCGGCACGGCCGTCGTGCGGCAGTTCGAGCAGATGGACGTCTACACGCCGAACACCAGCTACGGCATCGCCAACAGCCGCGACAAGCTCCGCGCGACGCAGATCCTCTCGCGCCACAAGATCCCGATGCCGGCGACGACCTTCGTGCAGGACCGCGCCGACGTGATCCCCGCGATCGAGCGGGTCGGCGGCGCGCCGGTCGTGATCAAGCTGCTCGAGGGCACCCAGGGCATCGGCGTGATCCTGGCCCCGACCATCAAGGTCGCCGAGGCGATCATCGAGACGCTGCAGAGCACCCGGCAGAACGTGCTGATCCAGCGCTTCGTCAAGGAGAGCAAGGGCCGCGACATCCGCGCCCTCGTCGTCGGCGACCGCGTGGTCGCGGCGATGCGGCGGGTGGCGCAGGGCGACGAGTTCCGCTCCAACGTGCACCGCGGGGGCAGCGTCGAGCCGGTCGAGCTCGACGAGGAGTTCGAGCGCGTGGCCGTGCGCTCGGCGCAGATCATGGGCCTGCGGGTCGCCGGCGTCGACATGCTCGAGGGCAAGAACGGCCCGCAGGTGATGGAGGTGAACTCCTCGCCCGGCCTGGAGGGCATCGAGGCCGCGACCAAGCTCGACGTCGCCGGCGCGATCATCGACTTCATCGACAACCAGGTCGCCTTCCCCGACATCGACGTACGCCAGCGGCTCACCGTCTCGACCGGCTACGGCGTGGCCGAGATCGTCGTGCACGGCGGCTCCGACATGGTCGGCAAGAAGCTCGGCGACTCGGGCCTCGACGAGCGCGACATCACCGTCCTGACCCTCCACCGCGGCCCGCAGGTGATCCCCAACCCGCGCAACAAGACGGTGCTCGAGGGCGAGGACCGGCTGCTCTGCTTCGGCAAGCTCGAGGAGATGCGCTCGATGATCCCGGACCGCAAGGAGCGCCGGGTCAAGCGGCTGATGAAGAAGCACCTGCCGCCGACGACGCCGCGTAGCCGCGCGGATGCCCCTCCGGATGACGTGGGGATCACATGTGGTGCGTGCCGAGGGTGCCCTGGATCGCTCCCGACGGGTACGCCCGGTTGTGGACGTTGACGTAGTAGCGACCCGGCCGCTCGGCGATGCGACGGATCAACCGGCGCGAGGCAGTGGTGCACGTCTTGCCGCCGGTCACCGACCCGGTGAGGTCCACGACGACCTGACCGTCCGATCGGCGGTGGATGTGGGCCGCGAACGGCTTGTCGATCCCGGACCACGTGATGGTCGCGCAGACACGGCGTACGGCCGGCCTCAGCGTGACCATCGCCATGCCCGAGCCGTCGGCGTCACCGCTCGAGACGAGGGAGGCGTGCAGGGCGGTCGCGCCGACCGGGAGGGCGCCGGCGGGCGACGCCGGCACGAGGAGCAGGGCGGCGCCGATCGCGGCCGCGGCACGGGTGGCGAGGTTCATCCCCTGATGGTGCTCCCGCGCGACCGTCAAGGGAAGGGAGGTCTGGTCAGGTGCGCGGGCGGGTGTGCCAGAGCCAGGCCAGGCCCGCGAACGGCAGGACGAGCGGCAGCCAGCCGTAGCCCGCGCCGTACGCCGACCACACCGTCTGGTCGGGGAACAGCTCCGGGTCGAGGACGGTCAGCGTGCCCACGGTGAGCACCCCGACCAGCTCGAAGCCGACGGCGGCCCAGGCGAGCCGGCGCGGTGAGGGCCCGACCTCGGCGAGGCCGAGGGTGGCGGCGACGTACACCAGGCCCGCGACCGCGGACAGCGTGTACGCCAGCGGCGCCTCGTCGGCCTTGGTGACCAGCTGCACGAGCGAGCGCGCGGTCGCGGCGAGGGCGAAGACGCCGTACACCGCGACGAGGACGCGGCCGGCGCCGGACCGCGTGGAGCTCACGACCACACCTGCAGGCAGCGGACGATGACGAAGGCCTGCGCCAGGCCCGACGACGGCGAGCACCGCGGTCGCCCCGCGGCTGCGCTCGGCCAGCGACCACACGAAGCCGAACGGCAGCAGGACCAGCCCGGCCAGCAGGTAGCCGAAGAGCGTGACGGTGCCGCCACCGCTCAGGTCGGCGCCCGCCGACCTGGACGCCGGCGATCACGAGCAGCACGAGCGTCCCGGCCTCGATCAGCCCGGCGAAGCCCAGCAGTCCCCAGTCGGGCGTACGGCCGAGCGCGACGTACACGAGCACCACCACCGCGAACGCCAGCGACGCGTAGATGAGCACGAGGGGCAGGGGTCCGTCCACGGCGCCGATCCTCTCAGGTCGGT